>NZ_LN898220.1:0-517366 GCF_001457815.1 Vitreoscilla massiliensis
GCTGTTTCGTTGCTGTGTCAGCAGCGAAGAAGCCGAATCTTACGCACATTCCCCATAGCCGTCAACACCTAAAGGCAAAAAGATTAAAGGAATTTGACCACATATCTGATTTACAAAGGATTTTAAGGAGAAAGAATTTTAGAAAGCAAACGGACAACACCAAAATCCTCGCGGTAACACGGAAGAAATACTAAGAATATGAGGAAATATATTGGGGAAAAGTGAAATTGAAACCCAAAACAAGTAGATTAAGTACAAAACGGATACCTTAGATGTCACTCAATACCAGAAGTAATCCGTCTTAATACCAGAAGCAACCCACTTGAGCTTGATACAAATGAACACATAAGCGGCCTGTAAATCCCGAAGATTGATTTACAGGCCGCATCTCGATGTTTCATACATATATATATAGATATTCAGTTGCACATACAGAATACATACCAAACATCCATAACGTTTCTATCACCCATGTATCAATGAAGTGGCCTGTAAATACGGTTAGGACATTTACAGGCCGCATATTTATACACCCTGATTATAGGTACAAGTTCAAAGCAACAACTCATCCATAAACCCATCCTATTATGGAAACAGCGTGACTGACACTCATATTTCAATCTATTCAAACCAGCGCATCTGCGTCACAACCTTACCCCCTCAAATAGACACAAAACACAGACCAAATCATTCAGGAGTATTTTCACTACAGGCTCAGCACTCAGAGTCTGCTTTAACAATTTCACGACAGCACATCTACATCTATATGTACATGGTTTATACAATATAAGAACACACCCTACACGCCAACCTATCCAACCTCAAAATAACGCGAATCCAATAATAAAGCGGCCTGTAACAACTACAGGCCGCTTAAAACTGCTGTGACTAGCGATTCAATCAACGAAATCAGTATCTAGGATGGCTTACAAAACACGAGCACGGACGGCTTTGCCTTTGATTTTATTGTCTTGCAACATTTGCAAAGCCAAGCCAGCGGCGGAGCGTTTTACCGCCACAAAACTCCAAATATCGTGCACTTGAATTTTGCCCACATCATCGCCGCTGATTTGTTTGCTGGCAGTCAATGCACCAACGATGTCACCAGGACGCAGTTTGTTCTTTTTGCCGCTGTCCAATTGCAAAGTCGCCATTTTCGGTTTGGTTGGCTTGGTTTGCAAAACAGCAGCATCGGGCAGAGGCTGGGCTTCTATTTTCAAACCCAAGCCTTCTTCTAATGCAATCATGCGCAACGCATCGCTGTCGGCATACAAACTTAAGGCCACGCCTTGTTGACCAGCGCGGCCAGTACGACCGATGCGGTGGGTGTGGGTATCGGCATCGTGCGCCAATTGGTAATTGAATACCGCATCGACGCTGCTGATGTCCAAACCACGCGCCGCCACATCGGTGGCCACCAACACACAAGCGCTGCCATTGGCAAATTTCACCAAGGCTTGGTCACGCTCTTTCTGGTCCAAATCGCCGTGCAAGGCCAACACGCTGAAGCCATACGACGTCAACAAATCAGCCACTTCTTGGGTTTCACGCTTGGTGGTACAAAACACAATGCTGCTTTGACCTTGGTATTGCAATAACAACAAACGCAACGCCGCCATGCGCGCATGGTTATCGCTCACTTGAAAAAATTTTTGCTCTATGCTGCTGTTGTCATGTTGCTCTTCCACTTTGATGTGCACAGGCTTGTTCAACAAACGCGCGCTCAAAGCAGCAATGGAATCAGGATAAGTGGCACTGAACAACAAGGTTTGGCGTTTTAATGGCGCTTTGGCAATAACGCTATCAAGTTCAGTTTGAAAACCCATGTCGAGCATGCGGTCGGCTTCGTCCAACACCAAGCAACGCAAGTCGTCCAAATTCAAACGGCCTTGGTCCAAATGATCCATCACCCGACCCGGTGTGCCAACAATGATGTGGGCACCGTGTTCCAAAGACGCAATTTGTGGACGTATCGGTGCGCCGCCACACAAAGTCAAAATCTTGATGTTATGGATGCTGCGCGCCAATTTGCGCAATTCCGCCGACACTTGATCGGCCAATTCACGCGTCGGACACAATACCAAGCTTTGCACACGATAATACTTCACATCCAATTGTGCCAAGATGCCCAAACCAAAAGTCGCGGTTTTACCCGAGCCAGTCTTCGCCTGTGCAATCACGTCTTGACCAGCCAATATCGGCGGCAACGCCTGCGCTTGCACCGCCGTCATGGCGCTGTAGCCCAAATCATCCAAATTACTCAATAAAGCCTGCGGCAACGGCAGGCTTGAAAATGCATTGTTACTCATCACTAATATACCCTCTCCATTCAACATTGCTCTCAAACAACATCGAAACCAGATGATTCTAAAAAATTAAATTACCACAGTATATTCACACAATTAACCCAACATACCCACCTAAAAGCAAATCAAAATGACCATTTAAGCAGTTGATTTGGCGGCAATTTAATCGCATTAAAATACTCTGCAAGATTAAATATGTAGCGTGACAAAAAGATTGGTGACGGTATGATTGATATTACCAACACAAGAATGAATATTTTAAGAGCCAAACCCTTGCAAACAGAACAATGCACACTAAATGGCAATGTCACCACTTTTCAAATGAAATAACAGGATGACAATGAAAACAAAGCCCTGTAAGAACAGGGCTTTGTTTGTATTTTGGCGGAAGCGGTGAGATTCGAACTCACGGAGGGGTATAAGCCCTCGACGGTTTTCAAGACCGTTGCATTCAACCGCTCTGCCACGCTTCCGTCTTGAGAGCGTGAATAATACGTTAATAAGACAACCTTGACAAGACAAATCATCAGACAATATCACAAAAAATTTTAAGTTGCTTGAAACTGCATTCAATTTATATTGATTTACCATCAAGAAGCAAAGCCTCACCAAACACCACTAAGCATATTGGCTATTTACAATAAAAAGCTGACATTGTACATGTTCACGCCTTTTATGACGTGAAAATAGCAATGTGACTTCACCTATACCACCTATACCAAACTATCATTAAAATGTGTTATGGATTTTTCTTCCGCCAAAATATAAAAAAAGCCCTGTAAGAACACAGGGCTTTTTTTATATTTTGGCGGAAGCGGTGAGATTCGAACTCACGGAGGGGTATAAGCCCTCGACGGTTTTCAAGACCGTTGCATTCAACCGCTCTGCCACGCTTCCGTCTTGAGAGCGTGCATAATACGTTAACAAGCACGCGTTTGCAAACCATTTTTACAAATAATTGGCATTATTTTTGCCCTTCGGCGCGCTTAAATACCCAAGTATTTGAACTTGAATCGCTTTCCGAATATGCATAGCCCTCCGCATCAAACAGTTTTAATTGTTCAACATCGGTAATTTGCTGCTCGGCCGCGTATTTCACCATCAAACCGCGCGCGCGTTTGGCGTAAAAACTGATGACTTTGTACACGCCGTTCTTTTCATCTTGGAAGACGGGCGTGATGATGGGTGTGGCAATGTCGCGGGCTTGCACCGATTTGAAGTATTCTTGTGAGGCCAAATTCACCAATACTTCGGCAGAAGCGGCCTGTAAACGCTGGTTGATGCCTTCGGTAATCTTGTTGCCCCAGAATTGGTACAAATTGTCACCGCGCGGGTTTTTCAAAGCCTTGCCCATTTCCAAACGGTAGGGCTGCATCAAATCAAACGGGCGCAACAAGCCGTACAAACCCGACAAAATGCCCAAATGTGTTTGCAAATATTGCAATGCCTCGGCGCTCAAGTGGTAGGCATCCATGCCTTCGTACACATCACCTTTGAACAAAAACAGCGCTTGCTTGCCGCCATTGTCGACACTGATGGGCAATTGAAATAAACCATTGCGCTCGACATTCAGGCGCGCAATCTTATCGGAAACGCCCATCAAGTCAGCAATGCCTTGCGGCGACAATTGTTGTAATTCGTGCATCAAGAGGCGTGTGTCTTCGGGAAAGGCGATGGCGGTGTGCTCGCTCACAGGCACCGCTGTCGTTTCATCCAAATTTTTGGCAGGGGAAATCACAAAAAACACACTCATCTCAAACATCCTTCATCACTAATGGTGATTTCATTGTAATCAAAATAAATCGCTTTGCCCAAATGTATCTGCCGATACCCAGATAGTGTAAATAAATCAATGTTAAAGCCTGTTATCAAGCTAGACTATTGCACTGCACAAGAGAATAATGCAGTGTTTTACACGAAAGACAGACATGGCAGCGGCGCAAACGAGCCCATCGCAAGTGATGGGCTCTTATATTGCATTGGTATTGATTTGGGCGGCGACCCCTTTGGCTGTGGTGTGGAGCATCAGCGGCATCCATCCGATGTGGGGCTTGATCGGGCGCTATACCTTTTCATTATTATTGATGTTGCCTTTGCTGAAAATCTTGCAACAGTCTTTTCCTGTCAATCCGCTGGCCTTAAAAAGCTATGTCGCTGGCAGCATGAATTTGATTGGTGGCCAATTTTTCATGTATTTGGCCGCCAGTTATCTGTCCTCCAGCCTGATTGCCTTGATGTACGGCTTCGCGCCCTTGCTCGCTGGGGTAGTCGGCCACTCGATTTTGAAAACCCAAAAGCTCAAATGGTTTCAATGGCTGGGCATGGTCATCGCCTTGTGTGGCTTGGTGGTGGTCTTTTTGGGCCAGCAAAACTCGGGCTTTCACCTCATCGGCGTGGGCATGATGATGATTTCGCTGGTGTCGTATGTGTTTTCTATTTTTTGGGTGAAATCGATTAATGCGCCCGTGCCAGCGATGGCACAGGCCACCGGCTCGATTGCGGTGTCGTTCTTATTGTCGATGTTAATTGTGCCATTTGTGTGGCAACACTTCCCGACAGCCATCTCCAGCGCCAAAGCCCTCAGCGGTTTGGCATTTACCGTGGTCGCTTCATCGGTGGTGGCGATGCTGTGTTATTTCTCGCTGCTGCACCAATTGGCACCGTCTACCATCGCCCTCACCAATGTGATTACGCCCATTGTCGCCATGTGCTTGGGCGCACTGCTGAACCATGAACACATCAGCTTCACCGCCGTGTGTGGCATGGTCACCGTCATCAACGGCTTGTTATTGTATTTCGGGCAAGAGTTAATCGCTTTAATAATCAAACCGAAAACCGCCTAAACACCACCATAAGCTCACCAAAAAAGCGGCCTGTAAACGATTTACAGGCCGCTTTTAACATATAACACTCACTCTTTTCATTCATCTGCTGGTCTTGTTTAAACCAGTTAAGCCTCACACTCAAAGCGCGTATTTCCCACCGCGAAAGAAACTGGCAAGCTGAGAGTAGGAATCACAAGCACACGTGATGGTACCTGTTCAGCTATGCTCGCCAACCAATTGTTCAACACCGCTCAAACTCAAAGTCTTGCACAAGCGGCCTGTAACTCCACCCAAGCTTATTTCATCAAGAGAGGGTCATGTCTAAACAGCTTATTCAGCAGTTAGTGACAGCTTACAGGCCGCTTGTGGTTTAACTGCACCATTATTGTGGCAGCCAATAGAGTGCGCTTATGGCATCATCACTCTAAGTCGATGAGAAAAGTGGAGCAAGGAGAGCACAGTGGCAACACCGGTTTACGATTGTGATTTTGTCGTCATAGGTTCGGGCTTTGGTGGCAGCGTCGCCGCCATGCGTTTGGTCGAAAAAGGATTTAAAACCATGATTTTGGAACAAGGCCAACGCTTTACGCCCGACACCTTGCCCAAAACCACGGCCGAATTAACGCGCTGGTATTTCCTGCCCAAATTGGGTTTGAAAGGCTTTTTCAGCATGCGATTGTTTGGCCACATGTTGGTGTTGCACGGCAATGCAGTCGGCGGCGGCTCCATCACCTATGCCAGCACCTTGCTCGTTCCACCCACCTCGGTGTGGCAACAAGGCACGTGGGCACAGACCAAAGCATGGGACAACGTCATGCCCAAGCACTATGCCCAAGCCGAAAAAATGCTCGGTGTTGCCGTCAACCGCCAATTCGGTTACGCCGATGACACTTTGAAAAAAATGGCCGAGGCTTATGGCGTGGGCGACAGTTTCTACCCTACCCGCGTCGGCATTTATTTTGGCGACGACGATGAACACAGCCACCCACCC
Source organism: Vitreoscilla massiliensis (assembly GCF_001457815.1). Lineage (GTDB taxonomy): Bacteria > Pseudomonadota > Gammaproteobacteria > Burkholderiales > Neisseriaceae > Vitreoscilla > Vitreoscilla massiliensis. The sequence goes on from NZ_LN898220.1 coordinate 6,123, forward strand.
ATCAATGGCGACCCTTATTTTCAAGGCATGGGCCCCAAGCGCGAGCCTTGTGTGGCCTGCGGTGGCTGCATCGTCGGCTGCCGCTACCGCGCCAAAAACACCCTGGACTACAATTATTTGTATTTTGCCGAACAACGTGGCGCCGACTTGCGCCCACAAAGCCGCGTCACCCGCATTCAGCCACTCAGCGACGATGGCCGTTTGGGCTATGCCATACACTATGTCGATGCCAATAAACGCCGCCACACCCTCACCACCCGTGGCTTGGTCTTGTCGGCCGGCACTTTGGGCACGATGAAATTGCTGTTTCAAATGCGCGATGCTGGTTTGCTGCCACATCTCTCGCCAGCCTTGGGCAAAAACGTCTACACCAATGCCGAATCCATTATCGGCGTGCGCTTTGCCGGCGCGCAGCAAGACTATTCGCAAGGCGTGGCCATAGGTTCGGGCATTTATCTGAATCCGCACACCCACATCGAAGCCACGCGCTACCCCAAAGGCTCAGACACCATGGGTTTCTTGCTGACTTTTATGCATCCACATTTGCAAGGACGGGTGCCGATGTTGACGTGGTTGCGCTATGTGTTCAGCAACACCCTCAAACACCCGCGTACCATGTTGCAAGCACTGCGCCCCAAAAACTTCGCGCAAGAATGCATGATTTTCCTGTGCATGCAGACGTTGGAACACACGCTGACCATGCGCTATGAACGCGGCCTGTTTGGCAAACGCTTAAAGACGCTGGGCCACAAAATCCCCGCCACCATCCCCGAAGCCAATGCCTTTGCCCAAGCTGCGGCCAAACTCACTGGAGGCATGGCGATGACGTGTTTGGTCGATGTGTTTTTGAACATCCCGATTACCGCCCACTGCATGGGCGGCTGTGCCATCGCCGCCACGCCTGAACACGGCGTCTGCGATGCCCAGCACCAAGTCTTTGGTTACCAGCATTTTTACATTTGTGATGGCTCCAACATTTCCGCCAATTTGGGCGTTAACCCCAGCTTAACCATTACCGCACTCGCCGAAGCGGCGATGAGTGAACTGCCAGCGGCGGATGCGTATCAGTGGTAAGCATCTACATGGCTATGGTTCTGTCAGCCTGTGCTGTATTGCTTTGTAAAGAATACCAGCGGCCTGTAAACCGATATCTCTGAATTTACAGGCCGCTTAATGTGTTCAATTTGCTCTATTACACAGCGCGTCCAAATAATGCGCATGCAAACACAACAACACACCATCACCATTAGCACACCCATAATATGCAGTGTATTTTTCTGCCATAAGGGTGGCTGTTCATGGCCATACAGTGCTGACTATCGGTGTTGGCATTGCACCGAAAGATAAAATGATAAGCGGCCTGTAAACATCCATCACGAGGTTTACAGGCCGCTTAAATAGCCAAAGTCGCGCAACAACACATTTCTTAGCCAATCAATTACCGTATCGCTGCCATAAGGCGTATTTCTCCATCATTGTGATAATGCTCCATATGGGCATCATATGCTTATCAGCACTGTGTCTGCACTACCTGTCTACGAAGTGTTTACAGTCAGTGTTTACAGTCAGTGTTTACAGTCAGTGTTTACAGTCAGTGTTTACAGTCAGTGTTTACAGCCAGTGTTTACAGTCAGTGTTTACAGCCAGTGTTTACAGCAAACGCAAACCGACTTTTTTGCAGATAAAGCAGCCTGTAAACCTTGTGATGGATCGTTACAAACCGCATTGATGTTATCCAGCCATTCAAACAACTTCATGCTCACGATGAAAGTGTGTTTCAGTATCCCTGCCCTATTTCCATCCCGTGTTTCTCTGTCACCTGCATGCACAATCAGCACCACAGGCGATATAATAAAGATAGTTACTTAAATAGAAAACAAAACACTGATTACAATGCGGCCTGTAAACACTAACGATAAGGTTTACAGGCCGCTTCTTGAGTTTGGAAATACTCAGCCTGCACTGACTGAGTATGCAATGCTTACAAGCAACGGTGTCTTAAGGCCGGCAGCTTGCTGCGCACCGATTGCACTTTTTGGGTATCGATGTCGGCGATGACCACGCCCTCGTGATTGGCCAATTCGTTGACGATATTGCCCCAAGGGTCGATGAGCATGGACTGACCCCAAGTTTGGCGGCCGTTTTCATGCACGCCACCTTGACCACAGGCCAGCACATAACATTGGTTTTCCACCGCACGGGCGCGCAGCAGCAATTCCCAATGCGCTTGGCCGGTGGTATGGGTAAACGCCGCTGGCAATAACATCACGTCAAACGGCAATTGCGCGCGGAAAAACTCGGGGAAACGCACATCGTAGCAAATGCCTTGCGCCACTTGGATGCCATCAATCTCCAATTTCGGCACTTCTAAGCCGGCCAGTATCGTGTCCGATTCTTGATACGACTCACCCAAACCTTGAAAGCCAAACAAATGCATTTTGTCGTAACGACCGATTAATTCACCGTCACGGTTGTAAGTGAGCATGGTGTTCAAGACTTTGTTGTCGTCGCCGCTTTGCAAAGGAATGGTGCCTCCGATGATGACCATGCCCAAACGCTTGGCGGTGGCCGCCAAAAAGTCTTGCAACACCCCTTGGCCAAAGGTTTCGGCAATGGCGAGTTTGTCGGTGTCTTTTTGCCCCATAATCGGCCAATACTCAGGCAACAGCGCCCACTGAGCACCTTGCGCGGCGGCTTGTTCCAACAAGCGCTCGGCCGTGGCCATATTGTGTTCTCGGTTGGTGCTGGACACCATTTGTATCGCTGCTACTTTGATGTGCATGCTCAAATCCTCAGTAGGTGGTGGTACTCGACTGTTCAGGCCGCTTTGAAGAGGCTATGATAACCGCCATTGTCTCTTTTGTGCAGCCCAACATCATGACCTTAGATTATCTGCAACAAGCCCGCCCCTATTCTGTGTATTTGCAACGCCAACTCGACAGCCAGCGCTTGAATCTGGATTTGCTGCAAACTTGGCTCAGCCGCCCCTTAAGCGCGGAGGATTTTGCCGCGTTTGCCCCTTGGCAAGAGATGATTGTGGCGCGCGATGAGGACAGCATGAGTCGGCAATTGCGCATCTTGCGCCGCCATGTGATGTGTCAAATCATGGTGCGCGATTTGTGCCACTTGGCGCCTTTGAGCGAGGTCACCACCAGCATTACCTTGTTTGCCGACTTCGCCGTCAATACGGCGCTGGCCTATGCCGAGCACCATTATGAGCACATGTATGGCAAGCCGATAGGCGGCTTCACTGGCAATGAGCAACACTTAACCGTGGTTGGCATGGGCAAGATGGGTGGCTATGAGCTGAATGTGTCGTCTGACATAGATTTGATTTTTGTGTTTCCCGAAGCGGGCGACACCGATGGCAAACGCTCGAAAAGCAATGTCGAATTTTTCACCAAAGTCGGCCAAAAAATCATTTCCTTGGTCGGCGATATCACTGCTGAAGGTCAAGTGTTCCGCGTTGACATGCGTTTGCGCCCTGATGGCGATGCGGGTGCTTTGGTATTGAGCGAGTCGGCATTAGAGCGCTATTTGATTACACAAGGGCGCGAATGGGAGCGCTATGCGTGGATCAAAGGCCGCGTCATCAGCCCAGGTCAAAACGACATAGCCAGCTTGGTGCGCCCGTTTGTGTACCGCAAATACTTGGATTTTGATGCTTACGAGGGCATGCGCTCTTTGCACAGCCAAATTCGCCAAGAAGTCAGCAAAAAAGGCATGCAAGACAACATCAAACTCGGCGCCGGCGGCATACGCGAGGTCGAATTCATCGCGCAGGTGTTCCAGCTCATCCGCGGCGGCCAATTGCGGCAATTGCAGCGCAAAGACACACAAGGCACGTTGGGCTTATTGGTGGAATTGCGCATCTTAGAAGCTAAGACCAGTGAACAATTGCTGGCCGCTTACCGCTTCTTGCGCGACACCGAACACCGTTTGCAATATTGGGACGACCAACAAACCCAAACCCTGCCCGACAGCCCTGAGCACCAATTGGTGTTGGCGCAAAGCATGGGTTTTGATGATTACGCTGGCTTTCAGGCCGTGTTACAACAACACCGCGACTTCGTCAATCAGGTCTTCAGCCAAGTGTTGGGCGACACCCCCAGCAATCCCGATGCGGAAATTGCCACCGAATACCACAGCATGTGGCAAGACGATGCCAACGACGAGGTCATGGCCGAACGTTTACAAGCGCATGGCTTTGCGGCCGAACCCATCATAGACAGACTGAACGCCATACGCCAAAGCAGCCGCTACCGCCATCTGAGCAATACTGCCCACACGCGTTTGAACAAATTGATGCCGTATTTGTTTGCCGCCGCCGCGGAAACCGACGATGCCACCAAAACCGTCATCCGCTTGATAGACTTTATCGACACCATTATCCGCCGTTCATCATATTTGGCCTTGCTGCATGAAAAGCCTGAAGCCTTAAAGCGTTTGGCCCATATCATCGGCAACAGCCAATGGCTGGCCTCGTATTTAAGCCGCCACCCCATCTTATTGGATGACTTGCTGGGCAGCCAATTGCAAGTCAAAGAATTCGACTGGCAAGCGTCCTGTAAACAGCTCAACGCCAATATGATCGCTTGCCACGGGGACGTTGAGGCACAAATGGACGCTTTGCGGCATTACCAACATTCGCAAGTTTTTCGCTTAGCTGTCCAAGACTTAGATGGCTTGTGGACGGTAGAAGCCATATCCGACGAGCTTTCGGCACTGGCCGACTGCGTGCTCAATACCACCTTATTGCAGCTGTGGAGCGGCCTGAAAAACACCCATACCGAGGTGCCCCAAATTGGCATCATCGGCTATGGCAAGCTCGGCGGCAAAGAGTTGGGCTATGCTTCTGATTTGGATATCGTTTTTATTTACAACGACTCACATCCAGACGCTGCCGCCAATTATTCCCGCCTCATCCGCAGACTGACCACATGGCTCTCCGCCACCACCGCCGCAGGCGGCCTGTACGATGTGGATTTGCGTTTGCGCCCCGATGGCGATGCCGGCCAAGCCTGTGTATCGGTCGAAGCATTCAGAAAATACCAATTGGAAAAAGCCTGGACGTGGGAACACCAATCGCTGACCCGCGCCCGTTTTGTATGCGGCGCAACAGAAGTCGCCACCGGTTTTGAAGAAGTGCGCCACACCATTTTGACCCAACAGCGTGACCCGCTTGCATTGCAAACCGAAATCATCGCCATGCGTGAAAAAATGCTCCCCACCCACCCGCCACGCGAAGACAGCGTCAAGTACGCCCGCGGTGGCATTGTCGATGTGGAATTCATCGTTCAGTATTTAATTTTAGCGCATTCGCATATTTTCCCACAATTGACACAAAATTATGGCAATATAGCACTCTTAGGAATTGCCGCTGATTTGGGTTTGATTGACTTAAATCTAGCTCGAAATTCACAGGAAGCGTATCGTTATTACCGTAAGGTACAGCATTTGAGTAATTTGAAAGACAATGCCAAGGTTGAAGTGAACAGCACTTTGCTTAAGCATTACGAATATGTGCAGCAATTGTGGCAATGTTGTTTTAATAGCTACCGTTAAATTAAAATACAGCCCATTGGTCCTCTTTTACCAAATGTCATATTAAAAGGCATTTATATTGCTCACATTTACAAAAAATAACAAATATTTTGTGAGAATGTAAATGAATCCAAAAAACCGTGGATTTACTTTAATTGAGTTGATGATAGTCATCGCAATTATTGGTATATTAGCTGCGATTGCTTTACCTATATACCAAGACTATATTGTTAAAACTCAGTTAAGTCGCGTTAATTATGAATTGAACAGTACCCGTAATACCATTGAAACCATTATCGCAAATGGCAATATTCCTACATTGATTCCATCTGAAGATGGACAAGTAATAGGTAACAGAAGAAAAGAATACATAGGGTTAGACCAAAACAACCCACAGTCTAATCTTATTTATAGCCTGAGCCTAGTAAACTCTTCTCCTGGCGTTGAAATCAGAGCCGTCATGGATAGAGATGCTGCTACTAATATCAAAAACACTGTTTTTATATATAGCAGATCAAGTACGGGGGAATGGCATTGTAAACTGGATGTTAGCGGGGCTGAATATTGGAAAGATTCTTATGCTCCTAATAGCTGCCCAGCCATACCATAAAGTTTACATTTAAAATTTGGCACACCAATTGCTGAAGCAATACTGTGCTACAAACAATTCGGCTTATACCTCTTAACCAATGTAAACCGGATAATTTATTTTAATAATTCAGGAGCTAACACATGAAAGCTTTACAAAAAGGTTTTACCTTAATTGAGTTGATGATTGTAATCGCAATTATCGGTATCTTGGCTGCCATTGCTTTACCTATGTACCAAGATTACATTTCTAAATCACAAATTACCCGTGTGGTTGGTGAACTGGCTGCTGCTAAAACTGGTATTGATGCCGCCTTATTTGACGGCAAAACTCCTGTTTTGGATGAAGGTACAACAGCCACAACTGAAGTAGGTATGGGCTTGCAAACCACTGGCGGTACTGTTCGCTCTAATTTAATTAATACTTTGGCTACTACATTTGCTGCAGGTACTGGTGCAGGTTCTGTAACTGCCACATTAGGCCGTAATGCCAATGCGGATATCCATACTGCAACTATCGCCCAAAACCGTGATGCTCAAGGTGTTTGGACTTGCCACATCCAAGCAGGTACTGCGACTGGCTGGAAAGACAAATTTATTCCTAATGGTTGCGAAAACTCTGCTGCACCTAACTAATTATATATTTAAGATGAAAACCTTCAATCTTAATTAAATAATAAAAGACCACCTTCTTGGTGGTCTTTTATTTATCACTTTTCAAATATATTTTAGCATGACCAGTTGAGTTTTCTTATGCAAACACATTGGCTCCAACGTAATTACCAGTTACCCAAATTATCCATTAATACTGTTTTTTGGTTTATTTGCTTACTCGCTCTTCCCAATATCTTATTTTGGATATTAGCTTATTATTTTGGTACTTCTCGCCCCATTCTCAATACAGATTACTATTTGGCTGTTTTGCTACTCATCATTCCAAATAAATTTTTTAAGTACTGTGGCATTCTCTTGTATCTGCTCTTCAGTATTTTTGATGGTTTAGCATTCACCATCCAAGTATTTCCCTTTTTGGATCTTGGAGCAATTCGCTATCTGTTACCATTTACTATGCTGGCACCTACCCGCTATCTTATACTGGGAACACTGTTATTTGTTACTATCATTTTTACAGCCATAGCTATGCTACGCATCTCTCACAAACAAAACATAATTTACTCTCTATTAGGTATCTTATTGTTTGCCATATTGTCATATGGGCTAAAAGAGAACAAATATGCGACTTACGCAGGTGGCATTATGGGCCGAGATAATTATTATTGGGTGCAAAGCCAAACGTATTTGTATACTAATACTACTGAGTCGGACTTTGCCGACTGGATGCATACCGAACCACAAATTAGTGCTTATCCAGTAAAAAAAGAGCGCGCAGCTAGCCACTTAACCACACCATATTCAAATAAAATTTTATATGTGGTATCAGAATCTTGGGGATACCCAAGAACCAAACATGCACAACAATTTATGCTAGAAAAAATTGCATCGCTACCCGATATAGAATATTTACAAGAAGGATATTTTGATTTCCCAGGGTCAACCGTTCAAGGAGAAATGAGGGAACTATGCGATTTCAATATAAAAAATGGTTATGCGTTTAACCAAATTCCAGCAGAAAAATTTTCTAATTGCATACCTGCTCAACTCAATAAAAACCATTACTATACTTACGCCATGCATGGAACCAGTGGACGATTATATGACAGATATAATTGGTATCCTAAAGCAGGATTTCAAACCACTTTCTTTGGGGAAAACTTTCCAACACTTAAACGCTGTGTTGCATTTAATGGCGTTTGCGATACAGAGCTATTTAAAATTGTCGCAGATACTTTTCAGCAAAGACAAAATGATAAAATATTTTTTTATTGGTTAACATTAACTTCACATTCCCCCTACCCTAAAGAAGATATCGTTAACCAGCGCTTTAATTGTCAACAGTTTAACATGCCTACTGATGGCGATATTTGTCGAAATGCACAATTACAAACTCAATTCTTAGATAATCTGGCACAATTAATGAGTATGCCACAAATGAAAGGTGTAGAAGTAATTATTGTAGGTGATCATATGCCACCAATTCTTACCAATGAGCCTATACACCCTTTCCTGAGATGGCAAGATGTCAGCTGGTTACATTTTAAAATTAAACCATAAATCATCAATCGAAAATAATCATGAATTCCATTTTATTTAAAAAAAAATTAAAGGCCTTTAGCCTACACTTACTGACATCTTTAATCATATTTGGATTGATTTTTATTTGGATACAACAATACCTGTATCCCTCCATCTATTTCACCATGGCAGGAGGAATACAAGGTGTACTTTTGGTTTTTTTTGTGGATGTTTTTCTCGGTCCATTATTAACATTCATGGTCTATAACCCTTTGAAGCAAAAAAAAGAAATTATCACTGATTTCAGCGTGATTATCATTGTACAACTAGCTGCACTCACTTATGGACTAAATATTGTTTACCAAGAACATCCCAAACTGGTGGTACTTTATCAATATGGCAATGCTATACTGATTAAACAAAGTGAATATGCCAGCAGTGATGAATTTAAAAATATTCCATTAGAAGAAATGCCTAAAATTGCTGGTATTCCATCAGTATCCTATCTAGTACATAATGGTAAACCTATTTTGGGTAACCCACTTCAAAATCCTAAATTACTAAACTCAGCTGATTCAGAAACACGAAAACATATCGAAAATTCCCAAAAAAATCAACTTTTCCTACAAGAATTAGAAGCCAAACATGGTAAAGGAATCACAATTGCTCTTATGGGGAAATATACTGGTGCATATGTACTATTAAGTAAAGACTTTAAATTAATTAGCACTTTTGGAGAACAGCCACTTAATTAATAAGCATGTTTATCATGCATTTTCTAAATACTACAACTTAATAAATTTGGAGTTTCCCCTAGACAACTAGATTAAATTAAAGTAAAAATTTCCATTTTAAAACAACTAGTAAGAATGAATTTAACCTAGTTATCTAGGACAGCCCCAAGTTTTAACATGGCCCGCCGAGTTTTAACCGATGATATTTGGCTGCAAATTCAAGATACCATGAAGTTTTATGGCTGTTACCGTTCCAAAAACAGCAAAAATATCATGGAGGCAATTTTGTGGAAACTTCGCACTGGGGCAACATGGCTAGATATTCCTGAAGATTTGTATCCTTGGCAAACGACTTACAATCGCTTTAATCGCTGGGCCATCAAGGGTTTATGGGACAAATTTTTTTTAAACTACGAGGCGTATTGGATACAAAACGGGTATTCATTGATGGAAGCTACGTCCGCGCTCATCAGCATGCGAGTGGAGCTAGGCGTGGTGAGGCTCGAGCAATTGGCCGCTCACGAGGTGGCACAACTACAAAAATACACTTGGCCGTCGATGCGAACGGACATCCGCTTGATTTTGAAATCACTGGGGGCGAAACCCACGACAGTCAAGTTGCACCGCAGCTGATAGCGTTGGTTCAAACTGGCCATTATTTGATTGCTGATAAGGGCTATGACTCTGAAAAAATAAGAGAATCTTCAAGAAAACATGGCATGATTCCAGTCATCCCTAGAAAATCCAACAGCATCAAAAGCAATCCAGAATTCAACCGTTATTTATACGGCTTACGCCATGTGGTTGAAAATGCATTTGCCGTTTGAAGCATTTCAGAGGTATTGCAACATGTTTTGACAAATTAGTCCGCAATTACAAGGCCTGCTACAACTGGCTTGTATCTTTATTTGGAGTAAGGCCAAATGAAAACACGCCCTAAGCTACTTGAATACGCGGTTTTCTGCCCACTGAATGTTTGCGAATCTATCTACCTTCAGTTGAAACTCACTTTGCATTTGTTCTCTTCGTTCATTTGGTAACTCATTCGTATCACTTAGAGGATAATACTTGAGCATAAAATTAGTGGATCATTACAGTTCAATGATATTCCTAAAGTGTACTTTGAACTATATTTAAAGTAATAAGAATGACCCATGGCTTGGCTCCAAAAGCTCATTATTCCATTAATGTGGTTGCTCCTGTCTGCAAAGTAAGAGCTATGATTGATGTGAAAATGACTAAAGTCACTTACATCTAGTGCATCATAGCTTTTGTAATTATCCTTATAAACAATGCAGACTGGCTATACTTGCTTTCGAGCAATATGCAGTAAGGATTTAAGTACCACTTTTTCTCATAGAATTACTCTAACCTCAAGTTAAATATTTTTAGTTGACTCAGACTCTCCAAAATATTAACGCATACAATATTATCTATTATCATATTAAATACCTTATAACTTTCGTAACAATTCAGTATTACCAAATTGCCAAAAATATGGCGCGAGAACAGGGCCGTAACTTTTGGATATATTCTCAATTTCACTACTACTATCCCATAAACTAAAATTCGGATACTGAATATACAGAAGTACAATAGCTAAACACATAACTAACATTTTTATAGTAAACTGTTTATGAATCCCCAAAATAGGCTGTGAAATAGATGGAAGTAAACTTAAACAATATGCAATCAATATACTATTTAAGAACTGTGTATGAGGATAAACCATAGACCCAGACAACATTGAATTAATTCCTATAGCAACTAATCCAGATATTGCTGTTGGTGGTAAGTTCCTACTTTGTATTAAAATAAGTATAAAAAGCCAAATACAGAACAAACTCAGAAGTAAGCCTAGTACACCATACTCTGTACACTATTGTAAAACCAAGTTATGTGGATGAAATACAAAAACATAGCTTATGTTATCGTGACTTCCAAATAAGTAATTTTTTTATTATTTCCCATGCTGTTTGAATTAATTGCCACCGCCCACTAGGGCGTGTTCTCATTTCAAATCTGAAATAAGCCACTCCTAAAACTTATGTTATAGAATGAAATATATGTTTATTTGATAAAAGTTTTAACATGGCCCGCCGAGTTTTAACCGATGATATTTGGCTGCAAATTCAAGATACCATGAAGTTTTATGGCTGCTACCGTTCCAAAAATAGCAAAAATATCATGGAGGCCATTTTGTGGAAACTTCGCACTGGAGCGACATGGCGAGATATTCCTGAAGATTTGTATCCTTGGCAAACGACTTACAATCGCTTTAATCGCTGGGCCATCAAGGGTTTATGGGACAAATTTTTTTTAAACTACGAGGCGTATTGGATACAGAACGGGTATTCATCGACGGAAGCTACGTCCGCGCTCATCAGCATGCGAGTGGAGCTAGGCGTGGTGAGGCTCGAGCAATTGGCCGCTCACGAGGTGGCACAACTACAAAAATACACTTGGCCGTCGATGCGAACGGACATCCGCTTGATTTTGAAATCACTGGGGGCGCAACCCACGACAGTCAAGTTGCACCGCAGCTGATCGCCTTGGTTCCAGCCGGCCATTATTTGGTCGCTGATAAGGGCTATGACTCTGAAAAGATAAGAGAATCTTCAAGAAAACATGGAATGATTCCCGTCATCCCTAGAAAATCCAACAGCACCAAAAGTAATCCGGAATTTAGCCGTTATTTATACGGCTTACGCTATGTGGTTGAAAATGCATTTGCCCGCTTGAAGCATTTCAGAGGTATTGCAACGCGTTTTGACAAATTAGCCCGCAATTACAAGGCCATGCTACGACTGGCTTGTATCTTTATTTGGTGTAAGGCCAAATGAGAACACGCCCTAGAATCATATCTTTGTAACTGATTCAACAATACAAAATTTTGTAAATATGAGAACAAACAGGTCAATATCACTGCAATGACGACACCTAACAATATAGGCTTACACCATCGCCAGCTTCGATACCAAAATATGGAAAACAACATTCCCGCAACGATAGAAATACAAACAGCCCTAGCCCCATTAAGTATGCTTCCACTCAAAATTAAACCCCATGCTAACCAACGTATAAATTCAAACCGCTTTGGAAGTTGTACTAAGGCAAGAATAAAGAATAAAGAGCAAAGGCAAAATGGCATCATCGTATTGTCGAATATTAATAAAACTACCAATCCAAGCCTTAGCTCCCAGCTCATCAGGAAAAAGAAACAGCAAAGTGCTTTCTATAGGTAGCCATAATACTGTCAACAAAGGCATAAATCCCAAAATAATCAAGTAAGTATTTTTATACCTACTTGATTGAAATACATACCCATAAACTACTATTGCATAAAATAACAATGCATAAACCAATAGAAAACTTAAGGCATTGATTGTTTTTGGTATAAAGAGTACATAAATGAGTGTTAATACATAGATTATCAACATATATTTAGCGGCTTTGACCGTTACTGCATTACTAAATTTCACCTCTGGTATTGATACACTAAAAGGCAAGAGTATTAACCAACAACTAATCGGCATTCTCCATTCATCATAAGGTAAACGACTCCAACCTATACCATACCCGCTAAACATTAAGAATGTTAAAACTAACAAAATGATCAAGGATAAGTTTGAAAAAGTAAAAAGCTGGAATCCCCTTTGGCAGTGTATCTCTTCCATATTTTCCCATTCCGAAATAACTTTACCAAACACCTACTTTAGCAAAATAAAAATTAATAAAATTGCTATGATTACCATTATGATTTGATTATATTGCAATTGTTTCTGCAAACCGTTTCTACTCTGATCATTTGAATGGCTCAATACCTCATTCACTTTCCTCGGCAAACTCGGCAAGATATTCGCCCAGTCTGGCATTTCTTTTTCCAGATTGCGTTTCAAGGCTTTCCAACCCATTTGTTCGTTCATCCAATTGACCAAGAACGGCTTTGCAGTCGCCCATAAATCGAGGTTGGGGTCGAGTTGGCGGCCTAGGCCTTCGATGTTAAGCAGGGTTTTTTGCAGTAACACCAGTTGTGGTTGGATTTCGACGTTAAAGCGGCGGCTGGTTTCAAACAAGCGCATCAAGATTAGGCCAAACGAAATTTGTGACAGTGGTCGATTGAATATCGGCTCACACACTGTGCGCACGGCCGACTCCAGTTCTTCTGCCCGTGTGTCCGCAGGCACCCAACCCGATTCAATGTGGGCAGTGGCCACACGGTGGTAATCGCGGTTGAAGAAGGCCAAGAAATTCACCGCCAAATAGCGTTTGTCGTACTCATCCAAAGTCCCGACGATGCCGAAATCCAAGGCGATATAACGGCCATCGTCGGCCACAAAAATATTGCCTGGGTGCATGTCGGCGTGAAAAAAGCCGTTTTTAAACACTTGGGTAAAGAAAATCTCCACACCGAAACGGGCGAGTTTCTTTAAATCAATGCCTTTGGCAATCAGGGTTTCGGTATCTGAAATTGGCGTACCGTCCATCCATTCCATGGTCATGACATTGCGGCTGCAATAGTCAAAATACACCTTGGGCACTATCAGCATGGCGCTGTTTTCAAACTGGCGACCCAACTGGCTGGCATTGGCCGCTTCATGCATCAAATCCAATTCGTCGTGCAGGTATTTATCAAACTCTTTCACCACTTCTCGCGGCTTGAGGCGCTTGCCATCGCGGAACAGTTTTTCTAACCACACAGCCCCCCAATGCATCAGCGCTAGGTCTTGTTCGATCACAGGCTTGATGTCGGGTCGCAATACTTTAATCGCGACTTTTTGGCCTTGCGTACCATCTTCATTGAACAAATGCGCTTGGTGCACTTGCGCAATCGAGGCGCTGGCGATTGGTTCACGCTCAAAATCAAAGTAAATTTGCTCTATCGGTTTGCCAAATGCTTTTTCCACTTGCGCGATGGCGATGCCACCATCAAACGCCGGCACGCGGTCTTGCAACTTGGCCAATTCACTGGCGTATTCAGGCCCCACGACATCTGGACGGGTCGATAACACCTGTCCCAATTTCACAAAAATAGGCCCCAAATGCTCCAAAGCCAAGCGCAAACGCACGGCATTACTGTATTCCAAAGTCTCTTTCGACTCAGGCAAACAACTCAGCAATTTACGCAACAAAGGATGGCGCAACTGGCCATCCAATAAATTGATCAATCCAAAATACCATACGGTATGCACTATCAAACGAAAGCGTTTTAACCACTTCATGCTAAATTCCGATATTTACAGGCCGGCCTGTAAGATTATTCAAGTCGTTGTAAACGCGCTTGTAAACGCGCCACATCATCACGCAAGGTCTCTATGGCCTCGCTGCGTTGTTGCCATTGTGCTTGTGACACCACTGGCGCATTGCTTTCTTGCATGTAGTCGCGCACTTCGCCCTCTACTCTTGCCACCATTTGCTGGGTGGTGCGCCACAAGGTTTTGCATTGATGGTCGAGATTGCTGGCAACCGTATTGCCAAACAAACGTGTGGCATCGACATAAGGCTCATAACGCAACTGCCCCAATACTGGCAACAATTGCATGGCCAAATCAGTATCGCCAGTAATGCTGACATCGCCCACGCCAAACGCCTCGCCTTGCAACATCTTGCTCCAAGTGCTGGCATGGATACTGATGTGGCATTCAGCGACCAAATCGGCTGGTATGGCTTCCACATAACCATCGTCACGGATGTGCATATCAGTGTGTATGCCCAACGCGGTCAAGCGGACGGTGCGGCCTGTAAACTTGCTTAAACCTTGTTTTAGCTCAGGCTGTTGCAGCAACAAATGATTGATGAGTGCATGACTGATCCACATCATTTTTCCTTTAAAATTGCCAATGCTGATGGCTGCTATGTATGGTTTTACCCATGCTGTCATCATTGGCGTCAAATTCTGGTAAGGCCAAACCCAAACGCTTGGCCTCATTGCCATAAAAATCGGCGCGACTCGGATGGCTGGCCTCTACCACATTGAATGTGCCGTGTATGGGATGCTGTATGCAATATTGTAGCGCTGCCAATGCGTGGCGTCGGTGGATGACATTCACCGGATGCTTGCCACCAGAGATGTGCTGACGGCCACTTAAGCGCCGTACTGGATGGCGCTCATCATCATACAGGCCGCCCAAGCGCAACACACTGACATGAGGCAAACCACTGCTTAACCAAATCTGTTCACATGCGGCGATGTCTCGTGCTGCGGCCGATTCAGGCGCAATTTCGCTGTGCTCATCACACTCCCGCGCTGCGCTGCCATAAACCGAGGTACTGGAAGTGTAAATCAGCTGCGACACTTGCAATTGCTGCGCTTGCTCACACAGACGCTGCATGTGTGCCACATAACCCATGCCGCTTGATGGCGGCAATAACACCACCCAACACGCTGCTTGCTGAAATCCTTGCGGCGCCGTTTCGGCAGTAAAATCCCATTCATGCCACGCATCAATGGAACGCGGACTGAGCGAGCTGGCACGCACATCCACACCTGCGGCCTGTAACTGCTGAGCAAGTGGCAGGCCCAAATACCCTGCCCCCGCAATCCACACACTATTTACTGGTTTTTCCATGCCGGATCGTGCCATTTTTGCGAGTATACCGGTGCGTAAGCACGCATTTTCTCCAACAAGCCTTGTGGACTACTGTCGACCACAAACAGGCTCAAATTGCTCGCTGGCATAAAGCCAGCAGCTATGGTTTGCTCTATCAGGCGCAATAAAGGCTGATAAAAACCCTCAATGTCCAACAAACCTATCGGCTTTTGCTGCAATTGCAACTGCGCCATCGACAAGACTTCAAACCATTCTTCAAACGTGCCCACACCACCCGGCATGGCAATATAGCCATCGGCCAAGGCAATCATTTTTTGTTTGCGCACCGTCATGTCGGGGGTTTCAATCAACTCGCTCAGGCCAGTATGCGCTTTTTCCATTTCGCGCAAAAAAGTCGGAATCACACCAGTCACATGACCACCCGCCGCCAATACCGCATCGGCCACCGTGCCCATCAAACCGACTTTACCGCCACCATACACCAAGCCCAATTGCTGCTCGGCCAACAACTGCCCCAATTCTTGGGCAGCATCGAAATACGCTTTGGATTCACCAAAATTAGAACCACAATACACTGCTATTTTTTGCATTACAAAACCGCCTTAGGATACGCACCAATAATCTTCAAAAACGCCGCTTCTTCCTGTAAATCGGTCAAAGCGCGGTGTACCGGCCCATCATCGGCATGGCCTTCCACATCAATAAAAAACACATATTCCCACAAGCCTGCCTTGGAGGGACGGCTTTCCAATTTGGTCATGGACACGCCGTTTTTCGACAGCGATTGCAACAATTCGTGCACCGTACCCACTTTATTCGGTGCCGATACAATCAGCGAAGTTTTGTCTAAGCCACTCGGCGTGGTCGTTTGATGACCCAATACCAGAAAGCGCGTGGTGTTATTCGGTTCATCTTCTATGTTGGATGCCAATTTGCACAGATTGAAACGCTCTGCCGCTGCTTGCGAGGCGATGGCCACCGCGTTCTCGTCTTCTGCCGCCAATTGCGCCGCACGCGCATTGCTGGCCACGGCGATGCGCGCCACATTCGCTGGCAAGTTTTTGTTTAGCCACTCATGGCATTGCGACAAGGCTTGCGCATGCGCATACACTTTGGTGATGCCATCTTGGTGCTCGACTTTGCGCAACAAATGGTGATGAATGCGCAACACCACTTCACCGCAGGCTTTCAGAGGCGAAGCCACCAATAAATCCAAGGTACGTCCTACCGCACCCTCGGTCGAATTCTCAATCGGCGCCACCACATAATCGGCTTGACGCGCCTCGACCAAGCGAAAGGCTTCGTCTATGGTGGCGCAAGGTTGGGTGTGGGCAGCGTGACCAAAATGCTTCATGGCTGCTTGTTGGGTGAACGTGCCTTCTGGACCCAAATAGGTGATGGTCAACGGTCGCTCTACCGCCAAACACTCACTCATGATTTCACGAAACAAGCGCGCCACCGCTTCATTCGACAACAAGCCTTGGTTCAAAGACTGAATACGGCGCAATACCTGCGCTTCACGCTCGGGACGGTAGACCACACCGCTGCCTTTTAATTCACCAATGGCGCGCGCATGTGCCGCGCGCTCATTGAGCAAGCCTAAAATGGTTTGGTCTATGTGGTCTATCGCTTCGCGATGCGGCGCTAACAAGTCGTCCGTACTCATGGGGCATCATCCGTATTAAAAGCGCTCATTTTAACCCAAATCCCATATAAAAAGCGGCCTGTAAGAGTTTACAGGCCGCTTTTACACCAACACTGAGCAAGTTTATGCTTAGAGTCGTTTAAATTTCAAAATGGTTTGCTGCTTATCGTCTTTTAACTGCAACTCACTGCCATTTATAGACCAAGACTGCACCTTTTCCATGTTTTGAATCACGCTGGTTTCCATCTGCATGGACACTGGATCACAGGCCATGCGCGTGGTGGCAATGCCATTGAAAATCAAATTACTGCCTTCGCTTTGGTAAACACCGAACAAACGGTTACAGCCCACATTGCCGCTGACTTTGTTGGTTTCTGCTTCAAATTGCAACAATTTGGCCGAGCCACCTGTCATCGGTACGGTTTGTGAGGCCACCTCAGTCAAGCGCCAGCTGCCCACCAAAGAGCGGTTGCCCTCTGCCGAACCTGAGCCCGCCGTACTGGCGCATGCGGCCAAACCCAAACTTGCCAAGACCATCCACAATGCTTTCATGTCTTCCCCTTCTGTTGAAATGTGACTTAATACGCTTCGCCGACTTTAACACCGTTGTGCACATCTTTAGGTGTTGCCAATACCGCCACACGTTGCTGCGCTTGTTGGAAGGCTTCGGTTTGCAATAAGGCTTCAAAGTCGGCCTGTAAACCTTGTCCCGCCACGCGTGCCCAACGCTCTGCCAATTTCGGTTGCGTACTGGCATCCCAAGTCCATTCTGACAACAATTCATCCACCAAATCGGGACGGTTGCAAATCAAAGCAATGTCACAACCGGCCTGTAAGGACAATTCGGTGCGCACAGTAATGCCACCCACGCCGCACGCGCCTTCCATGGTCAAATCGTCTGAGAAAATAATGCCATCAAAGCCGATTTTGTCGCGCAAGATGTTTTTCAACCAAAACGATGAAAAACCCGCTGGCTGATCATTCACTTGCGGATACACCACATGCGCCGGCATCACCGCGTCCATGCCCGCAGCACTCATGTGCACAAACGGCACGATGTCGTGTTGCCACAAGGCATCAAAATCACGTTTGTCTTCCGGCAGAACATGGTGGCTGTCGCCTTCGACAAAGCCATGACCAGGGAAATGTTTGCCACAGCTGTTCATGCCACCGCGTTTCAAGCCGCGTTGCAAAGCCAAGGCCAATTCACTGACTTCCACCGCATCGGCAGAAAAACTGCGGTTGCCGATAACGGCACACTGCTCCCAGTTCAAATCCAAAACAGGCGTGAACGACAAATCAATGCCGCATGCACGCAATTCTGCCGCCAACACCCAACCGATTTCCTCGGCCTGAGCCAATGCGGCATCTTTGCCTTGCTCTTGCCACACATCGTTCAATACCGCCATTGCAGGCAAGCGGGTAAAGCCTTGAATGAAGCGTTGCACCCGACCACCTTCGTGGTCAACCGCAATGACCAATTCAGGCGTGCGCAAGGCTTTGATTTCGGCCACCAAGGCTTTCAATTGCGCCACAGATTCAAAATTGCGACGAAACAATATCACCCCACCAATTTCAGGGCGCAACAAGCGTGCACGCTCGGCATCGGTCAGCTCAAAAGCGGCAACATCGGCCATCACTGGGCCACGGGCTAAAGTTTGCATAATTGTGTTCCTTAAAATAGCAACAGGCAGCGTTTTGGCGCTGCCTGTACACATCTGTTGATTATTTGATGCGCAGTGGCAAGAAGAAGGTATCTTGACCACGCATCACAAACAATGGCGCTGCTGTGGTGGCCTCGCTCAACGCTTGCTTCAACGATTTTTCATCGGTAATTGGGTTAGGCCCTGCGGAAATGATGACATCGCCACGGCGCAAGCCTGATGCAGCCGCCAAGCCTTTGGCATCCAACACCACCAAGCCGCCATTGACCTCGCGCTGTGCCGCTTCGGCAGCCGACATCGGCGCCAACAACAAACCCACTTCGGGCACGTTGATGCGGGCGCTGGTATCGGCATTATCGCCACCACTGGTTTCAGGTGTGGCAATCGCGCTCTCACCGGTTAACTCAGTCAATTCCACTGGCACCACCACTTCTTTGCCATCGCGCCACACTGTTAACTCAATCTTGGTACCAGGTTGCATGGCACCAATCAATACTGGCAAATCGCTGGAGCGCTGGATGGCCTCGCCATTGACTTTCAGCACGATATCACGCACTTGCAGTTTGGCATTGGCCGCAGGTCCATTTGGCAACACGCGCACCACCAAAGCACCACTTGGCTTGTCCATCTTGAACGATTTGGCCAAGTCGTAAGACACTTCTTGAATGATGACACCCAATTGTGCACGACGCACACGACCATATTTTTTCAGCTGTTCGGCAACATTGGTGGCCACATCAATCGGGATGGCAAACGAGATGCCCATAAAGCCACCTGAACGGCTGTAAATTTGCGAATTGATGCCGACCACTTCGCCTTTGAGGTTGAACAAAGGGCCACCCGAATTACCAGGATTGATGGCCACGTCGGTTTGAATAAACGGTGTGTAGTTTTCATTTGGTAAAGAACGGCCTTTGGCAGACACAATGCCAGCCGTCACGGTGTTATCAAAACCAAAGGGCGCACCAATGGCGGCCACCCACTCACCCACGCGCAAATCATCGGGCTGACCCACTTTGATGACGGGCAAATCTTTGGCTTCAATCTTCAACAAAGACACATCAGATTGCGTGTCCGAACCCACCAATTTGGCCTCAAATTCACGCTTGTCGGCCAGCACCACTTTGATGGTGTCGCTGCCGCTGACCACATGGGTATTGGTTAAAATATAACCATCGGCACTGATGATGAAACCAGAACCAAAGCTTGCGCCCTCGTCTTCTTCCTGATTGTCAGGATTGCTGGGCGTATTCGGGAAATTAGGTATCATGCGGCGGAAATACTCGAGCATCGGGTCTTCTTCGCCACTGGTGCCTTCATAGGCTTGGGTATTGCTGTCGGATTTGGTCGCTTGGATGCTGACAACAGTAGGACCTTGTTCATTCACCAATTTGGTAAAGTCGGGCAATAACATGGCCACTGAATCGCTGTCTGCGGGTTTCACCTCTTGAACGTATTCGGTGTTGTTGCGATCATCTTTTTTACTGAACCAGTCGGGTTTATCACAAGCACTCAAGCCAAAAGCAGTGATACACACGGTGGCCATTATCGTGATTTTATTCACTCAAAAATCCTTTTTTGACTACTTTGTCGTCCATCTAATGGTATGTGTTTACCAAGTCATCATCATAGTGGTAATACGGTGAAATTATGGCATTTTTACACCCAATTGCACACGCAAATTTACGCATTTATAAGGCTTTTGCCTTATATTCACATAAATCTTCGATGAGGCAATTGCTGCACTGCGGTTTTAACGCTTTACACGTATAACGACCGTGTAAAATCAGCCAATGGTGGGCATCCAATAAAAATTCTTTCGGGATGTATTTCACCAATTTGTCTTCCACCTCGCGCACGTTTTTGCCCTTGGCTATGCCAGTGCGATTGGAGACGCGGAAAATGTGCGTGTCTACTGCCATCGCAGGCTGTCTGAAAGCGGTGTTCAACACCACATTGGCGGTCTTGCGCCCCACGCCTGGCAAACTTTCCAACTCCGCCCGTGTTTGCGGCACTTCGCCGCCAAACGTGTTCAGCAAAGCCTCGCAGGTGGCGATCACATGGGCGGCTTTGGTGCGGTACAGGCCGATGGTTTTGATGGTGTCGCGGACTTTCTCTTCGCCCAATTCCAACATCGCTTGCGGGGTGGGCGCCAAGGCATACAACACCTTGGTGACTTTGTTCACCGCCACATCGGTGGTTTGCGCCGATAACAACACCGCAATCAACAATTGAAACGCACCGTCAAACTCCAATTCGGTGGAGGGATGTGGATTAGCGGCCTGTAAACGGCTGAAAATTTCATGGCGTTTGGATGAGTTCATTGCGCTTGCCTGCGTTGTTGGCGGTATTCCCACGGTGCTTGTGCCTTGCTGTTGCGCCACAAGCCTTGTTTGCTGTTGCGGGCACTGGCTTCTAAGCAGTGGTAATACTGATAGCCTTGTGAGGTTTGTTGGCGCTTGGCGATGGACGCGTATTGCCACGCCATGCCAGTCGCGATTTGGGTAGCATTGATGTCACGCCCTTGTTGCCACACAATCGCCACTTGGCGTTTGTAATTGTCGATGTCCACCACTTGCACGGTGACGGTTTGATTGTCGAGCAAGCGTTGCAATTGGCGTTGGCTGTCGCGACCACCCGCTTGCTCGGTTTCGGGAGCATCAATGTATGCCAAACGCACGCGTTGCTTTTGGCCGTTTTGGTCGCGCACTTGCAGTGTGTCGCCATCGCTGATGCGCAACACCTTGCCTTGGTATTGTTTCAAATTGTGTTTGGCATAGGCGCTAATGTCGTCAGGCTTATTGGCACAAGACGATGCTGCTGTCGCCGCCGTTTGGGTTTGACCACAAGCGGCCTGCGTCAGCAGCAAGCCGGTGATGAGGGTGCTTAAAAACAGTGTATTCACAGCTGAAACTTTGCTTCCGAGTGACAAAAATTAGAATTGGCTTTTTTTCCACAACACATCGCTGACACCTTCACGGCGATTCACTTCGCGCGCCAAGATAAACAACACATCGCTTAAGCGGTTCAGGTATTTTTGCACATTGCCCGACACCGCCACTGCAGCGTCTTGCAAGGCCACCACACTGCGCTCTGCGCGGCGGGCAACGGTACGCACCACATGCACTTGCGCGGCGGCAGCCGAACCGCCTGGCAAAATAAATTCGGTCAACGGCGTTAACTGTGCGTGCCATGTGGCGGCCGATTGTTCCAAGAATTGCAGGTAATTATCGTCAATCAAGCTCCAACCTGGCACCGCCAATTCAGAGCCCAAATCAAACAATTGGTGTTGAATCTTGGTCAAAACCTCACGGATGTCGGCCGGCACATTCATGGTCAATAACACGCCCAAATGGGCATTGAGCTCATCCACCTCGCCGATGGCGATGATGCGCAAGCTGGACTTGGGCACACGCGAGCCATCGCCCAAACCTGTGGTGCCACTGTCGCCAGTTTTGGTGATGATTTGAGTTAAACGGTATGGCATGGTATTCCCTTAAAACATTAAAAAAGCCGATGGTGCCGTTACAGCCCATCGGCTCCATCTTGATGAAGCGGCCTGTATTATTTGGCGCCTACGGTAATGATTTCTGCACGATCGGCATGGCCTAACACCAACACATCGGCAGGATGGCGGGCGAAAATCCCATTTTCCATCACCCCGGGGATGCGGTTGATTTCGTCTTCCAATTTCATCGGTTCCAAAATGCTCAAATCATGCACATCCAAAATTTCATGCCCACCACGGGTAATCACGCTTTCGCGCAATACGGGACGACCGCCCAATTTCACCAATTGTGAAGCCACCCACGAACGGGCAAACGGCACCACTTCAACTGGCAATGGGAATTTGCCCAATTTTGAAACGTATTTGCTTTCATCGGCCATACAAATGAATTGACGTGAAGCGTGAGCAACGATTTTTTCGCCCAACAACGCTGCACCGCCGCCTTTAATCATTTGCAAAGAGTGGTTCACTTCATCGGCACCGTCAAAATACACGGGCAATTTGCCCACATCGGCCAAAGCCACCACTTTGATGCCCAATTTTTCCAGCAATTCACGCGATTCCAACGAAGCCGCCACCACACCGCGCACGCGGTCTTTTTTTGCTGCCAATTCTTCAATAAACAACGCCACGGTCGAACCCGAACCCACGCCGATGTAATCATCGTTAGGTAAATAATCCAATGCTCGACGAGCCGCTTGTCGTTTTAATTCATTTTGAGTAGTCATATTGTCTTTCCTTCTTGTGGGGTGGGCGTTTGACTCTGTTCACAGTGTAAGGTTTTAGGCCGCGACAAGCAACACCACGGCTTGCGCTTCTATGCCTTCTTCGCGCCCCAAATAGCCCAATTTTTCATTGGTCTTGCCCTTGATGTTCACATCATGCACCGTGAGGCCCAAATCCGCGGCAATGTTTTCGCGCATCGCCAACAAATGCGGCTTCAATTTCGGCTGTTGGGCAATGATGGTGGTATCGACATTCACCACTTTCCAACCTTGCGCTTGCACGCTTTTGTACGCCTCGCGCAACAACACGCGACTGTCTGCGCCTTTAAACTCGCTGGCGGTATCGGGGAAATGGTGACCAATGTCGCCCAAAGCCGCCGCGCCCAATAAAGCATCGGTCAAGGCATGCAATAAGGCATCGGCATCGGAATGTCCCAACAAGCCTTTGTGATGATCTATGGTCACGCCGCCCAAGATTAAAGGTCGGCCCGCCACCAATTGGTGCACATCGTAACCTTGCCCCACTCGTATGTTCATTTGTTTTCCCACATCTTCTACAAATCACCGCTGTTCAATAACAGCTCGACCAAGGTCGCGTCTTGCGCCAAAGTCAGTTTCAAATTGCGCACATCGCCTTGCACCAATTGGGCAAACACGCCTTGCGCTTCCATTGCCGAGGCTTCATCGGTGATGTGTTGCAAATCCACTTGGTTTAATGCGGCCTGTAAGGCCGCCGCACGGAACATTTGTGGTGTTTGTGCTTGCCACAAACCACTGCGGTCTACCGTATGGTCTATGCGGCCTGTATGCGTTTGTTTCTTTAAAGTGTCGGCCACTGGCAAGGCCAAAATTGCGCCCACACAGTCAGCATCTGCCGCCGCCAATAAGCGCTCTAATGCCATTGTTGGCAAACAACAGCGCGCGGCATCGTGTACCAATAACCAATCTTGATCTTGCAACATCTGTCCGGCAGTTAAGGCGGCGATGCCATTGCGCACGCTTTCAGCGCGGCTGTCGCCACCGCAATACAACACTTGCAAACGCTCGCTTTGTGCCCATTCAGGCAAGGTCAAGGCACCAAAATAACCATCGTCGGGCGACAACACCACCGCCACACCCACCAAGGCCTCACACGCCAATAAGCGCTGCAGCGTGTGCATTAACACGCTTTGGCCGGCAATTTCGGTATATTGTTTCGGAATCTGCGCACCAAAACGGCTGCCCACGCCGGCAGCCGGTACCAAAGCAAAAAAACGTGCGCTCATGCTTGCGGCTCTTGCAATTGTTGACGGTACAAGCTGTCGCCACCGACGGCTTTGTCCAAGACTTTGACATAGGCCTCATGGGCGGCACTTTCTTCTGCATCCATGCCTATCACTTTGAAAGCCATGTTTACAGGCCGCTTGAATTGGCTTAAGGCTTGCGCCCCACTCTCACCTTCATCGGCATTCTTCACATCCAAGCTGAATTGACCGCGGGTCATGCCCAAATACACTTCGGCCAACAACTCACAGTCGATTAAGGCGCCATGCAACACACGCTTAGTTTTGTCCACGCCCAAGCGGTTACACAAGGCATCCAAATTGACTTTTTGACCGGGGTACAATTTGCGCGCCATCGCCACCGTATCGGTGACTTTGCTGACCACAGTATCGAGCTTGGGCATGCCGATGCGACTGAATTCCATGTCCAAGAAACCAACGTCAAACGCGGCATTGTGAATAATCAATTCGCTGTCGCGCAGAAATTCGGCGATGTCTTCGGCCACGCCAGCAAACTTGGGTTTGTCTGCCAACATGTCCAAGGTAATGCCATGCACCGCAATGGCTTCCTCAGCAATGTCTCGCTCAGGATGCACATACACATGCAAATACTTGCCGGTTAAACGGCGGTCTATCATTTCCAAACCGGCAAACTCAATCAAGCGATCGCCTTGATTGGCGTACAGGCCGGTGGTCTCGGTATCGAGCACGATTTGTCTTGCAGCCATGTTCGCGCCTTATTTCGCCGCTGACGCGGTGGCGGGAGCCGATGCCGCTTGCACATCGCTGGCAGCCGCATCTTCTTCCATCAAATCGTCAATGTTTTGCTGTGGCGCGGTTTCAAAACGCTTGCCATTGAGCAACAATTCATTGTTTTTCACCACCATCTCGCTGTCGACAATGCCGTTTTGCTGGGTTAAATAACCAGCGCTGGCCATATTGTTGATGGTAGAACGCACCAACATGCGCGCGGTATCGCGCACTTCATCCATGCTCGGTGGATTTTCCACATCTGGGTCTACTGAGAAGATGGAATCGGCTTGCGCCACGGCCAAGTTTTCCAACAACACTTGCGGCGCATTCACATGCACTTTGGCCTCGGTTTTGGCCATCAAGGCATTGAAGGTTTCCATATCAGCGGCCTGTAAACCTTTAAAACCAAATTCAGCGGTGAATTTCAATTGTCCATCGGGCATTTTCAAATCAAATTGGGAGATTTTAAACACCGGATTGTTGGTGAAAATCGGCAGACCTTCGGTTTTGGCCAATTTCAACAAGGCATCGCGGTATTGGGTTTCATCCAATTTGGTATTGCTCAAGCGGAAGAAACCATCGTTCATTTTCACCAAAGCCGCAGCGTGCAAATGTTCGGCACTGGCTTTGACATTCAACGGGCCATACACGTCTTTACCATAGTGCAATTGGTCAAAATGAATCAGCGCTTCGGCATTGGCAAAACCGTCTTTTTCATCGGTAGAGCGTTGCAAAGAGAAATTATTTACCGCGATGTTGTTCGGCGCCACCGTACCAGTTGGATTGATGAAGGCACCGATTTGCAAGTCCGACATCATATTGATGATGGAATTGAGTTTGATGTTGTAATCCACGCCTTCAGACCAAGCCATCATCGCTTTGGCCACTTTGAATTCGTTGCTGCCCACATTCAAACCAGAAGAATTTTGCTTGGAATTACCGGTGTAATCCAAGTTTTCCAAGGTCAACTGGCCTTTGTCCGCCAATTTGACATTGATGCCACCGCTGTGGCTTTTCACTTCATAACTGTCGTAGTTGTCGCTGTAATCCAGCTCGACATCCAAACCCTTCCAGTCTATGGCGATGCCCGACAATTCCTCATATTGGAATGCCGGCACTTGCAGTTTCATCACCCCACCACCGAACAGGTTCAAACGATTTTTCACCGTCAATGGCACTTGGCTGCGGAAGAAACGCTCCAAACTTTGCTTGGCGCGTGGACTGAACGCCACATCAGAGGTTGATACCGCTTTCACTGGCGTGATACCGCCAGCAAACGGGCCATGTTTGATGTGATTGGTAATGGTAAACGGCTCATTGATGATGGCTTTTAAATTGTCTGGCACATTGCCACCCAATTTTTGCACCAAATTCGGCCTGAAACGCAATACCGTGGTTTCGGTGGAATCAAACCAACCGCGTTCATAGTCGTATTTCACCACTTCCACCACCCCATTTTGCTCCAGCAAATGTTGGTGGCTGCGCATGGTTTTTTCAGTACGAATGCCAAACCAATAAGGCAATATCGCAAATACCAATACCACTACTGCCATAACCATCAGCAGCGGCATCATCCAGCGTTTTTTCATCATTTTCTACATCAAATATCAATATTTAAAGTAAGCGAAGCATACCATTTATTTGCATCTTTTGCTGCGCCTGCGCGTTAAGCCTTGTTAAGCATCGCAGATTTGTCATATATCTGCGCCACACTGTTGCTCACTTGAGATACCAAATCAAGCTGACCAATTTGATTGCTCTGATAACAATGTCGACGCAAAAACAGAGGATTTCCCAAGTGTCGATTTTATGCACTCTAATCCAAAACACCTACAAAATAAGTACTTACAGTAAGAATGATTTTCATCGGCTCTATTAATTAAGTACACTTTTGTTATTAATAGAGTTACACTCCAGCCTCAATAATGATAACGACGAAAGCAAAGACACATGCACAACGATTTTAAACCGCTGCAAATTCGTGGACGCGAGCTGATCCCCATCGTACAAGGTGGTATGGGTGTGGCCATCTCCGCTTCCAGTCTTTCCAGTGCGGTGGCTCGTGAAAACGGCGTGGGTACCATTGCCAGTGTTGACTTGCGCCATCTACATGAAGATTTGTTGGCCGATTCCAAAATCGACCCAACGGAAGAAAAATACGACCGTTTAAACCGCATCGCCTTAGACCGTGAAATCAAAACCGCGCTGAAAAATTCAGAAGGTCGCGGCATGATTGCGGTTAACGTGATGAAAGCCGTAAAAGACCACCAAGCCTTGGTAAAACAAGCATGTGAATCGGGCGCCCACGCCATCGTAATGGGTGCGGGTTTGCCATTGGATTTGCCAGAAATGGTGGAAGAACATCCAGAAGTGGCTTTGTTCCCGATTTTGTCTGAGTCTCGCGGTATCAATATTGTGTTGAAACGCTGGATGAAGAAAAACAAATTGCCTGATGCCATCGTGATTGAGCATCCTAATCACGCAGCGGGTCACTTAGGTGCCGCTACCGTAGCCGGTTTGAACGATGCGCGCTTTGAATTTGACCGCGTATTGGAAGAAACTTTTGAAGTGTTCAAAAAACTGGGCTTGGAACGTGAAAAAATTCCATTGATTTTGGCGGGTGGTATGGCCAATTTCGATAAAATTTCGACTGCCTTGAAACAATGGGGCGCATCGGCTGTGCAAGTGGGTACGGCTTTCGCGGTCACCCACGAAGGCGATGCCCACATCAACTTCAAAAACACCTTGGCCGGTGCAGAAGGCGAACAAATCGTTGAATTCATGTCGGTTGCCGGTTTGCCTGCACGCGGTGTGAACACACCGTTCTTGAAAAGCTATTTGAAACGTGAAGAAGCCTTGCAAGCCAATGCCAAAAACGACCCTCGTCGTTGCACCCAAGGCATTAACTGTTTGACCCAATGCGGCTTGCGCGATGGCTTGGATAAAATTGGTCAATTCTGTATCGACTTGAAATTGGCAGCGGCTTTCCGTGGCGAAGTCAACAAAGGCCTGTTCTTCCGTGGTAAAGACCCATTGCCGTTTGGCAACCAAATTCGTTCTGTTAAAGACACCATTGAATATTTGTTAACCGGACAAAGCATTTTGGCCAAATAAGCGGCCTGTAAACGCAAAAGCCTCCCACTGGGAGGCTTTTTTCATTTATGCTGTGAGACATACACTCTAAATGCGAATCTACCGCCATGCTGCTGCGCTATGAATACCCCCTGCCCATAGTATCCAAATGTTTCATTGTCATCCTTCGTTTGGCCGCATTGGGCATACTCGCTTTGAGCTTGCACTTTGGACTGCATCCAGAAGCCTATTCTGCTATTGATGCCAACAACATTGTCCAAAGAGCACAACGCCTGTGTCTGTTGCTGCTGTGGGCATGGGGTCTGGCATGGCTTGTACCGCAAATCATTTTCAAGGCGCGCTTGGGTGTGAATCTCAACCACGTGCATTACGGCATGGAAACCTTGTATCTGGTTTTGGGTTTTGGGATCACTGTCTACGCTATCGCACAATGGCAAGCAACACTGTGGAACAGTGGCTATGCACTCGCTTGCTTCCTGTGTGCTTGGTTGTTATGGCAATATGCCAGCCAATTTAACCAACACAAGCATCCAGACTCAGAGCCACCAAGCTACAATTTTCTGCCACTGACATTTTTTACCGGCTTGGTTTTGGTTAAGTTATTGCTAGGCTTCTAGGCTGAAACAATACCTACAGAACACAAGCGGCCTGTAAGCATCAGCAAGGCAACAACAGTACCGTCACACTCGCTCAAGCTATGGGTGTGCCATCCTCACGGTTTCCCAGCAAGTGCTGGCCATGCAACTGGATTACTCACCGCCAATATGATGGAAATGACACGGCACACACAGGCAAAACAAAGCCCCGTTACCGGGGCTTTTACAATGTCTTATTCGGCCGCTGGCGCCGCACCTTTCGGATTGTCATGGCTGATGCTGACTGCACGAGCAGGCACGACGGTAGAAATGGCGTGTTTGTACACCATTTGGGTCACAGAAGTGTTACGTAGCAACACCACATATTGGTCGAAAGACTCAACCTGACCCTGTAATTTAATGCCATTTACCAAGTAAATTGACACCGGCACGTGCTCTTTGCGCAGTGCGTTTAAGAAAGGATCTTGTAACAGTTGTCCTTTATTATTATTCATGCTTTAAACTCCATGTTTTTATTGTGATAAGCATCTGTTTGTAAGCCGTAAACAGATGGAATGCATTATCCTAACACACTATGACTTAACATTCTTCTTCACACTCACTTTAACCTTGCGTTTTAGTTGCTTTTTCTCTTCTTTTTTGGCAATGCGATTACTTAATTTTGCACGGCGCAAAGGTTGGGCTGAAATTTGTTCGCGCTTCTCTTCAAATGGGTTCTCTGAAGACTTGTATTGCACCCGCAAAGGCGTGCCTTCGAGGTTAAATGCTTTACGGAAAGTCTGTATCAAATAACGAGTGTAACTGTCTTTAATATTGTGTAAAGCATTGCCATGTATGACGATAATCGGTGGATTCACACCACCTTGGTGGGCATAACGCATTTTCGGGCGTATCAAACCTGCGCGTGGCGGTTGTTGACGTTCCAAAGCCGATTGCAATACACGGGTGATTTTCGGCGTCGGCATTTTGATCATGGCGGCATTGTAAGCTTGGTGGATGGAGCCAAACAATTCATCTATGCCTTTGTGTTTTAAGGCAGAAATGTAATGGAATTTGGCAAAATCCAAGAAATACAGCTTGCGGGCAATGTCTTTTTTGATTTGCTCTTTGCGTTCAGGCGTGACTGCATCCCACTTGTTAATCGCCACCACCAAAGCACGACCTGCTTCTAAGGCAAAGCCAGCCACAGTCGCATCTTGATCGGCAATGTCTTGATTTGCATCTAAGACCAAAACTGCAACATTCGCCGCTTCCACCGCTTGCATGGACTTGATGACCGAGAATTTCTCTATCGCTTCGTCCACTTTACCGCGGCGGCGCACACCGGCAGTATCGATGATGGTATACGGTTTGCCATCGCGCTCGAAATCGATGTGGATGGAATCACGCGTGGTGCCTGCTTGGTCAAACGCAATCACACGCTCTTCGCCCAAAATCGCATTCACCAACGTCGATTTGCCCACATTCGGGCGGCCAATGACGGCAAACACGGGATGGTCAGTGGCCACTTCATCGGCCACCGCATCGGGGAATTCGCTCAAGACCGCATCAATCAAATCCCACACGCCATCACCATGGGCAGAGGAAATCACATACGGCTCAGCGGTTAAACCCAATTCATAGAATTCGGCCGATACCACGGCACGGTTGGCGCCCTCACCTTTGTTGACGGCCAAAAATACAGGCCGGCCACTCATGCGCAATTTTTGTGCAATCAATTTGTCTTGCGGGGTCACACCGACGCGCGCATCAACCAAAAACACCACTGCATCGGCTTCGTCTACCGCTTGCAAGGTTTGCTTGGCCATTTCAAACAAAATACCACTGTCGACCACGGGTTCAAAACCACCGGTATCCACCACCAAATAAGGCTTTTCACCGACACGACCATGACCATAATGGCGGTCACGCGTCAAACCAGGCAAATCGGCCACCAACGCATCTTTGCTGCGGGTCAGGCGATTGAATAAAGTGGATTTGCCGACATTCGGTCGGCCGACCAACACGATAGTTGGTTTCATAATGTTTCCTTCACGGGAAAGGCAGAAAGTCACATACATGACGGCTGCCCATGGTTTTCACCATGAGGCAGCCGTGCGCGATGCTAATTTATTGTTCTGCCTTAAATTTCAATAATTCGTAATTGGGCGATTTGTCTTTGTCCAAGCTTTTTAAGGCTTCAGCATAAGCCGCTTTGGCTTGGGTTTTATCACCTTTGGCTGCCAAGATATCGCCTTTGGTTTCCAACATCATCGGTTTCAATTCCGCTGGTACATTGGCATCAGCAAATTTCAAGGCCGCATCGTATTGCTGTTGCTGCAATTTCACGATGGCCAAACGTTGGTTGCTCAAGGCTTGAATAAAGGTATCAGGGTTATTTTTTTGTACCCACAACAAGTGTTTTTCAGCTTGATCGTATTTCTTGTCGTCAAAAGCCTGCGCTGCTGCCATCAACGTGGCTTCGGCCGCCCCAAAAGACTTACCATGCTTCTCTTGCAAAGTCTTTAAATCGGCCAAGGCGCTGGCATCGTGTTTGCTGCTTTTTTCGACGAATTGGTAGGCCAATGCCGCCGCTTCTTCATCTTGGCTTTTGGCATAAGACTTACTTAAGGTATAGCCCAAGTATGCCAAGGCAGCGACAATCAATAAAACAAATAACCACTTACCACCTTTGCTCCAAAAGTGTTTGAAGTTATCAATGTCTTGTTGTTCTTCAACATTATAAGCCATGTTATTGCGCCATCCATTGTTGTAATTGTTGCAGCAAGTCGCCACAAGCGGCCTGTAACTGCCCTTTGTCACCGCGCAAGTCTTTCAAACTCACACTTTGTTGGGCCAACTCTTCTTCACCGATGATGACGGCAAAACGCGCACCGCTGCCATCGGCTTTTTTCATTTGTGCTTTCAGGCTTTGGCTGCCCGAGTATTGCGATACTTTCAGGCCGGCTTGACGCAATTGCGTCGCCACAGTCAAAGCCTGTTGCATTGTGCCTGCACCTTGGTACATCACAAACACATCCAAATCAGCTGCCACATCCAATTGACCCGATTGTTGCACCAGCAATAACAAGCGCTCTATGCCCATGGCAAAACCAATGGCAGGCGCTTCTTTACCGCCCAATTCTTCAATCAAACCATCGTAGCGACCACCACCACAAATCGTGCCCTGCGAGCCCAATTCATTGGTCACCCACTCAAACACGGTTTTGTTGTAATAATCCAAGCCGCGCACCAAACGTGGGTTTTCCACATAGGCGATGCCGACAGCATCGAGCAAAGCTTTGAAAGTTTGGTGGTGCGACAACGATTCTTCACCCAAGAAATCAATCAAGCGCGGCGCATTGTTGGCAATGTCTTGTAAGTCGGGATTTTTGGTATCCAACACACGCAAAGGATTGGTGTGCATGCGGCGTTTGCTGTCTTCGTCCAACTGGGCTTCGTGTTGCTGCAAATACGCCACCAGTGCCTCACGGTGGGCTGCGCGTTCAGACGACACACCCAAGGTATTGA
Organism: Vitreoscilla massiliensis; assembly: GCF_001457815.1. Taxonomy (GTDB): domain Bacteria; phylum Pseudomonadota; class Gammaproteobacteria; order Burkholderiales; family Neisseriaceae; genus Vitreoscilla; species Vitreoscilla massiliensis. The sequence goes on from NZ_LN898220.1 coordinate 38,429, forward strand.
TTTCCAATTCCACTTTATCCAAGATGCCCAATTGCTTCCACAAATCCGCTGTCATCACAATCATTTCAGCATCAACGTCAGGTTGGCTGTAGCCCAAAGCCTCACAACCGACTTGATGGAATTGGCGATAACGGCCTTTTTGTGGTTTTTCATGGCGGAACATCGGGCCCATATACCACAGCTTCATGGGGCCGTTGTAGAGCAAATTGTGTTCAACCACGGCGCGCAAGCACGAAGCTGTGCCTTCAGGGCGCAAACTCAATGATTCACCATAATCATCGAAAGTGTACATTTCCTTGCCCACCACATCGGTTTCCTCTCCGATAGAACGCACAAACAATCCTGTGGGTTCAATAATGGGGGTACGAATGAATTGATACGCGTATTGCTCTGCCCATGTGCTGATTTTTTGCTCGAATGCCAACCAGAAAGCCGAAGTAATTGGCCAATCTTTTTGTGTGACTGGCAGCAAATCATTCATGCCTTTAACAGCTTGAACCTTTTTTCCCATAATCTTCTTAAATCTTAACGAGTTTGAATTGGAATCACGCGATTTTGACGGCGTTTGGCACCGTTCTCACCGTAATTCGCTTCGACATATTCTTCTACGATGGCAATGAATTCTTGCGCCATATGGTCGCCTTTCAGCGTGACCTTGCGCTCGCCATCGACATACACGGGGGCAATCGGCGTTTCACCTGTACCCGGTAAGCTGATGCCGATATCGGCCAATTTGCTTTCACCAGGTCCGTTCACCACACAACCCATTACCGCCACATTCAAGCTTTCCACACCCGGGTATTTCAAACGCCATACTGCCATTTGCTCACGCAAGAAATGCTGAATGTCGCGCGCCAATTCTTGGAACACGGTACTGGTGGTACGGCCACAACCCGGACACGCGGTCACCAAAGGGGTGAAATTGCGCAAACCCATGGTCTGCAACAATTCTTGCGCCACCACCACTTCTTGGGTACGCGGCGCACCCGGCTCTGGCGTCAAGGAAATGCGAATGGTATCGCCTATGCCTTGTTGCAATAACACCGCCAAAGCAGCGCTGGAAGCGACGATGCCTTTGCTGCCCATACCGGCTTCGGTCAAACCCAAATGCAATGGGTAATCGCAACGCTGCGCCAAGTCTGAATACACTTCAATCAAATCTTGCACATTGCTGACTTTACACGACAAGATGATTTTGTTTTTCGGCAAACCCAAGTCTATGGCTTTTTGCGCCGATGTTAAGGCTGAGGTAATCAAAGCCTCTTTCATCACCGCATCCGCAGGCGCGGGCTCAGCCAAAGCCAAATTGGCGTCCATCATTTTTTTGGCCAAGCTTTGGTCCAAAGAACCCCAGTTCACGCCTATGCGCACCGCTTTGTCATGCAAAGCCGCTTGCTCTATCATGTAGGCAAATTTTTCATCGCCTTTAACGCCTTTACCAACATTGCCCGGATTGATGCGGTATTTGGCCAAAGCTTTGGCACAATCTTGGTAATCACGCAGCAAACGTTCACCATTGAAATGGAAATCACCTACCAGCGGGGTATTGCACCCCATGTCATCCAAGCGCTGGCGGATTTCAGCCACTTTACAGGCCGCTTCTGGGCTGTTGACGGTAATGCGCACCACTTCCGAGCCAGCATCGGCCAAGGCTTTGACTTGCAAAGCGGTGCCTTCGGCATCGGCCGTATCGGTATTGGTCATCGACTGTACCAAAACAGGGTGGTCAGAACCGACAAAAACATGACCTATTTGTACCTGTTGGGTTTGGCGACGTTTGATTTCACTCATGGTTGTGGCACCGTTAAGGCTGCGGTTTTGCCATCGACAAAATGGTTTTTAATGTCTATGACTTGACCATTGAAACTGATTTCTGAACCTGTGGCATAACCGATGCGTACTTGATACGGCGCTTTACCCTTAAATTGGTGGGTAGAGTTGGAAGCCACAATGCCACTGTGCAATGGTGTGCCATCGGCATCGGTCACGATCAAATTAGAACGGTAACGAATTTTGATTTGAATGCTGCCATCCGCCGCTACCGCACTGGCTGCGGCAGGAGCACTGGCTCCCACTGACGCACTGGCGGTGGCTGCTGTGGTCGCAGAAGCTTTCATAGGTACCACTTGCACATTGTCGGTCGCCAATTGCGGTTGTGCCACATCACCCACTTCCAAAGTGGATTTTTCTTGTTGACGTGTTTGTTCACTGGATTTGGATTGCCACAAATACACCGCACCCACTACTGCAGCCACCACGACCACCAACGGCAACCATTTTGGAAAACTTTTGCTTTTCTTTTGGTCTTGGAAATTCAAGCTGTCACGAGTTTCAGCCACTGGCGCGGCAGGAGCCGCAGTCACTTGACTAGGAAACACCTCATTCAAAAATGGGGTAATTTGTTCGGCATCCAAACCCAAAAACCGACCATAGGTTTTGATAAAACCTTTAACAAAAATCGGTTCAGGCAAACCTTTGTAATCACCACTTTCCAAACTTTCAATTTGTTTGGCTGAAAATTTCAAACGTTCAGCCACTTCACCGATGGCAATGTTTTTTTCGGTGCGTTTGGCTTTCAATAAGGCGCCAAGCTCTTTTGCAGCTTGATTGATAGCGCTCTCTTCTGACATGTTAGTGTCCTGTGGTCATTTGTTTAAGTTCTTCGGAATACGGGAAATTCGCACGCAATTGCATTTCATATTCTGCGGCTGCTTGCATTTGCCCCATGCGTTGTGAAATTTGCCAACCCAACAATAAATCGTCTGCCGACAATTGATTCACTTGGCTTTGGTAAATTCTAAAATAGCTGTCTGCTGAAGAGGCTTGCCCTTCATTCATTTTCAAACGCGCCAATTCTTTATTGGCTGCAACAAATTGTGGATTGGCCGCAATCGCTTGCTTTAGCAAGGCCTCACCTTGAGAGTACTGACCCAATCTTGCCGTACAAATGCCTTTGTTGTAATACGCGACAAAAGGGCTGGGATAAGTCGGATCACTCAAGGCAATGTCAAAACGCCCTAAAGACTCAGACACCCGTCCTAGTGAATTGCACAAATACCAGCCATAATTGTTATTGACCTCGGCACTTTGCGGGTTGATGGACAAGGCACGTTGATAACTTTCTTCAGCCTTATTAGTCATTTTCAAATAATGGTAAATTTCCGCTCGGGTCAGCCAAGCATTTAGATTTCTACCATCGGTAGCCAAGGCTTGTTCAATTGCTTCAATCGCTGCGCGATAATCTTGAGCATTCATGTACTCAATGGCCAATTGGGTCTTTATTCGCGATAAACTCTCTGCTTTTTCGGCCCGAGTCGGCTCTTTCAGCTTATCAGAAGAACATGCAGATAAGAGCAGCACACCCATGGTCAAGATTGAAACAATTTTTACCTTCATGACTGTCCCTTCTCCAAATAAATTTGTTCCCATTTGGCTTGGCGTTTGGTTTTGTCTTGCACTTGGCCAGCCAATTGTCCACATGCGGCATCGATGTCGTCACCACGTGTTTTGCGTACAGTAACAATAAATCCCGCTTGCATCAAAATATCTTTGAACACATTGATGCGCGCGTTAGTAGAACGCTCATATCCTGAGTTAGGAAATGGATTGAATGGAATCAAATTGAATTTACATGGCACATCTTTGACCAACTCCACCAACTCACGTGCGTGTTGTGGATGGTCATTCACACCATTGAGCATCACATATTCAAACGTGACAAAGTCGCGCGGCGCTTTCACCAAATAGCGTTGGCACGCCGCCATCAATTCTTTCAATGGATATTTTTTATTCAGCGGCACGATTTCATCGCGGATGCGGTCATTAGAAGCATGTAAAGACACAGCTAAGGCCACTGGTGCCACTTCTTTCAACCGGTCCATCTGCGGCACCATGCCGGAAGTTGAAACGGTTACACGGCGGCGCGACAGACCATAACCATGATCATCAAGCATGATATTGAGGGCAGTGACCATATTGTCAAAATTGGCCAAAGGCTCACCCATGCCCATCATCACCACATTGGAAATCACCCGTTCGTTTTTCGGCGTCACGCCCATGGCTTTGTTTGCCCACCACAATTGACCGATGATCTCGGCCGTGGACAAATTGCGATTAAAGCCTTGGCGGCCGGTAGAACAGAACGTGCATTCCAAGGCACAACCAACTTGAGAAGAAATACACAAAGTACCGCGTTCCGCTTCGGGGATAAACACGGTTTCGACACCGTTACCGGTGCCCACATCCAGCAACCATTTGCGGGTTCCGTCTTTGGAATGCTGCGATGTCATCAATTCAGGCACCACCAATTGTGCTTGATCATTGAGTTTCGCCCGCAACGATTTGGCCAAGTCGGTCATGTCGTCAAACGATGACGCACCGCTTTGGTGCATCCACCGCATCACTTGTTTGGCGCGAAATGGTTTCTCACCCATTTCTTCAAAATGGGCGGTGAGTTGAGGCAAATCATAATTCAATAAATTGGTGGTCATAACTTCATTTCAGGCCGCTTGTATGCATACACAAACGGCACATACTTACAAATTAACGTGAAACAACATCTTCAGGTTTGAAGAAGTAAGCGATTTCAATCGCAGCATTTTCCAAGCTGTCTGAACCGTGTACCGCATTGGCATCGATAGATTCAGCGAAGTCAGCACGGATGGTGCCAGCAGCAGCTTCTTTAGGGTTGGTAGCACCCATCAATTCGCGGTTTTTCAATACAGCGTTTTCGCCTTCCAAAACTTGGATCATTACAGGACCAGAAGTCATGAATGCCACCAAATCACCGAAGAAAGGACGTTCTTTGTGAACTGCATAGAAACCTTCAGCATCTTCTTTGCTCAATTGTTTCATTTTTGCTGCAACGATTTTCAAACCTGCTTTTTCAAAACGTGAGTAGATTTCACCGATAACGTTTTTTGCAACAGCATCAGGTTTGATGATAGAGATTGTTTTTTCAATTGCCATGTTTAAAGCTCCGTAAAAAATTTTCCAAGCAATCCGCTATTTTAGCAAGGTTTAAGCACTTGCTGTAGGCATTTTGCTTATGTTGTGTGTCAATTTTTGTTATTACCCAAGCTCAAGTGGGGTAAAGACAAATAAGAAGTGGATTCCATTTCCACCATTCGACTGACAGTGCGCTTGAATTCTTCCGCAAACGAGCCTTCCACATAAATATCGGCAGCTTCAACTTGCGATGTAGCGCACAGCTTGACACGGTAGTCGTAAAACACATCGATGAGCCAAGTCAAACGTCTGGCCTCATTGCGTTGCAAGGCCGACAGCTGAGTGATGTTCGACACAAACACCATTTGGTAATGCTGTGCCAAATACAGATAATCGGCTTGTGAGCGCGGCCCGAAACACAAGGTTTCAAATTCAAACCAAATCGCCCGTGACGTGTGCGCCTTGGCCTGTAATGGCCTGTCCCACACCGTAATCTCATTGACTAAGCGCTCTTGACCCGAAGTCATCTTGTCAAACAAGTCTGCCAGCTGTTGCTCATGCTCAGCATTGTTCGGCACCAGAAATACTGGTGCTTGCGTTAAGGTGCGCAGACGGTGGTCTTCACCACCATCCACATTCAACACCTGCAAATTGTTTTCGATTAAAGCAATGGTCGGCAAGAAACTGCTGCGGTTTTGGCCTTCAAAATACAGGTTTTTCGGTTCGTAATTGGAAGTGGCCACCATCACCACACCACGGCTGAACAAGCCTTCCAACAAACGCCCCAATATCATCGCATCGGCAATGTCACTGACGTGAAATTCATCAAAACACAATACCCGCACTTCGCGCGCCAACTCGGCCGCCACCATGTCGACAGGATTTTCTTCTGACTTCAAGGCGGTCAAGCGCTGGTGTATCTCCGCCATAAACGCATGAAAATGCACACGGCGCTTGCGTTTGTACGGCAAGCAACCGTAAAACGCATCCATCAAAAAGCTTTTGCCACGACCCACACCGCCCCACAAATACAAGCCTTTCGGCGATTGAGGTGAACGGATGCTGCGTCCCAAAAACCGATTGCGCTTTTGCTTAAACGCCATCAATTCGCCCCACAAGCGGTCTAAATAACCAATGGCAAGTTCTTGAGCAGGGTCCGCAATGAAACCAGGCGCTTGTTTCGCCTGCGCATACCACGTTACAGGCCGCTCACCTTGAAATGGAGGTGGCGCAAATGAAGAAGGAGTTTGGGTTTGGGTCATAACATGTGTTTTCAATAAATTGCCTAGATTGTACCCTGCAAAAAAAAAGCACCGCAAGTTTGCGGTGCTTTTATGGATACTGACTCAGTCAGCTACATTTTGCAAAGCTTGATCAACACGCTCGCGCAACTCTTTACCTGGTTTAAAGTGAGGTACATATTTTTCAGGTACTTCCACTTTATCGCCCGTTTTAGGGTTACGACCAACGCGCGCTGGGCGGTGGTTCAAATCGAAACTACCGAAGCCGCGAATCTCGATGCGTTGGCCTTTGGCCAATGAACGTGTCATGGTGTCAACTAACACCTTAACACTGTGCTCCACATCTTTGGCGACCAATTGAGTCCCCTTTTGGGCAGCAACTAGCTCTGCCAAGCGTAACATCAACTCAGATTTGGTCATGCACTTGCCTCTTACTCTTGCTCACCAGATAATTTGGCTTTCAACAAGTCGCCCAAGCTGGTAGTACCGGCATTGGCGCTGTTGCCAGCAACAGATTTCAACGCTTCAGATTCGTCTTTGGCGTCTTTGGCTTTGATAGACAAGTTGATGTTGCGGTTTTTGCGGTCTACGTTCACGATAACCGCTTCAACTTCGTCACCCTCTTTCAAGTGGTTGCGAATGTCTTCAACGCGATCGCGTGAAACTTCAGAAGCACGCAAGTAACCTTCTACATCATTACCCAAGTCGATCACAGCGCCTTTAGCGTCCAAAGATTTCACAGAACCTTTAACCAAAGCACCTTTGTCGTTCATGGCCAAGTAGTTGTTGAATGGATCGCCTTCCAATTGTTTGATGCCCAATGAAATGCGTTCTTTTTCAACGTCGATTGCCAATACAACGGCTTCAACTTCGTCGCCTTTTTTGTATTTGCGAACCGCTTCTTCGCCTTGTTCAGACCAAGACAAATCAGACAAGTGAACCAAACCATCGATGCCGCCAGCCAAACCTACAAACACACCGAAATCGGTGATAGATTTGATTGCGCCAGACAATTTGTCGCCTTTTTGGAAGTTTGCAGCAAACTCATCCCAAGGATTAGGCATGCATTGTTTCATGCCCAAAGAGATGCGACGACGGTCTTCGTCGATGTCCAAGATCATCACTTCTACTTCGTCGCCCAATTGAACCACTTTGCTTGGGTGTACGTTTTTGTTAGTCCAGTCCATTTCAGACACGTGAACCAAACCTTCGATGCCTTGTTCGATTTCAACGAATGAACCGTAATCGGTCAAGTTGGTCACTTTACCGAACAAGCGAGTACCTTGTGGGTAACGACGAGCCAAGCCATCCCATGGATCTTCGCCCAATTGTTTCAAGCCCAAAGACACACGGCTCTTCTCTTGATCGAATTTCAATACTTTGGCTTCGACTTCTTGACCCACTTCCAAAACTTCTGAAGGGTGTTTCACACGGCGCCATGCCAAGTCGGTGATGTGCAACAAGCCATCGATGCCGCCCAAGTCAACGAATGCACCGTAATCGGTAATGTTTTTAACGATACCTTTGATGATAGAACCTTCTTGCAAGTTTTCCAACAATGCTTTGCGTTCTTCACCCAAAGTTGCTTCCAACACCGCACGGCGAGAAACCACAACGTTGTTGCGTTTTTTGTCCAATTTGATGACTTTGAACTCGATCTCTTTACCTTCGTAAGGAGTGGTGTCTTTTACAGGACGGGTATCAACCAAAGAACCTGGCAAGAATGCACGGATGCTGTTGATCATCACAGTCAAGCCACCTTTGACTTTACCGTTGATCACGCCAGACAAGATGTCGCCATTTTCCATTGCTTCTTCCAAAGCAACCCAATCAGCAGCACGTTTGGCTTTTTCACGTGACAATTTGGTTTCACCGAAACCGTTTTCAACAGATTCGATGGTCACAGTTACGAAATCGCCAACTTTGACTTCAACTTCACCTTGGCTGTTCTTGAATTCGTTCACATCAATCAAAGATTCTGATTTCAGGCCGGCATTCACAGTCACGAAGTTACCGTCAATGGCAACGACTTCAGCGGTGATTACTTCACCTACGCCCATTTCCTGTAATGCAAAGCTTTCTTCAAGCAGTTGGGCAAAATTTTCCATACTCATAAATTCTCACAAATACACCGCCAAGGTGTGCGGGGGTCTGATTAATCACAGTCTACTTGCCCTGGCCAAGTAAACGATACAATTCATATTGTTACAACATAATGCATTTTTCAATTCAAACAATTGAATTAAAAAATGGAATTGCCGATTATATCTGAAAATCAGCTTTGTCGATACCAATCCAAAACTTTTTTTACCGCATTTTCAATGCTTAACTCGGTGGTATCGAGCAAATGCGCGTCTGGCAACTGTTTTAATGGGGCGACAGCACGCTGCGTATCGTTCAAATCGCGCTGTTTGATGTCGGCAACAATCGCCGCATAAGCCTCTGAATCCAAATCAATATGCAATTGCAAAGCACGGCGACGGGCACGCTCTTCGGCAGTGGCGGTTAAGAACACTTTCAATTTGGCATCGGGAAACACCACACTGCCCATGTCGCGACCATCGGCCACCAAGCCTTTGTTGCGAGCAAAGTCACGCTGGCGCTGCAATAAGGCCGCACGCACCGCTGGCCACTTCGCTACTTGTGACGCGCCCATGCCGATTTCTTCTTGGCGGATGCGCACGCTCACGTCTTCGCCCTGCAATAAAATCTGCCCAGCCACAAATTCCACTGGCAATTGCGCCGCAATGGCGGCCACTGCTGCCTCATCATCCCAAGCCACGCTTTGTTGTTGTGCGGCCAAGGCGGTCAAACGGTACAAAGCACCGGAATCCAAATAATCCATGTCCAAGGCTGCGGCCACGCGCGCCGCTACCGTGCCTTTGCCCGAAGCGCTGGGGCCATCTATTGCAATCACCGCTGTCATCTTGCGTCCTTAAAACTGCAAAAAGCGTGATTATAATCCACTTATTTCATAGGCGTCCTGTAAACCATCAATACAAGCGCGCACAGACTGGCTGCTATCGCCCTTTCAGGAACAGCGGAACTTGTTTACACTCTAGGCAGATTTATTTACAAGCCGCTTTATTTCAATTGAGTTGATGATGAAAGATTTTATTTTCTTACCCGCAAGCACCATCCAAGCCAGCCGCGTGCGTTTGCCCGGCTCCAAAAGCATTTCCAACCGCACCTTATTACTGGCGGCCTTAGCAGACAATGTGTGCGTGTTGCACGATGTTTTGGATTCAGACGACACCCAACGCATGCTCGAAGCCTTGCAGGTATTGGGTGTTGCCATCAGCTCTCCGCAAGCGGGCACGCATCAAGTCCAAGGGGTTACAGGCCGCTTTCCTACTACCGAAGCCAAATTGTTCTTGGGCAATGCTGGTACGGCGTTTCGCCCTTTGACCGCCGCTTTGGCGGTGATGCAAGGCCATTACCACTTGTCTGGCGTGGCGCGCATGCACGAGCGTCCGATAGGCGATTTGGTCGATGCCTTGCGTTTGGCCGGTGCCGACATCAGCTACGAACAAAACAGCGGCTATCCGCCCTTACAAATCGCCCCGTGGCAAGACAATGGCGTGCGCCGTGTTCAAGTCAAAGGCAATGTCTCCAGCCAATTCTTAACCGCCTTGTTAATGGCTTTGCCGCTTACCGGCAATGCTTACGACATCGAAGTGGTGGGCGAATTGATTTCCAAGCCTTACATCGACATCACCTTAAAACTGATGGCGCAATTTGGCGTGCAAGTGGCGCATGAAAACCACCAAGTATTCCATCTGCCTGCAGGCGTGGTTTACCACGCACCGGCGACTTTGCATGTGGAAGGCGATGCCTCCAGCGCCTCGTATTTCTTGGCCGCTGGCTTGATTTCAGGTCAGAAAATCACCGTTGAAGGTGTGGGAAAAAACAGCATCCAAGGCGATGTGGCTTTTGTGGACGCATTGGTGCAATGTGGCGCCCAAGTCAGCTATGGCGACAACAGCATCACCGTGTGGCGCGACGCCAAACAAGCGATTCAAGCATTTGATTTCGATGCCAACCACATCCCCGATGCGGCCATGACTTTGGCCATCGTTGCCGTCGCTTCAGGCCAGCCTTGCAGCATACGCAACATCGAAAGCTGGCGCGTCAAAGAAACCGACCGTTTAAGCGCCATGACCACAGAATTGCGCAAATTGGGCGTACTCGTGACCGAAGGCCAAGACTACATCAGCATCCATGCGCAAGCGCCACTCAAACCGAATGTGCGCATCGACACTTACGATGACCACCGCATGGCCATGTGTTTCTCCTTAATCGCTTTACTGGACACGCCCATCATCATCATCGAACCTGAGTGTGTGAATAAGACATTTCCGACTTATTTTAAAGAATTCGCCAAATTGTGCGTTTAATTGTCACCATGCTGCATTAAAATCAAGGCCGTAATATTCACATTGCTTAAGGGGTGAACCATGTTCCACGGAAGTTGCTTGTGCGGTGCGGTGAAATACACCATCAATCTGGAACAACTCGATGACATCACCTTGTGCCATTGCCACAATTGCCAAAAAGCCAGTGGCTCGGCCTTTAATGCGGTCACGCCAGTGGCGGCCGAATTCATGCAGGTGGAAGACGAGCAAGGCGTGCTCAAACAATACGAATCCAGCCCTGGCGTAGAACGCAATTTTTGTGGCAACTGCGGCTCGCCAGTGTTCAGCTTCCGCCCGGCCTTGCAACAATACCGCGTGCGCATTGGCAGCTTGGACGACAGCGTCAACATCAAACCGGCTCAACACATTTTCTACTCCTACCGTGTGCCGTGGTTAAGCATCAACGACATCGCCCCCAAATACCCTGAGGGTTTGTAAACACCATTTGTTGAATATGTGCTTGATGCTCATGCATTAAAAAGCGGCCTGTAACTGTTTACAGGCCGCTTTTTAATGGGTTCTTACCGCATTGTTGTGCAGCAACACATTGCAGGTTCTCACATACGGCACCCTACTTTAAAACCAACGCAGCCATTTTCAATGCCAAGCAAACATCACCAACACCCACCTTAGCGGTATTGAATGCAGACACAAGTTTGTTTAAACACAGGCCAGTTCAGCCATCAATAAAAGCGGCCTGTAAGGTTTACAGGCCGCTTATTACACCCTCAAACACTCAAATTGCGTATTCCACTTCGTATTTGGGCAAGTTCAAAATGCGGTCCAAGATGCGCTGCTCGATGTGGGCGACTTCGGTCAATTGCGTGCGCGGATAAGGCAAACGGATGGGAATGTCCAAATCGACATGGCCTTGCTCTATCAACACCACTCGCTCGGCCGTCAACACCGCTTCGTTGATGTCGTGCGTGACCAGCACCACGGTAAAGCCGTATTGCTGCCACAGTTTGGTAATCAATTGCTGCATTTCCAAGCGGGTTAAGGCATCCAAAGCGCCCAAAGGCTCATCCAATAACAACACTTTCGGTTGGTGGATTAAGGCGCGCGCCAAGGCCACGCGCTGTTTTTGACCGCCAGACAAACTGCTAGGCCAATCGTGGGCGCGTTCGGCCAAGCCAACATCGGCCAAAGCCTTGTAGGCACGCGGCTTCCAATCACCATCCAAACCCAAGCCGACGTTTTCCAACACACTCTTCCACGGCAACAAACGCGCATCTTGGAACATCAAGCGCGTGGCCGCTTGGCGTTCGACGTCGCTGTGTTCAAACGACACAATTTGCCCTTCGCTTACTTCGTCCAATTGCGCCAACAAGCGCAACAGGGTCGATTTGCCGCAGCCACTGCGGCCAACGATGGCGACAAATTCGCCGGCAGCAATGTCCAAATGGATGCCTTGAATGATGTGGCGCGGGCCAAATGCCTTGTGCACATTGACCAAACGCAGTGGGTAAGCTTGTTGTGTGCTCATTTCGACACTCCTTTGCTGCTGTAAGCGGGGTTCCACCGCAATAAGCGTTGCTCCAATACTCGGGCAATCCAATCGGCCACAAAACCCAAGGCCGCGTACACCAAAATGGTGAAGATAATCACATCGGCCTGAAAGAATTCACGCGCGTGCATGGCCAAATAACCGATGCCGCTGGAAGCCGAGATGGTTTCCGCCACGATTAAGGTCAGCCACATGATGCCGAGTGAAAAACGCAAACCCACCAACACACTCGGCAATGCACCAGGCAAAATCACCTCTTTAAACAAGCGCCAACCGCTTAAACCATAGCTTTGCGCCATTTCTATCAACGACGCATCAACATTGCGGATGCCATGAAAGGTGTTCAGGTAAATCGGGAAAAACGTGCCCAAAGCCACCAAAAACACTTTGGCGGTTTCGTCTATGCCAAACCACAAAATCACCAAGGGGATTAAGGCCAGATGGGGGATATTGCGTAGCATTTGCAAAGTGGTGTCCAATAAGGTGCGCAGCAGCGGCGACAAGCCAGTGGCCACGCCCAAGCTCAAACCAATAAGCCCTCCGAACAGCAAACCCGCACCGGCACGGGCGGCACTGATGCCCAAATGCCCCCACAATTCGCCCGAGGCCAACAAGCCCCAACCCGCTTGCACCACTGCCCACGGTGAGGAAATATTGCGCAAGTATTGTTCAGGCAACAACTGCCACGTCGAGACCGCTTGCCACACCAACAGTAATACAGTGGGCAATAGCCACGGCAAGATGGCTTGCACACCACGCTGCTTCAATAGGTTTACAGGCCGCTTGTGTTCGGTGCGCACACCGGTCAAAACATTGTGTTTGGTTTCAGCCATGACAATCTCCTTAACTGGCGCTGACGAGGCGCTTGGCGCGGTAGCTGTGCGCCACCACATCGCCAACAGCCTCTTGTTGATGGCGCTGCGGTATCTCGGTTTTGGCCACATCCAATAATGGAAACACCAATTCCGCCACGCGGTAAGCCTCTTCCAAATGCGGATAGCCCGAGAAGATGAATGTGTCTATGCCCAAATCGGCATATTCTTGAATACGTGCTGCCACCGTTGCAGGGTCACCGACCAAAGCCGTACCGGCACCACCACGGGTTAAACCCACGCCTGCCCACAGATTCGGGCTCACTTCCAATTTGCTGCGGTCGCCGCCGTGCAAAGCCGTCATGCGCTGTTGTCCGACTGAGTCGTGGCTTTTGAACGCTTCCAAGGCTTGGGCAATGGTGTCGTCATCGACATATTGGATTAACTCATTGGCCGCCGCCCATGCTGCCTCATTGGTTTCGCGCACAATCACATGCAAACGGATACCAAAACGCAGTTTGCGCCCATGTTTGGCAGCCTCGGCCTGTACATCGGCGAGTTTTTCCTTCACCGCTTGCGGCGGTTCGCCCCAAGTCAGGTACAAATCCACTTGCTCACCGGCAAGCCTGTGCGCGGGCGCGGATGAACCGCCAAAATACAAAGGTGGACGCGGTTGTTGCAAAGGCAGATAGTCCAAACGCGCCTTGTCAACGTGGATGTGTTGGCCATGCAACGTCACTTCTTCGCCTTCGAGCAAACGCGTCCATACTTGGGTGAACTCATCGGCTGCGGCATAGCGGTCTTCGTGGTTTAGATACACGCCTTCTGCTGCCAACTCGTCCGGCTTGCCGCCCGTGACCAAATTGAACAAGGCACGGCCATTGGACAAGCGGTCTAAGGTCGCCGCTTGACGCGCCGCCACCGTAGGCGACACCACGCTCGGGCGTATCGCCACCAAGAATTTCAAGCGTTGGGTCAACGGAATCAATGAGGCCGCCACCAAAGCCGCATCATCGCAAGAGCGGCCTGTAGGGATGAGCACCCCCCCATAACCCAAGCGGTCGGCAGCGGTGGCAATTTGTGCCAAATAGTCGTGGTCAACCACGCGAGCGCCTTTGCTACTGCCCAAATAGCGTGATTCGCCTTGTGTTGGTAAAAACCAAAAAATGTTCAAAGCCATGATTTCGTCCTTAATTTGCTTGTTGTATTTGCGTGTTTTATTTTTTCGGAGGCGCTTGCCACACTATGTCTTGTACTTGTACGTGTTTCGGTATCAGCTTCAATTCGTAAAACGCATCCGCCACTTTTTGCTGTTCGGCCACCACCGCTGGCGTGATGTAACTGGCACCGTATTCGCGCCGCTTCACGCCTTCGATGGCTATGTCTTCGGGCAGACCTATCAACTTGGCGGTGATTTTGCCAAAACCGTCCAAATCGGCCTTGATGGCCTCGTCGGCGCGATTCACTTGCGCCACCACGGTTTGAATCAACTCAGGATGCTCAGCCGCAAATTCTTTGCGCGCCAAATAAAACGAATAGCTGGGTTTCAAACCCTCGGTATTGAACAAGGTGCGGGCGCCCAATTGCTTCTCGGCGGCGGCGCGATAAGGCTCCCACACCACCCACGCATCGACATTGCCTTGTTCAAACGCGGCGCGTGCATCCGATGGCTGCAAATAAATCGGCTGGATGTCGCTGTAAGCAATGCCGTATTTCTTCAAGGCTTGCACCAAGGTGTAATGCGCGCTTGAGCCTTTGGTCACGGCGATGCGTTTGCCTTTCAATTGTTTTGGGTCGGTAATGGTGGAATTTTTCGGCAACAACAGGCCTTCCGAATTGGGCGAAGCGGTTTCATGCGCCACATACACCAAGCCTGAGCTGGCGGCTTGGGCAAACACCGGTGGCGCTTCGCCGGTGGTGGCAAAATCCAAATTGCCGGTATTCAAGGCTTCTAACATCGGCGGGCCAGATGGAAACTCCACCCATTTGACGCTGATTTTTTGCGGCGCCAACGCTTGTTCCAAGAATTTTTGGTCTTTCAAAAACACCAAAGAGCCGGATTTTTGGTGGCCAATGCGAATTTCAGACAGCGCATTGTTGGGCTTCGTCGCAGCGGTGGTTTTGCCGACGCTGTTGTTGTCGGCGCAAGCGGTCAGCGCGAGGGTGATGCTGAGGGTTAAAGCTGCTGGGCGTAATAAATTTGCAATGTTCATGCTCATGTGTCCTGATGTGGGTACGGTTTTAGGCGCTGTAAGCGACTTCTGCGTGGCTGTGGCTGACATAAGAGCGACGACATCGCAGGGCATGAACCAATTGCGCAGCGGCTTGATCTAGGCGCTCGCGCAAATCAGCGTCTAACACAGCCTGCTCGGCATGGGTTTGAATTTGGCTGTCGGTGGCAAAAACACCGCTGAGAATTTCTTGCGCTTTTAAAGCGCTCAGAACCGGCTTTAAGGCATAGTCCAGCGCCAATAAATGCGCCAAACTGCCACCGCTGGCGACGGGCAACACCGTTTTGTGCGCCAATGCGTCTTGTGGCAACACATCCAAGATGGTTTTTAACACACCTGAAAACGAGGCTTTGTATACCGGTGTGGCGATGATAAGACCATCTGCTTGCGCCACAGCGGCCTGTAAAGCCACGACACTTGGATGCTGAAAATCACCTGTTAACAGTGCGGGCAGATGCAATTGCTGCACAGAAAAATGCTGGATTTGGATGGCATCGGCGGCCAAGCGTTGGCTGAGGTAGCCGATCAAACTGCTGGATTTAGAAAAGGCTTTAGGGCTGCCTGCCAAGGTCACAATGTGCATCTGTCCGCTCCGTGGATTGATGCTGCACTGTAGCAAGAAAAAATTTATTTAAAAAAGAATATAAAACTATTTTTTAATTCCATAAAAGTATATCAATTCGGTTTTAAACGTTTTAACAATTGTTATTTGCCCTTGCTGCCCACATAATGACTGTTCTCAAACAGGACACGAGCAGGCACATGACAGCAATCTTAATCATCTTGGGCATTATTTTATTGATTGTGGGCATTTTGGGCATCATCTACCCCGCCTTACCGGGCTTGCCCTTGATGTTTTTGGGCGCGCTGTCCATCGCTTATGCCAACGATTTCAGCTATATGGCATGGGGCATTTTGGGTACGATTTTGGTGATTGCGGTGTTGGGCTCTTTATTGGACTATGTCGCCGGCACTTTGGGCGCGAAGTTTACTGGCGCGAGCAAACAAGCGATTTGGGGCAGCGTTATCGGTACGGTGGTGGGGGCGATTTTGTCGTTCACCGGCATGTTTTTTGCCATTTTCTTGGGCCCATTGGTGGGCGCGGCCATTGGTGAATACATTGCCAAACGCGATTTGTTAAAAGCCGGCAAAGTGGGCATAGGCACGTTTATGGGCTTTATTGCTGGCGTGATTGCCAAGATAGGCTGTGCCTTTATCATCGTGTTGACGGTATTGATGGCACATGTGTTGCCGTGGTTGCAACAGCTGTTTTAATAAGCCAGTTTAACATTCAATAGCTCATCAACATGGGCATTCAAACAGACTTACAGGCCGCATCTGCATATCATCAATGTGCACCACAAACTGATGCCCCCATGCTACAAGCGGCCTGTAACAAAAAACAGGCAGCTTAACGCTGCCTGTGGTGTGTTTGCCATTCCCATTCATTTGCTCATAAGGCCATCCCTTTGCAACCATTAATCAGCAGCATACCTATGCTTTGAGCGCAGTCCACCGTATTGGACTTACAGGCCGCATCTACAAAACATTCACAATAAATTGCCATCCATGCTAAAAAGCGGCCTGTAACAAAAAAACAAGCAGCTTAACGCTGCCTGTGGTGTATTTACAATTCCAACTCATCTGCCAATAAAGCCATCAATTGGCGGCCATTAATCAGCTGCATGGCGATGCCTTGGGCAAAGTCCACCGCGTCGGGGGTGAAATGGCCAGACGTGATGACGTAACCACCGTCCACTCCTTCCGCCGCAATCACGCCGTACAATTCGCGCACCACTTTCACGCCCACGCGTTGCGCTTGCCAATGTTTGCACTGCACCAAATAAGTGCAATCGTCGCGCTTCACGATGACATCAATGCCGCCGTCGGCATGGTCGCCACCTTGTGCCTCCACTTCAAAACCATGGCGGCGAAACAATTCTGCCACCAGCGCCTCAAAATCCTGCCAGGTCAATTGGTCAAAACCTTTGCTGCTTTGACGCTGCATGCGTCTGAACACGCTGTCGCCGCGCCAACGCTGCCACATGCCCAATAAGCCAAACAACAGGATTAACACTGGCCACGCGAACTGCAACACAAACGCGACCCAAGTTGCGGCAATGCCCAAACCACGGCTTAATACATGCGTTTGTGCCGCAGTCAAAGCCTCTAGCCACAACCACAAACCATGCAACATCACCGTACCGAACACAGCCAATACCAGTGCCAACCAAAAACGTTGTGCCGCCACTTGGCGGCACAGAGCAGCCAACCAAGTGGTTGGCTTTAACCACGACATATACTTCCTAACTTGCTGCTGCTAATAATTCTTGTACCACCGCGGGCACGCCGCTGCTGGCCACTTCGGCGCGAATTTGCACATGCTCAGCCATGGGCTTGGCCGCTGGGTCTATGTAGTAAATCGGAATGTCCAACGGCGCATAATCCAGCAGACCAGCCGCTGGATACACTTGCATCGAAGTGCCGACCACCAGCACCACATCGGCAGTGGCGATCACGCGTATCGCCACCTCTATCATCGGCACGGCCTCACCAAACCAGACAATGAACGGCCGCATCGCATAACCTTGCGGGTCGGTGTCATCCAACTGTTGGTCGCCTTGCCAAGCAATCACATAGTCTTCGTTGACACTGCTGCGCACCTTGGTCAGTTCGCCGTGCAGGTGCAATACCTGCGTGCTGCCCGCACGTTCGTGCAAATCATCGACGTTTTGGGTGATGATGTGCACATCGTAAGCCTGTTCCAACGCAACCAAGGCCAGATGCGCGGCATTGGGATGGACTTGCTGCAATTGCGCACGGCGCTGGTTGTAAAAATTCAATACCAATTGCGGATTGCGGGCAAAGGCTTCGGGCGTGGCCACTTCTTCAACGCGATGCCCTTCCCACAAACCACCGGCATCGCGAAACGTCAACAAACCGCTCTCGGCGCTGATGCCAGCGCCAGTTAACACCACGACTTTTGGACGCGTTGCCATTAAGCGCCGTGCTCCGCCTTAAATTGCAACACTGCCGCTTCCAATTTAGGCAAAGCGGCCTGTAAATCCTCATCGCTCAATAATAAGCTCGGCGCAAAACGCACCACATTGGTGCCGGCATTCAAAATCATCAAGCCGTGTTGCAAGGCCACTTTAACAAATTCACCGGCTTTGTCATGGTAGGCATCGGCCAAGACCGCACCGATGAGCAAGCCCAAACCGCGCACTTCAGCAAACACGCCGTGTTGTGCACCGATTTGGCGCAATGCGGCCTGTAAACGCTCACCTTGAGCCTGCACATGGGCCAAAGTATCGGGATGGTTGATGATGTCAAACGCGGCATTGCCCACAGCAGCGGCCAAAGGATTGCCACCGAAGGTGCTGCCATGCGTACCCGGAGCGAAGCTTGGCGCTACTTTATCAGTGGTCAACATCGCACCGATGGGGAAACCGCCGCCCAAGGCTTTGGCTGAAGACACGATGTCTGGCACCACATCAAAATGCTCGTGCGCAAACAATTTGCCCGTACGGCCCATGCCGGTTTGCACTTCATCCAAGACCAGCAAAACATGGTGCTCGTCACACAAGCGACGTGCGGTCTGTAAGAATGCAGCGCTCGCTGGCAACACACCGCTCTCGCCTTGCACCGGCTCTATCACCACCGCACAGGTTTTGTCACTGATGGCCGCGGCCAAAGCGTCAACATCGTTAAACGGAATGTGTTTGATGCCCGCTGGCAATGGCGCGAAGCCTTTTTGGTATTTGGGCTGACCACCGACGCTGACGGTGAACAAAGTGCGACCATGAAAGCCATTCACACAGGCAATGATTTCATTTTTTTCAGCACCAAAATGGTCATATGCATATTTCCGTGCTAATTTAAACGCTGCTTCATTCGCTTCGGCACCAGAATTGCAGAAGAACACTTTGTCGGCAAACGTGTGTGCCACCAAACGCTGCGCCAATTGTTGCGCCGGCGCGGTGGTATAGATATTGGAAATGTGCCACAACTTGGCCGCCTGCTCGCTCAATGCGGCCTGTAAAGCCGGATGGCAATGGCCCAAAGCGTTGACCGCAATGCCGCCCGCCAAATCCAAGTATTCGCGACCTTCGGTATCCCAAACATGGCTGCCTTGAGCGCGATCAGGGACAACGGGAGCAAAAGCAAAATTAGGGGTTAAGTAGTTTTCCATTTGGTAATCGTCTGTGCTGAGCAAAAGCCGTATTGTAGGCGCTTGTATCTGGTTTGACCATGCAACTTTTTGAAAAGTGTAACACAATTAATTGCGGTTTCAAGCAAAATATGATTTTCAAGCCAAGCAACTGTTAGTGTAAATATTGTTTGATTTACAAAAATAAACACTTAGTCAGATTTTGCCTCGGTACAATACCGCCGAGAATGAATCACTACCTTCTGTCCTTATTAAATTGAGTCAAGATACGAAAAAGGAACGCTTATGTTAAACGTGCTGTGTCGCAAACCCATTTGGTACGCTGGTATTTGCCTGAGTATCGGTTTGGGTTTTGCCTTGCCTGCACACGCCGATGACATCGACGTGATAGGCGAATTTATCCAAGAACAAAACTTGGCCAAGCCTGAGGCCACGCCTCAAGCACAATTACAAGAGTTCACCAGTGACGTCCAACAATTGGGCCCAGCGCTGAATTCACAATCGGCATTGATCATGGATGCCAATTCTGGCAAACCGATTTACCAAAAAAATGTCAACAGCGTGCGCTCCATCGCCTCCATCAGCAAATTGATGAGCGCCATGGTGTTGCTCGATGCGGGTTTGGACAAAAACGAACGCATCACCATTACCGATGCGGAAATCGACCGCTTAAAAGGCACTGGCAGTCGCTTGTCGATAGGCACGACCATGAGCCGCGAAGAGTTGCTACACATCGGCTTAATGAGCAGTGAAAACCGCGCCATTCATGCCTTGGCACGCACTTACCCAGGCGGCATGCCTGCGTTTGTATCGGCGATGAACCGCAAAGCACAGCAATTGGGCATGAACAACAGCCGTTTTGTTGAACCAACTGGCTTGAGCCCACAAAACGTGTCTACCGCCAATGACTTGGCCAAAATGGTACAAGCAGCAGCGCAATACCCACAAATTCGCTATTTCTCTACCCACAACAGCGCCACTGTTTACACCAGCAATGGCAAAACCCAGCAATACAAAAACTCCAATGCCTTGGTGCGTGAAGGCTCTTGGCCCATCATCGTGCAAAAAACCGGCTACATCCGTGAAGCTGGCCGTTCTATGGTGGTAGAAACCCAAGTTCAAGGCCGCCCTGTCATCATGGTGTTGTTGAACTCACCCAGCTCAGCCACCCGTGTCAACGATGCGCGCAGCTTGGGCTATTGGTTGCAAGGACAACGTCCAGCGTAATCAGCATCGCCAACACAGCAAAAGCCATCTCATAGAGATGGCTTTTTGTGTTACAGGCCGCCTAATCAGCAGCTCAAGTCTGTTTACAGACCGCTTGCTGTGCATATTCAACATAAAAACAGCCTGTAACAATGCCTGTTGCCATCCAACCAATGGGCATTACAGGCCGCTTATTTCAATGATGGTGCACTGCAGCCGCATCATCGTTTTTGACAGGAATGAATGGCGCGCCCAATTCAGCAGCAGCGTGGCCGTTGATTTTCTGGCCAGACACGTCTGTCCACAACAAGCGTCCGTTTTCACACTGTTGTTCCAATTTGAAATACAGCTTGTCCGTGCCGGCAGGAATGGCGGCGGCATAGGCTTTGAACACAAATTCATCGTATTCATCGTCGCCCAAGCGCCCTTGCCATGTCAGCTCGTTCACGCCTTGTTTGAGCGGTGTGCCGTAATAATCGTAGGTTTGTGCGTACGCACCTTCGCTTTTGTTGATGCGCCAACCGGCTTTAGGCTGTGGCTTCACCGCAATAATGCCTTCAGGGATGTGGATTTTGATGGCGGTGGTGGCGCTGCTCTCACAACCATGTGGTACGGCAATCACCGCTTTAAACGATTGACCACGGCTGACGCTGTCAGGCGACAACATACCAACATGCGCCTGTGCTTGTGCCGCGCACAACAAGACCGCCGCACCGATTGCTAAAATGATTTTCATGATGATGTTTCTTTTTTTTGACGGCGCATTATGCCCAGTTTTGCGGGGCAAGACACTGCGACAAATTGTCGCAGTCAGCTCACGTCGTCAAGAAAATCAGCAAGGGCAAAGTCAACAGGCTTAACAAGGTTTGCAAGCTGATGATGCTGGCCATCAGCGGCGCATCGCCTTTTAATACCTTGGTCAAAATATAAGACGCAGATGCCGTCGGCAGACCAAAGAAAATGACCAACACTTGGGTAGCCACCACACTTAAGCCAAACCATTGACACATGCCCCACGCGAGCAGCGGAATGCACAACAAACGCCAAGCGCTGTTCAATAGCACCAAACGCCATTGCGCGCGCACTTGGGTAAATTGCAAGGCCGCACCCACACACAGCAAACCCATGGTCAAGCTGCAAGTGGCCAACAGTTTTAACAATTGCTCCAAGCCTTGCCACAAGGGAATGTGCAACACATTGACCAAGATGCCGGCGATACAAGAGCTGACCAAGGGATTTTTCAACACCGATGTCAACACATTGCCCAAACGCAATTGCTCTTGCGGCAGCAAGGCCACGATGGACAACACATTGACCAAGGGTATGCACACCGCCAAAATCACCGCCAGCATTTGTGCACCGCTGGCCGCCGCCAAGGCCGACACCACCGCCAAGCCGATGTAAGTATTGAAGCGCACCGCGCTTTGCACATACACGCCAAACCGCGCCGGTGGCAGCTTCCGATGCCAGCGCAAACCGTACATCACCACCATCACCAGCGCAATCACGCTCAGCATGGTCCAAATCACATTGGACAAATGCAGCCAATCGGCTCGCGCCAAAGCCAGAGAAGAAAACAATAAGGCGGGAAAAAAGACGTAATAATTGAGTTTTTCGGCGCCGCTCCAAAAATCGTTCGCCAATACCCGTCGCTGCTGCAACAGATAACCGCTCACAATCAAGGCAATAGAAGGAAATAACGCCAATAAGATATGCTGCATCAAAGGTTCACCAATAAGCACGGCCCAGACAGCGCAACATGCCCTACCCACGACCAGAAGCCGCCTAGCTTAGCACAGACCAGAGAAGCCAACACAGACAAACATGCCAAGAGCAAGCACAAATACATTTACAGGCCGCTTATGCATTAATAGCAATGCGCACAAACGCAAATCAATAGAGAATGACAACTGAAACAATAAATATTAAGAGAGGGAAAACTGAGAACAGCAAATGGTGGCCAGAGGCGGGATCGAACCGCCGACACACGGATTTTCAATCCGTTGCTCTACCGACTGAGCTATCTGGCCATGATGTGTCTATAACACGTTTGAACTCTGTAAATACAGAGGTAAAAAAATACCGCCTTGTAGCGGTGCTTAAGTGGTGGCCAGAGGCGGGATCGAACCGCCGACACACGGATTTTCAATCCGTTGCTCTACCGACTGAGCTATCTGGCCGCGCTTAAGAGATGCGTATTAAAACATTAATATGAAAGTGACGCAAGCACTTTCCGCCATTTCCACCACGCTATCTGAAAACACCTTGTTTTTACATGCGATTTAATCGGCTTGCTTGCATGCACTTATGGCCTTACAGGCCGCTTAGATGGATTTATCAGCCTTCGACAATTGCGCCGCCACTTCGGCAATGATTAATTGACTGCTGATAACAGGACTGGCCTCGGTTTCGGCGGTTTGTGGCCGTTGGTGCGCGGCTTTGAAAGCATCAGATTCACGCCACACCTGAAAATCGGCCAAGCTGTCCCAATACATGTTCACACTCATTTCATCACAATCTTCTAACTCGGCCACCAATACCTCAACCTTGTGAAAACCTGCAAAAGCCAACAGTGCTTGCGAACGGGTAAAGCGCGGCGCCATCTCCTTGCCCTTGCCTTTGTGTACGCGAATTCGATTGGTGACCACCATCATATTGAATACTCCTTTATTTTGCCCAAAGCCTTGCTCAGCTTGAGCCGAGCGCATGGATACAGTATGCCACGCGTTTAAAACCACAGACACTTGCTTGACAAATCTTGACCCTTCTTGAATAATATTAATGATAATCGTTATCAAAATCATTAACTATCAAAATAACGACATCCAACAATAATAAACAACCCAGCGGGACACCACCTTGTTCGTGGTTTTATGCACTGATTCAGGAAAGTTGAACTATGATACGCTCGCTCCGCCCCATCGTAAGCTGTGTTTACAGCGCTTTGGCCATTTTGTCTTCCGCTGCAGCGATCGCCGCCGACAGCGACGAAGTCGACACGCCCTTGCCGCCGATTTATGTCGAAGCGCAGCAAGGCGACAGCAGCAATGCCTCCACCCAAGTACTCAAACGCCAAGACTTGGACAAGGCCGGCGCCGAAGACCTCAAAACCTTGCTGCGCTATGAACCGGGGGTAGAAGTTGAGTCGCAATCCGGCCTTACCAATGGCAATTTCAACATCCGTGGCATTGCTGAAGACCGCGTGTGGGTAATGGTCGATGGTTTGAACCTGCCCGATGCGTTCAAAGACAGCTTTTGGTATGGCGGCGGTGGCGCACGCGGCAAAAATGGCATGACGTTTGGTCAAAATTTGGTCGAACCCGATACCATCAACACGGTCAGCGTGGTCAAAGGCCCGTTTGAAGCGCAATACTCCAATGAAGCCATAGGCGGCGCTGTCAACATGCGCACTTACGACCCCGAAGACCTGATTGCTGAAGGCAACAACTACGGTGCCTTATTCAAAAGCGGCTATAACAGCGGCAATCAAGGCTGGGCCGCCACCGTCGGTGGCGCAGCGCGCAATGACTTGGCGTCTGGTTTGATCATGTACACCCACCGCGATTATGCCGAGGTGCAAACCGCCGGCACGCAAGCGAACGAACAAGACAACCGCAGCAACAATGTCTTGTTCAAAGGCAAGCTGGACTTGGGCGAGCACCAACTCAGCGCCACCGGCGAATACTTCAAACGCGATGGCCATTCCAAAGACTTGCTCAGCCTCAACAGTTTTGACGACACCAATAGCGAACGCGTGCGTGGCAGCTTGGCATACCAATACTTGCCCGACAATACCACCGCCTTACAAGCGATTAAGGCCGGTTACGACTACCAAGATTTGCAATCGGACATGTTGCAAACCGAAGCCAGCCGCAGTGCTCTCAATCGCCATTTACAAGGCTATAACCAAACCCAACACCGCGCTTACGCACAAGGTTTGTGGCAGTTTGATGCAGGTATCGAACACAATGTATTGGCCGGCATAGACTACCGCCGTGTCGAAACGTCTACCGACAGACACAGCGTCAATTACGACCTCAGCAGCGGTGCGCAAATTGGCGCGGCCGACGATTTGCTGTATTACCCCGCCAATACCAAAAACGTGTGGAGCGCCTTTATTCAAGACCGCATGGTGTTTGATAACGGCGTGTCTTTAACCCCAGCCCTGCGCTACAGCCACGAAAAAGCCACGCCCAACCGCGCCGATTTTGCGCGCTTGAAAAATCAAGCCAATGTGGATTTTGACGACATGATTGCGGGCGCAAGCTACAGCAAGCTGTTGCCAAGTTTAAAACTGAATGTGCCGCTGAATGACAGCCATCAGTTATTTGCCGCCTACGCCCGCGGCTTTAAAGCGCCGCAATACGATGCCCAAGGAGCAGCCTCACACAGCGTGCTCAATGGCATGATTCAGTATTACAACGTGCCCAATTTCGATTTAAAACCGGAAGAATCCGACAATTTTGAATTCGGCTGGCAACACGACAGCGCCAACACCCACGCCAAAATCACCGGTTTTTACAACCGCTACAAAAACTTCATAGCAGAAAGCCAAACCGTGCGCACCCTCTATCCTACAGGCCGGCCTATGCCTATGGTGATGGAATTGAGCTCGGTCAACTTGGACAAAGTTGTGACGTATGGCCTCGAAGCGCGCGGCCAATACGATTTTGCCCCATATTGGAATGTCAACGGCAGCCTGTTCTGGATGCGCGGCATCAACAAAGAAGACGACAGCCACATGAACAGCGAATTGCCAATGAAGCTGCGCTTGGGCGTGGCTTACGCCAATGAAACTTGGGGAGCAAACGCCGATTGGACGCTGAGCCGAGCCAAAACCGAATACGCCACTGCCGACAAAGCCACGCCGAAAACACCAGGCTATGGCTTGCTGGATGTGGGCGCATTTTGGAAACTCAACAAAAATGCCAAGCTCACCCTCAATGCCTACAATGTGTTGGACAAGAAATACTGGTTGCCCGCCGACATGTTGTGGCTGAACACCACTGGCCAACTCGACAAACAAGACAGTTACACCCAAATGGGCCGCGCCATCAGCGCCGGCATCAACATCACGTTCTAAACCAACTGGGTTCGCAAGCCCATACCCACCACAACACCAGCTTTACAGGCCGCATTCCCTTATATAAGCGGCCTGTAAACCCAATACAGGAAACCAGCATGACGACCTTATGGCAACAATACCAAACCCTCAAAGCCGAACAAGCCTATTTGTTCCAATACGATGCCGCGCGTGAACTGGGCGTGAGCGAAGGGGCGCTGCTTGCCAGCGCGCCCGATTCGATTTATTTGGGCAGCGATTTTGTCGGCATTTTTAACCGCTTACAAGCGCTGCAACAAGTACAATTGGTGGTACGCAATCAGTGCGCCGTGCATGAAAAAATCACCCGCATCACGCCGTTAAAGCTGAATGAAAAAGTCGGTTTGGCCATAGATGTCGGTGGTTTTGACGTGCGTCTGTTTCCACAAAAGTGGCAACATGTGTTTGCCCACGACTTTGTCACCCACGGCAAAACCATGCGCTCGATTCAATTTTACGGCGCGCACGGTTTTGCCTTACAGAAAGTGTATTTGCACAGCAGCGACGACGATGCGCTGTGGCAAGCCATCATCGACGATTTCAAGCAGGCGCAAAAACCGACTTTTCTGCCGCAAGTGCAACCGACTGCCGCGCCAACCATAGACTTAAGCCCCAGCGACATACTGGCTTTTCAACAGCGCTGGCGCAATATGAGCAATATCCACCATTTCTTTGGCCTATTAGAAGAATTCAAGCTGTCGCGCCAACAAGCGTTTGCCTCGGCTCCGCGCGGTTATGCCTTCCAAGTCGACAACACTTGTGTCGAAAAAGCCTATGCAGCGGCGACGGCATCCGCAGTACCATTGATTACCTTTGTCGGCAATCACGGCATCATTCAAATTCAAACTGGTACGGTTAAGAATGTGTCGCGCCAACGCGGCTGGTTGAATATTTTTGACCAAAAACACAATGGCTTCACCTTGCATTTGGATGACAGCAAAATCGCCTCCACTTGGTTGTTGCTGCGCCCTACCCGCGATGGCATTGTCAGTTGCTTGGAATGTTTGGACGCATTTGGCCACACCGTATTGACCGTATTTGGACAACGGGTTGAAGGCGAAGCCGAGTTAAGCAGTTGGCGCGAGGTGTTACAGGCCGCTACGGGCAAGACGATTAACGATGAGGTGATGGCATGAGAATCACACGACACAGCCTGATTCTGGGCAGTCTCTTGGGCATGAGTCTGGGCATGGCACAAGCGGCCGAGCGCATTGTGGTGCTCAGCAGCGACATCGCCGACATCATGGTGGCCTTAAAAGCCGAAAACTTGGTGGTCGGTCGCGACAGCTTGAGCAAGGCGCCAACGCTTGCACAAGCCAAGAACATCGGCATGTTTCGCAATCTGACTGCCGAACCCATCGTCGCCTTAAAGCCAACCGTGGTCTTGGGCAGTTATATGGTCAACCCGGCCAGTATTTATGGCCAATTAAAGCGCCAACAAATCAAAGCGCTGAATGTGATTCCGCAGCAAAGCGAACAATCATTCGCCAAAGGCATCGTGGAAGTGGGAAAATACGCCGGTAAATCTCCCCAAGCTGGGGCCTTGGCACAAACATGGTTGCGACAAATGCAGGCGCGCGCCAAAACCGGCAAGCGCTATGTGTTCACTTACGATGGCCAAATGGTGGCGGGCAAAAACACCGTCGCCGATACCTTGATACGGTTGGCAGGTGGCGTAAACGCCGCCGCCCACATCGACGGCATGAAACCGATTGCCCGCGAAACATGGCTGACCTTAAAACCCGATGTGGTCGTCATCGCGCAACACAGCTTGCCCGCCGTCGGTGGCAGTGTCGCCGCGTTCAAACAGCGGCCTGAAATCGCTGCCTCTGCTGCCGCACGCAGCAATAAGGTAGTGGCCATGAGTGCTGGTGAGGCCTTCAGCTTGGATTTGAACAGCCCAAAAACCGTGGACAAACTGCATGCGCTCGCTCGTTAAATCTGTACCGTATGGCCGTCTCGCTGCCCCCCAAGCCTTGTTGTGGCTCTTGGGCAGCGCGCTGCTGATTTGGTTGTGTTTGGGCGTCGGTTTGGGCGAGTGGCAACGCCCCGACCAAATCGACCCCATGATTTGGGACTTGCGTTGGCCGCGCGTGTTGGTGGCCTTATTGGTGGGCATGTCTTTGGCCGTGGCCGGCGCCGCCATGCAAGCCTTGTTTGCCAACCCTTTGGCCGACCCCAGTCTCATCGGCACTTCTAGCGGTGCGGCTTTGGGTGTGGTCATTGTGTTGGCGTTTGGTTTGGGCGGCTTGGGTGTGTCTTTGGCGGCTTTCTTGGGCGCGATGGCCGTGTGTCTATTGGTCTTGTCTGTGCACCATTTGCTCGGTTCAGGCCGCTTAGGCTTGCTGATTATTGGCTTTGCCATCAGCTCGTTTTGCCTTGCCATTGTCAGCCTGATTTTGTTTGTGTCGGATGACATGGTGTTGCGCAGCGCCACCAATTGGTTGGCTGGCAACCTCGGTGCGGCCGGTTACACCCCCATCCATTACGCCGCCGCCATCATGGTTGTGGGCTTGCTTTTGCTCATCGCCAAAGCCCGCGATTTGGATGTGTTATTGCTCGGCGATGAAACCGCCCGCTCCATGGGCATACATGTGCAGCGTTCGCGCTTGCTCATTGTCGTCGCCACCGCCATGTTAACCGGTGCGGCCGTGTCTTTGTCCGGCGTCATCGGCTTTATCGGCATGATGGTGCCCAATGTCATCGCCACTGTCTGGGGCGGCACCCGCGCCAGCATCATGTGGCGCTCAGCCGGCATCGGTGCACTGTTTTTGCTGCTGGTTGACACCGTCGCCCGCCACATTGTTTACCCAATAGACTTGCCCGTCGGCATCGTGATTTCGCTGTTGGGCGCGCCATTTTTCTTGTGGTTATTCGTGAAAGGCATGCGCACATGAACGATTTATTTCACTTAAGCGGCCTGCAAGTGGCGTATGGCGCGCGCGTGATTTTGGACATAGCCGATTTGCACATCCGCAACCACGCCACCACCGCCATCATCGGCCCCAATGGCGCCGGCAAATCGACGCTGCTCAAAGCCTTATTGGGCGGCCATCCTTGTCGCCAATTACACTGTTTAGGACAAGATGCCGCCCAAGTGTTGCAACTAGGTAAAATCGCGTGGGTAGGCCAACACGAAACCTTTGCCACACCGTTAACCGTCTTGGAATATGTGTTATTGGGGCGTTACCCGCATCTGGGCTGGCTCTCACGCCTCAGCGCCCGCGACATCACCTATGCCGAAACCCTATTGGCCGAATTTGAATTGGCCGCGTTCGCAGGCAAACGCTTGCAAGCCTTGTCTGGTGGGGAAAAACAACGCGCCGCACTGGTGCGCGCACTGATGCAAGACACCAACATCTTGCTGCTGGACGAGCCCAACAACCACCTCGACATCAAGCACCAACACCAATTGATGCAACACTTACAGCGCTACCAACGCCACAAAGACGTCAGCTCCGTCATCGTCTTACACGACTTGGCCTTGGCAGCAAACTACTGCGAGGAAGTCATCTTGCTCGCGCAAGGCCAAGTCATCGCCCAAGGCCAACCACATGAAGTGATGACGGCCGAACATTTGTTGCGCGCCTACCAATGGCCGATTACGCCTGAGCAACGCAATGGGGCGTGGTATTTTGATACGTTTCAAGCGGCGGTTTAGACAGCGCATTTGTATCGTTTTGTCGCCTTAATAAGCCTTATTTTGATTGCTTAAACAGTTACAGGCCGCTTCATGCGGCCTGTAACTGTTGAATCTGTGCCGTATTGCTCTACCACGTTCATATGCACCCTAAACGCGTATTACAGCCTTATCAAACTCACTCGCTTACTTGAATCATCTGTACAAAGACTTACAGTCCGCATTAAGCGGCCTGTAAGTTCTCAATCACATTCAACTGACCATATTACGACCAGTGTATGCTTGTCTGTGCTATTTGCCCTCAGGCAAGGCATAAGCCACCAAGGAGTCGCCCATTTTGGTGCCAAAGGAGCCATGTCCGCCGGCCATGATGAGCACGTATTGTTTGCCATCGACGGCATACGTCATCGGTGTGGCTTGGCCGCCTGCGGGCAAGCGTCCTTCCCACAATAATTCACCATTGCCCACATTGTAAGCGCGCAGGTAATTGTCTTGTGTGCCGGCGACAAACATCACATTGCCCGCAGTCGACATCACACCGCCCAAGCCAGGTACGCCGATTTTCACTTTCGGCAATTGGAACAACTTAGGCAAGCTGTCGCGAATGGTACCGATGCGTTTTTTCCACACCACTTGGTTGCTTTGCAAATCGACACCGGCCACGTAACCCCAAGCAGGTTGTTTGCATGGCAAGCCCAATGGTGACAAGAATGGATTCATTTCCACGCCATAAGGCACGCCATACATCGGTTGCAAACCGGTTTCTTTGCCCTCGCCTTGCGGGATGCGTTCGCGATTCGGGTCTTGTGGTATGAGTTTCGATACAAATGGCAAGCCAATTGGGTTCATCAAACCGATTTGACGGTCTGGGTTCACCGACATGCCGCCCCATTCAAACACGCCCAAATTGCCGGGGAACACTAAGGTGCCGTTTTCTGAAGGTGGGGTGTAAATGCCGTCGTAATTCAATTGTTTGAACATGACACGGCACACCAATTGGTCAAACATGCTGCCGCCCCACATGTCTTTGTCTTGCAGTTTGTCGGCGGGCGCCAGATTCAAATCCGAAAATGGTTGGGTAGCAGAATAATGCTCGCCTTTGGTTTGTGGGCCTCGTTTTACTGTTTGTGGTACGGGTTTTTCGGTAATCGGCACGATGGCTTTACCGGTATGGCGGTCAAGCACAAACACATTGCCGGTTTTGGTCAGCACATAAATCGCTGGCACTTTGTCGCCATTCGGACGGGTAATGTCTATCAGTGATGGTTGAGATGGCACGTCCATGTCCCACAAATCGTGGTGGGTGGTTTGGAAATGCCATTGCAACTTACCCGTACTGCCGTTCAAGGCCACGATGGAGTTGGCAAAACGCTCTTTCAACTCGCTGCGGTCGCCGCCCCAAATGTCGGGCGTGCCCACACCGGTTGGCACATACACGGTGTCGCTGGCCTCATCGTAAGCCAACGGTGCCCATGCGTTCGGTGAATTGTGCACAAATTTGCCTTGTTCACCCGGCATTTGATTTGGGTCTTCGGCACCGGTATCAAACACCCAGCGCAAGGCGCCAGAATTGACATCGTAAGCACGAATCACACCTGAAGGCTCATGATTGGAATGGTTGTCGGTGACCGAACCGCCAATAATGATGCTGCTGGCTGTGACCACTGGCGGTGAGGTCGGGTTATAACCGCCGCGGTAAGGATTGGGCATATTGGCTTGCAAATTCACTTCGCCATTGTTGCCAAAATCGCTACACGCTTTGCCCGTATCGGCGTTCACCGCAATCAAGCGACCATCGTTCACCGGCAAGATGACTTTGCGTGGACACACTTGTGATGGTGTAGTGGTGGCGGTATTGGCTGTGACCATGGTCGCGGCGTGGGCATCATCGTGATAAGACACACCACGGCAAGTCAAATGCTGGAAGGTTTTGGTTTGTGACAATTTTGGATCGAAACGCCACAAGCGTTTGCCGGTTTTGGCATCCAAGGCATCCAAGAATTGGTGGGTGGTACAGATGTAGACAATGTTGCCGACTTTAATCGGTGTCACTTGGTTGGTGGTTTCGCCCGAATCATGTGCGGTTTTAAAGTCTCCAGAATGGTAAGTCCAGGCTTCTTGTAGCTTGTGCACGTTTTGTTCGTTGATTTGTGTCAACGGCGAATAGCGCGCGCCGCCTTGAGTACGGGCATAAGCTGGCCAGTCTTCATTGACAATGCCAGCGGTTTGCGCTGGAGTTGGCTGCGCACGGCTGATTGAGCCATTGATTTCTTGCGGGTCGTTAAACCAGCTGTATACCAACACTGCCAATACTGCCACCATGGCTGTGGCGATGACGGCTTTGGGCTTGCCTGCGGCGTCTAAATGGCGGCCTGTAAACGGCAAAATCAGCCACAAACCGAGCAAGAACCACACATCAACACGCGGTGCCAAGGCCCAAAAATCGCTGCCCGATTCCCATAAGCCCCACACCAAAGTGGCGATTAAAATGGCGGCGTATAGCCACAAACTGCTGCTGCGGTTTTTGGCATACAACACGGTGGCAATGGTCAAGACCACGCCCACAATGAGGTAATACCAAGAGCCACCCAACCCGATTAACCAAGCGCCACCAATCAGCAAATACAGACTGGTTAACGCCATAATGATTAAGTAAATCACCTTAGGCCATGTTCGCGGCGTCGTTTTCATGGTGAATTCACTCCTTCAAAAAATTGAAATGAAAAACAATTTTGCGGTGACAACGGCGGTGTGACTCAGCTTCGTCCTAGGCTTAGGAACCAACCTATCCAGTCACACAGCACTGTCAACAAAATCATCTCGGCCAGCCAGCCTCACACTGATTGTGTGACGGCATGCCAGCCTGTTTTTATTGCTGAATAAACCCTCAGGATGGCGACCACCACATTTACAGGCCGCACATCATTGAGGTTAAAACGTCTTGCGCAAACCCAAACCGATGCTGTAAGTGCTGGCTTTTTGCCCCACAGTATCGCCTTGGGCATTCAGCACATAAGCCTCGGGCTTGCGTATCCAGCCCAAAGACGTCATGGCGATGGTGGATTTGCTGAAGGCGTAATCGCTGCCGATGATGACTTGGTCGTACGAGGTATTGCTGACTTTGCGCTGTCCTGTAGCCAAGGTTTCGTCCCAGCCATGTGCGTACGAAGCGCGTGGGGTAAAACGCCCCCATTTGTATGAGGCCGACACCACGGCTTCATGGGTTTTGACGGTGGGGCTTAAGGTTTTGCTGGCGGTGGCAAATTTCTTCGCCCACAAGCCTTGGAAACCATCGGTGTATTGGTAGCCCACGCCGACATAAGTCTTTTTGTCGTCATAGCCTGCCAACAACCGCCACAATTTGGCATCGCGTACCTCGCCCGTGTCCACGCTTTGGTGTTTGTACAGGCCGGCCGCACCTTTCACATACCACGCCTGTCGTTGGTAACCACCAGCAACAATGGTGGCTTGGTTGTACACCGTGGCAGCGTCGCCCGCATCGGTATCCATGCTGTCGGCCAATTGGTGGGTGATGTTGAAATCAAAGCCGTGGCGGTGTGGCATGTCATAGCGCACTGCTTGCCAACGCTTATCGGCACGCATGAAGATTTTCAAGCCTTTCGGGTCGTTGGCATCGCCTTTGGACTCACCACGCCCTACCAATAATTTTTGGTTTTGCACGCCAAACATGCCATCGCTCAGATAACCGACCCGCAACGTGCCCAAATCCTCATTTTGAATGCCGACAAACGTGTCATAGCTGTTCCAGCCTTTCATCTGACCCTCGCGGTCGCCATTCAAGGAAATGGCGCTTTCCACTTGCCAAATCAAATCGGTGCCATCGCCCAAAGCCTCGCTGCTTTTCAGGCCGATTTTGGACAAATAGTCTTCCATTTGTGTGACCGAACCCGCAGCGTCGTGTTGCTTGGTATAGGCCACGCCACCTTTTAATTGACCGTACAAAGTCACCTCAGCAACAGCTGGCAGGCTCACACACAACACACTGACACCCCAGCCCCAACGTGGCACTAACATGGTTTTCTTTCTTTAGGCGAGTTTCAACAAAACAGCCATCTTCGGCACCGTAGCGACACGAAGATGGCATTCGATAGGGTCACGGTCTGTGACAGACCTGTGTGCAAGCCATAGGTTTAATCGCCGCAGTAAAAACACCGACACGCGGCCCGAACCATTGCACACAGAGGCACAAGCACAGTGCCAAATACAAGCATCCCGTACACACGGGCAACACAGCTGCGGCTCAAGGTGCATCAACAGTAGCTTTACTACACACACTCTGCACTACCACAAGCAAACCACTGCTGACACCGCACGCATAATACTCTAATTTTAATTAACATTAAAATAAAATTTCGATTTTACGCGAGGTATTGCAATGACATTCCAATAATTAAACTATACGTGCACGCTTAAACTTAAAGCGGCCTGTAAACTCAACTAGGCATTAATTCATCATTATCAATATATTAACGCGCCGCTCAATTTTTACACCATCCCATAAGTCACTAACACCCTGATTTGATACACACTGTGGCAAACGCAAAACAGGCTGCATTCTCTGCAGCCTGTAGTTTTATTACAAAATGAACTGTTACACATGGTTGGGCGTGATTTTGGCCTCGCGTATGGGCAAATGAATCAGCGCCGCCACCGCCGCCAACACCATGTCGGCATACCACATCCAGCGGTAATCACCGAATTCCACCATGGACACGCCGCCCAAATACGCGCCCAAGAAGCCACCGATTTGATGTGAAAACAGGGTTAAACCAAACAAAGTCGCTAAATAGCGAATGCCAAACAGCTTACCAACCAAAGTGGCGGTAGGCGGCACGGTTGCCAAGAAGGTAAAACCGATGCCGATGGCAAACACATAAAATACCCACGGCTCGCGCGGCATATTGATGAACCACAGCACAAACACCACCCGTATCGCATACATCCAAAACAAGATGTATTTGCTGCGGTAGCGCGACACCCAGCGTCCAGCCAACAAGCTGCCCGCCACATTGGCCAAACCGATAATTGCCAACGACCAACCGGCGACTTTGGCATTCAGGCCGCATATCGCCACCTCGCCCGGCAGATGCGTCACCAGAAAGGCCACATGGAAACCACAGGTAAAAAAGCCCAAATGCAATAACAAATAATCGCGGTTTTGTAAGGCATTGATGACGGTCTGTTTCAAGCCTATGCCGCTGTTGTCTTGCGCCAATGCCGAGGGCGCGGATTTCGGTTTGGTCGCTGCAAAAATCAACGGTATTGTGCTCAAGGTAATCGCCGCCACCACCCACAAAGACTGCATCCAGCCAACGGTTTTAATCAATACCTGTATCAACGGTGAAAACACCACTTGCCCAAACGAGCCACCCGCATTCAAGATGCCGGTGGCATTGCCGCGCATTTGCGGAGTAATGTGTTGCGCCACCGCGCCCATCAACACCGAAAAACTGCCTATGCCCGAACCGATTGCCGACAACACCCCCAAACTCACCATCAAACCAAAAGAGTTGGTCCACAACGGTACCAGTACCAAACCACTGATTAAGATGGCCATGCCCAACAGCAAAATCGGCCGCGAGCCATAGCGGTCGGCCAAAGCACCGGCGATGGGTTGGATGGTACCCCATAAAAACTGCCCTACGGCCAAGGCCAAGCTGATGGAAGCGATGTTGACGCTGGTGGATTGGCTGATGGGCTGGATGTACAAACCCAAGGAATTGCGCACGCCCATGGTAATCATCAAGATGATGGCGCCGGCGCACACCATCAGCCACAAAGACCGATGCGATTGTGTGGTGGTAGACATGACTTCTCCGCTGTCTGGTTTTATCGTTGGTATCAGTACACTGACCTGGATAAGCGGCCTGTAAGCTTACAGGCCGCTTGCACCTTATGTACTGCACAACATGGTAAACTATAACAGCACTGTAACAGTCAAGAGGAAAGTCATGAATTTGGCCAAAGTTTCTGCGCTCACCCAAGTGAGCCCACGCATGTTGCGCTATTACGAACAACTGGGTTTGCTGACTCCGAAACGCTGCGACAACAATTACCGCAGCTACAGCGACCACGACATCGAATGCATTACCAAGATTAAAATTCTCAATGATGCGGGGATGAATTTAAAAGCCATCCATTGGCTGCTGCCGTGTTTTGATTTGAATAGCCAATCGTTCAAGCTGTGCCGCATTGCCAATGAATTGGTCGAACAAGAATTGCTGCTCATTGCCGATAAATTACAGCAATTACAGCAATCTCAAGCCTTATTGCAGTCTTTTTTGGCCAAAAGCCAACAATTACAGGCCGAGGCAGGGACACCATAAGCCCTCGCTATCATCATCAACATCCCATGATGCTCACAATAAGCGGCCTGTAAACACTGTCAGGCCGCTGATGCGGCACTTGCCATCATCGACAAGTGGCAGCGCCATCTAACTGCTTTCAAAATCAACTGTTTTCTCAAAATGCTGAGCAAGTGCACAAATTATGCTTTTCCCCTTTTTTATCAATCATGCACATCAAAATAGCTGATTTACTTGCCATTCTGTTCAAATACATCAATTCGTGGCATGATGAGCCATGACATATTTATTCCAATAGATTAATCAAATTGTCATTAATTATTGATTAATTAATGCTGTTTACATGGATTGAGACATGGTTTTTCCACTCAATAAAACCGCCTCTGTGTGGAAAATTTGCCTGATTTTGGCTTTGGGCGCTTTTTCCATGGGCAATGCCAAATACTCCATCATTCAATTGATGCCGATGATTGCGGCCGATTTCCAAGTACCGCTGCGCGAAATTCAAAAAGCCGTGGTGGCCTACTTTTGGGGAGGTATCCTCGGCGCGCCCTTGTTTGCTATTGTCTGCCGCAATTGGAACAAACACCACACTTTGGTGTTTTTGAGCATTTGGTGTTTTTTAGGCAATTTAAGCAGCTCTTTCGCTACCAATGCCGAAGTATTGCTGTGTTTGCGCTTTTTAAGCGGTATGCCACATGGTGCATTTTTGGCGTTTGCCGTGTTGAGCATGGCGCAAGCGTCGAACAAGGCCCAAGTGGGACGCTATGTAGGCGTGGTATTGTTAGGAGTATCCATTGCCACGGTGTTTGCAGCACCCTTCAATGCGTGGATAGGCGAAACCCAGTCTTGGCAAAGCGCGTTTCGCTTTGTGGCCTTGTGCGACATTCTCATCGCCTTATTGGTACATGACTTTCTGCCGCAAGAGCGCAGCAAACCCGCTCCTGTCAGCGTGCGGCAATTGTTACTCAGCTTACACAGCAAGCCGGTATGGCTATTGTTGTTGATGGAAGGCTTGATTACCGCGTGCGTGACCACAGTGTGGTCTTTCAGCGTGTTGATACTGTCTACCCATTCCACCACACCGAGCAATTTGGAATTCATCGCCACCATGGTGTTGGCCATAGGCTTTTTGTGCGGTCAAGTGTTGGGCATCTACATCGCCAATGGCAATACGCACAAGTCCATAGGCTGGTCTTGCTTGGCGACTTTGGCCAGCAGCGTGTTGATTTGGGTGTTTTTAGACAATTACCGCATCGCCTTAATCGGCGTGTTTTTGCTGAACAGCACCTTGCTCATCAATATTTTGATTCAAGTGCATTTATTGCACATCGTCAGCCACAGCCGCTATTTGGTGTTTTGTTTGCTCAATGGCGCACTGTTCATCGGCAATTTTGCCGGTTCTTTGGGTGCGTATGGGGTATTGCAATGGACGGGGAAAAACCATTCGGTGTTGATTTTGGGCATGGTGTTTGCCTTCTTGGCCGTCATTGCATGGCTGTGTTTGAACCAAATTAACCTCAAATCCCGCAGCTTAAAACAACCAGCCACTTAAGTAGCACCAAAATTTATTGTTTGAATTCAAACCAATGTGGAAACCAAATGCATGCATAGACTCTCTTAATACCCTTGCATAAATATTCCTTATCAAAAAGGCATTTCAGAAAACAAGCATCTGGAATAATATGTCATCTTGAAAGTGACAGTGATTCTTGATTACACAGGAAAAAACGGTACACTACACACGATTATTCACACAATTTAAGCCTTCAAACCTCTACCGAAGCATTACATTGTGCCGAATTGTTAAATTGGAATTTCTATGCCCACTGCCGCTTTTTCTACCGATGCCAATGTTTCACCCATGCGCTGCATGTTGGTGTTGATGGTGGGTGCGTTCGCGATGGGCAATGCCAAATTTTCCATCATTCCCTTGGTGCCCACCATTGCCGCCGATTTGCACAGCACGCCCAGCGAAATTTTGCACGCAGTATTTGCCTATTTTTGGGGCGGTTTGATAGCCGCACCGATTATGGCCGTGGTGTTCCGCAACTGGAGCAAGCCGCGCATCTTAACCTGGCTCAGCATCTGGTGTTTTCTGGGTAATTTGCTGACCTCGTTTGCCACCAACGCCGACATGTTGTATTGGCTGCGCTGGTTCAGCGGCATTCCGCATGCGGCGTTTTTGGCCTTCTCTACCTTGCTTATCGCCGAAGTGGCGCCTGCCAATCAGCGCGGCCGTTATTTGGGTTTGAGCTTGGTCGGTATTTCCCTGTCCACCTTATTTGTGGTGCCTTTCAATACTTGGGTGGGCATAGACTATGGTTGGCAAATCTCGTTTCGCTTTGTCGCCTTGCTCGATTTGTTGATTTTCTTGCTGATACACGACTTGCTGCCGCAAAGCAGTACTCCACCGGTACCGCAATCGGTGCCACAGCAATTACAAGCCTTAAAAAGTCCACGCTTGTGGCTGTTGTTTGCCGTGGCCTTGTGCATCCTCATCAGCACCACCGCAGCTTGGACTTACAGCATCGCCTGGTTTAACCAACACCCACACCCTACCCTTAATTTGCGCGTCATCGTGTTAATCATCTTGGGTGTTGGCTTCATCATCGGCCAAATTGCAGGAGGTTGGGCGGCCGACCACAAAATCGACCGCTACATCGGCCTGAACACCTTGTACACATTGTTTGCCGTGGTGTTTGCCTTATCGTGTTTGTTTGATTTTCGCTTGGGCTTATTGGGTGTGCTGTTCATCAGCATCGCCTTTTCCCTCGTCAATGTGATGATGCAAATCCGCTTATTGGAATACCCACCTGCCGCCTTGTACATGGTCTTGTGTGTGTTCAATGCTTGCATACAAATGGGCAATTTTATCGGCTCATTGCTGGCCAAAGCCGCACCGAGTTTTTCCCAACCGACGCTGCATCTGACCCTGATTTTGAGCATCATGCCGCTCATCGCCGCTGTTTTGTGGTATTGGATCATCAAGCATCCAAAGGCCGAGCACGCCAACGAAGCGGCTTAGACTTACAGGCCGCCTCCATAGCGCTCAAACCATTGCAATACTTGTTGCTGATAATAAGGCTCGTTCAAAGCGGCAATGTGCCGCCCTTCTGGCACCGTCACAAATCGTTTGGGTTGCCCTGCCTTGGCAAACAAACGCTCGCCATGCGCATATGGAATCACCTCATCGGCCGTACCATGCAGCATCAACAGCGGAATCGGACTGATGGCGGCAATATAACGGTGGGCGCTGAGCTGGTCGTTCACCACCACACTGGCGCCGGCCAATTTGTCATTGGCGATGGCATCGTAGCCATAAAAAGTCGAATCCACCACCATCGCGCGGATGCCCTCGCGGTTGCCACGTCCGATGGCAGCAATGGCCTTATTGCCACCGATAGACTGCGCCAACACAAATAAGCGCGTCGCATCGACTTCCGGCATGGCGCGTACATGGTTTAAAGCCGCATCGGCATCGGCCACGATACCAGCAAAACCGACCTTGCCCGCAGAGGTGCCAAAGCCACGGTAATCAAAAGTAAACACGTTATAACCGTTTTCAGGCAACCAATGCACCAACGCATAATGGCTGGACACATTCTGCGCATTACCATGAAAATGCACCACCGTGCCCTTGGCCTGCTTGGGAGTGGCATGCAAACGCGAAGGCACAAACCAACCATGCAAACGCGTGCCATCGCCGCTTTGAAAATAAATGTCTTGAAACGGCTGTTGATAGCGCGTTGGCGTGTTGCCATAATCCACCGCATCGGGATAGTAAAACATTTTTTGCGCACACGAACTGAGCACCACTCCCACCGCCACCATGCCCAACACACTGCACAGCCATTTGTTCAGCGTTTTCATCATCGCCCACCTCCTTGCCCTCATTGTAGAGCAAGCGAGCCAAACTCAGGGGCGAACTGCTGTTACAGCGGCAGCAAGCGCTACCTCAAGTTAAAAAAGCGGCCTGTAAATCGTTACAGGCCGCTTTTAGCATGGATTGATTTCAAAATAGGGATTTAAAACACCGTTTTTAAACCCACGCCGACGCCATAAATGCTTTGTTTTTCTGCGCCCCAATCACCATTGTCCGCCACCGTGTACGCCATCGGTTTGCGTATCCAGCCCGCAGTCATGAGGCCGGTGGTGGTTTTGGAAAACGCATAATCGGCGCCAACAATGACTTGGTCGTAAGAAGTATTGTCAACCTTACCCACATCCTCGCGCTGCTCATCCCAACCATGT
The DNA here is from genome assembly GCF_001457815.1 of Vitreoscilla massiliensis. Lineage (GTDB taxonomy): Bacteria > Pseudomonadota > Gammaproteobacteria > Burkholderiales > Neisseriaceae > Vitreoscilla > Vitreoscilla massiliensis. The sequence goes on from NZ_LN898220.1 coordinate 78,280, forward strand.
GCATACGCCACCCGCGGCGTTACCCGTCCCCACTGATGCGATGCGGTGACTATGGCTTCACGGGTAGTACTGGCAGGGCTCACAGGCTTGCCAGTACTGGCCATGCCCCGCCCCCACAAACCTTTAAACCCATCCATGTATTGGAAACCTACGCCGAGCATGGTTTTTTTGTTATCAAACCCGGCCAACACGCGGTATAAGTGCGCGTCTTCAATATCGCCTTGTTCGACAAACTGGTGTTTGTACACGCCAGCCGCCCCTTTGGCATACCAAGGCCCTTGTTGGTAAGCGAGCGCCAACACTGTGGCCTGATTGAGCGTGGTTTCGGCATCAAAGACTTCGGTTTGACTGCTGTCCGCCAATTGGTGGGTAATGTTGAAATCAACACCATGAATGCGAGGCGCATCGTAACGCACACCGCTTAAGCGTTTTTCTGCGCGGGTGAAGATTTTCATGCCTTTGGGATCGTTAAGGTCGGTATTCGACTCCCACGGATCGACTTGCATTTTCTGATTCGGTACTCCGAGCATGCCATCGGCGACGTAACCCAGTTTGAGCGTGCCCCACTCTGGGTTTTTCACGCCGACAAAGGTATCAAACGAATTCCAACGGTTTTGCCCGCCACTGCTGTCACCAGCAATAGAAATGGCGTTTTCCACTTGCCACACCACTTCGGCGTTGTCGCCGAGTTTTTCTGAACCTTTAAAGCCCAATTTAGAACGGTAGTCTTCGATTTTGGTGAGCGAGCCGCCATCGCTGTTGTGATTGCTGCCTATACCGCCTTTGATTTGGCCGTAAATCACCACATCGGCGTGCGCGCTTGCCAGACATGCGCACAAGCCCATGCCTAAAATGTATTTGAATTGCATGTGTTATCCTCAATGCCAAACTTACAGGCCGCCTCAAGCGGCCTGTAAACCCAACATGAATCTAAAAAGAAGGCACGTTGCCCAGAAACGGTTTACAAATCAATGCTGGTCAAGTCTTTACCGATCACCACATTGCCTGTGTAAAACTGTTTCACGCCCTCTTCCCACATTTTGTCGCTAATCAATGGGTCATCGCCCGGCACATAATGCGTCAACACCAGATTTTTCACGCCCGCAGCCTGAGCCAAACGGCCCAATTCATCGGTATTGGTGTGTGAACCTTTAAAATGCTGGTATTGCTGTTCCGCCGACTGGCTGTCGCCGGCCAATTTTTTCGCCAAACGACGGATGCCGTCTTCATATTGCACCTCATGCACCAAATAATCCGCGCCTTTAGCAAACTTCACCATTTCTTCGTTGTAAGCCGAATCGCCTGAGAACACCACCGTCTTGCCATTGAATTCAAATTTGAAACTGTAAGTCTCATCAAAAGGTGGATGGATGGATTTGATGGCAGTCACTTTGATGCCATCTTGCTTGAACACTGGGTTTAATTGCTGAATTTCGTGCACTGCGATCAATTTGCGCGGATCGGCACGGTCTTCATCGGCCATGCGTGTGTTGATGTCGATTTCATTCGATTTGAAATAGGCTTCGGTCATGTTTTTCATGCCAGTAGGGCCATACACTTGTACCGGCTTTTTCAAACCACCGGTGACCCAAGCGTTGTAAAACAAATTGCCGTATTCCAAAGTGTGGTCGGAATGCATGTGGGTAATGAACACATAATCCAAGTCTTGCAAGCGGTAACCGGCTTTGACCATTTGCACCGACACGCCGTAACCGGCATCGACGACAAATTTCTTGCCATTAATCACCAATAAATTGGCAGGATTGGCACGCTTCACGCCCACCCGTGGGCCGCCTTGTGTGCCCAACAACACCAAACGGTTGTCTTGTGCTGACGTATTTTGAGCAGCTTGCACGCTGTGAGTGGCGGCCGTGTTCACGTTTTCAGCCCCAGCCATACTGGTCAACGCCAAGCCCAAAGCCAAAGTCATGCTGATGGACATTGTTTTTAATTTCATCGTTTACTCTTCTGTTGTGTGTATTGTTATGAGCGGGCGAATATAAACGAGTTTTGCACAGACGCCACTATTAAAACCCGTATAACTCCTATCCGTAAAAGTGGTAGATAAAAGCAAAATCAAACAGATACTATGGTTTTGTGCACAAAAAAGCGGCCTGTAAATCTTTACAGGCCGCTTTTATATTTCAATAGGCTAAGCTGCTGCCAATTGTATGTCTGATTGCATATTGATATTGCTGGTAATGGCAGTTCCATCTGTATTGCCCATCGCCGCCATGGCATTGGTCATTTGGGTAACGGCATTGACATCGCTGGCTTTGAGGATTTGCCCATCAGCAAATTCCCAATTGACGATTACTTGGGCTTCAGCATCAGCACCATTTTTAAACTGGCCAATAATAGTAACTTTGTCAGTACTGTTATTTTTTTGAATAATGAGATTTTGGTCATCTCTAACAAAAGTAACTTCAGATAAATTCACATCCCTAAAATACATATGATTTTCGGCCGTGTAATCCACAATATCATCGTTACCCCAAGTCCCGGACATCACATATGTATCCGCACCTGTACCACCCACCAAAACATCATCACCAGCAAGTCCATTTAAAACATCATTTCCATAACTACCATACAACATATCAGATACTGCAGTACCTATCACATCATCATTACCATTGCTACCTGAAATCTTGGCAGGACCACCCAGGGGACCTCTCTCTTCCACTCTGTTGATGCCTTCATAAATCGCTTTTATATGGTCAGATTTAAAAACTTGACCATCAGCAAATTCCCAATTAACAATCGAATTATCCTTCCATCCGCCATCACCATTCAACTGCCCTCTAATGGTCAGCCAAGGTTGAACATCAATGGGATCATATGGATTAATAATCAAGTCACTAGAACCTAAATTCTCAAAACGCATGTCTTCTAAATTGGCATTTTTAAAATAAATGTGATTGTTTGCACCAGAATCATAAATATCATTGGAATTATGATAATAATCTTCCCAAGTTTCAAAACCAAAGTCATCGTTGATGACATAAGTATCGACACCTAAACCTCCAACTAATGCATCATGCCCATCGCCACCTTTAATCACATTGTTATCAGCATTCCCCAAAATATAATCATTACCAGAAGTACCTATGATTTCATCACTATTATTATTCGCAAAAATCCAATTGTCATTGACAGCCAAATTTTGTATAGCACTAGTCTCCAGCACCAAACCATCGGCAAATTCCCAGTGAGTCACTGTACCATCGAGATTTTGTAATCCACCAAAATCATCCTGATTATAAAAATTCTCAATGGTTATACTGTCATCGGAGTATTTCCGTGTAATCAATAAATCATCAATATACGCATTTGTGGTGACATTGTATCTTTTCACAAATTGGACACTGGCCAAATCTGCTATTTTTACATCCCGAAAAAAGATATGGTTACTGTCTGTGCTGTCCTTAATAATGTCTTGTCCCCATTGCCCTACATAAACATAGGTATCTGCTCCGTCCCCGCCACGCAAAATATCATCCCCACTGCCACTGCGTAAAATATCATTACCTGCATAAGCATAAATCTCATCTCCCCCACTGCCCGCTACCAAATCATCAAAATCAGCACTTCCAAAAATATTTTGTCCCATTATTCACCTCAAAAATATAAATTAAAGTTATTGCACTTTTAGAGTAATATAAAAACTCTTCGCCTTCAAATGAATTTTATTCTTATGCGTATTATCATAATTACAATTATGTTGAATGCTTTAACAACTTTATTTTGGATAGAAAAGTGGCCTGTAAATATTTACAGGCCACATCCATTAAACCATTAAGCGAAAAGTAAAATGCTCGAAACTAAATTGAAGCAATTGTTAAAGCATTATTAGGTGTAGGTGAAATCCATTCTGCAGCATTGCGTATTTCACTTCCATCACTTGCCATGCCTTGTATCATTTGATTGACCATGGCTTGGTTGATGGTAGTGCCATCTCCCAATACAATAGATCCAGAGGTGGTTGAACTGAAAAGAGTATTGTAATTATCAATAGTGACGGAATTACCACCATCAATTCCTATGGTCAAACTAAGATTGTTGCGACTGTAAAATAAATTTTGAAAACCCAATAAATGTGCAAAAACTACCGTGTCGTTACCCGCAGAGGCAACGATATTGTCAACACCTTCATTTAGATTAAAGTAAAAAGTATCATCACCGTCACCACCATTCAGAACATCATCACCAGTGCCACCGATGAGGGTGTCCGTGCCAGCACCTCCCCCTAAGCTATCATTGCCTGCACCACCCTCTAAACGGTCATCACCACCCCAGCCACTCAAGCTATCATTGCCCACTTCACCATACAGGGTATCATTGTAATACGAGGACCCTGCCAAGCTGTCATTCCCATTACCGCCATACATTGTTACGGGCACACCAAATACATACATTGCACCATCGTACATCCACATTTGGTCGTTGGCATCACTGCCATGCAACACCAAGTTTTGTGACAGTTGTGCCCAAGTCACGGTTTGATCTTTGAAAATAAATTTTGCTGGCATATAATGTAACGGGTTCTCATCGTAGATTGGATCTCTTTGAAATGTAATCGAATCAGTACCATTGTAACCATACATGGTTAAACTACCCCAAGATGTCGTGAATTTAACATCGGCAAAATTGACATCTTTCATTTCTATGGTATTGCTACCAGAACGATCAACCACCACATCTTGGCCATGGCCATTGTAAAATATATAGGTATTGTTTTCTCCTGAGGCCTTTATATAATCATTGCCCACCCCACCAATTAAAGTACTGTTGCTGGTATCAACATTTATAGAATCATTTCCAGCACCACCAATGATTCGGTCTCCATTACCATAGCTAATGCTTAATGTATCATCACCATCACCACCATTTAAGATAACGCCTCCCAGTGATTCAGCCCAGATATTGTCATCCCCTGCCAAACCATTAATGGTCCAATTCTTTATAGCCGCATTATTGTTATAAAGTTCGTCTGAAGCCGCAGTACCATTCCAAATCAACCGAGTATTACCAAAAATCAAATCATCATAAGTAATATTTTTATCTTGAAATTTAAATGAAACCAGCTCACTGTTACTATTAAAGAAATAATTCTGTAGAAGTACTTTACTCATACTGGAACCAACAGCCTTGACAAGTAAATCGTTACCTTCACGGATAAATTCCACAGTATTACTAACAGCATCATAAAAATTAATGGAAGAATTTTGCTCGCTACTCAGCTGTACAATATCAAGAATTTTTGTCTGTGTTTCGCCTGAGAACACCAAATATTGCATGCCATTATCAAAGGAAAAAGATTTATGGCTAGCAGACGTGTTGACATCAAAATATTGCTTAACAAGCACTTGGTCTGTGGTATTACCGTAGGCAAACACACGTAAATCATTACCAACACGGTCAAAAACTGCATTACTGCTGTTGGCACCAGCAAAAACCAAACTATCATACGACAATGTATCATCTGTATCAGTGACAGAATCTTTCCCATGACCTTGGGCAAACAAATAGGTATCTGCATCATCTCCCGTACCGCCATATAGACTGTCAGCACCAATACCACCATCTAAAATATCATTACCAGCATCACCATTAATCCCATCACTACCTAGACCACCTAAAATAGTGTCATTGCCACCACCACCACGAAGAATATCATTACCTGCTAGACCACCAATGGTTTCGGCCGAAGCAGTACCAGACAATAAATCATTACCACTGGTACCTGTAATAGTTAATGGGACAGTTGTCAAAACTTTGTCCGCAAATTTAAATACCATATTGAGATTTGGCATCTCCGCATCAAAATACTGTCTAACCAGTACTTCATCACCTGCATTACCATAACCTGAAATTAATAAGTCATTGCCAATTCGTCTAAATATAGCCGTTGTACTATTCATATTTAAAAATTCTAAGCTGTCTTTAGCTGTAGTATCGTCGGTATCAATAACAGTATCTCGACCATGACCTTTGGCAAAAATATAACGGTCGATATCATTGCCGGTTCCTCCATACAACAGATCATCTCCTACGCCACCATTAATGATGTCATTACCGGCCTCACCTTTTATTTCATCATTGCCGTTCCCACCCAAAATACTATCGTTACCAGCGCCTGCACTAATTAAATCATTTCCATCCAAGCCATAAATCGTTTCAGCAGATGCACTGCCGTTCAAAACATCATTAGCATTGGTTCCCTTAATAATCAAAGATACTGATGTCAACGTTTTATCTGCAAATTGAAACACTTTATTTGAGGCGAAAGCCGAAGTATCAAAATATTGATGTACCAAGACTTCATCATTGACGCCACCATAACCCCAAATACGCAAATCATTACCAACACGGTTAAAAATAGCAGCAGTACTGTTGATATTCAGGAACACTAAGGTATCTTTGGCTGTATTATCATCGGTATCAATCACCGTATCTTTACCATGCCCTACAGAAAAGATATAACGATCTATATCGTTGCCGGCACCACCATACAAAACATCATTGCCCTCCCCGCCGTTAATGGTGTCATTACCAGCATCGCCATTAATGCCATCATTACCAGCACCTCCAAAAATAACATCATCTCCTGTACCAGCTCTGATGACATCATTGCCTACAGTACCATTTAATGTTTCAGAAGCACTGCTACCATTGATATAGTTTATTGCCATCTGATTCTCCTAAATTTCACTTGTTTTGGTATATTTACTGCTGCATTAAAATGTACTTTCTAGCTTAATATGATTTGCAAATACATTTTCTAAATCATTAGATTCAAGCTAAAATTTTTAATGTTTTTGCATTGTGGCTTAATGTTTTTATAATGGTATCCCTGTACAAATTAAGCCGTTTGATCATGTCAAAATAATGATGTAATGCATATCAAACAGCTCACTCCATCATATCAAAAAATATGAAAATTCCCATAACTTTCATTATGATATAGATATTTATATCTCTTCATAAATAGAAAGGCAATATTATGAAACCAACAAAAAAAACATTACTGCTTCATTTTCTAGCAGTGGCTGCTTGCTTAATACCTCAATGGGCTTATGCTAATAATACTGTTACTAATGGTGTTGATGCGTATTTAGTCACAAGAACTTGGGCACCTAATGAGCGTTATAATGCCACTCACTTTTTAATGGTCCCACTGCATTATGCCTATCAAACTCAAGACAAACAGTTGATACAAAAATTTGATGCCCAAATGGCGATACTCACTCAATCCAATCTAGAAAGCATGGATTTAAGTGATAGCTCACAGCGCTTGCGTTTATTGCAATACTTATATTTATTAAGCCAATATGCCGTCTTGTCCGGAAACAAACAGCCTGAGCTCAGTACTTACTTATTACAAAATATGCGTAAAATTTGGACTGAAATGCCCGCATGGCAATGGCAGCGCAAACCTTTCAATAATATGAAAGAGCGGATTCAATGGAAACTTAATGTGGGAAAAGATGTGGGATTTAAACGTGCCATCATTGATGAAGAGTTTTTTACATTTGCAGTTGCTGCAGATTTGAGCAAAATTTATAAAAACAATCCCGTATTAAAAGACATTAACCAAACAAGTTTACAAGTATTTCAACAACGTAGTAGTTTTGATTCATCTGGGAGATGGTTGTTTGATAAAGGTAGTTGGGACACTCATCCTGATTTTGCTTACGCAGGTTACACCGATACACAACATATTGAAGACAAGAAACCCATACAAAATACTGTAATGGATTCCTCACATTTTTTGCGCATGCCCTTGATTTTAAAATCACTGCAAGACAGCTATCAAACCGGCTCCGTACCATATGCCTTCTATCAGAAAACCAGAATGGGGCTTGAAAAACAGTTTTTTGATAAGGTTTTAGTCAATAAGAATAACAATATCAGCCTGACCAACTTCATGGATGGACGCAATGGTGTGTACCGTTGGAATCATAAGTCTTTAGGTCAAGAAAATGAAGGCTATGATGCCTATGAATTAACCTCCTCTTTCGGTATGGGTTGGTGGGTATTTTTACCAAATAGCCGCATCAATAATTTGTACCACCAATATCACCAACAAATCACCACCAATGACATCAATCAAAAAAAATGTGATCGCCTATCAGAAGTGATCATCCAAAAGCAAAATATTATTAACCGCAAGACTTTGAACCAATGTATGTATTGGTATAACACCATTATGACTGATGCCATTACCAATAAATAACAATGTTTTCTTAAATTGAATTTAAGTTTGACTTTCGATATGTTTATGTAATATAAAAGCGGCCTCTAACGATTTACAGGCCGCTTTTATATACAAACAGATTAAGCTGCTGCCAATTGTATGTCTGTTTGTGTATTGATATTGCTGGCAATGGCCGTTCCATCTGTATTGCCCATTGCCGCCATAGCATTGGTCATTTGGGTAACGGCATTGACATCGCTGGCTTTGAAGATTTGTCCATCAGCAAATTCCCAATTCACAATGACTTGTGCAGCCGTATCGGTGCCATTTTTAAATTGACCCATGATGCGAATTTGTTCGCTGCTATTGAGTTTGTGAATCAACAAGTCTTCACCATCGCGCACGAATGCCACATCTTTTGCATTCACATCTCGAAAATACATGTGGTTGTCGGCATTGAAATCCATGATGTGGTCTTGCCCCCAATTGCCATTAAACACATAAGTGTCCGCTCCCACACCACCCACCAATACATCATCTCCCGCGCCACCGTTCAATACATCGTTACCGTATTGTCCGAATAAGATTTCGTGGTGCTCAGTACCATATATTTCATCGTTCCCATTGCTGCCCACTAGTCTGCCATCGTCCCAAATATTGTCATCATTGCCTTGACCAGTTTTAAAAAGCATTTTGGTCAAAACTTCAATATGTGAAGATTTCAGTATCTGACCATCGGCAAACTCCCAGTTGACCACAGACTTGCCATCCCAATCATTGTAATTGTCATACTGCCCATAAATGGTAACAGCTTGTCTGCCTTCAAAACCCTTAGTAGAAAGCACATGCAAATCTTCAGCATTGAGATTGCCACGCATAAACACCACATCGGACAGTAAACTACGATTAAAGTAAATGTGATTATTGGCTTGTCCATCGATAATCTTTATGGTTTCAGATTCGGTAGCTGGGGCTGAAAACAATGTTGAAACCACATAAGTATCTGCACCGCTCCCTCCTATCAAGGTATCGCTGCCACCTCCACCAAAAATCACATCATTGCGGGCATTACCATATATGGCTTCAGACGCTGTACTACCATGAATTTCTTCTTGATTATTCACATTATTGATACGGGTTTGATATAGATTTTGATAATGAGAATTCTCAAGTAACCTATGAATTTGCTGAGCATTCAACACCAAGCCATCCGCAAACTCCCAATGGCTGATAACATTGTCAGTCAATAAAAAGTCTTGCCAGTTTTCATCCAACCACCGAAATTGATTGCTGATGGTAATGTGTTCATCTGTACCTATTTTGCGTATCAGCAAATCCATACCCACTTGCTCAAATTTTAAATCTGCCAATGTCACATCTCTAAAGAATATGTGGTTCTCGCTACCGCCATCCGTGATGACATCTTGCCCCCAGTCACCCGCATACACATAGGTATCAGCCCCCTCTCCGCCGATTAAGACATCATTGCCCAAACCACCACGCAATACATCATTACCGCCATAGCCATAAATCGTATCATTGCCGACACTGCCGGTTAAATCATCCTCAAATTCACTGCCAAAAATATTTTGTACCATGACATTTCCTCAATTAAAGTGATTGCACCACTTTAGTATAGAATAATTGCTTCATGATTCTCAATGTAATTCAACTCCTTAACGGTAACCGAGACACTTATCCAACACAAAAAAGCGGCCTGTAAACATTTACAGGCCGCTTTTAAACTAGGCAATACAACCACAGCATTTACGCAGATGGTTGACGCAATTCCTTAGGCAACACAAATACAATGCTTTCTTCCACGCCATTCAATTCCTCTATGCTGCCGTGACCCCAAGCTTGGATTTGGGCGATGACTTCTTGTACCAATAATTCTGGTGCAGAAGCGCCGGCGGTGACGCCAACATGGTTTTTGCCGGCAAACCATTCTTCTTTAAGGAAGCTGGCGTTGTCGACCATATAGGCATCGACGCCGCGCAAAGCCGCCACTTCGCGCAAGCGGTTGCTGTTAGACGAATTTGGCGAACCCACCACAATCACGATGTCGCAATCGGCAGCGAGTTTTTTCACGGCTTCTTGGCGGTTGGTGGTGGCGTAGCAAATGTCTTCTTTGTTTGGGCTCTTGATGTGTGGGAAACGCGCTTTTAAGGCTTCGATGATGTCGAAGGTTTCATCGACAGACAGCGTGGTTTGGCTGACATGGGCGAGTTTTTCCACATCGTCCACCACCAGTTTGGCCACGTCTTCCACCACTTCCACCAACAACATGCCGCCTTCGCGCACCTGTCCCATCGTGCCTTCGACTTCGGGATGGCCTTTGTGGCCTATCATGATGATTTGGTAGCCGTCTTCGTTTAAGCGCTGCACTTGTTTGTGCACTTTGGTCACCAATGGGCAAGTGGCGTCAAAAATACGAAAACCGCGACGGATGGCCTCTTCTTGTACCGCCAAAGACACGCCGTGCGCCGAGTAAATCAAGGTTGAGCCTTCGGGCACATCAGACAATTCTTCAATGAAAATCGCGCCTTTGTTGCGCAAATCATCGACCACAAATTTGTTGTGCACCACTTCATGGCGCACATAAATCGGCGCGCCGTATTCTTCCAAGGCACGTTCAACAATGCTGATGGCGCGGTCTACTCCGGCACAAAAGCCGCGTGGGTTGGCAAGTAAAATCGGTTGTGGCATGTCTGTGTCCTTAAACTGAAACTTTTTTGTTTTGTTTGTCTTTTTTCGCTTGCGCAAAACCGTCGATGACCAACATCACCGCACCGACGCAGATAAAGCTGTCGGCAATGTTAAACGCGGGGTAGTAATACGGCTCCACATAAAACAGCAAAAAGTCGATGACATGGCCATGCACAAAGCGATCGACCACATTGCCCAACGCACCACCAATAATCGCCGCCGCGCCCCAATTGCCCCAGCAGGCAAACTGGCCTTTGCGGATAGACCACAATAGCCAGCCACTGATGATAAAGGCCAAGGCCGAGAAAAACACCACTTGCCAGCCGCCAGCATTGGCCAAAAAGCTGAACGCCGCACCAGGATTATAGACATGGGTCAAATCAAAGAAATTCGGTATCACATTGAGGCGGGTTGCGCCCAAGAAATAGCCTTGTGCGTCGTAAACCGGTGCAGGGATGTTTTTAATCACCAACCATTTGGTCAATTGGTCGAGCAAAATCGCCACCACCGAAACAATCAGGTATTTGCCCAGCGAAACGGGCGCTTTTTCATTGTGCATAGCAAAAGAACTTTCATCAAAACGGGCGTATTGTCGCACACCTGCGGCGAATTGAGGGACTGGGTTTAAGAATTAATGGCTTACAAATGGGGCGGCCCTACACGATTGCAATGTGTCACGCAGCAAAATAGTGCTTAAGCTGTTTACAGACCGCATACAAGCGGCCTGTAAACCTTAAGAAAACACCCCTGTCGACAAATAGCGGTCGGCGCGGTCACAAATAATGCACACAATCACAGCATCAGGGTTTGCTTGCGCGATTTGCAAGGCTGCCCATGCTGCGCCTCCTGACGATACACCAGCGGCGATGCCTTCGTGCGTGGCCAAGGCGCGCATGGTGGCTTCGGCATCGCTTTGCGCCACATCCATGATGACGTCCACGCGTGAGGCGTCGAAAATTTTCGGTAGGTATTCTTGTGGCCAGCGGCGTATGCCCGGGATGCTAGAGCCTTCGGCCGGTTGCAAACCGATGATTTGGATGGCTGGATTTTGCTGTTTTAAGTATTTGGACACGCCCATAATCGTGCCTGTCGTGCCCATGGAGCTGACAAAATGGGTGATTTTGCCGTGGGTTTGTTGCCACAATTCTGGGCCAGTGGTCAGATAATGTGCTTCCAGATTGTCGGGATTGGCAAATTGATCGAGCACAATGCCTTTGCCCTCGGCCTGTAATTGCAAGGCCAAGTCGCGTGCGCCTTCCATGCCTTGTTCTTTGCTCACTTCTATCAATTCGGCGCCGTACACGCGCATCGCGTCTTTGCGCTCTTGGCTCATGTTGCTTGGCATGATGAGCTGCATTTTGTAGCCGCGCATCGCCGCCACCATCGCCAAGGCGATGCCGGTATTGCCCGAAGTCGCTTCGATTAAGGTGTCACCCGGCTTGATGTCGCCGCGCTTTTCCGCTTGCATGATCATGTTGTAAGCGGGACGGTCTTTCACCGAGCCGGCGGGATTGTTGCCTTCGAGTTTGGCCAATACCGTACCGTGGCTGGGCTGGCTTAAACGCTGCAAACGCACCAAAGGCGTGCCGCCAACAAAATGGTCTAATAAATATTCGTCTGCTTGAAACACGGTGTTTTGTGCCATGTGTGGTTCTCTTCTGCTCAAAAAGCGGCTTCTTACCGCCAGAAGCCGCTATTGTAACGCCAAGCTGCGTTAAGTTCGGTTTATGCTGATTGCAAACACATGCGCAAAAACGCCAAGCTGCGTTGCCATGCCACCTCGGCCGCGCCTTGGTTGTAAGCGCCGCGCTGATCACAATTGAAACCATGGTGAGCGGGATAGACATACACCACCACTTCGTCGCCATACCGTTCGCGCAAGCGCTCTATGCCCGCCAGCGGCGTGGTGGCATCGTCATCGGAAAAATGGGCCAATACCGGTGCCACCGGTTTATCAGCCAATTCGGTTTCTGCGACCATGCCGCCGCCGTAATAGCAAATCGCCGCCCACAAGCTCTGCGCATGTTGCGCCGCGCGCCAAGTATTGAGCCCGCCCCAACAAAATCCCATCATACCGACTTTGCTCACGCCCTCATGGTCGTAAGCCCAATCGATGCAGGCTTGAATGTCACCGGCTATAGCGGCCTGTAAACCGTCTTCCGCCTGTTGCTTCAGTGCTTTGCCATGTTCAACGTCAGCGGCGCTGTAGCCCATGTTGACGTTTTTTTCGAGGCGGTCAAACAATTGCGGCGCGATGGCCACATAGCCCTCGTCAGCCAAACGCTGACACACATCTTGGATATGGCTGTTAACCCCAAAAATTTCCATCGCTACGATAACCGCAGCTTTGGCCGGCGTTTCAGGCCGCGCCACATACACATCCAGTTCAAAACCGTTGCTGTTGATGGTTAACCATTGTGTTGACATTTGCATTCCTTCGTCTTGTTTTCCCATCAATAACCCAAATTGGCCGTCAATTCAAGTCTGTTCAAACATATACGGTCGTTATGCATCGCTGTCATTGCACACCCTCTTTAGCAAAGCGGCCTGCAAACCCATCAAAACACATTTATTACATAAATTTCTTTCAAAACAGAAATAAATGTATTAAAATAAACCCAACTTGTTCAAACGGCCATGGCCAGCACATCAGTATCGCCACACTCGCCCTGCCTGTCTTTGTTAGGAGCATCACATGAAACGTCGCCATCCACAAAAGCATTTCTCCCGCAGATGCATCGTCCCCGCGACCCGTCTGAAACCAAGCTTAGACGATTATCCATTTTTCAAGGTCTTCCTGACGTTTACCCTTGCACCAGCCATAGTCGGTTTGTTCATCATGCTGATATTCATGTTTTCCGGCAATCCAGCAGCGGCCATTTTGTTCGGCTTTATCGCCATGCTTTACGCCCAATCGATGTATTGCATTCCAGCCTTAGTTGTCGGCATCATCATCAGCGCCTGTCGTTGGGGAAAAAACTGGGCCGATATTTATAAAGCCACCGCAGTGGGCGGGTTGTGTGCAGGCATACCTACGGTATTTCACACCTCAACATCGCTCGCTTTGAGCGCCACCCTCGTTGCCTCGGTGACATGCATGTTGCTGGCCTACCTCGTTTTGCCCGCAGATGAGGATGGTGACATTCCCGTTTATGAGCCCGAGGAACCCGACTACTGGGCCGTTGAAATCCCAGCCAGCATGGTCAAAACCACAACACACGCCCGCGGCGTGTATTACTTAAAAGATTTGCCCACACACGCACTCATCAAACGCAAGCCACAAGACTGATGGGCACACCACTGCTTTAATGTATGTCTGCAGAGTGGGCTGCATCCTGCCTGTCCTAGCCCTAAGCAGCTCAATGCGGCCTGTAAACTTGATTCCCATAAGGGGGTGCAAAATGAAGCTCTATTTACAGCAATTGCTGCTGCGTTTGCTCATCAGCGCGGCAGTGGGCGTGATGTCAGCACCGATTTTAAACATCATCTTCGAAGATTTGCGCAAACCCGATTTCACCACCCATCCAACGCCTTATCGCTATCATCAGCCAGACCCCACTTGGTTAAGCAGGGCCCTAGATTGGATTCCCTCACCCTTTTCCGATACTGGCATAGGCATCAGCATGGCTTGCGTCGGCATTTATGTGCTGGCATGGATGCTGAATGTGCGCTTGTTCAAAGTGTTTGTGATTGTGGCCAGCCTGTATTCCCTGCCAATTTCAATCCTGGCCTTAGACATTACTTTCAGCACGGTTCTGCTCTTTCTGCCTTATCTGACTTTGTTTGCGTTCACACTGTATTTGATCAAATGGCATTTGAGCAGTCCGGTATCAGAATCTCAATCCCAGACAGATGAGCAACAAGCCCATGACACATTGTCCTAATTCACAGGCTGCATCAAGCGGCCTGTAAGCCAAGCTCAGGAATCAAGCCATGAACAAACAATTACCCACTGCCCATGCGGAACAAACGCAAACATTGCCTGACAACACACCACCATTTCGCCCCCAATACCCCACAATTAAAGTGCTGATAGGTTTCAGCTTGGCCCCCGTATTCGCCACCTTGATGATTACGCTGTTAATGGTCATCTTCACTTTAACACTGGAAATCTTCATCTACTTCCCCATGGCGGTTTACTTTGCAATGATGGTGTATGGCATACCTGCATTCATCACCGGCGCCATCATCAGCGCCAATCGTTGGCATAAAGACGGGAGTGGCATGATGAAAGCCACCCTCACCGGCATGTTGTGCAGCAGCTGGCCCATCCTCTTGGGCAACATCTCTTTTTTACTGTTGGGCATGGCCTTTGTTGCGGCGGTGACCAGCCACATTTTAGCCCACATCGTATTGCCTCAACCCGCCTTGACCCAAGCACCTGCCGCTCCTCCATCCATACCTAACCCGGAGACACCCGCATTGACATCGGAACTGGCCGCAGACGAAGCCTCTGCCATACCGACCGCAACAGCTCCCACAGACAGCGTTTACTATTTAAAAGACTTGCCGCGCTTTCGGCAATCACAGCAACAATCTGAATAAAAGACATTACAAGACCAGCAAACCTAGCAAACCTCATTCCTGCTACATGCCACCAAACACTTACAGGCCGCATTAAGCGGCCTGTAAACAGAATGGAGCATCCCAATATCGGTTTAAATCATCGCAGCATACAAACACAATACCGCCGCCACAGCGAGCCCAAAGCCGAGCCAGTTAACCTTGTTCAAACGCTCTTTCCAGAACACTGTCCCAATGAGCATGGCCAAGGCCAGCACGCCGATGTTCACGCCCGCAAACACCACACTTGGGGTTTCATGCATCGCTTGGTGGGCCTTGATGTAGAAATAAATATTGGCAAAATTGAGCACCCCCAAGACCACACCACAGCGCAAGCTAAAACCATCCCATTCGGTTTTGCGTTGCAACAAATAACCCCAAATCAACACCGCCGAACAAGCGAATGCCATCAGCAAGGCCAATGAAAACTGGGTACCGGTCTTGGCAATTTGTTTGAACAAGATGTCGCACAAGCCATAACCCACCCACACCAACAGCAACAGCAAACCACTGGTTTGGGTTAACACGTGTTGGTTTTTTTGCGCTTGCGGACGCCATATCAAGGCCACCACACCCAACAAGGCCAAGCCCAAACCTACCGCCTTAAGACCGGCGATGTGTTCGCCAAAAAATGTCGCCGCCGCGATTAAAGGCAGACACACCGACAAACGCTGCGCCGCATCGGCGCGCACCATGCCCGCTTGCGACACCGCATGTACCATCATCACAAACACCAGCGGCAATAACACCCCTAGCAACAGTAAAATGCCCCATGGCATTTCAACCAAATTTTGTGTCTCCACGCTGGGTCGCAATAACACCACAACCGCGGCAATGGCCACCAAGTAATTCACTGCCACCGCTTGAGCGGCCTGTAAACCACGCGGACGTGCCCATTTGAACAACACCGACACCATCACACTGCACAACACACACAACACCAAAGCCATCATTCTGCTTGTTCATCCTTAAATTCTAAATTCAATTCCGGCGCCAGCGCGCCTGCATCCATCTCGGCTTCGTCCACACTGAGGCTGTGCATTTTCGCCAACCACACTTTGCGCTTGCGCTGCGTGCACAAGCGCACCACTTCGCGTTTTTGCGCATCGCTGAACTTGAGCCAATACAAACGCTCTTCGCGCGAGCGGAAACAGCCTTTGCAATAACCGCGGTTATTGCTGATGCACACCCCCACACATGGGCTGGGGATGTCGAAAAACTCCAGTTGTTCCATGATGGTGCACCTCTGCACAAGCGGCCTGTAAACGGCCATTGTAGCCATTTTCCAACCCGCTCGCAGCAGTAACGCATTCAGCCACAATAAAAAACGCTGCTGTGGCATGCCACAACAGCGTCGATATCAAGTTTACAGGCCGCTTATAACAACACGCGTTCTATACCACCATTGGCTGCTTTGGCGACGAACTCGTTTTGCCATTGTTCGCCCAACACATGTTTGGCCATTTCAATCACGATGTAGTCGGCATCGACATTGGCATCGTCTTTGTAACGGCTCAAACCTTGCAAACACGCCGGACAAGAAGTGAGGATTTTCACCGGCTCGCCTTGTAGCAAGGCCGCTTTGCCTTTTTCAATTTCTTCTTGCTTGCGGAAACGCACTTGCGTGGCAATGTCAGGACGGTTAACCGCAAACGTACCGGCTTCACCGCAACAACGGTCAGACAAAGGCACGTTTTGTCCCATCAATTCCGACGCCAATTTGGCTGGCTGCATGGTTTTAATCGGCGTGTGACAAGGGTCGTGGTACAAATACTGCTGACCCTTAACACCATCCAATTTCATGCCTTTTTCAAGCAAGAATTCGTGAATGTCGATGATGCGACAGCCGGGGAAAATTTCCTCGAAGCGGTATTCTTGCAATTGGTCGTAACACGTGCCACAGCTCACCACCACGGTTTTGATGTCCAAATAGTTCAAGGTATTGGACATGCGGTGGAAGAGCACGCGGTTATCGGTGGTGATTTCCTGTGCTTTCTCGATGTTGCCCGCGCCTTTTTGTGGGTAACCACAGCACAAATAGCCCGGTGGCAACACGGTTTGCACACCGACATGCCACAACATCGCTTGCGTGGCCAAACCCACTTGGCTGAACAAACGCTCAGAACCACAGCCAGGGAAGTAGAACACCGCTTCCGTGTCTTCGTGCAATTGTGGATTGCGGATAATCGGCACGGTTTTGTTGTCTTCGATGTTGAGCAAAGCGCGCGCGGTTTTAATCGGCACATTGCGTGGCAACGGACGATTGATGAAATGCACCACTTGTTCTTGCACCGTCGGCTGCTGCGTGGTTGCGTCTGGCTGTTTCTTCTGTTTCTTCAATTTGCCGAAACTGAATTTTTTCGCCATTTCATAAGCGGCGTTTTGCGCCTTAAAGCCCATGTTGACCACGCCCACACGCAAGGCTTTCACCGTGGCTGGGTCTTTGGCATTCAAGAAGGCCATGCCGATGGCTGCGGTTGGATTGAATTTCTTCTTGCCTTGTTTGCGCAAGAAATCACGCATGTCCACGGTCACATCACCAAAGTCGATGTTTACAGGACACGGTTTTTCACAGCGGTGGCACACGGTACAGTGGTCGGCAACATTGTTGAATTCTTCAAAATGCTTCAGCGACACGCCGCGACGGGTTTGTTCTTCATACAAGAACGCCTCGGTGAGCAAGCCCACGCCCAAAATCTTATTGCGCGGGCTGTAAAGCAAATTCGCACGCGGCACATGGGTGGTACACACCGGTTTACATTTACCACAGCGCAAACAGTCTTTCACCGAGTGGGCAATCTTACCGATGTCTGATTGCTCCATGATGAGGGACTCAACGCCGAGCAACTCAAACGATGGCGTGTAAGCCATGCGCAAATCGGCACCACGCATCAATTTACCGCGGTTAAAGCGGCCTTCAGGGTCGACTTTGGCTTTGTAATCCCAGAACGGCTGCATTTCTTCGTCGGTCAGGTATTCCAATTTGGTGATGCCTATGCCGTGTTCACCCGAAATCACCCCATTCAAATCGCGGGCGATTTTCATGATGCGGTCGACGGCATTGTGCGCCACTTGCAGCATGTCGTAATCGTCGGAATTGACTGGAATATTGGTGTGGACGTTGCCGTCGCCGGCATGCATGTGCAAGGCCACGAACACGCGTGAGCGCACCACTTTGCCGTGGATTTTGCCCAATTGCTCCATGATTTTCTTGTCGATATGGCCGCTGAATATCTCGCCCAAATGGCGCATCAAATCGCGTTTCACCGACACGCGCAATTTGAAATCGCGCATGGCAATAAAGCAAGATTTGTTCACATCGGCACTGCTGTCTTCCAACACACTGTCACCAAAGCGGGCGATGTAGTCGGACAAAGGTGCATCCAAATTGTCCAGCAACCACTGCCAACGCTCACCGATGGACTCAACGTGTTTCAAGGCATAGCCGCCACGCTCGCCGAGCAATTCCTTGCTTGGCAAGTCTTCGCCCATTTTGTCCACTGGCAATTTTTCATGGCGTAAATACGCTTCTAAGGCGCGCACCAAGGCCAATTTGTTTTGAATCGACAATTCAATATTGATGCGTTCGATGCTGTCTGAATACTCACCCAAACGCTCCAACGGTATCACCACGTCTTCGTTAATCTTGAAGGCATTGGTGTGTTTGGCAATCGCTGCCGTGCGCGAACGGTCTAACCAGAAGGTCTTGCGCGCTTCTGGCGACACGGCGATAAAGCCTTCACCATCACGGGCATTGGCAAAACGCACAATGTGTGCCGCCGCTTCTTGCACCGCATTTTCGTCATCAGACACGATGTCGGCGAGCAAGACCATTTTCGGACGGCCTTTACCGGCCGCTTTGGTGGCATAACCGACCGCACGCACATAGCGCCAGTCCAAATGCTCCAAACCCGCCAGCTTGACGCTGTCGTGACCCAACAAATAATCGCGAATTTCCACAATCGCTGGCGTCGCATTCGCCACCGTACCAAAGAATTCCAAACACACGGTGCGTGTGTGTTTCGGCATGGTGTGCAATACAAACGCCACGCTGGTGATGATGCCGTCCGTGCCCTCTTTTTGCACCCCCGGTACGCCCGACAAGAATTTGTCGGTCACGTCTTTGCCCAAACCCACTTTGCGGAATTTGTGCCCTGGGATGCTTAAGCGCTCGGTAGAGACGATGGTTTTGCCGTCGTCTTTTAAGGTATGCACATCAAACTCAGCAATTTCTTGGTCGTGAATTTTGCCCATATTGTGGTTCACGCGCTCAATCAACAACCACTGCCCTTGCGGATTGACCATCTTCCAATAGGCCAAGTTGTCCAAGGCCGTGCCCCACAACACTGCTTTTTTACCGCCCGCATTCATCGCCACATTACCGCCCACGCACGAAGCATCTGCAGAAGTTGGGTCGACGGCGAACACAAAGCCCGCTGCGGTGGCCGCTTCTTCCACGCGGCGTGTCACCACACCGGCGCCACAATGGATGACAGGGTGTTTGCCTTCCAAACCGGGCAAATCCACCATTTGCACACCCATGTGTAAATCCAATTTTTCGGTATTGATGACCGCACTCATGGCATCCAGTGGAATGGCGCCACCGGTATAACCCGTACCACCGCCACGCGGGATGATGGTCAAATCCAATTCGATTAAGGATTTCACCAACGGTGCGATTTCGGCTTCTGAATCGGGGTTAATCACCACGAATGGGTATTCCACCCGCCAGTCAGTGGCATCGGTCACGTGCGACACACGTGCCAAGCCATCAAACATGATGTTGTGTTTTTTGGTGATACGGCTTAAGCGCTGCACGATTTGCTCGCGCTTCACGCGGGTTTTTTCAAACGAGGCATCGAAATCATCGACCGCTTGCGTGGCCAAACGCAGCAATTCGGCCACTTTTTGGTTGTCGTCACGGCGTTTTTGGATTTCGTTTAAACGGTGGCGCATTTCGCGCACCAAGGCTTCTTGACGGTGTTTGTGTTCCAGCAAGTCGTCAACCAAATAGGGATTGCGCATTACCGCCCAAATGTCGCCCAAAACTTCAAACAACATGATGGCGGAACGGCCGGTACGACGTTGCGAACGCAAGTCTTCCAAGATGTCCCAAGCCGATTGACCAATCAAACGGATGATGATTTCTTTATCTGAATAAGATGTGTAGTTGTACGGAATTTCGCGAATGCGCGCGTTAGCAGTCATTGGGGTTCCATTAACGATTTTTGTTATTTGCCGCCAGAAAATTGTTGCAAAGCGACAATTTGATAGTTTAACCGATAGACCCCGTCCTGAAAACCCAAAACAGGCAGTATTGTCATTTGGATGTCATTTAAAGCCAAATATTTAAAGAATCCAACAAAATCATGTGTTTTTGACAAGACTGTTATGTGTTTTTGACAGGCGTAATTGGGTTCTAGAGCCTCCATACCCACTTCGTCTTTTCGGCGATAACAAATCGGTTTTTGAGGGCGATAATAGGCATGTTTATGCCCAAATGACGGTGACACTGTTTACATCATCATAAATCAAATAAGCGGCCTGTAAACTTACAGGCCGCTTATTGATTGCATTGCCATCAAGCAAACCACTTGATGTTCAATGCCTGCTTACCACATATAACTCATGCCGCCACCGATGATGTGGTTGTCTTGGCTGTCAAACGAAGCACTGCCTTTGAACACCCAGTTACCATTGCTGGAGGCCACCGACATGCCGATGGAAAGCGCGTTTTCACCACGGTAATTGGCCGCGCCCATGCCTATCGACTTCTGTCCCGCGTTCATCACTTGCGGAATATTGGCCAAGGCCGCCGCTCCAGCAATACCGGCACGGCTGTTGCGATCGACATTGTTGATATTGCGGCCCAATTGGTTGATGCTGTGGCCTATCTTGCTGGTCACACTGTTCAATTGTCCCACATTCACCGCATCGGTCGCTTCTACCCCAGCGGTCACATTGGTGATTTGACGCTCATGGCCGGCGCTGCCGACAGACACCGAGTTTTCACGGTTGGCAACCGAACCCTCTCCCAAAGCCACTGAATTTTTGGCCTTGGCTTGGGCATTATTGCCCAAGGCAGTGCTGTTGTCAGCCGAAGCCACCGCACCTGAACCTCCGGCCAAAGAATTGTCACCTGTCGGTGTAGGCGCCACCAAGCTGCCGCCTTGGCTCACTTGGAACATGCCACTGGCACCATTGGTAATGTCGGTAACATTATTGGTGATGGTGGTGATGTCATTGTGGATATTGGTCAAATCTTGCGTTAAGCCACCGGTAACCTGATCTATCTTCTGATCAGTATAGTCTTTGGCTTCCGACAAGGCGCCATCCAATTGGCCTTTGTTCACCGCATCGGCCGCAGCAACGCCATTGCCCACATTGTGTATCACCGTTCCACCACCCGTGACCACTTGATTGCCATGAGCATCGGTCGTGGTTTGCGCCTTGTCGCCTGCCAAAGTCAAGTTGCCTTTGCTCGCATCGTCATACGCTACCGCATTATCAGGCAATTTACCGATTTGGCTTTCAATATTGGTAATCTTGGTTTCAACATGGCTTACACGGTTGTCAATCAGGCTAATATTGCTGCTGTTTTGACTGGTGCGCACATCCAAATTGGCCAAAGCACCGCCAATATTGTTAAAGACGCTGCCATCACCAAACACATATTGTGGCGCACTGATAGAACCATTGGCATTGACCACCGCATTGCCGCCAAACGCATCGGCCACCGACGCACTCACGGCATACAACTGGCTGCCATTGATGGCATCACGGGATAATGCATTCACAGAACCGGCCTGTAAATTCGTTAACAGCGTGCCCTTGCTGCCCGCCAAAGTCACGCGGTCTTTTTGAGCGTCATCGTATTTCACCGCCACATCCGACAAACCGATGGTGTCTTTAATCGCCGCATCCAATTGGCCTTTGTTAACGGCATCACCGTCTGCCATAGCATCGCCGACATTGCTCACCCGCGTACCGGCCGCATTCAAACCAGCATCGGTCAAACTCGGGCCATTGCTGCCTATGCTCAAGCCTTTGCTGGTGATGGCGGTATTGCCTATGCTCAAACTGTTGCTGATGCTCACATCGGCGGCCAAATCAAAGCTGAAATTACCATTGATTTGGCTGATGACCACATTGCCATCGTCGCTGGCAAAATCCAACACCGCATTCTTGCCAACTTTTAATGGGGTATTACCGTTGGCACTGACACTGAACACGCCACCATCCAAATTATTGGTGATATTGGTGATGTCGCCTTGGATATTGCTGATGTCGCTGGTGTTTTTCGTCACGTTCTCATTGGTCGCAAATAATTGCTTGCCTGTCACCGCATCGCTAGACGACGCATTCAAATCAGCATCGCTGACATTGGTCAACTTAGTGCCACTCGCACCAGCCAAACTAATGACGTCTTTGCTGTTGCTGTCGTATTGCACCGCATTTTTAATGGTGTCATTCAGATTGTTTTCGGTAATCACCGTCTCACCATTAATGGTGATTTTATCGCCACCAATAACAGTAGTATTGCCACCTTCATTGATGGTGATGCTATCCCCAGTGGTAATGCCGCCGGTAATGTTCAAGTCTTTGGCCAAAGCAAAGTCAAAACCACCTTTACCATCGTGATCCACTATCACATTGGTGTCAGCTGAGCGATAATCCAACATCGTGCCTTTAGCCACTTGGAAGACCTTTGCTCCATTAGCAGCCACACTGAACGCACCATCGCTCAAGGTTTGATTGATGGTATTGATATCGGTCGTGTTGGTGCTGACACGGTTATCCAAATTAGTGATATCGCCTGTAATACTGGTAATGTCACCTTGGATATTGCTGATGTCCGTGGTATTCGTACTGACGCGATTGTCCAAATTAGTAATGTCGCCGTTAATACTGGTGATATCGCCTTTAATATTGGTGATGTCGCTGGTGTTTTTCGCCACGTTCTCATTGGTCGCAAACAATTGCTTGCCTGTGACCGCATCGCTAGACGACGCATCCAACTGAGCATCACTTAAATTGGTCAATTTCGTGCCGCTCGCACCGGCCAAACTAATGACATCTTTGCTGTCACTGTCGTATTGCACCGCATTTTTCACCGTGGCATTGAGGCTGTTTTCGGTAATCACCGTATCGCCATTGATGGTGATTTTGTCGCCACCAATCACGGTAGTCTTACCACTTTCATTGATGGTGATGCTATCCCCAGTGGTAATGCCGCCGGTAATATTCAAGTCTTTGGCCAAAGCAAAGTCAAAGCCGCCTTTGCCATCGTGATCCACGATCACATTGGTGTCAGCCGAACGGTAATCCAAGGTTGTGCCTTTGGCCACTTGGAAACCTGCACCACCATTGGCGCTCACACTGAACGCACCATCGCTCAAGGTTTGATTGATGGTATTGATGTCGGTCGTGTTGGTGCTGACGCGATTGTCCAAATTGGTAATGTCACCGTTAATCGTGGTGATATCGCCTTGAATGCTGGTGATGTCACCTTGAATATTGGTGATATCGCTGGTGTTTTTCGCCACATTCTCATTGGTCGCAAACAATTGCTTGCCTGTGACCGCATCGCTAGACGACGCATCCAACTGAGCATCACTTAAATTGGTCAATTTCGTTCCACCGCTACCGGCCAAGCTGATGACATCTTTGCTGTCACTGTCGTATTGCACCGCATTTTTTACCGTGGCATTAAGGCTGTTTTCGGTAACCACCGTGTCACCATTGATGGTGATTTTGTCGCCGCCGATGACGGTGGTCTTGCCACCTTCATTGATGGTGATGCTATCCCCAGTAGTAATGCCGCCTGTAATGTTCAAGTCTTTGGCCAAAGCGAAACTAAAGCCACCTTTATCATCATGGTTTACCAATACATTGCCGTCTTTGGTGCGGTAATCCAAAGTTGTGCCTTTGGCCACTTGGAAGGCCGTACCACCATTGGCACTCACACTGAACGCACCATCGTTCAAGGTCTGGTTGATGGTATTGATATCAGTAGTGTTCGTACTAACACGGTTATCCAAATTGGTGATATCGCCGTTAATACTGATAATGTCACCTTGGATATTGCTGATGTCCGTGGTATTCGTACTGATGCGATTGTCCAAGTTGGTAATATCACCCTGAATATTGGTGATATCACTGGTATTTTTCGCCACGTTCTCATTGGTCGCAAACAATTGTTTGCCTGTCACCGCATCGCTGGAATTCACATCCAAACCAGCATCACGCAAGTTGGTCAACTTGGTCCCACCGCTACCGGCCAAGCTGATGACATCTTTGCTATCACTGTCGTATTGCACCGCATTTTTGATGGTGTCATTCAGATTGTTTTCGGTAATCACCGTATCGCCATTGATGGTGATTTTGTCGCCGCCGATGACGGTAGTCTTACCACCTTCATTGATGGTGATGCTGTCGCCAGTGGTAATGCCGCCGGTAATGTTCAAGTCTTTGGCCAAAGCGAAACTAAAACCACCTTTGTCATCATGGTTTACCAATACATTGCCGTCTTTTGTGCGGTAATCCAAAGTCGTGCCTTTGGCCACTTGGAAACCTGCACCTCCATTGGCGCTCACACTGAATGCACCATCGTTCAAAGTTTTGTTGATGGTGTTGATGTCGGTCGTGTTGGTACTGACACGGTTATCCAAATTGGTAATGTCGCCATTAATGCTGGTGATATTACCTTGAATATTGCTGATATCAGTGGTGTTCGTACTGACACGATTATCCAAGTTGGTAATGTCACCATTAATGCTGGTGATATCACCTTGAATGGTGGTGATGTCCGTCGTGTTTTGGGTCACACGTTTGTCTAAGTTGCTAATGTCACCGTTAATGGTAGTGATGTCATCTTGAATATCGACAATATCGGCAGTGTTCTTGACCACTCGGCCATCTAAATCCAGCAAAGCACTGCCGACATTATCGAATTGGCCACCACTGGCAAACGCATAGTTGGGCGCAGTCACTTTGCCATCACTGTCCACATCTGCCCCGCCACCCAATGCCGCTGCAGTAGATTTGGCCAAACCATGCAATTGACTGCCATTAATGGCATCCCAAGAGTCTTCATCGACTTTGCCTTTGGCGAGCTCGGTGATACGCACTTTATCGCCGCGGTTTTGGCCAAGTAAACTAATTTTATTGGTTTTGACACCCGCACCATCGGTATCGTATTGAACCGCCACATCGGCCAATTCTTTTAATTGCGCCACATTGACCGCATCGGTGTCATTGGTGCCTGCTGCTAAACCGATGATTTGACGTGTGACACCCGCATCATTACCGATAGACAAAGCGGCTGCCGTGCTTTTCCAATCGGGGCTTGCTTTCGGAAGAATGCTGATGGCAGGATTATAACCAACGGCACCTGCTGAACGGTCTGCCACCGCTCCGGTTCCCAAGGCGATGCTGCCTTTGATTCTCGCTTCAGAATTCGCACCCACTGCTACGGCATCATCCGCCGCCACCCATGATTTGTTGCCCACGGCCACGGTATTGTTTAACGCCACTTGTGAAGACGCACTCTTGCCATCACGGTTACGGATTGTACCGGCACTGTCTAGGTAAAAGCCTGAGCCTGCTGAGACGCCCATGGCCACGTTGTCTGAGCCTTGTACATAAGCACCTGCCAACGTGCCGGAATACGCATTGCGATTCCCCGTGCTTTTGAAGCCGCTATTGATACCCAAGTACGCATTGTAGTCTCCACTGCCATTCCGGCCTGAACTCTCGCCCACGTACACATTATGATCGCCCTCACTGGCAGCGCCGGCCCAATCACCAAATGCACTGTTGCCGCTGCCTTTGCTCTGATAAAACACCGTTTTACCAATGCCAATATTGGAGTCACCGGTACTGCCAAGGCCGGCATTTTGCGTACCAATAAAGGTATTCCATCTGCCTGTGGTTTGACTGCCGGCTTCTGAGCCTATGAAGATGGCACCCGTGCTGCCGCTGCTTCCGGGAGTCATGCCTATGCCCGCATTGCTACCAATGGCAATGGTGTTTTTTACCGATGCCTCAGCACCAACACCAATGGCAATGGCACTGTCTGCCCTCGTGGTAGCGAAATGGCCTATCGCAATTGAAGAAAGTGAATTGGCATCCACACTGGCATTATTACCTACGGCAATGGCATTGGTTGACATTGCTTGGCTTTTCGATCCTATGGCCATGCTTTGCCAGCCTCTGGCATTGGCCTCTGTGCCCAAAGCCAAGGCATCGCTGGCACCTTTGACACTGGAGCGGTCCCCAATTGCAATTGAAGAAGTTGAATTGGCATCCACACTGGCACTGTTACCGACAGCAATGGCATTGGTCGTCATGGCTTGGGCTTTCAAACCCATGGCCACACTGTGCAAACCTCTGGCATTGGCCTCTGCGCCCAATGCCACGGCCGCGTAAGCCCCTTTAACGGTGGCATGATCGCCTATCGCAATTGAAGAAGTCGAATTGGCATCCACATTGGCACTGTTACCGACAGCAATGGCATTGGTCGCCAAAACTTGGCTTTGTAAACCTATGGCCACACCTTGCAAACCTCTGGCATTGGCCTCCGCGCCCAATGCCAAGGCATTGTTTCCGGCCGCTTGTGCTTTCTGTCCCAAAGCTAAGGCTTGATTGCCTGCCGCATTGGCCTCATTGCCTATGGTCGTGGCATTGTCGCCTGTCGCTTTGGAGTTATAACCGAGCACAATGGATTTGGACCCTGCCGTATCGGTCAATGAGGTGCCGCCGCCGATGCGAATGCTGTTATTGCCCGCACGGTCTCCCACGCCGATGACACCGCCATTCACATCCAAGCGCCCGCCCAAAGTTAAGTGTTTAGAACCCGAAGCATTGGCATCGCCATAGAACAACACACGGTTGGTTTGGCTGTCTTTGTCGGTGGCCACACACGTCATGGTTGGTGGACCACCAACCGCACTTTGTGTGGGCAAAGCCCAAGTTGCACCACTGCCCCATTTCACGGTGGTGCTGCTGCTGATGCCCAAACCTTGATTGTAATTACCGGCGATGGTGGTTTGATTGGCATCGATAACCCAAGTACAGCCCGCATCGGTGCCATCATTGATGAAGATGCCAGACGCAGCATAGGCAGTTTGTGAAGCCACACCCAAGCTCGCCAAGAGCAGCAAAGTACCAATTTGATTGAAACGCACCAGCTTCAATGGTTTTTCAATATCCGTCACCAAGTCGCCCACCACACTGTTGCCACTGCCATTCTTGGTGTGTACCAATTCAGAAGCCGCAACATACGTTCCTTTTTCTGCACTCCAAACCGTCTTGTAAATTTTATTCATGTGATGCCATCCCATTCATACAGAGGTTAAATGTTAGAATGGCCACTTGCATGGTGCTTAAGCGGCCTGTAAATATAACTTATAAATAGAATGAGTATACTTTGTTCAAACTCTAAAACATTGACCTAGGTCGATACTCTAAAACCAATTATGCACTTGAATATAAAGTAAAAATAAAGCCATATAAAAATCAAAATATGCACATATATATTGCACAAAAAGGATGATGGGGCTTTTAAATGCCAACCCAAATCCAACCCATCGCTCATCGATAATGTCTTTATAAACAGCACATTGCTTTGACTTTGCTGTCAGTCCTAGTCACCCTCCATAAAAAAAAGCCAGCTTACGCTGGCTTAAGATGCTGCGACACTACAGGAATGGGTCAGGCAATGCTCAAACAGCATGCTCAGATGCGGCCTGTAAACAGGCAATGAACTTCAAACACGCGGGCGTGAGCTCTTCTTCTTTGCGTTTTGAATAGCCAACGGGAATGTCGTCGCCGATTTCGGGAAACGGCAGCTTGGCCAGCAGGTTTAAATTCACCAATTGCTCCGCCACCACGCTGGACATACAGCCAATGAAATTGCTTTGTGCAATCACATTCATATTGGTCAAAATCGACACCGATTCCACCAAATTGCTTGGCTCGCCCACGCCTTGCTCATTGAAATATTGCAAAATATTGCCGCGCATGGTGGCGCTGCCCAAAGGCAAAATCCACGGATAGTCCATCAAATCGGCCAATTGCAATGCAGGGCGCTGCAACAATTCATGTTGGTGCGCCACCACCAAAGACAGCTTTTCACAGTAAAGCGAATGGTGTTCGAGCTTGTGGGTTTGGTAAAACTTGGAATCCATGCTCGGCAAACGCCCCACCACCAAGTCCAATTCACCTTTGAGCAAGGCCGGAAACAATTCTTCCACCGTACCGACTTTGATGGTGATGAGGATATTCGGGTGTTGCTGTTTGAGTTGGATGATGGCTTTGGGCAACAATTCCGCGCTGGCAGACAGCAGCGTCCCAACCACGATGTGGCCCAAATTACCATGGTGAAAACTGTTGATTTCATCGGTAAGATAACGCAATTCCGAAAACAGACTTTTGACCCGTTGCCCCAATACCAAGGCCACTTCGGTCGGTTGCATGCCATTTTTAGAACGGTTAAACAGCTGAACTTTAAGCTGGCTTTCCAACTCTTTAATCGCCTTGGTCACCGCCGGCTGGCTTAAATGCAATTGTTCGGCCGCATGGATGATGGAATGCGACTGCAACACCCGCTCAAAAATCACCAACGGCCGCAGTTTCAAACGGTTGAGCGCATAATCGTTCATGCTGTATTTGTGCGGTTGTGTGTTTTTCATTCCATCATCCCCTCTGCATTGCTTGCTTTATATGGCAAAGAAATGCGCGGCATTGCCTCCCAAGATTTTCTGTTTGGCAGCGGCCTGTAAGCTGCTGTTTTCAATCAACGAGCCTATCTGTTGCTCGCCCAATGGGAATGGCGCATCCGAGCCCAACATCACTTTGTCTTCGCCCATTTTTTTCACCAAGAACAACAAGGCATCGGGATCGAACACGGCGGAGTCTACCCACAAACGGTTCAAATACGACGATGGCAAGTTCGGGCAGTCTTCACGCACAATATCACGGTGCGTCCACGCATTGTCAACTCGGCCGATTAAATACGGCAAGCTGCCGCCACCATGGGCAAAGCAAATCTTCAAGTCTGGCGACAAGCGTTCCATCGCACCCGACAAAATCAACGACAAAGCGCCCAATTGCGTTTCCGCTGGCATGGACACCAACCATTTGAGCATCCATTTTTCCATGCGCACATCGCCCATCATGTCCCAAGGATGCACCAATACCGGCATGTTTTCTGCCGCACAGTGGTTTAAAAATTCCAAAATGCCTTCGTCGTTCAGACTTTTATCGCCCACATGGTTGCCAATTTGCACGCCCACATGGCCGTTTTGTTTGACACGGCTGACTTCTTTACAGGCCGCATCTATGTCTTGCAAAGGCACTTGCGCCAAGACTTTCAAACGCTTGGGATCGGCAGCACAAAACTCGGTGCCCAAGTCATTCATGCGTTGGTTCCAAGCGGCGGCTTTGGCTATGGGCTCGGCATAGGCAAACATCACCGGCGTGGCACACACCACTTGCACATCCAAGCCTTGCTGATCCAAGGTTTCCAAGCGTGCTTTGCCATCCCACAAGGCATCGTACACAGGACGGAACGGCTTTTCATCAATGTAGATGTCGCCAAAACGCGCATCTGCCCCTATTTTCAACCACGGTGCGGTGGCGCGATTCAAGGCCGCCGCTTCCGCTTGGCTGAGCTTGGGGAAAAAATGGGAGTGTATGTCTATGATCATGTTAATTTCCTTATCGGAACCGATGCGCGCCGCGCATCGGCTCTGGCTTTACGCGTAGGCAGGGTTGTGAACTTCAGCAAAACGCTGCAACCATTCACCCGCTTTGCGACCTGGATGGACTTCCCCACATTGCGGGCAAGTGCGCTCAGCATCGGATTTGTCGTAAAACAATTTGAATGCGGATGGCAAATCGGCCACCAAGTCGTCGACATGGTCGCCCACACTGCCCACCAAAGTCGCACAATTGGCGCAATACCAATTGAAGTGGTCTTTTTGGTCTTGGGCGCGCGGTTTTTCCACCAAGAAGCACAAACCACCGGCTTCAGGCCGCTGTGGTGAATGGTTCAAATACGCTGGCAATAAAAAGATGTCCCCTTCTGCCAAACGGATTTGCTCAAACTGACCACGGTCCCACACATTCAAATAGGCATTGCCTTTGATTTGGTAAAAGATTTCTTCGGTTGGATTGCAATGAAAATCGGTGCGTTTGTTCGGCCCACCCACCATATTGATGATGTAATCGCCATCGGGAAACAAGGCGGTGTTACACACCGGTGGGGTCAATTTGTCTTGGTTTTGTTCCGACCATTGCAGCAAATTAAACGCGGGTCCATATTTCAATTCCATATTCTTCTCCTCTGATGTCGCTCAGCCTTATTTGTTGTTCAGTGGCTTATAGGCGATGGCTTTGATTTCAATGCGCAATAAGGCATTTGGCAATTGGTGCACGGCCACGGTGGTACGGGTCGGACCGTCGAAATCGAAATACTCGCCATACACTTGGTTGTAGCGGGCAAAATCGTTCATATCAACCAAATACGCGCACATTTCCACCACATCGCTTAAGTCCGCACCTTCATGCGCCAAGATGTCGCGGATGTTTTCAATCACCGCACGGGTTTGCACCTCGATGTCCAACGTGGTCGCGCCCATGGCATCGACTTCGGCACCGGCGATGCTGTTGTCAGGCAAACGTGAACTGGTGCCAGACACGAACAAGAAATCACCCGCACGTTTGATGTGGGGAAAACGGCCGCGTGGCGTGGCTTTGCCAGCCACCACAGTTGCTTGAGTCATGTGTCTCTCCTTACGCTAGGCTGCGCACGCTGACCGTGCCCAAGCCCAAGATGGTGGTTTCGTAAACAGTGTCTTTTTGCATCGCTTGCGCCGCGGTCGCTGCGCCCGCCATGATGATGGAGCCGGCGGGCAAGACTTGGC
The DNA here is from genome assembly GCF_001457815.1 of Vitreoscilla massiliensis. Classification (GTDB taxonomy): domain Bacteria; phylum Pseudomonadota; class Gammaproteobacteria; order Burkholderiales; family Neisseriaceae; genus Vitreoscilla; species Vitreoscilla massiliensis. The sequence goes on from NZ_LN898220.1 coordinate 109,681, forward strand.
CTTTTTCAGCCAACAATTGCGACACCTGCACCAAACAACGCAATGGATCACCCAAAATGGCCGCGGTCGAACCGGCTTGCACCAAGCGCCCGTTTTCGGTCATGTTGACACCGCAATTGCTGATGTCGGTGCTTACAGGCCGCATTGCGCCCAACACAAAGCCTGCTGATGACGTGTTGTCTGCCACCACATCTTCCAAGGTGAATTTAAACGCTTGGTAACGTGAGTCGATGATTTCCATCGCCGGGCACACGCCTTCAATCGCATCCAAAGCCTCGGCCAAATTCATGGCACGGTCGATCGGTTTACGGGTAATGAAGGCCACTTCAGGCTCGATGCGTGGGTGGATAAAGCGCTCCAAATCCACCGCACCGCCTTCTTCCAATTGCATCGCATCGGTGATGACACCCCAAATCAAATGGTCTACGCCCATTTGCTTCATTTTCTCGCGGCTGGTGAAGCCGAGCTTCACCCCCACGCGCTGCTCACCACGCGCCTCACGCAAGGCCACACCCAACTCTTGTATGGCGTAAGCGGCCTGTAAATCAAACGGCGTGTCGGTGCGCAAAGAAGCAGTCGATTGCTTGTTCAACACACAATCGTCCAAGCGTTTGGCAATATCGTTTAAATTCATGCCACTTGTTCCTTTTGTTTCAATAAGTCCAAGGCGATGTCGACGATCATGTCTTCCTGACCACCGACCATTTTGCGGCGTCCCACTTCCAACAAGATTTCCACTGCTGGAATGTTGTAACGGGCAGCTGCGCGCTCGGCGTGCAATAAGAAGCTGGAGTACACACCGGCATAACCCAAAGACAAGGTTTCACGGTCTACGCGCACCGGACGGGTTTGCAATGGGCGCACAATGTCGTCGGCCGCATCCATCAAGGCCAATAAATCACAGCCGTGATCCCAGCCCATGCGTTCGGCAGCGGCGATGAACACTTCCAATGGCGTATTGCCCGCACCCGCGCCTTGACCTGCCAACGAGGCATCAATGCGGTGTACGCCTTCTTCTACCGCCACGATGGCATTGGCCACACCCAAAGCCAAGTTGTGGTGAGCGTGTATGCCCAAGGTAGTGCTGCTGTTCAATTCGGCTTTCAAAGCACGCACACGGTCACGCACACCGTCCATCAACAAAGCGCCGCCTGAGTCGGTCAGGTAAATCGTGGTCGCACCATACGATTCCATTTTTTTGGCTTCTTTGGCCAAGTTTTCCGGCGTGGTCATGTGCGACATCATCAAGAAGCCGACAGTGTCCATACCCAATTCGCGTGCATAGGCAATGTGCTGTGCCGATACATCGGCCTCGGTACTGTGGGTAGCAACACGCACCACGCGCGCACCGGCAGCATAAGCCTCTTTCAAATCGTGTATCGTTCCGATGCCCGGCAAAATCAAGGTGGCGATTTTGGCGTTTTGTACCGATTCGGCCGCAGCGGCAATCCACTCGATGTCGGTATGAGCGCCAAAGCCGTAGTTAAAACTGGAACCGGCCAAACCATCACCGTGCGCCACTTCAATCGAGGCCACACCGGCTTTATCCAAAGCCGAGCTGATTTGTTTCACTTGTTCTATCGAATATTGGTGACTCACTGAGTGCGAACCATCGCGCAAAGTCACGTCAGAAATGTACAGTTGTGCCATTATTTTGCTCCCGCAGTGTTTAAGTTTTGCGCCACCACCTCAGCACAGGCCAAAGCCGCTGAAGTCATGATGTCCAAATTGCCAGCATACGCAGGCAGGTAATCGGCTGCACCTTCTACTTCGATGAAAACGGTGACTTTCAGGCCGCCTTCTTGTTGCAACTCCGGCCATTGTTTCAAAGCCGCACCTGACAACTCTTCAAACTGCACTTCTTGTTTCAAACGGTAACCCGGTACATAAGCCTGCACTTTGGCAGCCATGGCGGCCACAGAGGCGCGGATTTCGTCTTCTTTGCCGCGACGGGTCAAACAGAACACAGTGTCGCGCATCATCAATGGTGGCTCAGCCGGATTCAAAATGATGATGGCCTTGCCTGATTTGGCCTTACCCACGGTTTTCAACGCCAAAGAGGTGGTTTCGGTAAACTCGTCGATGTTGGCGCGCGTACCTGGACCTGCCGAACGGCTGGAAATCGACGCCACGATTTCGGCATACAACACTTCCGTCACCGCACTGATGGCCGCCACCATAGGAATGGTCGCTTGGCCACCACAGGTCACCATATTGATGTTGGGGGCATTTTCATGCTCGTGCAAATTCACCACCGGCACCACATACGGGCCGATTGCAGCAGGCGTTAAGTCAATCACGCGGATACCGTGTTGTTGCAACACCTCATTGTGCTTGATGTGCGCGCCAGCAGAAGTGGCATCAAACACGATTTTGATTTCATTGAAGTTGGGCAAGGCCAATAAGCCATCTATGCCTTCGTGCGTGGTTGGCACACCCAAATCGCTGGCGCGTTTCAAGCCATCGGATTTGGCATCAATGCCCACCATCGCGCCCATGCGCAAATTGGTGTCGCTTTTTTTCAAGATTTTCTTCATCAAATCGGTGCCAATATTGCCCGAACCGATGATGGCAGCAGCTATTTTTTCCATATTTTTCTCCATAAGTTCTCGTCTAGGCTTAAACAAATGCGGCGCTTACCGAACCCAAGCCTTGAATTTGTGCTTCGTACACACCCACTTCATTCACACTCACCATCGCACCCAAAGCACCGGTCAATATCAATTCACCGGCCTGTAAAGGCGTACCCATTTTCACCATGGTGTTGGCCAACCACACCGCCGCAATCAAAGGATTGCCCAAGCACAAAGCGCCTGTGCCGTTGGAAACCACTTCACCTTTGTGGGTGAGCACCATGCCACACTGTCTGAAATCCAAGGCTTTGGCTTTTACAGGCCGGCTGCCCACCACCACCGCACCGCAAGAAGCGTTGTCGGCAACGGTGTCTACCAAGCGGATGTCCCAATTGCGCACACGGCTGCCAACGATTTCAATGGCAGGCAAGACATAGTCTATGGCGTTCAAGATGTCCACCACGGTGTGGCGTTCATGCTTTAAGTCTTGCTTCAATACCAAGGCAATTTCGGCTTCCACACGCGGTTGCAAGATGCTGCTCAAGGCCACGTCTTCGCCATCGGCATAAATCATGTCATCGAACAAACAGCCAAAATCAGGTTGGTCTACGCCCAATTGGGTTTGCACCACTTTGGAGGTCAAGCCGATTTTGTGACCAACGATGCGGCGGCCTTGCGCCACTTCACGCTGGGTATTGAGCAATTGGATTTGGTAAGCCTCTTCCAAACTGAAGCCCGCATCGCCAGCCAATTCACGAATTGGGTCGCAAACACTGCTGTTTTGCTTGGCTTGCCACAATTGCTCTGCGGCTTGGGCGATAAGATGGTTTTTAGACATACGACTTCCTTTTCCTTAATTTTTCTGTAATTCATTGCTGACAACAGGCTCTTGATTCACTACCGAGGTGTCTCTGCTTTTCACCCACAAGGCCAAAGCCGATATCAACACTGGCACACCCAAGAACATGAACACTTGCGACAGACTCAGGTTCCAAGCGAAGATTTGTGCCTCGAAGAAGGCGCCAAAAATCGCTCCCATGCGGCCTATACCATGCATCCAAGACACCCCTGCCGCACGACCTTGTACTGGGTAGAACAAGGCAGTCAAAGCTGGCAATGATGACTGTGCACCCACCAAACCCGCACCGGCCAAGAAGATGATGACGCCGAACAAGATGATGTCGCTGGCAAACCAACCGGTGATGACCATCAAAATAGCGGAGATGAAATACACCACCATCAAGGCCTTATTCGCTTGGAATTTGTCCATGGCCCAACCGATGACCGCGGTACCGAACACCCCACCGAATGGGAAGATGGCGGCAATCAAGCTGTATTGTTCGGTGGTAAAACCGGCTTGTTTGAGCAACACAGGCATCCAACTGGTCAACAAATAAAACACCAACAAACTCATGAAGCAGCACAACCACAACATTGCCGTGCTTAAGAAATACGGCTTAGAGATGATCAAGGCCACGCCCGCATTGTTATTGCCTTTGAGTTCTGGCAACACCAACTCGGTTTTGGAGAAATCAATGCTGCTGTCTATGCTGCTGACAATTTTCTGCGCCGACGCTTGGCGACCACGGGTAAGCAAGAATTGGATGGACTCAGGCAAAGCAAACAACAATACCGCTGCCAACACCAATGGAAACACGCCACAATACATCAACATGTGTTCCCAACCGGCGGCAGGAATGATTTTCGCTGCCAACAAGCCGCCCAAGGTAATGCCCAGTGGAAACGCACAGAACATCAAATTCACCATGGTGGCACGGCGGTGAGCCGGCATGTATTCCGCTACCAAAGTGGCAATGTTAGGCATGGCTGCGCCCAAACCCAAACCGGTAATGAAACGGTAAATCGCCAATTCGGTGGTGTTGGTGGCAAAACCAGAAATCACCGTGAACAAGCCAAACAACACCGTGCTGGCAATCACCACCCATTTGCGGCCAAAGCGGTCAGCCAAAGGCCCCGCCACCAAAGCGCCGATGGCCATACCGACCAAAGAGCCACTGAGCACCGGCTTTAAGGCCGGCTTGTCTATGCCCCAGTCTTGCAATAAAGACGGTGCAATAAAGCCTATCGCGCCCGAATCCAAACCGTCGGCCAAGATGATCAACACGCCCAAGACAAACACCAGCCATTGTTTGCCCGACAGCGGCCGACCATCCAGATACTGTTGTACATTCAGTTGTTGCATGATTTCTCCTTCGCATTTTTGATATTGTTGTAATGCACTGAATTGTGGTTAGGTTGACATCAGTATTTCACACTGACGTTGGTGATTTCGGAGAAGAAGTCGAGCGAGTATTGACCGCCTTCACGACCGATACCAGAGGCCTTCACCCCGCCAAATGGCGTGCGCAAATCGCGCGCAAACCACGTATTCACCCACACAATACCGGTGTGAATTTGGCCGGCCACACGGTGTGAACGCGCCACATTGGTGGTCCACAATGAGCACACCAAACCGTATTTGCTGTCGTTGACGCGCTTAATCACTTCAGCATCGTCGTCAAACGGAGAGATGTGGCACACAGGGCCAAAGATTTCTTCTTGGATGATGCGGGCATCGTCGTTCAGGCCGGTCCAAATGGTTGGCAACACAAATGCGCCGCCGTCTTTGTCATCACCAAACTCAGGAATGCGGTTGCCCGTCACCACGGTCGCGCCCTCTTCTACGGCGATTTTGAAATAAGACGCCACTTTTTCACGGTGTTTGTGCGAAATCAACGGGCCAACTTCGGTGTCGGCGCCATCGGGTGCGCCCAAGACCAAAGATTCGGCTTTGGCTTTTAAAGCGGCCACGAATTTGTCGAAAATCGAGCGGTGGACGTACACGCGTTCGGTACACATGCACACTTGCCCAGTATTGAAGAAGCTAGAACGTGCCACACCGGCAACCGCGGCATCGAAATCGGCATCGGCAAACACCACTGCTGCGTTTTTGCCGCCCAATTCAAACGACACTTCTTTCACGCCATCGGCAACGGTTTTCATAATAGATGCGCCAGTACGCGATTCACCGGTGAACGATACTGCGTCGATGTCTTTGTTTTGGGTCAGGTATTCGCCTTCGCGGCCATAACCATGAATCAAGTTAAACACGCCTTTCGGGATGCCCACTTGGTCCATCACTTCGGCCAATAAAGTGGCCGATGATGGCGTTTCTTCTGACGGTTTACACACCACGGTATTGCCCATGGACAAGGCTGGGCCCAGTTTCCATGTCATCAACAACAAAGGCAGGTTCCACGGCGCAATCACCGCAATCACACCCAAAGGTTTGCGCACGGTGTAGTTAATCAATTGGCTGCCATCGGCGTTGTAAGTGATGCAGCTGGTGCTGACATTGGTTTTGGACATGTCGGCAAAGGTACGGAAGTTGGCAATGGCGCGAGGAATGTCCAAGCTGCGTGCCACCGACAAAGGGCGACCTGTGTCTTGCACTTCGGCAGCCACAAAGTCTTCAAAACGCGCTTCAATCGCATCGGCCAATTTGTTTAACAAAGCCGAACGCTGTTCTGGCGTCATCTCACCCCAAGGACCGTCCAAAGCGGCACGGGCAGCGGCCACAGCATTGTCGACATCGGCACGGTCGGCATAAGTGACTTTGCTCACCAATTGGCCATTCACAGGGCTGATGTTGTCGAATTGAGGGGATTTACGAATGAACTCGCCGTTGATGTATAACGGTAATACTGTGGTTTCCATACCTTTATCCTTTGTTATCAAGCGATTTTTATGTGGTAAGGACTAATCTAATGGCAGACAAACATAACATCAACTGAATTGTAATTATTTTTAAATTACCAAAAGTAATAGATAAGCACCTATTTACACCACACGCACAAAAACCATGAATACAAAGGCTGTTAGCGCAAAAATTGGCGGCAAATGAAGCGATTACGCTCAATATCAAGCGGACTGTTTAGAGTGTTTTTTTGATGAATGTACAAGCATGCGGCCTGTAAACCTTTTAAGGCTTACAGGCCGCATCTTTATGGCTACAAAATGCTTGTTTGTCTTTAATCTGCGCTGATAGACAAAGGCTCAACCAGCTCTATCAAATTGTCATCAGGGTCTAGCACAAACGCGATGGTGCGTGTGCCATGTGCCATTTGCTTGGGTGGGGTTTTGATGCGCACACCTGCTTGCTCCAAAGCCGCAACCGCCGCGTGCACATCGTCTACCATCAAGGCCAAATGCCCAAACACCCGCCCTGCCTCATACGCCTCGGTTTGTTGCCAATTGTAAGTCAGCTCCAAACTGGATTCGCTCTCAGGATTAAAACTTAAAAACACATTGGTAAATTGTCCGGTTTCATATTCGGTATAACGGGTCACTTGCATGCCCAAGGTATCGCGGTAAAACGCCAGCGAGCGCTGTAAATCCAACACCCGCAACATCACATGGTCGAAACGGTAATGGATGGCGGATGTCACAGTATCGGTTTTCATATCAATGCGGCCTGTAAATGCAAAACAAGGCTTAATGTAGCAAATCTGCCGCCAGCCGCAGTTGATGCTTGTTTCACGATGTGTGAAAAATCCTCACACCACCGCCTCAGGATGGGGCAAATTGTTGATGAACAAAGGCACGCACGGATTGGAATTGCTCGGCTGCCACATGATGCTGATGTAAGACTGCGGATAATTGGCAGGCGTGTCCAAATCTATGGCGACCAAATCGGCATGCACGTATTTGCGCAGTGATTGCGACAAGATGGCGATGCCCATGTTCGCCGCCACCAAACTCATGATGCCGGTCATGGTACTGGCTTCTTGCACCGTGTTCGGATAAAAACCGGCTTGGCGACAGAGCAAATAAAAATAGCGCCGCCACACCTGCCAATGGTTTTTGGAACCGACCACAAAGCGTTCATTGGCCAAGTCAGGCAAAGCAATGCGCGTTTGCTGTGCCAACGGATGACCTTTTGGCAGCAACACCACCGGATCGTCTTGAAACACCGGTTGCCATGCCACGCCCAATTCTTCTGAGTCCTCAGAAAACGCAAAACCAAAGCCCAAATCCAAACTGCCATGTTGCAAGCCCAAAATCTGCTCTTGTGTCGGCATGTAAATCAAATCGGTGCTGATGTGTGGGTATTGCTGCTTGAAATGCTCCAGCGTCTTGGGCAACACGTCTTGGATGGCGTAATCGTTGTAAGCGATGACCAAATGGCCGATGTCGCCATTTTTGGCTTGCTGCGCCAAATCTATGCCACGGCTTAAGTGGGCAAACACTTGCCGACTTTCTTGCAAAAACAAAAACCCCGCCGCGGTTAATTTTACCTGTCGGGTGGAACGCTCAAACAATTCCACTTGCAGCGCTTCTTCCAAAGCTTTGATCAGGCGGGTGAGACCGGGTTGGGTCATGTGCAACAGCTCAGCCGATTTCTTAAAATGCAGCTGCTCCGCCACCATCACAAACGCCCGCAAATGCTGCAAATCAAAACGAAGTGGGTTCATAGTGCCAACTCTAAAGCCAAGATTAATAACAATTTTGGTAATAATGTGATGCGAATATTGATTAGACAAAGCCTGACGACAGGCTTAGTTTAACCACCATGGCACGGATAACTGCCAGCGACCAGCAATAAAACGGGTTAATTTAATCGAAAAGGAGCGATGCATGTCAATTCAAACAGTTAGACCTTTCTAACTAAACCCGCCACCAAGGTATAGTTGCAAATAAACACAATAATAACAAGCTAAGCGAATTTGAGAGGTTTATCTCAAACACAAAGGATACGTCCGTCGAAGAAACAGAGGAGTACATCAACATGAAACAAGCAGCATCTACAGCAGCAGAACAGCACGATACCAGTCACATCAAAAAAGTGATGCTCGGTTCGGCCGCGGGCACGGTGGTAGAGTGGTTCGACTTTGCCTTATTTGGCTATATGGCCATGTACATTGCGCAAAACTTTTTCCCTTCCGAAGACAAAATGGCCGGCTTATTGGCCACGTTTGCGGTGTTTTTGGTGTCGTTTATCTTGCGTCCCATCGGCGGCATATACTTCGGTAAGCTCGGCGACAAATTGGGCCGCAAAAAAATCTTGGCCTTAACCGTGTTGCTGATGTCAGGCTCAACCGCCGCCATCGGCTTGATTCCCACGTATGAGCACATCGGCATTTGGGCACCGATATTGTTGATTTTAATCCGCTGCGTGCAAGGCATTTCTGCTGGCGGTGAGTACACCGGTGCGACCATTTACACCGTGGAACACAGCCCGCAAAACAAACGCAATTCCTATTCTTGGGCCATGTCTGCCGCCACCTATTTTGCCTTTGCCTTGGCCGCCGGCGTGAGCGCAGGTTTGATTGCCTTAATCGGCCCTGAAGCAATGGGCGACTGGGGCTGGCGCTTGATTTTCTTGTTGGCTGTACCGATGGGCATTGTGGCCTTCTTTATTCGTGACCATTTGTCTGAATCACCTGAGTTCCAACAAATGCGCGCCGAGAAAAAAGGCCAAACCAGCTATTCCGCCAAACAAGTGTTCCAAGCTGAAAAAAGCAACATCATCAAATTGGGTGGTTTTGTGGTGTTGTATGCCTTGTCGTTCTACATTTTCTCGACTTACATGCACTCGTTCTTGAGCACGGTCATCGGTTTGTCGTCTGAACAATCGTTGCTCGCCAGCGTAGTGGCCTTGTTGTTCGTAACCGTATTAACCCCGTTTGCCGGCCGTTTGTCTGACAAAATTGGCCGCCGCAAAATGATGCAATTCGCAGCGATTTGGCATGCGTTGTTGACCATCCCTGCTTACATGATTGTCAGCCACGGTGCGTCTTTACAGGCCGCTATTGCCGGCATGATGATCATCGGTATCGGCCAAGTGGCTGCGAGCGTGGTGGCATCGACTTTGTTGTCAGAAATGTTCCCAACCGACATGCGCTATACCGCTTCTGGCATGTGTTACAACATCACTTTCGCGATTTTCGGTGGTACGGCGCCTTATGTGGCGATTTGGTTGACCGCGCAAACTGGCAGCTATTTGGCTCCGGCCGTGTATGTGACCATCATCGCCGCGCTGTGCTTCTTCTGGGTGACTTTCTTGATGCCAGAAACCGCCAACAAGCCGCTGCGTCGCTACCATACCGAGCCGCAATACGATAATAAATTCGCACCAGAAAACAAAGTCAACGCAGGTTAATACCCCAGTTTCACCTTGTTATCAGCCCCTCGGGGCTGATTTTTTGCGCCATCGCAAACTGAATGCACAAACATTGTTTATCGCCAGAGTCATGGGCACAGACTTGCGCCAACACATTGCCAGGACAAGACAGATGCACTAAATTAACCAACAGCTTGAGATGGACACTCTTTCTACACCTTAGGACAGCCAAATGACCACCCTGTACGTCACCGATGTTGCCGTCAGCAGCCATTACGCCTTGCGCGGCGATGGTTGGATGAATGTCTACCTCAACGACGGCCACATCCTCACCGTGCATTGCCCACAAATCAACGACAACTGGGCGCAAGACACCAAGCGTGTGTGCAACCATGCCTTGGGCAAAGACGAGCAGGTGTTTCAAATGAAATCGCTGTTATTGCAACCGAGCAGCGATGGCGGCTATGTGATGTTGCAAGGGGAAATACAGGCCGCATCCGGCCAAGGGACTTACATCTTTGACATACCCGCCGCCGAAATCCAACACATGTTGGCGCAAGCGCAGCCGCAGCGCATCTTAGGCAGCGAATTTGTGATGGTGGTGTTTGTCATCGGCGCGGCGCTGTTTGGCCTGAAATGGCTGTTGGAAAAATACCTGTTGCCGCGCTTTTCAGATTGAATGGCTGGCAACTTATCTGTGCACAATATTGATAATGCGGCCTGTAAATATTGATGTGATGCCGACACAGCATCACTTGTCCATTATTCAAACTGACAGTTTCAATCCCCAAACTTTGATGCAAAATATACCTACACACTGATGCGGCCTGTAAACCAGTTTTGACCTGTTTTATGCCTATCAAAGCCAATCCTCAATATTACCAATACAGTCTGAAAAACGTCTGCGTATGAATGATTTGTGTGCAAACACGAAGCACCATGCGGCCTGTAAGGCAGTTTCAGCATTGTCCGCACTTATCTATTCCATGAATCAATGCCATAAATTAAGCCTGTGCTTCATCCAAGTTTGAAATGTTGTGTGTCTGCTCATGCGCTCAGCCTAAAATGCGGCCTGTAAGCATTGATGACATTACACCTGCCTCGCAACAGCCATCGTAGTGTACAGACACCAACCTTGCGCCAACAAGATGCACCTATCTTCTTCAGTCTCTCCACCCTAAACCAACTCATACCACATGCGGCCTGTAAACCTACCCATGCATCACAGCGGCGCATAAAAAAACATCCTGACGAACAGGATGTTATCAAAACAACCACGCAAGATTCAGGATGCGTTTGCCACCGCGGCGGTCGCAAACAGCTGTTGTAAGTAAGCGGCTTGCTGCAATAAGGTATCATCGCGGTGCGGCGCGGCGATGAATTGCAAGCCCAGTGGCATTTTGTGATGGTAGGCCAAGGGCAAGCTCACTGTTGGCAAGCCCAACACCTGCCACGCACGGCTCATAAACGGTGCGCCGGTGCCGGTGTCTTTAAGTGGCGCGATGCCAGAAGCAGCTGGCGCCAAGATGGCATCAACGTGCTGCTCCTCCAGCCAATTTAAGAGTTTCTGTTTCAGCACATCGACGCGCGTCAAAGCGGCGATGTAATCGACGTAAGGCAAGTCCAAACCCGTGCGCATCAAGGCTTGCATGTGCGCACTCAAGTCGGCACTGTGTTGTTCAAACACCAGATTGCGCGCCACTTCAAACGCCATGATTTGGCTGTGCAATGCGGTCAATTCCGCCACTTCGGCGGCAAATGGCAAGGGCACAATATGATGGCCGTGTTGTTGCAATTCTTGCTGACATTGCGCCAGTGCCGACAACATGGCAGCGTCCATCTCGCCCAAGTTCTGCCCATCAAACAGCGCCAGTTTCAAACCTTGCTTCGGCGCCACAGAGGCGGCCTGTAAAGACTTGTGCAACAACACATCGCGGATTAATTGCGTGTCTAGCGCATGGTTGCTGAGGATGCCGAGTGAGTCTAGCGACTGCGCCAAAGGCTGAATGTTGCGCAGCGAAAATTCACCACGGCTGCCAACATAGCCAACACAACCGCAATACGACGCCGGCCGTATCACCGAGGCAGCGGTTTGGGTGCCAAACGCAATCGGTACCATATAATCGGCCACCGCCGCGGCCGAGCCGCTGGATGAGCCGCCAGGCGTGCGCTCGGCGTCATGCGGGTTGTTGGTTTTGCCGGCCTGAAAATAGGCAAACTCGGTGGTGACGGTTTTGCCGATTAAGATGCCACCGGCGGCTTTCATCGCCGTCACACACGAAGCGTCCATGCTCGGTACGCGCTCGCTGTGGATGACCGAACCCATGCTGGTGGGGATGTCGGCGGTGTCGATGACGTCTTTCACCGCAAACGGCAAACCACGCAACGGCGAAGCATCGTAAAATTCGCGCTTACCTTCGTATTCGGCCAAATAATCGTCTTGTTCGATTAAGTATTGCCACGCCTGCACTTGCGGCTCGCGCACGGCAATGCGCTGATAAAACGAGGCCACGATGTCGGGCAATGTCGCTTCACCCGCGTGCAAGGCGTGCAGCAAGCGGTGTAACGGTTGTTTAAACCACTGTGGTTTCATCTTGCCATGCCTCCAATTGTTGCAATAAGTGCGCATCTACCGTTGCCACACCACCGCCGATGCGACCACGTGCGCCGGCCGCGTCTATCATGCCCAATAACACCAAGGGGCCAGTACCATTTTGCAAGATGGCATCGTAAGCACTGATGCCCAAGCGCCCTGCCAAAAATGGCAAACGCTGGCTTAAAAATTGGCTGTGACGGCTCAGATAATCAACAGGCAAAAACGCCTGTAGGTTTTTGGCACTCAGACTGGCCAAATCCAAACACTGCCCACCCAAGCCGACAAAATCCACCACCGCGCTGTCACCAATTGTGCCCAAGGCTTGCGCGGCCTCATTGCCGGCGTCTTTGTTGCCCACTATCGCCGGCGCATCCACCACCAACCAGGTGCCGGCTTGTTCGGCCAGTTGCAACCCAAAGCGCAAACCGTTGCCACCGACTTTGACAATGCCATGCGCCTCGGTTTGTGCGGCCAAAATCAGCGCACTGGCGGCCATCCAATAATTCAGCGCCCATGCCATCGCGCTGTATAAGAATGTCGTGCTGGTCTCATCGTCTATGCCCCACGACACAATGATGTCGGCCAACAAACGTGAGCCATACATGGTGCGGGCATGGCCGTCGTCGCCATTCAATAAGGCGGCCTGTAAGATGGGTGCCAAATCCACATTGCCACCAAATTGCGCCGCCATGCGCGCACCCAAGTCTTGGTGCAACCAGCTCAGGTGCGGCACAATTTCATCCGCATCAATACCCAAACGCGTGCACCATTGCATGCCCTCGTTCAACACCGAGTATTTACGGTTTACAGGCCGCTTGTTATCGCTTACTTCCAACACATACATTGATGGTGTCGCCACGCCAGCCAAAGGCACGACCACATCATGGTCTTGCGCTGGCGCGAGCTTCACATCACCTGCGTCTAACAAGGCCTCTGCTGCAGATTTGTCCGCCGCCCAACCTTCATACACAATGCCAATTAACACCGAATTGCGCACCGCTGGCGGCAATTCGCTGGCCGAGCGAAACGGTGGCCCCGCATGCAAAACCCAGCGCTCGCCCGTTGGCAATACCGCCGCCAACGGTTTCACACCCGTCCAAACCGGCACCACTTGTTGTGCAGGCGTCCATGCGCTTGCTTGTCCATGCTGAACCATCTCCACCATTTCCTCGTCCCCTTCCTTACGCCACGCGCACCCAAGTTTCACTGTTGGCCAAGCTCGCCGATTGCGCGCGCGTGCCATTGAAATCGCGTTCTATGGTGCTGCCTTGCAAGGCCACGCCGTTGACCAATACTTGCGCGCTTTGCGCTGGATGGAACACGCACATCATCTCGTGTTTTTGGGTTTGGGTTTGGCTTTGTGGCAAGTCCACGCAAATTGCTTGCTGTTGCATGTCGTGCCATTGCATGTCGATTTTCAGGCCGGCCTGTACAGAACTGACCGACTCAATCACCACATCAGGAAAACGATTGGTGGTAGTGAACACGCCATCAGCGACGATTTGTAAGTGATCCAAAGCCACGGCCTTGCGGAACAAACCGAAATGGCGCACAAATTCCGCAACCAAATACTCGGCCAACGGTTGATTGTCGGTAATCATCACCCGCGTTTCTGCGCCTGTGCCTTGTTCATACGGATTGTCCAATACCAAGATGGCTTGGCCGCTGCCAAAATCGGAGCTGGCGATGCGAAAATACAAAGACAAAGACGACCAATCTTGCTCGGCATCGGTTTTCAAATAAATAAACGGATTGTCGCCTGTCCAGTCCAAAGTGCCGGTTTTAATGCCTGTCATGATGTGTTCCTTATGAGTAATGGTTTATTCGCTGATGGCTGCGGATGCGTATTGCGCCCGCAATTGCTCAAAATCGGTGCTCGGCTGCCAACCCAAAATGTCTTTGGCGGCGGCGCTGCTGAAGATGGACGCGCGCGGATTGTGTTGATACCAAAGCGGACGCTTGATTTCTGGCACACTGCCGATGATGCGCTGATACCATTCTTGCGTTGGCTGTGGGTGCGAACTGTCATCGGCGCTGATGTAAAACACACCATAGCGCAAACCTTGGATGTTCACTGCCGCTTCAAACGCCTTGGCCAAGTCGGCCGCCCAAATGTAATAGAACAGCCACTGGCGGTTTTCGGCATCCACAAAGTCGATGTATTCGTTTATGGTTTCTGGCAACACCACCGCCAATGGGCGCAAGCAAATGATTTCCATATCGGTGGCGTCACTGAAGCTTTTCGCCATTTGTTCCATCATGATTTTGCTGACGCTGTAAGCCTGATACGGCTTGTTGTCGTGCGCTTCGTCGACAGGCAGGTATTGCGGCGTCCATTCAGGCCGCATTTCTGACAAACCGCTGGCAGAAATGCTCGAGCACAACACCACTTTTTTCACGCCATTGTCACGACAGGCTTGCAACACATGCCAAGTGCCACGCACATTGACATTGATGTATTGTTCTTCCGCCGCTTTCCAGTCGAAATCGATGGCTGCCAAATGAATCACCGCATCCGCGCCTTGAGTAGCCGCACGCACTGCATCCAAATCCATCACATCGGTGGCGACAAATTCCACTTGGTGTTGACTGGGTTTCAAATCGGCCACCACCACCTGCATACTTTGCATCAATTGCTGCACCACATACGAACCGACGCGGCCTGAACCGCCGGTAACAACCACTTTCTTCATGATGTTTATCCTTTGTCTGTTTGTTGTTATAAGTCCAAAACCAATTCGTCCGACAAGGCGCGCGACACGCACACCATCATCGTTTCATTCAATTCGCGCTCTTCTGGCGACAGCACAAAATCACGGTGTTCAGGCCGGCCTGAAATCACCACGGTCTCACAAGTGCCGCAAGTGCCGTTTTGACACGAGCATTTGACGCGAACACCCTCGCGTTTGAGCGCTGCCAAGATGGTTTCATCGCTGCCCACTTGGATGTGTTTGCCCGATTTGTGCAAGGTCACGGTAAAGGTATTGCCGGTGAGCGTTTGCTCGTCCACCGCCACGGCAAAACGCTCCACTACCAATTGCCAACCAATGTGGCTTTGCTGACTTTGGTATTGCTCCAATGCATCGAGCAAGCCTTGTGGGCCACAGGAATACACCGTGGTGTGCGCATCCAAAGCAGCTAGAGCGGCCTGTAAATCGTATGGCCCATCGTCATCGGAAGCATGCACATGAATGCGCTCGGCATCGCGTGCTTGCAAATCGGCCAAAAAGATAAAATCAGCCGGCGAACGCGCCAAATACAATAACTGCCAATCCAAACCCGCCGCTGCCGCTGCTTCTACCATGGGCACGATGGGCGTGATGCCTATGCCACCGGCGATGAAATAACATTTGTTTTGCGCCGCAAACGGAAAGTGATTTTTGGGCACACTGACGGGCAGCACATCACCCTCTTGCAACACCTCATGGATGTAAGCCGAACCGCCACGACTGGCCTCGTCTTTCAATACCGCAATCTGCCAGTGTTGCGTGTCGGCTTGGGTGCCACACAGCGAGTATTGGCGGTACAAAGGTTCGCTTGCACCCAATTCCAATTCGATGTGTGCCCCCGGTTCCCAAGCGGGCAAGACACCACCGCCATCCAGTCCCAAGGTCAAACCCACCACCCGCTCTGACAATTGGGTTTTCTTCAAAACGCGGGCATTCAGTGTTTGTGTTGGCATGTCGCTCTCCTGCGCTGGCTATCAAGCGATGGCTTCAATGGGCAATACCGCTTGCTGTTTGGCAGCACGGGCATCTTCGGCGCGATATTGTTCAATCAACCAGTTTTGCAAACGCTTGATCACCAGCTCTTGGTTGGTCAAACGACCGCGCGATGAAAACTGCGATTTCATGCCCATGTGCGAACGGCGCCATGCAAACAAGTCCTCTATCATCACCGGATACAAATCGTCGTGCTCGGTGTGGAATTTTTCCAAATGGTCATCGCGTTCCAAGGTCGATTGTGGGTATAACCACGACACGCCATACGTCGATTGGTTGGCGCTCTTAGGCAGCCACATGAAGTATTTGACCTTGTCTGGCATCGCCACCAACAGCAGATTCGGTGCGATGGTCACATACGACAATTGCGTGCGCTCTTGCTCGGTCAAGCCGTCCATAGGCGGTTGCAAAATTGAACCGGTATTGGTGGGCGCCGCGTCCATGTGCGGTGAAATCAAATTGTAAGAAACGATGCCATTGGGCAAATCATTGAAGGCGACGTGTTCATCGACGGTATCAGGACGGGTGTCGTACATCGCCCCCCAAGACGAGGCGTGCAAGAAGCTGCAGTGGTAACACTCGTCATTGAAAATCTTCCAGTTCCAATCGAAGCTTTCCATTTTTAATGGTTCAGACGCGTACAAATCTCTCATGCGGTAATTGGACAATTGCGTGGCCAAATGCCCCAAACGGCTGCTCAAGCTCGGCGCCAAAGCGTCGTAAGTGATGAACACAAAACCTTCCCACACCTCGGTGCGGATTTTCGGCAAACACACGCTTTTCGGGTCGAAATCGGCACCTGAGTCGGTCAATCCGGGGGCAGACACCAATTCGCCTTCCATGTTGTACACCCATGCATGCAAAGGGCAGCTGATGCGGCGCACATTGCCCGCGCCTTCGAGCAACAGCATATTGCGGTGGCGGCACACATTCGATAACACATTGACGTGACCTTCACGGGTGCGTATTGCCAACAAGGCATCGTCGCCCACTTCAAACGTGAAGTAATCGCCGGCTTTGGGAATGTCGTTGGCACGGCCAACACAAAACCACTGTTTCTTCCACACCGCATTCAATTCAAATTGGAAAAAGGCCTCATCGGTAAAACATGCTGGCGGCAAGGCATACACTTCGTCGGTTTCTTGGGCAAAGAAACTGCTGTCAAATTCTTCAATCGCTATCGGTGAGCGCAATACGGTATTCATGTCGGTTTCTCCTCTGAGGCAGTATTCGGGTGCCGCTTGGGGCTGTTGTTTTCTGTGTAGCCATCATGCGACAGAAGCCCCGTCTTGAAAATTGAGGAAATTTGATGGATGGATGAGTTTTTTTGAAGGCAAAAAAACCGCTTGCATGTCTGCAAGCGGCCTGTAACTGTCTGAATGCGTCGCTAAAGCCTTAAGTCAAGGCAATGGAAGCCACCCAAGCTATGAAATCCTGCTCTTGGCGGCTGAGATTGGCCTCTTTTGGATAAGCCAGAAAATACGCGTATTCGTCCAAGCACACGTCAAACAAACGCACCATCTCGCCTTGCTCGAGCAAAGGCTGTAACAAAGCCGGACAACCAAGCATCACCCCTTGCCCATTCAACACCGCATTCATGCGCACATTGGTGTCGTCGATGTGAAAGCCTTTGCTCGCCTGCATGTCTTGACCTGTGGCCAGATACAGCCATTGTTGCCAGCCCAAATGGTTTTCTTCATGTATCAAAATGTGTTGGTTCAAATCGCTGGGCTGGGCAATCGGGCCGTATTGCTGCAAATACGCCGGCGAACACACGGGCGTGAGGTTGCCGGGGATGATGGGCAAGGTGTGTAAGTGCGGCCAATCACCTTGCTTGCCCCAGACGATGGCGAAATTGATGTTGTCGCGAAAAAAATCCGGTGCTTGCAAGCTGTGGATCAAATTGATTTCTATGCCCGGATGCTGGCGCCACAAATCGCCCAATTGCTTGGTAAACCACATGCTCGATACAAACGGCCGCAGCGACAGATTGATGCGGCTTTTGCCATGCGGCATGCGCAATTCGCTCAGCGCTTGGTTGATTTCGTAAAACGGCCGCTGCAAACGGTTGAACAAAAACAAACCTTGCTCAGTGAGCTCGAGCGAACGGTTTTTGCGCAAAAACAATTTGCAGCCCAAATACTCTTCCAAAATCTTGATTTGGTGGCTGATGGCCGACGGCGACACCAACAAGTCTTCCGAAGCCTTGGTGAAATTCAAGCGCTGCGCCGACACGGTAAAGGTTTTTAAGGCATTTAAAAGAGGGACTTGCATAAGCATCCTGATTCAAAACACAACACGCAATAGGCATCGCGCCGACACAGCGCTGCCAGATGTGGGCCAGTCTAAGCCGTAAGCCGCCATCAAGACAAGGGATAAGCGGCCTGTAAATGCATTGCTGCTGTTTACAGGCCGCTTATCATGCTGTCTCCACCTCAAAGTGCTGTTTATTCCCTGCCAAGAACGTGTTTTTCCACACTTTAAGCCCTTGTTTTCACTTTTACACCACACCTATTGCACCCATCAAGCCGCATGCAGCTTGGCTTACACGCTCAATATATTTTTTAGATATATAAAAATTAATTAATATTCTTTTTTAAGCAAAATCATCACTGCTAGCATGGTTTCATCTTCTGAACCAAGCCAAACGGGGTGCGACATGTCGCCAGTATTGCAGTTAAAAAACAAAGATTTCTTGGAGCACCACAGCAACGCTTTGCCAGCAAACGGCGGCGAAATCCATCCACTCACCGCATGGCAGTGGTTGAGCGACAAACAAGCAATATTGGTCGATGTGCGCAGCGCCGAAGAGCGGGTGTTTGTCGGCCATGTGCCAGGCAGTTTGCATGTGGCTTGGGCCAATGGCACCAAACTCAATCGCAATCCGCGCTTTGTGCGCGAATTGGCCGCCAAAGCCGATGTGAACAGCGTGGTGTTTTTGTTGTGCCGCAGTGGCAAACGCTCGGCTTTGGCGGCAGAAGAAGCCGTGAAGGCCGGTTTTACACAGGTATACAGCATCGCCGAAGGTTTTGAAGGCGATTTGGATGCCAGCGAACAGCGCGGCCGTTTCAATGGTTGGCGTTTTCACAAACTGCCTTGGGTACAAGCCTAAACCCCCTATTGCGAGGAAATCCCATGTCTCAAACCAAAACCACCACCGCCGCACACGCGGCTACCCCACACCTGAATCTGGATTTGGACTTGGCTGTAGCCGATTTGAAAGCCATACGCCAACAATGGAGCAGCATCCAAGGCCGCGGCGAATTCAATCACGTTGCCTTGCCCGTGCCTGAAACGATTATTGCCGCCATAGACAATTTGAAACTGGCGCTGTTTCCACAGCGTTTGGGGCGCATCAACCCCAGTACCGTCAATGAAGACCATTTTGTGCGCAAACATTTGCTCACAGCCAGCTTGGATTTGCAACAGCAAATCGGTTTGGAATTGCACCACCGCGCCACACTTAATGGCGGCTTAATCGACTTTACCGAAACCCAGCAACACATCGCCCACATCTTGTCGCAATTGCTGCAAGCCTTGCCGCAGATACGCAGCACGTTGGAAGAGGATTTACTGGCCGCTTTACGCGGCGACCCTGCCGCCAAAAGCACCGATGAAATCATCTTAAGCTACCCCGGTTGGAATGCCATCGTGCACTACCGTTTGGCGCATTTCTTTTATCAGCAAAACCTGCCCATCGTCTCACGCATCATCGCTGAACATGCCCACAGCAAAACCGGCATAGACATACACCCCGGTGCGCAAATTGGCTCTGGTTTGTTCATCGACCATGGCACCGGCGTGGTCATCGGTGAAACCGCCATCATTGGCAACAATGTGCGCATTTATCAAGCAGTGACTTTGGGTGCAAAACGCTTTACCGAGGGCGAAAACGGCTATTTGCACAAAGGCCAAGCGCGCCATCCGATCATCGAAGACGAGGTGGTGATTTATGCCGGTGCCACCATACTCGGTCGCATCACCATAGGCAAAGCCTCGGTCATCGGTGGCAATGTGTGGCTCACCCACAGCACCCCACCGGGCAGCCAAATTTCCCAAGCCATTACCCGCAACGCTAGCCCAGATGAAGTGTTCATCAACGGCGCCGGCATTTAAACCTACTGTACAGGAGCACTACCCATGTCTGAAACGTCTGATCCACAATTGGCGCTGGGCGACAGCGCAGCAAGACAGCTTGCCAACGCCACCAAAACCGCGCCCATACTGGAAACCATCTCACCACGTTGGCTGACCTTATTGCTGCAATGGATACCTGTTGAAGCCGGCATTTACCGCTTAAACAAGGTCAGCAATGCTGAAGAATTGGATGTGAAATGCTCCAAACGCGATCAGTCAGAATTGCCAACGATTTATGCCGATTACGATGCGGCGCCGCGCGAGTATTTTTTGAACTCGGTCAGCACCATCGTCGACATCCATACCCGCATCAGCGATTTGTACAGCAGCCCATTTGACCAAATCAAAGAGCAATTGCGGGTCAGCATCGAAACGGTCAAAGAAACCCAAGAAGCTCAGCTGATCAACAATGCCGATTATGGTTTGCTCGCCAATGTCCATCCCGATCAAGTGGTGTATCCGCTCACTGGCGCACCGACGCCTGATGATTTGGATGAATTGTTGACCAAGGTATGGAAAGAGCCGGCTTTTTTCTTGACCCATCCGTTGGCGATTGCCGCGTTTGGTCGCGAGTGCACGCGTCGCGGCGTACCGCCTCCTACCGTGAGCTTGTTTGGTTCGCAATTTCTCACTTGGCGCGGCATTCCGCTGATACCAAGCGACAAAGTGCCGCTGGCCGATGGCAAAACCAAAATTCTGCTGTTGCGTGTGGGAGAGAAACGCCAAGGCGTGGTCGGCTTGTTCCAACCGAATTTGCCCGGTGAGCAATCGCCCGGTTTGTCGGTGCGCTTTATGGGCATAGACCGCAATGCGATTTCGTCTTACCTGATTTCGCTGTATTGCTCATTGGCGGTGCAATCCAAAGATGCGTTGGCGGTATTGGAAGACGTCGAAATCGACAAATACTACGAATACAAGCACGAATACAAATAAACAAGGGGCTTAGGTCATGACGACTTTGACACACTTGACGTCAGGCAAGCCCTTGCCTGACGCCAGTTCACCACCATTGGCTTTAATCGAACAACTGGCCAACAGCTTGTTCAAAGCCGCGCCCAACCAAGATGCAGCGGACACGGCGAACACCAACACCGCAACACAATATGCCAATGCGCCGCAACATGTATGGCACAATCATGCCGCCAACGCTGGACACAACACGCCTGAACACTGGCCACTGCACAGCAATGCGGCCCAACAATACACCGCTCCTGCTGCTTTACAGGCCGCATCGGTAAGCGGCTACACACCGCAATTGAGTCCACAAGCTGCCAACACCGATTTGCAGCCATTCAGCACACCACACACGTCCCAAAACACCGATTTCACCCACAGCATTCCGCTCATCCCCAGCCGCAACTTGCTGAGCGACAATACCCAACAATTCGGCTTTTTGGCCGATACGCCGCTGGGTCAAGGTCGCCCCGCGCCGGAGGTGTCTGTCCCCAATCAACACGCTTCTGATGTGCTTACAGGCCGCATCTTAAGCCCTGCACACACCACCCATAGTGACAACTCATCCGGCTTTTACTTTGCCCCCAACGAGCTGGTCTTGGCCACGTCCAAAACCTATGGCGGCAGTGCGTTTCCGATTGAACGCATCCGCAATGACTTTCCCATCCTCAAAGAACGGGTCAATGGTCATCCATTGGTGTGGTTAGACAATGCTGCCACCACCCACAAGCCCCAAGTGGTCATAGACCGCTTGGCCTATTTTTATGCACATGAAAATTCCAACATCCACCGCGCCGCCCATGAATTGGCCGCCCGCGCCACCGATGCTTACGAACATGCCCGCGAAACCGTGCGCCGTTTCATCGGCGCGGCCTCGACCGAAGAAATCATCTTTGTGCGCGGCACCACCGAAGCAATCAATTTGGTTGCCAACACTTGGGGCAGTGAAAACATCCATGCCGGCGATGAGATTGTGATTTCGCATCTGGAACACCATGCCAACATCGTGCCATGGCAAATGCTGGCACAGCGCAGCGGCGCCAAAATCAAAGTCATCCCCGTTGATGACGATGGTCAAATCCTGCTGGCTGAATACCAAAAATTGCTCAGTCCTAAAACCAAATTGGTGGCGATTACCCAAGTATCGAATGCCTTAGGCACGGTTACCCCGACCCAAGCCATCATTGATTTGGCTCACCAAGTCGGCGCCAAAGTATTGGTCGATGCGGCGCAATCCATCGCCCACATCAAAACCCAAGTGCAAGTCCTCGATGCGGATTTTCTGGTGTTTTCCGGCCACAAAGTGTTCGGCCCCACCGGCATAGGCGTGGTGTATGGTAAGAAACAGATATTGGAAGCCACTGGCCCGTGGCAAGGCGGCAATATGATTGCCGATGTCACGTTTGAGCACACGCAATACCACTTGCCACCGACACGTTTTGAAGCCGGTACCGGCAACATCGCCGATGCCGTCGGTTTGGCCAGTGCTTTGGAATACATCGAAAACATCGGCTTGGACGCCATCAACCAATACGAGCATGATTTGCTTGGGTATGCGACCAATCATTTGCGCAGCATCCATGGCTTGCGTTTAATTGGCACCGCCGCCGACAAAGCCAGCGTCTTGTCTTTCACCTTACAAGGCTTTAGCACCGATGAAGTGGGGCTATACCTGAATCGCCGCGGTATTGCCGTGCGCACTGGCCACCACTGCGCGCAGCCGATATTGCGCCGTTTTGGCGTCGAACAAACCGTGCGCCCATCGCTGGCGTTTTACAACACCCATGCAGAAATTGATTTATTGCTGGACAGCATACGCAGCCTGCAGCGCCAACGCCATTGATGTTGCCATGAACTCTGCTCTTCAGTTTTCTTCTCTGTTCGCTGCCCAGAAGTTTGGGCAGTTTTTTTATGCGTCTGATGCTGTGATGCATGCGGCACTGCAGCCGTCAGCAAAGAAGCACGGAAAACGGGGATATGAAAACAGACAGAACTTGTAAGAAACCGTACAAACCCGCACGGTAAGCCATCACAGACACCCATTGGGACAAATAAGCGTCAACAACACGCATGAAAAAAGCCTGACTGTAAAGTCAGGCTTTTTAGAATCTTGGTGGAGGTAAGCGGGATCGAACCGCTGACCTCTTGCATGCCATGCAAGCGCTCTACCAACTGAGCTATACCCCCGTAAGAGATGTGCATATTATCAGCATTTTTTAAAATTGCAAACACTTGCAACCGCAAAATCACCCGATTTTTTGCAGCACAACAATAAAGCCATGATGTGACTGCATATTTTCTTTGCCTTGATTTCATCTTTTTTCTTACCAAGCTTCGCCAAGCCGCTCTCAACCGTGATTTACAGATTAGCGTTTTCCCAGTTCATGGCTGCAAAAGCTTATTAGGCGTTCAATCAACACACTCTCAGTGTACTGTCCAATGGTCTAAGTTGGCTGTAGTTAGTTTACAGGCCGCCTTGCGCTTAACTCGCGGCAAAGTCCAGCCTCTTATTTCAGTGCAGTCCAAGAAAGAATACGGGTGAATACCGAGTCAGATAGCGCTTGCTTTGAAGCTCGGTATCCAAATCAAGCGGCCTGTAAACATCTGTTAGCTGTTTACAGGCCGCTTTCATTGGCTGTTTGGGGTGTTATGCGTCTTTGCCCACAAACGTCATAGCCAAAGAATTGATGCAATAACGCTCACCTGTGGGCGGTGGGCCATCGGGGAACACATGGCCTAAATGCGCATCGCAACGGCTGCAGCGCACTTCTTCGCGCACCATGCCGTGGCTGCGGTCGACGATGCGGTAAGTGGCATCAGGCTCGGCTTCGGCAAAAAACGCCGGCCAGCCGCAATGGCTGTCGAATTTGCTTTGGTCGGTAAACAATAAGGCATCGCAACAAGCGCAGCGATAGTCGCCACTTTCGTAAAATTCATTGTAGCGGCCTGTATATGGGCGTTCAGTCCCAGCCTCTCGCGTTATATAATACACGTCGTCTGGTAGCAGCTCGCGCCATTCGGCATTGGTTTTGTGGATTTTTTCCATGGTGATAATCCTTTCTATCGCCCGTCTGCCAATCGTTACACTCGTATTGCAAGCAACTCGATAAGAGGTTGGCAATGGTTTTAGATACTTAGTTTTAGATTACAGAATGAGTCATTATGGCTAAAAAATGGATGGTGGTGGTAGCAGCAACGGTTGCCACCATGGTAGCAATTTTCGCATTATTGTTGTTTTTGCCCAAAAGCAACAGTGGTACTGAACGCATCTTGGTGAAAAAAGGCGATTCAATTTCCAGCTTAAGCCGCCAATTGGATGAAAAAGGCTTGATTTACAGCCGCCCATTCTTGGTGTTAAGCAGCACTTTATTGGGTCGCAGTCAGGTGCGTCCGGGGCAATACCGTTTGCCGGAAAGCATTTCCACTTGGAGCATTTTGCAAAAATTGGCGGGCAATCCCGACAGCTTGTTTGTGCGCATTCCTGAGGGCAGCACGTTTGGCGACATGCGCGCCATCATCAGCCAATTACCGCATTTGGAACACGATGCCAAAGGCCTGTCTGCGCAAGCCATCATCAAGCGCTTAGACCCTAAGCAAACAGCCGAACATCCTGAAGGCTTGTTCTTCCCAGACACCTATGAATACACACCCGGCATGAGCGATATGGATTTGTACAAAACCGCTTATGACAAAATGCAAGGCCAATTGCAAGACGCATGGGACGACAGACAAGGCGATTTGCCATACAAAACGCCGTATGAATTGTTAATCATGGCCAGCATCATTGAAAAAGAAACCGCCCATCCTGACGACAGGGCCAATGTGTCGGCGGTGTTTGTCAACCGTTTGCGCACTGGTATGCGCTTGCAAACCGACCCTACCGTGATTTATGGCATGGGCGACGCTTACAATGGCCGCATCCGCCGTTCGGATTTGCGCCGCCCTACCCCTTACAATACCTATGTGATTGATGGTTTGCCACCAACACCGATTTCCTTGCCCAGCACCGCGGCCTTGGAAGCAGCAGCCCACCCATCCTCAGAAAAATACCTGTATTTTGTGTCGAAAATGGACAGCACAGGTGAGAGTTATTTCAGCCACGATTTAAAGGAACACAATGAAGCCGTCAACAAATACATCCGCAAACGCTAAGCGAGGCTTGTTCATCAGCTTGGATGGGATAGACGGCGCCGGCAAAACCACGCATTTGCAAGCCATACAAGCGTGGTTTGAACAGCAAGATTTGCCTTTTGTGATGACGCGTGAACCGGGTGGCACGCCCTTGGGTGAATCCTTGCGTGCCTTATTGCTCGACCCAGCCACCGACATCAGCAATGAAACCGAGTGTCTGCTGATGTTTGCCGCGCGTCAGCAACACCTGCAAGACGTGATTTTGCCTGCCTTGGCGCAAGGCACACACGTCATCAGCGACCGCTTTACCGATGCGACCTTTGCCTATCAAGGTGGTGGTCGTGGTCTGCCGTGGCACCAAATTGAAGCCTTGGAAACATGGGTACAGGCCGGCTTACAACCCGATTTGACCTTGTTATTGGATGTGCCGTTGGAAGTGTCTATGGGGCGCATCGAAAAATCGCGCGAAAAAGACCGCTTTGAGCAAGAACAAGCCGATTTTTTTACGCGTGTGCGCAGTGCTTACCAACAACGCGCTTTGGCCGCACCCGCGCGCTATGCCCTCATTGATGCCCACCGCGACAAAGCCGTGGTCAGCGCCGATGTGGTCGCAGCGGTGGCGCAATTATTCGACCACGCACGCACGGATGCACAAGCATGATTTACCCATGGCAACAAATGGTTTGGCAACAAGTGCAACAGCGTTGGCACGCTTTGCCGCATGCCATCTTGCTCAGCGGCCAACAAGGCACGGGCAAATGGGCGTTTGCCGAACACTTGGCACAAGCCTTGTTATGTGAGCACGTCGATGCGCACAAAAACGCTTGTGGCATGTGTTCTGCTTGTCATCTGTTCGGCCAACACAGCCACCCCGATTGCATGGTGATGCGTCCTGAAAGCGAAGACGGCAATGCGCGCAAGCTGTTGCAAATCAAAGTGGATGCGGTGCGTGAGGTGTTGGCGTTTGCACAATTGAGCAGCCACCAAGGCGGTCGCCGGGTCATCATCATTGAGCCAGCCGAAGCCTTGAATTTACAGGCCGCCAATGCCTTGTTGAAAATACTGGAAGAGCCGCCTGCCAATGTGGTGTTCATCTTGGTTTCGCACCACAGCGAGCGCTTGCTGCCGACCATTTTAAGCCGTTTGCAAGTGTGGCATCTGCCCACGCCGCCCGCATCTGTGGCGCTGGCATATGTGCAAGAGCAAGGCTTAAGCCTCAGCACCGCACAATTGGCGTTTCAAGCCGGTGCGCCTTTATTGCAAGAAGACGCCAGTTTGCAAGACTTGCGCGCGCAGTGGTTGGCGGTCTTGGCCAAGCCGCGCTTATTGGCCTTATTGGATTTTGCCGCCGAATTTGATAAACACAAACGCCCACTGGGCGAGGCTTTGGATTGGTTGTACAAATGGTTGGTCGACTTGGGGCTTAGCCGCCAAGGTTTGCCGGCATTGTATTATCCTGAGCAACAAAGTGGCCTGTCGGCCTTGGCGACACATTCGCCGTATTTGTGGCAACAATTGGTCGACAAATTGCACAAATTGATGCCATTTGGCCAACACACTTTGAATGTTAAGCTACAATTGGAAGACATCAGCATCGATTACCTAAACCTGATTACGCATAAAGAGGCGAATTAACATGTCACAACCGCAAGTTCCCGGCAAGATGGTGCAAGTCGCTTTATCAGACCGTACCAGCATTTACAATTCTTACATGAGCTTCCTCAACCATGGAGGCATCTTTATTCCCTCTGATGATGATTTCAAGATGGGCGATGAAGTGTTATTGGTATTGGAAGTGGGCGAAGCAGCCGACCGCTTCCCGCTCAAAACCACGGTGTGCTGGATCAATCCCGTGCGCGGCAGCACCACCCGTCCTCGCGGTGTGGGATTGGCCTTTGACAACAGCGATACCGCCAAACAAGCACGCCATTACATTGAAAACAGCCTCGCCGGCTTATTGGATTTACCCCGCCCCACTTACACGATTTAGACACCATGTTAATAGATTCACATTGCCACCTCAATTTCCCCGATTTGGTGGCGCGTTTGCCTGAAGTATTGGCAAACATGCACGACAACAACATCCGCCAAGCCTTGGCCATCAGCGTCAGCCGCGACACTTATGCGCAAGTCCAAGCCTTGGCCGACGCCCATGCCAACATTTATTGCACCATAGGCGTGCATCCCGATGAAGAAAGCGCGGCCGAATTCAGCTTGGAAGAAATGATACAGGCCGCCTCCCTCCCCAAAGTGGTGGGCATAGGCGAAACCGGTTTGGATTACCATTGGTGCCAAGGCGATTTGACTTGGCAACACCAACGCTTTCGCACCCACATTCAAGCGAGCAATGCCACCAAACTGCCATTGGTGGTGCACACGCGCGATGCCGGCGCAGACACCTTGCGCTTGTTGCGCGAAGAACGGGCCGAGGCCGGCGTGATTCACTGCTTCACCGAAGACGTGGACTTTGCGCGAGAGGCTCTGGATTTGGGCTTTTACATCTCTTTCTCCGGCATTTTGACCTTTAAAAATGCCCAGCAAATCCAAGCAGCCGCCCAATTCGTGCCGCAAGACCGCATCTTAGTGGAAACCGATGCGCCGTATTTGGCGCCGGTGCCCAAACGTGGCAAACCCAACGAACCTGCTTATGTGCGCTATACCGCCGATTTTTTGGCGCAGTTGCGCGGCGACAGCGTGGCCGAAGTGGAACGCTATACTTGCGACAATTTCTACCGCTTGTTCAATAAAGTACCGCGCATCGATGAGGCAGCAGCATGAGCACACTCACGCTGACCGTGCTCGGCTGTGGCAGCTCTTCCGGCTGCCCAGTCATCAATTGCGATTGCGACACTTGCTTAAGCACTGCACCTGAAAACAAGCGCAGCCGCTGTTCGGCTTGGCTGAGCAGCGATGATGGCGCTTCCATCGTCATCGACACCGGCACCGATTTTCGTGCCCAAGCCTTGCGCGCACGCATCCCCCACATCGATGCGGTGTTGTACACCCATCCGCATGCCGACCACTTAAACGGCGTCGATGATTTGCGCGCGTTTTGCTACAAGCAAAAAGCCGCCATCCCAGTGTATGGAAATGGTTTCACGCTGGCGAACATGCAAAGCCGCTTCGATTATGCGTTTTTAGAGCCGCGTGAATTTTGGGACAAGCCGGTACTGAAAGCGCAAGGCTTACAGGCCGCTCAAACCATTGCGGGATTGCCGGTGCAAGCGTTTAATGTGCCGCATGGGCGCTGGACGATTTCAGCGTTTCGCATCGGCAACATCGCCTGGCTCACCGATTTGAACGACATCAGCGACGAAGTAATAGACCAATTACAAGGTTTGGATTATTTGTTTTTGGATTGTTTGATGGACCATGCCTACCCCAGCCATTTGAGCGTGGAGCAAGCATTTGCGTTTGCCCAGCGCATCAATGCCCAACAAACCTACCTCATCCACATGACCCACCGCTTGGAATACCACGAATTGATGGCACGCTGCCCTGAGCGCGTCGCCGTCGCTTACGACGGTCTTACCGTCACAAGCGGCCTGTAAACATGAACAGCCGGCGTTTACTGAGTTTTATGCGCAAATGCTGGCTGTTTTTGGCTTACGCCAGTTTGGCTGCGCTGTTACTCGGTGAATTGGGCCGCCATTATTGGCTATTGGAATTGTTCAGCCATTTTGTGCCTGTCTACGCAGTGCTGCTGGTATTCGGTGCCCTATCGAGTCGCCAACATGTGCAACGGCTGTTGTTTGGTTTGACAGCAGCGGCGTTGGCTGTCTGGATGTTCACACCGACCGCGGCCAACAAGCCCTCCTCACCCGCCGCACAACGCTTTATCAGCTACAACCTCTATATCAATAATCCGCAGACCGAAGCCGATTTCAACTGGCTGTTGCAGCAACAAGCCGATGTGGTGTTTCTCACCGAAGCCACGCCGTTGATGGGCATCACCCAACATTTACAGGCCGCTTATCCCTATGGTTGTGAGCGTTTGGATGACAGCCCTTTTGGCTTAATCCTATTGTCCAAACAGCCATTAAGCTCTTGCGAGGTCTTGCAATACGGCAGCCTGTACCGCTTCCCCGCCATACGCGCGCAATTGGGCAATGGCCGCGTGGTGTATGCCATGCACCCACCGCCACCGATTTCTGCCTTTTTGGCCAAGGAGCGCGACCGTGTGTTGCAAGACATAGCCGCGCAAGTGGCACAAGAATCAGGCGAGGTTTTGGTGATGGGCGACATGAACAACAGCGCGTTTGCACCCTCGTTCCGCCAATTCATCCAAGACAGCGGCCTGAATTTACAAGCCCCACGCGCCATGCCCACTTGGCGCCCCGGCTTAATCGGCATAGACCACATCTTGCGGCGCTCCAAACACACCGCTACAGTAACGTATGGTCCGTGGCTGGGCTCAGACCACCGACCTGTCATCGCACGCTGGTAAACTCAATCCACCACCGGATAATACGGTTTGCCCCACAAGCCCTCATTGGGCTTGCTCAACATCACCTGCAAAAACAATGGCAACATGTCGCTTAAGATGCGATTGGCATCTTTCAATTGCGCCCGATTGACCTTGCTCGCATGGGTGGCACCACCATGAAAAATCTGATTGCGCAAGGTATACAAACGCTCAAACACCACCAGCAACACGCTTGAAGTGTCTTGCTCTTGCAAGGCTTTATGGCTTTTGCGCCGCGCCGCCGCAAATTGCTCTTGCCACGCCTCCTCGCTCAGCAAACCATTGTGATGGTTCCAAAATGGCTGAAACACGTATTTGGAATCCAATAAAGTGCGGATGCTGGCCGAATAGGTTTGCCACACCAATTGGTAAATGTGCTGATTGTTCACGCTGCAAATGCGCTGTAAGAAATCGCGAAAACCGATTTTATCCGCGGCAGGCAAATGATTTTGGGCATCAATGGCGTAAGCGGCATTGAAAGCCACCCACAAACACATGAATTTCATGTCCAAATCGTCGCTGTGCTCAGCCTGTTTTAACCAACTCAAACTGCGGTGTAAACGCAGCCGTACCGGCTCACTTAACGCCGTTTTAACTTGATGGTATTGTTCTTCTACCGTGTTTAATGAATGATTTGCATGCTGTTGCACCAACATAGAGACTCTCCAAAGCGTGATCAAAGCGAGGGGATGAATATTCAATACTCATAACATACGCAAGATTGTTGGCGGCTTCAAGCGCGGCGCCAGACCCGCATCATTTAAACAACACGAGCACCCAGCCAATCACAATAAACACAGCTCATCTCTTACTTGTTGTAGACATAAAAAAGCGGCCTGTAAAACACTTACAGGCCGCTTATCACATGTTCAAGCTATTATGCGTGTGCCGCAATCAACAATTGGTTCATGCGTTTCACAAAGCTGGCTGGGTCTTCCAGTTTGCCGCCTTCAGCGAGCAAAGCTTGGTCGTACAGCAATTGTGACAATTCTGCTTGCACCACGCCATTGGCTTCACTGGCCAAGCGTTGCACCAACACGTGCTCAGGATTGATTTCCAACACCGGTTTCGCGCCTGGCAATTGGTCGGCCGCACCGGCCGCTGCCAACATGCGTTGCAGGTTTTGGCTCATGTCGTGTTCACCCACCACCAAACACGCAGGGCTTTCGGTCAAACGGGTGGTGGCGCGCACATCGGCCACTTTGTCGCCCAAATCGGCCTTGATTTTGGCCACCACATCTTTGGCTGCTTCTTGGGCTTTTTCTTGTTCGGCCTTGTCGACTTCGTTTTCCAAGCTGCCCAAGTCCAATTCGCCTTTGGACACGCTGGCGAGTTTTTTGCCCTCAAATTCAAACAAGCTGCCCACCACCCACTCGTCAATGCGGTCGGTCAACAGCAACACTTCTATGCCTTTTTTGCGGTAGATTTCCAAGTGTGGGCTGTTTTTCGCCGCCGCATACGTCTCAGCAGTGATGTAGTAAATCTTGTCTTGGCCTTCTTTCATGCGCGCAATGTAATCTGCCAACGACACGGTTTGGGCGGCATCATCGTTGTGCGTGGAGGCAAAACGGCTCAAAGCGGCAATCTTGTCTTTATTGGCCGCATCTTCGCCTATGCCTTCTTTCAACACGCTACCGAAGGTATTCCAGAATTGGCTGTAGTCTTCAGCACGGTTTTTGGCGATGTCTTCCAACATGGACAGGATTTTTTTCACAGCGCCGGCGCGAATTTGATCCAAATCGCGGCTTTGTTGCAAGATTTCACGCGACACATTCAAAGGCAAATCATTGGTATCAATAATGCCTTTGATGAAACGCAAATACATCGGCATCAATTTTTGCACATCGTCCATGATGAACACGCGCTTCACATACAGCTTCACGCCGCCTTTTGGCTCGCGATCGTACATGTCAAACGGCGCATTTTTCGGTACATACATCAAACCGGTGTATTCGTGTTTGCCTTCGACACGGAAATGCGTCCATGCCAAAGCATCGTTGAAATCGTGTGAAATGTGTTTGTAAAACTCTTGGTATTGCTCGTCGCTGATGTCATTTTTGCTGCGTGTCCACAAGGCTTGCGCTTGGTTCACGGCTTCCAATTCATCCGAATGGGTGATGTTGCCTTCGTCGTCGTAAGACGGGGCTTTTTTCATCAAAATCGGCACAGAAATGTGGTCGCTGTAAGTGGTAACGATGCGGCGCAGCGTCCAATCGCTGAGCAAATCGGCATCTTCTTCTTTGATGTGCAAGGTAATCACCGTACCGCGCTGTGCCAGCTCGATGTTTTCGATAGAAAATTCGCCATCGCCTTTGCTGATCCAACGCACGGCTGTATCGGCGGTTGTACCGGCGCGACGCGTTTCAACTGTCACCTCATCGGCCACGATAAATGCTGAATAAAAGCCCACACCAAACTGACCAATCAAATTGGCGTCTTTTTTGGCATCGCCAGACAGTTGTTCAAAAAAGGCTTTGGTGCCTGATTTGGCGATGGTACCCAAGTTTTCAATCACCTCATCACGGCTCATGCCTATGCCATTGTCGGTGATGGTGATGGTTTTTGCCGCGGTATCGCAAGTAACGGTAATGTGCAAATCACCATCATCTTCCAATAAAGCCGCATTGTTCAATGCTTCAAAGCGCAATTTGTCGGTCGCATCAGCGGCATTGGAAATCAATTCGCGCAAGAATATCTCTTTGTTAGAATACAAAGAGTGAATCATCAACTGCAATAATTGTTTGACTTCGGTTTGAAAACTTAAGGTTTCTTTCATCGTGTTCCTCGTATGCTGACAACAAGTATTATTCAAGATGAAAGTTAGATAAGGTGGATTTGGGGAATTTCAAGATGGGCAGCAAAAGTCAGTCATGGGCGGCCTGTAAATACCCAACGCAACACAGCCATACGAGATGGCTGTGCTTGGAAACTGAATCTACACATAACAAAACAGCCTTTTACAGGACGCTTTGCTATGACGTATGGCTCAATGGATGCTGTAAACCGGCATATTGGTAAACGCAGCCAAGTGAGCCACAGTAAACGAATAACTTTCTTCGTAATACTTCACCTCACCACTTTCGGTAAACACCAAAAAACCCGCACCGATTTCACGCTGACGCAGCGCAATTTTAGCAGCAAACAATTGCACCAAATGCGCTTGGCGGTTGCCCATGCTGCGCAAATTAGGCATGGGTTTGAGCAGCGGTGTGCTGATGGCGGTAGGGTGAAACGGTTGAACCAGAGTCATTCTGGCAATTTTCATGGCAGCATTCATGGGCGTGCTCTTTAAATGTTAAAATTTAATGACAATCTGTGTGTAAGGCACAGATTATAGTCTTTCCGGCGCAACTAGGTAATATGTTTGTGTGAATGATATCTTGATTTCATTCACAATATTATTAATACTCAAACTTAGTTTATATCTATTTAAAAAAATAAACCTCACCAACAAACGCCACCCTCGTGCGACCTTAAGCTCAGCCCTTCAAGATGGCACCACTTTACATGTTCAAATGGGTTTCCACTTTAATATAAGCTGTGTGTTGTTCCGTGGCTTGGGCGCCAGCGGCACAACGTTCTAAGGTCAACACATCCTCAACTTCCACCGCCGTTTCATGCTCAAACACCTGTTCAGCTGGGCAATCGCCAGTTCCAATTGATGCTTGCGTTGGCGCAGTTCTTCGACACTCAACATCACATCCTCCTGCCGCGGCTTAAAATGAAAGATTGCTGATAGGAGCGATTTGTGTACAAAGAAGTTCGGCAATCATAGCATTTTTACGAAAAAATTATAGTGTTTAGGCACTTACATCAACACAAAATGGCAGACTGTGTTGCAGCTTGCACAAACCCGCTCAAATGCGGCCTGAAATCGTTGTTTTAAAACAACAAGTTCAGGCCGCATATTAAAAAATCAATAGGTCTTTACGCGCGCACCTCACCACTTGCATACACCTCCAATTGATGTGCCTCCAATGCACTGGGCACTTCCCAGTGCTTGAGCATTTGCAGCAATTTGCCATTGCTCAAACTGCTGTCGCGGGCGTGATTGCGTTGCAGCAAAGTTGCCTTATCCGCCTCCACATACACCACGCGCACATGCGCATCGTAGGCCAAACACACATCGAGGTTTTTCTGGCGCATTTGCGTCGACAAATGGGTGGCATTCCAAACAAAATCCTGCCGCTTGCGCAAATAAGCTTTGGCTTGATTGAGCACGGTTTGCGCCACCAAACCTTCATTCGCGCCGTATTTCAATCCCAAGTGCTGGCGGGTGTCATCGTAAGACAATACCGGTAAACCCGCAGCATGCGCGGCCACCCACGTGTTTTTGCCACTGGCAGGCAAGCCGCACATCAGCATCACCCGACTGCCTTGCGGCAGTTGTAAGGCAAACTCGGGATAGACTTCATGGCCTTGGAAATAGCGCAAACGCGTGTGGACATTGGCAAAGACTTTGGGCGTGCGGTAACAGCCCTCTTCTTGCGCCAACTCCTTTAATAAAGCGATGTTGTCCAAGGCACGACTTTTGTCCGCACACACACGCCCACGCATGTCGGCCGTGGCCAACATATTGAGCAAATGCATGTCGGTCAGCCACGACAATTGATGGCACAACCACAGCGGGGTGCGGCCATGGCGGTTGACTTCAAATGCAAAAAACGGCACTTGGTGCACGGCAATCATGCGGCAAATGGCTTCGCGCTCAAGCATGGGCAAACCCAATTCCCACAATAAAATGCGCGCATCCAAAGCGCCTTTTTTCGAGTGACCCGGCTGGCTGATGCGTCCGTGCTCATCCACCACAGTGGTGCGGTATTTGGCCACATCGTGCAGCAAAGCCGCCAAAAATACCTGTCGCTGCTGCGCTGCCGTCAATGCGGCAAAATCCACATCTGCTAACAAGGCGTTGACCACCATTTGCGTGTGCGTCCACACATCGCCTTCACCATGGTACAGCGGCTCTTGCGGCGTGGTTTTG
Organism: Vitreoscilla massiliensis; assembly: GCF_001457815.1. Lineage (GTDB taxonomy): Bacteria > Pseudomonadota > Gammaproteobacteria > Burkholderiales > Neisseriaceae > Vitreoscilla > Vitreoscilla massiliensis. The sequence goes on from NZ_LN898220.1 coordinate 144,366, forward strand.
GCTTGCTCCAATACAGGGAAGAGATTTAAACAGGCGGCAAAATCGACCGTGTCGCCTTGAAACAAGGCATGAATGCGTGCAGTCATATCATTTTTCATGCGCTCTCTCCACCGGTCTCTCCACTGGCGGCCTGTAACCAATCTTTCGGCAATTCTGGCGCGTAAATATCCACGCCAGCGCGCAAACCATTGACCACAATGGGCCGTTCGCTGTGGTGCGAGCCAGAATCCAACAGCGTTTGCACGAAATCGGCGCGCACCAATTTATAGCGCTCCAGCACTTGGCCGTGCTCCTCCACTTTGATGTACAAACCTTCTGCGGCATCGGCATGGTCAGTTTGTTGCCAGCACAAGGCCTCATCCAAATCTGCGCGCGCACAAGCGGCCGCAAACTGGTGTTTCCATGTAGCGGTTTTCGCCAGCGAAGGCTGTATCAACGCTTGCAAGGACACCAAGGATTTGGGCGCGATGCCTTGGTATAACACCGGCACCGATAGTACTGGCAACGGTTGTAGCAATTGTTGCCGCATTGGCGTGTCCAAAAACACATGTCGCTCGCGGTCGTAGACATCAAATTCGCACAGCCAATGCGGCAAGGCATCGTAAAACACCGAGTGTTTGGCGTACAGCCATTCGGCGTAGACGATGTAGCGATGACCCAATGCGGCCTGTAAGGCTGTTTCATGGGTTTTTGCCCACAATTTAAAATAATTGAACTGGCGCTCGCGCCCGCCCACTTGGTGCAGATTCAAATAATGGCCACGCGATTGCAAATGCAACACCTCTTGCTCAAAACTGATGCCGACATTGGCGCCATCGAGTTTTTCTTCCACCACAATGTGCCGGCCTGTAAGGTGTTTATAAGGAATGGTTTCTTTGTCGCCGGCAGCGAGACCTGAGCCTTGCAAATGCGGCGTGCGCGGGTATTTCAATAAAGTCATGATTTGGTTCTTTCGTAAGACCGAACCAAGAGCGATAAAGTGGCTGCTGCGGGGAGAGGATGGTGCAGAACACACACGCATCCTAAAAGAATGCGTCGTTTAATTCGGTTGAATGTGTAAACGTGGCATAGAGAAATCTATCCAAATAAAAGGGTTGGAGTAATGGGAGCGCAGTATAGAGGCTCTAGAGGCGGCCTGTAAAATCCACAGGCATATCACAGGCCGTAGGTGTGGGCGATGTGCAACAGCGAGGGTGCTGATGTATGCCTGAAAACAACCATTTCAGCACTATCTCTTAAGCAGGGTTTTACAGACTGCATGATGCGGCCTGTAAACATTGATAGACCGCTTATCCGTGCCTGTATCTTGTATGCATCAAGAGTATGTCTGTTCGGATAAAACCAGATGGCTACGTCTTAAAATAATTGTTATCAGCTCTGAATGCGGCCTGTAAGTGCTTACAGGTCGCTTATCCTACCTATGGCTTGAATGTAAAACGAGAATGTCTGCCCTGATAAAACCAGACCGTAATACTCAAAATAATGGTTACAAAACACTTGAGGCGGCCTGTAAACCCTTACAGGCCGCTGTTGCATTATGCCGACGCAGACGGATGATTACCGCCATCATGATGGTTAAAGCGGCGTATGGTTTTGTGTATCCAGCTGCGGGTATTGTCCAAATACACATACACAATCGGCACCACAATCAGCGTCAACACCGTCGACGTAATCAGGCCGCCGATGATGGCATAAGCCATCGCTTGGCGCGTTTCCGAACCTTCGCCGTTACCCAAAGCCAACGGCAACATGCCGAATATCATCGCCAAACTGGTCATCACAATCGGGCGCAAACGCACTTTGCCCGCTTCAACAATCGCTTCCAATCTGTCCATGCCCACATTCAAACGCGCATGGTTGATGAAATCGACCAGCAAAATGCCGTTTTTGGCCGACAAACCCATCAACATCACGATGCCAATGATGGAGAACATATTGAGCGTGTTGCTCGTGAGCCACAGCGCCACAAACACACCAATGAAAATCAGTGGCAAGGACATCATGATGGTAATCGGCAAGGTGAAGCTGCGGAACTGCGCCACCAAAATCAGATAGATGAAAATAATGCCCAAGGCCAAGGCTTGCAGCGCATACATGCCCGATTCTTGCATGTCGCGGCTCGCGCCTTCTTGCACCAAGGTCACGCTGCTGGGCAATTGCAATTCGGATTTGAAGGCGTCGATTTGGCTGAATACCTCGCTGTTGTTATAACCCGCGCCAATATTGGCAGTGAGGCTGATTTCGCGCTGCAAATTGATGCGGTTAATCTGGCGCGGACTCACACCCGGCTTGATGGTGGCGATGGTGTCCAAACTGACCATGTGCACTTGGCCATCGCTGCCGGTGGTGGGGATGGTGGTTTGTTTGAGCAAATCGGCGCTGCGCGTGCCTTGTGGGATGCGCAATTGCACATCGTAGCTGTTGCCATCGGGCGCTTCCCAGCTCGAGGCTTTGCTGCCGGCGTACAGGGTTTTCAAGGTGTCGCCCAAAGTCGCCAAATTAATGCCCAAGGCCGCCGCCGCATCGCGATCGATCAACACGTCTAACGATGGGTCAGCATCGGATTCGCTGTTTTCAATGTCGGTAACGCCGGGGATTTTCGCCAGCGCCGCTTCCACTTGTTTGGCCGCTGCGGTCAAATCCTCGCTGTTGCTGCCGCGCAAACCGACATTGACCACTTTACCGCCTGGGCCAGCCTGCCCCATCGCTTCAATTGAGGTGATTTCTATGCCAGCGATTTTGTCCAATTCCACGCGCATGTCGCGCATCAATTGGTGCACATCGCGCTCACGCTGGTTTTTATCGCCGACATCTATGCTGAGCGAACTGTTGGTCTTGCCATTGCCAAAACCTGCCGCACCAATGTCGGCGGCCACGCTTTTGACCTCGGGGAAATGGCCAATGGCATTGCGCACTTCGGTGGTTTTTTGGGTGGTGTATTCCAAGGTCGAGCCGGTGGCGGTTTTGAACGCCACCTTAATTTTGCCTCGGTCTTGTTGCGGCATGAACTCACCACCAACCATGCCCGAGCCGACCAAGGCAAAACTCGCCAACATCATCACCGTTACCACCGCCAATACCTTAATCGGATGGTGCAAACACCAGCGCACCCAACCGGTATAGCGCTCGGCCACATCGTCTATCCAGCGGTCAAAACGGTCAACCGCACGGCCGATGAAGCCGCGCTTGCCATGTTTCGGGTCGTGCCATATGCTCGACAGCATCGGGTCCAGACTCAAAGACACCACCGTCGAAATCACCACCGCCGCTGCCACCGTCAAACCAAATTGGTGGAAGAATTTGCCGATGATGCCATCCATATAACCGATGGGCAAAAACACCGCCACGATACAAAACGTGGTCGCCAATACCGCCAAACCGATTTCTTGGGTACCGTCCAAAGCGGCCTGATAATGGCTTTTGCCCAATTGCACATGGCGCACGATGTTTTCCCGCACCACAATCGCATCGTCAATGAGCAAACCAATGGCCAGCGACAGCGCCATCAGCGTCATCAAATTGATGGTGAAACCCATTAAAGAAATTGCCCACATCGCGCCGATGAGCGACACCGGCAAGGTCAAGCCGGTAATCACAGTCGAGCGCCATGTGCCCAAGAACAAAAACACGATTAACACCGTCAGCAACACGCCTTCGATTAAGGTATCGCGCACCTCATTGACCGAGTTGCGGATGTCGTCAGATTGGTCGTAGGTATACACCACTTTCAAATCCGGCGGCCCGCGCTTGATTTCCTCATCTAGCATCGCTTTCACGCCATCGGCCACCTCGACCACATTGGCGCCACGGGTGGCACGGATGTTCAGCGACACCGCCGGTTTGCCATTCAAAGTGGCGATACTGGTGGCTTCGGCGATGCCATCGCTGACCTCGGCCACATCGCGCACCCGGATTAAGCTGCCATCGCGGTTGGCCACCACAATATTGGCAAAGCTTTCCGGTTTTTTAATCTTGCCGGTCACGCGGATGGCGATTTCATTGCCTTGCTGGCGCACCGTGCCCGATGGGTAATCGCGATTGGCAGCGGCGATGGCCGCATTCACATCGGCGATGTTCACATTCAGGCTGCGCAATTGTTCAGGTTTTACCGCCACGGTGATTTGCCGCTCGGTGCCACCGACGATTTCCACCTCGCCCACACCCATTACGGTTTGTAAGCGTTTTTTCAAGGTATTGTCGGTCCAGTCGGTCAATTCGCGCAGGCTGACTTGGTCTGTGCCCAAGGCCACGCTGAGCATGGATTCGTCCATGGGATTGAATTCCGACACCACCGGCGTGTCGATATCTCGGTCAAACGAGCCACCGACCGCGCCGACTTTGTCGCGCACGTCTTGCACCGATTTGGCCGTGTCCACATCCAATTCAAATTCGGCAATGACCACCGATGAGCCTTCAAACGAGTAAGAGCGGATGTTTTTGATGCCGTTAATCGTGTTCAAAGCCTCTTCTATCGGCTTGGACACATCGCTTTCCACCACCTCAGGCGACGCGCCTTCGTAAGTGGTCGACACCATCGCCACCGGAAAACGCACATCGGGAAAGGCTTCTACCGGCAATTTGAAGATGGAAAAAATGCCCAAGACCACGGTTGCCAACACCAATACCGCAGCAAAATACGGATTGTTCACACTGAGGCGGGTTAGCCACATATCATTTCTCCGCCACAGGCAGTTTCACGGTATCGCCCACTTTGATGCCCAACAACTCCGTTCGCAATACCGCGTCGCCGGCCTGTAAACCCTCTACTGCCACGCGCGCAGTGGTGGCATCTTTCAATACCGATGTTACAGGCCGCTTATTTAACTTGCCTTGGCTCACCACATACACAAATTCTTTGCCATCGGCTTGATGTATCGCCGTTTCAGGCACCACCAAGGCTTGCGCCACGCGGTTTAACACAATATTGCCTTGAGCGAATTGGCCGGCTTTTAAATCGCCATTGGCGTTGGGCACATGGATAAACACTGTGAATTGGCGTGTGCTGGCATCGGCCACCGGATTGATGCGCACGATGTGACCAGTTTGCACAGGTGCACCCGTGGCAACGGTAAAACTCACTTCTTGACCAACTTTGACGAACGTCACTTGCTCAGCCGACACCGTGGCGGCAATTTCCAATACCTTGGTTTGGGCGATTTTCAAGATTTGCCCGCCCGCATTCACCAGCTCGCCGTTATTGACCAATTTGTCGTAAACCACGCCACTGATGGGCGCACGCACTTGGGCATCGGCCTGATTCTTGTTCAATTTGGCCAATTCCGCTTGCTGCGCTTTGTGGCTACCCAAAGCCACTTTGTATTCGTTTTGCGCCTGCTCCAGTGCCAATTTCGACACAAAGCCTTTGCCAAACAACACTTGCTGTTGCTTGAGTTTGGTGGCGGCCAAATCCAAATTGGCTTGGCTGTTTTGCACTTGCGCGCGCTGCGCTTGCAGGCTTTCGCGCACCGATTGGTTGTCCAATACCGCCACCACTTGCCCAGCTTCAACCGCGTTGCCCTCGTCCACCAACACATTGCTCACCGTCCCGCCCGATTCGGCGCTGACTGTGGCTTCTTTGATGGGCTTTAAAGAGCCGGTAAAGGCCACCACTTGGGCAAAGTCTTGCGCTTGCACCGTCAACACATCGGCGGCCGACAATTGTTTGCTCACCACTTGTGGTGATTTCGCCGCATTGTCATTTTTGCCACACGCCGCCAATACCAGCAACAATGCGCACATCCAGATTCGTCTTTTACTTTGCATCACATCCATCACTCTGAAGAGGTAAGCGGCCTGTAAGTACAAGTGATATCGGTTTACAGGCCGCATCAATCACATTTTGAAAGCAGATTCTACCTTGAAATGAATCCACCGCAGCGGACTATTGCACATTCCAAGCACCAGTGCGCTGCTTGGTCTGCACCATCATCCACTGCAGATGCAGCAGTCGGCTGTGATAAAATGGAGACTCTAGCCAAGGAAACCGTATGAATGCCTCTGTGACTTTTTCTTTAGACACGCAAGACCAATTGACCCTGCAACGCTTATCAGGGCCGTTGGGTGCCAATTTCGATGCCTTAAGCAAAAGTTTGAATCTGGAAATCCGCCGCGCCGCTGATGCCTTGCTCATCCGCGGTGAAGATGCGTCGGTGGGGCTGGCGTGTTTACAACAATTATTGAGTTTGGCCGAACAGCGCGACTTGACCGACACCGACATACAGTTGGCGGTGGTGGCGGCCAAGGCCCAGCAAGTGAATGAACAAGTGCAGCACGAGTTTCGCGAGCGCGAACGCGAGCAGCCTTATGATGAGAAACAGCAATACAGCTTCCGCACCCGTCGTGGCAATCTTACAGGCCGCACCCCGCGTCAAAATGGCTACATCAAAGCCTTGCACAACCACGATGTGGTGTTTGGCTTGGGCCCTGCCGGTACCGGCAAAACCTATTTGGCTGTGGCCGCCGCTGTCGATGCGATGGAGCGCCATTTGGTTGACCGTATCGTATTGGTGCGACCAGCGGTAGAAGCCGGCGAAAAACTCGGTTTCTTGCCCGGCGATTTGGCACAAAAAGTCGACCCGTATTTGCGCCCACTGTACGATGCTTTGTACGATTTAATGGGTTTCGACCGCGTCAGCAAACTATTGGAAAAAGGCTTGATTGAAATTGCGCCACTGGCCTATATGCGCGGTCGCACCTTGAATTCGGCGTATGTGATTTTGGACGAGGCGCAAAACACCACCCCCGAACAAATGAAAATGTTCTTAACCCGCATCGGCTTTGGTGCCAAAGCGGTGATTACTGGTGACTTAAGCCAAGTGGATTTGCCGCGCCACATCAAATCGGGCTTGCGCGATGCGCGTGAAAAATTATCCGAAGTTAAAGGCCTGTATTTCCATGTGTTCACCAGTGAAGACGTGGTACGCCACCCGTTGGTGCAAAAAATCGTTGAGGCTTACGACGCGGCCGATGGCAATGATTCATCCAACTAATTAAAGAATTAAAGCGAACGCAAAGGAAGACAGCATGGAAAGCTTGATCAGCATTGCTTTGGGCATAGGCTTGGCCGCGGCGGCCGGCTTTCGGGTGTTTGTGCCTTTGTTTGCCCTCAGTCTGGCCTCGTATTTCCAAGTCTGGCCTTTGAACGAGCAATGGCAATGGCTGGCCTCACCGTTTGCCTTGATGATTTTGGCAGCGGCCTGTATCGCTGAAGCCTTGGCCTATTTGATCCCTTGGTTCGACAATTTGCTCGATCCCCTCGCCGTGCCGTTGGCGGGCGTGGCCGGCACCGCCGTCATGGCTTCCACCATGGCTGATTTGAATCCTGCGGTGACATGGGCTCTGGCCATCATCGGTGGTGGCGGTGCGGCGGCCGTGATTAAAGGCGTTAACGCTGGCGGCCGCGCGGTCTCGACTGCCACCACCGGCGGCGTGGCCAATCCGATTTTCTCGATTTGGGAAACCGTCAGCGCGGCGTTTATGTCGTTTTTGGCGATATTTTTCCCCGTATTGGCGGTCATCGCCGTCATCATCCTTGCATTTATTATGTACAAAATATGGCGTTCGGTGCAGCACTTCCGTGCCGTAGGGCGCCCTGAAACCACGACTTTATGAAACAAGCAAAATCATTCCCATTCTTAAAAATACAACACCAACGTCTGCAATTTAACGTGGACAACGCCTCCAGCGCCGAAGTACCCAGCGATGCCGATTTTTTTCGCTGGGCATGGCAGGCGATGAAGCCGTTTTACCGCAAAGCCGAAATCAGCTTGGTCTTGCTCGATGCCGATGAAGCGCAAGCGTATAACCGCGATTACCGCGGCCGCGACTATGCCACCAATGTGTTGAGCTTTGCCCAAGACGAGTTAGATGAATTTGCCTTACAGGCCGCTGATACCTTGTACGGCGACTTAATCATCTGCCCACAAGTGGTGGAAAAAGAAGCCGCAGAACAAGGCAAAACCGTGCAAGAACATTATGCACACTTAACCGTACATGGTATGTTGCACTTAATTGGCTTCGATCACATCGAAGACGATGAAGCTGAAGAGATGGAAGCGCTTGAAATTCGCATCTTGCATCAGTTAGGATATGACAACCCTTATTCACAGGATGAACAATAATGGACGATGGTTCGGCGAAGAAACCGAATTTTTTTGAACGGGTGTTGAGCCGCTTGAGCAATGACACACCGGAAAATGCAGATGAAATTTTAGAAGTGTTGCGCGCTGCTGCCGAAAATGAGGCCGTAGACAGCGATACTTTGCAATTGTTGGAAAATGTGCTCGATTTTGGTGACATGGAGGTGCGCGATGTGATGGTGACACGCAGCCAAATGGACGTCATCAAAGCCAGCGACAGCATAGAGCGCATCATCGCTTACATCCAAGAAACCGCGCACTCGCGCTTTCCTGTGATCGGTGAGGACAAAGACGAAATCTTGGGCATCTTGCATGCCAAAGACTTGTTGCGTTATTTTGGCCAACCCGAACAATTCCAACTCAAACAAGTGCTGCGTCCTGCCTTGTTTGTGCCCGAGAGCAAAGCCTTAAACAATGTGATCAAAGACTTCCGTACCGAGCGCAATCACATGGCCATCGTCATCGACGAATACGGTGGTGTATCGGGCTTGATCACCTTAGAAGACGTGTCTGAACAAATCATGGGCGACATTGAAGACGAATTCGACTTGGACGACAGCGAAGACCAAATCTTTGCCATCAATCCTGAGCGTTTCCGCGTCAATGCCACCACTGAGATTGAAGACTTCAACGACTATTTCAAAACCGATTACTCCGATGAAGAAGCCGACACCATAGGCGGCTTGGTCATCCAAGAATTTGGGCGCTTGCCACAGCGCGGTGAAAAAATCGCCATCGGCAAATGGTTGTTCACCATCGCCCGTGCAGATGCACGCCGCTTGCATGTGCTATTGGTTACCCCTAACCCAGTTTAAATTGTAGACAGAGAGAGTGTATGGCAGGATCTTTATTGCTGTTATTGGACGACATAGCCACTGTTTTAGACGATGTATCGGTCATGACCAAAGTGGCGGCCAAAAAAACCGCTGGGGTATTGGGCGATGATTTGGCTTTGAATGCCGAGCAAGTAGCTGGCTCGGCCGCCCACCGTGAATTGCCCATTGTGTGGGCGGTGGCCAAAGGGTCTTTTTGGAACAAAGTCATTTTGGTGCCTTTGTTCTTGGCCTTGTCTTACTTTCTGCCTTTTTTGATTGGCCCTGTGTTAATCGTCGGCGGTGCTTTTTTGGCTTTTGAGGGAGTGGAAAAAGTCTTGCACAGCATCCACAAGATGCGCCACAAGCACGATGCCACCCACAGTGCCGATACGGTGGCCGATGTTGCTTTTGACGAAAAAGGCAAAATCAAAGGTGCCATTCGCACCGACTTTATTTTGTCGGCTGAGATCATTGCCATCAGCTTGGGTTCCATGGCCGATAAGCCGATTTTGCAACAGGCGGTGGCCTTGGCAGTCATCAGCATTGTGTTCACGATTGGTGTGTATGGCTTGGTGGCGGGCATCGTCAAAATGGACGATGTCGGTTTTTGGTTGAAACACAAACCTTCTGCTGTGGCCAAAAAATTCGGAGCCTTCCTCATCAATGCCACCCCGTATTTGATGCGTTTCTTGACCATCGCCGGCACCGCAGCGATGTTCTTGGTCGGTGGCTCCATCATCGTGCACAACCTCCCTTTCTTGGCACACATTTCCCATGATTTGGATGCACAATTTTCAGGCGTGGTGAAATTTTTGGTGGTACACGGCTTGGATGTGTTGGTCGGTGCCATTGTTGGCGGCATCATCGTGTGGGTGGTGAATTTGATTAACAGTTTACGTGGTGCAAAGGCAGCTCATTAATGGTGTCTACCCAAGGTTTATTTGCTCGCACCAGCCCCGTTTGGGGCTGGTTTGTTATGGTGGTAACGGCATTGTTGACGCCGTTTGCCTATGCGCCGTATCGCTTGTATTGGCTGATGCCCATCTTGATGGCGGCCATGCTGGTGGTGGCGGTGAAATACCAGCCATACCGTTTGCGCATGGTGTATGTGTGGGCCTTGCTGGCGTATTTTGTGCAGTGTTATTGGATCAATACCGCCTTGCACGACATCGCCGGCTTGCCCTTATACATCTCAATTCCGCTCACGGCTTTGCTGCCCGCTTATTTGGCGCTCTACCCGACTTTGACGATTTGGTTGTGTGAAAAAATCCGCTTACCGGTGGTGTGGCGCTTGCTGTTGGTGTTTCCCTTGGCATGGACGCTGACCGAATTCATCCGTGAGCGTGCCTTAACCGGCTTTGGCTGGGGCGCCATCGGTTACAGCCAAATTGCCGCTTCACCGCTGGCCGCTTACGCTCCCATCAGTGGCATCGCTCTGGTCACTTGGGCCACTGCCTTGGTCAGCGCCGCCGTAGCAGCGTTGATTCTGTGCAAACCGTGGTGGCAAAAAGCCGTGCACATTGCTGTCGCAGTATTGGTCATCGCCGTCGGTTGGGGTTTGGGACAACAACAATGGACACACGCCGACGGCAGCACTGCTAAAGTGGCTTTGTTACAAGGCAATATCGAACAAAGCATGAAGTGGGACCCAGAAGCGTTTCAACACACCATCCAAACCTATTACGACATGGTGGCGAAAACCCAAGCCGACATCGTGATTTTGCCGGAAACCGCCATACCAGTGATGCGCCAAGACTTGCCCGATGGCTTGTTAGAACAGTTTGCCAGCACCGCCAAACGCAATAATGCCGCTTTGGCGATGGGCATCCCGCAATACACGCCTACAGGCCGCCAATACTTGAATTCGGTCATCAATCTGAGTGACTTCGATCCAGAGCAAGCCGATAAACCTTTGCCTTCATACAGCAAAGACCATTTGGTGCCATTTGGCGAATTCAAACCGGTGTTCACAGATTGGCTGTATGGCTTGATGCACATGCCTTTGGCCGACTTTAGCGAAGGCGGCAATGGCCAAGCGCCGCTACAATTGGCCAACCAACGCATTGCATTTAATATTTGCTACGAAGACAGTTTTGGTGATGATTTGGTCGCCTCGGCCAAAGACTCAACCTTGCTGTCCAACATCAGCAATATGGCGTGGTATGGCAGCTCGCATGCCATGGATTTGCAATTGCAGCAATCGCAAGCACGGGCGCTGGAATTGGGTCGCTACATGGTGCGCTCTACCAATACTGGCTTAACCGCCGTGGTAGACCCACAAGGCCACATCACCGCTTTGGCGCCGCGCGATACTGAGCAAGTGTTGATGGTTGAGGTCCAAGGGTATCAAGGCTTAACACCGTATATGCACTTAGGCAGTACTTGGCCATTGGCCATCGTCTTTAGCGTCTTATTGCTGTTATTGTATGCATGGGCACGCCGCTTGCAATACCGCCATTGACTGCAAGCGGCCTGTAAACCCAATACGGTGTTTACAGGCCGCTTTAAAACCCACCTTCTACTACACAGGATGCACATCATGGGCTCATCACGTTTAAACACCTTTGTCACGCCCCAACCCAACGCGGGTTTGATACGCGCCCTGATACCGTTTAACCGCTTGGTCAATCTCAAAGGCATCCCGCTGCTGCGCGATATTCCGTATCTGAGCCGTTTGCCCATTGTGCGCGGGTTGTGCGACATCCGCCAAATCGACTTAGACGATGCCTCCAAAGCCTTATTGGCGTTTGCCATGAATGGCGACAATGCCAGCTTCATCACCCCCAACCATCCCGAATTCTTTACCGATTGGATGTTGGACAAAGAAATTGCCAGCCGCTATGCCCCACTGACCGCCAATTGGGCCACCCACAGCATCGTCAACGGCATGGGCAAATGGGGGCAGAAATTCTGGCTGGCCAACCATTTGATTGCCCAAGTTCCGGGCGACACTGAAGCCGCGCTGAGCTATTCCAAACACGCCGCCGCCACTGGCACGCCAGTATTGCTGCATCCAGAGGGACAAGTATTGTGGCAAAGCGATTACATCAATCCCTTGTTTCATGGCGCCGCGCAAATGGCACTGGAATTGGCACAAGAGCGGCCTGAAAAAACCGTGCTCATCCAACCCATCGTATGGAAGCTGCGCTTTACTCGCAATGTCAGCCGCGAACTGATGCAAGAGCTCGCTTATGTAGAACAGCAATTGGGTTTGCCCGCACAGCCACATCTGGCCTTGCCGCTGCGTTTGGCCAAGCTGCACCGCGATGTGCTCAAACAAACCCACACCTATTTGGGCTACATCGCCCCCACTGGGCTGAATTATTTTGATTTACGCGATGCCTTATTAAGCCGCATCAACCAAGATTTGCAACACCGTTTTGGCACGTTCGCTGGTGACACCGAAGAGCAAAGCCGCCAATTATTGCGCGCCATCCGCCGCGATGAAAAACAAGGCAAACCGCTGGACACGATGACGGTGCGCAAACGCCGTGAATTGCAACGCTTGCTGCGCACGCCCAAAGCCGCTTATTCTGCCGAACGTTGGAGCCAAGAAAACATCGCCGAGTGCATCAAGCGTTTGCGCAATGATTATTTGAAAAAAGGCTGGCGCAACACCTTACACCATTTTGTGCCGCGCCCTGTCGCCGGCCGCATCGCCCACATCCGCGCCTGCGAGCCAATCGATGTGCAAGCTATGCTCAAGCAGCATCCTGATATCAGTGCCGATACCATCATGGACGAAATGCGCCAGCGCATGCAAGCCGCGCTGGATAGCTTAAGATTACAGTTTCCTGCCACACAAACTTACGCCAACCCATTTAAACTCTAAACCATTGAATTTTATTGAAATAAAATATACTTAAGATTTTACTTAATTTAATGAAACTATTAAACTTGCTAAGTGTCTTAATAAAAGTTAAATTTATGTGACAGCGCCGAGAGTTGGCGTGTTTTATGCTAAACTTTGAAAGTTGTGTTTGTCACACTATTAAGATAAGGACAAAAATTGATGAATCAAGCTTTTGCTTTGCCTGTACCAAGCGGTCATGCCACTTTGGAGCAGTACATTCACACTGTGAACAGCATCCCTTTGCTGAGTGCTGAGGAAGAGCATGATTTGGCTCAACGCCACGCCTTAGAAGACGACTTGGAAGCTGCCAAAAAATTGATTTTGGCGCACTTGCGCGTGGTGGTATCGATTGCCCGTGGTTATGATGGCTATGGTTTGAACCAAGCCGATTTAATTCAAGAAGGCAATATCGGCCTGATGAAAGCCGTAAAACGCTTTGAGCCAAACCGTGGCGTGCGTTTGTTTTCTTTTGCAGTACACTGGATTAAAGCTGAAATCCACGAATTCATTTTGCGCAACTGGCGTTTGGTGCGTGTTGCCACCACCAAACCACAACGCAAATTGTTCTTCAACTTGCGCAGCATGCGTAAAAACATGAATGCTTTGAGCGATGTTGAAGCACAGCAAATTGCCGACGATTTGGGCGTGAAACTCTCGGAAGTATTCGAGATGGAACAACGCATGACCGGTAAAGACGTGGCTTTGTTGGCGGAAAACGATGACGATGAAAACAGCTTCGCGCCCATTGATTGGTTGACCGACAACGACAGCGAACCAACCCAAATGTTGGCGCAACAAGCGCATCACCAGTTGCAAACCGAAGGCTTGCAAGGCGCGTTGTCACAATTGGATGACCGTTCACGCCACATCGTCGAATCACGTTGGTTGCAAGACGATGGTGGTTTGACTTTGCACGATTTGGCCGCCACTTATGGCGTGTCTGCTGAGCGCATTCGTCAAATTGAAGCCAAAGCCTTGCAAAAATTGCGCGGTTTCTTAGGCGATGCGGTTGCAGCTTAAACCATGATTTTTAATGAGGCGTCCTGTTTTCAGGACGCCTTTTTCTGTTAGGAACACACACATGCAATGGATGTTTTTGGGCATGGCGTTTATCGCTGGCTCTTTGTTATCTACCCAAGCGGCGGTCAACAGCCAGCTGGGCAAATCGCTGAACGGCCAGCCTTTGATGGCGGCTTTCGTGTCTTTCTTGGTCGGGACGGTATTGCTGTTTGCCATTACCGTGGCCAAAGGCCAATTCGGCAGCATCAGCATCATGCCACAGCAAGTGTGGTGGAAGTGGACCGGCGGCATCATGGGCGCGTTTTTGGTCTGCTCCAGCATCATTGTGGCGCCGAAAGTGGGCGTGGCCAATATGCTGTTGTTCATCATCATCGGCCAATTGTTGGCAGGTTTGCTCATCGACAACTACGGCTTCTTGGGCATGCCCATCAAGCCGATAGACTTGAGCAAAGTCTTGGGTTTGGTCATCGTCATGCTCGGCATGGTGGTGTTCTTCTTTGGCCACAAAGTCTTGAAGTCTTAATCCATTCACTTTAAACACCGTATAAAAGCGGCCTGTAAATGTTCCAAACACATTTACAGGCCGCTTGTTTTTTATCCTAATCTATTTCAGTCTTACTTCAGCTTCACCAACATACCAGTTAAACGTTTCACCAACGGCAAGGCCAACAGCAATACTGGAAACGCCACAACCCACGAAGTCAGCCACGCGCTGAGCCACAGCATCATCGAGAAACCATCAAAGCCAACGCCGCGCAAAGTGCTCACCAACGACACCACGCACGTCATGATGATGGACAATAAAAACGGCATCACCAAGGCGCCATATTTCGCTGGCACCACGCGCAAACTGAATTTCGACTCACCCATATTACTTTCCTCTCGGCATTTCTGTGCCATATTCAATATGAAGCGGCCTGTAAAAAGGCTTACAGGCCGCTTGTTTCTCATTATTAGAGACTTTATACCATAATCTACCTAAGGCGTCATGTGCTCAGCCTCGAAAACCGCATTAGCTCAATAGCAACGCATCATCCGACAGTTTTTCGCCGCTGGTTTGGTGGAACAAACTGATTAAACCGGCTTCGTCCATGCTGGCGCGTTTTTCACCAGCCACATCGAAAATCACCCGCCCTTGGTGCAACATCACGGTGCGATGACCATGGTCCAAGGCTTGGCGCATCGAATGCGTCACCATCATCGCCGTCAATTTGTTTTCGGTGATGATTTTATCGGTCAATTCCAACACAAACGCGGCAGTCTTCGGGTCGAGTGCGGCGGTGTGTTCGTCCAATAACAGGATTTTCGACGGCTGCATCGCCGCCATCAACAGGCTCACCGCTTGGCGTTGACCGCCAGAGAGCAAACCCATGCGGTCAGGCAAGCGGTTTTCCAAGCCCAATTGCAAGATGGACAGTTTTTCACGGAATAACTCGCGCTTGTCTTTGTCCAAAGCCAGTTTCAGGCCGCGTTTGCTGCCACGGTTTAAGGCCAAAGCCATGTTTTCTTCGATGGTGAGCGCTTCGCAAGTGCCCGCCATCGGGTCTTGGAACACACGCGCCACCAAATGCGCACGCTTGTAAGCTGGCAAACGGGTCACGTCTTGGCCATCAATGGTGATGCTGCCGGTATCGACCAACAAGTCGCCAGAGATGGAATTCAAAAACGTCGATTTGCCTGCGCCATTCGAGCCGATAACGGTAACGAATTCGCCCTCGTTAATGCTCAAACTCATGCCGCGCAAAGCGGGATTTTCAACCGGTGTACCGGGATTAAAAGTCAGACGTAAGTCTTTGGCCTGCATCATGATGCTTTCCCCATTTTCTTAAAGAAGGATTTGATTTGCGGAAAGCGCAAGGCCAATACCACCAATAAGGCAGTCACCAAGTTCAAGTCTTGCGGACCAAAACCGATGTTGCGCAAGGTTTCGCTGCCCAAAGCCAAGGCGATGAACAAACGGTATAACACCGCACCGACCACCACCGACAAGGTGATGATGAGGAATTTTTTCGATGGGATTAAGGTTTCGCCGATGATCACCGCCGCCAAACCGATGACGATGGTACCGATACCGATGGAAATGTCAGCACCGCCTTGGGTTTGTACAAACAAAGCGCCGCCCAAAGCAATCAAGCCATTGGACAAAGCCATGCCCAAAATCACCATTTTATTGGTGGCCACACCTTGAGCTCGCGCCATGCGCGCATTCGCGCCAGTGGCACGCATCGCCAAACCAATTTGGGTAGAGAAGAACCAGTCCATGAAGAATTTGGCCACGATGACAAAACCGAAGATGACCAAAGGCTGTATCCAAAATTGGCTGTCAAATTTGTCACCGATAAAGCCGCTGTAAACGCTGGGCTCACCAATCAACGGCACGTTAGGCGAACCCATGATGCGCAAATTCACCGAATACAAAGCCACCATCACCAAAATACCGGCCAGCAATTGTAGGATTTTCAGCGACACATGCATCCACGCCGTGAGCATGCCGGCCAAGCCGCCAGCGATGATGGCCAAGCCACAAGCCAACCACGGATTAACACCGTTGACGATGCACACCGCGCACACAGCACCACCCAAAGGGAAAGAGCCATCGGCAGTCAAATCGGGGAAATCAAGGATGCGGAAGGAGATGTACACCCCCAACGCAACCAAGGCGTAAATGAGGCCGGTTTCTAAGGCCCCAAACAAAGCTATCATGGACATAAGGATCTTCTTTTGTCGGTTAAATACAGATGCAAGTCGCTGGGTAAGCGGCCTGAATCAAAAATGCCAACCAAAGGGAATGCTGCTGTCTTCAGTTGGCAGTTCTTTTTACGAGGCGACAGTGATTTATTGAATCACTTCTTTGGCAGATTTCACCAATTCTTCAGGGATGGTGAAGCCTTGGGTTTGCGCCGCTTTAGGATTCACGAACAAGTCCAATTTTTCCATTTTTTGAGTGGCAATCGTACCTGGTTTTTCACCTTTCAAAATGCGGGTGACGATTTTACCGGCTTGCATGCCCATGTCGTGGTAGTTCACGCCCAAAGCCGCAGAAGCGCCGCGTTTCACGGTATCGGTGTCAGAAGCCAACAAAGGAATCTTGTTTGCTACCGCCACTTTGTACAAAGATTCATAACCAGACACGACGTTGTTGTCGGTGGTGGTGTAAATCATTTGTACTTTGCCAGCCAGGCTATTGGCCGCAGTAGAAATATCGGTAGTGCGTTGTGCAGGCGCGCCGATAACTTCGATGCCTTGGGTTTTCAACTGGGTTTTCAATTTTTCCAAAATCACGGTTGAATTCACTTCGCCTGGGCTATAGACATAGCCGACAGCTTTCACATTTGGTACCAATTTTTTCATCAAATCGATTTGTGGTTCCAATGGCAATTCGTCAGACACACCGGTCACATTGGTGCCAGAAGGCTCCCAAGACGTCACCAATTTAGCGGCCACAGGATCGGTTACTGCGGCAAACACCACTGGCACCTCACGGGTAGCGGCAACGACAGATTGCGCGCTAGGGGTGGCAATGGCCACAATCACGTCAGGTTTGTCGCCGGCGAATTTTTTGGCAATTTGACCGGCAGTAGCGGTATTGCCTTGCGCGCTTTGGAAATCGATGGTCAAGTTGGTGCCGACTTTGTAGCCATCGGCCGCCAATTGTTCTTCCACACCTTTGCGAACCGCATCCAAAGCAGGATGTTCTACAATCGCTGTAATGGCCACGCGTTTAGGTGTGCCATCGGCGGCAGGCGCTGCACCGCTGGCGCTGGCGGCAGGTTTGCTTGCTGCAGCAGGTTCGGCTGGTTTGGTTTCAGCACCACCACAAGCAGCCAAAGTCACACTGGCAATGGCAGATAAAATGAATGTTTGCGCAAATTTGGCCACGTTAAAGTCCTTCTATTTCTCGTTGATGATTGGTCAGCACAGACTGTGCGAGTGCTACTCGTTTTTGTCGTTCGTGTTTTCACCACATTGTCATGCTGCTGCTAAAAAGCTGGCTTATTCTAAAGTAATTTAAGCCAAGCCGACACAGGCCAACTCAGTGTGTTTATCACGTAAATTATTATTAATGTTTATTAAATATCAAGATAAAAATAAAATCAACCAATGATTTTAAGATAAATAATATAATATGCTAATAAGCTTTATCGTTTCGCAAGAATCATACTTATCGCTTATTTGCTGTTTTATTGAGCTTAATTTAATGTCGTCTAAATCTTAGCGGCATCGCAGCCCGAACTGAGTGCTGACAGATGCGGCCTGTAACCTCACTTAACATGAAAACAATGATGAACAACATACGACCTTTTTTAGACAGCCATCCGCAAACCGATGCGGCGGTATTCATCGATCCTAGCTGTGTCATCATTGGTGACGTGGTGTTGGGGCCCGACAGTTCGGTGTGGCCTATGGCCGTGGTCCGTGGCGATGTGAATTACATCCGCATTGGTGCACGCAGCAATGTGCAAGATTTGGCCATGCTGCATGTGTCGCACAAAAATGCCGCCAAACCCGAAGGCTCTCCCCTCATCATCGGCGACGATGTCACCGTCGGCCACCAAGCGATGCTGCATGGCTGTCGCATCGGCAATCGCGTGCTGGTGGGCATGAAAACCACCATCTTGGACGACGCCATCATTGAAGACGATGTGATGATAGGCGCTGGCAGTTTGGTGCCGGCGCGCAAGCGCTTGGAAAGCGGCTATTTGTATGTCGGCTCGCCGGTCAAACAAGTGCGCCCACTCACCGACGATGAAATAGCGTTCTTAGCCTATTCTGCAAAACATTATGTTAAAGTAGCCACACAACACCAACAAACGCTGCGGCCACAAGCCTAAGCACACAACACCGCAATAGGATGAAACATGACAAAATTACAACAAGTGGCGGCACTGGGTCAGCAAATTTGGCTGGACAGTTTGTCACGTTCTTTGATTCAGTCTGGGGAATTGGCTAGCAAACTGGCCGATGGCGTGATGGGCATTACTTCTAATCCAGCCATCTTCCAACAAGCATTTCAAAACGATGCCTTGTATACCGAAGAATTAGCGGCCTTAAAGCAGCAAGACTTGGATGCCAAAAGCCGCTATGAAACCTTGGCCATCGCCGATGTGAAAAATGCCTGTTTGGTGTGTTTGCCTGTCTATCAAGCGGGCAATGGTCAGGCCGGCATGGTGAGCTTGGAAGTGTCGCCCGCCTTGGCGCACGATGCTGCTGGCACCGTGGCCGAAGGCCGCCGCTTATGGCATGCGATTAACCAACCGAACGCGATGATTAAAGTGCCTGCGACCGAAGCTGGTATTACCGCGTTGACCGAATTGGTGGCAGCTGGCATCAATGTCAACATGACCTTAATCTTCTCGCGCCAAGTATTGGCTGCGATTTTAAACGCCCATGCAGCAGGCTTGAAACAGCGCTTAGAACAAGGCTTGCCGGTGGATAAAATCGCCGTGGTCGCAAGCTTCTTCTTGTCACGCGTTGATACCGCTTTGGACATCAGCCTGCCTGCACACTTACAAGGCAAAGTGGCCTTGGCTTTGGCACGCTCTGCTTATGCCGACTGGCAAGCATTTGTAGCCACCGCCACTTGGCAAGACTTGGCGGCAACAGGCGCACATGCGGTGCAATTGTTGTGGGCGTCTACCGGCACCAAAAACCCAGCGTATCCTGATACCTTGTATGTGGACGAACTCATCGGTGCCCACACCGTCAACACCGTGCCCGATAAAACCTTGAACGCCTTCATCGACCACGGCACGGCCAGCGCCAGCTTGGATGGCCATCAAGCAAGCTCGCAACAGGTATTGAGCGAAGTGGCGGCTTTGGGCATAGACATCGAAGCCTTGGCCTTGCGTTTGCGCGACGATGGCTTAAAGCAATTTGAAGACGCGTTTGCCAAGATTTTGGACATCACCGCTTAAGGTTCGCACCATGCAAGCACAGGAATGCCAAACACTGGCGCAAGTGCGCGATGAAATCGACCAATTGAACAGCGGTATTTTGCAATTGTTGGCACAAAGGCAACACTATGTTGCACGCGCGGCCGAGCTCAAAACCGATGTCAGCGCCGTGCTCGCACCTGAACGCCGCGCCGCCATCTTGCAACAAGTGGCGCAAGAAGCGGCCGCTTTGGGCATGAGCAGCGAGGTAGCGGTGGCGGTATTCACTGCCATGATAGATGCCTTTATTGCTTGGGAAACGAAGCAATTCAAAGACTTAAATTAAATTCCTGCGTCACAGGCACTCAAAAGCGGCCTGTAAATCGTTTACAGGCCGCTTTTATACAATACAAATGGCATTTATTTTCATTTAAGCAATTGAAAACAAATGAGAACTGTTCCAATTAGCAAATTAAATTAATGATTCCAATCCGATAGGTTTTCTTGTTAAAATAGCCCCCATATTGATGAATCGGCTCACACAGAGCCCAGCCATGAAAGGACTCTATCATGCAAGGCGCTACAGCAGTTTTGGACTATTTAAACGAACTCTTGGCAGGTGAATTGGGCGCTCGCGACCAATACTTCATCCATGCGCGCATGTACGAAGATTGGGGCTATAACAAATTGTTTGAGCGCATCAATCACGAAATGGAAGAAGAAACCGATCACGCCAGCGACATGATCAAACGCATCTTGATGCTCGGCGGCACACCGAAAATGGTACCCAGCACCTTGAACATCGGCACCGATGTGCCTTCCATGCTCAAATCTGATTTGGCCTTGGAATTGCACGTGCGCGACGCCTTGAAAAAAGGCATACGCATCTGCGAACAAGAGTTTGATTACGTGACCCGTGATTTGTTATTGCAACAATTGCGCGACACCGAAGAAGACCATGCGCATTGGTTGGAACAACAATTGGGTTTAATCGAATTGATGGGTTTGCAAAACTATTTACAAAGCCAACTTTAATTCAGAGAGGACACACATCATGCAAGGCAGCAAAATTGTCAAACGCGAACTGAACAAAGTCTTGGCCGTGTCCCTGATTGCCATTAACCAGTATTTCTTGCATGCGCGCATGCTGAAAAACTGGGGCGTAGAGGCTTTGGGCAAGTCTATTTACAAACAATCGATAGAAGAAATGAAGATGTCAGACGACATCATCGAGCGCGTGTTATTGTTGGAAGGTTTGCCGAACTTGCAAGATTTGGGCAAATTGTTGCTCGGTGAAAACGTCAAAGAAATTTTGGAATGCGATTTACAGCTGGAACAAAACAAACATGCGATTTTGATTGAAGCGATCAAAGCCTGTGAAGCCGAAAGCGATTTTGTCAGCCGTGAATTGTTGCGCAAATTGAAAGACGAAAACGAAGAACACACTGATTGGTTGGAAACACAATTGAAATTGATTGAAGAAATCGGTTTGGAAAACTTTGTACAACAAGCAATAGGCGAAAGCGACTGAGCGGTTTTGTCAGCGAATTAAGCCACTTGTATGGCAATATCAATTGAGCGGGTGTGCACATGGTGCGACTCGCTCAATAATTTTTCGCACATGTCGCCACAGCGTCCACAACAAGTGGCCACTTCTAACTCGGCCTGTAAACTTGCCATATCGCGACAACCCGCGGCGATGCTTTGTTTGATTTCAGTATCGGTCACACCTGTGCAAATGCAAACAAACACGTCAGTCTCCAAAAATCTTCGTCATATTGAATCGCTATAGTAATGATAGTTCTTATCATTTGCAAGCGCATTCGACAATCTTTACAAATTTACTCGGGTTAGACCGAATCGCCAGCACAATCAAGCAGATAATTACAGCGCTAAAAAGGCTATAATAAGCGCCTTTTTACCGCCTCCCAACGCTGCACATGAATTCTGATCCTTACGCCCAGTTTGAAAACCTCGACGACCCATATGTCGCCAATTATGCCCACATCGCCCATCAGCACACGCAAGAGGCGTTTGTGGATGCCGATACTGAAGCCATGGCGGCAGACATGTTGGCGCAAATTCAAAACGACAAGCAAATTCCGTTTTGCCAAGAACACCGCGCGCGCATGTACCACCATTACCAAAGCGCCGATTACAGCAAAGGCGTGTACCGCGTATGCACTGCCGCCAGCTTCCGCTCAGGTCTGCCCGATTGGGACATCTTGTTTGCGGTGGGGGCTTTTGATGAGGTCTTGGGCGACGATGTGTATTTGAACCACGTCACCCACTGCACCCTCGCGCCTACTCGCGCCTTATTGGAATTGAGCAGTGGCGGCGGCGATGCGGCCTATACCTTGGAATTTGATTTGGCGGCAAAAACCATCGTCGCCGGCGGTTTTCATTTCCCACAAGGCAAAAACCACATCGCTTGGCGCGATGAAAACAGCGTGTGGGTGTGTCCAGCTTGGCACGAAGGTCAGTTAACCCGCAGTGGCTACCCACGTGAAGTGTGGATGTTGGAACGCGGCCATGGCATGGACGAAGCCACGCCAGTGTTACAGGCCGATGCAGACGATATGTTGGTGGCCGCTTGCCGCTATCTCGACCCACAAGGTCGCGATTTGGACGTCATCGAAGTTGCGCACGATTTTTACCGCAAAACGTATTATTGGGTCGATACCGATTTGCAAGCACAGGCTTTGAAACTGCCCGATACTTGCGATTTGATTGGCTATTTGGGTGGGCAATTGTTGGTGTGGCTCAAAAGCGATTGGCAACGCGCCAACCAGCGCTATGCCAGCGGCAGCTTGCTGGCGGTGAAGTTGCACAAAGGCGAATTGGGACAGGCAACGGTTTTGTTCGCTCCCGATGCCCACAGCGTGCTCGAATCGGTGGAAACCACGCGCCAATTTGTGGTGATGCATGTGCTGCGCAATGTGCAAAGCGAATTGCGCGCGCAACAATTCAAACAAGGCGCATGGCATGAGGCCAATGTGCCGGCATTGCCACAAGGCACCATCGAATTGGTCGACCAGCCGTATGGCGGCGATGTGGTGTATGTCGCCATCAGCGATTTCACCACGCCGCTGAGCTTATTGTGCGTGGATTTTGCCTTGCAAGACGTAGCGGTATTGCGCAAACAACCGAAGCAATTCGATGCCAAAAACATGCGCACGCAGCAATTGTGGGCGCACAGCGCCGATGGCACGGCCATTCCATATTTCCATGTCGGCACACCGAATGAGCGGCCTGTAGCAACCATCGTGTATGTGTATGGCGGCTTTGCCGTGGCTGAATTGCCGCATTATTTGGGCTTGCTCGGTCGCCATTGGCTGAGTTTGGGGTATGCGTTTGTGGTGGCAAATGTGCGTGGCGGCGGCGAATTTGGTCCGGCTTGGCATCAAGCCGCGATTTTGAAAAACAAACACAAATCGGTCGAAGACTTGTTGGCAGTGGTACACGACATTCAAGAACGCGGTTTGAGTACGGCGGCACAAATCGGTTTGCAAGGCGGCAGCAACGGCGGCTTAATGGTGTTGGCAGCGATGGTGGATGAACCTGCCAGTGTCGGCGCGGTGGTGGCCGAAGTGCCATTGGCTGACATGTTGCGCTATCCGCATCTGTCCAGCGGTGCTTCGTGGTTGGCCGAGTTTGGTGACCCGCACAGCGACGATGAAGACATGCAGCGTGCGCTGTATGATTTGTCGCCTTACCACCGCATAGCCCACCAACGCACTTACCCTGCAACCTTATTGACCACCAGCTTGAGCGACGACCGTGTTCATCCTGCGCATGCGTTCAAGACTTACGCACGCTTGCAGCAACTGGAACAAGCGTCGTGGCTGTATTGTCCAGAAGACGGCGGTCACAGTGGCAATTCTACCCAAGAAGAATTGGCCGCTGAAACCGCCCTCATCATGACTTTCTTTGCCAAGCAATTGGCTGGGGATTAAAACCCAATAGCAAAAGCGGCCTGTAAACATTTACAGGCCGCTTTTTCATGCTTTAAATGAATCAATCATTATTTGGTCACGGTATAACCGACACCACCAGACACTTCACCATACATTTGGCTAGAAGAACTGCCTCCACCGGTGCTGCTGCATGCAGACACAGCCAACAATACTGCTACTGCCATCAATGCCAATTTCATGTTATTTCCTTTTCAAACATCAAAAGCGGCGACCGCGACGGAATTTGAACCAACCGCCCCAAGCTGCCAACAAAGCAAACACAAAAAACAAAGCGCTCCAAATCGGTAAAGGTACGCCCAATACGTATTCCACCGTTGCGCATTCACCCGAACCCGATAACACGGTTTGAATCACGCTTTGCAAAGGCAAGGTGTCCATCATGAAATCCAAACCAGGGCCACACGCCGGTACTTCAGACGGCGGCAAGCCTTGGATGTAGCGCTGACGAATGGCGATGCCCAAGCCGATTAACGCAGGAATGCTGATTAAGATGGCGGAGAACAAGCCCATGCCGCTTTTGCGCTGTGGCAACAAAGCCATCAATAAGGCAAATGCGCCCACGAACAATACCGCCACGCGTTGGAATATACACAAAGGACATGGGTCCATTTTCAATACGTATTGTGAGTAAAGCGCGGCGGCAATGACCGCGGCCGATACCAACACAATGAGCCACAAATGCTTTTTGCTGTACATCAATCTTCCTTTTTCAGCAGTGAATTCAATTTTCAGGCCGCATCATCGCCAGCGATGGTCATTTCACTGATCATGATGGAGCCGATGCGGTGCGCACTGCGTTTTAACCCATCATTACCGATGGCGACAATGTTCTTAAACATATTTTGCAATTGGCCGGCGATGGTGATTTCGGCCACAGGATAGGCGATAACACCGTTCTCCACCCAGAAACCAGCCGCTCCTCGCGAATAATCACCGGTCAACATGTTCACGCCCTGCCCCATCAACTCAGTCACCAGCAAACCGGTGCCCATTTTCGCCAACAAGGCATCGAGACCAGTGTCGGTTGCTTGCAACACCAAATTGTGAGCGCCACCGGCATTGCCCGTGGTTTGCATGCCCAATTTGCGCGCGCTGTAGCTGGACAGGAAATAGCCTTCCACCGTGCCATTGTTGATGATGTTGCGCGGCTGTGTGGCCACACCTTCGCTGTCAAAATAGGTACTGGCAAGACCGCGCAACACATGCGGCTCCTCACGCAAATGCACAATATCTGACAAGACTTGCGTGCCCAAGCTGTCGCGCAAGAAACTGGCCTTGCGGTACAACACCCCACCGCTGATGGCACCGATCAAATGACCTATCAAACCACCGGCAACGGTATTGTCAAACACCACTGGGTATTTGCCTGTTGGCACAGTACGCGCACCCAAGCGGCGCACGGTGCGTTCGGCGGCAATCTTGCCCAATTGCTCATTGCCGAGCAAATCCGCGGCCACGCGACTTTGGTCGTACCAATAATCACGCTCCATGCCATCGCCATCTTGGGCGATGACTGAGCAAGACTTGCTGTGACGGCTAGAACGCATATAGGCCAAGAAGTCATTGCTGTTGGCCAATACATATTGGCTAGAGCCGGTATTGATGCTGGCGCCTTCACTGGTATGAATGCGGCTGTCTGCGCCCATGGCCGCGGCTTCACATGCCTTGGCTTCTTCGATGGCCGCATCCACATCCAATTGCCACGGATGGAACAAGTCCAAATCGCGCCATTCGCGTGCCAACAGCTTGGCATCGGCCAAGCCCGCACAATCGTCCTCGGCGGTGAATTTGGCAATATTGACTGCGGCTTCTACCGTCGCCTGTAACGAAGGCGTTGAAAAATCGCTGCTAGAGGCATTGCCTTTGCGACCGCCGACATACACGGTGATGTCGAAAGATTTCTCTTGCTGGTATTCCAGTTGCTCGATTTCTTGCAAACGCACGCTGACCGATTGGCCTATGGATTCACTGACGCCGACATCGGCCGCCGTTGCCCCACATTGTTTGGCATAGTCCAAAGCCTGACTGGCCAAATCGCTTAATTGTTTTTCACTGTGATTGAACATATCTTCCTAACCCGTAATCGAGCACTATGCTGTTATTGTACCAGCATAAACCCCTCAGTGATTAACCGATATTTAACGCCAGCTTAGCTGCAGCTGGGCAATAAATTCTGTATCATTCAGGCTTAATTACGACAGTTGGAAGACACATGAGCGAAGAAGAGTTGGTCAGCAAGACCCAAATCAAGAATGAAATGAATGACAGACAGGCATTGGGTATGCAATTGACCAAACTGGCGCCCGATACCTTGAAGAAAATCGGTTTGTCTGAAGAATTGTTGGAAGCGGTGTTGTTTTACAAAAAAATCACTGCCAATGGCGCTTTAAAACGCCAAGCCCAATTCATTGGCCGCTTGATGCGCGATACCGACCCCGAGCCAATTCAAGCATATTTGAACAAGCTCAAAGGCGACAATGCCGAACACAATGCCGCCATGCAACGCTTGGAATTGTTGCGCGAGCGCCTGATAGAATCTGACGAAGCTTTGACCGAATTGATCAGCGACAAACCCGATTTGCCGATCAGCGAATTGCGCACCTTAATTCGCAATGCCCGCCGCGAAAAAGAGCAAAACAAAGCCCCCAAAGCCTTCCGTGAGATTTTTCAATTACTGAAGCAACACCACCAATAATCCAGTGTACTCATATGATTTACAGGCCGCATGTGTGGTAACAGCGATAACAACACCGCCAATGCGGCCTGTCATGTTTTATTGAGACTGGGCAGTAGCCATACCACTGATGATTACCATCACTGGCTGCACTGCAACAAAACCCAAGTTTACTGGTCTGAATACCCGTAATTTGCCTGCCCAGCGCTTTAGTTTTCAGCGCCATACCACTATACTTTAGCCCATGATTCTATTAAACATCGTCCAACCCATGAAGCATTGTTTACAGGCCGCATTTTGATGCAAGCCTATCTCGCGCCAGCTTGGTTAAAAGGTGGCGGCCACATGGAAACCATCTTCCCCAAATTCATCAAGTCTCCTGCTGTGGCGTTTCGTCGCGAATTGCTGCCAGACTCCACTGGGCTTGCCCAAGTGGCTTATGATTTTGTCGACAGTCCGCGCAGTGACACGCCATTGGTGGTGCTGTTTCATGGCTTAGAAGGCAACAGCAACAGCCATTACGCTCAGGCCTTGATGGCTCTTGTTAGGCAAAAGCAATGGCAAGGTGTGGTGGTACACTATCGCGGCTGTGGTGGTGTGGTGAACCTAAGTGATAAAGCGTATCATTCAGGGGACAGCTTGGAATGTGCTTGGGTGTTGAAAACCTTGGCAAATCGCTATCCAGAACGCCAGCGCTTTGCCATGGGCGTGTCTTTGGGTGGCAATGTGTTGGCCAAGTATTTGGGCGAAAGCCAAGAAGCGGCTTTAATTGATGCCGCCGCGGTGGTGTCAGCACCGCTTGACTTGGTCAGCGCCAGCGGCGCACTCGAACACGGCTTGTCGCGTACTTTGTACGCACCGTATTTTTTGCGCACTTTATTGCCCAAGGTCAAACAAGAGCAAGGCTTGAAACCGAATCCAGCGCTCGATTGGCCCAAATTGTACGCCAGTCGCAGCTTGAAAGATTTTGATAACTATTACACCGCGCCGGTACATGGCTTTGCCGATGCCGATGAATATTACCAGCGCAGCAGTGCCAAGCCCTTATTGAAGCAAATCCAGCGCCCTACCTTGATCATCAATGCGCAAAACGACCCCTTCATGCCGGCGGCGGCTTTGCCGACGGCCGCGGATGTGTCTGAACAGGTGCGTTTGTACCAGCCCAAGCAAGGTGGGCATGTGGGTTTTGTCAGCGGCAAGTTTCCCGGCCATTTGCACTGGCTGCCGCACACCGTGTTAACTTTTTTCAGCGAGCAAGCATGAACGACATCTTAAAACAAATTTTGGTCACCAAAGAAACCGAAGTGGCGCAGTTTCGCGCGCAAACCAGCTTAGCAGACATGCAAGCGCAAGCGCGTGCACAACAACCCGCACGTGATTTTGTCGCCGCCATCCGCGCCAAACTTGCCGCCAACTTGCCCGCTGTGATTGCCGAAATCAAAAAAGCCAGCCCATCCAAAGGCCTGATACGCCCACACGATTTCGATCCTGCCAACATCGCGCGCATTTATGAGCAAGCAGGCGCGGCGTGTTTGTCGGTATTGACCGATGAGCAATACTTTCAAGGCTCACCGGCGTATTTGCAACAAGCGAAAGCGGCCTGTAACTTGCCAGCGCTGCGCAAAGACTTCATCGTCGATGCTTACCAAATCTACCAAGCGCGTACTTGGGGTGCCGATGCGATATTGCTGATAGCAGCAGCCTTGGAACAAGCACAGTTAGAAGAATTTGAAGCCATCGCCCACGACTTGGGCATGGCGGTATTGCTGGAAGTGCACCACACCGATGAATGGGAAAAATGCCGTAACTTGGTGACCCCATTGGTCGGCATCAACAACCGCAATTTGCGCACGTTTGCCGTGGACTTACAGCAAACCTTGGACTACCTGCCCATATTGGACCCAAGCCGCATCATCGTGACAGAAAGTGGCATAGCCAAGCGCGAAGAAGTGGCATTGATGCGCAAAAACGGCATTAACACCTTCTTAATTGGCGAAACCTTTATGCGCGCCGATGACATTGCTGCTGCGGTCAACGATTTATTATTTTAATGATAAGCGGCCTGTAAACACCCTTACAGGCCGCTGACATAAGGAAACATCATGAGTGTATACATCAATAATGAGGAAGACATCGCCAAAATGCGCGTGTCAGGCAGATTGGCTGCCGAATTACTGGATTACATTGGCGACTTCGTTAAACCTGGCGTGACCACCAATGAATTGAACCAATTGTGCCACGACTACCAATTGAACGTGCAAGGCTCCATCCCTGCCCCACTGGGTTATGGTGAACCACCGTTCCCAAAATCCATCTGCACCTCTGTCAACCATGTGATTTGCCACGGCATCCCCGATGACAAACCCTTGAAAAAAGGCGATGTGCTCAACATAGACGTGACCATCATCAAAGATGGCTACCACGGCGACTCCAGCCGCATGTTCATGGTGGGCGAAGTCAGCCCACATGCCAAACGTCTGTCCCAAGTCACCCATGAATGCATGATGCTGGGCATAGAACAAGTGAAGCCTGGCGCCACTTTGGGCGATGTTGGCCATGCCATCCAAGTGCATGCCGAAAACAATGGCTATTCCATCGTACAAGAGTTTTGTGGCCACGGTGTGGGCAAGAAATTCCATTGCGAACCGCAAGTTTTACACTACGGCAAGCGCGGAACCGGACTTAAATTGGAACCTGGGATGATTTTTACCATCGAACCCATGCTTAACCAAGGTAAACGACATTTGCGTATTTTGGCAGATGGTTGGACTGTCGTGACCAAGGATCGCTCTTTATCAGCTCAATGGGAACACGAGGTATTGGTCACTGAAACTGGCTATGAAATTTTAACCGTCAGCCCCAGAACCCAACAACCATAGTATTAACTTATTAACTAACCGGATGTGTCATAGTTTTTTTAAATAATTCATTGCGTTAAATAATCAAATTTAGCACTTTTAGTGACAAAACTTTACTTTCGTTTCCCAAACTGTATGGCATAATTTATGCTCATAAAGAAGCGGATGGCATACATCTTGTTACAGATGCCATTAGCAATAATAGGTGTTAATAAAAACACCATTGATAAAACTTAAGGACTCTAAGGTATAGCAATGAAAACATTTCAAAACATCGACAACATCCGGGACATCCGTAAAAAGCTCGGCCTGAATCAGCAAGAATTTTGGAGCCAAATTGGCGTGACCCAATCGGGTGGTTCACGTTATGAATCAGGTCGCAACATGCCCAAACCCGTGCGCGAATTGCTGCGCTTGGTACATGTGGAACAAGTGGATTTGGCCAAGGTGAATCACGATGACATGGTGATTGCGGCTTTGTTAAAAGTACGCCACCCTGACATCTACAAAACCTTGAAGAAAGAAGCAAAGGCCAAATAATGGTGACCACACAAAAAAAGCTGCCCTAAGGCAGCTTTTTCGTTTGAGCGTTCGCTTATTGCAACTTGGCCAATTGTTCGCTGACTTTGGCCATCTTGTCATTTAACTGCGCCAATTCAGCACGGTCTTTTTCCACCAAATGCGCAGGCGCTTTGTCGGTATAGCCCGGTTTTTCCAATTTGGCAGTGAGTTTGTCCAAAGCTTTTTGCAATTTTTCTTGCTCTTTGTTCAAACGTGCGGTTTCGGCAGCTTTGTCGATTTCCACTTTCAGCATCATGCGCGCGCCATAAGCCATCGCCACAGGCGCATCGTCTTCTGGCAATACCTCAACACGCTTCACTTCGCTCAAACGCGCCATCATCGGCAAATACGGCAAATACACATCCAACTCCGCACCGCCTTCAATGAACAACGGCGCTTTAACCGCAGGACCCAAGTTCATTTCACCGCGCAAATTGCGCACCGCGCCCATCAAGTCTTGCAACACCGCCATTTTATCCAAGCTGTCTTGCTTGATTTTGCCCTCATCGGCAAGCGGCCACGATGCCACCATGATGCTGTCTGTATGTTTCGCGTTCGCCAATGGCGCCACGGTTTGCCACAACTCCTCGGTAATGAACGGCATAATCGGATGCATCAAGCGCAAGATGACTTCCAATACCCGCACCAACACACGACGGGTCGCACGTTGTGACACCTCGTCGCCGCTGTTTAGCTGCACTTTGGCCAATTCCACATACCAGTCGCAATACTCATTCCACACAAACTCATAAATGGTTTGTGCGGCCAAGTCAAAACGGTAAGTGTTAAACGCATCGGCCATCGCCGCTTCGGTTTGTTGCAAGCGCGACAACATCCATTCGTCGACGAAAGAATAAGCCAATGGCAAGCTTTCGTCTTGACCACAGTCTTTGCCTTCAACATTCATCAACACAAAACGGGTGGCATTCCACAATTTATTGCAGAAATTGCGGTAGCCTTCGGCGCGTTTGAAATCGAAATTAATCGAGCGGCCCAAACTGGCGTAACTGGCCATAGTGAAGCGCAAGGCATCGGCACCAAACACAGGAATGCCTTCTGGGAACAACTTCTCAGTCGCTTTGATGACTTTCGGTGCGGTTTCCGGACGGCGCAAACCGACGGTGCGTTTTTCCAGCAAGTGCGGCAAATCTATGCCATCAATCAAATCCACAGGGTCGATGACATTGCCCTCAGATTTGGACATTTTCTTGCCTTCGTTGTCGCGCACCATGCCGTGGATGTACACATCTTTAAACGGCACTTTGCCGGTAAAGTGTGTGGTCATCATGATCATGCGTGCCACCCAGAAGAAGATGATTTCATAACCAGTTACCAATACTGAGCTAGGCAAGAAGGCTTTCAGTTCAGGCGTTTGTTCTGGCCAGCCCAAGGTTGAGAACGGTACTAAGGCAGAGCTGAACCATGTGTCCAACACGTCTTCATCGCGGGTCAATACGACATCGTTGCCGGCCTGTAAACGCGCTTCGGCTTCGGTTTTGGCCACATAGCAACGACCGTTTTCATCGTACCAAGCAGGAATTTGATGGCCCCACCACAATTGGCGTGAAATACACCAATCTTGGATGTTGTTCATCCATTGGTTGTAAGTGTTAACCCAGTTTTCAGGCACGAATTTCACTTCGCCGCTGTCCACCGCTTGACGGGCTTTGCCAGCCAAACTCAAACCTGTTTCATCGCCTTCGGCGACTTTTTCCATCGCCACAAACCATTGGCTGGTCAACATCGGTTCAATCACCGAACCCGTACGGTCGCCACGCGGCGTTTTCAATTGGTGCGGATCGATTTTGACCAAATACGCTTGTGCTTCCAAATCGGCCACGATGGCTTTGCGTGCATCGAAGCGGTCTAAGCCAGCATAAACCGCAGGCAAGGCAATTTCGCCTTGGGCTTGGCCTTGGAAATTGTATACTTCGGCATTGGCCAATACTTTGGCGCCCAAATCCAACACACTGATGAGTTGGGTTTGATGGCGTTTGCCGACTTCGTAGTCGTTAAAGTCATGAGCAGGGGTGATTTTCACACAGCCCGTACCAAAGTCTTTTTCCACATACTCATCGGCAATGACAGGGATGGTGCGGCCTGTAAGCGGCAATACCACTTGTTTGCCGATGAATGCGGCATAGCGCTCGTCTTCTGGATGCACGGCCACAGCCACGTCGCCCAATAAGGTTTCAGGACGGGTGGTGGCCACGATTAAGGCTTGTGAGGCATCGTCTGCCAATGGGTAACGGATGTGCCACATGGAGCCGGTTTCATCCACGCTCTCCACTTCCAAATCGGACACCGCAGTGCCCAAGACTGGGTCCCAGTTCACCAAGCGTTTGCCACGGTAAATCAAGCCTTGTTCAAACAAGCGCACAAACACATCGGTGACGATTTCGGCACGGGTATCGTCCATGGTGAAGTATTCGCGTGACCAATCAACTGAACAGCCGACACGGCGCATTTGCTCGGTAATGGTGCCACCAGAAACTTTTTTCCAATCCCAGATTTTGCCCAAGAAAGCCTCACGACCCAAATCATGGCGACTCACACCTTGTG
The DNA here is from genome assembly GCF_001457815.1 of Vitreoscilla massiliensis. Classification (GTDB taxonomy): domain Bacteria; phylum Pseudomonadota; class Gammaproteobacteria; order Burkholderiales; family Neisseriaceae; genus Vitreoscilla; species Vitreoscilla massiliensis. The sequence continues at coordinate 176,697 of NZ_LN898220.1, forward strand.
CCGACAATTGGCGCTCCACTACAATTTGCGTGGCAATGCCAGCATGGTCGGTACCGGGTACCCAAGCAGTGTTGTAGCCACGCATGCGGTAGTAACGGGTTAAGCCATCCATAATGGTTTGGTTAAACGCATGGCCCATGTGCAAAGTGCCGGTCACATTCGGTGGGGGCAATTGAATCGCAAAAGAAGGTTTGCTTTCATCAATTTGAGGCTCGAACAAACCGTTGCTTTCCCAATATTGGTACCACTTGCCTTCAATTTGCGCTGGATCGTATTTTGCTGCTTCCATGTCACATCTTCATATAAAATTCGAAGCCATGATTATAGCGCGAAGGCGTGTTTCAAGCATGTAAAAAGCGGCCTGTAAGTTTACAGGCCGCTTTTATAGTCGTTTCAATTCATTCGTGCTTTTGCACCGCTTCACTCATTATGTCTTCATTGTCAGCAGCGATGCTGTATTCGCTTTCTGCCCACGCTCCCAAATCAATCATTTTGCAGCGTTCAGAACAAAATGGGCGATAACGGTTTTCAGGCAGCCATGCGACAGCGACACCACACTGTGGGCATTTAACGGTTTTTACTTGTTCCATGCGGGGACACTCAATGATTCAAAGCCACACATACTCAGCTTAAAAGGGATGCGTTGGTGCACAGTCGCACCACGTGTGTGGGCAAAATCCGGATGCAAGAAGCGGATATTGGTCATGTATTTGTTGGCAGACACTTCGGGGATGACTTCATCGTCCATGTCCACATCGATTTGCAACAGCAAGACTTTTTGACCCAAGCTGTTTTGTTGGAATTGGCCATTCACTGCTTCACATTCAATCACCACTTGGTTACCGCGCAAAATTTTCAACAAAATTTCGATGGCATCGTAAGTAGGACGCAAAGAGCTGACCCACAGATTCAAACGCTCACGGCGTTTTTCTGCTGGCAATTGCAACCAAAAGTGATACGCAGGCAAATCAAATGGATTGACATTGCCCGGAATCGGCACACGCTGCTTGATGGCCATTAACCATTCGTTTTCGCGCAGGTGTTGGGCAAATTTGTGTTGCACTTGCTGCAAGCCCGCCGCAGCTACCACGATTTCTTGGTGCAGTGCATATTGTTCAGAATCAGGCTGTATGCTGCTGCCTTGCGGATACAGCATCAGTTTTTGGCGTTCTAACTCTTGCAAAATGTCCAATTTGAATTCGGCACGCGCCGCACATTCCATGATTTCAAAAATGGTCAAAAGAGCCAGATGGTGTGACCACATATCGTCTTGAGCCAATACCGCGTTAAACCGCTGGAATAAATGCTCAACACGCAACAAATTTCTCACCCGTTCTAAGATTGGATGTTCAAAACGTATGGTCAAACTACCTCCTACACCGTACCAAATGATTGTAGATAATGCTTATGGCATTCTAACACTTGCTGTTGCAATTGTTGCATGTCACCGTGATTTAAAATGACCTCATCCGCAATGGCCAAGCGCTGCGCGCGCGTGGCTTGCTGCGCCATGATAGACGCGATTTGCTCGCGCGACAATCCACTGCGCGCCATCACCCGCTCCACTTGTAAAGCTTCAGGGCTGTCTATGAGCAACACACGGTCAACCAAAGCACGAAACTGCGGCAATTCTGTCAATAAGGGTATGTCTACGATAGCATAGGGCGCGCTGATTGTATTTTGCTGTTGCTTAATAGTTTGTAAAATCAGCGGATGCAAAATGGCTTCCAATTCAGCTTTCGCCTCAGGCCGCTTAAACACCAACTCACGCACATAGTCGCGATTCAAACGCCCATCAACCACCGCCTCATCTCCAAATGCGGCCTGTATGGCAGGTAAGGCACTGCCTTGGTATGAAGTTAAGCTGCGAGAAATGGCATCTGCATCGATGACAGTAACACCTTGCTGCATAAACAAATCGGTAGCCGCAGATTTGCCGCTACCGATACCACCGGTTAAACCTACCCAAACCGTCATGCACCGAATCCTGACTTACTCAGCCACCATTGGATGAATTGGCCTATCGGTTGATTCAAAATCATCACCAACCAACCGGAAATGGCCAAATAAGGACCAAATGGCATAGGCTGATTTTTGGCGACTTTCATGATGAGCGCAAATACCAAACCCACCAATGCCGACATCAAGATGATAATCGGCAACACACTGATGCCCAACCATGCACCTAAAGCCGCCAACAGTTTGAAGTCACCATAACCCATGCCTTCTTTACCAGTGACCAATTTGAACAATTGAAAAATGCTCCACAAACTCAGATAACCGACAATCGCACCCAGCAAAGAATCGACCAAAGTAGTCATACCCCAATCGGCCTGTAATAAATACGCAGCCAAGTGAAACACAATACCTGCCCACATCAACGGCAAGGTCAGTTGATCGGGCAATAATTGCGTATCGGCATCAATGAATACCATCGCAATCAAATACGCACTGAACACCATCGCCGCGACCGTTGTCCAAGTTGCACCAAACTTCCATGCACACACGGCAAACACAATACCCGTCAACAACTCCACCAACGGATAGCGCAGCGAAATTGGATGCTTACAATGCTGGCATTGCCCTTTAAGAAACACATAGCTTAGCAAGGGAATATTCTGCCAAGGCTTGATGGCCGTTTTACAACTGGGGCAATGCGAAGGCGGCATCAAAATATTAAAACGCGCGCCCTCACCAGCTTCCAATGGCAAATCCAATACCTGCTTGGCCTGCAGCCGCCAACTGCGGTTTAAACCCTCAGGCACACGGTAAATCACCACATTTAAAAAGCTACCAACCAACAAGCCCAATATCATGGAGCCAAACAACAAAACCACTGTTTCCAATCCCATCATGGCTACCATTACATCACGTTACCAATATTGAACAATGGCAAGTACATGGCAATCAATAAGAAGCCCACAATACTACCCAACACCACCATAATGATGGGCTCCATCAAACTGGACAATGTTGCTACGGCTTGATCAACTTCATCCTCGTAGAATTCAGCAGCTTTATTCAACATGTCGTCTACTGAACCCGATTCTTCACCAATGGCCGTCATTTGTAATACCATATTCGGGAATAAATTGGTTTCTTGCATAGCTGAAGTCAAAGATGTACCTTGCTGAACTTGTGAGCGAATATGGAATGTGCCTTCTTCATACCAAATATTACCAGCCGCACCCGCAACCGATTCCAATGCTTCTACCAAAGGCACGCCCGCAGTAAACAAGGTAGCAGTGGTTCGCGCCCAACGAGCAATGGCGGCCTTTTTAACAATTTGACCAAAAATAGGCATATTCAGTAAGAATTTATCCCAAGCCTTTTGCATTGCAAATGAACGTGAATAAGAAACTTTAAGCACCACAACAAGAACGACACTTAAAATCAACATCCACCACCAATTATCAACAAAAAAATCAGAGATGTTCATCACGATTTGAGTTAAATAGGGTAACTCTGCACCTAATCCATCATAAATTTTACCGAATGAAGGCAATACGAATAGCATCATCAACACAATTAACCCTACTGCCACCACCACCACTGCAGTGGGATACATCAAAGCACCTTTCACCTTACGCTTAATAGCAGCAGTTTTCTCCATATAGGTCGCCAATTTATCCAATAATGAATCCAATACACCACCTGCTTCGCCAGCCTCTACCAAACTACAGAATAATTTATCGAAGTATTTTGGATGTTTACCAAAAGCGGCAGATAAAGATGTACCTTGTTCAATGTCGGAACGCACATCCATTAACAAGTCAGTCATGGATGCATTTGAGTGACCTTTTGCCACGATTTCAAAAGCTTGTAACAATGGTAAACCTGCTTTCATCATCGTCGCCAATTGGCGTGCAAACAAAGTTACATCAGAGTGTTTGATTTTTTTACGACGCGCGGTTTTTAATTTTTGTATGTGTAAGACTTGTACACCGCGTCTGGCCAGTTTTTCACGCGCCTCGTTTTCATTCTTAGCGATGACCTCGCCACGCACAACTTGCTGATTGGCACGGCTTTTGCCTTCAAATGAAAAACGGCTCCCTTTTTCTTTTTTTACAGTCGATTTTGTTGCTATTTTAGTGGTTGCCATAATGCTTTCCCTTATTTTTTATGTATCAGTCGTTGGTGGTGGCTGAAACTTCCTCTAATGAAGTCAATCCCTTCATAGCTTTTAGCAAACCCGCCGTACGCAAATCCACCATTCCCTCTTTATACGCAATGTCCGCAATGTCTACTGCCGTGCCATTTTTCATAATAACACGTTGAATTTCATCTGTAATTGGCATGATTTCATACACACCCAAACGCCCTTTATAACCACTGCCACGGCAACGATCACACCCCACTGGGCCGCAAAACTCGAAATCTTGTGCCAACATGTCTTCAGTAAAGCCTAGTTTTACCAAAGCTTCTACCGGTGGGCGCTCTATCGGTGTTTTACATTCTACACACAAGCGCCGTAACAGTCGCTGTGCCATAATCAAGTTTACTGAACTAGCAATGTTGAATGGCGCCACGCCCATGTTTAACATACGCGACAAAGTCGCCGGAGCATTATTGGTATGCAGAGTTGAAAACACCATATGACCTGTTTGAGCGGCTTTAATCGCAATATCAGCGGTCTCCAAGTCACGTATCTCACCCACCATGATGATGTCTGGGTCTTGACGTAAGAATGATTTTAAAGCGGCCGAAAATGTCAAACCTTGCTTATCATTCACGTTCACTTGATTGATGCCAGGTAAGTTAATCTCGGCAGGGTCTTCGGCTGTAGAAATATTCACATCAGGTTGATTCAAAATATTCAAACATGTATACAAAGACACCGTCTTACCTGAACCCGTAGGACCCGTTACCAACACCATGCCATAAGGCCTATGGATGGCATCCAATAACATTTCTTTTTGGAAATCTTCGAACCCCAGCTGATCAATATTTAGAGATGCCGCCGTAGAATCCAAAATACGCATTACAATTTTTTCACCAAAGAGTGTCGGCAATGTACTCACACGCAAGTCAATGGCACGTGTATCACTGACTTTTAATTTAATCCTACCATCTTGAGGAATTCGTTTTTCTGAGATATCCAATGCCGACATCACTTTAATCCGTGATGCAATTTGCTCACGAATTTGCGTTGGGGGATTAACCACCTCGCGCAATTGACCATCCACACGAAAACGTACCCGTGCTGTTTTCTCATAAAATTCAAAATGGATGTCCGAAGCACCTGCCTTCAAGGCATCCAACAAAATTTTATGCACAAACTTGGCGATAGGGCCATCTTCAACCTGCTCTTCCTCTGCAACCGCCATGGTTTGACTGCCACCAATTAAATCGGCATCAAAATCATCCAACATATTGGTAGAAGAAGCCCCAATACGTTCCAATAAACCCAATAATTGGTCGGCCTGCACCACCACCAAATCAATGGAAACACCGGAAGAAAAAGTCGCTTTCTGTAATAACGGCAAAACCGATGGGTCAATCACACCAACAGTTAACCTTCTTCCCCGCTTCAATAAAGGCACTGCATGGTATTTGGTACTCAAATCTTCGGTTAAGGCTGAAAAATCTAATTTATCTTGATTGTAAAAATTCAAATCAAACAAGGGACAACTGAATAATTTCGCCAATAACTGCGCCAATTGGGGAGCTGATATAATTTTTTCTTGCAATAAAAACACCACAGCCGATTTGTTTTCAGCTACCGCTTTTTCAATAAAACCTTTGGCCTTTTCCTCGCTGATGATTTGCTGTTGAACCAATATTCGTAACAAGCCACTGTCCATGATTTCAACCCCTATAAATATCTTGTTATCATACGTAATTCGTTATTTTTTGTCATTTTAAAATAAAAAAAGTCGGCATTAAGCCGACTTTTTTACCAATCTAGAGTTTAGATTAGAATTTGTGACGCAAACCTACACCAACTGAGTACAAATCACCATCATCCAATTTGCCTTCGTCGTTGAAACCGTTTGCAGCATTCATCCAACCAGCAGATACCAAAGCGGTAGTGCGTTTAGACAAAGCATAATCAGCACCAATAATCACTTGATCGTAGCCAGAGTTATCTAAATCGCTACCATTGATTTTTTGATCCCAACCATGAGCGTAAGTGATTTTAGGAGTTACTGCACCGATAGTGTAAGCAACAGAAATTGCAGCTTCGTGAGCTTTATCAGCAGTACCACCAATTAAACCGCTACCGTAAGCATCGTAAGCTGGCATATCTTTAGCGTATTGGTAAGCCAAACCAACGAACAAGTTGTTCGCATCGTAACCACCTTCAACACGTACTAATTGACCATCGTCATCACCAGCAGTGGCTTTGTACAAACCATAACCGACTTTACCGAAGAAACCAGAGTTTTCGTAGTTCAAACCAACGATAGTACTTTGACCAAAGTCATCTTTACCTGGTTTGTCAAAACGACCTTCAGTAGCACTGTCAGACAATTGATGAGTGATGTTGAAATCAAAACCACCGAAGTTAGGAGAATCGTAACGGATACCTTGGCTACGACCGTCAAAACGAGTCATGGTAGCCAAACCACGGGCAGCTGCACCAGCACCTGTACGGTATTCCCAAATATCCATGGTTTCCATGTTTTCGTTGAATTGGTCAGATACGTAACCAGCACGTACTTTACCGAAACCACCTTCTAAACCAATAAATGTATCACGAGTGTTCCAGCCTTCTGACACTTGAGCACCAGCCAAAGACACACGTTGTTCAACTTGCCAAATGGCTTTCAAGCCATTACCCAAGTCTTCTTCACCTTTGAAGCCGATACGTGAACCGTAGTCTTCCATTTGAGTAATAGTGCCGTCTTGTGAGTTATTACCGTCTTGGAAGGTAACGCCCAAGCCACCTTTGATTTGACCGTACAAAACCACGTCAGCCATAGCTGCAACAGGCAAAGCAGTTAAAGCCAAAGCAATCAGAGTTTTTTTCATTGCTGCATTCCTTTTCTAGTCTAAAACGAACTTAAACGTTGTTCCCAACATATTCAAGCTTAGGGGTTAACCGCTGCTCTGACAAACAGATTCAGGCGATTGATGGTTGTTAATATAAATCGTTCGTTGTAAAAATACAAACCGTAATGCCGTTTTAAGCCATACCTGTGATCAAAAAAGTTACACCTCACTCCAATAAAATAAAAAAACTCATTAAATTCAATCAAATAACAACCATTTCCACTCCAATCCAAACCTCACACACCTGTTGCAAAAATACCAATACTTTATTTACTTGAAAACAGACAAGTCAGTTAGTCTAAAAAATCTACCGTTTAAAGCAATCAACCCATTTTATTTTTTTATTTTTAATATCATTAACTTACAAGGAAAGCACGTGCATCACTTCCACTAAGTAATTGAACATAAAGGAGCTAAAAAATGAAACACTTATTCATTGCCTTGCTGGCTTTGTTGCTCACCTCTCCTGTATGGGCTGCCATCAACATCAACACTGCAACCGAAGCCGAGTTACAAACCCTATCGGGCATAGGTCCAAGCAAGGCCAAAGCCATCGTTGAATACCGCAAACAAAACGGCAACTTCAAAACCACTGCCGACATTAAAAACGTGAAAGGCATTGGTGATGGCATTTTCAACAAAATCTCTGCCGAAATCAGTGTGACTGGAACTGCAGCAAAAGCCGCTCCCAAACCAGCTACGGCACCAGCGGCCAAACCTGCAGCTAAAAAATCTGTTCCAGTCAAACCAGCCGCCTAAACCGCATTACAAAAAAAGAGCACCGATTTGGTGCTCTTTTTGATTTTGCCATCCTACTTATAATAATGACAATAATGATTTACAGACCGCTTATATCAAACGTCCATGACATTGTTTGTACTTCAAACCACTGCCGCAAGGACAAGGGTCATTGCGCAAGATGTAAATTCCACGCGCATTCAATGCCGCTTCACTGTAATCTTCATCATCGGCACCAGCAGCAATTTGCTCATACTCCTGCACTTGTTCTTGCTCTTGTGCTTCTTCAATGCGCACACCAATTAACAAGCGCGCCACATCGGCATGAATGTTGTTCAACAAGCCTTCAAACATTTCAAATGCTTCACGTTTGTATTCTTGCTTAGGATTTTTCTGGGCATAACCACGCAAATGGATGCCTTGGCGCAAATAATCCATGGCCGCCAAATGTTCACGCCAACGATGATCTAACACTTGCAACATCACACTGCGCTCAAAGCCTTGCATAGGCTCAAGACCCACTTTGGCCACTTTTTCAGCGTATTCAGCCTCCACTTGTTCAAGCAGACGCTCTTTAATGCTGTCGTTTTCCAAAGTGTTATCGGCTTTAATCCAACCCGCGATATCGGCCTGTACATGGAATTCACTTGCCAATACACGTTCCAAACCCGCCACATCCCATTCTTCTTCCATACTTTGGGCCGGGATGTGTTCATCCACCAAATGGTCTATCACTTCGGCACGCATTTCTTTGGCCACATCAGACACATCTTCGTGCTCAAGCAAATCATTGCGGCGTGAGTAAATCACTTGGCGTTGGTCATTGGCCACATCATCGTATTCCAACAATTGTTTGCGGATATCGAAGTTACGGCTTTCCACTTTGCGCTGTGCACCCTCAATTTGGCGCGTCAACATCGATGCCTCAATCGGCATACCGCGTTCTGGTGCCAATTTATCCAATAAGAATTTGGCTTTGTCTAAGGCAAACAAACGCAACAATTGGTCTTCAAACGACAAATAGAAACGGCTAGAGCCTGCATCACCTTGACGACCAGCACGACCACGCAGTTGGTTGTCAATGCGGCGGCTTTCGTGGCGTTCAGTACCAATGATGTGCAAACCACCTGCGGCCAACACCTCATCGTGCACGATTTGCCAATCGGCTTTCAAATCGGCAATTTTTTGCGCTTTTTGCACGTCACTCAGGCTTTCATCATTGCGTATGGCTTTGACCAAACCTTCGATATTGCCACCCAACACAATGTCGGTACCACGACCGGCCATATTGGTGGCCACGGTAATCATGCTCGGTTTGCCCGCTTGCGCCACGATATCGGCTTCGCGCTCATGCTCTTTGGCATTCAACACATTGTGTTTCAAACCTTGTTGGCTCAACAATTGCGACACCAATTCAGACGTTTCAATACTGGTGGTGCCCACCAACACTGGCTGACCCTCTTCATAACACTGTTTGATGTCTTTGATGACCGCTTCGTATTTTTCTTCAGCGGTACGGAAAATTTGGTCGTTGAAGTCTTTGCGCTGTGCAGGACGGTTGGTTGGAATAATCACCGTTTCCAAACCATAAATGCTTTGGAACTCGAAGGCTTCCGTGTCGGCCGTACCCGTCATACCGGCCAATTTATCGTACAAACGGAAGTAATTTTGGAAGGTAATCGAAGCCAAGGTTTGGTTTTCTTTTTTAACTTCCACACCTTCTTTGGCTTCTATTGCTTGGTGCAAACCATCAGACCAACGACGACCAGTTGATAAGCGGCCTGTAAACTCATCCACGATGACGATTTCGCCATCTTGCACCACATAATGGGTATCTTTATGAAATAAGGTATGCGCACGCAAAGCAGCCATCAAATGGTGCATCAACATGATATTGCTGCTGGAATACAAAGAATCGCCTTCAGGCAACAAGCCCAATTGGCTTAACACATCCTCAGCATGTTCATGACCTTGCTCGCTCAAGCTGACAGTGTGATTTTTTTCATCCACCCAGTAATCACCGTCGCCGTCTTCTTTGTCTTGGCGCACCAAATGCGCAGGCACTTGGTTCATGGTTTGGTAGACTTGAATATTGTCGTCGGCTTGGCCGGAAATAATCAAAGGTGTGCGCGCTTCGTCAATCAAAATCGAGTCAACTTCATCGACCACAGCAAAATACAATGGCGTTTGTACGCGCTCTTCAGCAGAACCGACCATATTGTCGCGCAAATAATCGAAGCCAAACTCATTATTGGTACCGTAGCAAATATCAGAACGGTAAGCGGCTTGTTTGTCCCAAGTTTGCATGTCACTGACCACTGTGCCCACAGTCAAACCCAAGAAGTTGTACAACTTGCCCATTTGCGCCGCATCGCGAGTGGCCAAATAGTCATTGACTGTCACCACGTGCACGCCTTTGCCAGTCAAACCATTCAGGTACACCGGCAAAGTCGCTACCAAGGTTTTACCTTCACCGGTACGCATCTCGGCGATTTTACCTTGATGCAAGACCATGCCACCAATCAATTGCACATCAAAATGGCGCATGCCCAGCACGCGCAAACCAGCTTCACGGCATACCGCAAAAGCCTCTACCAACAAATCGTCTAAAGAGCTGCCTTCCGCCAAGCGCTGTTTGAACTCCGCCGTTTTGGCTTGTAATTCTTCATCACTCAAAGCCTGCATTTGTGGCTCTAATGCATTGATTTTTGCCACTTCTTTACGATACTGTTTCAATAAACGGTCGTTGCGGCTACCAAACACTTTCTTGGCAAGACTGGTCAACATATAATCGGCATCCTTCGCTCTCACGCGAGTGAAAATTAAAATCTCATGAATCGCTCATTCTAGCACACGCGGCTTCTCAGCGTCACCGCACGCACTTGTATCAGCTGCTTATATTAGATGATAGTATGGTGTTAAAGTAATCATATTCAAGTCGGATATTCATAAAAATGAACATACAGCATTGGAGTCGGCAAAATCGCCCATTGCAGCGCTTGTTGCAACAACAACAACAATGGCAACGGCTGCAAGGCTATATCAGCCAAAAACTACCGCGCAACCTCAGTGCGCATTGTTCGGTAGTCTGCATCAATGACCAAGGTTTGCTGGTGGTCTTTGCCCACAATCATCTGGTTGCGGGCAGATTGAAAATGTTATTGCCAGTGCACTTGACTGCTCTACAACAACTCGACTCTAATATCCGCGGCATAGAAATCAAATTGCGGCCTGTAAACCAGCCTAAGCCTAAGCAGATTCAACGCCAATTCAGCACCGAAGCCTTAAACAGCTTTGATGATGCCGCCGAGAAAGTGGCGCATCACACTGAATTGGCGGCGACGTTGCAACGCTTTGCCAGCCGCCGCCGCAAACCGTGAAACATTGATAATAATAGACGAGTAGAAGGAAACACCGATGCAAGCTTCTTTATTGGACACGCCATTGCAAGTGAGCGGCCATGTATTGCGCAACCGTGTCATCATGGGCTCCATGCACACTGGCTTTGAGGAACATCCTGAGGGCAATGAACATTTGGCCGCTTTTTACCAAGCGCGTGCCAAAGGCGGTGTGGCCTTAATCATCACCGGCGGGATTTCGCCCAATGCCGATGGCGTGGTCACCGATGATGGGGCCAAACTCACCACCAATGAAGAAGCCACATGGCATAAAGTCGTAACCGATGCCGTGCACCAAGACGGCGCCAAAATCTGCATGCAAATCCTGCATACAGGCCGCTATGCCATGATGCGCCAACCGGTTGCCCCTTCTGCCATTCAAGCGCCCATCAATCCTGCGCGTCCGCGTGCATTAAGTTTGAGCGAAGTCAAACAAACCGTACAAGATTACATTCGCTGTGCCCAATTGGCGCAACAAGCCGGTTATGACGGCGTTGAAGTCATGGGCAGCGAAGGCTATTTGATCAACCAATTCATCGCCAAACGCACCAACCAACGCGACGATGAATATGGCGGTAGCTTGGAAAACCGCCATCGCTTTGCCCAAGAAATTGTGGCCGGCATACGTGCCGCGTGTGGCGACGATTTCATCATCATCTTTCGCATTTCGGTATTGGATCTGGTTGAAGATGGTTCCACTTGGGAAGACAATCTGGCACTGATTGCGCGCATGGAAGCGGCAGGTGCTTCGATGTTCAATACCGGCATCGGTTGGCACGAGGCGCGCATTCCGACCATCGCCACCATGGTGCCGCGCGCGGCGTTTAAAGAATTCACCGGCAAACTCAAGCAAGCCAGCCGCTTACCTGTCATCGCCACCAACCGCATCAACATGCCCGAAGTGGCCGAGTCGATTTTACAGGCCGGTTTGGCCGATGCCGTGTGTTTGGCCAGACCCATGCTCGCCGATGCCGAATGGACTAACAAGGCTTTGCAACAACAATCGGCCGCCATCAATACCTGCATCGCCTGCAACCAAGCCTGTTTAGACCATATTTTTGTCGGCAAACTGACCTCATGCTTGGTCAATCCATTTGCCTGCCATGAATTGCAGTTAATCCAAACACCCGCAAGCAAGCGCAAAAAAGTTGCCGTCATCGGCGCTGGCCCTGCCGGCATGGCGTGTGCCAAAACCGCGGCTGAGCGTGGCCACCAAGTGACTTTGTTTGATGCCTTAAGCGAATTGGGTGGGCAATTGAACATCGCCAAAACCATCCCTGGCAAACAAGAGTTTTATGAAGCCATCCGCTATTTCAAACACGAATTGGAAAAACTCGGCGTCAACATCCAATTGAATCGCCGCGTACAGGCCGATGATGTGCGTGATTTCGATGAAATTGTTTTGGCCACAGGCATACACCCGCGCAAAATTGACTTGGACGGCATAGACCACCCCAAAGTCATGACGTATTTGGATGTCTTGCGCGAACGCAAAGCCGTCGGCGACAAAGTCGCCATCATCGGCTCTGGCGGCATAGGCTTTGATGTCGGCGAATTTTTAAGCCAAGATGGCCCGGATTCGGCTTTGGACAGCCACTTGTTCCAACAAGAATGGCAGATAGACGCCAGCTTAGAACATGCCGGCGGCCTGAACAGCGCCGAACCGCAATTGCACCCATCCAAACGCGACATCACCATTTGCCAACGCAAACCCGGCGTGGTCGGCCGCACTTTGGGCAAAACCACCGGCTGGATACACCGCTTAACCTTGAAAGAGCGCGGCGTGAACATGTTGGGCGGTTTGGAATATGTGAAAGTTGACGATGCTGGTTTGCACATCAAACAAGCGGGTGAAGACAAAGTATTGGCCGTCGACCATGTCATTATCTGTGCTGGCCAAGAACCAAATCGCGATTTACAGGCCGCATTGGAAGCGTTGGGTAAACCAGTACATTTAATTGGTGGCGCCGAAATTGCCGCCGAACTGGATGCCAAACGCGCCATTTTATCGGGCACGCAAGTGGCGTTAGCGCTGTAAGCTGCATGCGGTATAGAAAAACAAAAAAGCCTGCTTTAGCGCAGGCTTTTTTCTATGGATATTATTGACGGTATTCATTCGCTGCGTATGCTTAGAATATTATTGAGGCTTTCATACTGGATTTGAATTTACAGGCCGCATTGCATTTAAAACCATCATCTATGCAGTAATATTTATCTCTTCATTAACAAGAAGTGGACTCAAGTGCTGGCAAACCCGTGTGCTGCTATCGCTGCGCCTCTAACAGCGATGCTCTGAAATCTATTCTATTAATCACCAACTTATTGGTACTTTACGATGCACTGTATTCACGATATGGGTTTTACAATACTGCTTATTGTTTAAAACTCCTATTTGGTTTTACAGGCCGCTTATCTAGCCTTGACCCAGATGTCTGCATAAACAATATTCCTATTGATACCGATACCATCCATGCCCAACTGCGCAATGTCATTGACGATATAAATAACGACTTTGCTCGGTAAGTATCAAAATAAAAAGCCTGCGATTAAGCAGGCTTTTTGATGTTACCGTACAGAATTAATCTGCTTGACGACGGATCATCGCAGGGATTTCAAAGTCATCCAATACCGATTGATCGGCAAAATCGGCGGCACCCAAATTCAAAGCGCGGGCGCTGCGGCCGGAACGAATCACATTGGGCACTTCGGCACCGTGAGTACCGGTAGCTTGTTGTGAACGCACCATTTTCAACGAAGAAGGCGCTACTTTCGCTTGTTCTTTCAAACCGGTTGCAATGATGGTGACACGCAATTGGTCTTCAGGCATGTTTTCATCTTCCGCCGTACCGTATTTGCGCTCAGCATCTGGATGAGCGTATTCGCTCACCACCGACATGATTTCTTTGTACTCAGACATGCGTAAGCAACCTGGAGCGGTGGTGATGTTCACCAACACGCCTTGAGCGCCGTCCAAAGACACGTCATCCAATAATGGACTGGCAATCGCTTCTTCAGTCGCCAAACGTGCACGGTCGGTGCCACCAGCTTGGGCCGAACCCATCATCGCCATGCCCATGATGCTCATCACGTTTTTCACGTCAGCGAAGTCCAAGTTAATGATGCCTGGGCAAGTCACCACTTCAGAAATACCGGCAACCGCATTGCGAAGCACATCGTCAGCAGCGCGGAAAGCTTCTTTTACCGTCACGTCTTCACCCAAAGCCGACATCAATTTGTCGTTAGGAATCACGATTAATGAATCCACTTGGCTTTTCAAACGCTCCAAACCGTCTTTGGCAACCACCAAACGTTTGCCTTCATACTCGAACGGGCGGGTTACCACGGCCACGGTCAAAATACCCATCTCTTTGGCAATGTCAGCCACCACCGGTGCTGCACCCGTACCAGTACCACCACCCATGCCTGCGGTAATGAACACCATATTGGCGCCATTCAAGGCCTCAGCAATCGCTTCTCGGTCCTCCAACGCGGCATTTTTGCCGACTTCTGGATTGGCACCTGCACCCAAACCACGGGTTAAATTGGTACCGAGTTGTATGCGTTTAGGAGCTTGGTTTAATTGCAATGATTGTGCATCCGTATTGGCACTGATGAATTCAACGCCGTGCACAGAGCTGTTAATCATATTATTGATGGCATTACAACCGCCGCCACCAATACCGATGACCTTAATCACGGCCGGACTTGCTGCTGATTCAACAACATCATATACCAATTGCATTTTGACTCCTACGCTGTAGCTGAGCATTTTCGAGACGATTAATCAGATTATAGCGGATTAAAGTAATAAATCTCAATTGAGAATACTCAATTTAATTAAAATTGTCAGAAATTGTTTCGTAACCAGGTTTTAAAGCGACTGACCACAGATTCGCCCTGCTCTTCTTTTGCATGCACTTCTAATTTACGGGTCTCACCAGTATTGGCCAATTGCAGTAAGCCAATCGCAGTAGAAAAACGTGGATTGCGCACGCGTTCAGACACGCCGCCCACATCTTTAGGCACACCAATACGAGCTGGCAAATTGAACATGTCTTCTGCCAAGTCCACTATGCCGGTTAACATCGACGCCCCACCAGTCAAGACCACACCCGAAGTCAACACTTCTTCAGGGAAGCCTGAGCGGCGCAATTCGTTCAATACCAATTCCAAGATTTCTTCCACACGCGGGCCAATGACGCTGGCCAAAGTACGGCGTGAAATTTGACGTGGTTGACGGTCGCCCACGCTCGGAACTTCGATCATTTCATCCAAATCATCCATGGTGGCGATGGCCACGCCGTGGTTGATTTTGATGTATTCCGCCGCATTGTGTGGCGTGCGCAAGGCTTGCGCCAAATCTTTGGTAATCAAATCACCGGCCACGGGAATCACTGCAGTGTGGCGTATCGCGCCATTGGTATACACGGCGATGTCGGTAGTACCGCCACCGATGTCGACAACGCACACGCCCAAGTCTTTTTCGTCTTCGGTCAATACCGCATGACCGCTGGCCAAAGGTTGCAAAATCAAATTATCAATGTGCAAACCACAGCGGTTCACGCATTTTTGAATGTTTTGCATCGCCGTCACCGCACCGGTAATGATGTGCACACGCGTATCCAAACGCACACCACTCATACCAATCGGCTCTTTCACACCCGGCTGATTGTCGATGATGTATTCCTGTACCACGGTGTGCAACACATTGTGGTCAGGTGGAATGTTGACCGCTTTGGCTGTTTCAATGGCACGGTCAATGTCGGCCTGCGTCACTTCCCCGTCTTTGATTTTCACCACACCTTGCGAATTCAAGCTGCGAATGTGGTTGCCTGCAATGCCGGTGGTCACGCTGTTGACGCGGCAGTCTGCCATCAATTGCGCTTCATCCATCGCTTGTTTGATGGCTTGAGCTGTGGCATCAATATTGGTAACCATCCCTGCTTTCAGGCCGCGTGAAGGAGCTTGTCCCAAACCCACGACTTGAATTTCGCCATCCTCTAATACTTCACCAATCAAAGCGATGACTTTTGAAGTCCCGATATCTAATGCGCTGATGTATTGTTTATCTCTCACCGTCAACACCTGTTTTCGTTAATATTCAATTCATTCCGTTTCTGGCAAGGCGGTAGGCACTTGCGCAGAAGATTGCTGTTCTTTGCTTTGGGCTGCGGCCACTGCGTTTTGTCTGATGGCAAAACCATCGTGATAACGCAAGTCCACGTATACCAAATTGTTACCCAACGGGGCCAAATCACGGCGCCAATAGGTTAAAAACCGCTGCAGACGCTCTTGTAAATCGCGTCGACCCAATTTCAACACCACGCCATTGCTCAACACCAAAGTCCAAGCACCGCGCTCACTGACATCAATTTGCTTGATGCCCATTTGCTGTTGTTTCAACATCGGCGTGACCGCATGATGAAACGCCACTGCCTTAGGCATCATGTATTTGGGGCCACTGAATTCAGGCAAGGGCTTTTGCGTTTGCGCGACAAACACCAAACCTTTGGCATCGACCAAACCGCCGTCTTTCCAACGTGCTTGCGCTTGTCGCTCAACCACAAACACATTCACCGTGTCTGGCCACATGCGTTGCACTTTGACCGACTCCACCCATGGATCTTTCGCTAAAGCCTGTTTCAACACATTCATGTCGGCTTTGAAGAAATTGCCACTGATGTTGCGCTGGGCCATTTCCGCCAATTTGGTTTGATCGCTCTCTTCCAACTTGCCATAAAAATGCACTTTTTTTATGGGGAAGTACGGCGAATCCCACAGCCATTTGAATCCAGCCACGCACAAACACACCACCACCAAAGTATACAGCCATAAAGTCACTCGGCGTAATGCTTTGGCATCATCCCAAAGTCGCATGCTCTAAGATTTCCAAACACAATTGTGAAAAAGTACGACCCGTTTGCGCAGCGGCTTTTGGTACCAAACTGTGGGTCGTCATGCCCGGCACAGTATTGATTTCCAATAAATACAGCTTGCCATCCACGCCACGTAAAAAGTCTACACGCCCCCAACCACGACCACCGATGACTTCAAACGCTTGCATGGCCAATTGGCGCATCAAGGCTTCATCGGCATCGCTCAAATCGGCGGGACACAAATACTCGGTATCATCGCGAAAATACTTGGCTTCATAATCGTAAAACTCGGTTTTGGGGACGATTTTGATGCTGGGCAAAGCCTCAGAACCCAAAATACCACAAGTATACTCACCACCACCAATAAAGGTTTCGGCTATGATAGCACCTCGGTATTGTTTCAAGTCTTGATACACTGCAGCCAATTGGCCTTTTTCAGTAACTTTCACCACCCCAACGCTGCTGCCTTCGGCGGCGGGCTTCACAAACAGAGGCAAACCCAGCTTGGCTTCTACCGCGTCAAAGTCGGTATCGTCTTGCAAAACGGCAAAATCGGGCACGGGCAAACCTGCTGCCTGCCAAATCATTTTCGAGCGCAATTTGTCCATGCCCAAGCCTGAGGCCAACATGCCACAGCCGGTATACGGCAAACCCATGGTTTCCAATACTGCTTGCACCCGGCCGTCTTCGCCAGCGCCACCATGCAGCACAATAAACACCCGTTCAAAACCGTGTTTTTTCAAATCAAACAAAGATTGCTCTTGGGTATCGTATAAGTGAGCATCAACACCGGCCTGTAACAAGCCTTGGTAGACTTCATTGCCACTGAGCAATGACACTTCACGTTCACTGGAGTCGCCACCCAACAACACAGCAACCTTACCTAAATGCTTCATCATCCTACCTTTATGCTAAATGGTTTTTCAACAATTTTGGTAACGTACTGATGTTACCTGCACCCATATTTAGCAATATGTCGCCATCATGCAAAACATGTACCAAACTGTGCGGCAATTCCGCGACAGTTTCCACATAAATCGGTTCAATCTTACCATGCACGCGTATCGCTCGTGCCAAAGCTTTGCTGTCAGCTGCCACGATAGGCGCTTCACCGGCAGGATAGACCTCAGTTAACAACAAGGCATCTGCTTGATTTAACACCGCAACAAAGTCTTCAAACAAGTCACGGGTACGGGTATAGCGGTGTGGCTGGAAGGCCAAGACCAAACGTCGGTCTGGATAAGCGCCGCGCACGGCTGCCAAGGTTGCGGCAATTTCAACTGGGTGATGACCATAATCATCAATCAGGTTAACACTGCCACCTTGCGGCAGTTGTAACCCTTCATAGCGCTGAAAGCGACGACCCACGCCACCAAACGCCAATAAGCCGGCCTGTATCGCGTCTACCGACACACCGCAAGCCAAGGCGATACCGATGCTGGCCAAGGCATTCAACACATTGTGTTGTCCTGGGGTATTGAGCACCACTTCAAATGGGCGCACCGACATGTCTTTCAAATGCACGGTAAAACGCATTTGCATGCCTTCAGCAGCGATGTCGGAAGCGTAAATATCGGCTTCGGCAGTAAAGCCATAAGTCGAAAACGGTTTGTTGATTTTTGGCAAAATCGCACGCACATGTTCGCTTTCGCGGCACAAGAAGGCACGACCATAAAACGGCAAACGGTGCACAAAATCAATAAATGCTTGGTGCAATTTGTCGACACTGTGATCGTAAGTGTCCATGTGATCGGTGTCGATGTTGGTAATCACCGCCATAATTGGCGATAAATACAAGAACGATGCATCCGACTCGTCCGCCTCAGCAACGATGTAATCGCCTTTGCCCAATTGGGCATTCGCACCCGCAGCATTCAATTTGCCACCGATGACAAACGTCGGGTCCAAACCCGCCGCACCCAAAATAGATGCGGTCAAACTGGTGGTGGTGGTTTTGCCATGCGTACCGGCAATGGCGATGCCTTGGCGGAAGCGCATCAACTCAGCCAACATCATCGCGCGTGGTATCACCGGAATGTGCTCGGTCAAAGCGGCCTGTACTTCAGGATTGTCGCGGTTAATCGCGGTGGAAGTCACCACCACATCGACGTTTTCCACATTTTCAGCATGGTGACCATGAAACACCGCAATGCCCATGTCTTTCAATTGCTGGGTGGTCGCGTTTTGCGATTGATCCGAACCCGACACTTGATAACCCAAATTGTGCAACACCTCAGCAATGCCGCACATCCCTGTGCCACCTATGCCGACAAAATGAACACGTTTGACCAAATTTTTCATTATTATTAATCCTTCTGAGCCGCAGCAAACGTTGAAATAACGGCTTGCGCGGTAAGTTTCGCAGCATCGGGCAAGGCTTGTTTGCGCGCCTGTTCCGCCCATTGTAAACAACTTGGTCTATCCAATTTTTGCAATAAATCCGCCAAATGTTGGGCACTGAATTCGCCTTGCGGCACACTGATGGCCGCATCGGCCTGTACCAACACTTTGGCATTGTATGTTTGATGATCATCCACCGCATGTGGGTAAGGCACGAATATCGCCCCCAAGCCCGCCGCCGCCAATTCGGCCACGGTCAAAGCACCAGCGCGGCACACTATCACATCGGCTGCAGAATACGCCGCCACCATGTCGTCAATGAATTCCACACATTGTGCTTCTAAGCCTAAGCTGGCATAGCTTTGTTGCAAGTCTGACAATTTATTCCGACCCGATTGGTGCGTCACCAATGGCCGCGCTTCTGCTGGCAACAAGGCCAAGGCTTGTGGCACCACATTGTTAAACACTTTTGCACCCAAGCTGCCACCAACCACCAATAAGCGCAAGCGGCCTGTACGACCGGCAAAGCGTTGTGCTGGCTCCGGCATGGCGACAATATCGGCTCGCACTGGATTGCCAACCAAACCATCTTGGTTGGGGAATACATTTGGAAATGCGTACAACACCCGCTTGGCGTAACGGGACAAGACTTTATTCGACAAGCCGGCGATGGCGTTTTGCTCGTGTATGGTCAAAGGCAAACCTGATAATTTGCCACCCATGCCGCCAGGGAAGGTCACAAAACCGCCAAAGCCGATTAAGGCTTGTACATTATTTTCTTTAATGATGCGGCGCACCGCACGGATGTTGCTGGCCAAGGTCAAAGGCAACATCAATTTGCGCTTGATGCCATTGCCACGCACGCCTTTGATGGCGATGGTGGCCAATTTAATCCCGGTCGGTGGCACGATGCGGGTTTCCATGCCGCCATCGGCACCCAACCACACCACATCGTAACCAGCGGCCTGTAATTCTCGTGCGACAGCCAAGGCCGGGAAGATGTGTCCACCCGTGCCGCCAGCCATCACCATAACAGTTGCCTTACTCATACTTTATATCCTCGCATGATGCGACGATTCTCCCAATCGATGCGCAGCAAGATGCCCATGCACATCAACATCACAATCACAGCCGAACCACCATAAGACATCAATGGCAGGGTCAAACCCTTGGTAGGCAGCAAACCCAGATTCACACCCAAGTTAAAAAAGCTTTGTATGCCTATCCAAATGCCTATGCCTTTGGCAGTGTAAGCCGAAAAATACTGTTCCAAATCGCGCGCTTGTTTGCCTATCGAAAATGCGCGCCACACCAACCACATGTAACACACAATCAGCAAAATCAAGCCCGCAAAACCCAATTCCTCACCAATCACCGCGGCGATAAAGTCGGTGTGTGCCTCAGGCAGGTAAAAGCGTTTTTCAACACTGCCGCCCAAACCCACACCCAGCCATTCGCCACGGGCAAAAGCCATCAGCGCATGCGTCAATTGGTAGCCCTTACCAAATGGATCTTCCCACGGATTCAAGAAACCCGTCACCCGGTGCATCCGATACGGCGAAGTAATGATCAAGCCCACCATGGCACTGGCGCCCAAGGCCACAATTGCCAAGAACCAACCCATGGGCAAACCGCCGATGAACAACAAGCCCACCGCAATCACGCTGACCACCACAAACGAGCCAAAATCGGGCTCCAAAATAATCAAACCCAGACCCAAACCAATCGGAATACCGACAAACCACACTTTACTGAATTTGGTCAGAATGTCCACCCGACGGGTTAAGAAACTGCCCAAATACAAAATAATCGCAATTTTAAAAATCTCAGTCGGCTGAATGTTAAACGGGCCGATGTTAATCCAACGTTTGGCACCATTGATCTCGCGCCCAAACAACACCCCTACCAACAGCAAAAAACTGAAGCCCAAAATCAGCCACATGAATTTGTGCAAAGTGCGCGTCGGCGTTTTCAACATCGCCAACAACACCGCATAACCAATCGACAAGAAGATTAATTGGCGCTCGACAAAATAATAGCGGTCTTGGTAATTGAATTCGGCATGTTCAATCGACGCTGAAAAAATCATCGTCACACTGAAGGCCGTCATCAACACAATCATCCACAGCAGCGACCAATCAAAGGTCACACCGTTTTTCAACAGCGTGCGGTCTAGCAGCTTGGAGCTGGCGCGGGTACTCATGCTTGCGCCAACGCTTGGTAAGCCGCGATAAACACTTCCGAACGGTGCGCATAATCACGGAACATGTCCATGCTCGCACAGGCAGGGCTGAGCAATACCGCATCGCCCGCTTGCGCCAAGGCAAAGCCTTGCTGCGTCGCTTCGGTCAAGCTCTCGCAACGAATGACGGGTGCGTCCAAACCTTGCAAAGCCGCTTCAATTTGGTCGGCATCACGGCCGATTAACATCACCGCGCGTGCTTTATCGTTTAATGCGGCCTGTAACGGCGCAAAGTCTTGGCCTTTGCCCAAACCACCGGCAATCAACACAATCGGCTGTTGCAAGCCATACAAAGCCGCGCAAGTGGCGCCGACATTGGTGCCTTTGCTGTCGTCAATAAAGTCCACGCCTTGATGGGCGCCGATTTTTTCAACGCGGTGCGGCAAACCTTTAAATGCTTTTAAATGCGGCAATAAATCAGCACGTTTTAAGCCTATGGCCTCACACAAAGCCACGGCCACCAAGGCATTGGCGGCATTGTGCAAGCCTTGTAAACTCAAATCGTTCAGGTTCAACAAGACCTCCTCCCCTGCCATCAATGGCAAAGAAGCGGCCTGTGTGTCTACCCAAAAGTCTTGCTGCTCTTTAAGTGAAAACCATTTTACTGGCCGACCATGGCGGTGCATGGCCACACACAAAGCATCATCGGCATTCAACACTTGCACACCGCTACCACTGAAGATGTGGGATTTGCTGTGCGCATAATCCAATAAATCGTTGTAACGGTCCAAATGGTCTTCGGAAATGTTCAATACCGTGGCAGCAGCGGCCTGTAAACTGTAAGTGGTGTCGAGTTGGAAACTGGACAATTCCAATACCCACACATCGGCCTCACCTTGGTTTTGCATCCATGCATCCAATACGGGTAAACCAATATTGCCCGCCACCACGGTTTTCAGGCCGCTTTGTTCGCACAAATAGCCGGTCAAACTGGTGACGGTGGTTTTGCCATTCGAGCCGGTAATCGCCAACACTTTGGCATTGGCAGCAGCGGCCAATTGGGCAAACACTTCCACATCGCCCAATACCACCCCGCCTTGCGCGGCAAATATCTCTATCGCCTCTTGACGCGATGGCACCCCTGGGCTTAACGCCAAGACTTCGGCACCAACCAAAGCCTGCGCCAACTCGCCTTCAGCAAATGTGATTTGCGGCAATTCTGCCTCAATGTGTGCACGGCGTTCGGCCGAGATGCGGGCATCGTAAGCGACCACCGCACAGCCTTGCGACACGAAAAAGCGCAACATGGACAAGCCTGAGCTGCCCAAGCCTGCCACCACAATTTTTTTACCTTGCCAAGCATGTAAGTTCATTGTTCACACCCTTAGCGAATTTTCAGACTGGCCAAGCCAACCAAAACCAACACAATGGTGATGATCCAGAAGCGCACCACCACTTGGGTTTCTTTCCAACCCTTTTGCTCGTAATGGTGATGTATCGGCGCCATCAAGAAAATGCGTTTCTTACGGGTTTTGTACGAACCCACTTGCAACATCACCGACAAGGCTTCGACCACGAACAAACCGCCCATGATGAACAAAATGATTTCTTGGCGCACAATGACCGCAACCGTGCCCAAGGCGGCACCCATGGCCAAAGCACCGACGTCGCCCATGAACACTTGCGCTGGGTAAGCGTTAAACCACAAGAAGGCCAAACACGCACCACAAATGGCGGCACAGAATATCATCACTTCATTGGCGCCGGGGATGTGTGGCAATTGCAAGTAACGTGCAAATTCAACGTGACCACTGGCATAGGCAAAAATCGCCAAACCCGCCGACACCAACACAATTGGAAACGCGGCCAAGCCATCCAAACCATCGGTCAAATTGACCGCATTAGATGTGCCGACGATGACCAAGTAAGTCAAAATCAAAAAGCCCACTGCACCCAGGGGGTAGGCAATGGAAACGTTTTTCAAATACGGGATGATGATTTGTTCGGTACCGGTCAAATTGGTGTTGTAGAGCAAGAACAAACCTGCTGCCAACGCCACCACCGATTGCCACACGATTTTAAAGCGGCCTGAAACCCCATTCGGGTCTTTGTACACCACTTTGCGCCAGTCATCGTAAAAGCCCAAAGCACCTGTACCAACGGTCACGCCCAACAGAATCCAAATGTATTTGTTGGCCAAATTGCCCCACAACAACACACTGACGATGATGGCAGTAATGATTAAGGTACCGCCCATGGTAGGGGTACCGGTTTTGACCAAATGCGTTTGCGGGCCATCGCGACGCACGGCTTGGCCGACTTTCAATTCAGTCAATTTACGGATGGTCCATGGGCCAAACAACAAACCGAACAGCAAAGCGGTTAAAGCCGCCATCACTGCTCGGAACGTGGTGTATTGAAATAAATTAAAGCCCGTGAACCAATTGCCTAATAATTCGGCTAACCACAACAACATAACATTGTCCTATTTGCCTGTGGTGTGAAGTAAGGCTTCCACCACACGCTCCATTTGCATAAAACGCGAGCCTTTGACCAAAATGGTCGAGCCCGCCACATCGTATTGACGCACTGCCGCAATCAACGCATCCACATCGTCAAAAAATTCGCCCACAGTGCTGGCCTCGCTGGCGGCTTTGGCATCTGCGCCCAAGGCCAACAAAGCCGTCAAGTCTTTTTCATTGGCATAAGTGCCGACTTCTGCATGCAATTGCAGCGAAGTTGCACCTAATTCACCAATTGCCCCCATTACAAACACTTTTGTGCCATCAAAGCGGCTTAAAACATCCAAAGCTGCCTTCATAGAGTCGGGGTTGGCATTGTAAGTGTCATCCACAATCAATGCGCCATTTTTTGATGTAAAGCCTTGTAAACGGCCTTTGACATTGTGGAACTTGGCCAAACCCGCAGCTATGTGTTGCCATGAAATGCCGATGGCGCGCACTGCTGCGGCCGCAGCAGCAGCATTGTACACATTGTGTTCACCGGCTACGGGTAAATGCACTTGCACCTCATCTTGACCATCGGTCAACACAAAATCGCTGCACAATGGTGCCAAGACGATTTGGTCCGCATGCACATCACCGGTGTGCAAACCAAACGTGGTTTGTTGGAACTGCGCAGCGGCGGCTGCAAAAATGGCCAGATTTTGGTCTTCACATGGCAAAATCGCGATGCCAGCGTCTGGACTCAAACCAGCGTAAATTTCGCTTTTCGCGCGCGCAATGTCGGCCACACCATTAAAGTCATTGCCGATGTGGGCACGCAAAGCATTGTTGACCAAGGCCACATCAGGGCGGGCAATTTGGGTCAAACGTGACAATTCACCGAAGTGGTTCATGCCCATTTCCAATACCGCCACTTGATGAGCGGCCTGTAAACGCAATAAGGTCAAGGGCATGCCGATTTCATTGTTGAAATTGCCGGCTGTTGCCAATACCGCATCTTCGCCCAAAGCCTCGCGCAAAATCGCTGCGCACATTTCTTTGACGGTGGTTTTGCCGTTGGAGCCAGTCAAAGCCACAATTTTAGGATTCAGTTTAAAACGCCATGCTTGCGCCACTTGGCCCAAGGCGGCCAAAGTATCGGCCACCACGATTTGACGTGCATCGCTGGCCACCACTTCGCGGCTGACAATCACGGCAGCCACGCCTTTGGTCAACACATCGGCCACATAATCGTGACCATCAAATTGTTCACCCACCAAAGCCACAAACACATCACCAGCCTCAACCTTACGGCTGTCGGTGATGATGCGGGTAGCGTGTTCAGCCTCTTCGCTGATTGGGGCTTGTAATGCGGCCTGTACAAATGCCAGAGTCAATTCACTCATGAGGGTTGTGTCTTCTTATTGACGCTCTGCTAATGCAGCGCGAGCACATTCAAAATCGGAAAAATGGTTTTTATGACCGCCTATGTCTTGGTAAGTCTCATGGCCTTTGCCTGCAATCAAGATGATGTCATTGGCAGCCGCATGGCTCACCGCATAAGCAATGGCCGTAGCACGGTCGGTATCGACATACGCAGCTTGAGGCACGGCGGGCAAAATATCATCAATGATGCTTTGTGGCTCTTCCAAACGCGGATTGTCGCTGGTCACCACCACCACATCGGCATGCTCTGCCGCAGCCGCGCCCATCAATGGGCGTTTGCCTTTGTCGCGATTGCCACCGCAACCAAACACACACCACACTTTGGAATCGGCTTGTTTCAAATCGTGCAAAGTCGATACGGCTTTCTCCAAGGCATCTGGCGTGTGAGCGTAATCAACCACCACCAAAGGCTTGCCGGCTTCGCGTATGCCATCCATGCGGCCTGTAGCCGGTTTAATGTGTGCCAAAGCTTGGCAAATTGCGTCCAGACCATGACCTTGTGCAGCCAATAACGCCACACAAGCGGCCAAGTTTTGCGCATTGAAGCGGCCGATTAACTGAGTGTGTATCTGTGCTTCGCCCCAAGGCGTGTGCATGGCGATGTGCGTACCATCCAAGCTGGGTTGGTATGTGTGTATGCGGATGTCCGCAGCTTCATTAAAGCCGTAGCTGTACACTTGTGCATGACCAGCACCGCGTACTTCTGCAACGAGTTGCGCGCCAAAATCATCGTCTATATTGATGATGGCGTGTTGCAAACCTTGCCAGAAGAACAAACGGCTTTTACATGCGCCATAAGCTTCCATGCTGCCATGGTAGTCCAAATGGTCACGGGTCAAATTGGTGAAGATGGCGCTGCTAAATGGCACACCGTTGACACGGTATTGGTCTAAACCATGGCTAGACACTTCCATCGCCACGGCTTTAGCGCCTTGCTGCACAAATTGCTGCAACCATTGCTCTACCGACCACGCATCTAATGTGGTATGAGAACTTTCTTGCAACTTGCCCCAAAAACCATTGCCCACCGTACCCATGATGCCGCAAGGCTGACCCAATTGGTCTAAAGCCTGCGCCAACCACTGTGTGATTGAGGTTTTGCCATTGGTACCAGTCACACCGATGATGTCCAATTGTTGTCCCGGATGGTTTAAGGCATCGGCGGCGATGATGCCCATGTATTGGCGCAACATGGCGATACCAATATTGGGCGTGGCACCAAAAGTCCACTCGAAGCCACCGTCGGTATCCCAAATCACCGCAGCCGCCCCTGCATCGATGGCGGCCTGAATAAAATCGCGCCCATCAGTGTATTCACCGGGGCACGCTAAGAAAACATCGCCAGCATGAAGCTGGCGGCTGTCTATCACCACTCGGATGGGAGCGGTTAGTCCTAAATCTGACCATGCGACAGTCAGTGGAGTTAAGGGTGTTTTTTCACTAAACATAATTTACGGTTGCTGTGTTGGTTTGGCCGCAGCCACATGCATGGGTCGGGTCGGAGCCACCCCCAAAACATTCAAACTGCCTGCCATGATTTCCTGAAAAGCTGGTCCTGCAACCAGGCCGCCATAATAGCCATTTGCGCTCGGTTCATCAATGCTTACCACCACAACCACACGTGGATTTTGCGCCGGCGCAAATCCAGCAAACAGCGCAATGTGTTTATTGCTGGTGTATCCCACCCCTGGTGTGTATTTTTGTGCCGTACCCGATTTGGCCGCCACATCATAACCATCGACCGCGCCGCGCACACCCGTACCACCTTGCTCGGTCACCGATACCATCATTTCACGCATGGCTTTGGCGGTTTCCGGCTTAATCAATTGCTCGCCTTGTGGTGCATGGTCTAACTTACGGAACGTTACTGGCAAAATCGCGCCATTATTGGTGAACATGGTGTAAGCACGCGCCAATTGCAACACACTCACCTGTATGCCATAGCCATAAGACATCGTGGCTTGGTCAACAGGATACCATTTGTCCCACGGACGCAATTTACCGACAGACTCACCTGGGAAACCCGTTTCCAATTTACGACCATAACCGACTTTGGAATAGAAATCGTACATTTCTTTGGGTTTGAACATCGCCGACATTTTGCTCGAGCCCACATTAGACGATTTTTGAATCACGCCTTGTACGCTCAAACTTGGGTAATCGTGCGTGTCTTTAATGGTTTTCGGGCCGATTTTATATGGCATGGTATTGAACACAGTATTGCGTGTGACCTTGCCTTGGTCCAAAGCCAATGAAATCGGGAACGGTTTCATGGTTGAGCCCGGCTCTACCATGTCAATGACGGCACGGTTACGGCGCTGTTCTGGTTTGGCATCGGCAGGATTGTTAGGATCAAACGTGGGCGCATTCACCAAGGCCAAAATTTCGCCGGTCTTGGCATCCAACACCACCGCACTACCGGCTTTGGCTTTGTGAAAATCCAAAGCTTTGAGCAAACTGTCGTGCGCCATTGCCTGAATGCGTTGATCCAAAGATAGGTGCAAATCTTGACCATTTTGAGCCGGACGGTTTTCTTCGCTGTCGACACCGCTGAAGATGGTGCCGTATTTGTCCACCATCACGGTTTCAATGCCATTCACACCCGACAAAGACTTGTTCAACGTCATTTCCAAGCCTTCTTGGCCTTTGTCGTCGATGTTCACAAAACCCAAAACATGCGCAAACGAGGCGCCCATAGGGTAATAGCGCTTTGAATCTTCAACCAAATGCAGGCCTTTGATTTTCAAGGCAGTGACTTTTTCTGCCTGATCCAACGGCAATTGGCGTTTCAAATACACAAATTGGCGTTTTTTGTCGCTGAGTTTGCTGACCAACTCCGCCACAGGCACATCCAACAAGGTCGACAATTGCTGCAATTGTTCTGGGCTAGGCAAATGATCGAGTTTAGACGGATCGGCAGACACATAACGGGTGGGCACGCTCAATGCCAAGACCGAACCATTGCGATCGGTAATGGTGCCACGGCTTGCGGGCAAAGGCAGATTGCGCACCACGCGCTGATTGCTTTGATTTTGTAAAAACGATTGCTGTTGCGTTTGCATGTAAATGCCTTTGGCGCAAGCGGCGACAAAAGCCAAACCCAACACGCCAAGCACCACGAACAATCGACCATTGGTGGATTGCACTTTCTTGGCTTTTTTGGCTTTCACGCCCACCATCTCTGGCTTGTATTCGTTTTTAATCAGCATGATTATTCTTTTTCTATCATTTTGGTTTCAGCAAGGCTTGGAACATGGAGGGTCTGCTTGGCAGCCGCCTCTTGTATCACGTGGTGATTGGTAAACTTCGCCTGTTCCAATATCAATACCGCATGCTCTTCATTCAATTGATAGGCAGTTTGCTGCTCCTTAGCCAACTGCGTATACAACACTCGATTTTCGTAATGCAGTGTCACCAACACAAATGCTGAAGCCACCACCGCGATAAGCAACAACACGTTTATTTTATTCATAGCTTTACTGACTGTTCGTTCTTGTCACCACCCGCATAATCGCAGAACGGGCACGCGGATTAGCGGAGACTTCTTCGGCCGATGGTTTAATGGCTTTGCCCATGATTTCTATTGGTGCGGCCGGTAAATCCTCGTCTTTCACCATCACCCATCTTGGCAACTTGGGTTTTTCCACCAAACTCTTGAAATACTGTTTGACGATGCGGTCTTCCAAAGAATGAAACGCAATCACCGCAAAGCGCCCACCAACATTCAAGCTGGCGATGGCTTGTGGCAACACATTTTTTACTTCTTCAAGCTCACGGTTGATGAAAATCCGAATGGCTTGAAACGTCCGCGTCGCGGGATCTTGACCACGTTCACGAGTACGGACGACTTCTGCCGTGAGGGCAGCAAGCTCACCGGTCGTTGTAATCGGGTTGTCTGCTCGCCTCGCCACAATGGCACGCGCAATTTGGCGATTAAACCGCTCTTCACCATAAGTCTTAATTACCTCTGCAATATCTTGTTCTTCGGCTTCGGCCAACCACTGTGCGGCAGTCAAACCGCGACTGGTGTCCATGCGCATGTCCAAAGGCGCATCGAAACGAAAGCTGAAACCGCGACTGCCATCGTCTATCTGTGGTGACGAAATGCCCAAATCAAGCAAGATGCCGTCCACTTTTGCAATGCCAAGTTCATTTAATGCCGTGCTTAAACTCGAAAAGCCATTGTGAACCACCGACACGCGACTGTCTTCACTGGCCAATTTCATTGCCACTTCAATGGCTTGTGGATCTTTATCAAATACGATTAAGCGGCCTGTAGGCCCTAAATTCGTTAATATTTTTTTACTGTGGCCGCCTCGGCCAAAAGTGCCATCAACATAAATGCCATCACTGTGTATGTTCAAGGCATCCACAGCTTCATTTAACAATACCGTCTGGTGGGTAAATTTTGTCGTACTCATAAACGCAATGTGGTTTTACCCAATTCTTCTGCTAATTCATCTTCATCAATGTCAAGAGCTGCATTGGTTTGTTCATCCCATGCCGTTCTTGACCACAATTCCATGCGGTTGCCCCGCCCTACCATGGTGACTTCGGTATCGAAACGCACCAATTTGCGCAAACTCGGGGGCAATAAAATCCGGCCCGCAGTGTCCGGTTGTAAAGCCTCGGCATGACCCAATACCAATTGTTGGAACTTCTTCAATACCGAATTTCCTGCCACCGGCATCGCCAACAATTGCGCCTCTACATCACGCCAAGCGGGTTCGGGATACAAAATCAAGTAGTCACGACTCTCTAAGGTCACATACAAATGTGAGCCACTGATGTCTTGCAAAGGCGTCCTAAACTTGGTCGGAATCGCCAATCGGCCTTTTGCATCAACTGTCAATTCCTGAACGCCGTTAAACATGATTTTGCTCGCTGCTTGTGCCTCAAAACGACCGATTTGCCACTTTGAAAGCCTAACACTTACACTTTATCCCACTTTGCTCCACTTTGTACCACACTATATGAAAAAAAGACGGGGTGGTCAACGCGAATTCCCCGCCTTTGCATCGCAAAAATCTGAATTGTATAAATGGCTTAAGCTAACGCAAATTTTCAAATGGTAGTAATTAGTTTAAATTTCAGCACTGAATGCGATGGTTTAAATCCGCACACTTACTTTAACTATAGGTATTTACTCAAATTTGGCAACAAAATGCTCACCAAACCATTTTTGTGAACTAAAATACAAGTGTTGTGACTTATAGACACTTGATTAGCGTAACATGAACAAAAATTTACCTTTGCCCGATGCCGCAGCTGAACAATCCAGCTTGGCTTTACAACAGCTTATTGCGAATGAAATTCAATGTCACCGTAATTGGATTTCCTTTCACGACTACATGCAATTAGCATTATTTGCACCCAATTTGGGTTATTACACCGGCGGCAGCCACAAAATCGGCAGCGCTGGTGACTTTGTGACCGCACCCAGCTTGACCCCATTGTTTGGTTTGACCTTGGCGCGTCAAATCGAACCACTGTTAAAACAAACCGCAGGCAATGTGTACGAATTTGGCGCCGGCACGGGCGAATTGGCCGTGAGTTTATTGGCCGGTCTGAATCCCGATGTTTTACAACATTACTACATCATGGATGTGTCGCCAGAGCTGAAGCAGCGCCAATTGGCCTTAATCCAAGCCAAACAGCCACAATTTGCAGACAAAGTGGTGTTTTTGGACAGCTTGCCGAGCGAATTTGATGGCGTCATCATTGGCAATGAGGTCTTGGATGCGATGGCCAGCGAAGTGGTACGCTGGACAGAACAAGGCGTGATGCAAATGGGCGTGAGCATTGTCGATGATGTGTTTGCATGGCAAGAGCGGCCTGTAAACGATGAACGCATACTTGCCGAAGCCCTGCGCATCAATCCTGACAAACGCCCGTTCACCAGCGAATTGCATTTGAACCAAGCGGCTTTCATCGCCACCTTGGCACAAAAACTGACGCGCGGTGCCATCATCATGATTGATTATGGTTTTGACGAAGGCCAGTATTACCACCCGCAGCGCAGCATGGGCACTTTAATCGGCCATTACCGCCACCATGTCGTTGATGACCCTTTCTTCTGGCCAGGCCTGATGGACTTGACCTGCCACGTCAATTTCACCGCCATGGCGCAAGCGGCGGTAGACAGTGATTTGGACTTAATCGGTTACACCAGCCAAGCCCATTTCTTATTCAATTTGGGCATTACCGAGGTTTTGCTGGCCGAGCATCCCGACATCAACAGCAAAGAATACTTACAGGCCGCCTCTGCCATGCAAAAATTGGTGGCACCACATGAGATGGGTGAGCTGTTTAAAGTCATCGCCATGGGCCGCAATGTCGATGTGGACTGGCAAGGCTTTGTGAGCGGCGATTGGTGCCACAAACTTTAATCCACCTTAAAACAACACATTAGCATTTTCTTGCCATTTTTTTGCAGAAAGTGTTTGACGCAACTGGGCGATATCAGTATTATACGAATCCTCAGGAAACGGCGAATTAGCTCAGTCGGTTAGAGCAGAGGAATCATAATCCTTGTGTCCGGGGTTCGAATCCCTGATTCGCCACCAAATTTAAAAAGACCACATCTTCGGATGTGGCCTTTTTTCATGGCTCGCTGTTTTCCACTTTACCCCACTTGCTCTGCTCATTGGCGCCAAATCGGCCTTTTTGCAGCGCAATGACATTCAACAATCCAGCCATTTCCAATATTACAAGTCTTTTTTGCCCAGCTTGCGCACGAACTTCCCACCCACTCGGCCACTCTGTTGAAGCAACCCTCTCCTCACCACCTCAGAGTGCCTACCATGAATCGCATCTGTTATTTTGAAATCCAATCCTCGCTGCCCGAGCGCGAAGTGGCGTTTTACCAAGCCGTGTTTGGCTGGACTTTTGAGCCTGTCGCCGATTTGCCCATCGCCTATTACCGCATCAGCACTCCCGGCATACACGGCGGCTTATTGGAACGGCCTGCAGCCACACCGCCCACCCATTGCGGCACCAATGCGTTTACCTGCTCGGTAGAAGTGGCCGACTTTGATGCCACCGCAGCCTTAATCCTCGCCCACGGCGGCCAAGTAGCCATGCCCAAATTCGCCATCCCGCAGCAATGTTGGCAAGGCTATTTTATTCATGCCGACAACAATACGTTTGGCATTGTAGAGCCAAATCCCAATGCTGGATAAAACTTGATATTCATACAAAAGCGGCCTGTAAATCATTTACAGGCCGCTTGCTCCTCTCCCACTCCTTATTATTCTGTCTTCACTGCTTTATGCCAACAACACCTCTTTGGCACGTTTGCGCAACATGAATTTTTGTATTTTGCCGGTTGAAGTCTTGGGCAACTCCTCAAACACATAATGCTTGGGCACTTTGAATTTGGCGATTTTGCTCAGACAATATGCATTCAATTCATCCGCGGATACGTGTTGCCCTTCGCGCAATTCGACAAAAGCCATGGGCACTTCGCCCCATTTGGCATCGGCCGCCGCCACCACCGCACAAGTCAACACCGCTGGGTGTTTGTACAATACGTCTTCCACTTCGATGCTGGAAATGTTCTCCCCACCTGAAATGATGATGTCTTTGCTGCGGTCTTTAATTTGAATGTAACCATCGGGATATTTCACGCCCAAGTCACCAGTGTGAAACCAACCATCAGCAAAGGCTTCGGCCGTCGCTTGTGGGTTTTTCAAATAGCCTTTCATGGTGTGGTTGCCACGTATCATCAATTCACCCATGGTTTCGCCGTCCGCTGGCACTTCGCTCATGGTTTGTGCATCCATCACCGTAAAACCATTGACCAAATTCGAGCGCACCCCTTGGCGTGCATTCAAAGCCGCTCGCTCTTCTATGCTCAAATCGTTCCAAGCCTGATGGCGCTCACAAATGGTGGCTGGGCCATATACCTCGGTCAAACCATAGACATGGGTGATTTCAAAACCCATTTCTTCCATTGCTTCCAACAAGGCCGCCGGTGGCGCCGCGCCCGCTATCGTGCCATGCACCACATGCTCTATGCCGGCTTTGGCTGCCGCGGGTGCATTGGCCAAACCCGCATGCACTATCGGTGCGGCCGCATAATGAGTAACCTTGTGTTCACGAATCAAATCCAAACACAGCGTCGGCTCAAAGCGGCGCAAGCACACAAACGTGCCCACTTTGGCAGTAATACTCCACGGATAACACCACGCATTGCAATGAAACATTGGCAGCGTCGCCAAATACACCGGATGCAGCGGCACATTCCAATCCAGCAACATCGACAACGCACTGATGACGGCATTGCGGTGCGAATACACCACCCCTTTCGGTTTGCCGGTGGTACCAGAGGTGTAGTTCAGCGCAATTGCATCCCATTCATCTGCCGGTAAGATCCAGTTATTCGCATCAGATGCGGCCTGTAAAAACACTTCGTATTCCACTTCACCAAATGCAGCTGTGACAGGGCCTAAGACATCGTTCACTTGCACCACATACAAGTCTGGCAGCGCTTGCTTGATTTGCGCCACTTCCGCCTCAAACTCGCTGTCGGCCAATAAGACCTCGGCTTCGCCATGTTGCAAAATATAAATCAGCGTTTCCACATCCAAACGAATGTTTAAAGCATTGAGCACCGCGCCCGCCATGGGCACGCCAAAATGCGCTTCCACCATCGCCGGCGTGTTGGGCAACAAAGCGGCAACCGTGCTGCTGCGACCTAGGCCGCGTTCACGCAGCGCTGCGGCCAATTGCCGACAACGCTGGGCGGTTTGCGCCCAAGTTTGGCGCAAATCACCATGAATGACCGCGGTGTGCTCAGGGTAGACTTCCTCAGCCCGCAGTAAAAAATCGATAGGGGTTAAAGCGGCAAAATTCGCCGCTTGTCGCCCCAAATCGGTATCAAAATCAGCCATTATTTCTCCTTTGTGTCGACTTGACGCGACATCTTTGTCTTTATGGTGATGCTTAAGTGATACCGGAGGCAGCGACTCGCTTACAAGACAAATGCCTCCACAAAACGGTTCACCGCCGTGGCATTCAGTTTGTCCGCATCGGCGCACAAATCAAAAATGGCAGCACTGCGTTGCGGCACATAGCGGGTGGCCAAATTGGCTTTGAACTTGGCTTCCAGCAAAGGAATGCCTTCAGCGCGGCGGCGGCGGTGGCCAACCGGATACTCGATTTCGATCAATTCGGTTGAGCTGCCATCTTTGAAGAACACTTGCAAGGCATTGGCTATCGAGCGTTTGTCGCTTTCCAAATACTCACGGCTGTAGCGCGGTTCTTCAACGATTTCCATTTTCTCGCGCAACACATCAATTTGCGGATGCTCGGCGTGGAAGCCATCTTCGTAATGTTCAGCCACCAAATCGCCAA
Organism: Vitreoscilla massiliensis; assembly: GCF_001457815.1. Classification (GTDB taxonomy): domain Bacteria; phylum Pseudomonadota; class Gammaproteobacteria; order Burkholderiales; family Neisseriaceae; genus Vitreoscilla; species Vitreoscilla massiliensis. Next base: position 211,474 of record NZ_LN898220.1, read on the forward strand.
ACAGCAACGGCACGGCCGTCATGTATTGAATGCAATGGTCGCGGTCGGCCGGGTTGGCCAATTCGCCCACTTTGGAAATGATGCGGATGGCCGATTCGTGCGTGGTGATGACGATTTTTTCGATTTCGTCTATGCGGTCTTTCACTTGTGGATGCAAGCGCACCGCTGCCTCACACGCGGTTTGCGAGTGGAATTCGGCGGGGAAAGAAATCTTGAACAACACGTTTTCCATCACATAATCACCAAACGGCTGTGGCAATTTGAATTCGCGTTCGCCTTCAGGTTTCAAAGCCAAATCTTTGTTGGTGTGACTGAACAAGATGTCGTAGAAACCCCATTGCGGTGCGGTCAACACGCCCGGTATGCCCATTTCGCCGCGCAAAGCGACAAACGCCAAGAACACGCCACGGCTGGTGGCATCGCCAGCAGCCCACGATTTGCGTGAACCGGCATTCGGTGCATGGCGGTAAGTGCGCAAGGCTTGACCATCAACAAACGCATGCGACACGGCCGACAACAATTGCTCGCGCGTCGCGCCCAACATTTTCGCCGCCACCGCGGTAGAAGCGACTTTCACCAACAACACATGGTCCAAACCGACGCGATTGAATGAGTTTTCCAAAGCCAACACGCCTTGAATCTCATGCGCTTGCACCATTCCAATAAGCACGTCTTGCATGGTCAACGGCGCTTCGCCTTGGGCAATGCGCTGTTGCGACAAATAATCGGCCACCGCCAAAATCGCACCCAAATTATCAGATGGATGGCCCCATTCGGCCGCTAACCAGGTGTCGTTGTAATCCAGCCAACGCACGATACAACCGATGTTCCAAGCGGCCTGTACCGGGTCTAAACAATACGGCGTGCCCGGCACACGCGCCCCACCAGGCACGACCGTACCCGGAATCAATGGGCCCAAATGCTTGGTACACTCCGGAAAGCGCAAGGCCAGCAAGCCGCAGCCCAAGGTGTCCATCAAACACAAGCGGGCGGTGTTCATCGCTTCGGCGGAAAAATTTGGCTCGGCGAGCACATAATCAACGATTTTTTGAATGACGGTATCGTAATCAGGACGGTTGTTTAAATCGACATTGTTTGACACTGCTCGCTCCTTAGCGTTGGGCAATAGGGGTGACTGCACGTTGTTCTGGACCGGTGTATTCGGCACTTGGGCGGATGATGCGGTTGTCGGCACGCTGCTCAAACACATGCGCCATCCAACCGGTCACGCGTGAACACACAAAAATCGGTGTGAACAACGGCGTGGGGATGTTCATAAAATGGTAGGCACTGGCGTGGAAGAAATCGGCGTTCGGGAACAGTTTTTTCTCGTCCCACATCACCTTGGCCACCGCTTCGGAAATCGGGAACAAACTGTCGTCACCGGTATCTTCGGCCAGTTTCTTCGACCATGCTTTGATGACTTCATTGCGCGGGTCAAATTCTTTGTAAATGGCGTGACCAAAACCCATGATCAATTCTTTGTTCACCAGCATTTTCAAAGTGCCATTGATCGCGTCTTCAGGGTCTTTGAACTTGCTGATCATCGCCATCGCCGCCTCATTGGCACCGCCGTGCAAAGGCCCACGCAAAGTGCCGATGGCACCGGTCACACAAGAATACAAATCCGACAAGGTCGATGCGCACACACGCGCAGTAAATGTGGAAGCGTTGAATTCATGCTCAGCGTACAAAATCAGCGACACATTCATCACTTTGGTATGCAATTCGGATGGCTTTTTGTCCAGCATCAAGCGCAAGAAATGCCCGGCCAAAGTTGGCTCATCGCTTTGGGTGGCAATGCGTTTGCCAAAATGGCTGTATTGGTACCAATAACACAGTATCGCCGGCAATATCGCCACCAAACGAATGCCGATGTCTTGCTGTTGCGTAAACGAATGTTCGGGTTCGAGTGTGCCCAATACCGAAGTGCCAGTGCGCAACACGTCCATCGGATGGGCGCTGGCAGGTATCTGTTCCAAGGCCGCTTTCAAAGCCTTGGGCAATTCGCGCTGCAAACGCAGTTGTTCCAAATAGTGATTCAATTGCGATTGGGTTGGCAATTCGCCTTTGAGCAGCAAATACGCCACCTCTTCAAACAAACAGTTCTCGGCCAAATCGCGCACATCGTAACCACGGTAAGTCAAACCCGCGCCTTCTTTGCCGACGGTACACAAAGCGGTTTTGCCCGCCACTTGCCCACGTAAACCTGCACCTGATAACGCTTTTGCTTCTGCCATCTGTTTCTCCTTTGTAGACTGGTTCTGATGCCAAAGTAGGGATGATTCAAGCTTGCTGTATGTTGTGTCGTGTTGATGATTTATTGTTATGGTGTTGCTGCAAGCGGCCTGTAAGCCTTTACAGGCCGCATATGCAGAGATTTATTTGGCTTTGGCTGCTTGATACAGCTCATCCAATTTTTGTTCGTAAGAATGGTAATTGAGGTAATGATACAAATCGGCGCGCGACTGCATGATGTCGATGACGCCTTGCTGCGTGCCTTGCTCGCGGATTTCTTGGTAGACTTTTAAAGCTGCCGCATTCATGGCGCGGTAAGCACCGCAACAATACAAAATGATGTCAACATCGGCCGAGGCCAATTCATCGCGGGTAAACAACGGTGTTTGTCCAAACTCAGTAATATTGGCCAGAATCGGTACGCCTACCGCCTCGCGCACTTTTTTGTACATATTGAGCGAGGTAATCGCCTCAGGAAACACCATGTCCGCCCCCGCTTCCACATACGCTTGGCAACGCTCTATCATGCGCTCCAAACCTTCAGACGCTAACGCATCCGAACGCGCCATGATGACAAAGCTGTCATCGGTACGGGCATCGACGGCGGCTTTGATACGGTCGACCATTTCTTCTTTTGACACCACCGCTTTATTGGGGCGATGACCACAGCGCTTGGTGCCGGTTTGGTCTTCCATGTGCACCGCCGCCACGCCGGCTTTGATAAACGATTTAATCGTGCGTGCAATGTTAAATGCCCCGCCCCAACCGGTGTCTATGTCCACCAATACCGGCAACTCGGTGGCATTGGTGATACGATTGGCATCAATAAGCACATCTTCCATGGTGGATATGCCCAAATCTGGCAAACCCAAAGAATTGGCCGCCACCGCACCGCCAGAGATGTACAAAGCCTTGTAACCAACGGCTTCGGCCATGCGCGCAGTATAGGCGGTTAAGGTGCCAACCACTTGCAACGGTTGCTCTTCTTGCACAGCGTTGCGAAAGCGTTGACCTGGTGTGATGTAAGTCATGGGGTATCCTCGGTATGGGCATCGTCAAAATGACTGGCCATATTGCGTTTCGATGCTTGGATGTGACGGCGCATCAGCAATTCGGCCAACTCGCCGTCGCCAGCAGCCAGCGCATCGACGATGCGGTAATGTTCGCTCAAAGCGGTTTGGGGGCGCTTGGGCACACTGGAAAAACGAATGCGGTACATGCGCACCAATTGGTACAAATCATCGCACAGCAACTTCTTTAAAGTTTCATTGCCGCTGGCACTGATGATGCGGTAGTGAAAATCGTAGTCACCATCTTGCTCGAAATACGCTGTGCCGGCCTGAAACTGTGGGTCTTGTTCATGGGTTTGCAATACCGCGTACAGAGCATCCAACTCATCACGACTCATGCGTGCAGCTGCCAAACGGCAAGCCATACCCTCCAACTCAGCGCGCACATCGTACAATTCTTCCAATTCGCGCTTGCCCAAAGACACCACGCGTGCGCCCACATGCGGCATGCGCACCAACAGCTTTTGCCCTTCCAATCGGTTCAAGGCCTCGCGCAATGGACCGCGGCTGATGCCATAGGTATCGGCCAAGTCTTGCTCGGAAATTTTGCTGCCCGGCGCCAATTCACCACGGATGATGGCGGCCTGTAACTGCGCAAACACTTGCTCAGCTCGGGTAGCGGTGATTTCGGTGGCCTTAGGCATATTGTCTACAATTTCTTTTAACATGGTCTGAATTTAATCCAAAAATCGCTTATTAGCAAGTGTATAAATGTAAATTGTCGACAATTTAACGGATTTCGCTTGATGCACATCAGCCGTTTGGGCTTTTAAGCATAAAAAAAGACACCTTTTACAAGGTGTCTTTTGTGATTGTCGACAATTTAAAACTTAGTCTTTTTTGTCTTTTACTTCTTCAAAGTCAGCATCTACCACGTCATCGGCAGCGGCTTTTTTAGGTTCTGCATCGGCAGCTTGACCGGCTTCAGCTTGTGCTTGAGCGTACATCATTTCGCCCAATTTTTGGCTGACTGTGCCCAAAGTTTCGGCTTTGGCATCGATGGCAGCTTTGTCTTCGCCTTTGACCGCTTCTTCGGCTTCTTTCACCGCAGCTTCGATTTTTTCTTTCTCAGCAGCATCCAATTTGTCACCGTAATCGGCCAATGATTTTTTCACTGAGTGAATCAAGGCTTCAGCTTGGTTGCGGCTGGCCACCAATTCGGTCAATTTTTTGTCCTCTTCGGCATTCGCTTCCGCGTCTTTGACCATGCGTTCGATTTCTTCTTCACTCAAACCACTAGATGCTTGGATGGTGATGTTGGCTTGTTTGCCAGTGCCTTTGTCCAAAGCAGACACGTGCAAGATACCGTTGGCATCGATGTCAAAAGTCACTTCAATTTGTGGCATACCGCGTGGTGCTGGAGCGATGTCGCCTAAGTTAAACTGACCCAAAGACTTGTTGGCAGACGCACGATCACGTTCACCTTGCAACACGTGGATGGTTACTGCGTTTTGGTTGTCTTCTGCAGTAGAGAAGGTTTGGTTCGCTTTGGTCGGAATGGTGGTATTTTTTTGGATCAATTTGGTCATCACACCGCCCATGGTTTCAATACCCAAAGACAATGGTGTCACATCCAATAACAATACGTCACTGCGACCACCAGACAATACTTCACCTTGAATTGCTGCACCAACGGCAACCGCTTCGTCAGGGTTCACGTCTTTGCGTGGTTCTTTGCCAAAGAAGTCTTTCACCGCGTCTTGCACTTTAGGCATACGGGTTTGACCACCAACCAAAATCACGTCATCAATTTCGTTCACGCTCAAGCCCGCGTCTTTAATTGCAGTGCGGCAAGGCTCAATCGAACGGTTAATCAAATCTTCTACCAAGCTTTCAAACTTAGCGCGAGTCACTTTCAATGCCAAGTGTTTCGGGCCAGTGGCATCCATGGTGATGTAAGGCAAGTTGATGTCGGTTTGTTGACCGCTAGACAACTCGATTTTCGCTTTTTCAGCCGCTTCTTTTAAGCGTTGCAAAGCCATCACGTCTTGGGTCAAGTCTATGCCTTGCTCTTTTTTGAACTCATCAATGATGTAGTTAATCAAGCGTTGGTCAAAGTCTTCACCGCCCAAGAAAGTGTCACCATTGGTGGCCAACACTTCAAATTGTTTGTCGCCATCGACATCGGCAATTTCAATGATCGAAATATCGAAGGTACCACCACCCAAGTCGTATACCGCGATTTTGCGGTCGCCTTTGGCAGCTTTGTCCATACCAAACGCCAAAGCAGCAGCAGTTGGCTCATTGATGATGCGTTTTACTTCCAAACCAGCGATGCGGCCTGCATCTTTGGTGGCTTGACGTTGGCTGTCGTTAAAGTAAGCAGGAACGGTAATCACCGCTTCAGTCACGGTTTCGCCCAAATGCGCTTCCGCTGCTTGTTTCATTTTGCGCAAGATTTCAGCAGACACTTGTGGAGGCGACAATTCTTTGTCTTGTACTTTCACCCAAGCATCGCCATTGGCGGCTTTAACGATTTCAAATGGCAATTTGTCGATGTCTTTTTGCACTTCGGCATCTTCAAAACGGCGACCAATCAAACGTTTTACCGCATAAATGGTGTTTTTAGGGTTGGTCACTGCTTGGCGTTTGGCCGGAGCACCTACCAAAATTTCGCCGCCATCCACGTATGCCACAATAGAAGGTGTGGTGCGAGCACCTTCTGCATTTTCGATTACTTTGGTTTGGCCATTTTCTGAAATCGCCAAACAAGAGTTGGTTGTACCTAAGTCAATACCAATTACTTTAGCCATATTCTGTGTCTCCAAATAACTTGAGTGCAAAACTCAATATCGTATTAGTTAATTCATCAATGATTGCTATATGGTGGGGCTTGGCGATATTTCAAGTGTTGTTTTGCATAAAATGCGCTGCCTCGAAACTGCCGCCGTATCTTGCTATCGCAGCTAAAATGGGCGGTGTTGGCCAAAATTCAAGAGCACACCTCTAAAATTTCTGCCCCAACATGACTATGCTCAACACAGGTTACGCTCACACTTGTTTTCAAATGATTGAATAGCAAAAAGCGGCCTGTAAATGGTTTACAGGCCGCTTTTCAAGATATTTCAAACTCGCTTCAGCACATTCATACCAGTAAGAGGTGTTTACACCGACAACACCGAAGCGTAATTCGCCACTGCCGCGCCGCCCATATTGAATACCAAACCCAGTTTAGGCGCGGTCAATTGCATTTCGCCTGCTTGTCCAGTCAATTGGCGGTAAGCCAGCACGTGCATGGACACGCCCGTGGCGCCGACGGGATGGCCTTTGGCTTTCAAACCACCGGACACATTCACTGGCACCGCACCATCGCGGTAGACCGTGCCGCTTGCCAAGGCCTCAAATCCTTTGCCCTTCTCGGCCAAACCCATGGCTTCGTACAGCAGCAATTCGGCGATGGTGAAGCAATCGTGCACTTCGGCAAAGTTCAAATCCTGCACCTGAATGCCCGCTTGCCCATAAGCGGCCTGTATCGCTTTTTCTGGTCCCACAAAACTGGCCCAATCGCGGCTGTGCAACGGCAATAAATCGCTGACATGCACGGCGGCGGCAAAATGCGCACGCTGTGCAAATTCTGCGGCTCGGTGTTCTGCCACCAACACCACCGCCGCCGCACCATCGCTGATGAGCGAACAATCGCTCATGCGCAAACTCGGTTCAATTAAGGGATTTTTCTCAGATACAGTGTTGCAAAACTCAAAACCCAAGTCTTTGCGCAATTGCGCATACGGGTTCAGCAGCGCATTACTGTGGTTTTTGGCGGCAATTTTCGCCATTGTTGGCAATGGGTCACCATAACGCTGACCATAAATCTGCGCCGCGCGGGCAAATACCGCGGGAAACGATACACCTGCTTCATCGGCATGGTTTTGATAGCCGGCGCCGGCCAAAGCACGGGTCACGCCGGCGGTGTCGTTGTGGGTCATTTTCTCCACGCCCACCACCAAAGCCACTTCTATGCGTCCCGACTTGATGGCATCTATCGCCGCATACATCGCCGCTGCACCTGAGGCACAGGCATTTTCAAACCGTGTTGCCGGCTTAAAACGCAAGCCAGCATCGGCCTGTAAAATCAGCGATGAGGCAAACGCATCCGCAGCCATACCGGCATTGAAATGCCCCAAAAACACCGCATCCACATCATCGCCACTCACACCCGCTTCTTGCAGCGCTTCTTGTGAGGCAGAAACAATCAATTGTTCCAAATTCTCTTGCAAACGCCCAAACTTGGTATGGCCTGAGCCTACGATAGACACTCCGATTCCCATCTGCTTCTCCTCTGTACTATTTGCCACCATGGTGGTCTGGCTGTTTTTCTTGTGTCACACACTAGCACAGAGTGCCCAAACTGCCTATCGTCTGTCCATGACTCTGCTAAGTAAATGCTCACGATTAAGAATCAGAAACCGATGCGCTTAACAGCGTATTCTTGTGTCTGGCTGAGCAAGCCAGCACGTCAACGCCTAGCTCAATACGCCAAGCAACATCCAAGACACCACGGATTGCGTCCACATACTGTATTCATTGCACTCTTTTGCTTGGTTTAAACACAATAAAGCGGCCTGTAAACTGACTTACAGGCCGCTTTAATGTTTATTACTGCGATAAAGCTTATTCAGCCGCTTTGGCCACCACCACCATGGCAGGACGCAATACGCGGTCGTTGAGGCTATAGCCTTTTTTCATCACCGAAACCACGGTGTTCGGCTCTTGCTCGCTCGCTATCGCTTGCATCGCTTGGTGCAAATGTGGGTCGAGTTTGTCGCCCACCGCAGGGTTGATTTCGCTCACATGCGCTTTTTCAAACGCCTTATTCAGCTCCGTCAACGTCATGCTCACGCCCATTTTCAAAGCATCGAAGTTTTGGCTTTGGTCGAGCAAAGCCATTTCCAAATAGTCTTTGACGGTCAACAATTCGGTCGCAAATTTTTGGCTGGCAAATTTGTGCGTGTGTTGTATCTCTTCTTCATGACGGCGGCGCAAGTTTTGTTCATTCGCAGCAGAGCGCAAACGCTCGTCTTGCAGTTGGCCTTGCAACTCTGCCACTTCCGCAGCCCAGTCTTCAGCCGTTTTTTCAACTGCTTCTTCTGGCTGGTGCAAATCTGCGACATTTTCGGCTTGTTCTGCATCCAATACCACGTTTTCTTCTGCTGTTGTCTTGTGTTCGCTATCAGTCATTTCGCATCCTTTCTCAGGTAATTCGGCTAGGATTGGTAATCCATGTTCACATTTGAAATCAATTCCGGTGCACATTTGGGCGAATGCGCATAATTCAAGCCATCGCCATAGGCTTAGCGCAGTTTTACAGGCCGCTTGCTGCATTGCATCAATATGCGTTTGTGGATTAATCTTAAGACTACAAAAATGATAACTATAAGATAGTTATACCAAAGGAGTCTGTCGTGAAGTCCAAACTGGCCCACTTACAAGCCAAAGCCGTGGCAACCATCATTTTGGAGGGTTTTAACAAGCATTATACCTTGTTCCATGCCGCCAGCGCCCGCGCCAAGCCCATGTTTGAAGCCGCCAATTGGCTGGGCATACAGCAATTGGTGGCCGACCGCATCCAAATGTATGACGACCGTGTGCACGAGGCGGTAGAACGCCTGCGCTACGAATCCGGTGCCAATGCTTTTTCCGACGACATTTGGCAACAGGCCAAAACCGAATACATCGCTTTATTGGTTAACCACAAACAGCCCGAACTGGCCGAGACGTTTTTCAATTCGGTGACCACCAAAATCTTGGACAGCATGTATTTCAGCAACCATTTTATTTTTGTAAAGCCGGCGATTTCGACTGAGTACATAGATTCGTTTCCCCACACCTTCCGCTCGTTTTACCCAAATAAGCAAGGCTTGAAAGGCTGTTTGAACGAGGTATTGAGCCATTTTGATTGGCAAATTGCCTTTGCCGATAAAAAACGCGACATCGCCAACATCATGCGTGCGGCCAAAAAACACTTCAAACAAGAATGGCCGCTGGAAGAAATCAACCTGCATTTGCAAGTGTTGCATTCGGCGTTTTACCGCAATAAATGCGCTTATATTTTTGGGCAAATCATCAGTGGCAACCAGCGTTACCCGTTTGCCTTGGCCATCGCCCACAATGAAGACAATTTGCTGCGCGTGGACGCGGCCTTGTTTGAGGCCGAGCAAATTGCGGTATTGTTCTCGTTTGCACGCGCGTACTTCTTGGTAGAAATGGAAGTGCCATCGGCGTATGTGGAATTTTTGCACACCATGTTGCCGATGCGTTCCAAAGGCGATTTGTACACCTTATTGGGCTTGCAAAAACAAGGCAAAAACATTTTTTACCGCGAATTTTCGCGCCATTTGGATTACTCGCACGATTCCTTCATATTGGCGCCCGGTGTCAAAGGCTTAGTAATGTTGGTATTCACGCTGCCATCGTTCCCGTATGTGTTCAAAATCATCAAAGACAAATTCGGCCCCAATAAAGACTTCAATCAAGAATACGTGCGCCAAAAATACCTGTTGGTGAAAAAGCACGACCGCGTCGGGCGCATGGCCGATACCTTGGAATATTCCAATGTCGCCATTCCATTGGCGCGCGTCGATGCCGAATTATTGGCCGAATTGCGCACCTTAGCGCCCAGCCAAATCAAAGAACAAGGCGAGTGGCTGATCATCAAACACATGTACATCGAATTGCGTTTGAAGCCGCTGAACATGTTCATGCAAAAAGCAACGGTGGAACAAAAAGCCCAAGCCGTTATCGACTATGGCAATTGTTTAAAAGAACTGGCCACCGCCAATATTTTCCCTGGTGACATGTTGTACAAAAACTTTGGCATGACCCGTTTTAACCGCGTCATTTTTTACGATTACGATGAAATCGAATACATGACCGATTGCAACTTCCGCGACATCCCCGAAGCCCCCAATCCCGAATACGAATTGTCGGACGAGGTTTGGTATCCGGTGAACAAAGGCGATGTGTTTCCGGAAGAATTTGGCCCATTTTTATTGGGCGAACCGGATGTGCGCAAAATCTTCTTGGAACACCACCGCGATTTGCTCACGCGTCAATTTTGGCAATCGCGCAAAGACCGCATCCAAAGCGGCATCATCGAAGACTTTTTCCCCTACCCGCAATCGACACGTTTTTACAACGATGGCGATATTTACGACAGCCATACCGAAAGCGATGCTTAAGCCAAGATAAGTATGGCGAAGATGCACGCTTCAAGCACTTCTGCCTCGATATCACACTGGTGCAGCAGTGCAAGCACTTATCCACAGTCTGAATATTCACCGCCATGTTTACAGGCCGCATCAAGCGGCCTGTAAGCGTATTCAAGCAAGGTTTAACTTTGCTGATGGATACACTGGCAATAGACTGGCAATCAAGCATCCCCAAACCGCACAACTGTTTGTCCAAACGGTTTACCGATATGAATCCAATATCCATTCCAATAATTCTATTTTCCAATCTTCGACCATTTCCGTTTTTAAAGTTAATGCAATTTTTCGTTTCACTCTGCGTGAAATGACGGAATCTATTTCTTCTGTGTTCTCAACAATGGTGAAAGCCTCGTTAGCGACCTCAAAACCGCCTAGCAATACCCACCCTACTGCTTTTTCAAACAAAGGCGCACTGGGATAATTTTGTAAGGCATAGATTAATGTGGCCTTCCTGTCTTGAAACAACGGTTGCTCTAACAAATACAGCAACACCTCATAAATGTCCTCATCTTTGGCCTCAGCCAAATCCAAGATGTAGTTATTAAACGGTCGGATATCATCTTCATCCAACCTGCTCATGACATCTGCTAATAATTGCTGATTCAACATAAATCTTCTCTAAATGATTGTAAATATCAACAGCTTACCTATCATCTTATTCAATGTCTTAGCGATGCTCAGATTCATTTTTCTGCCTGTACATCAAAACCATGTACTTGTTCTTCATCAACACCATTACCCACATACACCGTTGTGTCTGGGAAATGACAGCAACTACCTATCCACTCTCCTCAGAATAAGCGCTAGAGGTCACCATCAAACAATGTTGCAATGGCTGCCATCAAGACAGTGCCATGAAGCGGGCTGGTGTGGCGCAGGGATGCACCTCAGTTACGCATGCCGCAACTTGGCTTGAATACTCGTCCCTCATCAAACCCAACATGGTTTTTCGCAGCAGACACTCCTGTAATGTCGGCCTCGCAGTTGTTACCGCCATTCTTATAATATAGAAACAATGCCCCGTTCCTGCATCAACCCAATTCTCTACCCAAAATCTGGGGAATACTTAAGGCGTAAGCCACCAAAACCGGCCTGTAAACCTTGCACCGCAATTTTTTGTGCACTGCTACGCTGTTTTATATAAATCTGACAGCAGACAACCATAATATTGCCAACAAGGATGATTTTTGACTTATTTTCCCATCCAAAAATCACAATTTCCATTTTGTGCGCACATTTATTGTCGTCATTAACACTGCAATGCAACATTTTTTAAAATATTTTTTACCCACTTGTAATGAAATACACAGGATTTGCAAGTTTCGATTTGAATCATGTAGCGCAGATTACGAACAAATGTGAACCATCATTTGCACTGGTTTGCGCTTGAAATTGTTCACTTGCAACAATTTATGCATATAGAATTATAAAATGTTGGAAAATGTTGCAAATTAACATGTTCATGTTTTCGCTTTTTCGTTTCACAAGATACTGAAAACAGGCACTTTTTTTAAAAAAATCCTTTGCTTTTTTTCTGAGACAGTGGTTAAATTTGCTGCATCGCACCACCTGGTGCAGATTTCCAAACTCCGATTAGAACAAAGGAAGATTTACCATGACAACACGTGCAGAACGCATTGCAGCTATTGAAAAAGACTGGGCAGAAAATCCTCGCTGGAAAGGCATCAAACGCGACTATACCGCTGAAGACGTTGAGCGTTTGCGTGGTTCCGTACAAGTTGAGCACACCATCGCTCGTCAAGGTGCGGAAAAATTGTGGACTTTGGTGAACAATGAAGACTTCATCAACTGTTTGGGCGCTTTGACTGGCGGCCAAGCGATGCAACAAGTGAAAGCCGGCATCAAAGCGATTTACTTATCAGGCTGGCAAGTGGCCGCCGATAACAACGGCTACATGAGCATGTACCCTGACCAATCTTTGTACCCTGTGAACTCTGTTCCTGCCGTGGTTGAACGCATCAACAATGCTTTTGCCCGTGCCGATGAAATCCAACATGCCAAAGGCATCGAACAAGGTGATGCTGGTTATATTGATTACTACGCTCCTGTTGTGGCTGACGCTGAAGCCGGTTTTGGCGGCGTGTTGAACGCGTTTGAATTGATGAAATCCATGATCAAGGCAGGCGCGGCTGGTGTGCACTTTGAAGACCAATTGGCTTCAGTGAAAAAATGTGGCCACATGGGCGGTAAAGTATTGGTGCCTACCCAAGAAGCGATTCAAAAATTGACCGCTGCCCGTTTTGCGGCTGACGTTGCCGGTGTTCCGACTGTGTTGTTGGCGCGTACCGATGCCAATGCCGCTGACTTGTTGACCAGCGACTACGATGAAAACGACCGTCCATTCGTGACTGGCGAGCGCACTGCTGAAGGTTTCTACCGTGTGAACGCAGGCATCGAACAAGCGATTTCTCGTGGTTTGGCTTACGCCCCTTATGCAGACTTGTTGTGGTGTGAAACTGCCACGCCTGATTTGGAAGAAGCGCGTCGCTTTGCCGAAGCGATTCATGCCAAATTCCCAGGTAAATTGTTGGCTTACAACTGCTCTCCTTCTTTCAACTGGAAGAAAAACTTGGACGACGCGACCATCGCCAAATTCCAACGCGAATTGGGTGCCATGGGTTACAAATACCAATTCATCACTTTGGCCGGTATTCACAACATGTGGTACAACATGTTCGACTTGGCACAAGACTACGCAGAACGCGGCATGTCAGCTTATGTTGAAAAAGTACAAGAGCCAGAATTCGCAGCACGTGACCGCGGTTACACCTTCGTATCACACCAACAAGAAGTAGGCACTGGCTATTTCGACGATGTGACGACTGTGATCCAAGGTGGTGCTTCTAGTGTGACTGCTTTAACCGGTTCTACCGAAGAAGAGCAATTCCACTGATATCCAAATAATGTGTGTCGTTTTGGGCAACCTTCGGGTTGCCTTTTTTGTGTTCTGGCGTCGCATTTTTCGCTACCTGTGGTGCCAAAGCGGGAAAGGCATTGACAAGTTCCGTCTAAAATCATGATGATGTCTTCAAGAGCGCAACGCCTATTCTGAGAAACCACCATGAGTGTGTATGCCTTAAAACCGAAGTTTCAAGCCTTATTGCGCCCCATCGTGCAGCGCTTGGCAACGCGTGGTATCAGCGCCAATCAAGTGACGGTAGCGGCCTGTATTCTGTCGGCCATCACTGGTTTGCTCATCGCCATCGGCCTGTATTATGGTGCGCTGTGGGTATTGGTTTTGTTGCCGATTTTTTTGTTTGTGCGCATGGCCATGAATGCCATTGATGGCATGTTGGCGCGCGAACACGCGCAGCAATCACCGCTGGGCGGCTATTTGAATGAGCTTACCGATGTGTTGTCCGATGCCGCGCTGTATCTGCCTTTAATGCTGTTACCCAACAGCAGCATCTTTTGGGTGTGGCTATTGGTGTTACAGGCCGCATTAACCGAGTTTGCCGGCGTGTTGGGGCAAGTGCATGGCAACGGTCGCCGCTACGATGGCCCCATGGGCAAAAGCGACCGCGCACTGTGCATAGGCACATTGGCCGTAGTGTGGCTGTGTTGGCCCGAGACTTTGGCCTATACCAACGCCGTATTTATTGTGCTTAACCTCGTTTTGACCTATACCATTTACCGGCGCGTGCGCAATGGCTTGCGCCCACAGGAGTGATTATGGCCACCACCACGCAACACCATTTCAGCAGCCACGATGGCGTGTCTTTGTTTTACCAACACCGTCCTGCCGTAGCGGCCACCGCCACCAAAAAAGCCATCGTGTTGTTTCACCGTGGCCATGAGCATTCAGGCCGCATTTTGCATGTGGCCGAAGAATTGGTGTTGGACGATTGTGATTTCTTCGCTTGGGATGCGCGCGGTCATGGCATGAGTCCGGGTGAGCGCGGCGACGCACCGAGTTTTGGCGCCATGGTCGCCGACGTTGACGCTTTTATCCGCCACATCCAAGCCACTTACAACATCGCCGCCGAAAACATCATCGTGGTGGCGCAAAGCGTTGGTGCGGTAGTGGTGGCAACATGGTTACACGACTACGCACCCAATATCCGCGGCGCGGTGCTGACCTCGCCTGCGTTCAAAGTGAAGCTGTATGTGCCGTTTGCGCAAGCAGGCTTGAGCCTGATGCAAAAACTGCGCGGCAATTTCTTTGTGCAAAGCTATGTCAAAGCACATTATTTGAGCCACGACCCCGAACGCATCCAAAGTTATCAAGAGGATGACAAAATCACCCGCGCCATTTCCGTGCGCATTTTACTCGGCCTGTACCAAGCGGCAGAACGGGTGGTCAAAGATGCTGCAGCGATTACCACACCGATACAATTGCTGATTTCCGGCCGCGATTGGGTGGTACACCATGGCCCACAACACGATTTTTACAATAATTTGGGCTCACACATCAAAGAGCGCATCGTTTTCGATGGCTTTTACCACGATACCTTGGGCGAAAAAGACCGCGAGCTGGCCATAGACGCGATGCGCCGCTTCATCCGCAAACTGTACGAAACCCCGCTGCAAAGCATCGATTTGACCCAAGCGCATGTGTATGGTGACAGCAAACGCGAAGCCGACGAATTGGCCACGCCGCTGTCACCGTTGTCAGTGCGCGGCGCCTATTGGAACACGCAACGCGCTTCCATCGCCTTGGGCGCCAAATGGTCACAAGGCTTGAAATTGGGACAAGACACCGGTTTTGATTCTGGCTCGACCTTGGATTACGTCTACCGCAACACCCCTACTGGCAGCAATGGTTTCGGGCGCTTGGTCGATAAGAATTACCTCAACGCCATCGGTTGGCGCGGCATACGCCAGCGCAAACAAAATCTGCAAACCCTCATTCAAGATGCGATGCAGCGCTTGCGTGCGCAAGGCCAAGCCGTACATGTGCTGGACATTGCCGCCGGCCACGGTCGCTATGTGCTCGATGCCTTAACCGCCGCCGAAAAACCCGATTCCATCCGCTTACGCGATTACAGCCCCATCAATGTTGAAGCCGGTCGCAACTTGATACAAGAGCGGCAATTGCAAGACATCGCCAGCTTCGACGAGGTCAACGCTTACGACCGCGCCAATTACCAAAATCTGGACCCACAACCGACCTTGGGCATCGTCTCTGGCTTGCATGAGCTTTTCCCCGACAACAACTTAATTAATCAATCATTGCTCGGTTTTGCCGATGCCATAACCAGCGGCAATTATCTGATTTACACCAATCAGCCGTGGCATCCGCAATTGGAAATGATCGCGCGCTGCCTCACCAGCCACCGACAAGGCAAGGCATGGGTGATGCGCCGCCGCAGCCAACGCGAAATGGACCAATTGGTCGCCGCCGCTGGCTTTGATAAGGTACGCCAACTGATAGACGAAGACGGCATCTTCACCGTCACCTTGGCACAAAAACGCTGATGCGGCCTGTAAGCTGTTTTGAACTTGCCCCCAAACTCAGCTGGCGCTACCGCCTGCTGTGTTTGCTTGGCATGGGCGTGGTGTTTTATTCAACGTATGGTGGTGCCAATTATTTGGCGGGAATGCGCAGCGATGTGCCCGAGATTTTTTGGGCATGGGAGCGGCACATTCCGTTTTGGGCATGGAGCATCGTGCCATATTGGACGCTGAATCTGTTTTACGCGGCGGCGTTTTTTTGTTGCAACACGCGGGCGCAAATTCACCGTTTGCTACAGCAATTGCTGTTGGCACAAGCCATCGCCGTGGTGTGTTTTATTGCCTACCCTTTAACTTTTACTTGGGCCAAACCGTTAACAGATGGCCTTACAGGCCGCTTATTCAGTGCCTTGGCTGGTTTTGACCAGCCCTACAATCAAGCGCCGTCTTTGCACATCATCCTCACCATGGTCATCGGCCGTTTTTATTGGTATCGCTTTCGCCCATGGCTGCGCCCATTGTGGTTGGCGTGGCTCGTGCTCATCGCTGTGTCCGTGCTCACCACTTACCAACACCATTTCATCGACATACCCACCGGCATGTTGGTCGGCTGTTTGATTTTGTGGCTGCTGCCTTGGCAAAGCTCACAAGTGGCAGAGCGCGCAAGCTTTCGCTGGCCGACAGCCACCAGTTCCATGTCCACTCTGCCCAAACCGCAGCGCCACCACACCCATCTGCGTTGGAGCATGTTGTATGCGCTGGCGGCGCTGTTATGTGCGGTGCTGGCCTTGTCGTTACAGGCCGCTTGCTATGTGCTATTGTGGCCAGCGCTGGCTTTGGCATGGTTATCACTGTTGTATTACCACGCTGACCCAGCGTGGTGGCAGAAACAGGCCACAGGCAAACACACGATGGCGGTAAGCCTGTTCGCCTTGCCACTGCGCCTGATTTGCCGCCTCAATATGGCGTATTGGCTGCGTGGGCAAGCCTTGTCTGCACCGGTGACCGCGCGCATTCATGTGGGCAGTGTGTTGGCGAGTGAGAATTTTCAAGCCGTGGTCGATGTCTGTGCCGAATACCCTGTTGCCCGCACGCCACCGCACTATGCCGCCATACCCATGCTCGACATGGTGATGCTGGATGTGACCGCGGTACGTACTGCCGCCATCGCCTTAGAACAGTTGTTGCAACAACAAGAGCAGCCGGTATTGGTGTGTTGTGCTTTGGGCTACAGCCGCAGCGTGGCTGTGGTGTTAACGTATTTGCTGCGTTCGGGTCAGGCAAACGATTTACAGGCCGCACTCAACATGGTGCAGCAAGCACGCCCACAAATGGTGGTCTCAACACTGAACCAACAAATGATATTGAAAGCCGCGCATGAGTGAGCACGCCTTGTACCACACCACCGCCGCCACCCTCGCCAGCGCCACCATCAGCATGGTGGCAGCGTGGCTGTTGGCCGCGCTCGCTTTTATGGCCGTTCTCATCGTTCCTGCTTATTTATCGGTGTATGCGGCGGTGTTTTTGGCGGTGTTGCTGCTGGCTTCAGCATATTTGCACCTGCGTTTGCATTTGGACACGCTGTTATTGCGGGCTTTGGCGGCGCAACAATTAAACGCTGCTGATTTAGAAAAAGCCTTATTGCAATTGCGTTTGCGCAAAAAATCACTGCAACACACGCCCCACAGCCGCTGCGCCGCTTGTTTGGCGGTGTGGTACAAATCTCTTGTCATAGATTGTGTGTTATCCTTGCTGAGTGTCATCACTCTAGTCAGCACCACACTCTAAAGCAGGAGCCTGCATGAAACCCGAGCTTTCCAGTCCATTGGCGCGCGTCATGGATACTTTTCTGTGTTTGATTACTTCCTTCATCACTGGCGTGAGCTCGAAACAAGCCAGCGATTTGGCGTTCAGCCCCAGCAATAAGGTCTATTACGCCAACCATTCCAGCCACGGCGATTTTGTGTTGGTGTGGATTTCCCTGCCCAAGACTTGGCGCATGCTCACCCAACCGGTGGCTGGTGTCGATTATTGGCTCAGCAGCAAGCTCAAGGCTTTCATTGCCGAACAGGTGTTTCGGGTCTTGCTCATCGACCGCCAACACAATCCGCAACAGGCAATTGCCGCCATGGACGCGGCGCTCAAAGACGGCAAATCATTGATTTTGTTTCCTGAAGGCACACGCAATACCACCGACGACCAAATGCTGTTGCCATTCAAAAGCGGCCTGTACCATTTGGCGCGCGAAAACGAACATGTGGAATTTGTGCCAGTGTGGATTAACAACATTAACAAAGTCTTGCCCAAAGGCAAAATTCTGCCCATCCCCTTGCTGTGCGATGTGCGCATTGGCGAAGTGATTAAAAAACTGCCGGATGAAGACAAAAACGCATTCTTAAGCCGCACCCGCCAAGCCTTATTGGATTTGGCGCCACAGGAGGCAAAATGACTTTACCCTTCTCTTTGTGGTGGCTGTTCCTCGCCATCTTGGCCATTTTGATTACCGCCAGCTCCGTCGGCTCCATCTTGGCGCTGAAATACGGCTCGCAAAACCCGACCATCAGCAATTTGAATGCTCGCATCAATGCATGGTGGGTAATGACGCTGGTGTTGGTCTTGGCCTTTATCACCGGCCATATTGGTTCAACCTTTTTGTTTTTCTTGGTATCGTTTGCGGCGCTGCGCGAGTGTTTGAGCCTGATTTACAGCCGCCGCGGTGATTACGCGGTATTGGTGGCCTGTTTTTACGTGGTGCTGCCGGTGCAATACTATTTTGTCCTCACCGATTGGTATGGCATGTTTGCCATCTTCATCCCGGTGTACGCATTCTTATTGCTGCCCATCTTGGCCGGCTTATCGGGCGACCCAACGCGTTTCCTCGACCGCACTGCCAAAATTCAGTGGTCGCTGATGGTGAGCGTGTTCTGTATCTCACATGTGCCATTTTTACTGAACCTGAAAATCGAAAACTTCGACCAAAACATCTTATTGGTGATTTTCTTGATTGCCGTGGTGCAAGCGAGCGATGTGTTGCAATACATTTGGGGCAAATTATTGGGCAAACGCAAAATCGCACCAGTGTTGTCGCCATCGAAAACCGTCGAAGGCTTTGTTGGCGGTGTGGCCTCGGCCACGGCTCTGGCCACTGCTTTGTGGTGGATTACGCCATTCACACCGTTTCAGGCCGGCTTAATCGGCCTCATCATTTGTTTGATGGGTTTTGCCGGTGGTTTGGTGATGTCGGCGGTGAAACGCGACTTTGGTGTCAAAGACTGGGGCCACATGATTAAGGGCCACGGCGGCATGATGGACAGGGTTGATTCGATTTGTTTTGCCGCACCCATCTTCTTTCACATCGTGCGCTATTATTGGTCTTAAATCCATGTAAAAGCGGCCTGTAAACACTGAAAAAGGTTTACAGGCCGCTTATTGATGTCTGCTACCCCCTCCTACTCGGCTTTTTCTATTTTTTGCATCGAGGCAAGTTATCTATCCCACTGTAAATTATGGCCTAAATCCGTTTTCTCGGACTTTAATCCTTAAGTTACGCTTCCGTGCAACACAGTGTTGTAAATACACTCATATTTTCTGCATCTGAATTAAATGCATATTCCGATAAATATCTAATTTATTTATCTTATTTTTCTATAATTCACAATAGTCAATTGGCATGTACATTATGCGCAAAAGTCTTTTCCAATTTCCAGCCAGTCAATTTAGAATGTACATTCATTCACAATAAATGAAAGAGGAATACATCATGAATTACAATGAATCAGTGCAACAATTGTTGAAAACCGACGGTGCTTTGGCCGCGGCTGTTGTCGATTATTCCAGTGGTATGTTGTTGGCTGGTGGTGGCTCATCCAATATTGATTTGGAAATCGCGGCCGCAGGTAATACCGAGGTAGTACGTGCGAAAATGAAAACCATGGGTTTGTTGGGTTTGAACGACAGCATAGATGACATCTTGATTACTTTGGGTGAGCAATACCATTTGTTGCGTCCTGTCAGTCGCCAAGACGGTTTGTTCTTGTATTTTGTCTTGGACAAATCCAAATCTAACTTGGCTTTGGCACGTCGCAGCTTGGTGGATGTGGACAAACAAATTCGCTGATGGCCAATCAAAATCCATGTGTATTTTTGCAGTATTCATGGCTTTTACTTTGATAAAGCGAATGCAATCGTTTGAATAAGCAACAATAAAACGGCCTGTAATGATTTACAGGCCGCTTTTTTAAATGCTTGCGTTTAGCAACACATCAGCAATTACAATTTGCCAGAGTTTTCTGCCAAGTAAGAAGCCACGCCTTCTGGGCTGGCATTCATGCCTTTGTCGCCTTTGTTCCAGCCAGCTGGACACACTTCACCGTGTTCTTCGGTGAATTGCAAAGCGTCAACCATGCGCAACATTTCGTCTACGTTACGACCCAATGGCAAGTTGTTCACCACTTGGTGTTGTACCACACCGTCTTTGTCGATCAAGAAAGAACCACGGAAGGCAACGCCGCCTTCGCTTTCAACGTCGAATGCACGGATGATTTCGCCTTTAACGTCGGCAACCATGGTGTAACCCACTTGACCGATACCACCGTCGTTAACGGCAGTGTTGCGCCATGCATTGTGAGTGAATTGGCTGTCGATAGACACAGAGAACACTTCAACATTGCGTTGTTTGAATTCTTCCAAACGGTGATCGAAAGCGATCAATTCAGATGGACATACGAAAGTGAAGTCCAATGGGTAGAAGAAGACAACAGCGTATTTGCCTGCAGAAGCGGTTTTGAAGTTGAAATCATCAACAATCGAACCATTGCCTAAAACTGCGCTGAATTTTTTATCGGTGTCGTGAAAAAATGGGGCTGGTTTAGCTACCAATACTGCCATGTTAAATCTCCTAAACTAAAAATAGGTTATAGACCTGAACTGCCAACTGTTTACTGTAATGAATTTACCCCCATGCGGCAAATTGAATTTCCTCATGAGCAAATTACAATAAACTATGCGCACGCTTTATTGCAGTGCCAACACTTTTTGCACGGCTGCATTGGCAGCCACGCGTGCATGCAAGGCCTGTAAGTTTTTACAGGCCGATAAATCCACTTCTTTGTAGCCGGCCCAATTGAGCGCCACCAGCAAATACACGTCGGCGATGGTCAATTCATCGGCCAAATACTCACGGCCATGCAAATGTGCATCCACAGCCGCAAACAAGCTTTGCAATTGCTTTTTCGCCGCGGCCACCACCTCGGCTTGTGCAGCTTCGCTTTCGGCAAAACGCTGTGGGCCAAACAAAATCGAAAATTTGCTGTGGATGTCAGCATTGATCATGCCCAACCACTGATGGGCTTTGGCTTGTTGTTTAGCGTCGCCCTTACCAAACAAATGCGCTTGTGGGTATTTTTCGGCGATGTATTGCAAAATCGCGGTGTTTTGCGACAAGGCAAAATCGCCGTCTTCCAATAAGGGCACCGAACCTTGGGGATTTTTGGCCAAGAATTCCGGCGTTTTGGTACCAGCAAAATCCAATTTGACCAATTCAAACTCCGCCCCTGCCCACTCCAAGGCCACGTTGCCTACGATAGAACAGGCGCCTGGTAACATATAGAATTTCATTGAATGTCCTCTTAGGGTTATGCCACTTGATGTTGTAACAAGATTTTGCCGACAATTTCGGCGGTGTCTTTCGACACATTCGCTTGCGCTTGTATGCGTTCCAATTGTGCCAGCATCAACTGCTGACGGGCATCATCGATACGACTCAACACATTAAACGCCTGCACCAAACGGGCAGCCACTTGCGGATTGTAAGCATCCAAGGCGATGATTTTGTCTGCCACAAACTCATAACCACGACCGCTGACATGGTGGAATTGGCCGATATTGCGCGTAAACGTACCAATCAATGCCCGCACCTTATTCGGGTTTTCCATGCTAAAGCGCGGATGGGCTAAAGCGGCCTGTACGCGTTCAAACGTGTCACTGCGGGTGCTGCTGGCCACCAACATAAAGTATTTGTCCATCACCAACGCATCTTCATCGAATTTACGCGCAAATTGTTGCAGTAATTCGTCGCGTATTGGATTTTCGGCACAATTGATGGCTTGCAAAATACCCCATTCATGCGTCATATTAAACGCCAATTTGTCGTATTGTTGTTTGAAGTAAGTCAGGCTCTCAGGTTGGGCGCGCGGCAAATACGAGCGCACGGTATTGGTGAGGCCACGGAATTTTGCCAACAAGGGATGGTAGTCGGCAATATTGTCCAAACCACTGTTCAATTCGCGCTCTTGCGAAGTGTGGCGCAAGCCACTCAAATCGTTGACACAGGCTTTGGCGATGCTGCTCACCACCCACTCACGCGCTTGCCACAATAAGGTTGGATCGAGTTGGGCAAAGTCTTGGTCCCAAATCTCTTGTTCGCTTGGCACCGTCAACATCAGGGCCAACAAGGCCGCGTCGATGTCTTGCTGCATCAATTGTTGCAACGCTTGGGTCAAATGGCTGATCTCAGGCATGGCCGCACCATCGCGCAACGCACGCACCGCTTGCTTCATCACGCGACGGTACAAGATTTGTCCGGCTTCCCAGCGCGCAAATGCGTCTTTTTCATGCAGCATCAACACGCTCAGCTCGGCTTCGCTGTATGGGTAATCCAAATACACCGGCGCGCTGAAACCATGCAATAAAGACAATATTGGCGCATCGGCCACACCGTTGAAGACCCACTCTTGTTCGGCTTCACGCAATACCAACACCGTTTCTTGTGCACTGACACCGTCTAACTCAAAGTGTTGCGCCTCGCCTTGTGAATTCAACACACTCATTTTCAACGGTATCATCAACGGCAATTTGGCGGCCGTGGTATCCGGCGTGGCAGGCAAGTGTTGAGCGGCCTGTAAACGCAGAGTTTGACTGGCGGCATCGTAAGTACTGTGCAAACGCACTTGCGGTGTACCGGCTTGGCTATACCACAAGGCAAACTGGGTTAAATCATAACCATTGGCATCGGCCATGGCCAAACGAAAATCATCGCACGTCACCGCTTGCCCATCATGGCGCTGGAAATACAGCTTCATGCCTTTTTGGAAACCTTCTTCTCCCAATAAGGTATGCAACATGCGTACAATTTCGGCGCCTTTTTCGTACACGGTTAAGGTGTAGAAATTGTTCATCTCGGTATAAGACGCAGGGCGAATGGGATGGGCGGTAGGGCCTGCATCTTCAGGGAATTGGTTGGCACGCAACACCATCACGTTTTCAATGCGACGCACATCACGGTTGGCCATGTCGCCAGAGAACTCTTGGTCGCGGAATACGGTTAAGCCTTCTTTGAGCGACAGTTGGAACCAATCGCGACAGGTCACACGATTGCCGGTCCAGTTATGGAAATACTCGTGTCCGATGACACCTTCGATGTGTTCAAAGTCTTTGTCGGTAGCGGTTTTGGAGTCGGCGAACACGTATTTGGTATTGAAGATGTTCAAGCCTTTGTTTTCCATAGCCCCCATATTGAAGTCGCCAACGGCCACCACCATAAAGATGTCCAAGTCGTATTCCAAACCAAAACGCTCTTCATCCCAACGCATGGCGCGTTTTAAGGAAGCAATGGCATACGGTACTTTGTGTTTGTCTTGCTCGGAAGTGTAGAAATGGATGACCACTTTGCGGCCAGATTGGGTGATGAATTCGTCTTTGCTACAGGCCAAATCCCCTGCCACCAAGGCAAACAAATAGCTGGGCTTGCGAAATGGGTCTATCCATTTTACATAGTGGCGCTTCTTATCCACATCGCCTGCCGCCACTTGATTGCCATTGGATAACAATACTGGATAACGTTTTTTATCGGCCACAATGGTGGTCGAGAATTTGGTCATCACATCGGGACGGTCGAGATAATAGGTGATTTTGCGGAAGCCTTCTGGCTCGCATTGGGTGTACAAATTGCCATTGGAAGCATACAGACCCATCAAACTTTTGTTTCTGTTTGGATGCACATGGGTGGTGATTTCCAATACAAAACTCTCGGTGGGTACGCTATGGATGGTGAGGGTTTCGGTGGCATTGTCCACAACATACGCAGTGTCGGTCAGAACTTCACCATCCAATACCACTTCGATTAATTCTGCTGAACCGGTCAATTCCAATGGCGTGTGGCTGGTTTGCTTGGGCAATACCACCATGCGCGACTTCACTTGTGTGTATTCATCTTGAATATCAAAGTGCAAATCCAATTGGGTAATACTGAATTCAGGACGCTTATAGTCTTTTAAATAATGAACGGTTTGCATGCATTAGGCTCCTGTTATTCTTATGTCTTCATGGCAATGCGGGCTATTGTACTGCCATACTCTGGCTTTGTCTTAAGCCACATCATGCACCCTAGTCTTCTTGCAAAGTTTTACAAGTCCACCTAGCTGTTGGTGTCTGGCAGACAAATATGGGTACAATGCTTTTTTCTCAACCAGGGCTGCTTATGAAAATCACCTCTTGGAATGTGAATTCCCTCAATGTGCGTTTGCCCCATGTCTTACAATGGCTGGAGTCTCATCCTGTTGATGTGCTGGCCTTGCAAGAATTGAAATTGGATCAAGAAAAATTTCCCATCAACGATATTGAAGCTGCCGGTTATCAAGCAGTGTGGTTCGGACAGAAAACCTACAATGGTGTGGCTTTAATCTACAAGGGCGAAATCGCCGATATCATTCGCGGCATCCCCAATTATGCTGATGAACAAAGGCGCATGATTGCGGCCACCATCAATGGTGTGCGCGTCATCAATGTGTATTGCGTGAACGGTGAAAGCCTAGACAGCCCCAAATTCCTCTACAAACAAGAATGGTTTGACGCTTTACAGACTTTTGTTGCCAGCCAAATTCAGCAATATGAAAAAGTGGTGTTACTCGGGGACTTCAACATCGCTCCCGCCGATATAGACGTGTACGATGCCGAGAAATGGCGCAATCAAATTTTGTGCTCTGCAGATGAGCGACAATGGTTTGAACAATTATTGGCATTGGGTCTGACTGACAGCTTCCGTTACAAACGGCCTGTAGACGTGCAATACACATGGTGGGATTACCGCATGAACATGTTCAAACGCAAATTGGGTTTGCGTATAGACCATGTCTTAATCAGCGATGCACTTAAAGATGGCATCATTGAGGTGTCAGTAGATGAAAACGCCCGATCTTGGGAAAGACCGAGCGATCATGCGCCTATTACTTTAGAAGTAGCGTGACTCGTGTTAGGCAGCAATGCCTAACACAATCTGACAAAATATCTTACAAAATGTCGACGATATTTTTGGCTGCGCGCTTCGCATCCAAAAAGATCAAACCCAGTTTTGCACCTTCTTTTGCAATAACGGTTAAGACGGCATCGTGACCGGCATAACTCATCAAGATGTAACCATTGCTGCCTTTTACCATCACTTGATCAAGATCACCACGATTCAATTCACGTGCGGTACGTTCACCCAAAGCCAACATCGCTGCGGCCATGGCACCTACACGGTCTTCGTCAACGTCTTGTGGTAATAAAGCTGCCATGGTCAAACCATCTGCAGAGATAATTGCAGAGGCTTCGATGTCTGCTGATGAGCCATTTAAATCACTCAGAATTGACTTGAGCATTTGTTCACGCATTTAAATTCTCCAACTTCTAAAATAAAAATTAAAAACCGTAACGTTGATATAAGATCTCGACCATTTTGACAAATGCATCTGATTGTAACTGAGGAGTACCCGCAATCACCAATACAAATTTATATTCACCAAAGTATAGTGGATAAAATGCCAAATGACTTTGTCCAGTAGGATCACAAATACCCCACGCACTTTGGTTAATGTTCAAGTTATTACGAATCAACAAGGCATGTTGTTCAGATAAGCGAATTACCTCACCAGCCAATGCTGAAATCTCTTCAGCCGATTCATGGTGAAAACCCGCTTCAGCAATGTACAAGCCAGTATCGTTGGCCAACAAAGCACGGCCTGTATCTGACATTTGTTGTAATAAGCTGGGTAAAGAGCTTTCCATATTGGCAGTAACGGCCGACTCAGGCTCTTTAACACCTTGGATAAATTCAAGTTTTTGCAAACGGTACAGAATATTAACAGCAGACTCTAAGGTATCGGTTTGCGCCCACGACTGGACTTTTTCTGGTGTGGCCGCAACTGGGCTCTTCTCACCCAATACATTACACAAAAAAGTACGACTCGGGTTCTCTGAGTTACCAGAAACCGCGAAATAAGCCCCAGCCGGTGTCAGCTTTGGATACAGTTCTGATTGTAAGGAAAATTGTGCTTGCATACGATTAAGCCTCTAAGCCAGGGTCAATCGAAAATAGCAATGCCATCACCAAATTTTTGACATCGTTCTCTTCACGAGCATCAACTTCAAAAACAGGGGCATTGATATTGTTATTATTCAAATATTCACGGTAAACATCCAAATTTGGCTTGCTCTGCAAATCCATTTTGCTCACACCAATCACCATCGGTGCAACCGCAATCAAATCGGCAAATGCTTCCATGAAAAATTGCAAATCCTTCAGAGGATTAGAACGGGTATTATCCAACATTAAAATCAAGCCGATACTGCCTTGGCTCAAGATTTCCCACATAAAGTCAAAACGTTCCTGCCCTGGTGTGCCATACAAGTGTACTTTAGTAGACTCATCCAAACGAATCACACCATAATCCATTGCAACAGTGGTATTTGCTTTACGTGCCAGTGTCATGTCAGATGCACGTGCATCGGTCTGAATGGGCGGTTCATCACTGATTGCAGCAATGGCAGTCGTTTTACCAACACCAACCGGCCCTGTAAAAATTATTTTACTTTCAATCATCGAATCCTACCTTAGTTATTTACCTGTTAATTTTTTCAACAGCCGTTGCAACATAGAACTAGATTGTTTTGGACGAACAGGAACTGATGGTACCGCTTCAGCACTGTGAGTTCCGGATGCTGCAGCATGGTCTTGCACGCTGGTATTATGGTGACCAGCATATTGATTTCCTTGTCCAACAGTAGCCATTCCAGAATGCACTGGTTGCACTTTTAATAAATTGGTTACGTGCGATGCTGCAATGAAATTCAGCAAATCTGCAATGTCTACACGAATCATTTTATAAATCATCGGTAAATTGACAGGGGATTTGGTTAAAAAAGCAGACAATCTCATGGCATCAGGAATGTATGCCAATCGTGTAATATTAGGCCAACTGCTTAAAGCAATGGGTTGATTTACATCAATCTCATTGATAAGACGACCTTTTGCCGTCCAAACTGCAAACTGCCACAGGCAAGAATCCATCTGAGCCTTAGCATGTTGCTGCCACTCGGGATGTTCACCAATTTTTTTGATGGTAATGACCACATCAGCGTCTTGGCAAATTTCTTCCAGTCGTTCTGGTGCAACCGCTAATAACACCCTATCAACACTAGGGAAATACATCAACACTGGCTTGTTATCAACGATTAAAGCCACATTCTCTGTTTCTGTCGCAATTTGTCGAGTCGCACCCAACAAACCCGTAGTGGCATCGAATATCTTGATTTGGTCTGCAGGAAATGTCACATCGCGAGGCACCGCACTCACTTCTGGTTCGTCAGCCAAGGTGTTTTTGTAGTTTTTAGCCTGTTGCTTAAAAGACAAGCGTTCACGATTTTGAGGTTGAGCAGCTGCATCGGCGACTTTAAACGTCACCACACCTGATAAAGCGGCCCGCAACACCGGAAACAATGTTTCAACCTTGACCGGTTTAGGCAAGAACGCCACATCAAATTTGGGTTCTAAGATAGACGAATAAACCCGAGGAATATTTGGATACTCAGATTGGGCTTTTTCCCACAGTGCTTCCCCTTCAACACCATCGGTATCCACCACCAATACATCAGCTTGCTGTGCATCATCAACCAATTGAAATTGTGTTGCTGTATGCATCTTAAACGCCATACTGAAAATGGCAGACTTTCTTGCATCAACCCCTAATAACATGACTTTTACTAAGGGCATATTAGACAATGAATTCATCTTTAGGCCACCATCCCGATATTATTATTCTTTAATTTTTGTGTTAGCTGAGACATCGCCAGAATAACTTCCTCTGGCAAGTTACCAGCATCCGTACGCAATCGTTTTGAAAACTCCTCCAAGCGTTCCCAATCCTCTGCCCGTTCATATAACTCAAACAAATTAATGTACAACTGTGGTTCACTTTTGTGCGATTTAATGCCTTGCTCCAAGGTCTGCATCGCTTCATCCAATTGGCCATACATTAAGTAAGCATCAGCTTCTTGCAAAATACTGTTAACATCACGACCCAAGCTTTTACCCAAACCAATGCCTTCGTCATCACTGACCAAAGGGAAAAAATGGTTTTGCAGATTCTTAGTTGCAGCTCGGTATCCAAATTCTTTACCAATGTCCTTCACTTCTTGCTCATTGGTAACCATTGCCAAGCGATTAAACAATTCGTGATGACCCAAGCTATAACCCCAGCCCAACATTTTGTCTTTAATATTTTGCCCGTTTTTACCTAAAACACTGTACAACTCCCACAAATGTTTGGCGAATGCATCAATATTTTTATTTTGATAATCCAAGCCCAATGCATCAATTAATGCTGAAGCTGGGTTTTTCAATTTTGGTAAAACACGATTCAATTTATGACTGAATGTCGCATAATCGGCAAAACCACGCATCAATTTCATAGCATTGTCTGTTGGTAGCATGACTGACAATACCTGCAATTCTTCTTGAGTGATGTTTTGCACTATACCATGACCTGTAACCAATCTATCTGATTGATTAAGGCTAACAGTACGATGTGTTGTTTCTATAGCATGCAAATTAGATAAATGACCACTTTCCAGCGCAGTGGCTTGAGATACTAAATCTTTTTCAGAAGAACTGTTTTTTTGCTTAGACTCATCGTGCAATACTTGGGTATTGATGGTTTCCACATCCCAGTTCAATAATTCTTCCGCCAAAACTCGAATATCCAAGTTATTGGCATCCAATTCCAAGCCTGATTTCACCAAATGTTCAATCTGGGTGCGATCAAACATGGCTTTATTGTCCAAGACAAAATCCACCAATTTTTCATATTGCTCGGTTTGCAGATAAATTTCGGCCAAGTCAAAATACAAAGCGGAATCAGAACTTGAATGGGACTGCAAATAGTTCAACAATGCCTCTGCTGCTTTATCCAAATAGCCAAATTCACGATAAACCTTATACTCAGTCAATGGATCCACTTCCTGCACAGAAACTTTGACTGGTTGATTCAAGCCCATAGAAGACAATTCAGCTTCAGCTTCTTTAACTTCCGCATTGACTTCTTCAACTTTACTGGCAGTATTTTGCTCAGCTGCAAATGCGGCTACGGCAGTTTTTTTGTTAGGAGCGCCATCCTTATTCTTTTTCGCGCTGCTTGCTTTTTGCTGTACTGGTTTGCTGGCATTCTTTTTACCAGCAGCATCGCTTTGGCCCTTTTGTTTAACCTTCAGCAATACCACTATAAAAACCAACAAAACAACAGCCAAAACGATTTGCATTGTTTCCAAGGGATTCACCTTAACCAAATAAATATAATTATTCTCAAAAACTACCGTAACCACAGTTCAGCAAATGTCATGCCCATTTACTTATAATAACTATTATAAGCCTCGTATGCATAATAATTATTTGCAGATTTTTCAACACCATTCAAAATGGCACCTTTAACTACCACATTACTGTTGGCAAAACGCACAATACAGTTTTCAATATCATGTTCAGTGGTTAAACCATAACGTGCAACAATCAATGTGGTACCTGCCTGCTGCCCCAAAATAGCCGCATCGGTTACGGCCATAATAGGAGGTGCATCCAATATCACATAGTCATAGCGGCCTGAAACTTCAGCCAATAAACTTTCCAAATTGGCTTTCATCAGCAACTCTGCAGGATTTGCCGGCACATCACCTCGGGATACAAAATCCAAACCCTCAATTTCGGTAGTGCGTATGGCCTCATTAAATGAAACGACACCAGATAAAACATCACTCAATCCAGAGCCTATCGGTTGGTGTAACATTTCATGCACATAACCCTTACGCATATCACTGTCGACCAACAACACTTTTTTAGCCGATTGTGCCATGACCACTGCCAAGTTGGTACTGACAAAACTTTTACCCACCCCAGAGGTTGCGCCTGAAACCATCAAGATATTGTTCTTAGCTTCCATTAAAGTGAAGTACACACTGGTACGTAAAGCACGAATGGCCTCAACTGCGGGATCAGTAGGCAGATTTTGTGCCAATAAAAAATCTGTACGGGCATTTTTCTTTTTACTGGTTTTCACAAATAAGCCATCTTTATTTTTCTGTACCAACGACAGCGGAATGCTGGCCAACACATCCACACCCAAATAATCAAATGTTTCAGTGTTGCTAATTCCACGGTTGAATAAAGATTTAACCATAAAATACAAAGACGCCAACGCCGCAAAACCAGCAGTCAAAAGCAACAAGATTAAAGGCTTTTTGGGCTTAATTGGCTCTTCTAAAGTCACTGCAGCATCCACAATACGAACTCGCCCCGCATTACTGGCCTTCATAATCGAAAACTCTTGTTGCTTATTCAATAACTGCATATAAACTTGTTGTTCAATTTCCACATCACGGGTCAAACGAATCACGTCTTGTTGTATTTGTGGCATTGCAGCCACTCGTTTTACCAAATCACCCTTGGCTTGCTGTAATACTTTTTTCTTCTCAATCAAGGCTTGGTAATTAGGATGGTCTTTGGTAAACAACTCAGAAACTTCAGCTTCTTTAGTATCCAAACTGGTTAACTCAGATTCAATTTTGGTCAAATTCTCCATCACTGACTTGGCTTCTAAAGACAAATCCAATGTGGCATTTTTATGACGAAATTCGTTAAGTTTGTCTTCGGCCTCTTTCAAAGAATCTTTGGTCACAGGCAATTGTTTTTCAATAAATTCTAAGCTTCGTCCCGCAGACAACACCCCAAACTCTTTATCTTGATGCTCATAGTTCTTAATAATGCTGTTTAAAATGGCCTGTATTTTATTTTTATCCACTCCAACATAATTAAATGCCAAAATACCCGTATCCTTACCCACATCGCCTATGGATAAATTGGATTTGATTTGTTCAATGGCAGCCAATTTAGACTGTTTGGTTAAATTAAACTCTTGTCCACTCTCAGCTTGAATTTTCGTAATATTCAGCAAAACTCCATTAGCTGAGACCAATTTACCCAGCTCCCCATTTACCTGTATTTCCTGCCTGCTTCCTGCTTCAGGTATGGTTAAGGTATATTTTTTGTTGCCAAGATAAACCAAAGACAGTGTCTTATTTTCCAGTACAGATGGCACACTGAATACATTCAAGCTTAATGCATCTTCAGCTTTGATAGACTTACGATCAAACCAATCCCAAATAGGAATGGACTGATAAGCAATTACTTCATCGGTATTCAACTCCTCTACTGCTCGTCCTAATACCATACGAGACCTTGCCAAGTTAATTTCAGCGTCGGATTTTGTAGAAGCACCGCCCAATAAAGATTGTACATCACCCAAAATTTGATTTTGCTTATCTGCCTCAACTTGCACCAAAGCATTGGCTTCATACACAGGAGATGCAATGATTAAATATGCGATGGCCAATAACAGACCCACACCACCACTGGCAATAATTTTGTACTTATTAAAACTTAAAACATCCCACACTTGACGCAAATCGATTTCATCGTCTTTGGGAACTTGATTTTTATGTGTGTTTTCTGAAGTTGCCATTCAAAACAATCTTTCAACTAATGTAATTTTTCTGCCCACTTATTGGCAGCAGCTTCAATCTGTTGGTATACCAATGCAAACATCTCATCGCTTTTGTGATAAGGATCGGCAATCTCTTTATTCGGTAGCCACTGTCCAAACAACATGATTTTCCCCCTGACGGTGGGGCAAATTCTTTCCACAGCTCGAATATGGCTGGACTCCATCACCAGAATCAAATCAG
The DNA here is from genome assembly GCF_001457815.1 of Vitreoscilla massiliensis. Taxonomy (GTDB): domain Bacteria; phylum Pseudomonadota; class Gammaproteobacteria; order Burkholderiales; family Neisseriaceae; genus Vitreoscilla; species Vitreoscilla massiliensis. Next base: position 243,449 of record NZ_LN898220.1, read on the forward strand.
CCTCGTGACACATAGCAGCATCTAACTGCCTCGCCAAATGACTTTCCATTTCGATGCCATGCTGACGAGCGATGCTTTTGGCTTGTTCATCTGCTGGTTTATTCACTAATGCCTGCACACCAGCAGATCTGACCTCACAATGCGGAGACAAATGTTTCAACAAGGCCTCTCCTGTTGGAGAACGACAAATGTTTCCGACACACACCACAAGAATTTTATTAAACATAACCACAATAATCTTAATTAAAACTGACCAGCAGTATTGGTAATAGACAACAAATTGGAAACCGATGGGAAGATGTTAGACATCACACGATTCCATCTCGCCACCGGTGCAGCAGTCACGTAAACCACATCATTGGGCTGCAATTGAAATTGCGTTCCCAATACATGTGCGCTGGCATCTGATAAATCCAATTGGTATATTTTACCCACTTTATTATTGGACATGCCTGCCTCAGCACGTATCACAAATACTCCTTTAGCGTTGGCAATATTATTGTTGATACCTGATGCCTCACCCAAAGCCTCAGTTAAATTCATACCGCCAGGATCCATGCGCAAAGTGGTTTGTTTGGTCACTTCACCCAAAATATGCACTTTCATCTGTTCGTTGGTTGGGATGTACACCACATCACCATCTTTCAAGATGAAGTTTTGTTGTAAATCACCATTTTGCATTAAATCATACAATGAGACAGACAAGTCCTGTCCATTGCGTGTCACCTTAATGCGCTGAATGTCGGCATTTTCATTGTAACCTCCTACCGAATTCACTGCATCCAGTAAGGTCAAAGGAACGTTGGTAATCGGCAATTGTGCCGACGCTTTCACCGCACCCGATATGTAGGCACGCTGGGAACGGTATTGCACCACAGAGACATCCAATTGTGGTTTATTGATGAATTTAGACAAACGTGCTGTTATGGTGCTACGGATTTCATTGGCCGTTTTACCCGCCACCTGCACATTACCAATATATGGATAGTAAATCGTACCATCCGCGTTTACCATCACCCCACCTCGCGGCGATTCTTTGGTCGCAGTAACTGAAGCACCCGCAGAATTCACCATCAATTCAGGATGATCCCATACCACTACACTTAATACGTCACCGGCCTGTACACGGTATTGATACTGACGCATGGACTGCATTAAACGCTGATTATCAGCTGAAACTGCATTCGGTTTTTGCATGCGCTGTATGAGCAAAGGCGTAATGGGATAAACATCCACCAACTCATCAATCGACACATTGGCATCGGCTTGTTGCACCACATGCTTGTCATTGACTTTTAACACCGATCCAGGAATGGTACATGCAGCCAAAATTTGCGCTGAAGCAATACCAATTACAATATTCTTGAATTTCACTGTAAGTGTATCCACTTTTAAAATTAGAGAGCTTGAGTGTGTTACGTTTCCAGCCAAAACCACCAACTGGAAATAATGCGTAGAAGTATAGCCGAAAGTTTGTGAATACTGATACTAAGTTTCAGCATTCCACTAAGTAAATGTCTCGCCTGTCGACTTTTTAGTTATTTTGATATAAATGCAAATCATTTATTGTCTTTTCATGCTTATGAACAAGATTATTACGGCTTAAGGCCTAACATTCTACCCAAAATTCATAAACGATAAACTGTTTCACATCAACATTAATCAAATAAGACGTTTCACTCTAACACTGTTACCACCAAATAAAAAGGCGTCCTGTAAAGGAGCGCCTTTTTATTAACAGTGCAATTACAAGGTCAAACCACCCGTCACCTCAATGGCAGCACCATTGATGTAGCTGGCTTCATCAGAAGCCAAGAACGCGTACACATTGGCAATCTCGCGCGGATCAGCCAAACGGCGCATCGGTACTTTTTCTTCCATGCCTTGCAATACTTTTTCAGGCATCGCTTTCAAGATAGGAGTAGCGACAAAGCCTGGGCACACGGCATTGGCGCGTATGCCTTTTTTACCCAATTCTTTGGCCCAAGTTTTCACCATACCGATTACACCAAATTTGGTCGCAGCATAGTTGGTTTGGCCAAAATTACCATACACACCCACCACTGAACTGGCGTTCAAAATCACACCGCCACCTTGCGCTACCATGGTATCGACCAATGCACGTGCCATGTTGTAAGTGCCTTTTAAGTTGATGTCTATGACTTTATCGAATTGGTCTTCAGTCATTTTAATCAACTGGGCATCCATCACGATACCGGCATTGTTGACCAACACATCAATGCGGCCTTTTGCCGCCAATAATGCTTCACGCATAGCCGAGATTTGATCTGGTTTGGTCACATCCACGACATAGCCCAAAGCCTGTCCGCCGACTGCTTCCACTTCTTTAATGGCAGCATCAATGCCTGCTTGGTTTAAGTCGCAAATAGCAACAAATGCACCTTCTTGTGCGAATTTAACGGCAGTTGCCAAACCAATACCACTTGCTGCACCTGTGATGACTGCGACTTTATTTTGTAAACGCATACTTCTGTTCCCTTCTACGGAATTCAATCAGTTATTGCTTTTATAGCCCCATCACCTTAGCTTAAATTATTGCAGCGCACAACTCATCCGCACATAATTTTGGACAGATATTCATTTGTAATATCAGCTCCTTAAAGTAACTGTTTTTAAAGTCTAAAATTAAGCACATATGAATCAAATACATAGAAAAGTCTGTTTTCAATAACATCTGCCTACTTGAGCAAACGCATTGCATTCAAGGTTACCAACAAACTGCTCACCGCCATCCCCAATGCCGCAATCCATGGATTGGCATATCCGAGCACCGCTATCGGTATCGCTACCGCATTGTAAATCGCTGCCCACCACAAATTTTCTTGGATGATGCGGCGGGTTTTCTTGCCTTGTACCAAGGCTGTCGCGACCAAGCCCATGTCAGGTTTAATCATCACCATATCGCTGCCAGCTTGAGCCACATCAGTGCCACCCTCAACCGCAATCGACACATCGGCCTGTACCAATACTGGTGCGTCATTAATGCCATCGCCCACCATCAACACAATCTTGCCTTGCTGTTGTAAATTGTGCACATAAGCCAATTTGGTTTCCGGCGTGGCTGCGGCGATAAAATGCGGAATGGACAAAGCCTCAGCCACTTTGGCCACAGCCCCCTCAGCATCGCCACTCAACACATGTACGCGTACTCGCAAGTCTTGCAATTGGCGCATCAACGCCGCAGCATCGCTTTTTAAGGTGTCTTCCAAACAAAAATACGCCACCATGTGCTGTTCATTGGCCAAGGCAATCCAGCTGCCAGATGCGGCCTGTAAACAATCCTGCGCAACATGTCCAAACACATCTGCCACCCATATAGGCCGCCCTATCGCCCATTGCACGCCATCAATCTGCGCCTGTAAGCCAAAACCGACCGTATTGTGCACATTTTCCACCAGCTTACTCGCATCCACCCCATATGCCTCAACCACAGCTTGCGCCAATGGATGCTCAGAAAACTGCTCTAACACTGCCGCATTAGTTTGCGCTTGCGTCAAATCATAGCCCGCACACACTTGCACATCGGCAATCTGAAACAGTCCTGTGGTTAAAGTACCAGTCTTGTCAAACACCACATCACTGACCTTGGCCAAAGTCTCTAAACTGTGGCCTCGGCTGATGAGCAAGCCATGTTTTGCCAAAAAGCCCGTGGCCGCGGCCAACGCCGTCGGCGTGGCCAAAGACAAGGCACAAGGACAGGTAATCACCAACAAAGATACCACCGTCCATACCGCCACTTTGGCGCCACTGTGAACATACCAATACGCAAACGTTGCCACAGCCAAACACAACAACACCGCCACAAATACCGATGCATAGCGGTCTGCCAATAAGGCCATACGGGGTTTTTGTGCCAATGCTCCATCCAATAAACGCACGATGCCAGACAAACGAGTGTATTGCCCCACACCGGTGGTTTGCACACACAAAGGGCTGCTCACATTCACGGTGCCGGCCTGTACGCTTTGTCCAACCTCTTTCAAGACTGGCAGCGATTCACCAGTTAACAAGGCTTGATTGACCTCACTGCTGCCTTCGAGCACCAGCCCATCGACAGGAAACACCTCACCCGCCCGCACCAATACCACATCGCCCGCATGCAAATGCGCTACCAAACCCTCTTGGCTTTGCTGCTCAGGATAATGTGGCAACAGATGGCAAAATGCCGGTATCAATTTATTGAGACGTTCAGTGGCATCGGCGGCTTTGCGTCTGGCGATTTGCTCCAAATAGCGCCCGCCCAATAATAAAAACACAAACATGGAAATCGAATCGAAATACACCCCTTCCGCGGTGCGGCTGAATAAGGCATACATGCTGGCGCCAAACGCCAACACCACCGCCAAACTGATGGGCGTATCCATGCCCACACGGCGATTGCGCCAATCGCGCCATGCCCCTTGATAAAACGGAATCGCCGAATACACCACCACCGGCAGCGTCAACACCATGCTTGCCCAATGCAATAGCCATAAAAAAACCGGCTCAATGTCACCATACAAATACGTCGGCACGGCATACATCATTACCTGCATCATCGACAAACCCGCTATCCACAGGCGCACCAATGCCTGCTTGCGCTGCTTGGTTTGCAACAGATGTTGCTGTTCTGTATCGTAAGGTTGCGCTTGATAACCGATTTTTTGTATGGCCAACAAGATGTCAGACAAAGCCACTTGTTCGGCCTGCCAGCTCACATGCAAACGGTGATTGCTGTAATTGATGCTGACACTGCTCACCCCCGCCAAACGCACTAAGGTCTGCTCTATCAGCCACACGCAAGCGGCGCAGGTAATGCCATCCAGTAACAGCGTTGCTTGTTTGCTGTCACCTTGCGCATACACAAAGCCTTGTTGCACTTCGGGCAAATCATACAAGCGCAATTGCGCCAAAATATCCGCCTCGGGCAAGGCCGCTTTATCGGCATCGGCAGTTCGCTGCTCGTAATAATAGTCTAGGCCAGCATCAATAATGCTTTGCGCCACGGCTTGGCAACCGGCGCAACAGGTAGCGTGTTCTATTTGACGGTACACAATAGGAAAGGCGGCGCCTTCAAGCACAGGCAAGCCGCAATGGAAGCAATTTGGGTTCATGCGCGCATTTTAGCGCAAGCGCACCGTGCCAATATTGATGCAAATGAAGAAATAAATGCAATAAAAAAGCCTGAAAAATTCAGGCTTGGTATTAACGTCGTTTTTTCTTGAGCAAGGCCAGCAGGGCCGTACCTATCACCACCAATAAACGGTTTTGCCAGGTATTCGGTGTAATCAGTGCCTTCCAAGTTTCAGGCTGCACTTGCCCCAGATACTGTCCCAAAGCCATGCGGCCAAACGATTTTTGTGGCGAATGTTCACGCTGCAAATGGCGTGCATATTGGTTATTGAGCAATTTCAAACGTATGATTTGCGCTTCCAATTCCAACAACTCTTTTTCCTCATCTGCCGTCATCATGCAACTCCTCAATGTCAATATCACTGTAACGCTTCTCGCCGCGGATGTAAGCCATATCGTCCTGTAAACCTTTGAGTGTGCTTTGCAAACAAGATTGCTGGCCTTTGAGTGTGTTCAACACCATCAGCACCAACACTGCAATCACCACCACACTCAAAACCACCAAACCAAAAAATACCCAGATTTTGGCCGCGGGGCTTAACGCCGCATTCAGACCGAATAACAAACACAGAAAGCCCAACAAAAATAAGATTAAAGCAGCGATGGCAGCAATCAATACCTTCAATAAGGCATTCTTCAAACCCAAGATGTCCACTCGAGCCATTTGTAGGCGGATCAACATGAGTTCTAGCACATTGCCAAACATTTCTTTTAACAGTGAAATTTGACTTTTTTCGTTTCCACTCATCACGCCTCCTTCCACATGCAAACTGCCTCAGATGCAGGACACACTGAGGCAGTTCATCCCAAAACGCTGTTTATTTGCGGCTTAGCAACACACCCAATAACACCCCAGCAGCAGCGGCAATGCCCAAGGCTTGATAAGGCTTTTCATGCACCAACGCATCGGTATGACGCGCAGCCTCTTTGGCTTTGTCTGTTACCGTCGCTTCCAAAGAAGCGTATTGTTGTTTGGCTTTGTCCAATTGAATTTTCAGTTTGGCTTTCAACTCTTTGGCTTCGGTCGAGCCGTCGTCAACCGCTGATTGGTAAAGGGTTTCGGCTTCTTTTAAGACACCACGCACATCGTCTAACAATTCGTTTTTACGCGCTTCAAATTCTTGAGTCATTACCTGCTCCTCTTACATAGTGGTTAATCGCATGTTTTTTGTGACTGAACCGAATTAACTAAGTTCCAAGCACATGTAGCATACACTAAAAAAGCGGCCTGTAACTTACAGGCCGCTTCAAATATGATGCAAATCACATTATTTATTTCACCAAACCTTTGGCTTTCAACACTTCCAACATGGTCGAACCCAATTCAGCTGGGCTGCGAGTATACGCCATGCCTGCACGTTCAAATGCGGCAAATTTTTCATCAGCAGTGCCTTTACCGCCAGAAATAATCGCACCAGCATGACCCATGCGTTTGCCTTTAGGCGCAGTCACACCAGCAATATAACCAACAACTGGTTTGGTCACATTAGACTGGATGAATTCTGCTGCTTCTTCCTCAGCCGTACCACCGATTTCACCAATCATGATGATGGCGTCGGTATCTGGATCGTCTTGGAACAATTGCAAAGCATCAATTTGGTTCATGCCTGGAATCGGATCGCCACCGATACCGATACACGTTGATTGGCCCAAGCCCAATTTGGTGGTTTGTGCCACAGCTTCGTAAGTCAAAGTACCAGAGCGAGAGATGATACCAATGCGGCCTGGAGTGTGAATGTGACCTGGCATAATGCCGATTTTACATTCACCTGGGGTAATCACGCCTGGGCAGTTAGGGCCGACCATGCGAGTACCGTTGCCATTGGTTTCCAAATAGCGTTTGGCTTTCAACATATCAATCGTCGGCACGCCTTCAGTAATCACGACAATCAAGCCCACGCCTGAATCAACCGCTTCAACAATAGAATCCAAAACGAATGGTGCTGGTACGTAAATCACAGAAGCATCCGCACCTGTTTCTTTAACCGCGTCTTTCATGGTGTTGAAAACTGGCAAGTCCAAGTGTTTTTGACCGCCTTTACCTGGAGTGACACCACCGACTACTTTGGTGCCATAAGCCAAGGCTTGTTCAGAGTGAAAAGTACCGTTTTTACCGGTGAAACCTTGTACCAATACTTTGGTATCTTTATTAATCAATACGCTCATTCATTCACTCCTTATGCTTTAACGGCATCAACAATTTTTTGAGCCGCATCAGCCAAACCTTCGGCTGGGATCAATTGCAAACCAGAATCACGCAAGATTTGCGCACCCAATTCCGCATTATTGCCTTCCAAACGCACCACCACAGGCACGGTCACATGCACTTCTTTCACTGCAGCGATAATCGCTTCAGCAATCATGTCGCAACGCACGATACCACCAAAGATGTTGACCAATACGCCTTGCACTGAAGGGTCGGCCAAAATCAATTTGAACGCTTCTACCACGCGCTCTTTGGTCGCGCCACCACCAACGTCCAAGAAGTTAGCTGGTTGACCACCGTACAATTTGATGATGTCCATGGTCGCCATCGCCAAACCAGCACCATTGACCATACAACCAATGTTGCCTTCCAAGGCCACATAGTTCAAATCGAATTCAGACGCTTTCAATTCACGTTCATTTTCTTGTGATTTATCGCGCTGGGCTGCGATTTCAGGCAAACGGTACAAAGCGTTTGAGTCTATGCCGATTTTGGCATCCACACAGGCCAATTCACCGTTTTCACGCACTGACAATGGGTTGATTTCAAACAAAGCGAAATCGTTTTCAACAAAGGCTTTGTAAGCACCGGTCATCAATTTCACGAATTGATTGATTTGTTTGTCTTCCAAACCCAAAGCAAACGCCACTTCACGCGCTTGGAAAGGCAACAAGCCTACCAATGGATCCACAGTCACTTTGATGATTTTTTCAGGCGTTTCTTCAGCCACTTTCTCAATTTCCACGCCACCTTCGGTAGAGGCCATGAAAGTGATGCGACGGCTAGAGCGGTCTACCACAGCACCCAAATACAACTCACGCGCCACTGGGTACATGTCTTCGCATATCAACACGCTGTTAACAGGCTGACCATTGGCATCGGTTTGATAAGTAACCAAATTGGTACCAATCAAGCTAGCGGCAACTTCCTTGGCTTCTTCGCGGGTTTTCACCACTTTCACGCCACCAGCCTTACCACGACCGCCAGCATGCACTTGGGCTTTAACCACCGCAAACTTACCACCTAATTCGTCAAACGCAGCCGCAGCTTCGTCACCGTTGGTGGCCAAGATACCACCTTGCACAGGCAAGCCATAGCTTGCTAACAAGGCTTTTGCTTGATATTCATGTAAATTCATCAGAGTTTCCTCTAGGTAAGTTAAACGGATTGCTTACGCAATCATTATGTTGATACACATCATTTCGCCATTCAGACGCGTGCTTATGGTTTCGCCTGAAATGGCAACACCCAATACGCCCAACCATATAGCCCTGCTCCCACCAACACAAGCAATAAAAAAATTATTCCCTTTTTGCGTGCGTTAGGACAAAAGCCATACACAGCCAAGCTGAATGTCATCATCATGGTAGTGACAACGGCAAACAGTTGGCGTCCTGAAAATCGATTTAAGGTGTAACTTTCTGTTAACACCACATTCAACTGCCATAAAGCCGCCAAACATAAGCAAATCACACCCAGCGGCAAAGCAATCAAACCCAGCACTTCAGTATTCATTTATATGTACATTATTTAGATATAAATAAAAAGCGCAGCCTCAGCTGCGCTTTTTAGTTAACCGTGCAATGCACGCTTATCGGTTGCCAATGCCGCTTCATGCAGCACTTCAGACAAGGTCGGGTGCGCATGCACGATGCGACCGATGTCTTCGGCAGAGGCTTTGAACTCCATCGCCATCACCGCTTCTGCAATCAATTCAGAAGCATTAGGTCCGATGATGTGCACGCCCAAGACGCGATCTGTTTCGGCATCTTTCAAGATTTTAACTGTACCTTGCGCTTGACCCAAGCCCAAAGCGCGACCATTGGCAGCAAAACCAGAAGTACCTTTGACATATTTCACGCCATCGGCTTTCAATTGCTCTTCAGTTTTACCTACCCAAGAGATTTCTGGGTGGGTGTAGACCACGAATGGAATGGTATTGAAATCCAAATGTGGTTTTTGACCAGCAATGCGCTCAGCCACAGCCACACCTTCATCACTGGCTTTGTGAGCCAACATCGGACCACGCACCACGTCACCAATGGCCCAAACATTAGGCAAATTGGTACGGCAATCCGCATCCACTGTGATGAAACCACGTTCGTCTTTGGCCAAGCCAACGGCTTCAGCATTCAAACCTTGGGTATTTGGCACGCGACCAATGGCAACGATCAATTTGTCGTAAGTATCAGACTTGGCTTCGCCACCCACTTCGTAATCAACGGTCACAGACTCACCATTGTTGCTTACTTTGTTGATTTTAACGCCCAACAAGATGTTCATACCTTGTTCTTTGGTCAATACTTTGAACGCTTCTTTGGCAATTTGTTGGTCAGTATTGGCCAAGAATGTTGGCATCGCTTCCAATACAGTCACTTCTGCACCCAAACGATTCCATACTGAGCCCATTTCCAAACCGATGACACCAGAACCAATCAAACCCAATTTGGCAGGTACTTTGGTTAAGTTCAACGCGCCTTCATTGTCCAAAATGGTTTGGTTATCCACATCGGCACCAGGCAATGGACGAGGTACAGAACCGGTTGCAATGATGACGTGTTTGGCCTCAACCACAGATTTTTCACCTTGGTTGTCCACTTCCACTTGCCATACATCGCCGTTTTGGCCTTTTAAAGAACCCAAACCGTGAATCGATTCTACTTTGTTCTTTTTGAACAAGAAGCCAATGCCGCCAGTCAATTTGGTCACGATGCCATCTTTGCGCTCAATCATTTTGTTAGCGTCAAAGCTGTTTACAGTGACATCAATACCGTGTTCTGCAAATTCAGAATGGGCTTGATGGAAGTTTTCAGAAGATTGCAACAAGGCTTTAGAAGGGATACAACCCACATTCAAGCAAGTACCACCCAAAGCAGGTGCATCACCCGCTTTGTTGCGACCGGCATCAATACATGCGGTTTTAAAACCCAATTGAGCAGCACGAATGGCCGCAATATAGCCGCCAGGGCCTGCACCAATGACTACTACATCAAACTGATTAGACATAAAAATCCTTTAATTACAGGCCGCTTATTGGGCGACCTGTGTAATGATGGTATTAACGACAGCGGAAAGGACTGCCTTCAATGGGTTTACCAGATCGTGTTTCAACAATCACCTGTCTGGCACTGCGGTTGGCCTTACACAAAGTATCGACTGCCAAGTCCACCCCCTCTTTATTGGTGGTGATGTTGGTTTTACTGCTCAAGACTTGACCTGAGCTGTTCACCGCTTTAGCAGAATAATGTACTGGTCCGCCACCTGATTTACAGGCCGCTAATAAGAAACCCACTGCTATCAATGAAATGACCTGTTTCATAATCGTTCCTTTCACAGGCAGTCCTGCAACAACTTGCGTTGTTGCAGTTCCTGATTAGATGTCCAACAACAAACGAGCTGGATCTTCCAATGCGTCTTTAATGGCAACCAAAGTCAATACCGCTTCACGACCATCAATCAAACGGTGGTCATAAGACAATGCCAAGTACATCATAGGCAATACCACCACTTGACCATCTTCAACCATAGCGCGCTCTTTGGTAGCATGCATGCCCAAAATTGCCGCTTGTGGTGGGTTGATGATCGGAGTTGACATCATAGAACCGAAAGTTCCACCATTGGTAATGCTGAAAGTACCACCAGTTAAGTCTTCTAAAGCGATTTTACCGTCTTTGGCTTTCACTGCAAACTCTGCAATTTGTTTTTCAATGTCAGCCAATGACATTTGGTCGGCATTGCGCAAGATAGGCACAACCAAACCACGTGGGCTACCAATGGCCACACCGATGTCAAAGTAACCATGGTAAACCACGTCTTTGCCATCAATCGATGCATTCACCACTGGGAATTTTTTCAATGCAGCAACCGCAGCTTTAACAACGAAAGACATAAAGCCCAATTTCACATCATGTTCTTTTTGGAATTTGTCTTTGTATTTGTTACGCAAATCCATCACTGGTTTCATGTTCACTTCATTGAACGTGGTCAGGATGGCATTTTCAGATTGTGATTGCAACAAACGCTCAGCAACACGTTGACGCAAACGTGACATAGGCACACGTTGTTCAGGACGGTCACCCGCAATTTGTACAGTAGGGGTTGGGCTAACTGTTACAGTAGAGAAAGTGCTGTTAGCAGGTGCAGCAGCAGGAGCAGCACTTGCTTTGGCAACATCTTCTTTCAATACACGACCATCGCGGCCTGAACCTTGAATCGAAGCCACATCCACGCCTTTTTCTGCAGCCAATTTGGCAGCAGCAGGCATGGCCACGCCAGCTTGAGCATTGCTTTGTGGTGCAGCTTCAACCGCAGCAGCGGCTGCAGGAGCAGCTTCAGCAGCAGGAGCGGCATCGCCCGCTTTGGCAGCGGTGTCAATTTTGGCAATCAATTGGCCAGAAACCACAGTCGCACCATCTTGTTCTACGATTTCAACAATCACACCGGCTTGTGGTGCAGGCAATTCCAACACCACTTTGTCTGTTTCCAAATCAATGATGTTTTCGTCACGGGCAACGGCTTCGCCCACTTTTTTATGCCAAGTCATCAAGGTTGCTTCTGATACGCTCTCAGGCAATACCGGCACGGTAACTTCAATAATAGACATACTACATTCTCCTAATCAGGTGTGGCCACCAAGTGGCCTTAAACTTGGTGACTAAATCTTATGCTTCCAAATTAAACGCATCTTCAATCAATGCTTTTAACTGTGCCGCATGTTTGCTCATGTAACCCACTGCTGGGGACGCACTTGCTGGGCGGCCTGCAAAGAGTACTTTTTGTTTGTCAGTCGAAACCGCTTCAATGCGATGGCGAATTTGATACCACGCGCCTTGGTTTTTCGGTTCTTCCTGTGCCCACATGATTTCAGTGGCATTGCTGTAACGGCTTAATTCTGCGGCCAATACTTCGTATGGGAATGGGTACAATTGTTCTACGCGCACAATTGCCACTTCTTCTTCCATGCCACGTTCTTTGCGACCGGCAGCCAAATCGTAATACACTTGGCCAGCACACAACACAATGCGTTTGACTTTGGCATCATCACGCTCAACCGCATCCCCAATCACGGTACGGAAGCCCGAACCTTCGGTGAATTGGCTCAAATCACTCATAGAGTCTTTGAAGCGCAACAAGCGTTTAGACATGAAGATGACCAAAGGTTTGCGATATGGACGCAATACTTGACGGCGCAACACATGGAACATTTGTGAGGCTTCAGACATCATCACCACTTGCATATTGTGTTCTGAACACAATTGCAACCAGCGCTCTAAACGAGCCGATGAGTGCTCTGGGCCTTGACCATCATAGCCGTGAGGCAAAATCATGGTCAAACCACACAAACGACCCCATTTGGTTTCACCCGAAGCGATGAACTGGTCAATCGCCACTTGTGCACCATTGGCGAAGTCGCCGAACTGGCCTTCCCAAATCACCAATTGATCAGGAGCGGAACACGCAAAACCGTATTCATACGCCAAAACCGCTTCTTCATTCAAGATGGAATCGATGACCATGAAGTTGGCTTGGTTGTCAGACATATTGCGCAGTGGCACATAAGCACCCGCATCCCATTTTTCACGGTTTTGATCGTGCAATACCGCATGGCGATGTGAGAACGTACCACGGCCAGAGTCTTCACCGGAAATGCGCACACCATTGCCATTGGTCACCAAGCTGGCGTAAGCCAAGGTCTCAGCCATACCCCAATCAATCGGCATTTCACCCACGCCCATTTTCTTGCGGTTTTCCAACAATTTTTTCACGGTATTGTGCAATTGGAAGTCCGCAGGCACGGCGGTGAATTTTTCGGTTAAGCGTTGGATGTCGGCAGCTGGCAAAGCCGTTTCGGTTGGGTGAGCCCAATGGGTACCCATGTAAATTGACCAATCCAATGCGTGTTTGCGTTTGTAATCGGTTAATTTGGTTTGCTCTACATGCTCACCTTTGTCCAAGGCATCGCGGTAAGCCTTAATCAAATCTTCGCTCAACTCAGCTGGTACCACACCTTCTTTGGCCAATTTTTCGGCGTAAATGGCGCGTGAACCTGGGTGTTGCGAGATTTTTTTGTACATCATCGGTTGGGTCAAATAAGGATCGTCGCCCTCGTTATGGCCCAATTTACGGTAACATACCAAATCAATCACGATGTCTTTTTTGAACTGCATGCGGTAGTCCAAAGCGGCCTGCATCACATAGCACACTGCTTCTGGATCATCACCGTTGACATGGAAAATCGGTGCATCAATCATTTTCGCGATGTCAGTACAGTACAAGGTCGAACGGGTATCGCGGGTATCAGAGGTGGTGAAACCAATTTGGTTATTGATGACAATGTGTACAGTACCACCAGTGGTGTAACCACGGGTTTGTGACAAGTTGAACGTCCCTTGATTCACACCCAAGCCAATAAAGGCTGAGTCACCATGAATCAATACTGGCATCACTTGTTTTTGACCATCTTCACCACGACGGCGTTGACGGGCACGCACAGAACCTTCTACCACTGGATTCACAATTTCCAAGTGCGATGGGTTAAATGCCAAAGAGATGTGGATAGGACCATTTTCAGTTGGAATGTCCGAACTGAAACCATTGTGGTATTTCACGTCGCCACTAGGCAATTGTACGGTGTATTTGCCTTCAAATTCGCTGAACAAGTCTTTAGGCGATTTGCCCAAGATGTTCACCAACACATTCAAACGGCCACGGTGAGCCATGCCGATAACCACTTCTTCGACACCTTGGGTGCTGGAATTTTGAATCAAGTAATCCAAGGCCGGAATGGTGGATTCGCCACCTTCCAAAGAGAAGCGTTTTTGACCCACATATTTGGTATGCAAGTAGCGCTCTAAGGTTTCGGCAGCGGTGATTTTGCCCAAAATGCGTTTTTTGGTTTCCACATTGAAATGTGGGGTAGACAAGTCTTTTTCAAAACGGTCTTGCACCCAGTGTTTTTCTTCTGAGCGCGTAATGTGCATGTATTCGACACCGATGGTGCCGCAATATGTTTGTTGCAATTTGTTGATGATCTCAGACAACGGCAAACGGTCGTTGCTTGAGAAAGTGTTGGACACACTGAATTGCACTGCCATGTCTTCGGCAGTTAAACCATAAGTCGCAGGATCCAATTCTGAATAGTATTGTGAACCCATGCGTTGCAATGGATCGATGTTGGCGTGACGGGCACCCAAAACACGGTATGCAGAAACCAAGCGCAATACGGCCACTTGCTTTTTCATCGCATTCGCATCAAGTGCGACGCTGGCTGCATGTTGAGTTACAGGACGCTTAGCCATATCGACAAATGATTGTTGAATCGGCGCATGCGCTACATCTCGTGCAGCCGCTCCCGGTAAGGTTACGATTTCATCAAAGTATTGTTTCCAATGACTGTCGACCGAGCTAGGATCTTTCAAATACATTTCATACAGCTCTTCAATATATGGCGCATTGGAGCCATATAAGTAAGACAAGCCGATTTCTTCATTCATCATGGCAAAAGACCTTTATTGCTGTCTGTTGTTCAGACTATAAATTCATAAGACAGCACCGGCCTGTAAAGCCAGTGCTGTCACCACGCTATTAGCGTTGCGCTTCTGGTACGTAATCGCGACGTACTGAGCCTGTGTACAATTGGCGTGGACGGCCAATTTTGTACAATGGGTCAGCAATCATTTCATGCCAGTGGCTGATCCAACCTACGGTACGGGCCAAAGCAAAGATCACAGTGAACATAGACACTGGGATACCCAATGCAGACAATACGATACCAGAGTAGAAGTCTACGTTAGGGTACAATTTGCGTTCTACGAAGTATGGATCTTCCAAAGCGATTTTTTCTAATGCCATCGCCAATTTGAATTTAGGATCGTCATGCAAGCCCAACTCGTTCAATACTTCGTCACAAGTTTGTTTCATGATTTTCGCACGTGGGTCCATGTTTTTGTACACGCGGTGACCGAAGCCCATCAAGCGGTATTTGCGTTCTTTCACGCCTTCCATGAATTCAGCCACGTGTTCTACTGAACCGATTTCGTCCAACATTTTCAACACAGCTTCGTTGGCACCACCGTGAGCAGGGCCCCACAAGCAAGCGATACCAGCAGCAATGGCTGCAAATGGGTTGGTACCAGATGAACCAGCCAAACGTACGGTAGAAGTAGAAGCGTTTTGTTCGTGGTCTGCATGCAAGATGAAGATGCGATCCAAAGCTTTAACCAATACTGGGTTTGGTTTGTATTCTTCGCAAGGCGTAGAGAACATCATGTTCATGAAGTTCGCAGTGTAAGACAAGTCATTGCGTGGGAACACAAATGGTGCACCGATAGAATAACGGTAACACATGGCTGCGATGGTAGGGATTTTAGAAATCATGCGGTATTCAGCCACACGACGGTGGTCTGGATTGTTGATGTCCAAGCTGTCTTGGTAGAATGCAGCCAAAGCACCAACCACACCAGTCATCATCGCCATAGGGTGAGCATCGCGACGGAAACCACGGAAGAACCAAGTCAATTGTTCGTGTACCATGGTGTGTTTGGTGATGGTTTCAACAAACTCTTTGTGTTGTGCTTCTGTTGGCAATTCGCCGTAGATCAACAAATAGCAAGTTTCCAAGTAATCGCTGTTTTCAGCCAATTGCTCGATAGGGTAACCACGATAGTACAACTGACCTTTATCGCCATCGATAAAGGTGATTTTTGACTCGCAGCTTGCAGTAGAAGTGAATCCTGGGTCGAAAGTGAAGGTACCGGTTTCTTTCAACAAAGTACGGATATCAATTACATCAGGTCCCAAAGTACCTTCCATAACTGGAAAGGTTACTTCTTTGTCTTCTACTTTCAATGATGCTTGCTTGGTCATTTTATCTCCTTAGTGTTTCGGTTTCAGGCCGCTTACAAGCGGCCTGTAAGGGATTAAGCCGAACGAATCAGCGTAATGAGTGCTTGATATTTTTCATCAGGCACATCTTGGTAGCCATTGACGATGGCCCAAAAATCTTGATCTTGCCAATCCAGAATGTCACGGAAGATTTCCAGTTCACTCTCAGACAAAGTTTCAAAGCGACTTTGCATAAAGCGGGTCAGAACGATGTCCAGTTCTAATAAACCTCGTCTGGTCAAATAGCGTAAACGCCTTTTCTCGGCTTCGGTCATGTTATACCGCCCGTTTCAACATCATTTCTTTGATCTTACCGATGGCACGGGTCGGATTCAGATGTTTCGGACACACATCCACACAGTTCATGATGGTGTGACAACGGAACAAACGGTATGGGTCATTTAAGTTGTCCAAACGTTCATTGGTACGGGTGTCGCGGGTATCGGCAATAAAGCGATACGCATTGAGCAAACCAGATGGGCCCACGAATTTATCAGGATTCCACCAGAATGAAGGACAAGCAGTAGAACAACATGCGCACAAAATACATTCGTACAAGCCATCCAACTCTTTGCGTTCTTCTTGCGTTTGCAAGCGTTCACGTTCAGGTGCTGGTGTGTCATTCACCACGTATGGTTTGACAGAATGGTATTGGTTGAAGAATTGCGTCATGTCCACAATCAAATCGCGGATAATCGGCAAGCCTGGCAATGGGCGCAATTGAATCGGTTGTTTCAAATCACGAATGTTGGTCAAACATGCCAAGCCATTTTTACCATTGATGTTCATGCCATCAGAACCACAAATGCCTTCGCGGCAAGAACGACGGAAAGACAGGCTGTCGTCTTTGGCTTTCAATTTCACCAAAGCATCCAACAATTTCACGTCGGTTGGCTCAAGTTCCAACTCGTAGTCTTGCATGTACCACTTTTCATCCCGATCTGGGTTGAAGCGCATTACTTGAAATTTAAACAGTTCCATGAGGTATTCCTAAACTTTTATTAGTAAACGCGCTTGGCTGGTTCGATGTAATCGACCGTCAACGGTTTAGTATGTACAGGTTTGTAAGTCAACTGATTGCCGGCTGAATACCACAAGGTGTGTTTCATCCAATTCACATCATCGCGATCAGGATGGTCATCAGAAGCGTGGGCACCACGTGATTCTTTACGTGCTTCAGCAGAAACCAATGTTGCTTGCGCCACTTCAATCAAGTTTTCCAATTCCAAGGCTTCAGAACGGGCTGTGTTCCATACTTTGGATTTGTCTTTGATTTCGGTTTTGTGTACGCGCGCTACCAAAGCTTTGATTTTTTCCACGCCGTCTTTCAAGATGACATCGGTACGGAATACACCAGCGTGGCTTTGTACCAAGGCTTGCAACTCATTGCGCAAAGCATCAACGTCTTCACCACCAGTTTGGTTTTCCAAACGTTCCAAACGTTTGCGCGTGAATTCACCGGCATCGGCTGGCAAATCTTTCCACGTTTTTTGGGTTTGGATGTATTCAATCATGTGATCGCCAGCAGCTTTACCGAACACCACCAAGTCGAGCAATGAGTTGGTACCCAAGCGGTTAGCACCGTGCACAGAAGCACAAGCACACTCACCGGCTGCGTAAAAACCATTGACTGGAGTTTCAGGATTATCACCTTGAGGCACCACCACTTGACCGTGGTAGTTGGTAGGAATACCGCCCATCATGTAGTGGGTCGTTGGTACGACTGGGATAGGATCTTTAATTGGGTCTACGCCGGCAAAGTTAATCGCGATTTCGCGGATGCCTGGCAATTTTTCCATGATTTTGTCGGCGCCCAAGTGGTCTACTTTGAGCAATACGTGGTCTTTTTTCTTACCACAACCGCGACCTTCATGAATTTCCATCGCCATGGCGCGAGACACCACGTCACGAGAAGCCAAGTCTTTTACGGTAGGCGCATAACGTTCCATGAAACGTTCGCCATTGCAGTTAAGCAAAATACCGCCCTCACCGCGCACACCTTCAGTAATCAACACACCCGCACCGGCCACGCCAGTTGGGTGGAATTGCCAGAATTCCATGTCTTCCAAAGGAATGCCTGCACGCGCAGCCATGCCCAAGCCATCGCCTGTGTTCATGAAGGCATTGGTAGAAGAAGCATAAATACGACCGCCACCACCGGTGGCGAACAATACCGCTTTGGCATGCAAGATGAACACTTCACCTGTTTCCATTTCCAAAGCAGTCACACCAATCACATCACCGTGTTCGTCACGGATCAAGTCCAATGCCATCCATTCCACGAAGAATTGGGTATGGGCACGAACGTTTTGTTGGTACAAAGTGTGCAACATTGCGTGACCAGTACGGTCGGCCACGGCACAAGCGCGCTCTACCGCGCGTTTACCATGTTCTGCAGTATGTCCACCGAATGGACGTTGGTAGATTTTGCCGCTTTCAACGCGGTCAAAAGGCATACCCATGTGTTCCAATTCGATGACAGCATCAGGTGCTGCACGGGTCATGAATTCGATGGCGTCTTGGTCGCCCAACCAGTCCGAACCTTTAACGGTATCGTACATGTGCCAATCCCAACGGTCTTCTTGCACATTGCCCAAAGAAGCAGAAATACCACCTTGTGCCGCAACAGTGTGTGAACGGGTTGGGAATACTTTAGACAATACCGCTGTGTTCAGGCCGGCTTTAGAAGTTTGCAAGGCTGCACGTAAACCTGCACCACCGCCACCAACAATAACGGCATCAAAACGACGAACAGGATAACTCATGCTAACCCCCAAATAACTTTAAATGAATAAATAACACAACCAACCAACCAAAGAATGGTTGCCACATGCAAGGTCAAACGCAAACCGACAGATTTACTGATGTAATCCATCCACAAGTCGCGAATACCAACCCAAGCATGCAATGCCACCGCGATAAAGGTAATTTGCGTGAACAAACGTACCCAACCTTGGGTAAAGAATGCACGCCAAGCTTCATATTCGTGTGGCAATGTAAATAAGATAACGAGCATGGCAATGGTGTAAATCACCATGATGACCGCGGTGATGCGTTGCATTGCCCAATCGCGCAAACCGTAATGGGCACCTGTTAATTTGCGTTCTACCATAACAAGGCTCCTAAAATCACAGTCAAAATCAAAGCAGCGCCAAACACCACTTTAGCAGTCGTACGCGCAGTATTCAGTTCCAAACCTTTGTGCATATCCAAGAACAAAAAGCGGATACCAGCCAAGAAGTGGTGCAAATATGCCCACAACAAACCCAACAATAACAATTTAATGATTGGATTGCTTACCAAGCTTTGGTATTGATTAAACGCTTCTTCAGTACTCAGAGTTCCTGCGAATAAACACAATAACAATGGCAAGCAAATGAATAAGCCCACACCACTGACCCTGTGTAGAATGGACACAATCCCAGGAATCGGTAGACGTGTCTTCACAACGTCTATATAGACAGGTCTTTGTTTATGCATTGAGGGGTTCCTTAAAAAAACTGCGTAAGTTTATTAAATAAAACAAGTTTTTAAATTTAATGCCAATGAATACATTAATTTACGCCAGCGCAATTTACTCTTTTTTAAACACCATGAAAAGGTTTCATTGCAGAATTCAGACAATGGAGTTAGCAGATAAATTCAATTGATAATGACGTGTAAGTATGTACCTGCGCTTTAACATCATCATCTCGCCATTGGCATCGGTCTTTTTTATCTGCATGTACAACACCGGTTCTTCCGCAGACACCTTCAACACACTTGCCAATTCAGCATTCAAACCACCCACACTGGCCATACAACTTAAGTGGTTCAATCTGACTTCATACTCTTTCAGCAACAAACTCTCGATGCTGAGTCGGGTAATCAATTGCCGTCGATTCAAATCTTGTAGGCGTTCATAAGGCAAAAACACCTCATCTAAGGCAACGGTATTGATTTGGTGTCGCCACAAAACCAGCACCTTCCACACCAGTGGGTTTGCTGCACGCAAATGCAATAAATCACTGATTTCATTACCCGCATGTACTGCCACCACACTGAGCACCTCACTTTTTGGGAACACACTGTGAGACTCTTTTTCAAACATGCCCACCAAACCGAAGAGTCCCCAGTCACCATATTGATCGGCGACAAAAGTACCTACTCCTTGTTGGCGATACAGAATCTGTTTGAACACCAATTCATCCAAGCCTTTACGTACCGTGCCTTGGCTCACTTCAAGCTTTTTCGCCAATTGCCATTCGGTTGGAATGGCTTGATGCGGCCTGTAATTGCCTGCAGCAATTTGTTGCATGACGTAATCAGCAACTTGAGCATACAAAGGATTTCGAGTCGGTGGTTTTGGCATGGCAGTATTGTAACGCCTGAAATTAAAAAGTAAATTATGTCTTATATAAGATATAAGTCATTTAACTAAATCTAACTAAATATATTAATAAAATCTTTTACGCGAGCGGCCAAGTTTTGCTATGATTCAGGTCGGCTCGAACCGCCATGCCATGTAAACTTATGTGACTGAAAAAGACGGTATCGATACTAAATTGTCGTAACTCGTTATTCATACGTGGAGATAGAAATGAAAGCACCTGTACGTGTTGCTGTAACCGGCGCAGCTGGTCAAATTGGTTATGCCTTATTGTTCCGCATCGCAAGCGGCGAAATGTTAGGCAAAGACCAACCTGTTATTTTGCAATTATTGGATTTGCCACAAGCGCAAAATGCCGTTAAAGGCGTGATGATGGAATTGCAAGACTGTGCATTCCCATTGTTGGCAGGCATGGTTGCGACTGACGACCCAGAAGTGGCCTTCAAAGATGCACAAGTTGCCATCTTGGTAGGTGCTCGCCCACGTTCAAAAGGCATGGAACGTGCCGATTTGTTGGCAGCCAATGCTGAAATCTTTACCGTTCAAGGCGCAGCTTTGAACAAAGTGGCTGACCGCGGCGTGAAAGTATTGGTAGTAGGCAACCCTGCTAACACCAATGCTTACATCGCGATGAAATCTGCTCCAGATTTAAATCCTAAAAACTTCACTGCCATGTTGCGCTTAGACCACAACCGTGCCTTGAGCCAAATTGCCGAAAAAACCGGCAAAGCCGTTGGCGACATCCAAAAATTGTGTGTTTGGGGTAACCACAGCCCTTCTATGTACGCTGACTACCGTTTTGCTACCATCAATGGCGAAAACGTTAAAGACTTGATCAATGATCAAGACTGGAACGCCAACGTATTCTTGCCTACAGTAGGCAAACGTGGCGCCGCCATCATCGAAGCCCGTGGCTTGTCTTCTGCTGCTTCTGCTGCCAATGCTGCCATCGACCACATCCACGACTGGTGGTTGGGTACTGACGGTGCTTGGGTGACCATGGGCATTCCTTCAGATGGCTCTTACGGCATCCCAGAAGGCACCATGTTCGGCTTCCCAGTGACTTGTGCTAACGGTGAATACCAAATCGTTGAAGGCTTGGAAATCGACGCATTCAGCCAAGAACGCATCAATATCACTTTGGCCGAATTGGAAGAAGAAAAAGCTGGCGTGGCTCATTTGTTGAAATAAGTTCGCAAGTTTGAAAAAAGCCGCTCATTGAGCGGCTTTTTTATTATGCTAAATTACTCACAGTTGATATAGTCACGTGGCATGCCATTATCCTTGGCAGCAATCTCGCCAGGTTTTTGACAGACCATCACGTATGAAAAACGTTCACCTATCAATTTATTGGTATCGTAGTCTGTGGATATTTTGATTGTTTTCAAGGTTTCACTCTGCACTCCGAATGAAAATCTAAAACAACCTTTACTGTGATGTTTAAATACAAATTCTTTCCACCCCACCGTCTTATTCTCTGGACAGCTGATGGAAGGATACTGACTCAAATTAATTTGTACACCCTCCACATCACCAATCATCTTTCTGACACCTGGTTTACCTTTAATTTCTTCTAAAACCGCATTTCTTAATTGTAAATATTGATAGCCACAATATGCTGCATAAACAAATGCGGCCAGTAACACAAAATTGATTATCCCCCGTAAACTCATCATTCCCCCCTATTTGATCCCTGTACCATCTTAAATATAAACAAACGACAATCCAATTTGCCGTTAAACAATGGAACTTTGCGGGCTGGTTTTAAACGCAAACCACCAGGCAAACCCATGTCGGCACTGATTAAAGCCACTTGCCAGCCATGAAACTGTTGTTTCAGGACGCCTCCCAATTGTGGATAAAATCCGCGCAAAAAATGCTCATCTTCTAAGCGTATTCCATACGGTGGATTGGACACCACCACCCCTGTTGCCGCCGCTGCAGTCGCCTTGGTCACATCTTGTACTTTAAATGCCAACACATCATCCACACCGGCTTGATGTGCATTCCCTAAGGCAGCCTTGATGACCTGTCTGTCCACATCAGCGGCCTGTAAACTGGCCACTGGGGCAATGACTTCGGCCAAAGCTTGTTGTTTGATTTTTGACCACACCTCGGCTTGAAACCCTTGTAACTTTTCAAAGCCAAAACGACGATACAAACCCGGTGCTTGGTGTT
Source organism: Vitreoscilla massiliensis (assembly GCF_001457815.1). Classification (GTDB taxonomy): domain Bacteria; phylum Pseudomonadota; class Gammaproteobacteria; order Burkholderiales; family Neisseriaceae; genus Vitreoscilla; species Vitreoscilla massiliensis. The sequence goes on from NZ_LN898220.1 coordinate 266,218, forward strand.
TGGCAATTAAAGCTGCCTCAATGGCAATGGTGCCACTGCCGCACATCGGGTCAATAAATGCTTGGCTGCCATCGTAACCTGCCAACATCAACAAACCTGCAGCCAAATTTTCGCGCAACGGCGCTTCACCGGTTTCATCGCGGTAGCCACGCTTGAACAAGGCTTCGCCACTGGTGTCTAGCATGATGCGTGCCTGTGTGCCTTCTACAAAGGCGTGGATGCGCACATCGGGAAACATTTTATCGACGCTAGGGCGTTTGCCGCAGGCTTCACGGAACACATCACACACCGCATCTTTGATTTTCAAACCCAAGATATCGATGCGTTTAAACGGTGTGCGTTTGCCGGTAACATTCATTTTAATGCTGTCATTCACCTCAAACCAATCGCTCCACACCACTTTTCTCGCCAATTGGTACATCTGGTCTTCACGCGCGCACACGCCACGTATCAACTCAATCAATACCCGCGAAGCGACGCGAGAACGCAAGTTGATTTGGTACACTTGCTCCCAACTTCCCACGCAATCCACGCCGCCATCGACAGCGCGTATCTGTTGCAATGCCAAGGCATTCAACTCACCAACCAAAACCTCTTCCAAACCACGTGGACACGTAATAAAAATTTTAAGTGCAGCCATAACCAAACTTTGTGACAAAATAGCGCTTTATTGTAACTGAATCACACCATGTCATTGGAATCATTTGCGCCAAATTTGCCACTTTCGCACTTTTCTCACACATTAATCACTTGGCAGCAACAATGTGGCCGCCACAACCTGCCTTGGCAACAAACCGATGCGTATTTGGTATGGGTGTCAGAAATCATGTTGCAGCAAACCCAAGTCAGCACGGTTTTGGACTATTACCTCAGATTCATTGCCCGCTTTCCGAATGTGCAAGCCTTGGCCGATGCGCCCATAGACGATGTCACCGCCTTGTGGGCCGGCTTGGGCTATTACAGCCGCGCGCGCAATTTGCACCATGCAGCGCAACAAGTGCGCGATGATTTTGGCGGCGTGTTTCCCAGCCAACGTCAGCAATTAGAGACCTTAAAAGGTGTGGGACGCAGCACCGCCGCCGCCATTGCCGCGTTTGCGTTTCAAGAACGTGAGACCATACTCGATGGCAATGTCAAACGGGTGTTGTGCCGCTTGTTTGCGCTGTATGGCAATCCGCAAGACAAGGCGTTTGAAAACAGTTTGTGGAACTTGGCCGAGCAATTATTGCCTGCAGCGCCTGCAGACATGCCCAGTTATACCCAAGGCTTGATGGATTTGGGCGCCACTGTGTGCACACGCAGCAAACCCAAATGTGAGGTTTGCCCAATGCAAACATTGTGTTTGGCACATGAGCGTGGTTTAACTGCCGAATTACCCGTCAAAAAGACCAGTGTTAAAGTCAAACAAATGCCAGTTTATTGGTTGTGCGTCATCGACCATCAGCAACGCATCTTATTGGAAAAGCGGCCTGTAAGCGGCATTTGGAGCCAATTGTATTGCCCTCCAATGGTAGAGGTAGAAACATGGTCCACATGGCTGGCCGAACGCGGCATAGGCGCGGCAGCCCTAAACTACCTAGACCCCATCACCCACAAACTCACCCACCGCGCCATGAGCATCACCATCGCTATCGCTCGCAGCAACAGCGATATTGCAGTCACGGAAACCGGCCAGTTTTATGCCTTACAGGCCGCATTAAGCCTTGGTTTACCCAAACCTTTACAGAATATTTTGCCACAATTATTAACCTAATTTAACCGATTCCAACTATTAGTTCTTTTAGATGCAATACTTAAGCAATAACGAAACTCAGTTATGCCAAAATCATATAAAGTTTGCGGTATAATGCTGTTCGAGCTTTCCGAATACAGTATTTTCCAGAACATGGAGCAGAGATGGTATCCCTCACCCGAGTCAATTCACCAGAACAAACGCTGACTCCGCAACAGTGGCTGGGGCATTTCAGTAACAAGTTCTCTGGTGAGGATTTGGACTTACTGAAAGGCGCTTTGGAATTGGCGCAAGAGTATTATCCTGCCGATGCCAAAACCCAAATGGGCGAACCCATGCTGTCGCATGTCTTGAGTGCGACGTACTTCGTCGATGAAATGCACATATTCGCCGATGCCTTGGCCGCCACCGTCTTATCCGCTTTACCGGTTTACTGCAAAAACTGGCAAGAGCTTACCATCCAAAAATGCAATGCCAACATCGCGCGCTTGGTCGAAGGCATAGACCAAGTACAAAAGCTGACCAAATTCGCCAACATCGAAAAAATCAATACACCTGAAGAACATCAGCAACAAGCCGAATCCATGCGCAAAATGCTGATTGCGATGGTGTCGGACATTCGCGTGGTGTTAATCAAATTGGCCATGCGCACGCGCACCATGCACTTCATGGCCAGCATCCCCGACAGCGATTTGAAACGCGAAATCGCCAAAGAAACCTTGGACATTTTCGCACCCTTGGCCAACCGTTTGGGCGTGTGGCAATTGAAATGGTTGCTGGAAGACTTGGGCTTTCGCTACCAAAACCCCGAAGCCTATAGCCGCATCGCCAAGCTGTTGGATGAAAAGCGCACCGAGCGCATGGAATACATCAACAATGTGGTTGGCATCATCGAGCGCGAATTAGAGCGCCTGAACATCCACTGCGAGGTGGCTGGTCGCCCCAAACACATTTACTCCATCTACAAAAAAATGACCAAGAAAAAGCTCGATTTTTCTGGTCTGTACGACATACGCGCGGTGCGGGTCTTGGTCGACACCGTCCCGCAATGCTATACCACCCTCGGCATCATCCACAGCATGTGGCAACCGATACCGGGCGAGTTTGACGACTACATCGCTCACCCCAAATCCAATGATTACCAAAGTCTGCATACCGTCGTTGTCGGTCCCAAAGACAAAGGGGTGGAAATCCAAATCCGCACCTTCGACATGCATCAATTTGCTGAGTTTGGCGTGGCGGCGCACTGGCGTTACAAAGAAGGCGGCGAAGGCGACAAGGCTTACGAGCAAAAAATCTCGTGGCTCAGACAATTATTGGAATGGCGCGAAAACGTTGCCGACAATGACAAGGCCGACAATTTGGCCGAAGCCTTCCAAACCGAATTGTTCAACGACACCATTTATGTGCTTACCCCGCACGGCAAAGTCTTGTCTTTGCCCGTGGGCGCGACGCCAATAGATTTTGCCTACGCCGTGCACACCGATTTGGGTCACCGCTGCCGTGGCGCCAAAGTTAACGGTCAAATCGTGCCTTTGTCGACGCCACTGGAAAACGGCCAACGTGTGGAAATCATCACCGTCAAAGAAGGCCATCCATCGGTCAACTGGTTGCTGGATGGTTGGGTAAAATCATCCAAAGCCACCAGCAAAATCCGCGCTTACATCCGCGCACAAAACTCGGAAGCGGTGCGGGAAAATGGCCGCACGATTTTGGACAAGCAATTGAACAAATTGTCGATGCGTCCGAATTTGCAGCATTTGTGTGAGGCCTTGGGCTATACCAAGCTGGATGATTTGTATCTGGCCTTGGGTCATGGCGAAGTCACGCCGCGCACCATCAGCAATGCCGCCACCCAATTGATGCGGCCTGAAGAAACCACCACCGAGTTTACCGAAGCCAATATCGTGCGCAAAAGCCGCGCCCAAACCGATAAAAGCGGTGTATTGGTCGATGGCGAAGGCGGCTTGCTCACCTTCTTGGCCAAATGCTGTAAACCCGCGCCACCAGACGCGATTGCCGGCTTTGTTACCAAAGGCCGCGGCATTTCCGTGCACCGACAAAACTGCGCCGCCTACCAAAACTTGGCGCAAATGAACCCAGACAAAATCGTGTCCACACAATGGAGCGAACTCAAATCTGGGCAAGTGTTCCCCATCGACATCGAAATCACCGCCCGCGACCGCAATGGCTTGCTGCGCGATGTTTCCGAAGCGTTCTCGCGTAACAAACTTAACGTCATCGGTGTGAACACCATCACCAAAGACGCGTTGGCGACCATGCGCTTTACCGTGGAAATCAAGCAAGTAGAAGAATTGCCACGGGTGATGAGCAACCTCAGCGATGTCAAAGGTGTGTACACCGTCAACCGTTTGTAAGTTTGCGCTGGTAGATAAAAAAGCGGCCTGTAAATCCATTACAGGCCGCTTTCATCTTTATATAAAACCGATTAAGACTTATTCGTCGTCTTCCACATCTTCATCGGTGCCGCGAATGATGAGTAAAGGCAAAGTGGTTTGGCGCATCACGGTTTCGGCGAAACTGCCCATTAACAAGTGCATCAAGCCGGTGCGGCCGTGGGTGCCCAATACCAACAAGTCGGCATTGTTCGTACCCGCGTAGTCCACCAATTGTTGCGCCATGTCACGTGCGCCTTTCACCGATACGGTGATGTGGCGTTGGATGTCGGTCGCGCCCAAAGACTTGGCCAAGGCTTCGGCTTTGTTCAACACATTTTCGGCATTGGCCAAAGCGGTGGCTTCATAACTGTCTTCTTGCAAAAATTCTGGAGCCAAAGCCATGTATTCGGTTGGGTTGGCAATGTTCACCAAAGTGATTTTGCTGGCAGACTTGTCGGCAATTTCAACTGCATGGCGCAAAGCTTTCAGGGAAGTATTGCTGCCGTCGATGGCAACCACCAAGTGTTTGTACATAATCGACTCCTTTTTGACGCGTGTGACTTGATTAAGAAATGGGTTGTGCGTTTCAACTACAGTATAATCACAACTTAATGCACTACCTAGTTACATTGCATGAAATTTACCGTTTATTTGACTTGGCTTAACTGATTGATGGATACAGAACAAAACTCCAATCGCCGCTTCGGTGGCATAGAACGCTTATACGGCACACCGGCTTGGCACAAGCTCCAACAAGCACATGTAAGCGTCGTTGGCGTCGGCGGCGTTGGCTCTTGGGTGGTGGAAGCATTGGCGCGTTCTGGCGTTGGTCGCATTACCTTAATCGACTTGGACAATGTGGCCGAATCTAATGTCAATCGCCAATTGCCCGCCATCACACCTTTGTTTGGCATGCCCAAAGTCGATGCCTTAAAACAGCGCGTCTACGACATCAATCCGGCCTGTAAAGTCGAAACCATTGAAGATTTTGTCGACGAAGACAATATCGCCACTTTGTTTGCCGAGCGCGTGGACTTTGTCGTCGATGCCATAGACCAAGTGCGGGTCAAAGCGGCGATGGCGGCGTGGTTTGTGCGTCATAAACAGCCGTTTGTGGTGTCTGGAGCGGCCGGTGGTCAACGCCATCCCGAGCACATCCGCGTGGCCGATTTAAGCCAAGTGAAAAACGACAAATTGTTGTCTAACCTGCGCTATACCTTGCGCAAACGCCACGGCTTTAGCCGCGATACCGATAAAAAAATGAAAGTTGCCTGCGTGTATTCGCTGGAAACCGTAATGCCGCCACAAAACGGCGATGCCTGCGAGGTCAGCGGTTTACAAGGCCTGTCTTGCGCCGGCTATGGCGCCAGCATGTTGGTTACCGCCACCGTCGGCCTGCACTGCGCTCATGCCGCCATCGAACACATTGTGAATGCCCAGCATGACTGAGGGCACAGATTTGGAATTGGCCTTACAACCTGAGCCAGCCGTGGCATGGGTGTTTGGTCAGCCGGTGGCCGACATCCCCAAAGACTTGTTCATTCCGCCCGAGGCCTTGCAAGTCATCTTGCAGAATTTTGAAGGGCCGCTGGATTTGCTGCTGTATTTGATCCGCAAGCAAAATTTGGACATCTTAGACATCCCGATTGCCAAGATTACCGAGCAGTATTTGAGCTATATTGCCCAATTGGACAGCGCCCATTTTGATTTGGCGGCCGAGTATTTGCTGATGGCGGCGGTGCTGATTGAAATCAAATCGCGCTTATTACTGCCACAAGTCAAAGCCGTGGACGAGGAAGAGGAAATCGACCCACGCCAAGAATTGGCGCAACGATTACTTGCGTATGAACAAATGCGTTTGGCGGCGATGCGCTTGGACGAATTGCCGCAAGCGGGACGCGATTTTGCTTGGGCGGTATTGCATGTGGAAATGGACATTCCGAAAGCCTTGCCCCATGTCGATATCAGTGATTTGAAGCAAGCATGGTTGGCGATTTTATCGCGCGCCAAAAACCATGCCCAACACCAAGTGGTGCAAGATGCCATCTCCGTGCGTGCGCAAATGTCGCATGTGTTGCGCAGTTTGAAGCTGTCAGGCTCATGCCGTTTCAGCGCCTTGTTTAACGAGCAACAATCGGTGCCGCTGTTAGTCGTGAATTTCATCGCCATGCTAGAATTAATCAAAGAAGGTCTGATTTACGTACAACAACAGGCCGCTTTTGCCGATATCGACATCCACCTTGCCCAACACCACAGCGAAGAAAGCTTGCCATGACCGATGCTGTCAATGCCAAAGTCTACTCGACTTTAAGCCACCATTATTTGCAATTGCCCCACTGCTTGGCCTTAGGTCTGCGTTTTGAACACGCCGACAACCGCAGCCAAACCTTAAGCGTAGACTGGCGCGACGATGTGCTTGGCAACCACGACACCCAAGTCTTGCACGGCGGCGTGATCACCACTTTGGTCGATGTGTCGTCTGCCACCGCCGTGGCCGCGCACCTGCCCGATTTTGAAACCTTGGCCACGCTCGACATGCGCATAGACTATTTGCATGCCGCCACACCGCATCAGCGCGTCTACGCCACCTCCGATTGCTATCGCTTAAGCGGCCAAGTCGCGTTTGTGCGCACCGTGTGTTACCACGAAAACGACAGCGACAATCCCATTGCCTTGGGCACCGCCACTTTTATGCGCAGCCCCATTCCTGCTCACTTAAAGGAGTTGATCAAATGAGTGCTTACCAACTCCACCCCGTGCTCACCCAAAAAGCCCATACCGCCATGCCTTATACCCAGTTCATCGGCTTGGAAGTGTGGCTGAACAACCAAGGCACACCACTGTTTCACGTACCTTACAAAGCTGACAACATCGGCAATACGTTTTTGCCCGCCTTACACGGTGGCATGATAGGCGGCTTTATCGAAAGCGCGGCCACGCTGTTTTTGAAACAACACAGTGGCCTCGACCAATTCGCCAAAATCATCGACTTCTCGATAGAATACCTGCGCTCAGGCCATCCCGAATCGATGTTCGCCGCCTGCACCCTTACCCGCCAAGGCAGCCGCATCGCCCATTTGTCGGTAGAAGTGTGGCAAAAAGACCGCGAGCGCCCGATTGCTGTGGGCCGTGTGCACTGTTTGATGCCAGCGGCTTAGTATTGCCGTTTTGAGTTATTCCTTGTTTTACAGGCCGCTTGTATGGCATAAGCGGCCTGTAAACTTATTTGGAAAGAGTTCGCGATGATAAAACACCTGATGGCACTGCTTAGCTTGGTATTGTTGTTGTGCGGCTTAAGCGCTTGCTCCAAACCTGAATCCGCCTTGCCCGCGCAAACCACCGTGTTGATTTTGGGCGATTCGCTCACCCAAGGCGTGGGCGCCAGCGCACCCGAACATGCTTATCCCGCCTTGTTGCGCCAACAAACCGGCTGGAACATCGTCAATGGCGGCGTCTCTGGCAATACCTCCGCCCAAGCTTTAGCGCGCTTGCCCGCCTTATTGCAGCAACACCAACCCAAACTCGTCATCATCAGCATCGGTGGCAACGACTTTTTGCAACGCCGCTCCAACAGCGACACCCGCGCCAACATCCAACAAAGCATACGCTTAAGCCAACAAAGCGGTGCCCAAGTCTTGCTGGTGGCCGTACCTGAACTCACGTTGGCCGCTGCCGTTGGCCACCCCAACGACCACGCCATGTACGCCGCTTTGGCCAAGGAAGAGCAAGTGTACCTATTAGAAGATGCATGGAGCGATGTCCTTGCCGACGACGCCTTGCGCGCCGATGCCGTACATGCCAACGATGCCGGCTACCAAGTCTTCACCAAGCAGTTGCGACAACGCTTAGAGCAAATTGGTTGGTTGGATTAATGGTGGTGAAACAATGATATAAGCGGCCTGTAAACCTTACAGGCCGCTTATATCTATTATCCATATTGATTACCGCTGCTCGGTCACTGGTTTAAATGACAGGGCCACGGCTTGGGTTTTTTGCAGCAATTGCAGCAAATCTTCTTGCCCGTAACGGGTGCGTTCATACGGTAAGGCCAAACACACTGCTTGCCCTTGCTCATCGGTCACATCAGAATGCACTTGCACCAATGGTGGCGGCTGTTTGGGCGAATCTTCTTTGCTGCGAGCCGAAAAAATGGCGGTCACATCGCGCCAAGCCAAACCATCTTGATGCTGTTGGCAGCGCAGCTCTGCTCCTGGCAAATAACGGCTTTTCGTCCACATCATCTGTGTCCACTGCCACGCCAAACCTTCTTGCTGTAGGGTTAAATAAGCACGCCCTTGTGTGCGTGCTGCTGCCAGCATGCGCAACCAACGCCACCGCCCCAACACCGTGTGCAGCAGCCCCAACAAACCCACTACCACCAAGGCGACGCTGCGCCATTGCGGTTGCCATGGATTGAGAAAATACACGCCCATGATGGCCACATTCAGCCACAGCAAAATCCACAACGTCGATTCGGCAACTTTGTAAGCATAATCATCGTAAATCTCCACGGTGCGAGCAGGAAAATCCGTTTGGCGCGATGGACGCTGCGCCAACAATGCCATCTCCAGCATGTACATGCCATTAGTGAGCCCATATCTGAGAACAAACCACAACAGGATTAAGCCCAAACCCAGCAACTTCCTGAACTCCCTGTCCTCCACATAGCCTTTTTGCACATAAAACCCTATCAACACCACCGCCAAAATCTGCCCCAGCTTTTGGTATTTGCGCACATCTTGCAACAATGCCAACACCACCAGCGCCCACACCACACACACTGCCGCCACCCATTGCCACGGCTCGAAACGGTATTGCCACCCCAGCCAATACTGCCCCAACACTGGAATATGCTGGCTTAAAGCACTCACATACCACACCACGGCACTGCCAAGAAACAATACCCAAACTGGAATATTCCAACTCACTGTGGTCGGTACACGCATATTCGATTTCCCCTGTTGTGTGTTCTTATTACAAGATGCTCACATAAATTACGCAATCCATCATCAGTTTGCAGTCGTACCAAATCCCTACCTGTCGGCCTGTAAGTTTACAGGCCGCTTGTTTTTGAGTGCTTCCCTACGGTGTGAAACGGCTTCATGCCCAGATTGTGGTATTGCAGCAAGAGGTGGCGCAATTGCTTGGAAGTGTAATCGGTATGGGTTTGATTGATGCGCACATACAATACTGCGCCCGTATGGGTTTCAATAGCGGTCAGCCACAAATAGGTAATGGGGTTGTCGTTGCTGCCATCTGCCAATACCTGTACGTTTTTAAGCTGTGGCCAAGTGATGCTGTGCTGGTCTAGGCGAAATTGTGGACGCAGCTCTTGTTGCCATTTCGGTGCATGGTTGTTCAAAACCCGCCATGCCAAACCTTGGGGTTTGATGTCCAAATACTCGCCATCGGTTTCTGACAGCAAACGCAAGGCTTTGAAATCATTGTTGCGCTCCAGCCATTTGAATCCCACCAACAATAAGATGGCCACGCTGATGAAGGCGACAATGAGTTTGTCCGCAGTGGTTTCCAAGTCTTCTGCTTGCAGACCGGTCAACCAAAAGCCCAGCACACATAAAAATGCGCACAAAAGCACGGTTTGCAGTTTCAAATGTTGTTCACTGCGGCTGTGAATGTGTATGCGCACGGGCTCGAAATCCGCGTGCTGCATGGCGTAAATCAAGTGGTCGCGCCCATCGTTAGGCGGGTAAAAATACTTACGGATGGCATAAGCCAGCGCCCAATTGCTGCCTATATAGATGAGCAAACCCCAATACGCACCCTCGTCGCGAGAATGACTGCTGCCCACAGCCAGTATCACGATGAGCGCACTGACAAGGGCAAAGCCACAGCGGATGAGCTGTGCGGGTTCCCATACCCACTTGCCTTGTGGGTTGCGCTGCATGGCCAAATACACGGTCAACAGCGCCAGACACACCATCCACACATCAAAACGCGCAAACAGCGTCTCTTCGCGCGCATTATCCAGCCAAAATGCGCCGATGAGCACGGCAAACACCCAATTGGGCAAGGTTTTGATGCTGAACGATTTGGACATGGTCTGGGTTAAAACGAAAAATGATGATGGCCCAGATTAGCACAGCTTGTGCGTATAAATCTTGCGCTGAAACCATAACAAAGCGGCCTGTAAACCCTTTACAGGCCGCATTTAAGTAACTGGTGATAATTTAGGATAGCTTTAACAACACACACCGACAAGCATCGCCATACAACACATCCGCAGCTTTTTACTTTGATACCCTCATGCTCATCTAATCGAGGGGGCATTAAAAGTATTTTTGTTTCTGACGCTGGTCTTGTATCTGCTGGCAAATGGCATCAATTGGTGTCTTTGATAATTTAACTTGGTTCACAAACATCAGCTCAGCATTGTTCAGGTTAAACATCAATGACATATCTGCACTCATTGATTGCTGCGCTTGTATCTGTGCAGGCGTATAAAATTCGACGGTAACATAATATGGCAAACTACCTGTTTCATGGTACCAAGAACCGCGGATGCGCACGTCTTGTGCCTTTTCACTGCGTATCAAATTCACCAAGCAAGCAGGCACTTGGGTTTGTTGTTCATTCACACTGAAGACAACAGACTTTTTCGATTTCCCCAGGCCTTTAAGCTTCAGTTTCACCGTACCAAACTCCGCCGGCACAGACAATATACCTTGTTTGTCCATATCAATTTTGGTATCACGGTGCGCCCAACTGCTGTGCATCAGCAATAATAAGACGATGCCTATCATCCATTTAGGGTACATATGCTCTCCTGATTTATGCCATCAACAGAGACTGTACATGAAAAAGCGGCCTGTAAACTTTACAGGCCGCTTTTAAACTGTTTTAAACGTTGAGATTAACGTTTTTTACCAGTGATGGCAGCAATTGCCAAGTTTTCGTCACGTTTCAATGACACGCTTTGTACGCCTTCTGGGAACGCGATGTCAGAGATGTGAACGATTTGACCAGCAGTGGCAGTTTTCAAATCCACTACCAATTCAGCAGGCACGTTACCAGCAGTTACCAATACTTCGATTGATTGGATCAATTGAGATACGCGACCGCCTTGCAATTTAACTGCAGGAGACACTTCAGCATTGATGAAGTGTACAGGTACTTTGATTTTGATTTCTTTAGCAGCGTCAACGGCTTGGAAATCCACGTGCAATACCATTTGTTTGAATGGGTGCATTTGGAAATCACGTACGATGACTTGAGTTTCTTTACCGTCCAAAGCGATGTTCAACAATGAAGTGTGGAAAGATTCTTTTTGCAAAGCGTAGAACAAAGCGTTGCCGTCTACAGCAATTGCTGTAGGCTCTTGGTTTTCACCGTAGATAACGGCAGGAACTTGGCCAGCGCGACGCAGGCGGCGGCTCGCACCTGTGCCCTGTGCTTCGCGGATGGTAGCTTGAATAGATTGAGACATAATAACTCCAGTTAAATAAATAATGCCGCCATCGGTCGCGACCAACTTAAGACGGCTTATTGGGGTTTATGGGAGGAAACGCGCTCCCGGCGCGGTAACTTCCTCATTGAAGAGGTAAGATACAGATTCTTCGTTGCTGATGCGGCGTACGGTTTCAGCCAACAAGCCCGAAATGGTCACTTGGTGGATGCGTTCAGACGCCTCAGCTTGTTCGTTCAATGGAATGGTGTCAGTCACCACGACCAAGTCTATGTCAGATGATTCGATGCGCTCTACTGCGCCGCCTGAGAACACGGCATGTGAAGCGTAAGCCACCACGCGGCTGGCGCCACGCTCTTTCAATGCGGTCGCGGCTTTGCACAAGGTGTTGGCAGTGTCGATCATGTCGTCGATGATCAAGCAGGTTTTGCCAGACACGTCACCGATGATGTTCATCACTTCAGCCACGTTGGCTTTAGGACGGCGTTTGTCGATGATGGCCAAATCTACATGCAACATTTTGGCTGCGGCGCGCGCACGCACCACACCACCGATGTCAGGGCTGACCACGATCAAGTCTTCAAAACGACGTTGTACAATGTCGTGTATCAAAATCGGGGTAGCGTAAATATTGTCTACCGGAATATCAAAGAAACCTTGAATTTGGTCGGCATGCAAGTCTACGGTCAACACACGGTCGATACCGGCTGAGTACAACATGTTTGCCACCAATTTGGCCGAAATCGGTACACGCGCTGAGCGTGGACGACGGTCTTGACGCGCATAACCGAAATACGGAATGGCTGCGGTAATGCGGCCTGCAGAAGCACGTTTCAACGCGTCTGCCATGGTCAAGATTTCCATCAAATTGTCGTTGGTCGGTGCACAAGTCGGTTGCACGATGAACACATCGCGACCACGCACGTTTTCCAATAATTCAATCGCCACTTCACCATCTGAAAATTTGGTAACTGAAGCGCGACCCAACGAAATGTCTAAGTGTTTCACTACGTTTTCTGCCAATTTTGGGTTGGCGTTACCCGTAAATACCATCAAGCTGTCGTATGCTGCCATGTCGTCTTCAGTGCCTTGTTTTGAATGAAAGTGTGGATTCATAATGCTGCGTTCCCATCATGCGGTGACCGCCGCACGGTCAAGCGCGTAATCATACACCTTTTCCCTGCCAGTCTCCACCCAGATGGTGAAATTTACGATAATAATCAATTGTTAACGTGGTAAAAAAGCAAAAAGCGCATCAGATGTCTGATGCGCTTTTATTTGGCTGGGGTGGGAGGGATCGAACCTACGAATGCTGGAATCAAAATCCAGTGCCTTACCACTTGGCGACACCCCAATAAACTGGTTATCTCAAGAGTTGAAGTGTGTGGCTGGGGTGGGAGGGATCGAACCTACGAATGCTGGAATCAAAATCCAGTGCCTTACCACTTGGCGACACCCCAATTATCACTTCAATGTACTCAGAGGATGCTGGTCTAAACCTGCCACACAATAGGCTTCATATTCTGTCGCCACTTGTGCATAAACCTCGCGAGCTGCTGATTCTGTTTCACATGCTAAAAATACACAAGCACCTGAGCCGGTCATCATTGCCGCACCAAATTGTTTCAATCTGGATAAGGCTGCTGCTACCTCTGGGTATTCCTCACACACAACTGCTTGCATGTCATTGCGAAGCGGCTGCACCCTTGGAAAGACCCGTATTATGCTAGGGGCAGAATCACGTGTCAAGCGTTCGTGCCCAAAAATTTTTGCCGTCGCCACGTGCACATTGGGCTTCACCACCACATACCATTGATTTGGCACAGAAACCTCGGTCAACACCTCACCTATGCCAGATGCAAAAGAATTTTGACCAAAGATAAAAACCGGCACATCCGCGCCTAATTTCAAACCCAAATCCATCAATTGCTGCCGTGTCAGCTGGGTGTGCCACAGCTGATTCAAAGCCAACAATACCGTCGCCGCATCGGATGAGCCGCCGCCCAAGCCGCCGCCCATGGGAATGTTTTTCTCTACCCACAAGTCGGCTCCCAGTGTGCTGCCACTGGCTTGCTGTAAGGCGCGCGCCGCACGCACGCTCAAATCTTGTTCAGCATCGACGCCGTCTATCAAGGTGTGCAACACGATTTGGCCATCGTTGCGGCTGCGTATGTGCACGGTATCGTACAGGCCGATAAACGTGAACACAGTTTCGAGCAAATGGTAGCCGTCATCACGACGGCCGGTAATGTGCAACATCAAATTCAATTTGGCCGGTGCCAAAAAAGCCTGCGCATCGGCAGGCAGGTTTTGAAGCGTCATGTAAAGTCTTTCTTGGTTAACGCTGGCAGGTGCTACTCTCTAAAGCGGAAGCACCTGCTTGATAATCATTAAACGCCAAACGTATGCTCAATTGCTGGTTGTCCAATACCAAGATGCGCGGCTGCCCTTGGGCATCGACTTGGCGTTCTATCTTCCAACCGGCCTGTAACAAACGCCCTTGCTCATCCACGGTGTGTGGCTGATTGTCGGCATAATAACCGTGCGCCCACAAATCCAACGATTCTACTGGAATGGCAAAACCCATCAAACGCTCAGACAACTCGCTCGCCGTGGCCGCTTGGTAGACCTCACCGTTGCTGGCCGTCGCCACCACGCCGTTGCCATCTTGGCACAATTCGCCGACGGTATTGCCCAGCGGCGTGTTCACGCTCAATTGCTGCATTTTGCCATTGCTGTCCCAATCGAAATTGGCGTATGAACCTTTGTCGTTTTGCTTCACCGCCAAACGGCCAGCGGCGCTGAAATTCAAATCATCTCGCGAACCCGCTTGCCAAGCCGTTGGTGCTTGAGGTGTGGTTTGACACGCCGCCAACACACTCAATACTGCCGTTGTCGCGACCGCGCGCGCCAACAGCCTCATGGTTGCACTCCGGCGGCATCAGGCTGCGCTTTTACCGCAGCAGCACTGTGTTTCGGTTGCAGATTGTGGCGGGTCAAGGTTTCCAACAACACCGCATGGCTGCTGTCCAATTCCAAACCTTTTTTGGCAAACTCACGCGCCTTGCGCTCTTGTCCCAAAGCCATATAGGTATCGACCAAATGCGCCGCCACTTCTGGGTCTGGCATTTTGTCGTAGGCAAATTTCAAATACGCCAACGCTTTTTCAGGCTGGCCTTTTAAGTAATACGCCCAGCCCAAGCTGTCGTTGATGTGCGGTGCGTCTGGTGCCAATTTGTATGCTTGTTCCAGCAAGGCAAAGCCTTGTTCGCGCGACGACTCTTGTGCCAACAAGGTATAGCCCAAGGAATTCATGGCATTGGCGTCGTTCGGACGCAAAATCAATTGCTTTTGCAAGTCTTTCAGCGCATCTTCAGGCCGCTTTAATTTGTCTGCCAACAACAAGCCGCGCTGCGCATACAATTCTGCCAACAATTTCACATCGGGCGTACCGCTGGCCATTTGCTCGTCAATTTTCTTGCTGTACTCGCGGTACACCACCATCGGATCTTGCTGATTGTAAATCCACAACAATTCCAAACGCTGCGCCTGTGCTTGATCGTACAGGCTGTTGCCATTGGGCTTGCTGGTTTGTAACACATCCAAATGCTTGCGCATCTCGACCCAATCTTTGCGCTCGGCCGCGGCGGTGGCCAAAATCACACTCTTATCAAACAAGAAATCGGCATCGTTAATCTTCGCCGCCCACTGTGCGCCTTTTTCCGCTTGGTCTTGTCCAAACGCCACCACGGCCAATAAGGTCGCCGCACGATTGCGTTGTGGCGTGTCACCGCCTTGATACACTTTGCTTAAAAACACCTCAGCATCGCGATAGTCTTTCTTTTTCATCGCCAAGATGCCGGCCTGTAACTGCAATTCCGGGGTGGGATTCTTGCTGAGTTCGTTTTGTATCAATTGGAACGCTTTATCGTATTGCTCGGTGCGCACCAAGGTATCGATTTGCAATTCGCGCCACATGTCCGACAATTTGTTGGCATCGGCTTGGCTGAAAAATTGGTTAATCACTTGCGGTGATTTTTGCGCCAACAAGCCTATGGCCAATTGGGTGGTCGGGCGGATATCGGCATCCAAGCTGGCCAAACGATTCAAGGCTTTGACCGCTTGTTTGTCGTGACCAGACAAGGCCGCATACATCGCTTCTACCACCGCCGCTTCCGACATGTTCGGGTATTGTTTGGTGGCATCCATCACATGCTCATAGCCTTGTTGCGCCACTTGTGGACCAGCCAAACTCAATTGCGACAACAATAAGAACACACGGCGCGCCTGCGCTTCGTTCGCCAGCGTCAGCACCGCAGGGAAATCATTCAAAGCGGTGCCAATATTGCCACGCGAAGCGTCCAATTCCCACGCCATTTGTTTTTGCAATTGTGTCGGCACCGGCTCAACTTTGCGCCAGCGCTCCAACACCAATTGCGCCTCGTTATAAGCTCCGGCATTGATGGCTATTTGCATCGCCCGCTCAGCCAATTCAGGCCGGCCTGAACGCTCAAACATCACCACATACGCGCCCAAAGAACCGGCAGTATTGCCTTGTAATAAAGCCAATTCACTCGCCAACATGCCAGCGAAGGCATTGGCGTCTTGGGTGACTTTTTGCAAGCGGATTTTTTCGTCGGCAGCATCGCGCGCGCGTTGCGCCGTTGGCTTTTGCAATTTGTCCAAGCTGGTATTGATGTCTTTGGAGAGCGGCGACACCGCTGGCGCCGCAGGTTTGGTTTCAGCTTGCGCCATTGCAGGGGTCGCAGTGATCACGGCGATACAGGCCGCTATAGGTAACAGCCGTTGGTGCCAACTTGCCATAAAACGTCCATCCTTGAGTCATTTCAGGTTGAGGCCAATACTTTAACACAGCAATATGTTAGTTTGGGTATCCCTATGTCACACTTGAATCACCGATTTTTAGCCTCATTTTCACCCGCTCAGCATCAGCAGAAAGACATTCCATGCCAGAACTACCCGAAGTCGAAACCACCCGCCGCGGCATCGCCCCGTTTATAGAAGGTCAAACCATAGACCGTGTGGTGGTGCGCCAAAGCAAATTGCGCTGGCCAATACCCGAGGATTTAAACCAACAAATCGCGGCCTGTAAAATCATTGCGGTGGCACGCCGCGCCAAGTATTTGTTGATACATTTGGAACATGGTGTGGTGATGGTGCATTTGGGCATGTCGGGCAGTTTGCGCGTGTTTGAAGCCGATGCTGTCCCCGAGGCTGGCAAACACGACCATGTGGACTTGCTGTTGCAAAACGGCACAGTGTTGCGCTATCACGACCCGCGCCGCTTTGGTGCGTGGCTGTGGTTCAGCGGTGCCATCGAAACCCACAGCTTAATCAGCAAGCTCGGCCCCGAGCCTTTGGAAGACGATTTCAACGCCGAGTATTTACAGGCCGCATTGAGCACACAAAAGCGCGCTTTAAAACTGGCCTTAATGGACAACCATGTGGTGGTCGGTGTGGGCAACATCTACGCCAACGAGGCTTTATTCCAATGCAAGCTCCTGCCGACAACAGTGGCCAAAGACGTGACTTTGGCACAGTGCCACACATTGGTGAATGAAATCAAAGAGGTGTTGACCCGTGCCATTGCCGCCGGTGGCAGCACTTTGCGCGACTTTGTGAACAGCGATGGCAAAAGTGGCTATTTTCAGCAACAATACTTCGTGTACGGGCGCGACGGCCAAGCCTGCCATGAGTGTGGCGAGCTGATTACAAAAATGATTATCGGTCAGCGCTCGAGTTTTTATTGCCCACATTGTCAACATTGAGTATTTATGACTGTTAACTCACCCGCTCGCCCCATCTCTTACCCGCGCCGCCTCAAACGCTTGTGGCTGTCGTGGTTGTGGTTGGTGCATCTGGTGCGTGCCGCTCGCCGCAGCGCCAAGAACAACGACAATTCCAACACCACCGAATTGATGCAACAAGCCTCACAACAATTGCTCGATGCCTTGAATGTGCGCGTGGAATTGCATGGCAAAATCCCTGCCGATTTAAATGGTTTATTGGTGGTGGCCAACCACACCTCATGGCTGGACATTTTGGCCATGGCTTCGGTGCATCCGATGCAATTCATCGCCAAACAAGAAATCAAATCGTGGCCGGTGTTGGGCAATATTGTGGTGGCGATGGGCACTTTGTTCATCAACCGCGCCCAACGCAAAGACACTGCCAAAATCAATGCCATGATTACCGAAGAATTGCATCACGGCGGTACGGTGGCTTTTTTCCCCGAAGCGCGCACCTCCGATGGCAAAGGCTTGCGTGCGTTCAAAGGTGCGCTGTTTCAAGCGGCGATAGACAGCAACAGCGCCGTTTTACCCATAGCTTTGCGCTACTTCAACGCCGATGGCAAACGCTCTAGCCACGCAGCATTTACCGATGAAGTGAGTCTGCCCAAGTCTTTTCTGACCATATTGGCCGAAGAAGAAACGGTGGTGCGCGTCGATTTCACCGACGTGTTGCGGCCTGAAACCCGTACCGAAGACACCTCACGCTTTACTTTAAAGCAACAAGCACAGCAGCAAGTGGCCAGTTTGGTGCTCGATGATCGTGATTTAAAAAAACTTTCGGAATGGGATTATTTATAAATTTAATCAATTAATAGATATTGATAAATTCACTTTATAAGCCTTCCCGTTCATAATGCATTTCATCGAATCGCAACACAGTTTGTTTAACACAAGCAGTTACTTATTATTCAATGGAGATAAAAATGGCATTAGCAAGCAAAGAAGGTCAACGCATCCCTAACGTATCATTCCCAGTGCGCGAAGGCGACGCTTGGAAAACCATCACCACCGATGAAATTTTCTCTGGCAAAACCGTGGTCGTGTTCTCATTGCCAGGCGCATTCACCCCAACGTGTTCCTCTACCCACTTGCCACGTTACAACGAATTGGCGTCTAAATTCAAAGAACGCGGCGTAGACGAAATCGTGTGTGTGTCTGTGAACGACACCTTCGTGATGAACGAATGGAAAAAACAACAAGAAGCCGAAAACATCACCGTGATTCCGGATGGCAACACCGAATTCACCAAAGGCATGGGCATGTTGGTGCACAAAAACGACTTGGGCTTTGGTGACCGTTCATGGCGCTACTCTATGTTGGTCAAAGATGGCGTGGTGGAAAAAATGTTCATCGAACCTGAAAAAGACGGCGATCCATTTGAAGTGTCTGATGCCGATACCATGATTCATTACATCGACAAAGATTTTAAAGACCAACCTTCTGTGAGCATCTTCACCAAACCAGGTTGCCAATACTGCGCCAAAGCCAAAGAATTGTTGCAAGAACACGGCTTGGCTTACGAAGAAATCGTCTTGGGCACTGATGCCTCTACCGTGTCTGTTCGCGCCATCACTGGCAAAGCCACTGCACCACAAGTGTTTATCGGCGGCGAATACATCGGTGGTTCTGAAGACTTGGCCGCTTACTTTGCCAAACAAGTGGCTTAAGTCTCACCTCTCAAAATCTTCCTGAACTTTGGTCGCGCACTTAGCGACCAAGCTGAATGGCCTAGGCCGTTCAGCTTACAGGCTGCCTCTGTGTGGCAAGCGGCCTGTAAGCTCAATGGCTTAAAGCACTGACAAAATACAAAACAAGGATGCTCAAATGAACAAAATACAAGCAGATGTGGTGGTTATTGGTGGTGGTTCCGCAGGCATGGGCGCGTTTCGCGCCGCCCGCAAAGCAACAGACAATGTCTATATCGTAGAAGACTACAAATTTGGCACCACTTGCGCCCGCGTCGGCTGCATGCCATCTAAATTGCTGATTGCCGCGGCCGAAGCCGCCCACCAACCCAAACACACTGCCCAATTTGGCGTGCATATCGATTGTGAAGTGCGAGTGGATGGCAAAGCGGTGATGGACCGTGTGCGCGCAGAGCGCGACCGTTTTGTTGGCTTTGTGGTCGAAGACGTGGAAGCATGGCCGGAAGACAAACGCTTATTGGGCCGCGCCACATTCAAAGACGCGCACACCATTGTGGTAACCAACCAAGCAGGCGAACAAACCCAAGTCACCGCCAAACGGGTGGTGATTGCCACCGGCTCTCGCCCCATTGTTTTACCAGCATGGGAAGCCTTGGGCGAACGCCTCATCATCAATGACGACGTGTTTTCATGGGAAACCTTGCCCAAATCTGTGGCCGTGTTTGGTTCAGGCGTCATCGGTTTGGAATTGGGCCAAGCCTTGGCACGCTTGGGTGTGAAAGTGCATGTATTTGGTCGCGGCAACACCATAGGCGGCATTTCCGACCCCACCGTCAGCGCCAAAGCCTTGGAAATTTTCCAGCAAGAACTCGACATGCACTTGGATGCCAACACCAGCGTTAGCCTCAATGCCGCCGGCAATGTCGAAGTCGCTTACGACCAACACGGTGAACAAGGCGTGTTTGAAGCCGAGTACCTGCTTGCCGCCATCGGTCGCAAACCGAATACCGATAACATCGGCTTGGAAAACCTGCCAGAATTGAAATTGGACAAACACGGCGTGCCCGTGGCCGACCGCCACACCATGCAAACCAGCATCCCGCACCTGTTTATCGCTGGCGACGCCTCCAACCAATTGCCGCTGTTGCACGAAGCCTCAGATCAAGGCGTGATTGCCGGTAAAAACGCCGGCACTTATCCGGAAATCGACCGCGGTTTGCGCCGCAGCGCCATCGGCGTGATTTTCTCAGACCCACAAATCATGAGCGTGGGCTACCGCTGGCGCGACTTGGCCGATTTGTATCCTGATTGTGGCTGTTTTGCCGAAGGCGAAGTGTCATTCCACAACCAAGGTCGCTCGCGGGTAATGGGTGTGAACCGCGGCATGTTGCGCGTGTATGCCGAACAAGGCAGCGGCCGCTTCTTGGGCGCGGAAATGATAGGCCCAGCCGCCGAACACATCGCCCACTTATTGGCTTGGGCACACCAACAAAAAATGACCGTGGCCGAAATGCTCGACATGCCGTTCTACCACCCCGTCATCGAAGAAGGCGTGCGCACCGCCCTGCGCGATGTGAATGCCAAACTGCAATTGAGCGCCGACTTGGAAGCCGAGTGCGCAGCCTGCCCAGGTTTGTAAACCAATTTGCATCGAGACAAAAGCGGCCTGTAAATCGTTTACAGGCCACTTTTATTCATGTCTGTTACCTTCCAAACGAGGTATCTCGAATATGAATCGCAAATTTTTCCCATAACGTAATGGTAATTAACAATGGTTTTTGTGAGCCAAATTCCAAGGTTAAAGTATGGTTTTTTTCATCCATGAGAAATCTGCCCAAGTCTTCAAAAAAGAAATGGTTAATCACCACATCATTTTCATTTGAGAGAATAATCGTGACACTGTGGTCTGCACGTGAGACCGAAATTTGCAGTTTGTTTTTATCTGCATCCTGAAACTGCATGGTTTGTACCTGATAATCATCATCCATACTGCATTCACAGCCAAATACAGACACAAAATCAAGACAGTAAGGTATCGACAGTTCAGACATTTATTTCTCCCAGTTTCGTTTCACAATACAGGTATTGAAACCAATGCTTCAAAAGTGTCAAAAGCGGCCTGTAAAGGTTTACAGGCCGCTTTTTAATATTCAATGCATCAATGATAAGTGTGGGCATTAACCCAACACATATTTGGCCAAAGACTGCTGCACCTTGGTGATGTTAGAACCCTTGCTAAACGTCTTTTGCAGCGGTGCACTCTGCCCCGAAATCCAAATTTTCAATTCCGAATCCATGTCAAACGTGCCCGCCGTTTCTACCGAGAACGACACCATGCTGCGATACGGCACGCTCAAATACTCGACTTTCTTGCCGGTCAAACCCTGTCTGTCGATTAAAATCATGCGCTTATTGGTGAACACAAACGTGTCGCGCAACACCTTATACGCACTGTCCACGATTTCACCCGCCACCAAAACTTGCGCCAATTCCTTTTGCAATTTGTCGCCATCGGCCTCACTGGCATTGCCCATCAAACCACCCAATAAACCCATGACTTTCCCTTTGTGTGTTGGTTTTCATACCGATGCAAGACTGTAGGATATTTATGCGCAAAAGACCAGTATCCTGTTTTAAGAAGCCTCGCTTAAATCAAACAAAAGACAAAGAGGATTCCTTCGCTTAAATATGCCATCAAAATTCCAGTTATGATGCACACTCACTTTATACATGACCAAATATCTGAGGCTCCTATCCATGAAGGTTTATAAGTATCGAGGCGTTTTTGAAAGAGATTTAAACAGTTTAGAACTAGACCAATTTTGGGCTTCAACAACAAACCAATTGAATGACCCATGTGAAGGTTTACTTATCTCTGACAATCTTGAGCAACAATTGCATGAGTTTTCACTATTGATAAAGCAATTCTCTACTGCCAATGTAGAAGAATCTAAAAATTCTCTAATGAAATCAATTAAGAATATTCTCAGCATGAAAGATAATAGACTGGGTATTTTTTCCTTAAGCAAGGTTTTTGATGATGAATTACTTTGGGCTCATTATGCAAACAGCCACTATGGTTTTTGTATAGAATTTAACTTAAATAAACTCACTTCACTTTATTATGAAAATAAATACACAGTGTTAGATGTTATCTATACAGACCATCCACCTAAGCTTGATTTTCAAAAGTTATTAACAATCCTAGAAAAAGACACATCCAAGCAAATCCAACAGCAGATGTTAGGTTATAAATCCAAACGCTGGGAATATGAAAATGAAATTCGCATTATCAGCGATACCGCACAAATCCAAAACTATGATTTCCGTGCTGTAACCGCCATTTATTTTGGACTGCGTATGGCTGAATCTGAAATCCAACAAGTGATGCGAGCTTTGCAAGGGCGTGGCATCAAATATTTTCAAATGCAATTAAAAAACAATTCATTCAAGCTGGAAGCCATCCCCTTACCTGATGCATTCCCACATTCCCCTAAATACAAATACTCAGTTGCCCCTATTGCAAAAGATGCAATAGCACCCCAATACCTCAAAGAAGAGCACAAACAATATGCTGATTACTTGTACAAAGCAGGTGAAATATTAAGACGAGATCCTTATTGCCTTCAATTAGATGATGTCAATATAAGCGATAAAAAAAGCGAAAATGGAGAACCTACTATTTATGGTAGTTATGCATCACCATATAATAAGTATAAAAAGCAATATTTAACTCTTGCCGAAATTGATACTTTGTATAGCCAAATTGATGATTTAGAAACATCTATTTGAAATCCTTCTGACTACTTCATTCAATAAAGCGGCCTGTAAACAATTTACAGGCCGCTTTTCCCTACTCAAACCATTACTTCACAATCTCCAACAACTCCACTTCAAACACCAAA
The DNA here is from genome assembly GCF_001457815.1 of Vitreoscilla massiliensis. GTDB lineage: Bacteria > Pseudomonadota > Gammaproteobacteria > Burkholderiales > Neisseriaceae > Vitreoscilla > Vitreoscilla massiliensis. Next base: position 289,136 of record NZ_LN898220.1, read on the forward strand.
GTTGAGTTAGCGCTGATTTGTTTGGATTTGTGTTCGTCTTTGTAAGCGAGTTCTGAGGGCACGAATAAGCGCCATTTGCTGCCGACGCTCATTAAGGGCAAGGCGATTTGGTAGCCTTGGATGAGGCGGGCGATGCGGAAGGTGGCGGGTTCGCCGCGCTCTACCGAGCTGTCAAACACTTCGCCGGCCAAATTGTGGCCGTGGTAATGGCACACGACGGTGTCGTCTAATGTCGGTTTCGCGCCTGTGCCCGCTTGCAACACCTCGTATTGCAAGCCAGAAGGCAGGCTAATCACACCGTCTTTGCTGGCATTGGCAGCCAAAAAGGCTTGCCCTTCTTCCAAGTTTTTCAAGGCCAAAGCGGCTTTCTTTTTGGCCAATAATTCGGCAACTGACATGGTAAACACCCGTTCAAAAATGGCCATTATACTGGCTAAGCTGTGCCGCACGCCTGAGTATGCGGCCTGTAAACCGTTTACAGGCCGCTGCTGTGGACTTCAATCCCGCAATAACAGCAACACATCGGTGCGCAATTCATGTTCGGCCACATCGTGAATGAAATTGTGGTAATGAAACACGATGGGGAAATCACCTGCTTGTTCTTGCTGTTCAGGCAACCATGTGCGGAACAAATGGTAAATGCTGTTGTTGATGGTGTCGTGGCTGCCTTCATGGTGAATGACAGCATAACGCCCTGCTGGCAATTGCCCATTGAGCACGCCAAAATCGTTTGCAGGCACAGGCTCGGTCACGCTGCCGGCAATGTCAAACACGAAGGCTTCTTCTGGCACTTGCTCAGGATCGGCGTGTGGAATGCCATAGGTATGACTGGTTTTAATCGGCGATAAGCCGCTGCTCTGGCGCCAAGCGATAAACTCGGTGGCGGTTTCTAGCACGCGCTTGGGTGAACCCGTATGGCGTAAGTAAGCAATGTTTTCAGCGCTGCGCTGTTGAATTTCAATGTTCATATTGACCTCAATAATGGGATGGATCATCTGCAATTGCGTTTGCCAAAGCGACCAATCGGGTTGCTGGCGAAACGCGGTAGGTGTTTGGTGAAAGCGGCGTTTGAACGCACGACTAAAGGCTTCGTGGCTGTCAAATCCTGCTTGCAGCGCGATGGCGATGATGCTCTCGCGCTGAAACGCCAACTGATAAGAGGCTCGCTTCAGGCGACATTGCTGCACATAAGCCATCATGCTCATGCCGGTGATGGCGGTAAACAGACGATGCACATGGAATTTGGACAAATAAACCTGTTGGCACAATTGCGCCACATTCAAATCATCGTCCAAATGCAGGTTGATGTATTCACACACCCGCTGAATTTTCTCGGCATCGTTCATCTTGCTTCCTGTCGTCTTGGCATGGCGTGCAGTATCGCAAACGCTCCTTGCCCGCGCTTGATTGAAATTGCGGTTTTGTCTGTGGGTGGCAAACCATGGTTTTCTGCACAGACCATGAAAAACCATTTGCATCCATCTCAATCCATGTTAGTATCCATGCCAGTTTCTCTAAGAAACCCTTTTATCACAACACTTTTGGAGGCTGGTATGGCGCAATTGCACCCTGTTGCAATCGGTTCGACTTTATCGAACACGCTGTGCGCGCACACGCCTCCTGTGTCTCCCCCTGTTCAAATCGCTGCAGTTGCCGATGTGGCTGCTGTACGTGTTGTGGCTGTGCTTGCTGTTTAACACTGCTGCAAAAAAAAATCTCGCAAATTTATTTGAATTGGATGTGCTGATGCTCAGCACATAAGGGAAAATCATGTCTATTGTTTCCAAACATTCTGCAGGCTTGGCCATGCTGGTCTTTGTCTTGCTGTGGGGCAGTGCCGCCATCTTTACCCGTTGGGGCTTGAACCATTCTTCTGTTGCCATCTTGTTAATCGGCCGTTATGCGGTCGCCATTGTTGTCTTGAGCTTGTTGGCCTTAAAAACCCGCCAGTGGTTGCCCGATAAGGGCACGCGGCTGCAAGTGTTACAGGCCGGTTTTTTATTGGTGGGCGGCTATTCCATCGCCTATTTTGAAGCGATGGCGCACGGCATCACGCCAGGGCTATTGGCCACCTTGCTCGGTACGCAACCGATTTTGACTTTGCTCCTTACCGAATGGCGCTTTTCGGCCTTGCGCCTCATCGGCTTATTGTTGGCCTTGGCGGGTTTGATTTTAATCGTCGGACGCGGTTTGAGCATTGCCGGCATGGATGTGTGGGCGTGGCTGTTTTCATTCATCGCCTTGGCTTGCATCACTTTGGGCACGCTGCTGCAAAAGAAAATCAAGCAAGCGCCGCAGCAAGTGCTGCCGCTGCAATTTGTGCTGACTTTGTTGATGTGTCTGCTGCTGTTACCGCAAACCACCATGCCCACCGATTTCAGCTTCGGCTATTGGATACCGGTATTGTGGTTGGGGGTGGTGATTTCGGTGGTAGCGCAATTGCTGCTCTATAAATTGATCCAAGGCGGCAATGTGGTCAACATCACCAGCTTGTTTTATTTGGTGCCCATTGTCACCGCGATATTGGACTTTTTGGTGTGGGGTCATGCGATGTCGTTCACCGAAATCCTCGGTATGGCGGCCATCGTCTTGGGCATTATCTTGGTGTTTAAACCAAGTAAGTAAACACTGAGCGATGGCAACACAAACAAGCGGCCTGTAAATGGTTTACAGGCCGCTTTGGCTTGATGGTTAATGCTTACGCATCAAAACCAAGACTCTACGGTGTTACTTAGTGTTACTTCCTAGGGTACGGCTGCTACTGTCTTCTCCTGAAGATTATGATTTGGCTTTTGCAACGGCGTGTTTGGCTGCATGGTGTTTCGCGGTTTTGTGCGCTTTTTTACTGACTTGGTGCGCTGCAGGTGCAGCTGGCTTTTTTACCTCTGCTTTAACAGGTGTGACTTTTGCAGGTGTCGCTTTGGCAGGCGCGGCTTTGGCGGATGTTGTTTGGGCAGGAGCGACAGTGGCGGCCATGCTCATGGCAGAAAATGAAGCAACAGCGGCAATCACAACAGCGTTTACAAGTTTGTTCATTCACAACTCCTTTATACAAGTTAAATCTACTCAGGTTAAATCGGAACACAGTATCGGTTTCGGTGAGTGCATGATGCGCTCGAAAACTTAGGCGAAACTTAGGAGAGTTTGAAACTGTGTAAGCCTCAATCCGGCTTTAATGTAGCTGGGTTAAAACACATTTAGATGCTTGTTTTTGTGGGTTTTATATTAAGATAAAGCTTAAAAACAACATAAAAAAAGCGGCCTGTAAACGATTTACAGGCCGCTTGATATGCTCGCCAGATTTATCCCCAATGCTGGCGCGTCGCCACACAGCTTGGAAAGCGCTGTAACGAAGTGTCTACCACGCTCGGCGCCCAAACCGAGCCACTGTCATCGCACCAACGACTGGGCGCAGGCGCTTTGAAGGTGTGCGCCAGCAGTGCTTGGCTGGTCAAATCTTCACGCCAACCCATGCGCACATCGACATTGCTGGCGGCCTGCATTTTCGCGTGAATGCGCGCTTGCGTCGCCGCATTCGCCCATACCGGCCGATAATCATTGCCATTGCTGCGCCCCGATACCGACAGCGGCAAGGCGAGCACGTCTTGCGCCAGCAATTGCTTGCCAGCGAAATCCAAACGCAATTGCACCGCCACGCTGTCTTTGTCCGATGGATTGCCATTACCGCCAAACACAAAATTGGCGAGCGAATACACAATCACTCCTTGCTTGTAACGCTCCAAGCCTTGCACCACATGCGGATGGTGGCCGAGCACAGCGTTGATGCCGCGGTCTATGGCGTAATGGGCGATTGCGCGTTGGGTGGTATTTTGGCGGTATTGGCGCTCTTGCCCCCAGTGAAACGACATGATGAGGTAATCGACGTCTTGGCCTTTGAAATGCGCCAACGCTTGCTCCACCGCCTCTTTGCCTTGTGCCACACTCCATGCTTTGGCGCCAGCCAAGGCGATGCGTTTGCCTTTGATGTCGATGATTTGGTATTGCTGATAGCCAAATGCCGGTATTTGTGCGGCCTGTAAGGCTTGCAGCGTGTCGGCATGGCCTTGTGCGCCATAATCGTGGCTGTGGTTATTGGCCACATTCACCGCTTCTATCGAACCTGCGCGCAACACGCCCACCAATGCCGGCGCACCTTTGAACACAAATGGCTTATCCATTCCACCGTTGGCCTGCGTCAGCGGCCCTTCCAAATTAGCAATGCTCAAATCATCGTGTGCCAACACATCGGCCATTTCTTGCATAAAATACGCATCGCCTTGCTCACGCCACACCGCGGGCAAAGTGCCGGCGCTGACATCGCCCAAATGGCTGCCCAAAGTGGTGTCACCCACGGCGGTAATGGTGATTTGGCTCCAAGCACTCGCGGCTGGTGCCGCCAATAATAAGGGCGGCAAGGCGGTTTGTTGGCGGTACAGCTGGATGGGTCGTTGGTACACACGTTCCAAGGTGATGACGCCTATGGCCGTGCTCAGCGCTGCCGCCGCCAACAAAGCCCACGGTGTGCTGGCTTTATCGGTCTCGACTGTCGCAATGTCTGTTGCCACACCAGCAACATCGGCATCGGCAAGCACTGCCTCCCACTGACCACCAAAACGCTGCGCCCACATACCATCGTAACGCTCACGCAAACGCGGATGCAGCAGCCATTTGCGCGCCAATAACCATGTTTGCAGCGGAATGCGGTGCACATGCGCATTCAAAGCGGCCTGAATTTGTGCGGCAGTGGCGGTATGCGGCAGGTTTAAATGCGCATACAAATTGAGGTGGGACAAGGCCGCATGTTGGGCGGTGAGATTTTTCAAATACAAATTGTATTGCAGCCGCAGCGTGTCGCTGAGCAAATAGCGTTCGGCCTTGGCCAATATCGCTTCGGGCAATAATTTGGCCGTGTGATGCAGGCCGATGACATGGCGCAAACGCGCGCCATCTGCGTTTTCAGGTACGCCCAATAAGGCATACAAATTCACCGCTTGCGCGTCGACAGTCCCCATGTGATTTCTTTTTATGCAGGTGTGGTTACTCATACCACTGCTGTTCTCCTCAGCAGCCCTTATGCCTGCGGCCATGCCACAGACATACCCACCAATTGTAACTGAATCGACATGAAAATAACCACTTGCAGCGCAACACTCGCGCGCTTAAACTTTACCGGCCGCTGTTGGTGTTACCAGAACGCAGTGGCAGCAGTGACCACTCCGACACTTACCCATGAGGCCTGCCATGAGCGACAAACTCACCGCCGAACAATTGGCGAAAATCAAACCGATTCCTTACAACGACGACGAGCAAGAAGACGAAGGCTATGCCAAGCTCAGCCCTGAGCAATTGCAACGCATCAACCGCCAAAACAGCGGCAATTTTGTTGAAGGCTTGGTTGACGACGCCATCACGCCAGACAAAGACAAACCCAAAGTAGCGCCGCTGCCTGAAGAAGATTGAAGCGACAAACACCATCTGCCCACACTAGCCATGCCCAAACGTGGGCATTTTCTTTACAATAGCGCCATGAAAACCTTCCCTAACATCCGTTTGTTCCAAATCGAACACATCCATGCGCCGCGTGATTTTCATGTGGTGCAACACGCCCATGCCTGTTTGGAAATCGGCGCTGGCAAAGGCAAACACGCCTTGGGCTTTGCCGCCAAACACCCACAACTGCATTTATTGGCGATAGAACGCACCGCCGAAAAATACCAAGCGTTTTTAAAACAATACCAAGCCGCGCCGCTGAGCAACCTCAGCCCCATCCACGCCGATGCGATTGCGTGGTCGGTGCACGGTTTAAAGCCGCAACAGCTTGAGCAAATTTTCATACTCTACCCCAACCCCGAGCCTAAGAATCCGGCGCAACGTTGGCTCAATATGCCTTACTTTGAATTTTTGCTGTCGCGCTTGCAAGACGGCGGCAGCATTACCTTGGCCAGCAACATTCCCGATTACATCGCCGAAGCGGCGGCGCAATGCCAGCAAGTGTGGAAATTGCCGTTTGTACAAGAAACCATCCCCAAACACTTTGCCCGTACCCATTTTGAAACCAAGTATTTGGAACGCGGCGAGCCGTGTTCACAATTAATCATCACCAAACCACAAGGCTATGCCACGCGTTTTGATGAATTTGATAAGACGGTTTAAACCATGAAAAAAGCGGCCTGTAAACGTTTACAGGCCGCTTTTTTGAATGTTCCATGCATGTCAGCACTTGGGCTCAAACAAACCATGACCGCCAACCGGCTCGGTAATCATGTGACTGTCCATGCTGGCGATTAAGGGGCGGCCTTGCTCTAAGGCCTGTTTGACGGCAGGCAAACTCAAGGCGGCTTGGTGGCTTAAACTGTCCAGCCACACCTCGGTAATCCACACGCTGTCATCATTACTGGGGTCGCGGGCGATGATGTAACTCAAACACCCAGGCAAACCCGACACCGCATGCAATAAGATGCCAATCAAGGCTTCGCGTTGGCCTGTCACCGCAGTCATGCGGCCGATTAATCCGTACATGTTCATCCCCCTTCATATGGTCATGCGTGCATGACATGGGTTTAACAGCTTATGCGCCGAGTATATACCTTAAAAAAGCGGCCTGTAAATTTACAGGCCGCTTCGTTTGCTTTAACTCACCATTTGAATGGAAAAACCACCGGTAAATCGGGATGCAATTGCGCCAAACACGCCTCAAATGCCGCGATTTGCGCCGCACTCAAGTCGTCTTGTTCATCCAACAAGGCATCGGCCTGCCCCATCAAATTGGCCAATTGCAACCAGCCCATAAAATCCAAGCGCAATGCTGTGAACGCGCTTGGGTGCAAACTGCCGGCATCGTGGTCGGCAAAATGACACTGGCCGTGCTCATCCAACACATACACATCGCCTTGGCCGTCTTCGGCAAACAACCAAAAGCGCGAACGCGTTTTCGCATCAACATCGTCCGCCCACAACAAATCTTGTTGCTTGGCACTGTTGTGGTGGCGCGCCACGCACGCCGTCCACAACACCGCATCGGCCGATAAGGTTTGCGTGTCGATGTGGCTGACCAAATTCACATACTCAGCCGGCAACCATGGCGATGCCGACCAAGGTTTGGGCTGAGGCAAACGCGGTAGCGCGGCTTGGATGTCACAAGCGGCCTGTAAACTGAACATCACACGCTCCTCAAGTTAATGCGCACCGCCGCCGCCACTGCTGGCACCAAACGGCGGCTTGGCAAACCACACCACGCCGATTAACACGATGAACAGAATCGCACCAGCGTAAAACACCTCGTTAGAGGCCATGATGTAGGCCTGTTGGGTAATGGTTTGGTTCAAGACTGCATGTTGCTGCACCGTACTCATGCCCATTTGCCCCATTTGCTGTTGCATTTCTACACTCATCGGATTGTACGGGTTAATCGCTTCGACCAAATGCGCATGGTGGACGATTTCACGCCGCTCCCACATGGTGGTGGCAATCGAAGTACCGATACCACCAGCCAAGATGCGCACGAAATTCGACAGACTTGAGGCATTGGCAATGTTTTGCGGTGCAATGCGCGACAGCGTGATTTGCGTTAACGGCAGGAAGAACATCGACATGCCCACGCCTTGCCAAAATTGCGGCCAGAAGATGTCCCAAAAATCCATGTCGGCATTGAAATCGGTGCGCCACCAGAAACACACGGCATAAGTGAGGAAACTCATGGTCACCAAGATGCGCATGTCCATGCGCCCACCGAATTTACCGATGATCGGCGACAAGATCACCGGCAATATGCCTATCGGCGCCGCCGCCAAACCCGCCCAAGTGGCGGTATAGCCCAATTGGGTTTGCATCACCAATGGCAGGAGCACAATCGCGCCCATGTACACCATAAATGCCAAACTGAGCGAAATCACACCGACGGTGAAATTGCGGTCTTTGAACAGCTTCAAATCGACAATCGGATAATCTGAGCCCAGCTCCCACACAATCAAATACGCCAAACTCACCACTGCCACCACGCACAACACAATGATTTCGGTCGAGGCAAACCAGTCCAGCTCTTTGCCGCGGTCTAGCATCATTTGCAGCGCGCCCACCCCAATGACCAACAGCGACAAGCCGAGGTAATCAATCGGTTGGTGTTTGATTTCGGTTTCACGGTGGTGCAATTGTTTGTACGCCACCCACACCGCAAACACGCCTATGGGAATATTGATAAAGAAAATCCAGCCCCAATGCCAGTTGTCACTGATGATGCCGCCCAAAATCGGGCCGAAAATCGGCGCGACAATGATGGTCATAGACCACAAGGCCAAGGCCATCGGGCGTTTTTCCGGTGGATAAGCGGCCAGTAACAGCGATTGCGACAGCGGAATCATCGGCCCTGCCACCGCGCCTTGCATCACGCGAAACAGAATCAACACTTCCAAGCTGGGCGCAATGCCGCACAGCCATGAGGCCAACACAAACAAAGCGGTAGAGGTGACAAACGTCTTCACCTCACCAAAACGCTTGGCCAACCAGCCGGTTAAAGGCACCGAAATCGCATTCGCCACCGCAAACGAGGTGATGACCCACGTGCCTTGCGAGGTGGCGGCGCCCAAATTACCGGAAATGGTGGGCAAAGCCACGTTGGCAATGGTGGAATCCAACACCTGCATAAATACCGCAATCGATAAGGCCAGCGTGACCCAAACGAGGCTTGCGCCCCGCAGTGGAGGATGTGCCATCGCGCCGCCTTAATGTTCGTATGAACTCAAAATGTCGTTAATCGCGCTGTCCACCTCAGTGAAACGGTCGGCTGCCGCCGCGGTTGCCAGCGTTTTGTCTTTGACGGTAGCTGTAGCCACAGACGCACCTTGTTGGTTGGAAACGTCCACGGTGGCTTTCATCGACAAACCGATGCGCAGCGGATGGGCGGCCAATTCTTTGGCGTCCAATTGGATGCGCACTGGTACCCGTTGCACCACTTTAATCCAGTTACCAGTGGCATTTTGCGCTGGCAACACGCTGAACGCACTGCCGGTACCGGCTGACAAACCCAATACTTTGCCGTGGAACACCACTTTGTCGCCGTACAAATCAGACACCAAACTCACCGGCTGACCCAAACGCAGTTTCGCCAATTGGTTTTCCTTGAAGTTGGCATCCACCCACAGATTGTTCAAAGGCACGATGGCCATCAATGGGCTGCCTGCGGCCACTTTTTGACCCACTTGCACATTGCGACGCGCCACTTGGCCATCGCTGGCGGCTTTGATGTGGGTGCGCTCCAAGTTTAACCACGCATCTTTCATGTGTGACATCGCGGTTTGCACGGCTGGCTGTTCGCGCAAAGACTCGCGACCCAAAGCGGCTTTCGATTGTTGCTCTTGCGCATGCGCGGCGGTCAAAGCGGCTTGCGCGGCTTCCACTGCCGAACGCGCGTGTGAAATTTCCTCATCGGAAATGGCATCGGTGCCAGCCAAAGTCATGCGGCGCGCCAAATCGGCTTGGGCTTTTTTCAAATTCGCTTGTTGTACCGCAATTTGTGCACTGGCTTGGCGCACACCGGCGCTCAATTGTTGGTTTTGCTTGGCGGCATTGGCCAATTCGCTTTTGGCGCGCTCATACGCCAATTGCGCATCATCGGCATCCAATTCCACCAATACCTGCCCTGCTTTCACATTATCGGTATCGTCCACGGCCACGCTGTTCACCGTGCCATTGATTTGCGGTGTCACTTGAATCAAATGGCCACCCACGTAGGAGTCATCGGTTTCGACTTCGTGTTGCCACACCAAAAAATACATGGCGGCAAAACCAGCGCCTATGGCCAATAAAATCAAGGTCAACAGCAATAAATTGCGTTTGCGCTTGCTGCCGGCGGGTTTGGCGACGATTTGGGGATTTTGTTCGGTTTGAACTGCTGTGCTAGGTGTTTCGCTCATCTTACATTCCTGCGGATTCTGAGTGGTTTGCAGCGGCATTGAAGCCACCACCTAAGGTAATTTGGGTATTGACCCAAGCCAAGCGCTGTGCGGTCAAGGCGCTTTGGTACAGCCCTTCGGCTGCCAAGGCATCGTCTTGTTGTTGCCACATGCTCAATTTATTGTCCAAACCGGCACGCACGCGTGCGGCTTTGGCATTGCTGGCTTTTTGCAGCAACTGCCATGCGGCCAAACGCTCTTGGCTTTGCTTGGCCGTGGCTTGGGCATCGGACAAGGCATCGGCGGCTTCACGCAGCGCGGTCAACACGGTTTTGTTGTATTGAGCGGCCTGTAAATCATATTGGGCATGGCTTTGCGCCAATTGAGCTTTTAAAGCACCGCTGTTGAAGATGGGCAAGGTCACTGCCGGCAAGATGTTCACCACTTTGGCGCCGGTTTCCAATAAATTGCCGATTTCGATGGATGACAAACCAACCAAGCCAGAGATTTTCACATTCGGATAAAACTCAGCTTTGGCGGCTTTGATATTGGCAGAGGCGGCCTGTAAGGTCTCGCGCTGGGCGGCGATATCGGGACGCTGTCCCAATAAATCGGCGGTCACATTCGCGGCCGCTACCGTAGGCACGGTTTTCCACATTGTTGGCTGCACATTTCTGAGCGCATCTGGCGCTTGGCCACTCAAAGCCGCCAATGCGTGTTTGATGGCATCGATTTGGCCGTCGATTTGGGCGATTTGCGCTTGCAATTGGTGTGCACCCATTTGCAAGGGATAGACGTCGCTGCCGGCCAATAAGCCAGCGTGTTCACGGTTGAGCATCAGACCGGCAGCATTTTTTTGTACCGCGATGCGGCGTTGTAACACTTGTTGTTGGCGCAGCAGATTTTGCCACTGCACATATTGGGTCAACACCGCTTGCGCCAACATCAAACGGGTTTGTTCTAATTCGTATTGCAAGGCGTTTTGTTGGCCTATGGCTGCCGCCATTTGCGCCCGGTGTTTGCCCCAGAAATCAAATTCCCATGCGCCTTTAAGCGACAAATCGAAGCTGTTCATGTATTGGCCGCCAAACAAACCGGCGTACATGCCGTATTCAGAGAAGCGTTGGCGGTTGTATGTGGCATCGGCTTCGATGTGCGGGCCGGTTTGTGAACGCGCCAAACCATATTGCGCCGCAGCGCCATCGATGCGCGCCCGCGTGGCCGCCAAATCTGGCGCGTCTTGCAAGGTTTGCGCCATCAATTGATTGAGTACAGGATCGTTTAATTGTTGCCAAAATTCGGTTTGCGTGTGTGGCAACTGGCCGTGTGACAATTGCAAACTGGTCGCGTCTATGGCGTGGGCCAACGGTTTTTGTTGCCCCATCGGCGCACAAGCGCTGAGCAAGGCCGCCACAGCCAAGGCCATCCAGATTTTTTGTGTGTGATGCATGTATGACACCTTTTGGTTTTTATCGCGGCAAGGAATATACAAACACGATTGTATGGAATAAAGTAATGAAAAAGACTGCAAAATTCCGAGCCAAACTCGAACACTACTCTAGCTCAATCAAATTGCCAATAGGATGTAAATCATTTTGTGAATATTTGTTAGACAGTTGATTCTATTTGCGTAATATGTCCTCGCGCAAAAATGCGGCCTGTTTTACAGGCCGCATCTGCATACCATACGAGGCAAAACCCTGATTTTTATACCGCTGCCAAGGCTTGGGTCAAATCCGCTAACAAATCATCGATGTGCTCTATGCCCACACTCAAGCGCACCATGTCGGCGCTGACGCCAGCAGATTTGAGCTCGGCATCATTCAATTGGCGGTGGGTTGTTGTAGCGGGGTGACAGGCCAGCGACTTGGCATCGCCAATATTGACCAAACGGGTAAACAATTGCAGTGCATCAATAAAGCGGGCACCGGCTTCGCGGCCGCCTTTGATGCCAAAGCTGAGCAAGCCTGACGCTTTGCCACCAAAATCACGGTCTATGATGGCTTTATATGGGCTGTTATCCAAACCTGGGTAATTCACCCACTCCACTTTGGCATGACTTTGTAAGAATTGCGCCACTTTCACCGCGTTGTCGCAATGGCGTTCCATGCGCAGCGCCAAGGTTTCCAAGCCTTGCAAAATCAAGAAGGTGTTCATCGGGCTGATGGCCGCGCCCATATTGCGCAGTGGCACCACACGTGCGCGTGCGATAAACGCCGCTGCACCAAAATGCTCAGAATAATTGACGCCATGGTAAGACGCATCTGGCGTGGTCAATTGTGGGAAACGCTCGGCATGAGCGGCCCAATCAAACTTGCCGCCATCAATGATGGCACCGCCGATGCTGTTGCCATGGCCGCCGATGTATTTGGTCAGCGATTCCACCACGATGTCGGCACCGAGTTTCAAGGCTGGGCACAACAGCGGTGTGGCAACGGTATTGTCCACCACCAATGGCAAGCCTTGCGCATGTGCGGCATCGGCAAACGCCGGAATGTCGACCACATTGATCGCTGGATTGCCTATGCTCTCGCAATACACCAATTTGGTTTTGGCATCAACGAGCGCGGCGATGTCTTCAGGCCGATTCGGGTCGACAAAACGCACTTCCACGCCTTGGTGTGGCAAGGTGTGGGCAAACAAATTGTAAGTACCGCCGTACAAGGTTTTGGTGGCGATGATGTTGTCACCAGCGCTGACCAAAGTCTGTACCGCATAGGTAATCGCTGCCATGCCCGAAGCCACGCACAAAGCGGCAATGCCGCCTTCCAATTCGGCCAAGCGCGCTTCCAATACCGCCGTGGTCGGGTTCATGATGCGGGTGTAAATATTGCCCGCCACTTCCAAATTGAACAAATCGGCACCGTGTTGGGTATTGTCAAAAGCGTAGCTGGTGGTTTGGTAAATCGGCACCGCCACGGCTTTGGTGGTTGGGTCGATTTGGTAACCGGCATGTAAGGCTATGGTTTCAGGACGCATTCAGTTCTCTCCGTTTTCATCATTATCATTGACACAAGTTACCACCATACCGATTCTGAAAAATTGCTGCAATAACAAAAGATTCTAAGCTCAGAAGATTTGGATGTCATGGCGAATGTTTGCACGGTTTGTGTCATCTTGCCTGAATTTACCCAACTACTGTGGACACGCTGACTCAGCCCAACACCAATGGCACTTATTCGCAATCAAAACAAACACCTGTACCCATCACATAACAAAACACAACACGAATTGCAAAAACTTCACAAAAAAATGTGCCGCAAAAACATTTATTTATGCGGCACTGCAACAAAAGCAGTGCGATTTTGATAAAAAAGGAATACGATTGCTGCTTTACAGGCCGCTTACGGCCCGAAACCGACATGAATGTGTATTATTATCAAACAGATAGCATGAAATACGCGCTACACATGGCTGGCAACAGCCCGTCTTGCGCAGCCTGTCAGTTTCAAACCGCATGTGAATTTTCTTGCAGACCGTCTGCATCTTAAAGGTGAACTTCTTCATCATGAACTCCGCAAAACTTCCTGCCACGACCTTAGCCGCCCTCGGCATCGTCTATGGCGACATCGGCACCAGCGTCCTCTATACCTTAAAAGAGTGTTTCGCGGCAGCCCACATCGAACTCAATGCCATGAATGTGATGGGCTTTGTGTCCTTAATTTTCTGGTCCATCATCTTGGTGGTCACGCTCAAGTATGTGCTCATCGTCTTGCGCGCCGACAATCACGGCGAAGGCGGCATCATGGTGTTGATGCAATTGGCCAAACAGTATTTGACGGGCAAACCCATCGCCTTGGTGTTGTTCATGGGCTTGCTCGGCGCTGCCTTGTTCTATGGCGATGCGATGATTACGCCGGCAATTTCCTTGCTGTCGGCGTCTGAAGGTTTGACGGTGATTAATCCGAATTGGCAAGCGGCGGTATTGCCGTTGGCGATGAGCATATTGGTCGTGTTGTTTGCGATACAGCGCTTTGGCAGCCAAAAAATTGGCGTGGTGTTTGGCCCCATCATGTTGCTGTGGTTTGCCACTTTGGCGGTATTGGGCATACGCGGCATCTTGCTTCACCCTGCCATCTTGTACAGCTTGAATCCTTATTACGCCTTGGTCTTTATTGCCCATCACGGCTTTGCCGGCTGGATAGGCTTGGGCGCGGTGGTATTGGCCTTGACTGGCGCCGAAGCCTTGTATGCCGACATGGGCCATTTTGGCCGCAAACCGATACAAATCGCGTGGTTTGGCTTGGTATTGCCGAGTTTGGTGTTGAATTACATGGGTCAAGGCGGCTTGCTGTTGGCCGAGCCTAGCAGCTTGGTGAATCCGTTTTTCATGTTATCTCCAGAATGGGGGCGCTGGCCTTTGTTATTGCTGGCCGCATTTGCCACCATCATCGCCAGCCAAGCAGTGATTTCCGGCGCATTCTCAGTCACCCGCCAAGCGATACAATTGGGCTTTAGCCCACGCTTGAGCGTCATCCACACCAGCAGCCACGAGCAAGGCCAAATCTATTTGCCCATTGTGAACTGGTTATTATTGGCCGCGGTAGCGGCGGTAATGCTCGGCTTCAAATCATCCGAACACTTGGCCGCGGCTTACGGTATCGCCGTTACCGGCACCATGTTGATGACTTCTTGTTTGCTCTATATTGTGATGCGCCGCCATTGGCATTGGCCCAAAGCGGTGGCGATTGCCTTTACCACCACCTTCCTGTGCTTCGACGCGGTATTCTTCAGCGCCAACTTGCTCAAGCTCACCCACGGTGGTTGGTTGCCGTGCGTGGTGGCCGCGACTTTGGTGTTTATTTTTGCCACTTGGTACCAAGGCCAACAAGTGTTGGCGCAGAAAAACCTCGAGGCCAGCGTGCCTTTGGATGGCTTGATTGAAGGCTTAAACCACGGCATGCCGCACCAAGTCGATGGCATCGCCATTTACATGGTGCGTGAATTGGACATGGCACCGAAAGCCTTGCTGCACAATTTGAAACACAACCAAGTCTTGCATGAGCACAATATTTTGCTCAACATCGTTACCGACAATCGGCCGTATGTTGAACGCGAGCAGCGCTTGCAGTTCAAGCGCTTGAACGAGCAATTCAGCCAAATGACGGTGCATTACGGCTTTAAGCAAACGCCGGATTTGCTCAAGGTGATGGAATACGCGCAAGAACACGGCTATGAATTGGAATTGATGCGCACCTCGTTCTTCCTTGCCAGCGACAGCTTGGCCTTGGCGCCACAAGGCAAAATGGGCCGCTTCCGCACCCGCTTGTTTATTTGGCTGGCGCGCAACCAAACCCAAATCACCGACTATTGCCACATCCCGCACAACCGCGTGGTGTCTTTGGGCGGTCAAATCATGTTGTAAGTCCGTGTGCATGTATTCAAACGGCCTGTAAATGTTTACAGGCCGTTTTTCTGTCCATACCTACACATCATCTGTGACACAAACACAGCATGATATGGTTGATATGCATTACTTTTCACATCAAGTCATGCGGCCTGTAAACCCTTACAGGCCGCATGTGCAAGGTTAAGGACTGATATTCAATAAGCACTTTAAAGCGACTAATGCGTGTGCACAGTCACCTGTCCCAAGCTTTGACGGTATCCTCGCAAAATCCTAAATAAACAGACAGCAAGGGAGCGATAAGACCTTGCTACACCCATCGCAGCGCAATAATCGAATCTAAAAAAGCGGCCTGTAACTGTTTACAGGCCGCTTATCTGTACCATCACATTTAGAATGTATTAAAACTTGGCAGTTAAACCCACAAAGAAGGCGCGGCCTTCGATAGAGTGGTAATCGACCGCATCGTCACTTTTCTCAGGTTGTTTGTTAAACAGATTGCTGACACCGGCACGCACGGTGAAATTGTCGGCGATGTCGTAATTGGCATTCATGCCAAACGTCCAATATGCCTCTAACACATCGGGATTATCCGACACTTGCGTGGTGTATTGCGAGCCCACATAGCGCGCATTCACGCCCAAATGCAAACGCTCCATCGGTGTCCACAACAAATCGGTGTTGTAGGCAAATTTCGGCGTATCGATTAAGGCTGCGCCTGTGTCTTCGTTTTTAGAAGCGATGAAGTAAGTCGCGTTGTGGCGCCAAGTCCAATCGTCGTTGATGAACCAAGTGAGCGAGCCTTCCAAACCGCGCACTTTGGCTTTTTCAGCATTGGTCGGTGCGGTATACCAAATACCATATGGATAACGGCTTTGGTATTGTGGGTCGATGTCGCTGCTGGCGGTGTGTTTCACCGCTTGACTCAAAATCTTGTTTTTGAAATCGGTGTGGAAGTAAGTCAAACCACCGTTCAGGCTTGGATTTTGGAAATTAAAGCCAAACTCGTAATTGGTCGATTCTTCTGGTTTCAAATCGGGATTGCCAGTGGCATAACAGTTCACATAACCGGTGAGCGCATTGGAGCTGCGGAACCCACCCGGATTGGTAATCGGGTCATAGCGGCCAAAAGTCGAATTACAGCCATTGCCGCGTGATCCTGTGGCAAAAGCCGGTGCGGTTTGCACCAAATCTGGGGCGCGGAAACCTTTGGATACACCGCCTTTGAATGTCCATGCGTCGGTCAAATTGTACACACCGTAAGCACGCGGCGAGAATTGGGTGCCATAGCGCTCGTCATCGTCCAAACGACCGCCCAAAGTTAAGGTGAATTTGTCGGTCAATTTCAAGCTGTCTTCTAAGAATAAGGCCCAAGACTTACCTTCCACGGTGATGTTGCCAGTGTGGTCGGTGCCATCAATGGATGGCGCGCCATTGGAATTGA
The DNA here is from genome assembly GCF_001457815.1 of Vitreoscilla massiliensis. Taxonomy (GTDB): domain Bacteria; phylum Pseudomonadota; class Gammaproteobacteria; order Burkholderiales; family Neisseriaceae; genus Vitreoscilla; species Vitreoscilla massiliensis. Next base: position 305,814 of record NZ_LN898220.1, read on the forward strand.
TGCCCAAGGTGCGGCTGTTGGACAATTCTTCTTTTTTCCACTGTCCGCCAACGGTCAAATTGTGTTCCACACCCAATTGGAATGGGATATTGACCTTGCCATCGACGACGGTTTGCGAGTTTTGCTGATTGGTCGGCGCCAACACACCATTCACCTCGGTCATGGCATTCGGTTTTTCAAACTCATTGCGGTACACGCTTAACTTACTGCTGCCCCAGTCATACTCGCCGTCCCAAGACAGACCATAACGACGGGTCACGGTGGTGTCTTCTTCGCCATCGTCGCCCAACCAAAATTCGCTCTTGTCCGCCCCCTCTTTAAAGCTCGGGTTGGTGTTGATTTGCTTGCCATACGTGCCAAACAATTCCAAGGTATGGCCATCGACCACTTCCCAAGCCAGTTTACCGTCGATGTTTTGGTTTTTAATCCCGGTGGTGGAATCGGCAAAATCGTCCGTGTCCAAGCCCTTATCGGCATCGCGTTGGGTTTGACTCACGGTCACACGTGCACCTAAGTTGTCTAAAATAGGCCCTGCAAGCGTGGCGCTGGTTTGAATGGTGTCGCCCGCTTTGCTGTCGGATGGCAATTTGTAATTGATGGTGGCCGAGCCCGTCCACTCATCTGGAATTTTTTTGGTGATGATGTTGATAACGCCGCCCATGGCATCAGAGCCGTACAGCGATGACATCGGCCCTTTCACCACTTCGATGCGCTGAATCGCTTCGGGGCTGATCCAATCCAAATCTTGGCGCGCCAAATCGGTGCGGTAAGACACACGCGACGAGTTGCCGATGCGACGGCCATCAATCAAAATCAATGAATACTCGCTAGGCAAACCGCGCATTTTGATTTTGCCCGCCTCCGCATTTAAGCCCATGCCACCGCTGACACCGGGCTGTTTGCTGATCAGTTCCCCGATAGACGTGACCGGCTCGCGTTTGATTTCGGCCTCATGGATAACCGCCACACTCGCCGGCGCATTTTTCAACTGAGTGCCCGAACCGCTGGCGGTCACCACAATTTCTTCCAACTCGGTATCGGCTTCAGCCGCCACGGTTTCAGCCCCAACAGGTACAGAGAAAGCCGCCACAATGGCCAGTGATAAGCTTGAGTGAAAAAAGCGCGTTCGCATGACTAATTACCCCTTTTAGTTAACTATTAAGAAACAAAATATCCAACACCGTAAAATTTCGTTCGGATTATAATTGATATTCACTATCAATATCAATTACAAAATAATTTAACACCAGCAATCTGCCGAAAAAATAGGGCAAATAGCAGCAATATCGGGATTTATTACAAATTTGGAATGTATTTAGGCTCTATCTATAGAAAATAGAAAGAAAATAGAAATTGATGGATTTTTCTAATTATTAACCAATAATAAAAAATCGGCCTGTCATGATTTACAGGCCGATGGTGTGGGCATTGCTACCCCCGAATTCAGCAAAACTTAAGCGCGTTTTTGTGCCCACAGGGTGGCAAACTTCATGCGAATGGGGTTACCGTTGGCATCGGTACGGTGCAAAGAGCCCTCTTCTTCATTGTATTTGACGATGTTCCAATCGGCGTACAACTCAGGCAATTGTTGCGATTTGAAGAAGAATTGGAACGATGGCGGTACAGCCACACCATCGGTTTCCAAGGCGCTGACGATGAGATTCCAGCCGCCAACGGCGGTTTGCGCTTGCATATTGGCGATGACGGCTGGGATGCGTTCTGCCTGTAAAAATTGCATCACCACCGTCGACACGATGACATCGTAAGTCGATTGCACCACCGCACGGTTGATGTCGTAGACATCGGTTTCGATGTTGTTCATGTTTTCCGCGGCAATGATGTCATTCAAGGTAGCGATGCTGCTTTCATCGGCATCACAAGCATGCACATCAAAACCATGTTTGGCCAAATACAAGGCATTGCGACCGCGACCGCAGCCCAAATCCAAGGCATGGCCGTGATTTAAATGACCGGCTTCCATCCATGCCACCACTTCAGAATGGGTGGCAGACAAGCCATATTGTTGTTTGAAATAGTCGGGATTAATGCTCATTAACCGATAAACTCCGTCTTAAAAAGGCACATCATGCCACAATGGCTTACAGGCCGCTTGATTACTCACACACCCAAAGCTTGAGCGGCTTGCGCCAACAAACCCGCATCGCTTTGAGCCAACAGCTTGGCATCCGACAAGGTACGACGCCATTGGCGCGCCCCACCCATGCCATGACTCAAACCCAAATAATGGCGCGCCATATGGCGCAATTGCGTGCCCTTGCCTGCTTGTATTTGCGCCTCAGCATAAGTTTGCAGCACAGGCACCAACTTGCTCAAAGTCATGGCTGCATGCGCATCGCCGTAAAAACGCGCATCCCACTCGCCCATCATCGTCAGCGGCTGGTGGTAAGCGCTACGCCCAACCATCACGCCATCGACGTATTGCAAATGCTCGGCCACTTGATCGTTATCGGTCACGCCACCATTCAAGATGATTTCCAAATGCGGGAAATCGCGCTTGAGCTGGTACACATACTCATATTTGAGCGGTGGAATTTCACGATTTTCTTTCGGTGACAAACCTTGCAACCACGCATTGCGTGCATGCACGATAAAGGTTTTACAGGCCGCTTTCTCAGCAATCGTACCGACAAAATCGCGCACTACCGCGTATTCCTCTTGCTTGTCCACGCCAATGCGGTGTTTCACCGTCACATCGATGTCGACCACGTCTTGCATGGCTTTTAAACCATCGGCGACCAAATCCACTTCATTCATCAAACACGCGCCAAACGCGCCTTTTTGCACCCGTTCACTCGGGCAACCACAGTTAAGATTGACCTCGTCATAACCCCACTCGGCCGCAATTACCGCGCACTGTGCCAAATCGGCCGTATCCGATCCGCCCAATTGCAAGGCCACCGGGTGTTCACATTCATTAAAGTCCAAAAAACACCCACGGTTGCCATGTATCAACGCACCGGTGGTCACCATTTCAGTATACAGCCACGCATGGTGGCTGATTTGTCTGGCCATGTGGCGGTAATGCCGATCAGTCCAGTCGAGCATGGGGGCCACAGACAAGGTGCGGGCGGGCAAAGATTTATTCGACATATGCATCTATTTTTTACGAAAGCGGTTATTATACTGGGTTTTGTAAGCGTCCTGAAACAGGCACTTGAGTATGAATGCAACTGATTTAATTGGTTTAACCGGCACGGCCGCGTTTACCATCTCTGGCTATTTGGTCGGCTACCGCAAAGGTTTAGACCTTTTGGGTGTCATCATCGTGTCTTTATTAACCGCCATCGGCGGCGGGATTATCCGCGACACCGTCATCGGCAGATTGCCCGTAGTCTTTGTCGACAACACTTCTTTGATCATGATTGCGGTCACCTTGATGCTCGCTTGGGTATTCAATCTGGCCAAGCGTGAGCGCCGCATTTTGACGTGGTCGTTTTTCTTGGCCGATGCCATAGGCTTGGTCGCCTTCAGCATTACCGGTGCGCAAATTGGCTTATTGTATGAATTGAATTTGTTCGGCGTGGTGTGTTTGGCTTTTGTCACCGCCGTTGGCGGCGGCATGGTGCGCGATATGTTGGTGAACGAGGTGACACAAATTTTGACCGAAGGCATTTATGGCACGGTAGCGGTCTTGATTGGTTTGGCCATGTATATTTTGGACAGCCACGGCTACCTCAATGCTTGGGCTTTGTACACCATCGCCGCTGCCGGTTTGGCCTTGCGCCTGTGGGCCATCATGGCGAAAAAGAACTTGCCCAAACTGGGTCGTCACCAACCTTACAAATATTAACGTTTAAAGCCTTGAACCTATATTCAAATGAGCCGTCTACCATCCGTACATTGTGATGCGTCTAGCAATGTGAAACATGAGTGAGACGTTTTCCTGAAATACGTTAACCATCCGCAATCCTCCCCTTGATTCGGATGGTTTTTTTACATAAAAACTTTAAATACTTGTTTAAAAGCAATACTTTATAATTTTTGTATTACTCTTACGCTCCTTAACCGCAGTTAATGTTGCAAAGCGTATGATGGCTCACATCACCTCTTTGCTCCGAAGAGGATGACTGAAGTGAGTAAGACGTTTTCCCCGCAATGAATTGACCACCTTCCGCTTTCTCCCTTGGCGCAGGTGGTTTTTTTTGCCTGTCATTGCCATGACGATATTCTGCCCGATTCCAGCCCCCTAGCCATCTGAAACTGTTATACTTCTTGCTTTGTTTTACTCTCAACGAACGCACAAAGCCATGCAAGAAATCTATCAACCGTCGGCAATTGAACCTGCCGCGCAAAAATTGTGGGATGACGCCCGCTTGTTCAACGTCGATGCAGACGAAACCAAACCCAAATACTACAGCTTGTCGATGTTTCCTTATCCATCAGGCAAATTGCACATGGGTCATGTCCGCAACTACACCATTACCGATGTGTTATCACGTTACAAATTGCTCAATGGCTATAACGTGATGCAACCGATGGGTTGGGATGCTTTTGGTTTGCCAGCGGAAAACGCGGCGATGAAAAACCAAGTGGCGCCGGCGGCGTGGACGTATTCCAATATTGAGTACATGAAAACCCAATTGCAATCTTTGGGTTTTGCCATCGATTGGGAACGTGAAATCGCCACTTGTACGCCTGAATACTACAAATGGGAACAATGGTTCTTCACCAAATTGTTTGAAAAAGGCATTGTTTACAAGAAAAACGGTGTGGTGAACTGGGACCCAGTTGACCAAACGGTGTTGGCGAATGAACAAGTGGAAAACGGCCGCGGTTGGCGTTCGGGCGCGTTAATCGAAAAACGCGAAATCCCGATGTATTACTTCAAAATCACCGATTACGCCGAAGAATTGCTGCAAGACTTGGACAAATTGGAACACTGGCCTGAACAAGTCAAAACCATGCAACGCAACTGGATAGGCAAATCGCGCGGCATGCAAGTGCGTTTTACCATCGCCGACGACAGCAAAGCGGGCTTAGCCGAAGGCTGGAACGAATACTTACAGGTTTACACCACCCGTCCTGACACCTTGATGGGCGCGACTTATGTCGCTGTGGCCGCAGAACATCCATTGGCCACCGCAGCAGCCGCAGGCAATACCGAATTGCAAGCGTTTATCGCGGAATGCAAAGCTGGCTCGGTGGCCGAAGCCGACATGGCCACCATGGAGAAAAAAGGCTTGCCTACAGGCCGCTTTGTCATCAATCCATTGAATGGCGAAGTATTGCCTGTGTGGGTAGCGAATTATGTGTTGTTCAGCTATGGCGATGGCGCGGTGATGGCCGTGCCTGCGCACGATGAACGCGATTTTGAATTCGCCCACAAATACGATTTGCCGATTAAAACCGTCATCCGTCCTAGCGAAGGCGAGGCTTTGGCTGAGCCTTTGGCCGCGCCTTATACCGAACACGGCATCTTGGTGAACAGCGCTGAATTTGATGGTTTGGACTTTCAGGCCGCTTTCGATGCCATGGCAGCGAAATTGGAAGGCTTGAATGCCGGCGCGCCAAAAACCCAATTCCGCTTGCGCGACTGGGGTATCAGCCGTCAACGTTACTGGGGCTGCCCGATTCCGATCATCCACTGCGCTTGCTGTGGTGATGTGCCGGTACCGGAAGACCAATTGCCAGTAGTCTTGCCAGAAAACGTCGTACCCGATGGCGCTGGCTCACCTTTGGCCAAAATGCCAGAATTCTACGAAACCACGTGTCCAAAATGCGGCGGCGCTGCGCGTCGTGAAACCGACACCATGGACACTTTCATGGAATCAAGCTGGTATTTCGCTCGCTATGCTTCTCCAAAATGCGATACCGCCATGGTCGACCCTGCTGCAGCCAAATACTGGATGGCGGTAGACCAATACGTGGGTGGCATTGAACACGCGATTTTGCACTTGCTCTACGCCCGCTTCTTCACCAAATTGATGCGTGACGAAGGCTTGTTGGCGGTAGACGAACCGTTCACGCGCTTGCTCACCCAAGGCATGGTGGTGTGCGAAACCTTCTTCCGCATCAACGACAATGGCACCAAAGAGTATTACTCAGCCGAAGAATTGGACATGGTGCGCAATGACAAAGGCCAATTGACCGGCGCGACTTTGAAAGCCGATGGCGGCGCGGTGGAATACGGTGGCTTCTTGAAAATGTCGAAATCGTATAAAAACGGTGTCGACCCACAAGCCTTAATCGACGAATACGGCGCCGATACCGCACGTTTGTTCATGATGTTTGCCGCGCCACCTGAACAGTCGTTGGAATGGTCGGACAATGGTGTCAAAGGTGCGTACAACTTCTTGCGTCGCTTGTGGCGCACGGTGTACGACTTCCAGCAAAACGGCTTGGTCACTGCGTTTAGCGGCAGCCAAGACGGTTTAGATGGCGCATTGAAAGACTTGCGCTTCAAATTGCACACCACTATCGCCAAAGTCAGCGACGATTACGGTCGCCGCCAACAATTCAACACCGCCATCGCCGCCGTGATGGAATTGTTAAACACTTACGACAAAACCGACACCAGCAGCGAGCAAGGCCGCGCTGTGGCGCAAGAAGTATTGGAAGCCATCACGCGTTTGTTGTGGCCGATTGCTCCGCACGCTTGCCAAGCGATGTGGCAAATCTTGCGCCCTAGCACTGCATTGTGGGAAGCCGCATGGCCACAAGTGGATGCAGCCGCGTTGGTGAAATCCGAAGTGGAAATCATGGTGCAAGTGAATGGCAAATTGCGCGACAAAATCACCGTGGCCGCCGATGCTGCCAAAGACGTGATTGAAGCCGCTGCCATGGCCAGCGCTGGTGCAGTGAAATTCATGGAAGGCAAAACACCTAAGAAAGTGATTGTGGTACCAGGTCGCTTGGTGAACATTGTGGTTTAACACGTGTTACGGTGAACTCAAAGCGGCCTGTAAACATTTACAGGCCGCTTTTGTCTGTTTTTCAAGGGGGAAACGATGCACAAACAATATCTGTGGGTATTGCTGCTCTGCAGTGTCTGCGCCCATGCCGAGCCTAAACAAGCCAAGCCACCTCAAGCCTTAAGCAAGCAACAATTGGCGCGCATCGCCGCCATCCCCAAACCTGAATATCCGCAAGCGGCCATAGAGCGCGGTGAATCTGGTTCTGTCACTGTGCGCTGGAGCGTCGATGCCAACCAGCTGGTACGCACCCAAATCATTGCCAGCTCAGGCTACCGCAGTTTGGACAATGCGGCCATACGCTATGTCAGAAACTATGCCCATCGGTTTCCGCTGGCTGCAAACAAAGTCTATTCGCGCACTTTTGTCTTCAAACTCCCTGCCGCCAATTTACCCACAGCCCTGTTAGTGAACACCGACGCCTTGACTGCGCCGTATCCCAAAGCCGCCCAACGCCGACACCTGCGCGGCCAAGTCAGCATTGCGTGGCAAATCAACCGCTGGGGCCATGTCACCGACATCACCGTCTTGTCCAGCAGCCATGCGCTGTTCACACAAGCGGCCTTGGCACAAGCGCGCACCGCCAAATTCAAGGCCGCACACATCAATGGCGAACCTGTGGCTTCTTATTTGCAACACACTTACCAATTTGGCCCACCGCTGCCCAAGTCTTCTGGTGAATAAAACCCTACCGACAGTGGCGGCAAACAGACTCCATCCACAGGTTTTTTACGCTACGCAGGCAAACTGTTATCTTGGCAACTGCGCGGTCGTGATGCCAGCACCACACCACTTAAGCAATGCGCACATGCTGGACAGATTGAAACAGGCAAGGACCCGTTGTTTACAGGCCGTATAAATCTATCAAGGAGACACAGATGCAAGCCAGCTCTTACCTTTACCTCAGCTTGTTGGCGCTGTGTGTTCAGACCGCCGCCAACGCCGACATTTTATTGCAGCCGCGGCCGCAAGGCCTGCCGGAATACCCAGCCGAGGCGCGAGCACAAGGCAGCAGTGCGCGGGTGACCGCACGCTGGACAGTCGATGCCGACAGCAAAGCCATCGCCGTGACCATAGTGGAAAATACCGGTGCCGACGCTTTTGCAGACGCTGTGCGCGAGTATTTGGACAACAATGCCTTGCGCTATCCGCCGACCATTAAGAATGGCCTCACCATCAAGCCGCCTTATCAGCAGTCGTTTGTTTTCGGCGGTCCAGACGCGCAAGACCCCGACACCATCACCACCTTACCCAGCAGCAATATGGTCTATCCTCAAACCGCGTTGAAAAAAGGCTTACAAGGCGCGGTGACCTTGCGTTGGGAAGTACAGGCCGATGGCAAACCGATTAACATCAAGGTCAAACGCAGTTCCCAATATGTGCTGCTAGACCAAGCCGCCATCAAACACCTGCGCAGCCAGCGTTTTCAAGTACCGGCTTCGCGCCCTGATAACAAACCCGGTGCCTATGAGCAAACCTTTAGCTACAAAATTGCCCACCCCTAACCGCTAGTATGGAAGCGGCCTGTACACTTTTACAGGCCGCTGATGTACCTACACCACAAGACTTTATTATTGTCACTGCCGTACTAAGGCGTTACCACAGTCGCTCCACACCATGCATCTGTGGATGGTCTAAATCGGCAGAAACCATTATCATGCAAGCGGTCTGTGTCTTTACAGGCCGCTTATGGCTGCCATCAGCATATTTGTTGTGGCAGCACGTTGATGGCAACGCCATCTGCTGGCATCAGCCACACACCGCCCCTATCCGATATTCCCTAAGGCACTGCCCGATGATTGTGATGTTCAAGTCACTGTGTTTATTTTTGCGCTCATGCCGTGTGCGCTCGCTGCCATTGCCATTGTTATTGGCTTGCAGCGTGTTGCTCAGCGCCTGCGCGACCTTGCCCCCTGCCGAACCGGTCACCGAACCGGTGGTGCGCATCACCGAAACCAACAATGAATTGGCGCGGGTGGTGTCGGCCTTGCGCGCCAATCGCGACAACCTCACCGGCATTTACCCGCTGTCCGACAGCCACGATTCGTTTGCCGCCCGCGCCAGCTTGATACAGGCCGCCGAACACACCCTGGATTTGCAATACTATATTTGGCACAACGATGCGTCGGGGCAATTGTTGGCGCATGGCTTGATGCAAGCGGCCGACCGCGGTGTGAAAGTGCGTTTGCTGCTCGATGACAACAATACCAACGGCTTGGACGCGCTGATGCTGCGCTTGGATGCCCATCCCAATATCCAAGTGCGTTTGTTCAATCCGTTTGTGAACCGCAAATTTCGCTTCCTCGGCTATTTGACCGAGTTCAATCGCCTCAACCACCGCATGCACAACAAGGCATTCATCGTCGACCAACAGGCGGCGATTTTGGGCGGACGCAACATCGGCGATGAGTATTTCGGCAATGGCGATGGCGTGATGTTCATGGATTTGGATGTGTTGGCCGTGGGCAAAGTCACCGAAGACGTGTCAGCCGATTTTGAACGCTATTGGCGCAGCCCATCCAGCTATGCGCTGGCGCAAATTGTGGGCAAGAAAAAAGTTCACGACCCCAAAGACAAGCTCAAACCAGAAGAACGGGCCAAGCGCCAGCAAGACCGCCAAACTTATTTGCAAAAAATCAAAGAGTCGGATTTTGCCAATGAATTGCAGCAACAGCGCTTGCCACTGATGTGGTCGCAAGCCAAATTGGTGTCCGACGACCCTGCCAAAGCCTTGGGCAAACGCGGCGATGTCGACCGGCACATCGTCGATGAGTTGTCGCAAGAATTGGGCGAACCCAAACAAAGCTTTCTGATTGTGTCGCCGTATTTTGTACCGACCAAAACCGGTACGCACGAATTAATTCAGCTCGCCAACAGCGGCATAGACATCACCATCTTAACCAATTCGCTCGCCGCCACCGATGTCGCGCCAGTGCATTCTGGCTATGCCAAATACCGCAAACCTTTGCTGCGCGCGGGCATCAATTTGTACGAGCTCAAACCGACGGTGAACAAACCGGTCATCTTCAAAGACCGTGGCTTAACCGGTAGCTCAGGCTCGAGTTTGCATGCCAAAACCATCGCCGTGGACAACGACATCTTGTTCATAGGCTCGTTCAATATGGACCCGCGTTCGGCCAATTTGAACACCGAAAACGGCGTCGTCATCCACAATGCCGAATTGACGCGCCATTTCAAACAAACCTTGCTCAGCAACGTGCCGATCAATGCGTATGAGGTGCAATTGGACGACCAACAACGCTTGGTGTGGTTGGAGCACAGCGACAGCGGTGTGACGGTGTATCACCATGAACCAAAAACCAGTTGGCTCAAACGCGCAGTGGTGAAATTCTTATCGTGGTTACCGTTGGAACCCATGTTATAAGTCTATAAGTCATCTTTAAACACCTGCTGCAATAGAATAAGCGGCCTGTAAATCATGTTTACAGGCCGCTTTTATCATCATGGCGTGCTTATTGTGCCAAACGCCTTAATTCTTGCATATTGGCATCGTCATAACCTTGCAATTGTTGCAACAAGGTATTGATGTTGGTGGCCGAAACCGATTGACCATCGCTGCTCCAACCCTCGGCATTGACCAATACCCCATCAACATATTCTAAATTCGCCGCCAGCTTGCCATCGGGGTGGTAAAACTGCGAACGGCCATTGAGTTTGCCATTTTCAAATTGGTTGGTTTGAAACACCGTGCCGCTGGGGTAATAAGCAGTGCTGGTGCTGACCAACAAGCCTTTTTCATACACACTGTGTTCCAGTTTGGCACCATTGGCATAATACAAAAACAGCTCGCCTTGGGTGTATTGGTTGGTAAAGGCTTTCAGGCCGCTTTCATTACTGATGATGAAAGGGTCGCTTTGTTTGACATCGTTGCGGCTGTAGAAGTCTTGCACCACAAAACCACCATCGGCGGTTTTGCCCAATAATTTGCGGTAAAAACCAGTGGCCACTTTGTTGGCAGCCAGTGCGCCTTCAACATTGAAATGCGCCACCACTTCTTCTTTTTTCTCAGTGATTTGTTTGTACGCATCGTTGCGCAAACCACCGCCACTGGTACCACACGCTGCCAAGCCCAAGGCCACACACGCAGCCACCATCCACATTTTCATGTTCAATCCTCGTACACATTTTGCCAGCACGGCGTGTTATCACCCGCGCTATTAAGGCTCACATCATACCATTGGCCGGCGTAAGCTGTGGTAAATGCTGGCACAGCCATGTCGCCACTTCGGGCAAGGTATCGCAGCCGTCTTGGCTCATAAAATGCCCGCGCTGGTTTAAGCGCAATAAAGGCGCTTGCAAGGCCATACTGAGCCGTGCTGTCGCCGCTGCGGGAACCACTGCATCGTCTTCGGACAACACCACCAAACGCTGTGGCGCCAATGTTTGTAAATGTGACCAATTCAATGGTGCTTGGCTAAAATCATTCAATTCCGGCAAGCCCGCCAAAGCCTCGGCAAAACCCGCGACCAAAACCAAGCCACCCAATGCAGGCGTTGCTGCCACACGGTTTAAATACTGCAAAGTGGTGATGCAGCCCAAGCTGTGCGCCACGATAAACGTGTGTTCATCCACAGCGCCTATGGCGGCGCGCAGCGCGTCTAACCACGCATCCAGTTGCGGGTGGTGGGAATCGGGCAATTCGACAATTTGGGTTTGTGCTGCTGGAAATTGGCGACTCAGCCAAGCAAACCAATGGCTGCTGACCTGAGCTTGATAACCGTGTACCACAAACAGTCTGGTTTTCATGATCTCTGAACTCGCAAGCGATGTAAACGAGGCCATCTTAACAGCTAACTCGCTCGCGATTTGTATTGATTGATGCTTATTAAAGCATGGAAAATTCTATGCAAACTACCACAACAACAAGATGATGAGCAAAGGCACTGACAAAGCCAAACACAACACCAATTGTCGCATCGAGCTTTTGCCATGATCATCTCCACTGGCTTGGCTTTCAAATTGGTCATCCCATTGGCGTTTGCTGAGCGTATCGTAAATACTCAGCCCCACCAATAAACCTGCCATGAGCAAAATAAAAACCAAGAACAAATTGCTTAACATCTTACCTGTCCTTATCTCAAAATTGCAGCATTCCCATATTCAGAAGCTGTTTTGCTGTTGATTCTTATTTTATTTGTATCAATGGATGTCTGTGTTCATTCACATGACTGCAATAAACATGCCATAAGCCCTGAATATCGCTGTTGCACGCAGCAGTTTTGCAATTTCTTGACAAAAACTGCATTAAATCTTCATATAAAGCCATGACTTAACATCAAACTGCTGTTTTCAAGTACCACAACCACAAAAAAGCCGCAGTCCTAACAGACTGCGGCACTTGTGATTTTGATTCCGTTTAGCGTTTGATTAAGCCTTGTTGCTGCGCAAACGGCAACATGTGCGGACGCACTGGTTTGCACAGGGTTTTGCGTATCGCATCTTCCCAAGTCGCTACCGCACTGCCACGCTCGGCATAATAAGCCTTCACCTGTTCCTCATACGCAGCCACCGCTTGCGCGTCTTGAGTTTGGTAAGTGTTTTCACTGACAAACAACGGCGCAGGCAATTTTGGTTTCACCACTGGATTTTGCGCAGGATGGCCCAAACACATGCCAAACACCGGCAAGGTTTCGGCGGGCAAATCCAAAATGGCCGCAGCGGCCGCCACATCGTTGCGCAAAGCCCCGATGTAACACCCACCCAAACCCAAAGATTCTGCCGCCAACAACACGTTTTGCGCCATGATGCCTGCATCTATCGAACCCATGATGCTGGCTTCCAACCAATCGGCCTGTATGTCGTTTACCAAGGCGCGATGGCGGGCAAAATCAATGACGAACACCCAAAACTCAGGCGCGCTTTCCACATACACTTGGCCGGCGCAGATTTGGCGCAATTGTTGGCGCTTTTCCACATCGGTGACGCGGATGATGTGGGTGGATTGTAAAAAATTCGAGGTCGCGCCAGAAGCGGCTGCGGCATACAAGGCCGCACGCATCTCGTCCGATACTGCTTCGGTTGTGAATTCGCGTATCGAGCGGTGTTGCAATTGGGTGGCCAAGGTTGGCTCGCTGTGTAAGGCCATTTTATGCTCCTGCTTTCTTGCCCAAAGACAAGGCCAATGCCGTTTGCGCCAAGCGTTGGCCTTGCGCGAATGCAATGCGTTTTTCGGCTGGGCTCAATTGGTTTTTGCCATCGTTGCCCGACACGTGTGAGGCGCCATACGGTGTGCCACCGCTTTGGGTGGTGCCCACATCGGCCTCGCTGTAAGGCACGCCCAAGACCATCATGCCTTGGTGCAACAACGGCACCATCATCGTTAACAAGGTCGATTCTTGGCCACCGTGCATGCTGTTGCTGCTGGTGAACACACTGGCAGGTTTGCCGATTAAATCACCCGACAACCACACGCCGCTGGTGCCATCCAAGAAATACTTCATCGCCGCGGCCATATTGCCAAAACGGGTTGGGCTGCCCATCGCCAATGCCGCACATTCACGCAAATCCGCTGTGCTCACATACGGCGCACCGCTGTCAGGAATGCTGTCTGCCACTTGTTCACACACGGTCGAAACCTTGGGCACGGTGCGAAGTACTGCTTCACAACCGGCGACACTGTCTGCACCTTTGGCAATTTCACGCGCCAAATTCAACACACTGCCATTCTGGCTGTAATACAAAACCAATATTTTCAACATCATTAACCTTCTTACGATTTCAATTCAGGGCAAATAATACGCTACAATGAGCCGCTATGTGCATTTACAGGACGCCTTATGAACACAGCTTGGCTGAATGCCATCTACATGCGCTTACAGCAACAACGCCTTTGGCAATTTTGCGTCTTCTTCATCAAGCGCTGTTTGGATGTGCGCCTGTTCCAAGTGTCGTCCAGCCTCACCTTCACCACCTTATTGGCCTTGGTGCCTTTTTTTACCATCGCCTTGACCGTGGTTTCGGCGTTTCCGATGTTTGAAGACATCACGCGCCAATTCCAACAATTCATCACCAACAATCTGGTGCCACAAGCCAGTTACAAAGTCATCAACGATTATGTGGTCGGCTTTTTGGAAAACGCTTCCAAACTCACCACCATAGGCTTAATCATGTTAATCGTGTCGTCGGTGTTATTGATTAACACCATCGAAACCACGTTTAACCAAATCTGGGGCGCCAACAAGCCCAGACCGTTGTTAACGCGCTTATTGGTGTATTGGGCCTTATTGACTTTGGGGCCGCTGATTTTGGGGCTGACCATCTCACAAATCGGCTGGTTTATGCGCCAATCGGTGTTCGCGTTTCAATACCCGAATACCGCATGGATTTTGCACTTTTTGATTTCAACCTTGGTCAATACCGCCTTATTGTGGCTGATGTACCGCGTGGTACCGGCGCGCTATGTGCCGTCGCAACACGCGCTGTTGGGCGCTTTGTGGAGCGCGATTATTTTGGAATTGGCCAAGCGCATCTTCAGCTATTACTTCAGCCATTTTGGCAGTTATGAGGTGATTTATGGCGCGTTTGCCGCCATACCGCTGTTTTTGCTGTGGATCAATGTGTTGTGGGCCATCTTGCTCTCAGGTGCGGTATTGACCAATGCCTTGTCGTATTGGCAAGGCGATGCGTTTCAACGCCATGCCGGCCAACATGGCCGTTTTGACGATGTGTTGAAAATCCTGATTTTGCTGGCACAGTCGCAATGTCAAGGCAAAAGCCTGCCCACGCGCGCGTTTCGCAGCCACATCAATATGGGTTACGACGAACTCGGCGATTTACTGGAGCAATTGCAACACTACCACTTTGTCACCCGCGACAACGATGGCTGGCTGCTGAAAACCAACCCATATGAAATCAATTTGCGCGATGTGTTTGAAATTTTCGTCTACCGCCCCAAGGCCAAACAAGACGACCGCATTGGCTTGATGGTGCAAAACTTCATGCAACCGAGTTTATCGACTTTGTCGATGACCTTGGCCGACTTTGTGCAGCAATCGAGTCAAACGCCACAAGATTGAATGCAATCTAAGATGCGGCCTGTAACAACTTACAGGCCGCATAATCTGTGCTCTGGCACCTTATACCTTCTTGCTAACTCAGCAAAAATTCAGCTCACACCTTACATCGTTGCTCTATCATCTGTGCGATAGTGACTGAATAAAACGTTTGCAAAAGCGGTCTGTAAAACATATTTAAGGTTTACAGGCCGCCTCATTCATCTGCATGCAATAGCATCTCAATATGACTGCATTGCAAGACTCACATCACATGTTTGGTCTCTAATGCCATGACACTAATAAACCCCATACAAAAGCGGCCTGTAAATGCTTACAGGCCGCTTCATTACCGCTTCAAACCCTTATTGTTTGATAGGGTTTACTTTGATTTCCACACGGCGGTTTTGTGCCTTGCCTTCAGTGGTGGTGTTGCTGGCAATCGGTTGACGTGAACCCATGCCAGTTGCAGTAATGCGGTTAGACGCCACACCACGGTTGCTCAAGAAGTTGGCCACGGCAGCCGCACGGTTGCGTGACAAAGGCTCGTTAATCGCGTCAGAACCGGTGCTGTCAGTGTGACCCACTACTTGAATGGTAGTGTCGGTGTATTTGGCCAACACATCGGCAACAGAGGCCAAAGTGGTGGTAGACGAGCTGTTCAAAGCGGCGCTGCCAGTGGCAAAAGTGATGCTTTCAGGCATTACCAAGCGGATTTCATCGCCCACGCGGTCAACTTGTACTTGGGTATTGGCCAAGCTTTGACGCAATTGGCGCTCTTGGTAGTCCATGTAAGCACCCACACCGGCACCTACCGCACCACAAGCCAAGGCTGAGTTACGCGCGCCTTTGCTGCCGTGAGTCAAAGCGCCAACGATACCGCAAGTGGCTGCGCCGCCCAAAGCACCGATGACGGTGTTGTTGCGATCACGTTGACCCGTTACAGGATCCACCGCACAAGCGGTCAAAGCCAAAGTTGAACACACTGCGATAACGCTGAAGGTTTTCGACATTTTCATTTTTAGATTCCTCGATGGTTATGTAAAATACATATTCACAACGTAATGGTGACACTGTTACACAATTTGCTCAATACCGCGTTAAGATGATGCCATATCCAAAAAGTTTCGCCAGCCCAAAATCACCCATGCGCATTAACATTCTTTAGCGCCATTTTGCATAAATCGAAATTATCGGTATAATGCGCTTGCTTTCGGAGAGGTGGATGAGTGGTTGAAGTCGCACGCCTGGAAAGCGTGTATACGTTTATAGCGTATCGAGGGTTCGAATCCCTTCCTCTCCGCCAATATTCAAATTAGCACCCATCATCGGGTGCTTTTTTATTTGCCTAAAATCTAGCAAATACAATACTTTCACGAAAATCTATCATCATTTACTATCACAATGAATCACAAATAATCACTATTCAGCATATTTTTTATGGGTTACGCTACGGGTTACCAATCCCATAAACCCAAAAAACAGTAACCCAAAATGGCGTTTAAACCGCTTTTCATGCTGGAGTAACCCAAATATGCCAAAGATAGCCAAGAGGCTTACTGATGCGGCAGTTAAAGCCGCAAAGCCCAAAGACAAGACGTACAAATTAACTGGCGGAAAAGGATTGTATTTATTTGTAAAACCAAATGGCGGCAAACTGTGGGCATTCAGATACATAGATAAAGCACTAAACAAAGACTGCACTGTATACCTTGGCAGTTACCCTAATTTCTCACTGGCCGAAGCGACCGAATGGGCTGATACCTTAAAGCAGCGTGTAGTGCGTGGCTTGCCTGTGATTGAAGAAAAGCCCGACACAAGCAAATACATTTTCGATTCAGTCTATGCCGCGTGGTTTGAAAGATGGCAGCCAACTGTAAGCATGGGTTATGCGGCTCAGGTCAAACGCGCCATTGATAAGGATGTGTTGCCTATACTGACTGGTAAAGATGTGCGAGAGATTAAGCCCGTCCATATTGTTGATGCTTTACGGCCATTTGAACAGCGTAATGCTTTGGAATATCTCAGACGCACCAAGACCGCGTTAAATCTCTTGTTTGGCTATGCTGTGAGCAGTGGCCTATCAGACACTAACCCCGTGGCAAGCGTACAAAATAACGCATTCAGAAAAGCCATCAAGGGCAATTTTGATGCTTTGCCCGAGGCTGATTTACCTATTTTGATGGCATGGTTTTCAGCATCAACGACCATAACCAAACTGGCGATTAAATGGCAGCTTATGACCATGACCCGACCTAACGAAACAGTGGGCGCAACCTTTAACGAAATCGACTTAGATAAAAAGCTGTGGGTGATTCCTGCTGAACGCATGAAGCGCAACCGCGAACATGTTGTGCCACTGACTGCTGAACTCATGGAGCTACTGGACACAATCAGGTATATCAATCAAGGCGGCACTTACCTGTTTGAAAGCTTGGACGGCAAAGGCCACTTGCACCGTGAAAGCCCACGGCTTGCATTGCGTAAAGCCAAATTCAACACCACCGCCCACGGCCTGCGCTCAACAGCATCAACCATACTAAATGAATCAAGGAAGTTTCGAGAAGATGTAATTGAGGCTCAGCTAAGCCACTCAGATAAGGACAAGGTACGCAGCGCATACAATCGCACTGATTACCTTGAGGAACGCAGGGAAATGCTGCAATGGTGGCATGATTTTTTAGCACAGCAAGAGGCCAAAGAATGAAAGAAGCCGCCAACATGGGCGGCTTTTTTAGAATGGAATATCATCATCCAAATCACCAAGTGCTGGTGGCTTTATCCTTGCAGGAGGCATGGAGTAGTTTTTCTCCAATGTATCTAATTCAGTTATTGCATCCTTTGACTGCTCAGCCGCTGATACAAGCAAATCCCAATGTTTAATGATATTTTTAAAATTCACATCATCTAGATCGAAAAATAAATCTCTATCGGGATAATATGAAAAACAGTATGGATAAGATGTAATAATTTTCCAAATTTTTTGCTCTTCAAATGTCAATAAATCAGGCAAGACAATTGCCAATCTAATAAATCTTTCTATTTCATTGACATCCCATAAAGCATTACTGACCTCAGACAGCTTTACAAATCTATTAACCCTATCCTTTACCTCCACATCATTTAGTATATTTTCAACTGCCCATTCCACAAAAGCTGACAAGCTTCTCTTCTGAGATTTGGCTGCAATTTCAGCAAGATACCTTAGCTTTGGCTCAAACCTTACAGTTAAGTTATCCGTCTTTTTCCCTCCCGTATGCTTAATTGCCATATAGCCTCCTTGAGTGTTTTTTAACTCTTTTTATTATCAACCACCATCACATATTGTTCAATGCAATTTTTTATGTATAATGAAAACAAATGCAAGATTAAAACTTGCATTGGCTTAATTAAATTTCAATGACTCTTGGAGATTTTAGTGATAACCAGCCCTCTTTTGAAAGCAACTGACTTAATGGCTCGATTCGACTACAAGTCTATGAACCCGTTTTACAACTACATGAAAAACGAGGGATTCCCCTTGCCTATCAAAGTAGGCCGTCGCAATTTTTGGAAACAAGAGGAAGTAGAAGCGTGGATTAATTCCCGCGAACAGCGTTTAGACGCACCAACGCGCAACACGAAATCAACCAACTAAACCATAGGTGACCACATGAGTGACTTAATGACTTTGGACATAGTGTCCATAGCAGGACAGGCACAACAAGCAGTTAATGCTCGTTTGTTGCATGAGTTCCTGGAAGTGGGGCGAGATTTTTCAAACTGGTTTAAGGGGCGAGTTGCCGAGTACGAATTTATTGAAAATCAAGACTTCGTGACCTTTTCACCAAGTTTGGCGAAAACCCCAAATGGTGGCCGTCCGCGTATCGAATACCACATCTCGCTCGACATGGCGAAAGAGCTTTCGATGGTTGAACGCAATGAAAAAGGTAAACAGGCTAGACAGTATTTCCTTGCTTGTGAGCGCAAAGCCAAACAAGTGATGCCTGCCCTGCCTAAAACATTCTCCGAGGCATTGAGACTGGCAGCAGACTTACAAGACCAATTGGCAATTGCAGCACCCAAAGCAGCCGCCTTAGATTTACTGTCAGACCGTACCGACACCATCAACTTTAGATTGGCTGCCAAGCACTTAAAAGTGAGAGAGCCAGTTTTAAAAAGCAAATTGGTACAGCTTGGATGGGTGATTAAAAACAGTAATCCGATGACGATAACAGCCAAAGCAAGTGATGGCGGTTACATGATTCAAAACACTGGCATAGCACCTAATGGGCATCAATATTCACAAGCATTAATAACCAGTAAGGGATTGGCAAAATTAGCAGAGCATTTCAGCCGCTCCCAAAATGAAAATGGCGTTCGCTTCTCCACCGACCAAAGTATCGAAGCAAACACCATACGTCTACCTAAGTGAATGGAAATAGGAAATAAACGCATGGACATGATAGCAACCGCAGCCCAACAGGGCAAAGAAGTTTGCTTTTCTTCGCAAGAGGCCGCAAACAGTTTCATCGACAACATGCTACGCACCAATGCCGCCGCATGTTTTCAGATTCAGCAAAGCAGCAACACTTGGACGGTCAAACGTGTGGGGGTTACAGCAGCATGAATCAAGTATTACTCCCTACTCCACAGCAATACCTTGAATTGCATGATGCGGCCTCAGATACCTTGTGGCAGGCTGAATTGGCGGGCATGAGCTTCTTAAATGCCAATCTACAAGACGATGAATTAAAAGTCGCTATTCGCACCATGCTGACCATTATCAGGGCTTCAAAAGTCTATGACGTTCAAAACATTGGTGCGCTTCGCATGGCATTAAATAGCAAGGTGGCCGCATGACTGTAACTATCAGTGAATTTATCACCCAAGGCGAACAAAGCCGCTTAAAACATATTGCCAGCGCAAGCACTGAGGCCGATGCCTTGGCAGTGTTGCAAGACTTGTTACAACAGCAAGATGGCAAGCAGTATCGGCTTAATACATGGGTGCGCCCGACAACATTTTTAGCAGTGGTAGCCATACCCACGGCCTATCACGCTGGAATTGATGCTGTGGCCTGTACGTTGACACCCATTAGCGAACATGACGACCAACAGGCCGCATACGATGCTTGCAAAGCCTATGCTGCCAGTGGTCAACCTCATGATGCCTTTATGGTGGTGTCGTCCGATGTAGAGCAGTACAGCCGCCTTAAATCGCGTTTGCTGGAGTCTGTCCAATGAGTAAAACCAAACAGCAGGCCGTAATCGAGGCCACATCCACCAGGCAGGGATTAAACCGATTTGAGGCGCAAGCAATCGGTGATTCATGCCTTAACAGCACCATCAGCAATTTATCCAAGATGGGTTATCAATTCCGTACAGAACGTGAAACCGTACCCAATCGCTTTGGTGGTCAAACCCATTGCAACCGCTACTGGCTTGTGAGTAAGCCGCAATCAAAGGCTCAGGAGGCCACAGCATGAATGCAGAACAACAATTCGCGAATGAGTTGGCTCGAATCAGCCAAGAAACAGAGGCCGCACTGCAAGATATTCAACGGTGCGCGCATGAGTACCAACAAGCGGTTGGCAAAATTGAGCAGATAAGCAGCGCTGGAGCAGCGGCTTTGCTTGAGTTGCTGAAAACGCTACCGAATCCCAGTGAGCTTGTGGTGGATGTATCGGAAATTTTCCCGATTAAAGCACTCAATCTTGCAGATTTTGCCCTGCCTGATTTATCAGAGCTTCAGCAATTGGCTACCAGTGACGTGGAGGTGCAGGAATGAGCGAAGTAATCCAATCCCCTGCGGCTGAGGCCATCAGCAAAGCAGCGCACGCCTATTGGGATGAAGTGGCCGCTATCAAGGACAAATACAATTTTTATCCTGAGAGCATCGACCATTTGACCCTAAGTGAAATGGACACAATACAACGTATTGGTGGTGCTGAGATGCTCAATGCCTTGAATCGTTTTAATACTGCCATTGAATCACACATGCCCTGCCTGATGGCCTGTGAAGTTGCAGCGTCTACCGCACTGGCTACTGCTTGCCTTGAAAACTTCACAACGATCTTCAAGGCCATGAATTTTTATTTTGAGCTGCGTAAGCAACAAGCAGATGCTCTGTTTGCCAACGCCATTCCTGCCAACACTGGCTTAAACAGTTAGGAGCACGCCATGACACAAATCATTCCGACCCGTTTAATGGGCTTCCTTGATGCAGTACAGGCTGAGGCCATCAAAGGGCAACCATACCGCCAATTGCAGCACGCCAAGGCCGTGATTGAGGAGGCTTTGAGCTTGGGTATTGTCGATGTGTTTGACGACGGTGGCGTGGCTGTAATCGGCTTTACTGAGATTGGGCATTTTCAGTATTGCCAGCAATGCACCATCAACCTTAGCCACGGCACAGCAGCTTAAGAAAAAGAAAAACCGCCTTGAGTAGAGGCGGTTTAATGATTGAGGCAATCAAATGATTAATTACACTGAAATTATAGACCATGCCACAGGGCAGTGGGGCTACATTTTGCCCGCTTTGGGTGTGGGTGTTGAATATCTGACGAACAAGCACAAGCCATGCCCTGCCTGCGGTGGCAAAGACCGCTTTCGATATGACGACAAACAAGGGCGCGGCACGTTTGTATGCGGGCAAATGGACGGTTTAGGCGGTGATGGTTTCGCTTTGGTACAGCACGTTTACCAATGTGATTTTAAAGAGGCTGTAAGGCTGGTTGCTGGCGTTTTGGGTATTACTGAGGGTGAGCCATTGCCTGAGCGCAAAACACCACCACAGCAGCCCCAACAACCACAAAAAGACCGCATCGAGGCATTGCAAGCGCTGTGGGCAGTAGCCGAGCAAAACCGAGGCCATGACTGCATTAAAACCTACTTACAAGGCCGTGGCTTGGATGTGGCCGCGATTGCGCCAATGGTGGCCGCTTTGGGCTTTGTTGAGGCTTTGGACTATTGGACACAAGACGATACAGGTAAGCCGCACCTTGTCGGTAAATTCCCTGCAATGGTTGCCAAGTTTGAGAGTGTGGACGGCACATTGACGGGCTTGCACCGCACCTATTTAAACGCAGACTGTACGGGCAAACTACAGCTTGCCGACCCATTTACAGGCCGCTTACTTGATGCCAAAAAGATGATGGCACGATACCAAGGCAGCAATGCAGGCGCTGCCATACAACTATGCCCTGTGACCGATACGTTGGCCGTGTGCGAGGGCATCGAAAATGCAGCAGCGGTCTATCAGCAATCCGAATTGCCTGTGTGGGCGTGTGGCAGTGCTGGCGGTCTTGCTGCAATGGCGATTCCAAGCACCGCAAAGCAATTGTTTGTGTTTGCCGATACCGATGCCAACCAAGCAGGCATTAAGGCCGCTAGGAGGCTGGAATCACGCGCAATCGCTCAGGGTGTTGATGTGCGGATATGGCAAAGCGGCGTTAATGGAATGGATGTGCTGGACGTTGTAACAGCAAGAAAGGCGGCGGCATGAATCAAGCCCAAGAATTAGACAAGAGCGTCATTGATGTGAAACTGGCCGAGATAGTGAATCTTGCCAAGCAGCCCGCTAATGAATTGAAACCATACATAGACCCGACACCAAGCGGCGTATTTTATGTGACCCGTGAGCAAGACAAAGACACAGGCGAAGTCAAAGAGAAGCGCACCCCGCTTTCAAGCTGCTTTAAGCACTGCGGCGGTGGTGTGGATGATGACGGCAACCACTATGCTGTGCTGGAAAAACCCGAGCATTACGGCAAGCCAAGTAAAACGATCGTGCTGCCCTTGGGTGTGGTGGGTACAGGCCAAGGCTGGAGCGTGTTGCAAAACAATGGCGTGATGGTCAACTCACCAAAGCAAGGCCGTGAAAAACTGGCAGACCACATTCAAAGAGAGGCGTTAAATATCAGCCATGCAATCACTACCAAGGGTGGTTGGCATCATGACGGTAAGGCTTACATTCTGCCCAGTGGCGAAGTATTAACCCACCAAGACGACTTAAACGTGATTTACAACGGCGACAAGAGCCAAGCCGAGGCATTCAAGGGCAAAGGTACGGTGCAATCATGGAACGATGCCATAGGCCGCTATTTGGCTGGCAACAGCCGTTTGTGCTTGGCGGTGGGTACTGCCCTAGCCGCACCCTTGCTTAAACTGCTTGGCATGGAAAGCGGCGGCTTTCATATCCATTCTGACAGTTCAGACGGCAAGACCACTGCGGCCAAAATCGCATTGTCAGTATGGGCGCACCCACTCACAGCAAAAGCGTCTTGGAATGGTACGGGTTACGCTTTCACCAACTTGGCCAACAGTCGCAACGACAATTTCATGATGCTGGACGAAATCGGCGAAGCGACACAAAAAGCCGTGTGTGATGTGGCCTACAGCGTATTGAATGGCACAAGCAAAGCCCAAGGTGCGAAAGACGGCGGTAATCGAGCCATGAGTATGTGGCGCACGCTGCTGTTTTCAACGGGTGAAAAGCCAATACGCTCTTACGTTGAGCGTGGTGGCAAATACCAGTGGCAAGCAGGACAGGAAACGCGTTTACCGTCTATTCCTGCCAATGCGGGCAAAAGCTTGGGTGTGTTTGATACCGTCCACAGCTTTGACACTGGCAAGGCATTTGCCGACCACTTGAACCAAGCCAGTCTTGAGCATTACGGTACGGTGGGCGCGGCCTTTGTGGATGCACTGCTCAACAACCAAGAGGCCACCACAGCCACAGCAAGGCAGTACATGGACACATTCAAGGCCACCCTGCCCCCAATGGGCAACCAAGCAGGCCGAATCTCAGACCGCTTCGCTTTGGTGGTGTCTGCCCTGCAATTGGCGATTGATGCGGGATTGCTGCCACTGAGCCATGAAGAAGCAGCGCAGGCCGTTAAGCAATGTCTTGATGACTGGATAGTAAGAAGCGGCACGGGCAACTATGAAGAACGCAAGATATTTGAATATGGCGCGGCTTTCTTTGAGCAATACGCATACAACCGCTTTGTGTCAGTGAACAAAGCCAGCAGCAACGAACACACGCCGCCAAACTTTGCAGGATTGCGAGAAGAACGCGGGGAGCAAACGCCACTGTATTGGGTGCTGCCAAGTGTATTTGATGCTGAAATATGCCAAGACTTTGACCGCGCCAAAGTGGTGCAAGTGTATGAGGTGGCAGGCTGGCTACTCACACCACCAACAGGCCGTGACAAAACCAAAACCAAGACCTTTAACGGTGAGAAAAAGCGTTACTATGTTTTTATCGGCTCAGTACCGCCAATAGAGCAAGACGAAGAAACCGAATAAGTGAAGCAATACAAGGCCGTCCGACAATGGGCGGTTTTTTGTTGCCCATCAAAATACAGCAGCACATGCGCGTAAAAAACGTGCGTTCTTGTCGTTCTGTCGTTCCCTCTAGTATTAATGTTATTTATTTATTATATATTTCATATACTTATATAAATTAAAATTGTGCTTATTGCTTTGGTGGTGTCGTTCTCTTGTCGTGCTCTTGTCGTTCTTTCATGGCTAGGGAACGCAAACGGAACGCACGAGAACGCAAATTTAAAATTATGTCGTTCTCTTGAAATCCTTTACTGGCAAGCATTACAGAGCCGAGCACGACAAGAACGACAAGAACGCACGTTTTTATTCATGTATAGAGATAGCAGCGAGAATTGACCACATGGCAGCCTAATCAGGAAGTGCCCTATTACGGAAAATCCCTATTACGTATTTTCAGGATGTGGCTTTGTGGTGGTGTTGGTTGCTTGAGTTATCACGGACATCGTGACAACTGAGTGAATGATGTGGGGGTGGGTTAAAAGTCTTCAGATGCAAGTGTTCGACACCGCCCGTCTACCTTTGATGGCATGGCCGCGAAATGAAAACTTTTTTTGTTGGGCGGTTTAGGGGCATGTTTAGCGGTGTTGCGATAATCGAAACGCCTCAGCCGTTACGAAAATCGTAATAACTCAACTGTTACGAAAAGCGTAATAGTTCAACTGTCATGGAAATCGTGACAATTCAACCGTGGTCAAAATGACCATTGTTTAACTATGGCGGAAATCACCACGGTTCAGTTATGGTGGAAATCACCACAACCAGCCATTAGGGCAAATTGCACCAATGGGCAAGCCAAAGCATAAGGCATGGTGAATATCACCACACCTTAACCAATTGATTTAAAAGCAAAGCGCAAAAGTGCGTTTTGTAAGTCATTGTTTTTATAGAAAGCCTCAAAATTGAGTTTTGTGGACGCAAGATATTGATTGAAAAGCAAAGATGAAAACTCAGCCGCCTCAAATTTGAGGGCGCAGGGTAAGTCAATCTGACGCACCCATGACAAAGGATGCCCCCAAAGTGACGCCCCCTTGAGTTTTCCTGTTTGAAACAGGAATATTGCAAGGATGCCTCAGTTTGAGGGTATCCTTTGGTGGTGTGGTCAAATACCAATCAAAACGGTAATTAATAAAGCGGGGAAATCCCGTATTTAAACAAAGTGGGAAAATCCCACTTCGCAGCTAACTGTATCAAGCCCGTACTATCGTATTGAATCCATACCATAGTATCAAATTGATACTATGGCCGTATCAAGCCGCCAATTAGCCAAAATTAGTCACGCTGTAGCTAATTAGATGCTGCATTGTCATGGTGACAACTCAGAAACGACAGAGGCTCATGCGCGCACGCACGCGCGAGGCTTATTTTCGGTTAGCGTTATTTCAAAGCTTGACGGGCGGTGTACATCATCGAAAAAGCCAAAACTTTCAATCCGCCCCCCTGCCTATGGCGGTATAGGCCGCCAAACGACCCACCCTAATGAATCCAAGGTATTTAACAGATTTGTTAAAAACTGGCCTTTGCTCACCAAATTCGGGAGACAAACGATAGTAAACTTTTCCCCAAATTCGGTGAAAATTGAGCGGCTACTAAATTTTTAGTAAGCGGCTTTTTACTGAAATCTTAGTAAAAATACCGAATCCCCTTTTTGCGAATCGGGAATATAGCAGCACAACCGCACTGCGCTTGCTTTGCGTTCGCACTGCGTTCGTATGTAATCAATTGAAATACATAGCCAAACCATATTTGGATGGGTGGATTTGCCTCAGCCCAATTTTGGGCGCACGCAATATTTTTGTAAGTCCATAAAAAGACCGCCAACCCAAATTTGGGGCGGCTGATTTGATTTTTCTAAGTCCATAAAAGGACAGTCAACAAACAGCCCATTTAGCTAACAGCCAATCAGGAGGTTTGCAAACAATGTTCTAAGGTAAATCAAGCACACCACCGCAACCAAAAGCGCAGCAATAGCGATTGCAAGCTCAAAAACAGCACACAGGGCGCGTTAATCATCAAACCAAAACAAGATAAGGATTTAGGCAAAAGGCTGTTAAATCGCTTGTATGAGGCCGCATGAGCATTGAGAGCAATTAAGTAGCGTATAATAAAACTTAAACTTCGCAATTGATTTGGGGTAAATGAAAATGGCAAGGGGGGGACACTTAGCAGGGAAAGGCAAAAGCAAAACGACCGCATACAGGGAATTAAGCATTAGCAAGCTGACCAGGGATGGCTTATTAAAACCTAACATGCAATATAAACTAGAATGGAAACGGCGCGGCCGTGTAGTGGCAGCTATCACAATCACAACAACCGAGCAGGATAAAATTAAACTAGACTACCAAACCGCATTTGATGGGCAAGACAAACAAAGCCACAGTTATTTTGTTGGCCTGTGCTACACGCCTTGCCACTTGGGTGGTAAGCGTGCTTGGTTTAGATGCCCATCATGTCAAAAGCGCGTTGCTATGCTGTATGGGCGTACCGTATTTGCCTGCCGCAAGTGCTGTAACCTTGTTTACCCGTCCACCACTGAGAGCCATTTAGACCGCCAAACGCGCAAACTGGATAAGCTAAGAGAGCGTTTGCAGTGGCAAGCTGGCTTCTTGAATGGATATGAGGGCAAGCCCAAGGGGATGCACTGGCGAACCTTTGAGGCTTTGAGGCGTGAGTATCGTTTGATTGAGTGCAAGACCTATCTAGAGATGAATAAAACCATGCCGCTATTTGGCATCGATGCAATCCAATCGTTGAAAGATGAAATTGCAGAGATTAAGCAATGGCGATATTGAAGTCGAAATTTATTAAGCTTTACGCAACAAATGGCATGGCTCTGATTTTATAGGCAGCGAATTAACCGCAATCATATACGGGTTTAAAAATACACGCCTATCATCAGCATCAAGCTTCATTATCATTTCTAAGCAGATAGCTTTATTTTGTTCTGTCAGGCTAGAAATCATTTTCCATATCACTTCAACATTACTTTGAATTTTGTTTTTACCAATAATTAATCGCATATGACGAAATCTGACATTTAAACGTCGCGAATTGTATATAAACCAATTGGATAAATATAATTAATATTTGTAATTGGATAGGGCATTCAATTTATGAATCTAATATTTATTAGCAAACTAACTTTGTTTTTAACCTTAAAAAATCTGACCCTGAAAAAACCTGACATTCATGTTGCCTTTTGTTGACATTGAAGCGGCCTCATTCCAATTTTCGGACATCTTAGGAATTTCAGCACACGTTAGAATTGAATTAATGCACATGCTAGAGAGCCGAATTAATGCACATCTTAGAGCTGTAATTTCGAGACATGCTAGGAAACGGGTATTTGCAGATTTTGCAGACTATAAAAAGAGTTATTACACATCTTTGGCGGCTGAATTTCCGTACTCGTAAAAGGTAATTTCGTGACATCTTAGGCGGTGGTGTTTTTAACGTGCGCTCAGTTTTGAGCTGACGCAAAATTATCCCATTTACATCATCAAAATCTGTCTTATTTCACCCACTCAACACCACCTAAAAACCCTGTGAAATCAACAGTTTCAGCCTATATTATGCTACAATATCGCTTGTATTTTCAATAAGATATAAGGGATTTAGAGCATGGCATTACTCACCAAAGAGCAGTTACTGGCTAAGGGCAAAATCAGCCCTGTACTGGTCAATATTAAATTTCCAAATGGCGAAGAAACTGACGTTTACATGCTGGATGGGCGCTCAGGTTTTGCAGCGTGTGCGGAAATGAAATTTATCCAAGAAATAGGCGCATACACGGACGACTATCAATTCATCAACAATCAAGCCAATGTCAATCAGGTTATGGCGTTCAGCATGATTCAATACCTTTGCAATGAACAGGGTGAGCCATTGTTTAAGCGTGAGGAACTGGACGGCTTACTTGAGTTGCCAGTGGAAATACTCACCACCTTTGGTGTAGCCATTCACAAACAGCACACCATCGAACGATACAAGAAAATCGAAGCCTCAGAAGATACCAAGTCTGACGAACAAAACACCACCAAGCAGCAAGACACAGCAAACGCATAACAAGATGGCAGCTTCGGCTGCCTTTAGTATTTCAGGAGATGGATAGATGGCAGATGCAGAATTAACCGCCCGACTTGGCTTAGATTTGAGCCAGTTCAATCAAGGCATGAAACAGGCCGAGCAAGCGACCAAACAAATCACCAACAGCCTTAACGCCCTTGAGCGTGAAGCAGTAGAAGTGCAAAAATCTTTCAACAGCAACCAACAGGCGGCTGAGGCATTGAAGCGTGTGGATGCTGACCTTGCCAATGCAGTGAAAGACATTGACGCGGCAATGAGCCAAGCAAAACAGGCAGCGCAGCAATTCACCCCTGCCTTGAATCAAGTGGCAGCAGAAAGCAAGGCAGCCGATAACGCAGCGTATGAGTTAGGCGTGTCGATTGGTACGCGCATGAACATGGCGTTTAAAGTTGGTGCTGCAGCAATCGCTGGTGTTGGTACCGCATTGGCAACGGTGGGCGTGGGCTTCTACAAATTCAACAAAGAGGCGCAAGAGGCCACAGAAACACTCAACGCAGCGCAACGCCTGAATGTAAACACCGATGACTTACAGGCCGCTCAGTATGCGGTACAGCGCCTAGGATTGCCTGCTGACACGCTTAAAGAAGCCTTACAAGACATCAACGACAAGATGGGCGATTTATCGGCAAATGATGGCGGTGAGTTAAAAGACTTTTTCAAGCGCATGAATTTGGATGTGGCCGAGTTTATCGGCAAAAGCCCATTGGATATATTGCGGGCACTGAATCAAGAAGCACAAAATCTTTCGACCACTGAGCGCACACAGCTATTTGAATCGATGGGCAATGACCTATCCAAGCTTGAGCCACTGCTTGCCGCCAATGGAGCGCAGTTTGACAGCTTAATGCAACAGGCCATTGATTTTGGGCATGTAGCCAGCAATGCCAACTTAGTAGCACTGGACAGCTTCAACCAAACACTCAAAGACATACAGGACAAGTTTTGGGGCATGAATGAGATGGTGTATGCCAACCTTGCCGAGCCGATGAAAGAAGCCATTACCTACGTTGATGAGTGGATAGAATCATTAGGCGGCGGCGAAGTGGTGGCAATGCAAATCTCAGACGCGATCGTGAATGGTTTGATTATGGCGGTAGAGGCTGGCGGATGGTTGGCCAAGCGATTCAATGAGGTGGCAGGAATTACAGAGGCCATCGTGGGCGGCCTTGCTTTGGTGGCGCGTGGTGCTATGGAAGTGGCAGAGTTAATGTCACACATGCCCGCCATGAAAATCATGGATAAAATTTTTGATACTGATGCTACTAAATCCATTCAATTGATGCAAAGTAAGTTAGACGAAATTATCGGCCAAGCGCGTGATTACCGCACCATCATGGAAGATGTGGCCAATAAGAACACTGGCATTGACCAATGGACAGATGGGCTTAATAGCCGCATTGGTGCTGGCAAACAAGCAATGCACGATACCTTTCAGGCACAGGTTGATATTGGCAACAGAGGCGAACTGCCAAAAGAAGTTGAGCGACTTACCAAGGTGTTACAGGATGCTCAGGCTGAGCAGCAGCGATTAAAAAATGATGATAACAAAACCACTGAGCAAATGACCGAAGCAACAAAGGCTGTAGCAGAGGCGACCAAAGCGCTAGCAGAGGCACAGGAGAAGTTATCCAATGCAAGAAGTACGCTAGATGGTGGGCGGCAATATGGCACTAATACAGGCGCAGTATCGCGCAACCTATTCCGCAGCAACCAAGAGGCCGATGCAAGCAAGGAATATGGCAAGGAGCTGGACAAGCAACACAAAGAATTGCTTAAGCAGCAAAAGGAAGCGCTTGCATGGCAGTCTAGACTGAATATGAACGATGCCCGAGAACGTGACCGCATCAACATGGAAGATGCCAAGGCTGTAGACAAGGCAAACAAAGAGGCCGAGAGAATCGCCAAACTTTCCGCAAAAGACCAATTTGCAGCAAGCAAAAGTATGTCGGATGCGGTGGGCAGTTTTGGGAAATATGTTACTGATGCCAGCCAACAAGCAATTAAATCTGCAAGCCTTGAAATCAAAAACCCTCAAATGGCATTTGTCAGAGGCGGCAGTAATCATGTAGACCAAGACCCAACAGGTCAAAAATACCT
The DNA here is from genome assembly GCF_001457815.1 of Vitreoscilla massiliensis. Taxonomy (GTDB): domain Bacteria; phylum Pseudomonadota; class Gammaproteobacteria; order Burkholderiales; family Neisseriaceae; genus Vitreoscilla; species Vitreoscilla massiliensis. Next base: position 336,267 of record NZ_LN898220.1, read on the forward strand.
AAGGCAAGCTTACCCTGAGTATTATCAACCCGCCCGTATCCCTGCGGCTGGCAGCACCCAAAACCAATTTGATACAAGCAAAATGCAAACTCTTGGTGTGGTTTACTTCACTAGCCAGGATGGTAAGGTGAAAGCAGAAGCCCTTATGACACCTGAAAACTATAAACTCATCTCACAAATAGCATTACAAGCTGTAGGTGGAATGGCTAGGGATGGTCAGCTTATGAACTCTTGATATAATGCCGTCATTCTCAAAGGGGTGACGGTATGAACAAATTCAGTGCGTTATTGTTGTGTGGCTTATTGGCGGCTTGTGGCGGTGGTGTTGATTCGAGCAAAGAACCTGAAAAAGCAAACGAATCTAAGCCTGATATGAGCCAAAGAGAAACTGTTTTCTTATCTGCTGATACCATTTTTGATGAATCACTGGATAATCAATTTGCTGTTGCAGAAAAATTCAAAGATAAAAATGTGAAAACCGCGTTCATGCTCGATGGATTGAGTGAGCTGCCAAATGGAAAGCCCCGACTAACTGCTAAGTACACTGATACCAAAGCTGCGGGCGTTCAAAGCGGCAATTATCCGCGCATGTATGCCATCATGAACTCAAGTGATGGATTAGCAGCCCTCAAGGTTGGCGAGTTTGTAAAAGTGATTTGCGAGAATATGGATAATAGCGGCGTAAGCAGTAAATATGTTCTCATGTTCAATAATTGCAATATTGCACCTGATGCTTAGCAATTGACCAATTAACCAAACTGCCCTATTCTGCCTTTAGCGATAGCGACACCACCTAGTCGCTGAAAATGATACAAAAGCCTCCGATTTTGGGGGCATTTTTGTTTTATGGGTTACAGGTTGGGTTACTTTTCAGTAACACATAAAAATATATCAATAAAATCAATTAGTTTAATTGCAATATCGAGTTACTTCCTCTCCGCCACAGACGCTTATACACCACTGCTTAGCCAGTGGTTTTTTATTGCCTGTTTTTTTCACCACACCAGTGGCATATTTTTTCTCAGCAAGCCTTTGAATTGCTGTTGGGTTTTAATATGACATATTCCGCATGGCATCGCTATTCTAAAATATGCATTTTAAATGAACGCTGTGACACTGTGGCAGCGCTGACACGGCAACCGTGTTTAAGCGCATTGTTGCGCCACTTTTACAGCCTGCCATAACTCAATTTTACACAGCCATTTTGTGCAAAATCGCCCAACTTTCCGTAACACTGTGTCACAACTGCGCCGCCATCATCATGACCATCACCCGTTGCGGCATGAAATTCATCGCGGCCCACGAAAAAACACACCTCGATTCAAGGTGTGTTTTTAATGAAACGCGGCAGATACACGCCATATCGCGTGACGCTGCTGCCAACATAATGTGCCTATCTACAATCACTGCTCGTCTAACTACACTGAGCCTTGCGCTTATTTGCGCACACTTTTATACGCCAATACGCCCAATAATACGGTGGCGGCTGCGACGATGCCGGTGGTGGTCGCGGGGTTTTCTTTGGCATAAGTGCGCGTGTGCTCTACTGCCGCGCGGGCTTTGTGTTTGGCTTCGCGCTCGTATTGCTCCAATTTGCTTTTGGCGCTGCTCAAGCGCTCTTTCATTTTCGCCTTGGCTTCATGCGCATGTTCGTGACTGTCTTCTTTCACATTGTCATACAAGTCTTCTGCGTCTTGCAGCAAGGCTTTGATGTCGGCGATGGTGTCGTCTTTGAGGGTGTTCAATTCAGCGCGATCGGTCATGATTTTTCCTTTTAAGATGTGGGTGTAACATAGCCAACTTGACTGTGACAATAGCATTTGTGTTCCGCAATGCGCTGCCATTTACCAAAGTTTAACCTGTTTTAGCAGCCGTTTGCGCCGGTCTACACTGCGCAGATTCTGATTAATGATTGCTCAAACACATGCTGGCAGACACTTGTTTTGCAAACGCAATTTCAATCCCCATCCTCAGTATCTCCCCAACCTACCTGAACACCACTCTAATAAAAACCTGAACCTATTGTCTACAGGCCGCTCTAAGCGCCGCTATGAAGAACACCGTCTTGATCTTGCCCGGTTTTGGTCTGGGCACTTACCCTGTATTGGCTTTACAGGCCGCATTAAATGACTTGGCCTATTCCACTTGCATGTTGCCACTGCCTGAGCATGCCGATTTGGATGCTTATGTCAGCTCAATCTGCCAGCAATATGCGCTGTGCAGCGACAGTGTTGTGATCGGTTGGTCGCTCGGTGGGCAAATCGCCACCATGCTGGCCGCACATGCCCAATGCCGCTTGGTCACGCTGGCTTCCAATCCGTGCTTTTGTGCCGATGACACATGGTCTTATGGCATGGCAGCAGATGTGTTTGCGCGCTTTTGCGAACAGCAGCAACAGCAGCCACGGCAAAACTTGCAGCAATTTGCCGCTTTGGCAGGTTTACATGATGCCCATCCAGACAGCCGCCAACACCTCAAACGCCTCAAAGCCCAGCTCACCCTCGATGACAAAACCATCAATGCCACGCATTTACGGCATTTACACTGGCTACAAACGCTGGACACGCGCGCGCTGCTGAGCACTTTGTCTGTGCCGCAATTGCATGTTTTTGGCGCCAACGATGCCTTGATACCGGAGAGCATGCCCGCGCAACTGCACTTAAGCGCGCAAGCACAACACCATGTTGTCGCCGGCGCCAGCCATTTGCTGCCACTGACTCACAGCCACACCTGTGCCCAAGTGATAGATGCTTGGCTCAATTCCCTCTCTTAAGAAAGCGACCCATGTACAGCGATGATTTCGACCGCGACCACTTGTGGCACCCATATACCTCCGTCACCCAACCGCTCCCCACTTTCCAAGTCAAGCGCGCCGAAGGCGTGCACATAGAATTGCTTAGTGGCGAGCGTTTGGTTGATGGCATGTCCTCATGGTGGTGCGCGCTGCACGGCTATAACCATCCGCGTTTGAATGCGGCCGTGAGCGCACAATTGCAAGACATGGCCCACATCATGTTCGGCGGCCTAACTCATGCCCCGGCCATAGAGCTGGGCAAGTTATTGCTGCAAATGGCGCCGCCATCTATGGACAAAATTTTTTATGCCGACTCCGGCTCAGTAGCGGTAGAAGTTGCGCTGAAAATGGCGATTCAATACCAACACAGTTTAAAGCGGCCTGTAAAAACCAATATCGCCACCGTGCGCAGCGGTTACCACGGTGACACGTGGAATGCGATGTCGGTGTGCGACCCTGTAACCGGCATGCACCATATTTTTGGCAGCAGCCTGCCACAGCGCTGGTTTGTGCCGGCGCCACGCAGCCGTTTTGATGGCGACTGGGACGAGGCCGACATCTCACCAGTGCGCGAACTGTTTGCCGCTCAGCATGACAACATCGCCGCCTTTATCATCGAACCCATCGTCCAAGGTGCGGGCGGCATGTTTTTCTACCATCCGCAATACCTGCGTGAACTGCGTACCTTGTGCGACGAATACGGCATCTTGCTGATTTTCGATGAAATCGCCACCGGCTTTGGCCGCACCGGCAAATTATTCGCATGGGAACACGCTGGCGTAGAACCCGACATCATGTGCATAGGCAAGGCGCTCACCGGCGGCTACATGACTTTGTCGGCCGTGCTCACCACCGCCCACGTTGCCGCCACCATAGGCGCAGGTGAAGCCGGCGTGTTCATGCATGGCCCTACATTTATGGCCAATCCACTCGCCTGCGCGGTCGCGCGCGCTTCATGTGAATTGCTGTTGGAGCAAGATTGGCAAGCGTGCATCGCCCGCATCCAAACCCAATTACAAGGTTTACAGGCCGCATCGACATGGTCGCACGTGGCCGATGTGCGCGTGCTCGGTGCCATCGGTGTGATCGAGCTCAAACAGCCTGTCGACATGCAGCGCTTACAAGCGCAAATCGTGGCCCACGGCATTTGGCTCAGGCCGTTTGGGCGCTTGGTGTATCTGATGCCGCCGTATGTGATCTCCGAGTCGGAATTGGATTTCTTAATCCAGCAAACGCTGGCCATTGTCAAAAACTGTGAGTAAGCCATGACTGTTTGGAATGATTTTTTGAGCGCGCGCATGGCCGATAAAATCGCCGCCGACAATGAGCGCGTGCTCACGCCGATGGCCCGTGACGGTCTCTATGCTGAAGTGGCTGGACAGCGCTTGCTGAATTTGGCCGGCAACGATTATCTGGCCTTGGGCGCGCGCCGCGATTGGCAACACGATTTTGCTCAACATATTGCGGCACCAGAAGCGTATTGGTCATCGAGCTCATCGCAATTGCTCACCGGCCACTCGCCCAGCCACCAACAAGTCGAGCAGACTTTGGCGCGTTTGTTTGGGCGCGAAGCCGCGCTGACATTTGCCAGCGGCTACCAAATGAATTTTGGCCTGCTGAACGCCTTGGCCGACAACCATACTTTGATACTGGCAGACAAGCTGGTGCACGCCAGCATGGTCGATGGCTTGCTCATAGGCAGCGCCAAATTCCTGCGCTACCGCCACAACGACATGGCGCACCTGCATGCATTGCTCAGCCAACACCACAGTGCATATGAGCGCATCCTCATCGTCACCGAATCCATCTTCAGCATGGATGGCGATGTCGCCGATTTGCGCCAATTGGTGGCGTACAAACGCGAATTTGCCAACGTCGCCTTGTATGTGGACGAAGCACATGCCATCGGTGTGCGCGGCGCTACTGGCTTGGGCTGTGCCGAAGAACAAGACTGCCTCGCCGACATTGATTTTCTGGTTGGCACGTTTGGCAAAGCGCTGCACTCGGTCGGCGGCTATGTGGTGTGCAGCGACTTAACGCGCCAATATTTGATTAACCACATGCGCCCGTTGATTTTCAGTACCGGCTTACCGCCCATCAACATGGCATGGACAGACTATGTGTTGCAGCGTTTGAAGGATTTACAGGCCGCACGCACGCATTTACAGCACTTGAGCCAGCGCTTAATCGAGCACATCCATACCCACTTCGGCGACTGCGTATCGCAATCGCACATCGTGCCGGTATTGTGCGGCAGCAATGCCGCTGCCTTAGCGCGCGCGCGTGCCTTGCGCCAACACGGCATGTTGGTGATGGCGGTACGGCCACCGACTGTGCCGAAAAACCAAGCGCGTTTGCGCATCTCTCTCAATGCCGGTTTGAGCGTTGAGCAATTGCAACATCTGATGGCGTGTTTATGATAGTCAAACCCTTGGTGCAACACCGTTTTAGCAAGGCTTTTGCCTCGTATGGCGAACATGCCAACTTACAAAAACACATGAGCCAAACGCTGTTTGAACATTGGCAAAGCTACGCCCCACAAGTCAAACACGTATTGGAATTGGGCTGTGGCACGGGCAATTTGAGCCGCTTATTGGCCGGTTTGCCGACGCTGCAAACGCTGTATTTGAATGATTTGTGCGCTGCCGCCGCCAGCCTTGAGCACGAATTTACAGGCCGCATCCACAGTGAATTTCACGCCGGCGACATGGACAGCATCGCTTTTCCTACGCCTGTTGATGCGGTGGTATCGAGTTCGGCCTTGCAATGGTCGCAAGACTTGCCAACATTACTCAATAAAATCAGCGCCAGCTTGCCACCGCGCGGCTGGCTGGTGTTTGCCAGCTTCGGCCCCAGCCATTACCAAGAAGTCAAAGCCTTAACCGGCATCGGTTTGCACTACCCCAGCTTGGATGCCATCAGCACCCATTTGCAGGCCGAGTTTGAACTGTTGTGGCGACATGAAGCGCCACATCTGTGCACCTTTGCCACACCGATGGCGGTGTTACAACACATGCGCCAAACCGGCGTATCCGGCATTTCCCAACAAGCGTGGACCAAGTCCAAACTGCAACAATTTTGTCAGCACTACGCGCAAGACTACGCCGCAGACGATGCGGGCGTGGTCTTGAGCCAACACCCGCTCTACCTCATCGCAAGGAAAAAACCATCATGATACCCGGCACATTTTTCATCAGTGGCATAGACACCGACATTGGCAAAACCATCGCCACCGGTCACATCGCCACGCTCACGGCCGCACAAGGTTTGACCGTCATCACCCACAAGCCAATACAAACCGGCAATACCGATGTGTCCGAGGACATTTTGCGCCACCGCGCCATCATGGGCTGTGGCCTCATGCCAGTAGACGAACAAAAACTGACCATGCCGCAGCTCTTCCCCTACCCATGCTCCCCCCATTTGGCCAGCCGTTTGGCCAATCAACCCATTGATTTTGTCGCCATCGAGGACTCAATTACACAATTGCAACAGCAATTCGATACCGTATTGATTGAGGGCGCCGGCGGCTTGATGGTACCGATAACCGAAGACTTGCTGTTCATTGATTACATCAAGGCCAAAGGCTATCCGGTCATCCTCGTCACCAGTGGCCGTTTGGGCAGCATCAACCACACCTTGCTCAGCCTCGAAGCCTTGCGCAGCCGCGATATCCCGCTGTACGCCTTGGCTTACAACCAGTTTCACAACAGCGTGGACGCCACCATCAACCACGACACTTACCAATACCTGTGCAACCATTTGGCGCAATACTTCCCTGCGGCGCACATCATCGACATTCCAGTGATTTAATTCTCATCAATCTTAAGCACTACCTTGTTTACAGGCCGCATCAAGCGGCCTGTAAATACGTCTATCCATGTCAAAACACGCTCTCTAAGCCTCGCCTTGCCAAAACTCGGTTTGGAAATACTCGGTGATGTTAGCGGCCAAGCGCTCAATGCGCTCAATTTTCAATTTGTGTTTCGGGATAAACATCTTGAACCACGTCGCTTGCAATGGCGACTCTGGCAATACCGCCACCAAGTCGCCGCTGTCGACAAACTGTTTGGCGATGTAATGCGGCAAGGCCGCAATGCCCAAATCGCTCATCACCGCCTGTGCCAAGGACACATTGTCGTCCAAACTCAAACGCGGTTTGAAATTGACCAGACTCAAGCCTTTGCTGGTGGGGAAATGCCAAGCAGTGCCATTGGGTTTGAAGGCCAAACAAGCATGGTGGTGCAAATCGCTCGGCAGTTTAATGACTGGGTGTTGCGCCAAATACGTGGGCGACGCATACAAGCGACTGCGGATGGGCGTGAGCGGCAACTCACTCACGCCCTCATACGTGGCCGAGCGCCCACTCACGGCAATGTCAAAACCCTCGTCCATCGGATTGATGGTGATGTCGACCAAGGCCACGTCCAAGCTGATTTTCGGATGCGCGCTTAAAAAGCCGTTGAAGACATGATTCAGGTGTTGCGTGGTCAACGTCGTTGGCCCCAATACCTTGATGTGGCCTTCGATTTCATGCTCTTGCTTGCTGGCACCATCGATTAAAGCCTCCAATTCCTGCACCAGTGCATTCGATTTCAGCAAAAACTGCCGCCCCGCTTCGGTGATTTCCAACGTGCGGGTGGAGCGCTCAAACAGCTTGATTTGGGTGATGTGTTCCAACTGGGCGATGCGCTTGGCTATCACCGATGGCACCACGTTCAAATGGTGTGCTGCCTCGGAAAAACTCTGACAACGCGCCACCACATTGAAAGTCTTGATGTGGGTGTACAAATCCATATTGACTCAATTTATCGAAAACTGATGCGCAAATATAGCGGTGATTGATGCAAAAAACAAAATTATAATCGGCAAAAATCCAATAACAAATGCCATCACCATCACAGTTATCGAGGAGTAAACACATGAATACACACGATTTCACCCACAGCCACCGCGCTGCTTAGCAATCCAGATGATACGCCGCCTGTGTGCACCCGTTTTTGACTGTTCACACAGACAAAGCCACCCGTAAATCCACTTACGACCGACAACCATCCTCCAATAGGACAAGACATCCCTATGGCACAAATCATTGGCTGCATAGGCACTTCGCACGTACCCACCATCGGCGTTGCCTACGACAAAGGCAAGCAACAAGACCCCGCATGAAAACCCTTATTCGATGGCTATGTGCCCATCGCTAATTGGCTCAAAGAACAGAAAATTGACGCTATGGTGATGGTGTATAACGACCATTGCAGCAGTTTCTTCTTCGATTTCTACCCCACTTTCGCACTCGGCATAGGCGAGTCTTTCCCCGTCGCCGATGAGGGCGCGGGCCTGCGCCCTTTGCCGCCGATCAAAGGCGATGTCGATTTGCAAATTCACATCGCCGAAGCCTTGGTCAATGCCGAATTCGACCTCACCACCTTCCAAGACAAGCCTCTAGACCACGGCTGCGCCTCACCGTTGCCGTTGTTGTGGCAACACCAACCCGATTGGCCCGGTGTCGTCGTGCCTTTGGCCGTGAATGTGTTGCAGTTCCCACTGCCGACACCAACGCGCTGTTGGAAGCTGGGTGTGGCGCTGAAAGCGGCAATTGAGTCTTACCCCCAAGACTTACGCGTGGTGGTGGTGGGCACCGGTGGTTTGTCGCACCAAGTACACGGCGAGCGCACTGGTTTTAACAATGAAGCATGGGACAGGGAATTTTTAGACTTGCTGGAGCAGCGGCCTGAAGACTTGCTCAAGCTCACCCATGCCGATTTTATCCGTTTGGGCGGCGCCGAAAGCGTGGAACAAATCATGTGGTTGACCATGCGTGCCTGCTTGGGTGAACACGCGCGGGTATTGCACGAGAATTACTACCTCGCCACCACCACCGCGATGACGGCAGTGTTGTACGAACCTGTGCCTGAGTTAGCACAAAAAACCACCTCGGTCACCATCACAGCAGACCAAGCCACAGGAGTGCTGGCATGAATCCGCAACTCTTAGGCGCTGAACTGATAGACGGCACGTATGTATTCGATTTGCACAGCAGTTACCGCAGCCGCAAGCTCAATCGCTTTTTCTGGAACATGGTACAGGCCGATTGGCGTGCGCACTTTGAGGCCGATGCCGAAGCCTTAATGACAGCAGCCGAGCTTAGCGACACCGAAAAACACTTGGTGTGCACGCAAGACTGGATAGGTTTGATTCAATACGGTGCCAATTTTTTCGTATTGGAAAAATTTGCACGTGTGCTCAAGAAAACCAATTTGGAAGTGTATGCCGCCATGCGCGGCGAGACCTTGGAACAATTTTTACTCACCCGACGCGTACCCGACGCGCGTTAAGCCCTAGCAATACCGACAAAAACACAATAAACACCAACAAAGGAAGAAACATGAATCACACAGAGAAAATAGATGTGCGCGCGCTCATCGACCAACAAGGCATGAGCGCTACCCAATGGCTAATCATCGCCTTGTGTTTTGGCATCGTCGCCGCCGATGGCATAGATGTGGCCATCATGGGCTTTTTGGCACCGGAAATCATTGCCGATTGGGGCATTACCAAGGCGGCGTTTGGTTTGATTATGGGCGCAGCGCCGTTTGGTTTGGTGTTCGGTGCTTTGTTCGCCGGCCCGATGTCCGACCGCATCGGTCGCAAAACCGTGCTCGTCACCGCCGTGGCCATCTTCGGCGTCTTGACCCTCATCACCGCGTTTTCCAGCAATCCCACCCAAATGGCCATCTTGCGCTTTCTCACTGGTATAGGCTTGGGCGCGGCCATGCCCAACACCACCACGCTGATAGCCGAATTTGTGCCCGAAAAGCGCAAATCGTTTTTGATTACGGTGATGTTTTTGGGCTTTGCCATCGGTTCGGCCGGCGTCGGTTTCATCGCCGCGTATTTAACACCGCTCTACGGCTGGCACACAGTCTTGATGTTTGGCGGCATCTTGCCTTTGGTCTTGCTGCCTTTGCTCATCATCTTCTTGCCCGAATCGGTGCGCTTTATGCTGCTCAAAGGCAAAGCACAAGACAAAATCCGCCGCACTTTAAACCGCATCAGCCAACAGCCGTTGTCGCCGCAAGCCGAGTTTTTCTGTACTGAGCCAGTGCAAAGCAAGAAGCCATTGGGCGTGTTGTTCACCCCGTCGTATGTCAAAACCACTTTGGCGTTGTGGCTGACGTATTTTATGGGCTTGTTGGTGATTTATTTGATTACCAGCTGGTTGCCCACGATGATGAAAGATGCGGGCTTGAGCATCAAACAAGCGGCCAACATCACCGCCTTATTCCAAACGGGCGGCATCATCGGTGCCTTGTCGACGGGCTGGTTGATGGACAGATTCAAGCCGACCAAAATCATCGCCATCGGTTACGCCTTGGGTGCGGCCTGTATCGTGGTTTTGGGCATGGGCGGTGTCTTGTCCAGCGGCTTGGGCGTGTGCGTGTTTGCCGCTGGTGTGTGCATGAATGGGGCGCAAACTGGCTTGAATGCTTTCGCTCCCACGTGTTACCCCACCGCCGCACGCGCCACCGGTGTGAGCTGGATGCAAGGCATGGGGCGCTTTGGCAGCATCTTGGGCTCGTCCATAGGCGGCGCCTTGGTTGGCATGGGTTGGGGCTTCACTGGCATCATCACTTGCTTGGCCATCCCCGCCTTGGCCGCCGGCGCGGCAGTGTTGATGGGCAAACGCATCGGTGACAATGACAACAACAGCGCCATGGCATCGACGCCTCCTGTTGCCAGCAAATCCTGATAAGCTTTTGCACACATAAAACAAGCGGCCTGTAAAGTTTACAGGCCGCTGTTATTTATCTCTTTTAATGACCTATCACACCGCAATAGCGCAACACTCCAATAACGGTAAACAACAACCAACATGGAATGCCAAACACGGCGATGCGTATCTGCGCCAACAGGCTCAAACCCATATTCCACAGCGCCGCCCATAAAGCAATGGTGCGCGCCACAGCAATGGCATCCCACCAGCCAAATTGCGCATGGCACAGCCAAGCCAGTGGTACGGGCAACAACGCCAACCCCAATAACACCGCCCTGCCCAATAAAGGTATGGCTGCGATGGCTTGCAACTGGGGCAACGGCGTGCGCACAGACATCATGATTGGCCTCTTATTTGGACAGACTTGCTTGTTATGAGAGTGTACGGTGATTCAGTGCTGCGGGCGAGCCACTGGTATTGCTGGCCGCATGGACATCAGTACAAGGGTTGTCATAAGGCTGCGCGGTACCCACGCTTTGTGTCATCTGCTCATGCCATTGCTTGCATCTGCATTGTTTACAGGCCGCCTAGGGTCACCAATGCGGCCTGTAACAGCTTAATCACACCTACTTGTAGCGCTCGCAAGTACTTGAACACATCAAGCACGGTCATTCTGTGGCTGTTGTTTGCCCACATTCTTAGGTATGCTGTGGGCAGCAAGCGAAGCGCCATGCTGTTGCTGCGGCAAATGCTCACACAAGAAGCAAGCCCGCCTTACGATTGAATCTCCGGTTGCAACATCCACCCGCACTGTTGCGCCGCTACTTAGGAAGAACCATGCAGATTACCGCCAGTGACTTGCGCCAATTAAGTCACGACATTTTGGCCGCCCACGGCTTTAGCCCAGAACACCAACACAGCATCACCGACACCTTGGTCACCGCCCAAATTGACGAGTGCCACTCACATGGTGTGTGGCGTTTGCTCGGCATCATCGACACCTTAAAACACGGCAAAATCGACGCCACTGCCAGCCCTGTCATCACCCAAGAACAAGGCGCCATCATCAGCATAGATGCCAAACTTGGCGCCGCCACCACTGCCTTGGCTTTGGGCTTGCCCAAGTTAATCGACAAAGCCAAGCACAGCGGCATCGCTTTATTGGCCATCAACCACTGCGTGCATTTTTCGGCCTTGTGGGTGGAAGTGGAACAGCTGACGCGTGCCGGCTTAATTGCCATCAATATGACGCCCAGCCACGCTTGGGTAGCGCCATCGGGCAGCCGTGAGCCTTTGCTTGGTACCAATCCGATTGGTTTCGGCTTTCCGCGCCGCAATCCCGATGAGCCGTATGTGTTTGACTTTGCCACCAGTGCCACCGCCCGCGGCGAAATCCAATTGCACGACCGCAATGGCACACCGCTGCCTGAAGGCGTGGCCATAGACGCCAACGGCCAACCCACGACCGACCCTAAAGCGGCCATGGCTGGCGCGATGTTGACCTTCGGCGGCCACAAAGGCTCGGCCATCGCCACCATGGTGGAGTTGCTCGCCGGCATCGCCATTGGCGACATGACCAGCCAAGAATCGATGGCCTTCGCCGAAGGCACGCCGACCTTGCCTTATGGCGGCGAAATCATCATCGCCATAGACCCTGCGATGCTATTGGGCGCAGACACCGACAGTTTGTACACGCGCGGCGATGCTTACTTGAACCAATTCAATGCCGCCGGTGCACGTTTGCCCTCACAGCGCCGCTTCAAAGCGCGCCAACACAACACCACTCAAGGCTTTATCGAATTGGACGATAGCTTGTACCAAGACTTACAAGCCTTATTACAGGCCGGCCTGTAAGCCTTTATTTGCTTGTTCTCACACAAAAACAGCCACTACTGTAGCAAGTAGCGGCTGTTTGGTTATGGCTTGCGTTTACAACACCATGTACACGCCTTGCACCTGACCGGCGCGGCCTATGCTGAGGATTTTCAGGCTGCCTTTTTTCTCAGGCCCCATCCCCGGAGAGTTATACGGCATGCCGGGCAAGGAGACGCCTTTGATATTCGGCTTTTGTGCCAACATCTGCCGTATCGCCGCCACCGGCACATGGCCTTCTACCACGTAAGCGCCGATTTTAACGGTGTGGCAACTGGCGACTTTGTCTGTGCCCAATTGTTGCCGCAAAGCGTTCATATTGTTGTGGTCTATGGCGCTGACTTTCATGCCATTTGCACGCAAATACTTCACATACTCAATACAACAGCCGCAAGTTGACGATTTGTACACCGTCGCGGCCGGCCAAGTTTGCGCCCATACCGATGTTGATAACAGGCTTAAGCCCACGGCCAGCAGGGCACGACGCCCCCAAGTTGAGAACAGGTTTTGCATCTTGTTTCCTTAGTCAATTAAACAGGTTTTTCATCTACACATGGGAAAACAAGAGATGTTTGGGCGGCCGCAATCTGGGTGCGTGACAATAAGACGCAAATGGCTCGCTTAAAGCCAAATACGCGCGGCGACGGCCACTGCGCAGCAGCGGCCACCACCAATAACACAGCAATAACACACCGATGCAACACAGCAGCAGTGTGCATCCACAACCATCGTGTTGCGGCGTGGAGTCAGCCAGCGTGGTTGTAGGTAGGGCTTGGAACGGGGCTGGAGTTGGAAAGCCAGAGTCTGATAGAGACAGCATGGATGGCTGTGTTTGCAGCTCACAATGCGCGGCCGTACATGGCAGCAGTGACGATGCCGCATTAACGCGCACACCCAAACCGAGCGCCACCAACAGCACCCACAGCAACAGCAGTTTGCTCACCTGCTTGTACACATTCCTGCCCTGATCTTTGTTCATGAAATAATCTGTGGCGCAGCTTAACATTGGTGCTGAATGATGCATTTGTGCCGCATCAACCAGCAGCAAATGCGGCCTGTAAACGTTTACAGGTCGCTTATTCATGCCTGACATCACACTTTCGGCACTTTGCGCAGCAACTCGGTAAAACGCGTTTGCACCCAATGCGATACCTGATTCAATTCCCAGCCCTGAAACCACAGCATGCGCACCGACAAAGGCGGCAGCGTCATAAACGGGCAATCAATCTGTGCCAACGGTTTTAAGTGTTTTTCCGAGTGGGCAATGTGCACCGGCAATATCGCCCAACCCAAATCGTCGGCCACCATTTCCGCCAAGCTGAAATAGCTGTCGGAGCGCCAAATTTTCGGGCTGTATGCGGTTTCGTTCACGTCTTCGGTGTGCATCAGCAATTGTCGAAACTTCACCAATTCTTTTTTGAGCAAACTCGTGTCGCACTGCGTCAGCACATGGTCTTTGGGCACGAACACGCCTTGCGCCACCGAACCGATGTGACATTGGTCGAAATACGAGGGCAAAGCGCCGCGCACAAAGTGAAACGCAATTTGCGCCCGCCCTTGCTGCACGTATTGCGCCACTTCGGTGGCGGTACCATTGAGCAGCGTCAATTCCAAATCGGGAAAGTATTGACCGATTTCGCGGATGATTTGACTGATGACTGAATACGGCAAGGCCTCGTCCAAGGCCACCGACAGCTTGGCGTCTTGGCCGAAACTCAAGGAATGGGCGCGCTTGTCCAAAGACTGCACCTGATTCATCAATTCTTGCGCTTCTAACAGCAAGATTTCACCGGCATTGGTCAAACGGGCGCTGCGGCGCGAGCGGTCGAACAATTCCACCCCCAAATCGGCTTCCAATAAGCCTATGGCGGTACTCACTGCCGATTGTGCCTTGCCCAATTGGCGCGCAGCCTCGCTGAAAGAACCGCTTTCAGCCGTGACCACAAATTGTTGTAACTGGTCTAATGTCCATCTCATATGCACATAGTATCAAATAAACAGATGAATACAAACTTTATATATCAAATAATTAATGGAATAATGGCCACATTCGGTTTGCAGGCAACTTGCCCAACCACATCTATCAACCAAATGCCATTCAGAAAGGACAGTAGTCTACTGTGTGCCAACAGCGGCGCAGTAAATGAAGCGTACCATGACTAACGCCTACAGCGTTTTCCCGTCTTTGCTCTCGCTCTCTAACCCCCACACTCAGCGTATTCAGGCCGCTTGCTTTGAATACAGCGGTCAAACCGAACCTTAAGTCTTTCTTTTTCTGCCTCAGCCCTCTGTGCCTGTGAATTCTCAGGCTCTGTCTGCGCGCGCCTTGTCTTTGGCGACGCCACCTTGTTTTAGGAAAAGAAAATGATTTATTGGATGTTTTTAGCAGCGTCAATTGCGCTGGAAGTCGTTGGCGTGTTGTTGCTTAACCATGCCGCCCAAACCAATGCTCCTTCAGCCATGTTCATCATGTACGCCTTGGTCATTGCCTCATATTTTATGTTGTCCAAAGCCGTAAAACGCATTCCGCTGGGCATTGCCTATGCCTTATGGGAAGGCGCCGGCATTATTTTGATTACCGCCTCCAGCGTGCTCTTGTTTGGCGAACACATTTCCGCCCTCAAAATCGCCGGCCTGTGCTTATTGCTGGTGGCCATCACCTTATTGAAATCGGGCACAAAAACCGCCACGCCAGCCTTGCACATCAAGGAGGCATAAATGTTGGAACATTTCAGTTGGGTACATGGCTTGTGGCTGTTTGGCGCCATCGCCTTGGAAATCTTGGCCAATGTGTTATTGAAAATGTCCAACGGCTTTAAACGCGTGTTGCTCGGCAGCGCCGCTATTTTATGCGTGCTTGGCGCATTTACCTGTTTGTCGTTCGCCGTCAAAGGCATCCCCTTGTCAGTGGCCTATGCCTTGTGGGGCAGCTTCGGCATCATCATCACCGTCATCATGGGCATAGTGTTGTTCCAACAACGCCTCAACCGCAAAGGCTGGCTCGGCTTGAGCATGCTGGTGCTGAGCATTGTGTTGATTAAAATGGCTTAAACGCCATTCAATTTGATAATCCATATGCGGCCTGTAAACGTTTACAGGCCGCATTGTCTGTATGGGCATCAGCTCAAATCCATCAAATAGGCAAGGTGATAAGCTGCCCCACCTTATCTGCTTAGCCTACACGCACTGACAAAGCCTTGAAGAAATTAACAGTGGCTTACCTATCTTTAAACCCTGCTAAGCATGCGCTAAGTTTCGCGCCTTACCATGGTCACATAAGATTTCAGTCACACTGAGCACACACTCTGTTAGGAGAACCTCATGAAAAAAACCATTACCGTTGCCATTATGGCGAGTTTATTAGGCATGATGGCCGTGCCTGCCATGGCCGACAATGGTCGTCGTGGTCATGATGATTACAAACACATCCAAAAAGCGTACAAAGAACAGCAAAAATCGTATCGCAAATACCAACAAGACCGTTACAAATACGAGCGTGATCGCTACCGTTACAATGACCGCTATTACAAACACGACCGCTACGAGCAACGCTACCGTCCGGTGTACCAAAACGGCCCGCGCGTGTGGCGCCGTGGTGACGTGTTAGACCGTGCTTACCGTGGCCAAGGCTATTGGGTTAACGATTACCGCAAATACCCGCGCTTGTATGCACCGGCCAAAAACCAACGCTGGGTACAAGTGGACAACGATTACATCTTGGTCAATACCTTAAGCAATGTCATTGTCAGCATCTTAACCGGCCGTTAATTCACTCTTAGCAATGTTTACAGGCCGCTTCATGCGGCCTGTAATACTGTGTGGCTTCTGTATTATTAAGGTAAAACACGCTGTCTCTTATGGAGTTAAGCCCGTTTTATATAGCGTGTACATACCATGATGGGGCGCTTCAATTGATAACGCTGAAACTCGCACCCGATATTCAACCATCACATCAACATATTAAACTGCTCGCTATCTCGCCCTCAAAAAATGCTTACAGGTCGCTTAATGCGGCCTGTAATACTGTGTGCGGCTTTTATATTGAGGTAAAACACGCCGTGTCAAACTGGGTTGAGCCGTTCACTATCATTGCGTGAATCCTAAGCTGGATTGTATCAATGGATAACGCAGAGGCTTCGCACCCGATATTCAGCCATCGCATCACCCTACTAAACTGGTCGCTATCTCGCCCTCAAAACGCTTACAGGCCGCATCAAGCGGCCTGTAACTATTGTTCTGATGTCGTGCACGCCGGTAAGGCTTGGCTTTGGTAGCCCAACACATCGCTGTACAACGAAGATTGGGTGAAAATCTCACAACGCAATTGGGCATCTTCGCGCTCGCTGGCCGTGCCGCCTTGTTCGGTGGCGTAAATTTCACAGCCCACTTTGTGAAACGGTTGCCACGCTTGGTAATAGCGCTGCAATTGCGCCGCATTCACGCCTTCTGCCGGTGGGTTTTTGCGCAAATCAACAATGGTGGCGTTCACACATTGGCTGATGTGTTTGGCGACTTTGTCGCGTATCGGTTTCAACTCGCTGGCTTTCATGCTGGCAAATTGTTCGCTGGTCACGAATTTGGCCAAATCCTCACCATTGTTGTAGTTTTGCGCCGCCGCCAATGTGGCCATGCCCGCCACCACCGCGCCCATCAAATAGCCCTTGTTCATACGCTCCCTTTGTTAAATCCGCGTTAAAGTGGGGATTATAGCCTGAGCCTGCGCATATTCCATCGCCTCGGCTTCAAATACATAGGCAAAACAACGGCCATGGCTGATGTCAAAACCCAACTCGCGCAAAAACGCGATTTCCATCGCCGTCACTCCTCCCACTTGCGGCGGCAATAACCACAGTAAGGTCGGGGTTGGCTGCCACCAGCGACCGTGGCCGTGTTGGGCTCTGAGCTTGCTCAGCAACGGTTTTAAGCTCTGTGCCAAGATTTCGTATTGCCCCAATAGCGTGCGAGGGTGTGAAAACGGCGCATTGACATGCACGCACTCACGTTCACCCCAACACACCCGCACTTGGTTGTGTGTCACCTTCATCACCAACAGCAAAGACTGGCCCATGCTCGTCATCCATTCACCCCATACGCTTATCTTAGCCCAGCTTGGTTTGCGAGCGCACGATTAACATGGCATATTGTCTGGGTCTGTTTGCAACCGCTACCTAGGAGAGATATGGCACAAAACCCACAATTACAAGCCATAGAACGCCAGTTGTCCTGCCCGCACGGCGACACTGGCGTGGATTTTGCCCACATGATGCACAACACCAATTTGGGCATGACCCAAGCCGGTTTTGCAGCGCTCAAGCTGCCGATTTCGGCCAATTTGCTTGAAATCGGCCACGGCAATGCCGCGCATGTACCGCTGTTGCAACAAGTGGCCGGCCTGCATTACAGCGGCTTGGAAGTGTCTGAATTGATGCAACAAGAGGCCATGCGCCTGAACCAAGCCGCGGTGAACGCGCACATGGCCGAGTTTTTCCATTACGACGGCGTGCATTTGCCGAATTTCCAACACAGTTTTGATGGGGTGTTGAGCGTGAACACGGTGTATTTTTGGACGCAGCCTCTGGCATTTTTACAAGACTTGCGCGCGTTGCTCAAGCCTACAGGCCGCTTAAGCTTGGTGTATATGGACGAACACTATATGCGCACGCTGCCGTTTGTCGGCGAGCGTTTCCATGTGTATCCGGTGACTGAACTGCAAGACTTGGTGTGCCAAGCCGGCTTCACCCTGCTCGCCACCACCGACCACCAAGACCAAGTACCGTACAAAGACACCGGCAAGTTGATAGACCGCCAATACCATGTGTCGGTATTTGCCTTGGCTTAAACGGGATATTTAAAAGCGGCCTGTAAATGTTTACAGGCCGCTTTGTTCTTTTGGCAAACCATACTGAACGACAGGTTTCCACATCCCACATGCATCCCACTGCCAACTCATTTGAAATCATTGCTTACTTTGCAAACCAAATGCCTCGACCACACTCGCCATAGCGAGCATGGTGCAACTGATATCGCACCAACTTGGCGGCAAATTCTCTAGCGGATAAGGACTGACCGGCTTGGATGACAGGCAAGGCCTGCCGTGTAAACTCGTCTTCAGGTATGCCACCCGCCAACAACATGCGATGCACGATTTCTACAAACACCGCTTCAATCTCATCTATCTGGCAACCTGCCAGAATCTCACACACAGATTCTTTTTTACGCCAAAACCACACATCATCTGTGTGAATTTCACTGCTTTCATTATCAATAAATTCTTCAACATCATCAAAATTACTGCGCTGAATCGCTTCTTCTATGCTTAACATCTTGCCTCCCATAGTCAAAACAGGCAAAGCGGATACCGTCCAAAGCCAGATTAATGCTCTCTGTGCGGCGTGCGCACAAACACCACCACAGCAATCACCCACAGCACGATGCCGAACCAAAACAGCCAACGCGGCCAAGCGGCGGCGCGGTGGTTGATGTCGACGGCGGTCACATACATGACCTCACATGCGCCATTGCCGGTGTCGCTGCGCACCAGCGAAGACTTGCGATACGGCAG
Source organism: Vitreoscilla massiliensis (assembly GCF_001457815.1). GTDB lineage: Bacteria > Pseudomonadota > Gammaproteobacteria > Burkholderiales > Neisseriaceae > Vitreoscilla > Vitreoscilla massiliensis. The sequence continues at coordinate 355,212 of NZ_LN898220.1, forward strand.
ACCATCGTGGCTGTAATTGACCAAACGCCCGTGCAAAGTCACCTCGTCGCCGATGCGCATGTGGCGCAAACGCTTGGCCAGTGCGGCATCGTCGGTCACGATGTGGGTATTGGAAATGGATTGAAAATACTCAGTCTTGGCCGCATTGGCCGAACGGGTTTGAAACCAACACGTCCACTGCCCACTTTGAAACGACATTTTTTCATACGCGCCGGCACTGGCATTGCTGCCCCACACCATGCACACGTCCATCACATTGAAAAACTCGTTCCAATCTTCGTGTTTGGCAAACCATGAATCGGTATTGAGCTTGCTGACGATCAAACCCGAAATCTGATAATCCGCCACCGCTTCCACCTTGTAATCCACGCCCTGTACTTGGCTGACCCATTTCTCAGGCACCATTGCCGCTTGCACCGGCTCGGTCTTGCTGCTGGCCTGTAAACGCGTGGCAGACGGCAATTGGTCTTGATACCACCAACCGAGCAATACACAGAACAAACCCACCACCCACAGCGCTTTTACCACCACCGCTCCCCTTTATCTCCCATACTTTGAACGCCATCATGCCATAATTCTGATTCACCCACTTTGCACGGACACACCATATTGCTGCCTTTGCCCAATGGTTTGTACCGCTCTATCAGCCGCGCGCTGCTGGGCGAAGTGTTTGCGCAAGTGGTGGCGGTGGCTGCGGCATGGACAGATGCGCACGATTTCACCTTGCGCGTGTATCTCGACCGCGCCGCCACCGATGAGGATGCCGCCGGTTTGGACATCCTCCTCACCGAAATCAGCGCCGATTTTCCACTGGGGTATTTTCGCAGCAGCCGCGCCGAAATCGTCACCACCACCGCCACAGTGCAACACTTGGATGCCTTAAGCGGCTTTGTGTGTGCCCGCTCCAATAAAACCCGTTTTACCCATTAAGACACCACACAAACACACAAAAGCGGCCTGTAAATCCCTTTTACGGGGTTTACAGGCCGCTTGTAATCATAGAAAGAATGGGTTTAAACCACTTTGCTTTCATCCCAGAAATCCACAGGTGCATTCACCACCGGTTTGATGATGCCGCTGCGGATGGCGAAATCACCGAAGCATTCGCCCTCTTCGCGCTGCGCCGCCCACGCACCTATCCATGTTTCTAAAATCAACAGGATTTCGTCAGGAGTGATGTTTTCTTTGAACAAACGCGGAATGCGCGTACCGGCTTTGTTGCCACCGACATGCAAGTTATAGCGACCGACGGCTTTGCCGACCAAACCGATTTCCGCCAACATCGCGCGGCCACAACCATTTGGGCAACCGGTAATGCGCAATACGATGGCCTCATCGCCGACGCCGTGTTTGTCCATGATTTGCTCGACTGCGGTGGTGAAGTCGGGCAAGAAACGCTCGGCTTCGGCCATCGCCAATGGGCAAGTTGGGTAAGACACGCAAGCCATAGACGCTTCGCGTTGGCGCGTCACTTCATCGTTGATCAAACCATGCTCACGCGCGATTTTCTCGATTTTGGCCTTGTCTTTTTTGGCCACGCCCGCCACGATGAGGTTTTGATTGGCGGTCAAACGGAAGTCGCCCGTGTGTATCTTGGCGATTTCACGCATGCCGGTTTTCAACGGTTTGCCAGGGTAATCGAGCAAACGGCCGTTTTCAATGAACAAGGTCAAATGCCATTTTTTGTCTTCGCCTTCGACCCAGCCGATGCGGTCGCCGCGTTCAGTAAACTCGTATGGACGGGTAGCTTCAAATTTCACCCCCATGCGATTTTCCACTTCCTCGCGGAACACATCCACCCCAACGCGCTCCAGCGTGTAACGGGTTTTGGCATTTTTGCGGTCAGAGCGGTTGCCCCAGTCGCGCTGTACCGACACCACACCTTCGGCGGCTTTGAGCGTGTGTTCCAAGGCCACATAGCCCAAGTCACGGGCGGTATTCGGGTAAGTCTTGGTATTGCCATGTTCCATGGACAAACCACCACCGACCAACACATTGAAACCGACCAGTTTGCCGTTTTCAGCGATGGCGATGAAGTTCAAGTCATTGGCGTGCACATCGACGTCGTTCAATGGCGGCACCACCACCGTGGTTTTGAATTTGCGTGGCAAGTAATTGGTGCCCAATACCGGTTCTTGTTCCAAACCGTCTTCGGTAGAGGCAAATTTTTCACCATCCAACCAAATTTCCGCATACGCACGCGTGCGCGGCAATAAGTGTTCGGAAATTTTCTTCGCCCACTCATACGCTTCTTGGTGCAAAGCCGATTCCACTGGGTTGGAAGTACACAACACATTGCGGTTCACGTCGCCGGCGGTGGCAATCGAATCCAAACCCAATTTGTTTAACCATTGGTGCATCGGTTTGATGTCTTGTTTGAGCACACCGTGAAATTGGAAGGTTTGGCGGTTGGTCAAACGGATGGAGCCGTAAGTGGTGTGCTCGGCGGCGAATTCATCTATGCCCAACCACTGTTCAGGCTGGATGATGCCACCGGGCAAACGGCAACGCAGCATCACGTTTTTCTTAGGCTCCAATTTTTGCTCAACACGCTCGGCACGAATGTCGCGGTCGTCTTGCTCATACATGCCATGAAAACGAATGAGTTGGAAATTGTCACCGTTAAAACCACCGGTCAATTCGTCAGCCAAATCTTCTTTAATCGTTCCGCGCAACAAGTTGCTCTCGCCTTTGAGGCGCTCATTGTCGGCCAAAGGTGCATCTGGTAGCTTAGCGCGTGGGTCTTTTGTGCTCATAATGTATTCCAAATAAATTTAAATTTGAATAAATACACAAAATGCATTCAAATTTAACTATAATTATTCAATGCTCATGGCATCTATATTAATAAAATCAAAGGGGTATTTCCATGTGGTTCCAAAACATACAGCTGCTCTTAGTTTCCCCATGGTTCAGCCTTATTTTGTTTGGCTTGATTTTCGTACTGGTGTTGAAGATCCATGCTCTGCAACAACAGCAAATCAAACTCGGTAGCGCCGCTACCCTCAAACAAGATTTGTTGCAACAAACCATCATCCAAAAAGGTGAAAACCTCTACCAATTGGCGGCGGTTTGGCTAGACGTTTCCGACCAATTACAACAACTCAATTACGACTACCTCAATGCGCGCATCATGCCCGAAGACTATGCGTTTCAACTGGATCACCTGTTGGATGAGCCCGGTTACGACGTTGGGCAAATCGAAATGCTCATACAGGTGTATTTCCCGTCTTTGTTGCCACAGTTTGAAGACATCAAACAATCGCTCAAGCGTTTGGCGGAAATCTTCGACCATTATGATTTTGACCCCATTAACAGCAATGATTTGGCGCGTTACAACCAACAATGGGAAGTCTTGGGTTTGCAATCGACAGCATTCAAACGCATGCTGTCTATGCAAATTCAAATGGTGCGGCCTGAAGCTCAGTAAACGTCGCGTTGGTAACGCTTGTTTTCACGCAATTCGCTCAAATACTCATCGGCATCATCCAAGCTCATGTTGCCATGCGCGGCGATGATGTCGAGCAAGGCTTGCTCCACATCTTTGGCCATTTTCAAGGCATCGCCACACACATACACATGCGCGCCGTTTTGCAGCCATTGCCACACATCGGCGGCATTTTCGCGCAATTTGTGTTGCACATAGACTTTCTCTTGGCCTTGGCGGCTCCATGCCGTCGACACCTTATGCAGCAAACCGGCTTTGCGGTATTGCAACCACTCGGCTTGGTACAAAAAGTCATCGGTGAATTTTTGATTGCCAAACACCAACCAGTTCAAACCGGCATCGCCATTGTTGTCGCGCTGCTGGATAAAGGCACGAAACGGTGCCACGCCTGTGCCTGCACCAATCATGATGATTGGCGTGTCGCCGTTTTCCGGTAAGCGAAAGTTTTTATTCGGCTCGACAAAGACTTTGACTTCACCGCCCTCTTCCAAGCGGTCAGACAAGAAACCTGAAGCACCGCCAGTGTAAGCATGGCCGTGATGCTCATACGCCACCCGACCCACGGTCAAATGCACTTCGGCATCCACTTCTGCTTGTGCCGAGGCGATGGAATACATGCGCGGCGTCAATGGGCGCAACAAGCCATGTAAGGCTTCGGCGCTGATGGCATGCGGGTAATCATTCAAAATACCGACAATAGGCGTGTTGTCCACAGCGGCCTGTAAAGCGCTGCTGTCTTGGATTAACTGCAACAATTCGGCATTTTGGCTCAATTCGGCATAGCCTTTGATGAATTGCGGCGTGTTTTGCGTCAATTCATCGTGAAAAGTCAGCGCTTCTTGAATGCTGACGCTTTGGCCATTGGCCAAGTGAATTTTTTCGTCGCCCGCCAAACCGGCCAAAGCCAATACTTCGCTCACCAAAGCTTCGTCATTGCTGAACCACACGCCCAGCGCATCGCCAGCGGTGTAATGGATGCCCGAATCGGCCAAGTCGATTTCGATGTGGCGCACGTCTTTGTTCGCTTCATTGGCGGTGATTTTTTGGCTTACCGACAAGGTCGCGCTGTAAGGCTGCTCTTTGGTGTAATGTTGCTCAGCCACTTCGCTCGCTGCGCTGGCAGCAGTCGCACTGGCTGCTGGCGCGGCAGTACTGGCACTGGCCAAGTCTTTGACCAAAGCCGCCACTTGATTGCGCCAAGTTTCAGATGCGGCCTGAAAGTCCAAATCGCAATCCACCCGTGCGGCCAAGCGCTTCGCACCCAATTTTTCCAACGCGGCATCAAAGTCTTTGCCCGCTTGGCAGTAATTCGGATACGAGGTATCGCCCAAGGCCAATACCGCGTAAGACAGCTGCGGCAATGATGGCGCTTTTTTACCGTGCAAGAATTTGTGCAAGCTCACCGCTTCTTCAGCCGGTTCGCCCTCGCCTTGGGTAGATGCCACGATGAGCAAAATGTCTTCGTTGGCGATGTTTTTGGCTTTGTAATCCCCAGCAGCCACCAATTGCGCGTCCAATTGTGCTTCTTGCAATTGCACCAACAATTGCTCGGCCACACGGCGGGCATTGCCCGTTTGCGATGCCGACAACACGGTGATTTTGCGAGCCACTGCCGCGGCGACCGCGGTTTCAACTGCCGCAGCCGCAGGTGCCGCACCGGCCAACACGGCCGCATTGCCGTCTTGGCTGCGCGCCCAGCAATAACCAGACAACCATGCCAATTGCGTGGCGGAAAATTGGTTCAATTGTTGTTGCCATTCCGGCGACAACGGTAAAACGGCTTGAGTCATGTGTTCCCTCGCTTTAAGCGGTGTTCTTTAATGCGGCCTGTAAGGGTTTACAGGCCGCTTGTTGGGCTTAGGCTAGATTGCCCAATCGTCGTTGTCTTGGGTGTCGATGATCATGCCAGCGGCCACGGTGTGGTTGGTGGCATCATCAATCAGAATAAACGCACCGGCGGCACGGTTGTCCGCATATGGCAGCGCCGCAATCGGTTTCATCAGGCTCAAGCGCACGCGGCCGATGTCGTTCATTTTCAAATCGGTGCTGTCGCTGGTTTGCCCCAAAGTCTGCACATCCCACACATAGTCTATCGCTTTGACTTTGGCGTACACGGTTTGGGTGCCGTGTTTGAGCCAGTATTTGCGTGCGGTATTGAGCGGACGCTCGTCCAACCAGCTCACGGTGGCGGACAAGAATTTGGTCGGCACAATTTGGCTATTGCCTGCGACCAACACATCGCCGCGCGAAATGTCGACATCGTCTTGCAAAGTGATAGTAACCACATCGCCGCGTTTGGCCGTTGCCACCGAACCATTGACGCCGTAAATGGCGCTGATGACCGAGCTGCGTGCGCTCGGTTCTACCCGCACCGCTTGACCGACGGCAAACTCGCCCGCTTCGATGCGGCCTTGGTAACCACGGAAATCATCGGCGGCACTGCCGTCTTGGCGCGCCACGCGTTGCACCGGCAGATACGCTTGTTCAGGCGCATCGACACGGCTGTCGTCGCCCACTGGCAACGATTCCAACAAGGCCAATAAAGGCTGACCTTGATACCACAACATGTGTTCAGACGGATTGACGATGTTGTCGCCTTGCAGCGCCGAAATCGGCACATAATACACGTCTTTCAAGCCCAAAGTGTCGGCCAAGTGTTGGTAAGCGCTGACGATTTGGTTGAATTTGCCTTGGTCGTAGCCAAGCAAATCCAATTTGTTCACCGCGATGATGATGTGTTGGCAGCCGATTTGTTTCAGCAAAGTCGAGTGGCGTTTGGTTTGTGGCAATAATTGCAATGGGTTTTGCTCAAAATCCAAGCGCGTGGCATCGACCAATACGATGGCGGCATCGGCGGTAGACGCGCCGGTGACCATATTGCGGGTGTATTGCTCGTGCCCTGGGGTGTCGGCAATGATGAATTTGCGTTTCGGCGTGCTGAAATAGCGGTAAGCCACATCGATGGTGATGCCTTGTTCACGTTCGGCTTCCAAGCCATCAGTGAGGCTGGCCAAATCCAAAGTGCCGCCGGCGCTGCGTTTGTTCAATTGTGCCACTTGATCGGCGAGCAAGGCTTGGCTGTCGTATAACAAGCGGCCGATTAAAGTGGATTTGCCATCGTCTACGCTGCCTGCAGTGATGAAGCGCAATACTGAATCTGTCGTACTCATGCTTGTGTTCCTTGTTTACAGGCCGCTTAAATCATTCCAAGCGGCCGGTAAGAATTCGTTGTTACCAATATCAGAAATAACCGGCTTTTTTGCGTTCTTCCATCGCCGACTCAGACACTTGGTCGTCCATGCGGGTGGCGCTGCGTTCGGAAATGGTGGTCTGGGCGGTTTCGGCCACGATTTCGGCCGGCGTAGACGCGGTAGAGGCCACAGGACAAGTGCACGAAATGTCGCCCACGGTACGGAAACGCACCGAGCGCACCTCGCTGACTTCGCCGTCTTTTTTAGGGGTTAAACGGGTCACAGGCACCAGCAAACCGTTTTTCTCCACCACTTCGCGCTGATGGGCGAAATAAATCGGCGGCAAAGCCAATTTTTCGCGCTCGATGTATTGCCAGATGTCCATTTCCGTCCAGTTGGAAATCGGGAACACGCGCATGTTTTCGCCTTTGAACAAACGGGTATTGTAGAGGCTCCACAATTCTGGGCGCTGTGCTTTCGGATCCCATTGGCCAAATTCGTCGCGGAACGAGAAAATGCGTTCTTTGGCGCGGGCTTTTTCTTCATCGCGGCGCGCACCGCCCATTAAGGCATCGAATTCATTGTCTTCAATCGCTTCGAGCAAGGTCACCGCTTGGGCAGCATTGCGCGAATCCAATTCGCTGCGCAGCACCACCGTGCCTTTTTTAATCGAGTCTTCGACATGACCGACCACCAATTCCACGCCCAAGCGCTCTACGGTTTGGTCACGAAAATCGATGACCTCTTGGTAATTGTGGCCGGTGTCCACATGCAATAATTTAAACGGCAATTGCAGTTTGCGTTCGCCGTAGCTAAAGGCTTTGCAGGCCAAGGCCAACAACACCACCGAGTCTTTGCCACCGGAAAACAGCAAGGCTGGATTCTTGGCCTCAGCAATCACCTCGCGGATGATGTAAATCGACTCGGCTTCCAGCCAATCCAAATGTTTGTTACTGATTGCGTCACTCATGTCTGCTTCTTTATTCAAAAAATAATCGGTATTTCAAACTCATGGTGTGCCCATGCGGCCTGTAAGGCTTACAGGCCGCATGCACAGCCTTATTTGTGCAAACCACACTCTTTGGTGTCTTTGTTTTCCCACCACCAGCGCCCAGCGCGGATATCTTCGCCTTCGCGCACCGGTTTGGTGCAAGGCTCGCAGCCTATGCTTGGGTAATGTTGCTGATACAGCGCATTCACCGGCACTTGATGCGCCGCCACATACGCCCACACATCGACTTCGTGCCAATCGTAAATCGGGTTGAATTTGGCGATTTGGTGCTTGCTATCGAATTCTTCAAATGGCAATTCTTCACGCGTGGCCGATTGTTCGCGGCGTTGGCCTGTCAGCCAAGCATCGGCGCCGGTAATGGCGCGGTTTAAAGGCTCGATTTTGCGGATGCGGCAGCATTCACGGCGCAAGTCTACGCTTTCGTAAAACGCATCGCGCCCGTGTTCGTTCACATAATGCTCAACCGCTGCCGTATCCGGCGTCATCACCCGCAGCGCTATGCCATAGCGCTCTTGGGTTTGTGGAATCAACGCGGCGGTTTCGGGATTCAAGCGGCCGGTTTCCAAGGTGAAAATCTGGATGTTCAGCCCCAAACGCGCAATCACATCGGTAATCACCATGTCTTCCACCGCCAAGCTCGAGGCAAAACGCGCATCTGAAAAACGCGTGGCGATGTCACGCAAGCGCTGCTCCAGCTCAGTGGTTTTGGCTGGCAGTTGTTGCTGAGTGGCTTCATCCACCGTGGGTATGGCCCAACCTTGAAAAAAAGACATGAAAAAACCCCATATTTGCAGTGGGGTTAGTGTAGCAATTTGAAATTGAATAACGAAAGAACATTCGTTTATGTGTTTATAGCCAAATTATCTATAAGCAACAAGGATGTTGTGGCAAACCTGCCTCAACATTTGCTTTCCGGCATTTGCTCCGCTTGCTTATTGCTCTCCTTACAGGCCGCATCCAAGCCTTGGACATCAGTACCGCTGACGATTTGACCTTTTAATTGTTCATATTCCAAACGGTAAGATTGCGCATCGGCAGGCTGCAATTTCTCGTATTTCACCACGCATTTCTCAATATTGGCGAGCAAGAGCTGGCAAGAATCGGGCAACGCCGCCAATTGGCTGGCAGACAATGGTGCCACGGGTGCACTGGCGCTGACAAGTGGGGTACTGGCGGCAGGCGGTGCGGCGGCTTTGTCGGCATCGGGCTGACACGCGGCCACCAACATCACCACTGTGGCCATCGTCCAAGCGCGTTTGTTCATCATTCACATCCTTGTGGTTTAAAAATTTGTCGCAGCTTTTCCTGCCCTGCTTGGCAAGATTGCGCTAATTGGCTTTGGTCGCTTTGTTGTTGCCATTGTTGTAATGCTTGTTCGCGGTAGGTTTGAAACAATTGTTGGCGCGTGGCATCGCCGTTCACCAGCAATTGTTCGCAGCGTTGCAAATAGTCCAAATACTGCTGACAAGGCTCAGGCAGGTGTTGTGCGCTCTGCGCCGTAGGCTTACAGGCCGCTAATGCGCAAACCCAAGCCAGCCATGCCCAGCGCTGCCTTAGCAACCCAAGTCTCGCAACGCTGGCTCGATGTCCATCAAGGCGCTGCTGCAGGTATTGTTCAAATTGCTCTTATCCGCTTCTTTGAGCCATGAAGCCTGCATTTCATCCAATTGCATTTGCAAGCTGGCGGTGCCTTCCAAACCGGACTTGTTCATCACGTCTATGCATTGCGATACCGCATCGACATAGTCGTTACACGCATCGGGAAAATCGGCAGGATTGAATTCATGTACGGGACGGGGCGTGGTGCTGGTGGTAGCCAAATCGGTGGTTTCAGCCGGTGCGATTGCCGGTGGCGCAGACGCGGTCAAAGGCACCGGTTGGATTAAATCGGTGCTGGCGGCACTGGCGCTGGAAGCGGCCTTCACCGTGACTTTTTGCAACTGTTCGTCTGACAAACCCTTGCCGCAGCCGCTCAAAAGCAGGCCCAGCAATACCGTAGAACAATACACATACGCGGGAGTAGATTCGATTCTCACGAGCTTATAACCATTTTCACTAAGTTCACAAAAATTGCTTCTTTCACATCTCAACACCGCTTCGCATACAATAGCGGCCTGAAATAAAGGAAGATTATGGATTATTACCCAATGTTTGCACGCTTACAGCAACGGCCGGTTTTGGTGGTAGGTGCTGGACAAGTGGCGGAACGCAAAGTCGACAGTTTACTACAGAGTGGTGCGCTCGTGCGTGTCGTGGCACAAAGCTTGAGCCCTTTGTTACAGCAGTGGTGTGAAGACGGCCGCATCAGCTACTTGGGTGAAGAATTCCATGCTGACATGGTAGGCGAGGTGTTTTTGGTCATCGCCGCCACCGATGACAGCGCCCTAAACCAACACGTATTCCAAGCGGCGGAGGCGGCGCACACCTTGTGCAATGTCGTCGACGATTTAAACAACTGCAATTTCATCGTACCGGCGGTGGTCGATCGTGGTGCACTGCAAGTGGCCATCTCCAGCGGCGGCAAAGCCCCTGTTTTGGCACGCATTTGGCGACAAAAAATTGAGTCTTTATTGCCACAGCATTTGAACGCTGCTGCGGAAATCGCCGGACGCTGGCGCAGCAAAGTCAAACAACAGGTTCACAATATGGGTGACAGACGCCGCTTTTGGGAAAACCTGTTCCACAGCCGCTTCGACACCTTGGTCGCCCAAGGCGATGTGGCCGCCGCCGAAGCCGAATTGGCCAGTCAATTACACGGTCAGCGCTCACATACAGGCGAAGTGGTATTAGTAGGCGCAGGCCCCGGCGATGTGGGTTTGCTGACTTTAAAAGGCTTGCAAGCCTTGCAAGACGCAGATGTGGTGTTGTACGACGCCTTGGTCAGCGATGACATTTTGCACCTCATCCGCAAAGATGCCGAACGCATCAGCGTGGGCAAACGAGCGGGCAACCACAGCGTGATGCAGGAAAAAACCAATGAATTGCTGGTGCAATACGCGCAGCAAGGCAAACGCGTGGTGCGGCTGAAAGGCGGTGACCCGTTTGTGTTTGGCCGCGGCGGTGAAGAATTGCAAGTGTTACAGGCCGCATCCATTCCTTACCGTGTTGTGCCCGGCATTACCGCTGCGTTGGGCGCGACTGCTTATGCCGGCATCCCGCTCACCCACCGCCAGTTCGCCCAAACCGCCACCTTCATCACCGGCCATTGCCAAGCCGATGGCTCCGATGTCGATTGGCCATCCTTGGCCTTAAGCCGCCACACCTTGGTGGTGTACATGGGCACCATCAATGCCGCCACCATCGCCGCGCAATTGCAGCAACATGGTCGCAGCGCCGACACGCCGGTGGCGGTTATCAGCAATGGCACCCGCGCCAACCAACAAGTGAGCACAGGCGTGCTCAGCGATTTGGCGACGCTGGCACAAAATGCACCATCACCCGCCTTATTGATCATTGGCGAAGTGGTGTCTTTACAGGCCGAGTTAAACTGGTTTAGCGCGCAAGAACTGGTGTGCGCTTAAGCGATTTCAGCTCGCAATAGCTATACACAAGGTGGCCATGCGCCACCTTGTTGATTTTTTGCTCACAAGTTACCCCACGCTCAACACCCTCACACAAATGCCATGTTTGATTGCCCTGTCGCCGTGACTTACAGGCCGCATACAGCAGCTGTAGTCCACTACAAAACACTGATAATTCAATCAATTAAATCACCATATATAACTTTTCAGCAGCTTGAAGCAGCGCATTATTCATAGCCTTGCGCATGGATACCGATAGCGCCATTATTGGCATTATCATGCTCAAAAATTCCACACCCTCCAAACTAACAACATCATACTCAAATTACCGATATTTTATTGCTAAAAATACTGAATTAAGAGCGAAAACAGTAAATTTAGTGCATTGATGCAAGTCAAGCCGCGATTTGAAAATACGGACAACAATTCTCCATGAATTCACTGACCGAGTGAACGCGCCGCTTGAGGCGATAATGAATGGAGACAGAAGATGAACTTACAATACGGATTGCCCGCCAATTTAATGGCGTGGGCGGAACAAAACCACGACAAACTCTCACCACCGGTGTGCAATGCGGCGGTGTTTCCCGATGGTGATTACATCATCAATATGGTCGGCGGCCCTAACTACCGCACCGATTTTCATTGCAACCCAACCGAAGAGATTTTTTACCAAATCAAAGGCAATGCGCATTTGAACATATGGGACCGCGGCAAGTTTGAACAAATCCTCATCAAGGAAGGCGATATTTTTTTATTGCCAGCCAACCTCATTCATTCACCACAACGCCCAGAACCGGGTTTGTGCTTGCTCATCGAAAAACCGCGCCCTGAAGGCCATCCTGATGCATTGAATTGGTATTGCGCCAATTGTGCGACGCTGGTGTTCAGTGCCAGCGGTCAATTGACCAATTTGGTTGAGAACTTGCCGGCTTGGTACCAATTGTTCTATCAAAAACCCGATGCTGAGCGGGTGTGCCCGTCTTGTGGCGAAGTCCATGCTGGCAAAGATGCCCAAACTTGGTTGGCACGCTTTAAAGATGTACACCAAATGGCGTATGGCTAAGCCTCTAGTCCAGCAAAAAAGCCCGCAAACATGTGCGGGCTTTTTTATCGGTTTAAAACTTACGCTTCTTTGTTTTTTTGCAATTGCGCTTGGATTTCCAAACGTTGCTTTTCCGCTTCGGCGCGTTGTTCACCACCCCAGTTGAATTTCTGCGCCATCATGCCCAATACCACCACGATGCCACCGAAAATACTGGTGTAAACCACTTCATTGAAGAAGGTGCCTTCGATGACCATGATTACCAAAGAAGCCACAATCACGGCAATCACCGCATAGGTCAACCATGGGAACAACCACATTTTCAATTGGATGTGGGTGCCAGAGGCTTCCAATTTGCGACGCATGTTCAATTGTGACACGGCAATGCACAAGTACACCAACAAGGCGATGGCACCGGTAGCCGCCATCAACACATCAAACACGTTCATTTTGTCGGTTGCGGTCAAAACAATGGTAATCAACGCCAAAATGCTGGACACCAACACACCCACATACGGCGCTTTGGTATTTTTGCCCAAGATTTGGAAGGCTTTAGGCGCATCACCACGGCGTGACAATGAGAACAACATGCGGCTAGAGGTGTACAAAGCCGAGTTAAAGCAGCTACACACCGACGTCAACACCACGAAGTTAACGATTTGCTTGGCGTAAGGAATGCCCAAGTGTTGCATGGTCACAGCGTAAGTGCCCACGGTAGAGTCTTTCAAACCTGGATCGGTATACGGCACCAAACACACCACGATGAAAATTGAACCGATGTAGAACAAAGAAATGCGCCATACCACCGAACGCGTGGTGCGGATAATTTCTTTACTAGGGTCTTTCGCTTCAGCTGCCGCCACAGTGACAATCTCCGCGCCAATAAACGCAAACATCGCCCCGAGCAAGGCCACCACCACCGATTGGAAACCATTAGGCATAAAGCCTTGGCTGGTCAAATGCTCAATGCCACTGACGTCACCAAACGGCCAAATGTGCACGATGGCAGACGCACCAATGATGATGAACGCCACAATCGCCACCACTTTGATTAAGGCAAACCAAAATTCAAATTCACCATAATTCTTCACGTGCATGAAGTTCACTGCCATCAAAGCCAAGGTCACAATCAACATGTAACCCCAAATTGGAATGGCCGGTATCCAAGAATTCAAAATTGCCCCTGCCACATAGGCTTCCCAACCCATTAACAGCGACCAAAAACTCCAATACAACCAACCGATGGTAAAACCTGCCCAACGGCCAATGGCGCGGTCGGCATAAGTCGAGAATGAACCGGTATCAGGTTGCGCTACAGCCATTTCGCCCAGCATGCGCATCACCAACACCACCAAGATACCACCACCCAAATATGCCAAGATGGCCGCAGGACCGGCATTGGCGATGACTTTACCAGAGCCAACAAACAAGGCTCCCCCAATAACGCCGGCGATGGACAACATCGTCAGATGTCGCGACTTCAAACCGCCTTCTAATTGATTTCCTGAACTGCTCATAGCTGAAACTCCTCACCTTGTTACCACACTTTGTCCTTCATACAGATGTAATCGGACAAAATATTTTTATTAAGATTTTTATTCTTGCGATGCAGCACAAATATACCTATCAATAAAAATTGACACAATATCAATATGATAGAGATTTCACCTTATTAATATATTTTGCAGTGCAGAAACAAGTTCCGCTAAATGAAACAACTTTGATTTTATACGCAATATTTTCGCAGCAGACGTAAGTTTATTATTAACAATGAACTGACATATTTTTTTCATGTCGATTTTAACTAGATTAAAAATGCGCATTTTTGCATGACAATTTCACGTTTACTTATTCACAATAATGTGTATTGAAACACTTGATTTTTCTACAAATAACAAAGCGGCCTGTAGGTTTACAGGCCGCTTTTAACATCCATATACACATTAACTGAACAAATAAAGTAATAAGTTCAAAATGGCCACACCGGTGACCATCGCCACCAACACATTGCGCCAGCGTGCGTACACCAACAAAACCAGCAATAAGGCCAAAATTTGCGCCAACAATTCCCGCCATTCATGCAGTGCAAATGCGGCCTGTAAGGGCAAGGCCGCCAGTATCAACACCATCATCACACTCAAAGGCAGGGCGAAATTCAAGGCATTGAGCCATGGCGATTCCAACAGTTTGCGTGGCAATAAAGTCGGCGCGGCGCGCAGCACAAATGTGATGGCGCTCATGCACACCAAGGCGATGAAAAATACCGTATTGCTCATGCTGCCCTCCTTTTGCTGCTGCGCAATTGCCACAATAAGATGCCCAGTGCACACAGCCCCACCGCCAGCAGCAGCAAATAATCAATGCTGACAAAACGGGCGATGCTAAAGGCCAGCACTGCCAACACACACGGCCACCACACGCGTTTGGCTTGGTATTGCTCATATGCCAACACCACAAACAAACAGGTCAAGGCAAAATCCAAATGCGGTATCAAATCGTTCAAACCTGCGCCTATGCCCAAGCCGATGACCGTACCAACGACCCAATACATTTGATTGAGCCAAACGATTTTGACAAACAGTTTTTGCGCTGTTTGTTGCGGTAAGGTGGTCAGCAGCGAAAAGCTCTCATCGGTTAAGGCAAACAAGGCATACCAACGCTTGATATGGCGTTTGGGCAGCTGTTGCAATAAGGGCAAGGCATAAAAGATGTGGCGCAGATTGATGACCAGTGTGTTCACGCTCAAAGCGGCCACACCAGCGCCAGCGGCCAACATCGGAATGGCGGCGTATTGCGCCGCACCCGAATACAAAAACAGGCTCAGCAATACTGCCCACCACCACGGCAGCCCTGCCGCACTCATTAACACACCAAAGGCGATGGCTGCAGGCACATAGCCCATGCCCACGGGCATGCTCAGGCGCAGCGCTTCTTTCCAAGCGGATTGTTGGGACATAACTCACTCAATAATGGGGTGGCGGCTCATTGCCGCTGGTAGACATTTGGTTATCAGCCGCTTCGCTGAATTTGCGATACAGCAATTGCAATTGTTTTTGTTGCGAGGCCAGTTGTTCGTACAATTCGCTGATTTGTTTGTTCAACACATCTATGGTGTCGTCTTGCAGCGCCAGACGAATTTCCAATTCGGTAATGCGTGTGTCCATGTCTTGCATCGCTGTTCCTTCCTAATTAAGCCTCTGTAAGCAAGCGATATGGCTTTTACAGGCCGCTTGATAACAAAAAACCGCCCGGAGGCGGTTTTTATCAGACAGCTTGGTATCAATGACGACGGTTGCGCAAATGGTCCAAGGTTTTCAACTGAGCAATTGCAGCGGCCAATGCGGCTTCTGCAGTTGCGCGTGCTTTGTCGCTGTCGGCTGCTTTCAATTGTTTCTCAGCAGCTTCCAATGCGGTTTTCGCACGTTCAGCATCCAATTCTTGGCTGCGAACCGCAACGTCTGCCAACACGGTGATTTTAGAAGGTTGAACTTCCAACAAACCACCAGCAATGGCAACAGTCACTTCTTCCGCTTGACCAGGCACTTGCAAACGCAATACACCTGGACGAACCTTACTCAAAATCGGCACGTGTTGTGGATAAATACCCAGCTCACCGCTTTCGGTAGGCACCACAACAAAGCTGGCCTCACCCGAATAAATGGTGGCTTCGTTACTCACCACTTCAACTTGCATGGTACTCATGCTTGCCTCCTTAGTTTAAGGTTTCAGCTTTAGCTGCAGCCTCTTCAATGCCACCAACCATGTAGAACGCTTGTTCTGGCAAGTGGTCGTATTCACCATTCAAAATGGCTTTAAAGCCTTTGATGGTGTCGCGCAATGACACGTATTTGCCTGGAGAACCAGTAAACACTTCAGCCACGTGGAACGGTTGAGACAAGAAGCGTTGGATCTTACGAGCACGCATCACAGTCAATTTGTCTTCTTCAGACAACTCGTCCATACCCAAAATCGCGATGATGTCACGCAATTCTTTGTATTTTTGCAAAGTAGCTTGTACGCCACGAGCCACTGAGTAGTGTTCATCGCCCAAAACTGCTGGGTCCAATTGACGTGAAGTTGAATCCAATGGGTCTACCGCAGGGTAAATACCCAAAGAAGCAATGTCACGGCTCAATACGACAGTTGCATCCAAGTGAGCAAACGTAGTAGCAGGAGACGGGTCAGTCAAGTCATCCGCAGGTACGTATACGGCTTGAATCGAAGTAATAGAACCGGTTTGTGTAGAAGCAATACGCTCTTGCAAACGACCCATTTCTTCGGCCAATGTTGGTTGGTAACCCACAGCTGAAGGCATACGACCTAACAATGCAGACACTTCAGTACCGGCCAAGGTGTAACGGTAAATGTTGTCGATGAACAACAATACGTCACGGCCTTTACCGTTTTCGTCTTTTTGGTCACGGAAGTATTCGGCCATGGTCAAACCAGTCAAGGCAACGCGCAAACGGTTACCAGGAGGTTCATTCATTTGACCGTAAACCATCGCTACTTTGTCGAGTACGTTAGACTCTTTCATCTCGTGGTAGAAGTCATTACCTTCACGGGTACGTTCACCCACGCCGGCAAATACAGACAAACCACTGTGTGCTTTAGCGATGTTGTTAATCAATTCCATCATGTTCACGGTTTTGCCCACACCGGCACCACCGAACAAGCCCACTTTACCACCCTTAGCGAATGGGCAAAGCAAGTCAATCACTTTGATACCGGTTTCCAACAATTCGGTAGAGCTAGACAACTCATCGAATTTAGGAGCGGCACGGTGAATGGCCAAACCTGTTTCAGCGCCGATAGGACCGGCTTCGTCTACAGGGTTGCCCAACACGTCCATAATACGGCCCAAGGTTTTTACACCCACTGGTACAGTAATAGGGTTACCGGTGTTGGTCACTGCCAAACCACGTTTCAAACCATCTGAACTGCCCATGGCAATGGTACGTACCACGCCATCACCCAACAATTGTTGGACTTCAAGGGTCAGATCAGCGTCAACCAATTTCAGGGCGTCAAACACATTAGGGATGGCATCACGTGGAAATTCCACGTCTACCACTGGCCCAATGATTTGAACGATTTTGCCTTGGCTCATTATCGTATCCTAATGTATTGGAGGTTACAGGCCGCTTATACGGCTGCTGCACCCGCCACAATTTCTGACAACTCTGTGGTAATTGCCGCTTGACGCGACTTGTTGTATACCAAACGCAATTCTTTAATGGCATTGCCTGCATTGTCGGTTGCGGCTTTCATTGCAACCATACGCGCGGCTTGTTCTGATGCCATGTTTTCACTGACAGATTGGTACACCACAGACTCTACATATCGACGTACTAAGAATTCAAGTACAGACATAGGGTCAGGTTCGTAGATGTAGTCCCAGTTGTGAGATGCTGTTTCGCCTGGCTCTAACACATCTTCAGGCAAAGGCAACAACTGTTCCAAACGTGGCTCTTGTTTCATGGTGTTGACAAACTTAGAGTAAACCAAGTAAATCGCATCCAATTGACCTTTGGTGTAGCGGTCGAACAATACCGAGATGGCGCCCAATAAAGGTTCCATTTTGGGGGTATCGCCCAAGCCCACTTCGCTGGCCACCACATTCACTTGAGCACGTTGGCACGCAGCCAAACCTTTGCTGCCCAAGCAAACCACATCACTTTTGATTCCTTCAGCGTCCAATTCCGCTACTTTAGCGAAGAAACGCTTCAGCGAGTTGGCATTCAGACCACCACACAAACCTTTGTCAGTGGAAACCAAAATAAAGCCAACTCGTCCAGAACCGGTGTGTTTTTTCAACAATGGCACTTCAACCTCTTGGTTAGAATCTGCCAAGTGAGCCATCACACCACGAACTTTGTCTGCGTACGGACGCGCTTGGCGCATCCGTTCTTGAGTCTTACGCATCTTGGAAGTAGACACCATTTGCATCGCTTTAGTGATCTTTTGGGTATTTTGAACACTGCGAATCTTGGTGAGAATTTCCTTTCCTACTGCCATCTTAAGACTCCTTTTAGCTTATTACGCTTGAACGTAATCAGTTGATGCACGGAAAGATTGCATTGCTTTAGTCAACGCTTCTTCATCAGCATCAGACATTTTGCCAGAAGCATCCATGTCTTTGATCACATTAGGCAATTGAGTCTTAACGTTTGACAAGAACTCAGCTTCGAATGCCAAAGCTTTGCTCACAGGAACGCCTTCGTAAGAGCCATTGTTAATCGCCCACAAAGTCAAGGCCATTTCGCCAGTAGACAAGGTGTTGAATTGTTTTTGCTTCATCAATTCAGTTACCACTTCACCATGACGCAATTGTTTGCGAGTGGCTTCATCCAAGTCAGATGCGAACTGAGAGAACGCAGCCAATTCACGGTATTGAGCCAAAGCCAAACGAATACCACCACCCAATTTTTTGATTACTTTGGTTTGCGCTGCACCACCTACGCGAGATACCGAAATACCTGCGTTGATTGCTGGGCGAATACCAGAGTTGAACAAGTCAGTTTCCAAGAAGATCTGACCGTCGGTAATCGAAATGACGTTGGTAGGTACGAAAGCAGACACGTCACCCGCTTGGGTTTCAATGATAGGCAATGCAGTCAAAGAACCGGTTTTGCCTTTCACTTCACCGCCAGTTAATTTTTCTACTTCATCCGCATTGATGCGAGAAGCGCGCTCTAACAAACGAGAGTGCAAGTAGAAAACGTCACCAGGGTAAGCTTCACGGCCAGGTGGACGACGCAACAACAATGAGATTTGACGGTAAGCAACGGCTTGTTTAGACAAGTCATCGTACACAATCAAAGAATCTTCACCGCGGTCACGGAAGTATTCACCCATTGCACAACCTGAGTAAGGGGCAATGTATTGCAAAGCGGCAGCTTCAGAAGCTGTTGCTGCAACGATGATGGTGTGATCCATCGCACCGTGTTGTTCCAATTGACGAACCACGTTAGCGATAGAAGAAGCTTTTTGACCAATCGCCACATAGATACAGATAACGCCAGTACCTTTTTGGTTAACGATTGCGTCCAATGCCACAGCAGTTTTACCTGTTTGACGGTCACCAATGATCAACTCACGTTGACCACGACCAACTGGAACCATAGAGTCAATGGCTTTCAAACCAGTTTGCATTGGTTGGTCTACAGATTGACGTGCAATCACGCCTGGGGCAATTTTTTCGATAGGTGAAGATGCGCTTGTGTTGATTGGACCTTTACCGTCGATAGGTTGACCCAAAGCATTTACCACGCGACCAACCAATTCACGACCGACTGGAACTTCCAGAATACGGCCTGTACAGGTTACTTCGTCACCCTCTTTGATGTGCTCGTATTCACCCAAGATCACCACACCAACGGAATCGCGCTCTAAGTTCATCGCTAAACCGAATGTGTTGCCTGGGAATGCAAGCATCTCACCTTGCATCACGTCTGATAAGCCATGCACGCGCACAATACCATCGGTCACAGAAATCACAGTACCACGGGTACGAATTTCTTGCGCAACCGACAAATTGTCGATTTTGGCTTTAATCAAATCGCTGATTTCAGCAGGATTAAGCTGCATGAAACATCTCCTAATTAGTCATTGCCGCGTACAGCTTTTGTAATTCAGCTTGTACGGACAGATCCAGCACTTGGTCACCCACTTCAACTTTTACGCCGCCGATTAATTCTGGGTCTACCACCACTTTAGCATCCAATTTACTACCCACTTTGGCTTGTAAATCCAAAACCAATTGTGAGAATTGTTCTTCCGACAATGGGAAGGCACTGTAAATCACTGCTTTTTTGATGTGACTGGCAGACAAATAGAGGGCTTGAAATTGAGTGAAAATCTCTGGCAAAGCATTTAAACGATCATTTTCTGCCAAAGTGCTCAAGAACGCTTGCATGCGCTCATCAGCACCTTCGGGCAGCAGTCCCAACAATACCGCAGCTTTTTCGTCTGCAGATTGTTCAGGACGATCAATGGCAGCGGCTACTTTTGGCACCGCAATGGCCTGAGCCAGATTTTCTAAGACGGCGACCCAATCACCAGTCTTATTGTGTTCTATTGCCAAACTGTATAACGCTTTTGCGTAAGGTCTGGCTACGGTTGCCAACTCAGCCATAAGGTCACAGCTCCTGTTTCAAGGTGCTCAAGATGTCAGCGTGTTTCGCAGCATCCACTTCACGACGCAAGATTTTCTCTGCGCCTTTCACAGCCAATGCACCAACTTGTTCACGCAAAGTTTCGCGTGCGCGGTTGGCTTCAGTTTCCACTTCCGCACGGGCTTGAGCCACGATGCGAGCCGCTTCTTCACTGGCTTGTGTGCGAGCTTCCTCAACGATTTGCGCTGCACGTTTGTCAGCATTGGCCACCAATTCGGCGACCTGCTGACGACCTTCGGCTAAAGTTTCTGCAACACGTTTTTCTGCCTGTTCAGCATCGCTTTTACCACGTTCAGCAGCAGCCAAACCTTCAGCGATTTTGTTGGCACGCTCGTCTAACGCTTTCACGATTGGAGGCCATACGAATTTAATCGTAAAGATAACCAAGATCAGGAAAACAATTAACTGAGCAATTAAGGTTGCATTAATATTCACGATCTTAACCTTTTGGTAGTGTTAATCAAAATAGCGTTTTTAAAAACACTTATTTGAATTAGCCTGCAAATGGGTTAACGAACGCGAACAACAATGCAATAGCAACACCGATCAAGAACGCAGCGTCGATCAAACCAGCGATCAAGAACAATTTAGTTTGCAAAGAACCCATTAATTCTGGTTGACGTGCAGAAGATTCCAAGTATTTAGAACCAACCAAACCAATACCGATAGCAGCGCCCATAGCACCGAAAGCAACGATCAAACCACAAGCGATAGCGATTAAACCACCCATTTTAAAACTCCTAGATAAAGAAAGGGATAAAACAAACTACAAACATTTCAACTAATGAAATTCTTTTTAAACACACTTCACAATCAGTGATGATCGTGGGCTTGGCCGATGTATACGAACGCCAACACCATGAAAATAAACGCTTGCAAAGTAATGATCAAAATATGGAAGATTGCCCAAGCAGAGCCTGCCAAGATGTGCACCAAGAACAAGATAGGGTCTAAGATACCAACAGAACCACCTACTGCCCAAGAACCGCCCAACAACGCAATCAATAAGAATACCAATTCACCGGCGTACATATTACCGAAAAGTCGCATACCATGTGAAACGGTTTTTGAAATAAATTCAAGAATTTGCATGAAGAAGTTCACGGGTGCCACTTTGATACCAAATGGCGCTGAGAACATTTCGTGCATCCAGCCACCAAAACCTTTGATTTTGATGCTGTAGTAGATACATAACAACAACACACCAATGGCCAAAGCCAATGGGGTATTCAAGTCAGCAGTAGGCACCACACGCAAGTAAGCATGGTGATCGCCTTGAATCCACTGCCAAATCACTGGCAACAAGTCCACAGGCAACAAGTCCATCGCATTCATAATGAAAATCCACACAAACAAGGTCAAGCCCAAAGGCGCAACCACTTTGCGGGATTCGGCATTATCAATCACTGATTTGCACATATCATCGACGAATTCAATCATCAATTCACAAGCGGCCTGAAAACGGGTTGGTACACCTGCTGTCGCAGTTTTGGCACCACGCCATAAAACAAACAATACCAACACACCCAACAAAGCTGATACCACGATACTGTCTAAATTCCAGTATGAGAAATCAACGATGCTTTTTTGTGCATGCGGTTGGTTTGTGTAGTTCACCAAGTGGTGATTGATATACTCCGCGGCCCAATTGCCGCTGCTTTCACTCGCCATGATTTAATTTCCAAAAAACAATAAAAACAATGTGACTGGCTAAAAATAGGCCGATTATGAATGGCAACCACATGATTTGGCTATGGAAGAAAAACATAATCAACAACAACATCACCGTTGCCAGTGCTATTTTTAAACCCTCTGCCATTAAAAAACCTGCGTACGACAACAATGGACTTTGTGAAAAAAGGTTTAAAAGTAACACCGCGATAGCCGTAGGCACTGCGTAACACAACCCACCTATCACTCCTGATACTGCGGCTTCCTGCCCCCATATAGGGTATAAAACCAGGCCGAATAGCGCCACAACCAAGAGTTGATATGAAATAATTTTCTTCATGTTGAGCCGGCCTTTAAAAGCCCCCGTACTATAATGAAAGCGCTTTGTACAGTCAAGATAATCAGTAAAATTTTGTCAAACAAAGCGCAAAAATGATTGTATTTTGAATAGTTTGGCCGCATATTGCGGTGCGACACAAAAAAACAACAGATGTAAACGATTTAGGCCAATTGATCCAAGTTTAATGCGTTTAGCATCTGCTGAAATTCTTCAGCATTGTTAAAATGCAAAACCAACTTGCCTTTTTGTTGCTGATTGGCCTGTATTTTCACCGCCAAACCCAATTTATCCGCAATGGCGTCCTGTAAGCGCAACACATCCCGATCTTGGCTGGGGGCGGCTTTCTTGGCAGTTTGCGGCGCATCTTGCTGATAAGCCTGTGCTTGTCGCTCCATCTCCCGCACCGACCACGCCTGCTTAATGGCAGCTTCTGCCAATTGCAATTGCGCCAACACCGGCAAGGTAATCAATGCCCGCGCATGCCCCATTTCGAGCAAACCTTGATTAATGTGTTGTTGAATTTGCTCAGGCAAGTTTAACAAACGCAAGCTGTTGCTGATGGCACTGCGGCTTTTGCCCACGGCTTTGGCCAAATTTTCGTGGGTTAAACCAAACTCATCCACCAAGCGCTTATAGCCTTGTGCTTCTTCTACGGGATTTAAATCGGCACGTTGAATGTTCTCGATGATGCCCATCGCCAACGCCGCTTCGTCATTGACGGCTTTAATCACCGCAGGAATCTCGGTCAAACCGGCCAATTGGCTGGCGCGCCAGCGCCGTTCTCCGGCAATCAATTCGTAATCCGACAAACCCAATTCACGCACCACCACCGGCTGTATCAAGCCTTGGGCACTGATGGAGTCGGCCAATTCGGCCAATTCGGTTTCATCAATGATGCGGCGTGGCTGGTAGCGGCCAGGGCGAATTTGGGTAATGTCCAAAGTGGTCAGTTTGTCGTCGCCACCGGCATCACCACTGGCCAACAAAGAATCCAAACCCCGTCCCAAACCTTTTAATTTCGCCATTACGCTTCCACCCTTGCCAATAATTCTTGCGCCAAATCCAAATAAGCCAATGTTCCACGCGCTTTGGCATCATAAGCCAATGCCGGCATACCGTGACTGGGTGCCTCGGCCAAACGCACATTGCGCGGAATGGTGGTTTCGAACAGCTCGCGGCCAAAATGTTCCGTCAATTGTGCCGAAACCTCTTGCGCCAAATTACTGCGCTTATCAAACATGGTGCGCACGATGCCACCAATTTGCAATTGTGGATTGATGGCCAAACGGATTTTGCGCACCGTGGCCACCAAATCGGAAATGCCTTCTAAGGCGTAATACTCGCACACCATAGGCACGAGCACGGTGTCGGCAGCAACCAAACCATTCAGCGTTAACAAAGTCAGTGTGGGCGGACAGTCGATTAAAATGTAATCGTAATCGTCTTTGACGCTGCTTAAGGCGTTTTTCAAACGCATTTCGCGCGCGATTTCCTGCACCAATTCCACTTCCGCACCTGCCAAAGCACGATTGGCTCCCAACACATCATAGCCACCGTGTTTGCTGTGGTTTAATGCGGCCTGTAACTCCACTTCGGCCAATAAAACCCCATACACACCGTGTTTGATGCTGGATTTGTTGATGCCGCTACCGGTGGTGGCATTGCCTTGCGGATCCAAGTCCACAATCAACACCTTCTTACCGGCGTGCACCAATGAGGCGGCCAAATTGACAACGGTGGTGGTTTTACCCACCCCGCCCTTCTGATTGGCTACTGCCCACACCTGCGCTGTCATGCAGACGCGCCTTTTTGTATGATGACCATATGACGTTCAGCCTCCAAAGATGGCACGGTTAATTTGTCCACTTGCGCCACGTGTACGTCTTCCGGCAATTGGGCAATTTCCTCATACGGATGCACCCCTTTCATCGCCAACCAACGACCGTCAACACGCAACAATTGTGAGGTCAAAGTCACAAAGTCACGCAACTCGGCAAACGCACGGCTGGTGATGGCATCGAACTCTATGCCTTCTACGGCTTCAACGCGGCCTGTAATCACTTTCACATTGCTCAAACCCAACTCAATCACCGCTTGGCTTAAAAATGAGGTCTTTTTGCTATTGGAATCCAACAAGGTAATTTGGATGTCAGGACGGCAAATCGCCGTAGGAATGCCCGGCATGCCACCGCCCGAACCCACATCAATCAATTGCGCCACACCATCCAAATATGGCAACAAAGTCAAACTGTCGAGCACATGGTGGCTCAACATCTGGTCTTCTTGGCGCAGTGCGGTCAGATTATACGTACTGTTCCATTTCAACAATAAGGCAACGTAATCCAGTAATTTTTGTTGTTGTTCTGCTGACAATTCGATTTGCATTTGCTGCAAACCCATTTGCAAATAAGGTAAGGCTAAACTCATGATGATCGTGCTTTCTGAAATCCCCGTTTGATGTGTACCATCAGCAATGCCACCGCTGCTGGCGTAATCCCTGAAATGCGTGAGGCTTGGCCCACGGTTTCAGGACGATGCAAATTCAATTTTTGTTGTACTTCGGCAGACAAGCCTTTGACCTTGCCGTAATCAATGTCTTGCGGCAAACGCAAATCTTCCATCGCTTGACGGCGGTTGATTTCCTCGTTTTGTCTGTCGATATAACCTTGATATTTAACCTGAATTTCGACTTGTTCAACCTCGACTTCGGTCAAGTTTTCTGCACTTGCCGCATTCGGCAGCGTCATTAAGTCGGCATAGCTGACATTCGGGCGGCGCAACAACTCATGCAAGCTGTATTCATGCCCCAATTTTTGACCCAACACGCGCATTTGGTCGGCTTCAGGCAGATTTTTTGGTGTAAACCAAGTCGAACGCAAACGCTGCACCTCGCGCTCTACCGCTTCGCGCTTGTCATTGAACATGCGCCATTGCTCTTCGCCCACCAGACCGATTTGGTGGCCGGCCTCGGTCAAACGCATGTCGGCATTGTCTTCACGCAATTGCAAACGGTATTCGGCGCGGCTGGTGAACATGCGATATGGCTCGTTCACGCCTTTGGTAATCAAATCGTCGACCAACACACCCAAGTACGCCTGTTCACGGTGCAAGACCAAGGCTTCGCGTTCAAACACATAGTTGGCCGCATTGGCGCCAGCGAGCAAGCCTTGAGCTGCGGCTTCTTCGTAACCAGTGGTGCCGTTGATTTGACCAGCAAAGAACAAACCTTCAATGGTTTTGGTTTCCAAGCTGGCTTTCAAATTGCGCGGGTCGAAATAATCGTATTCAATCGCATAACCGGGGCGCAAGATGTGGGCGTTTTCCAAGCCTTTCATCGAACGCACCAAGCCGATTTGGATGTCGAATGGCAAAGAGGTCGAAATCCCGTTTGGATAATACTCGTTGGTATCCAAACCTTCAGGCTCTAAGAAAATCTGATGCGATTCTTTGTCGGCAAAACGGTTGATTTTGTCTTCAATGGATGGGCAATAACGTGGGCCCACGCCTTCAATTTTGCCAGTGAACATCGGGCTGCGATCAAAACCGCTGCGAATGATGTCGTGGGTGGTGCTGTTGGTATGGGTAATCCAGCACGATACTTGGCGCGGATGTAAAGCGCGTGAACCGCGTACCGAGAATACCGGTGTCGGCGTATCGCCCGGTTGCTCGCTCAATACTGAGAAATCAATGCTGCGACCATCGATGCGTGGCGGCGTACCGGTTTTCAAACGCCCTTGTGGCAAGTTCAATTCGCGCAGTTTCGCGCCCAAACTCATCGCCGCAGGGTCGCCCGCGCGACCGCCTTGGTAGTTTTCCAAACCAATGTGGATTTTGCCCGACAAGAACGTGCCGGCGGTCAACACCACCGCACGGGCATTGAATTGCAAGCCCATGGTGGTGAGCACGCCGCTGATGCGTTCGCCATCCAAAATCACGTCGTCCACTTGCTGTTGGAACAAATCCAAGTTTTCTTGGTTTTCCAACATGTGGCGTATCGCCGCCTTATACAGCACACGGTCGGCTTGCGCACGCGTGGCGCGCACCGCAGGGCCTTTAGACGCGTTTAAAGTGCGAAACTGGATGCCGCCGATGTCGGCCGCCAAAGCCATGGCTCCGCCCAAAGCGTCCAATTCGCGCACCAAATGGCCTTTGCCTATGCCGCCGATAGACGGGTTGCAAGACATCTGGCCCAAGGTTTCAATGTTGTGGCTGAGTAACAGGGTTTTTGCACCCATGCGTGCGGCCGCCAAAGCCGCTTCCGTACCTGCGTGACCGCCGCCAACGACTATCACATCATATAGAGTGGGGTAAATCATCGTCCCAAGTTTCGCAAACAAAATGGGCTTGATTGTACGCCAAACTCATGGCGCTGTCAGAATTTATCGCAACGCAACATTGCAAATCGGTCATGCTTTCAAGCAGTTGCTGCCGTTTATTTTTGCTTGCCATCAGCCACTGTGTCCATGCATGGCACAGCCATCACAGATGCGGCCTGTAAACCCAACACCCGACAGCACAATACCACTCTCATTATTGCTGTCAGCAAGTTAAGCCATACTTGATAGAACCCACACTCGCCTCGTAAGATGTTGTATTCCCAACTTTACAGGCCGCCTTTCAACATGAACATTACCACCCGCGCCTTGAGCGCCCAAGACTATGCCGCATGGCGCATTGTTTGGCAGCAATATCTGGACTTTTACCAAACCGAACTGGATGAGGCGACCACGCTTGGCACTTGGGAGCGACTGTTGCAACCCGAACACAGTCAGATGTTGGGACTGGGTGTGTTTGTCGATGACAAATTGGCGGGTTTCACCCATTTGGTGTTCCACCCCAATACCTGGAGTACCGAGCCGTGTTGTTATTTGGAAGATTTGTGTGTTGACGCGCAAGTGCGCGGACTGGGTTTGGGACGGGCATTGATTGCCGCCGCCAAAGCAGCCGCCATCGCGCAACAATGTTGCCGCTTGTACTGGGTCACCGCCCGCGACAACCACACCGCACAAATCTTATATGACAAAGTGGCCGAGCAAACAGAATTCATCCAATACAGAATCGGCCTGTAAACCCTAAATTCAGTTGCCCCTATCAAAAGCCTCACTTCAACAAAGGTTCAAACAGTGGGGCCAAGCGTCTTGCGCCTCGCAGACTTAAATGATCGTCATCAAAATAATATGGAACATTGTTACGGCTGCCATAACACTGTTTTTGATCACATAAATAAGGCAATGGATCTAGCAATTTCACCCCACAGCGCTGTGCCAATTGTGCATTGGTAATCAGCGCTAAATTGCTTCTTTGTAAATGCTGATGCTTAGACACGGTCATTTGCAAACCCTGATGCAATATCATTGAATACTTCAATTCTTCATTCAATACATTTTTACCCATTTCAGGGATAGGCTGCATGACATATACCGGATGAGTTTGGCTCAACTGGCAAATGGCCTGCTCATAGCCTTGAATAATTTCCCCTTGAAATTTTTGCAAATTTCTAAGTGAATATGGCGTGTAAACAAATGTTTGTGGTTGTCCATTTTGAGTTTCATTATTGCCATGCAAATAAGCATTCAAGCGATTAACCACGATAATGGGCGTCTCTTTAGGATAGCTTTGTACTTCCAGAAAAAACCGCTGTAATTGCCGATTACAATTGAATTTCGAGTCTGCCTGAGACTGTATGCCCAGGACAGTGGGACAACTACTGGATGTCCAACTTAGTATATGTCCATCATTTTTTTCACTGGCTGTGGCTACAGCATTCACCACCGCATTGGCATGGCTATCCCCCCAGACAATGGCTTTCAATTGCTTACCCTTGCCATACTGGCAAAATTTAACATCAACACCGCTGGCAAAATGGCACTGCTTACGTTTAGGGTCTGAATTGACGACGTAATCGAAGTTTTGGCGTGTTTGAGCTGCAATGCGCTGCGGGAAACCCTGTGCTTGCTGCACGTATTGTAAACCAGCAATCAATGTCAACATGGCCACCGCGATACCCGCAAAGACGTGTGGTTGTGTGTGTTGTTTCGCCCACTTGGCACTCGGCCGCTCTATGCCATAGTAAGACAGAGCACCTAACAAAAGTGATGAGCCTATGGCCCAAACTTTAAAATATGGTATGTGCTCGGTAACACTGACAAAATAAAAACCATAAAATGCCACTGGCCAGTGCCACAAATAAATGGAATACGAGTATTTACCCAAATACTGTATCCAAACCCATTTCAAGCATTTGTAGTCAGTATTGGCAGCAATAATGCAAGCCGTGCCCAAGGTGGGCAATAAGGCATAATACGCCGGCCACGGTGTGGCAACACCATAGAACCAAACTGCCGCCAATAAGCACAACCAGCCCATTGTCGCAAGCAGCCGAGACCTCCATACTGTTAAACTCATTGGATAAATTGCTACCAAGCCACCCAATACCATCTCCCAAATGCGCGAGGATAAAAAGTAAAACGCCCCCTTAGCATTGGTATGCAATAAATAACTGGCATAACACAGAGACAGCACAAACATTAACCAAAGTACCACTTTAATATGGTATTTCTTGCGTAAAAATGGGTATAAAACGATGGGATACAGCAGATAAAACAACCACTCCACTGAGAGCGACCAAGTATGCAATAAAATATTTTCTTCTGCTGCCAAATCAAAATAGCCAGCAGACTCTGCTGCATACTGATAATTAGAAAAAAAAGCCAAACTTGCCAAAGCATTGTGAGCAAATTTCTGATAATACTCAGGAATCAGTACAAAATAGCCCATGACTGCCAATGCCAAAATCAAGCCCAACAAAGCTGGAATGATTCTGCTCACACGCGCCATGTAAAATGTCACTAAGTGAAAAGGTTGTGCTGCGGAATGTTTGCAAATAATGTTGGTCATCAAGAAACCAGAAATCACAAAAAACACATCCACCCCGATAAAACCACCTGCGAAACCAGGCACTTTAAAGTGATACAGAGTAACCAACACTACCGCCAATGCCCTTAAAGCATTGATGTCATAACGAAATTTCATTTACTGCCACTTATTTTGTTTTCATTCATGTGAATGAGGTATTGAATACCATGATGGTACAGAACAAACTGAGTTCTTCCAAATAGAAGCGGCCTGTAAACCATTGATCGGCTTACAGGCCGCTTAGAGGCTGTTTGATGGATGCATTTCTCTGTGAATCAGTCTTACGCTGTCACTTATCGCTGTGCAAACGCATCCGTGGCCGCAACCAAGCCTTTGTTGACTTCGGCGTCAAATGCCGAATGGCCGCCGATGACCACGCGCAAGTCGGCTTCGGGGAAGGCTTGCTTTAAATCGTAAGCCGATTGTATCGGCGTGCAAATATCGTAACGGCCTTGCACGATGATGGTAGGAATGTGGCGGATTTTGTCGATGTTTTTGAGCAAATCGGTTTCTGCGTCTATCCAGCCATGATTGATGAAATAGTGGTTTTCCATGCTGGATATTGCCAAGGCATGTGGGTCGTCGTCACGTGGGGTTTGCGGGTGTAAGAACACGATTTTTTCTTCGTACTCGCACCAATGGCGCGCGGCCTGTATTTTGGTGGTGGCGTCCACGTCTTTGCCAAACAACAAGTGGTTGTAAGCGGCAATCAAGTCGCCACGCTCGGCTTCCGGTATGAAGTTTTCAAACGCCGCCCACGCTTCGGGGAAAATTTGTGAGGCGCCACCGCGTTTGTACAACCAATCGCTTTCAAACTGGCGGAACAAGAAGATGCCGCGCAACACCAATTCGGTCACACGCTCAGGATGGGTTTCGGCATAGGCCAAAGACAAGGTGCTGCCCCACGAGCCGCCAAACACCATCCATTGGTCTATGCCCAAGTGTTCGCGCAAGGCTTCGATGTCGGCCACCAGTTTCCAAGTGTCATTGTCTTCCACACAAGCATGCGGCAAAGACTTGCCGCAGCCACGCTGGTCGATTTGGATGATGCGGTATTTTTGCGGATTGAAGAAACCGCGAGTCGCTGGCGATGAGCCGCCACCAGGGCCGCCGTGTAAGAAAATCACCGGTTTGCCATCGGGATTGCCGCAGTCTTCCCAATACATTTGGTGGATGGGCGAAACTTGCAATAAGCCGCTTTGGTTGACGCTGTCTACTGTGTACATTTTTCTATCCTTATATGGGCTTACAGGCCGCTTGTTGTGCTGACAAGTATGCAGGCAAGTCTTGCCACAATAACTGTTTTTGTTGGCTGCTCAATTGTTTGGTACGGTACTCGCTTTGGCGCGCGGCGCTTTCGCTCAAATCAGCGTACAACACGCGCAATGCTACGGGCTTGTGCATGCGCGTGAATTTGGCGCCTTTGCCAGCGCAATGCGCTTTCCAGCGTTTGTCCACATCATTGCTGATGCCACAATACAAAGCGCCGTTGGCACACAAAATCAAATACATGCTCCATGCGCCCTGCTCTGTTGTGGGATTGAGTAATTCATTCATGGAATCAGTATTGCGATTTTTAAGCGGCCTGTAAACCTCAGCCAATAACAAAGGCAGCCACAGCTGCCTTGTTTATCATCAATCTTCTTTAAACCACTCTTCATCGGAGATGCGGGTGACTTTCACGCGCTCGATGCGTTGACCGACTTTTTCTATCACGCTAAAGCGCCATTGGTGGTAATCAATGCTGTCGCCCACTTCCGGTATCGCTTGCAATTCATCCATGATCAAACCGGCCACGGTATGGAAATCGGCTTCGTCGTCTTGCGGCGGCAAATCAATTTGCTGTGCCAACGAGCCATATTCCAAGCTGCCATCGACAGTAAAGCTTTGGTCGGGGTGCATTTCGATGCTTGGCGCTTCCTCGCGTTCGTATTCCTCAGGGAAATCACCAGCGATGGTTTCCATCAAGTCTTTCATGGTAACCATACCCAAAATGCCGCCAAACTCGTCTACCACCAAGGCGATGTCGGCGCTTTTGGCTCGGAACAATTCCATTGCATTCAATACGGTTGAGTTTTCAGGCAAGACCAATGGCTGCTTCAAGGCTTTGTGGATGCTGAATTCGCCCGTGGCCAACATTTGCGCCAACAAGTCTTTCTTATTGATGTAACCCAAGGGTTCATCAATACCGGCTTTGCCCACCACCATCAAACGCGAGAACGGCGTGTCTTCCAATTGTTTGCACTGCTGCTCTTTCGATTGCGAAATGTCCAAACGCTCGATTTCAGGCCGCGGTGTCATCACCCCCAAAATCGGCCGCTCAGCCAAGGTGAGCACGCTTTGGATCATCAACTTTTCATTGTCTTCAAAATGGCTGTCGTCGCCGTTAACCGCACCGGCTTTGGCCAATACCGCTTCGCGTATGCCCATCATGCCCAATACCGATTCGGCGGTACGCGCACGCCAAGTGCGCGCTGAAAACGCGTTTTTCTTGCGGTTTTTGCTCGACACTTGGTTGAACACCTCAATCAAAATCGAGAAGCCGATTGCCGCGTACAAATAGCCTTTAGGAATGTGGTAATGGAAGCCTTCGGCAATCAGGCTGAAACCGATCATCAACAAGAAACCCAAGCACAACATCACCACGGTTGGGTGTTTGTCGACAAATTCGGTCAACGGTTTGGACGCCCAAATCATCACCGCCATCGCCACCACCACCGCTGCCATGGCAATGGTAATGTGTTCCACCATCGCCACTGCCGTAATCACCGAGTCGATTGAGAATACCGCATCGAGCAAGATGATTTGACCCACTACCGCCCAAAAAGCGGTGTGTTTGCGGCGGCTGTTGCCACTGTCGACATATTCGGCCTGCCCTTCCAAGCGCTCGTGCAGCTCGGTGGTGGCTTTGTAGAGCAAGAAAATACCACCGGCAAACATGATCATGTCTTTGCCCGACACCCCGAAATCGTCGACATAAAACAACGGTGTGGTCAGCTTCATGATGTAAGCCATAGACGCCAACATCACGATGCGGATAATCACCGCCAACGACAAACCGACAATGCGCGCCTTGTCGCGGTGTTGCGGTTTGACCTTATTGGCCAAAATCGCCACAAACACCAAATTGTCTATGCCCAACACCACTTCCAGCACCAACAGGGTTAAAAAGCCAACCAAAGTGGCTGGTTCCAATACCCAACTAAAATCCATGAGATTATTCCAATTTAACAAACGCAAACAGGCGTCCTGTAAATACAGGACGCCCATAAACTTTAGAAGGTCAACAAGATGAAGGTCTGTCGCGTCGGATAATGACTCGAACCATCTTCATTCATACTGTTGCCGCCTCCACTAAAATATTGATGGCAATCAGTTTAACAGTTTGCACAGGGGCTGCGCAAGTTTTCAAACGCCACTGATTGCACTTACAGCGTGCCGTAAGAATGCAGGCCGCTTAAGAACATGTTCACACCCAAAAACGCAAACGCGGTGATGAAAAAGCCAATAATCGCCCACCACGCCAACACCTTACCGCGCCAACCGGCGACCAAACGCAGGTGTAACCACACCGCGTAATTGAGCCACACTATCAAAGCCCAGGTTTCTTTCGGGTCCCACGACCAATAGCGTCCCCACGCATCGGCCGCCCACAAAGCGCCCAATACTGTGGCGATGGTGAAAAACAAGAAGCCGACCGCAATGGCTTTGTACATGATTTCGTCTATCACTTCGGCTGCGGGCAAAATCGACTTTTCAGGGTTGCGCAAAGCCAACAACTCAGCAATGCCCAAGGCCGCCGCCATGCAAAACGCGCCATAACCGATGAAATTGGCCGGCACATGAATCTTCATCCACCACGATTGCAGCGCTGGTATCAAAGGCTGAATCTGATGCGCACCGCGGTCAAAGCTGTACCACAACACAAAGCCGACCAACAAACACATGAACCCATACACAAACGCGCCGAGTTTGGCAGCTTGATAACGGGCAGCGTAATACAAATACATCAGTGCCGTAATCACCATAAACAAGATGAACACTTCGTACAAATTGGACACCGGAATGTGACCGGCATCGGGACGCAGCAAATAACTCTCATGCCAACGCACCAGCAAACCAGCAAAACCAAACACACTTGCCGTCCATGCAAAGCCTGTGGCGATGCCAAGCAAGGTGTGGTGTGGGTTTACAGGCCGCATTTTTGCCTGCAATAAGCCAGCGGCAAAACACACAAACGCCATCACCGTAAAGAAACACAACCACATGATGGCCGATTGGCTGGCCAAGAAATACTTGAGCACAAATACCTGTTCGGCGCGGGCAATGTCGCCGCCATATGCTTGCATGGACAGCCAAGCCAAAGCTGCGCTTAAGGGCACAAACCATTGCATGGGTTTGAAAAACCACCCCAAAGCCACCACGCCCAAAGCCGAGCCCCATAAGATGGCCATTTCATAGCCATCCATGTGGTGCTCAGCGATGACCAATTGCGCATACAAGGCCACGGCAAAAATCACCACCGCAAACAGCCAATCGCGCCAAGTCAAACGGTGCAATAAGCGCGTTTCGGTCAGGTAATCGTGTTCGGGTAGGCTGATGTTGTCTGTTTTCATTGCGGGATATCCTTCAGCAACTGGCTGATGCGCGCCACATGTTGTGGAAATTCAGTGTCCAAATCGCGGGCATGGCGGGTGGCGCTCATGGCCACGCGCATGTTCTCTGGGCCAAGCAAGACCCACAAGCGTTTTTCACGCACATAAAACATGCACAAAGTGCCCAAAATCAACAATAAAGAGCCCAAATACACCAAGTAACGCCCCGGTGACTTGGCCATTTGCAAACCCGAAGCCTGCACTTGTTTGAACTCGGTCAATTGCAAATACAGCGGCGCTTTCACTTGCGCCAAGCCGGTCATGCCTATGCTGGCATTTGCGATGAATTGCGAACGTTCAGGCGTATCGGCCCATTCAGGCTCGTTTGCTTGTTTTAACACCTCGTCCAACACATAGCCACTGCTCGCTTGCAACACTTCTAAGAAAAATTGGCGCATGCGCTCTTGTTCGGCGGCAGGCACGTTTTGGGCGATGAATTCGTCCAAAGCCACATAGCCGCCCTCAGAAAACAGGCGCAACACATTATCCACGGCCAAACTGAATTGTGGGCGGATGGCCTCATTGACCTTGTTCACCGCCAAACCCACGGCGCGGCTGCGCAGTGCCGGATCGGCAAAACCTTGGCGCAACAGCATAAACGTCTTCAATTCGCCGTTGCGGTCGACCGGCATCATCACCCATTTGTAAGGGTCGGCTGGTGACACGCGTTCACCGACGGCAAAAAATTGTTGGCCGTCGCGCGTCAATGGCAACATATACGCCAAATATTCCACCGCTTGCCCAGCTTTATCGCGCACCTTATAGGTAATGGTCGGGCCGACGTTTTTCAGCTCATTGGCCTTATTGACATCGCGCACGTCGTGCATTTTTTGCGCCAAACCGGTTTTTTCCGCCTGCGGCAAGGACTGGTCTTCCACGTTCAACATGCGAAATTCGCCGAATTCCAATTTGTATTCTTGCCCATTCATGTTCAGCGGATAGGTGTTCATCGACGTCGCTTGCATCGGCGCCGAGCTGAGCATGGCCTTGCGCATGTCCCAAGCATTGAAGCTCAATTCTGAGCCGCCATCGCCGAAACTGGCTTGGTAGATGGCCACACCGTCCACAATCAGCGGATGGTTGACCTTGATGGTCGCGTCTTGTTTTTTGCCGGTTTTGTGGTCGATGACAGTGATGTCGCTGGCAAAATTCTTAGGCATGCCGGTATCGTAATACTCAACATGGAATTTGTTCAATTCCACCGAAAATGGCAGCTCTTGCACCACCAAACCATCGCCCGCATTCAAAAACACCACATCGGCGCCCTTGCCTTCGGCGATGGTGACATTGCCGCGGTAAGACAGACTGCCCGCATCCAGACGCGCATTCGGGGCAAAGTCTTTCGCCATCATCGTGTCTTTGTCGGGCACGATGCGGCCGGTTAACACGCCCAGATTCAAACCCATATTGCTGTCGACCAAGCCACCAATGCAAATCACGATGATGGCCACGTGTGCAAAAATATAACCGAGTTTGCTGGCGCTGCCTTTTTTGGCCGCCAAGATTACCGAACCATCGTCACGCACTTGTTGTTTGACTTGAAAACCTTGCACGTTCAGATAACGTGTCAGTATTTCGGGGCTTAAGCGGCCTGTAAGCAAGCTGCTGTGCTTCATTGCACCCAAGGATTGCGCGGTGGCTTTCAAACGGTAAGAACGCATTTCGCGCCAAAACGGCGGCACGTTGCGCCACAAACACAAACTGGTGGAAATCACTAAGAACAACATGATGACGACAAACCAGCCCGACGCATACACATCGAACAGGCCTAAAAACTTGAAAATTTCAAACCAAAACGGTCCAAACTTAATCACATAGTCGGCGATGGGCTGATTTTGTTGCAACACCGTGCCCACGACCGAAGCGATGGCCAACAAACTGAGCAAGGCCACGGCAAAACGCATCGAACTCAAAAACGCAAACCACGGACGACGTATAAGGGGAACCGCTTTTTTCATAAACTCCAACCTGTGGCCTAGACCTCAGTTTAAATAACAAAACAAGACCGCAACATGGATGTCATGCAGCGGTCTGTTACAAGTTTGCTGTGGCAGCGCCAAAACTCAATACGTGCCTTGAATGAAGTTAGACACTGCTTTCATTTCCTCTGCCGTCAGCATCTTAGCGACTTTTTCCATTTTAGCATTTTTACGGATGCCATCGCGATACGCTTTCAACTCGGTCTCCACATAGGTCGCGTGTTGGCCGCTGATGCGTGGGTATTCATTAGGCATGCCCGCACCATTAGGGCCGTGACAAGACATACAGGCCGGCACTTTGCGCTCGGCAATGCCACCACGGAAGATTTTCGCACCCAATTCAGGACTGATTTTCGGATTCACTTCGCCGGCTTTTGGGTATTGCTTAGAGAAATACAAGGCCACATCTTTGATGTCTTGGTCGGAAATCGCACCGACTTGATCACGCATTTCCTTGGCATTGCCAGTGGTGCGTTTGCCATCGCGGATTAATTTGGCGTTGGTTTCAATGTAAAACGCATTTTGTCCTGCCAAACGCGGATAAGTGGCGATGCCACTGTTGCCATCAATCGCATGACAAGAAGCACACACGGTGGTGGCCACTTGTTTACCGCGTTCCACATTGGCTGCTGGCCCTGCCGCCCCTGCCCATGCTGAAAATAGCAATGCTGCCGCCACCAAACTCAAACGTTTCATGAAGTGCTCCTTAACTTCAGGCGCTCCCCGTTATTAGCGCCTTGTTTTTACAGTCGCTTGATGCGACTCAGATTATCAATCGGACAAAACGTGGTATGCTTATGCACCAGATTTGAGTGATTACCACTGCCATGCCCTTATTTCAAAATGCCCAGTTCTTTACCACCGTCAACCATTTAAAAGATTTGCCGCACACGCAGGCCGAAATCGCTTTTGTGGGACGTTCTAACGCCGGTAAGTCCAGCGCTATCAATACCTTAACCAACCATGTGCGCTTGGCCTATGTGTCTAAAACCCCAGGTCGCACCCAACACATTAACTATTTCGAGCTGCGCAATGGCCACTTCTTGGCCGACTTGCCCGGTTACGGCTACGCCCAAGTACCGGAAGACGTGCGTGCGCACTGGGTACGTTTATTGGGTCAATACTTACAAACCCGCCAAAGCTTAATTGGCTTGATTCTGATCATGGATACCCGCCACCCGCTGAAAGATCTGGACAAACAGATGCTTGATTTTTTTGCGATAACCGGCCATCCCGTGCACATTCTGCTCTCTAAAGCAGATAAATTATCTAAGAATGACCAAATCAAAACCTTGTCATCGGTCAAGAAAGCATTAAAACCTTATATGGAACGCCAAACCGTCAGCGTGCAACTGTTTTCCAGCCTGAAAAAACAAGGCATAGAAGAAGTGGAAACCGTGGTACAGGGTTGGTTTGATGCTTTGCCAAGTGCTCAATCAGAAGAACCTGTTATTGAAGAGCCCAGCAATAATGGTGCTACTGAACCAAAAGCTGAATAAAGCTGATGTGATGATGAAATGCGGCCTGTAAAGTTTACAGGCCGCATTTGTATGTACACCCCCTTGACACCAGCACGGCTCAAAATGGCCATGGTGTCTGTTTCCCGTTTAGAATGGCCACATGTTCACCAACACAGCTACCACCATGTTGATTCCCTTGCTGATATTCCTGCTAAATGTCTTGGCCGCATTGGGCTTGGGCTATGTGTTGTTCAAAGACTGGGATGATTTTGTTGAGTCGTGCAAAGGCATATTCAGCTTTAGCTACATTGGTGGCTCCATGGTGCCCACCCGTGCCTTATTGTGGTTTGCCCTCGTCATCAGTATGGTGTTGTCGTCTATGGCTTTTCTGGACAAACTTTGAATGGCCAACCGCACACGCTTCTGACTTTAGCTGATGTACATCTCCAACGGAAAAGCGGCCCGAATGGTTTTACAGGCCGCTTTTGTTCATGACAAGGTATCAGGGAATGCTGGTTTAACGCAGATAGTCTTCTGCCAATGCGCACCACAGTTTGGCAGCGGGCAGCAAGATGTCGTCGTTAAAATCGTATTGTGGGTGGTGCACCATGTGGCGGTCGGCTTCATCACCGTTGCCGATGAAGAAGTAACAGCCTTTGGAATGCGCTTCGAGCATAAAGGCAAAATCCTCGCTCGCCATAGACGGCAACACATCGGTGTGGCACGCCGCCTCGCCAAACTGTGCGCGCATCACGCCCAGAATATAATCCGTCGCTGCGGCATCGTTCATCAATACCGGACAGCCATTGACGTGTTTGACTTCGGCCGTCGCGCCCATGCTTTGCGCCTGCAAGGTGATGACTTCATTCACCCGTGCCAATACTTGTGCCCGCACCTCATTCGACAAGGCGCGCACGCTGATTTTCAACTCGGCAGTGGCGGCAATGATGTTTGCCGCCGTACCGGCATGGATGCTGCCCACCGTCACCACGGCGGCCTGTAAAGGGTCGACATTGCGCCCAACAATGCTCTGCAACGCCACCACGATGTGCGCGGCCACTAAGGTCGCATCGACGGTTTTGTGCGGATACGCACCATGACCACCGACGCCGTGCACCGTCACTTCCAAGGTATCGGCCGAGGCCATGAAGGCACCGGGTTTGATGTAAAACTCACCGGCTTTCAGGCCGGGCATATTGTGAAAACCATACAGCAAATCGCATGGAAAACGCTCAAACAAGCCGTCGTCCACCATCACCTTGCCGCCGTACAAATACTCCTCGGCTGGCTGAAAAATGACGCGCAAGGTGCCATTGAAGTTTTTGCTGGCCGCCAAATACTGCGCAGCGGCCAGCAAAGCCGTGGTGTGGCCGTCGTGGCCACAAGCGTGCATCACATGCTGGTGTTGGCTTTTGTAAGCGACGTCGGTTTGCTCCAAAATCGGCAAGGCATCCATGTCGGCGCGTATGCCCAACACCTTGTCGCCGTCGCCGACGGTGAGTGTACCGACCACGCCAGTCTTGGCCAAACCCACATCGACCGCATAACCCCACTCGCGCAACTTGTCCGCTACCAATTGGCTGGTCAGCGTCTCTTCAAAGCCGAGCTCGGGATGGCGGTGTAGGTGTTGGCGCAACGCCTTATTCGCCGCAGCGTGTTCCGCTAAAAAATCGTCTATCATCGCTGTCCTTTCATTTACAGGCCGCTTACTGCTTCTGCCAGCGTCTTGCCCATGGGTGAAGTCTTGATGTGTGGATTGAGCTTTTGCCATGGCAAATCGGCAGGGTCGGCCGTCATCGGCCCTGGGGCTTTTGCCACCAATACCGCCGCCGCCATCGGTTGGAAATCGGCGCGAAAATGCACCGAGGATTTCACCACCACCACCGCTTTTTCTTCCGGTATCACGCCGGCCATCTTGAACAAATTGCGGTCTAACATTTGCGCCTTACCCGAGCTGACGACGATTTGAATGCCGTCCAAACCCAAGCGCACCGTGGTGCCAACATCGGCTTCGACGCCATGCATCATCGGTCCATCATAACGACATTTGCCATCGCACACTGCTTCGACCACGAATTCCGCCGTCAACGGCGTGTCGCCCGCTGCGCCCGATTGACCGCCCAAAGCAGCCGTAAAACGCTGCCCCACACCGGCCTGTAAGGCCAGTTGCACCACTTCAGGGTCGGTGATTAAACCGATGGCAGCATTGCTGACCTTGGCCGCATGCAAAGCCTTGAGCATGCCAGTGGTATTGGAGTCGCCACCGGCGCCAGGGTTGTCTTGCGTGTCGGCGATGACCACTGTTTGTCTGTGCTCGGCCGCCAAGGCTACTGCTTGCGCCACCGCCTCTGTGGGGCTGAGGAAATCGACTGCCCAATCGGCTTCGTGGTCGAGCACGAAATCCAACAAAGGCACGATGGCGTCTTGCAATACCGCTTCATCAACAGCATAACCCCACACCGCCCCGCCGCATTCGGCAAAATCGGCGGCAGGAAAGCCGGGGGTAAACGATAGGTGCGCGCCGGTTTCTTGTTCCAAACTGTCCAACAATTCATATGTGGCTTTGGCCGGGTCTAAAAACGTGCATTGGCCATTAATTGAAATCAAAAACGGCAAGCGTTTGATGGCTTTGACATAGCGCGCACCGCGCAAAATGTGATCCAATATCATCGCGCTGCGGCTGCCGGTGCGTGCCATGTCCACATGTGGATAAGTGCGAAAAGCGCACAACACATCGGCGTGATCAAACATCGCTTGGGTGACATTGGCATGCAAGTCCAAACTCGCCACCACTGGCACATCGTCGCCAACGGCCGCACGCACGCGGCGCAAGATTTCACCCTCGCCATCGTCGAAATGCTCGGCCACCATCGCCCCATGCAAATCCAAATACACCGCATCGGCTTGAGCGGCCTGTAAGCCAGCGATGATTTCATCACAAATGCGCTCGAAGGTATCGCGTTCCACATGCGCCGATGGCGTTGCCGCCGTCCACATAATCGGCACCAATTCGTAACCCAAGCCTTCGGCGGTTTGGATAAAGCCCCCAGCCGGGATATTGATGTCGCGGAAGGCCAACATGGCCTCGCCACGCGTCATTGCAGGAAAGCCGCCGCCATTAATGAAGTGTTCATAGCGCGCCATTGATGGCGCAAACGTATTGGTTTCGTGTTGAAAACCGGCTACAGCAATTTTTTTCATGGTTTACGCCTCTTTCTTCATTGCAAACGCAATCAACAAAGATGCGCCACCCAACACCAACATCACCGCCATCACTACCCAACCTGCCATCAGCGAGTTGGTCATTTCTTTGGCCATGCCCATGATATTCGGGCTGACAAAACCGCCTAACAAACCGATGCTGTTAATCAAGGCGATGCCACCAGCCGCGGCCGAGCCTTTCAAATACTTGGACGGAATTGCCCAGAAGATGGTGTAAGACGCCCACATCAAGCCGGTTGCCACCGCAATGGCAATGAAAGCCAAGGTGAAATTACTGTCTGCCATCACCGACACGATGAGCAAGGCAGCGGCGGCGACAGCGGTGAGGACGCTGTGCCATTTGCGCTCTTGCAGCTTGTCTGAGGTTTTGGCGAACACAATCATGAACACCGCACTCAATAAATAAGGCACGGCCGACAACCAACCGATGGTGTTCAAATTGTCTATGCCACTGCTTTTAATCAACGACGGCAACCAAAAACCGATGGCGTAAATGCCGCTGATGATGGTGAAGTAGGCAAAAGCCATGAAATACACCCACGGGTCTTTCAATACCGCACCAAAACCGCTGTGGGTAGACGCCGCTTGATGGTGCTGAATTTCGCTGGCGAGCAAGGCTTTTTCACTGTCGTTCAACCATTTGGCTTGAGTCGGATGGTCGGTCAAATAAAATAAGGTGATGATGCCCAAAATCACCGTCGGCAAGCCTTCAATCAAAAACACCCATTGCCAACCCGACATGCCGTGTAAACCATGTGCCACCGTCATGATGTGGGTCGATACGGGTGCGCCCAACATGCCGCCCAATGGGCCTGCCAACATCACAAATGCCATCACCCGTGCCATGCGTTCACCTGAATACCAATACGTCAGGAAAAAAATCATGCCCGGTGCAAAACCCGCTTCGAATACACCGAGCATGAAACGCAACACATAAAACGTGGTGGGATTGTTGACGAACAACATCGACATCGAGGTCACGCCCCATAAAATCATGATGCGGGTAATGGTTTTGCGCGCACCGACTTTTTCCAACAGCAAATTGCTGGGCACTTCAAACATCACATAGCCGAGAAAAAATATCCCTGCCGCCATGCCATACACCGCATCGCTAAAGCCCAACTCTTGCTGCATTTGCAATTTGGCAAAACCAATGTTGACGCGGTCCAAATAGGCGAAAAAATAACACAGCAGCAAAAATGGCAATAAACGCCAGCTGACTTTTTTATACACCGCATCCAACTGCGCTTGGCGCGATTGCGCACCTATGCTACTGCCTCCTGCCATACCCTCTATTGAGTTCATGTGTGTGTTCCTCTGTAGATTTGTGCTTGTAATCAATGTGTTTTGTGTGTGTGCAGTAAATCTCTGCCATTGCAGTATAAAAATGTTAATTCTTGATAACAACAGTATAAATTGCAGATAATGATGCTTTTAAAGCATCAGTGCGGCCATGAATAAAACATTTCCATTTGAAGCACATATTAACGGTGTCAATGAAAAACGCCTGCGCTATTTTTATACGGTGATGATGCTCGGGTCTATCCGCCAAGCCGCCGATTTGTTGGACATAGAACAATCGGCCATCAGCCGCCAGATTCAATTGTTCGAGTCGGAGTTGAAGGTAAAGCTGTTTGAACGCAAAGGCCGCAGCGTGGTGCCAACTGAAGCGGCGTATGTGGTGTTGGAGTATTTCAAGGAACACCAAGCGCGTGAAAACGAGTTGTTCGACAAATTATTCCAGCTCAAAACCACGCAAATGGGCAAGGTTAACGTGGTCTCCAGCGAGGGCTACATCACCCAATTGGTCTACGATGTCTTGCACCATGTGCACGCCAAATACGCCAATTTGGAAATCCATTTGGAATTGTTGAATGTGAACCAAATCGTGCGCCAAGTCAGCGATGGTCTCGCCCACATCGGCTTGGCTTACAACCCGCCCGAACATGCCGACATCGAAGTCATCGCCCAAAAAACCGAGCCCTTAATGCTGGCCGTGCCCGCCAACCACCCACTGACGCAATTAAAGCGGCCTGTAAACCTACACGAGCTGCATGCGTACAAAATCGGCATCATGCCCGTGGGCTATGGCTTTCGGCAATTGCTCGACAGTGAATTGGTGAAAAGCCAATGCGTGCTCAGCAACATCGGCCTCACCACCAATTCCATCGCCGCGCTGAAAAACTATGTGATTTCCGGCCACGGCATTTCGGTGATGCGCCATGCCGACATTCAAGAAGCGGTGGCAGCCGGACAAGCGGCCACGTTAAAACTGGATTCGCACCTGTTTAACAGCGCCAAAACCCGCTTGATGGTGCGCAAAAACAGCGACATTTCCGAATCTACCCATTTGCTGATAGAAAAAATCCAAAGCAGTTTTGGCTTGAGCTAGGACAACACGGCGTGCGACTACAATACCAATCAGATGCATCTTGCTGCTGCAATATCATAGGCCGAGCAACACACAAACAAGCGGCCTGTAAAGTTTACAGGCCGCTTGTATTTACCATCTCAAACACATGCACATTCAAGCATACGGTGCCAATTGTGCTGCCAATTGCTGTTGGTAATAGCGATTGCCATTTCTGCCATCGAAAGCCGCCGCCGCTTGCTCGGCTTGTTGCTTAACGTCTGCCGCCGCCATGCCCACATCTATGCTGACGCCGTGTTTTTGAGCGGCCTGTAACAATACCGCTACCGCCGCCCACAAGCGAAATTGGCGGAATTTGTTTTCGCTTTCGGGCAAGACTTTGAGCTCGGCCTTGGCCACTTTTTCGGCTTCTTGCCATTGCTCGCTGGCGGTCAAATACTGCACGAAATCGGCATTGGCATTTAAAAATTCGGCCTTGCCCTTGGTTAATTTATAGCCTTTTTTAAACCGTTCCGCCGCTGCTTCTGCGTCGCCCAATTGCCAAAATGCCAAGGCCAACACACCATTGGTCAGGTGCGGCACCTCATCGCATTTTTGCTTGCCCGAAATCAAGGCCTTGGCCTTATCCACCGCTTTTTGGTAGTCGCCATGGTAAAACTGGAAATACACCTCGTCATTGGTTTCGCAAGCAATGCAGTCGTTCATGTGGTCTTTTTTCGCTGCCTGCCATTCGGCACGCAAACGCGTCACCTCCTCAGGCTCGCCCATGCTCATCGCAATCATGGTGCGAATTTTGTAATATGGTTTCAAAGAAAACTGAAAGCCAACGTATTTTTGCTTCATGTCGTCGAGCAGATGGTCGATTTGCGCCTTGGATATCTCCGGAAAATCAATGATGCTCAAGGCCACCCATTTGTATTTCCACATCAAATCGTCTTCGTCTATGTAGATTTCCTCGGCTTCAAACTGCTTAATCATCCATGCAAACGCCAGCAATTGCTTTTTGGGCATGCCCAAATCGTAAGTGGCGTCCATCAACATGTCGCGCGCCTCATAGCCGGCCTCGACATCGTTTTCGGCATCGGCCACCTTAATCGCTTGCTCGATTAAGCGCACGCCTTCAACGCTTTTTTCGCCCACTTCATAGGCTTCATCCATGTAATCATAAGCATCCATGTACCGCTCCTTCTGGCTGTCATCGTATGGGGATTGAATCACATTCAATGTGACGTGGCGCCTGTGTCCATGTTTACAGGCCGCCTCAAATTCTTGGGTTTATTTCATCGCCTTAATAATCTGCAACAAGCCTTGGTTCATCAGCTTGACCTCATCTTGTTTCAACGGATAATGCCCCATCAGCAAGGCTTGCACATACAACACCTCGACCACGCTGGCGATGGTGGCCTCGCTCTTGCCAGAGCAAAACACCGATTGCACCACCTCATTGTGAAAATTCAAATACAGCTGCGCCAAAGGCACGCTTTCCTCTTCGGCTTGCAAGCTGCCCAAGATATCACCAAACAAATCATTGCTGGCTTCGGCCACACGCTCCAACTCGCGCTCGGCTTGGGTTTGCTGGCTGCTGATGTAAAGCATGGGGATGTTGTGCGGGCTGAAGTAATTCAACACCACTTGCACTTGGTAAGC
This sequence comes from Vitreoscilla massiliensis, assembly GCF_001457815.1. Taxonomy (GTDB): domain Bacteria; phylum Pseudomonadota; class Gammaproteobacteria; order Burkholderiales; family Neisseriaceae; genus Vitreoscilla; species Vitreoscilla massiliensis. Next base: position 399,866 of record NZ_LN898220.1, read on the forward strand.
AGCCATGCGCGTGTTCAGGCCGCTTAATAAAGTGGCAAACGCGCGTTCTTCCTCGGCAAACAGCGGTTGGAACGCGAATTCCACGTCCTCGGCTTGGAACAATTTGAACACCTCACGCCCCAATACCTCGTTCAAACGCTTCAGAATAGGGGCATCGTAAGCATAGCCACCGTTCACCAACGGCACTTGCTGCGCCCGCACCACATCGGCGATTTGACGGAATTCATCGACACTGTGGGTGTAGTAAATCACATCCGATTGCGACAACAGCGTTTGCAGTGTTTCCTCGCCATTCAAGGTACGGAAACTCAGGTGTGGATAAATGAATTGCAGCAAGTCGCGGTCTTCACAGGCCAAAGCTTTGAAGGCCAAATAATGGGTATTGAGCAGGCGTTGCAATTGCTTTTCCGGCATGGCCTTGATTTGCTGCTTCAGCGACGCGCCCAATGCTTGGCTGACACGCTCCAAAGCCTCGTTGTGGTAAAACGCCTCGCGCGACGCCACCGGTTGTAATTCTTGCGTCCAAATCACTGTTTGGGTAAAAAACGCCCACTCCGGCATCACCGCTTCAACCTCATCGCTGACAAACATGCGGTTCAAATAGGCGCGGTGCAACCGGCGCGCATGCGTGCTCACCGCAAACGGAATCACATACGCCACCGCAAACGTGTTGCCAGTTTCATTGCTTAAAATAAAATAGTCTTGCAGCCGCATGTCGTCGCCGAGCAAGCTGCGCCCCAATTGCAACACTTGGGCGCGGCTTAAGGCGTGTAAATCGGCCAAGCTGCCCACGCCATTGCTACGCTCATTAATCCACAGGCGTTTGCGCCCATCTAGCAGGTAAATCGGCACTTCCAAACACGCACCGTATTGAAACAAATACTCGCGCAAGTTCTCGTGTAACTCGGCGAAATCTGTGGTGGCGATGTCGTTTTGATAGCTCAAATACACGGTGGTACCGACTTCAGGCCGCTCACTCAGTGGCAACTCATTGATGGCATAAGTGCCATCGCCATTGCCGCGCCATTCCAATACCGTGCCTGTTTTGGCCGAATGGGTGATTAAACGTATCTCAGTGGTGACGACAAAACATGACAACAAGCCTATGCCAAAGCGGCCAATAAAGCTTTGCTCGGCGCTGTCGCCAAAGTTTTTCTCGCCTTTGGACGAGCTGGCGATGGTGGCCAAAAACACCTCGATTTCGTCGGCAGTCAAACCGATGCCATTGTCGGCAAAGCACAAGGTTTTGCTGCCCGTAGCCTTATCTTGCAGCAAGGCCACCTCGATTTCGCCAGCGTCAAAATCCGCATCCCACAGACGCCGCGCACGAATGGCATCGGTGCCGTTTTGCAATAATTCGCGCACATACACGTTTTGGTCGCTGTACAAATGGTTGGACAAAATATCAATCATGCCAGCGAGATTGACTTGGAAGCGGTTTTCTTGGCTCATGGTTGGACTCAAGCATTTGAATAATAAGACGTGCGCTTATCTTAGAGAGGATGCTTTAAATTGACAAGCGAGCTTACTTAAATTGAAAAATTGCAACTTGCAGATGCAAGCGGCCTGTAAACGCTTTACAGGCCGCCTCTCAATACACAGCATCAATGGGCAATAGGCTGACGCTGCATCTCATACAGACATTGCGCCCACTCTTCCGCCGTTGGGGCGCGCTGATAAGTGCGTACAAACACCTGCCATGCCAGCAACGGGCGTGCATCCAAGGCTTGCAGCGGCACATCCACGCGCCAACCATTGCGCGCCTTAACACGCAGGTGTGGCATGCCATTGATGGTTTTGTCTTGCAAGGCAGCGATGTCGCTAAAAACGATTTGCCGCGCTTGGCCGATGCCACGGTGGTATTGCACATAAGTGGGCGCCACCGCCACATACCAGCGCTTGCCCACCCACAAAATGGCCGCGCCCAAACCGCCCACTATCAGCGCACACAGCAATGGTGCCAAACGCAGCATGCCTTGGTATTTGTAGGCGGCAAACACCATCATCGCCACCGCCATGCCCACCATTGTTTGCGCCACATGTCTTAACAACGGCGACATGCGCACCACATTGCGCTGCTGCGGGGCGGCCCTGACACTGCGGCTGAGCAAATATTGCTGCAACAGTATGGCCACCAGCGTCACCACCACCATCCACACCGCATCCATTGCCGTCATCACATTGCCTTAAGGATTGATTTTAATGGCAACACATTGTGCCCAAGCCCAAGCGGCCTGTAAATCGTGCGTGACCAACGGTGAGCACACCACCATCGCATCAACACACTCCCGCTGTCTGCGCATGTTAAAATCAGCGTTCATTCTTTTAGCGCACCCGCATGAAACCATCGACACCCCGCTCTCGCAAACCGGCTCAGCCTGCCGCCAACCAGCCAACTCAGGCGGCCACAGCCGCGCCTAGCCGTTTGCATCCGAACAATCCCCACCACGGTCGCTACGATTTGGCCGCCTTGGCCGCGGCCGTGCCCGCTTTGCAAGGCTTTTTCATCACCACGCCAGCCGGCGACACCAGCATAGACTTTAGCAATGCCAAAGCGGTGTTGTGTTTGAACCAAGCCTTACTCAAGCAGTTTTACGGCATAGCACATTGGTCGCTGCCACAAGGCTTTTTGTGCCCACCAATACCGGGACGTGCCGATTATGTGCACCATGCCGCCGATTTGCTCCAGCTGCCCTATCAGCGGCCTGTAAACGCTCCGCAAGTGATACGCGTCTTGGACATAGGCACAGGCGCGAATCTGATTTACCCCATCATCGCCACCCGCGCCTTGGGCTGGCAAGTGGTTGGCAGCGACATCAGCAGCGCCGCCATCGCCAATGCCAATAAAATCATCGCCGCCAATGCCAATTTGGCCGGCACCGAAGTGCGTTTGCACGCAGACGCCAGCAAGACCTTCAGCGGCGTGATACAGGCGGGCGAGTATTTCGACCTCACGCTGTGCAATCCACCGTTTTTCAAATCCGCCGATGAGGCCAACAAACAAGCGGCGCGTAAATGGCGCAATCTTAAAGGTGCCAAGGCTTCGAGCGTGCGCAATTTTGGTGGCCAACAAGCGGAATTGTGGTGTGATGGCGGCGAATGGGCGTTTTTGCGCCGTTTAATCACCGAAAGCGGCCTGTACGCGGCGCAAGTCGGTTGGTTTACCTCGTTGGTATCGAACCAAGACCACCTGCCCAAGCTGCAAGCGCTGTTGCGTCAGTTAAAAGCCAGCGAGGTTAAAATCGTGCCCATGGCGCAAGGACAAAAGCGCAGCCATCTGTTGGCATGGCGGTTTTAAGCTAGGTGTGAAATGTTTACAGGCCGCATCTGTAGCTGTGTCTCACATGTATGCTGCTGAGTAATGAGTTTGATGCCAGACAGCACGGCGGCGGAGCACATGGCTTAAGATGGCGCCATAAAAGCTGATGGAGGCAAAACATGGGCAGTTATGGCTGGGTCGCATTGCTCTACCTTATTTACAGCGTCTGCACCGATTGGTTGGTGTTTCGCTACGATGAGGATGCTGCCAGCGACCGCTTGAGCATCTTGCGTCAATTGGGCGGCAGCGACTTGAAAATGGCCGCCATTGCTTTGTGGATATTGGTGACCGTATCGTTAGGCTTTGCGGTCTTAATCGATTATTTGGACTGGGAATAAGCATTAAGCACGTTTCAATAAGGCGATCATCGCCCCCACCATCGCCAAGCCTATGCCCACCACCAAGTTCAGGCTCAACGGCGTTTCGCCCAATAACACACTGGCAGTGCCACCGATGGCCGGAAACAAAGCCACCATATAACTGCCTTTGACCACGCCTATGCTGCGTATCAAATACACATACATCAACCATGCCGCAAACGAGCCGAGCAAGGCCAAATACAGCAAGCCGGCCCAATAATGCAGCGAGGCCGGAAAATGCAGAGGCTTGCCCATCACCAAGGTCAGCATGGCGATGGCGACCAAGGCGGTGAGCATGCCGATGGAATTGGCGGTAATCGGTTCGACATGGTGTTGGTTATTGTAATACGACAGCGTGTCACCGATTGCCGTGACCAAAGTGCCGGCGATGGCAAAGCCCAAGCCAATCAGAAAGCTGTGCGACAGCGCATGCAAATTGGGCAACACAATCACCGCCACGCCGACGATGCCAAACACACCACCAAGATAGACGCGCGGGCTGATGGGTATTTTGAACGCCTTACCTATCATCAGCGGCGTCACCATCACCTTCAGTGAAAAAATCAGCGTCACCATCGCCGCGCTGCTGTAAATGGTCGCGTAATACAACAGCAAATAACTGAGGGCAAAACTGCACAGGCCAAAGCCCATCACCGTGCCCAATAACTTGCGCGGCATGGCTTGCTGTTGCGGCCGTATTTTCAGCCAATACAGCACAAAAAACAGCACAAACGCAATCGCCGAGCGGTATAGCAGCGACACCTCTAACGGATTGGCCGTGCCTTGTATCTTCACGGCAATGAAATTCAAACCCCAAATCAACATGCAAGCCAAGTACATCAAGGTATTCAAAATCGCTCCATGCCAGCGGCGGTGGTGAGTGAGTTGTGAGAATCAATGCGGGTGCAAATCTGTACCCGCGATGTGCACACGATGGCAAATCAGTTTATTTCATGTCGGCATCATGCACTATCACAGCTTACAGGCCGCCCACACTGCCTCGCAACAGTTGGACACAGTATTTTTTGAGTGCATGTGTGTTTGCGATTTGAAATGCAAACAAGCGGCCTGTAAACCCCAATCAGGGTTTACAGGCCGCTTGTTTATATCTCTAAAACGATAGAGTGTTTTAAACCTTGTTTAACACGCTATTGCCAGCTGTTAAAGCACCTTAAAATCTACAACCACCCCAACGGTTTCATCAGTCCCAAACCCAAGGATGCCACAAACATCGCGCCAAACGTGGTGATGCCGACGATATTGGCGGCGGCGACATCATTGCCGCCCATCGCTTTGACCATCACATAACTGGCGGCGGCCACGGGTGTGGCGCTCATCATAAACAACACCCCAAACTGTATGCCTTCCAAACCCATGGCCTTGCCGATGATGACGGCGACCAGCGGCGCTACCAACAAGCGGCCAACGCTAGACCATTGCGACACACCGCTGACTTTCAGCACCGATTTCAAATCAAACGCCGCGCCCGCGCAGATTAAGGCCAAGGGCAAAGCCATCGCCGCCAAGAAGTGGCCAGTTTGGTCAAACACCGGATGCAGCGGAATGGCCAAGGCTTTCCACACGATGGCGACCACAATCGAGATGATGAGCGGATTTTTGGCCATTTGTTTGAGCATGGTCAGCCACGGAATTTGCTTGCCCGGATTGAGCGAGCGCGTCAGCGTAATCACCGCCAACACATTGTAGAGAAACGTCATCGCGCCCGTCATCACCGCGCCCACGGCAATTCCTTCGGCGCCATAAGCATTGGCGCAGAACGCCAAGCCGACGATGCCAGTATTGGCGCGGTACACGCCCTGTACAAACACGCCGCGGTCGCGCACCTCGGGGATGATTTTGGTCGCCACCCATTCTGAGCCGAAGAACAATACCAAGGCACACAGTGCGCCGGCCACCACCATATCGACTTGGGCACGGTAATCGGCGTCGGAGGCGACGATGCTGAAAAACATCAACAAGGGCAGCGACCAATTGAACACCAAATTCGATGCTTGGGCGCAAAACGCATTGTCAACTTGACGGCGAAAGCGCAGCCACAGCCCCAACAACAATAACAATAAATTCGGTAAGGTCACAGACAGGGAAAATTGGGTTGCTTCAAGCAAGGATTGCCACATGGTTGGCTTTCAAAACGCAGTAAGTGGAGAACACAGAGGACAAACGGCAGGTACCCATTATTTCATTTTCAGACACAGGCGTCACCCGTTCGCCATTCAAATCCTGTGCCGTCACTGCCAGTCTGATTCTCATCTTGTCGATTTTGCTGTGTGCCTAGGCCATGTATGCCGATAGGTTCACATTGCTCAAGCCCTCTGCTTAGATGGCCACATGGCGAGTATTGATGGTTTACAGGCCGCATACCATGCACAAGCGGCCTGTAAAGACAAAAAAACCATGGCAGCGAACTGACATGGTTGGATAGAACAGTACTTAAGAATGCAACGAGGTTTTTTGGCCAGACTGCAAAGTCGGTGGGCTGACTTCACGCGCCTTTATGCCTTTCACCAACACCGCCAAGCCGGCCAACACCGCTGGAATCACCAACAGGCTGAACATGGTTTGCAAGCTGTAGCCTTGGCTGATCATGTGCGCACCGGCAAACGCGCTCAAAATCGCGCCGAAACGGCCGATGCCATTCATCCAACTGGCACCGGTGGCACGCGCTTGGGTGGGGTAGAAATTGGTGGCCAAGGCCGACATGCCGACCGAGCCGCCATTGAAACAAAAACCCAAAATCCATGCGCACACCGACAACAACAGCAAATTGTGCCCAAACTGACCCAAGGCATAAGTCGCAAGCGCACCGACAAACATCGCAATGGCCAACACCTTGTGCGGCTTGAATTTGTCCATCGCCCAACCAAAAAACAGACAACCCAAAGGCCCACCGATTTGGAACACCGATGTCACCGTTGCCGCTTGTGAGATGCTGAAATCATTCATCTTGATGATGGTTGGCAACCAACTGCTGCACAGATAAATCAAGAACAACACCGTGAAATACGCCATCCACAACATCATCGTGCCCAAGAAATACGGCTTAGACACCACCAAGGCCAAGGCACTTTGCTGTTTGGCGGCGGTTTCACCCGCAACAAAACGGCTGTGCTCATTGGCAGAATTGGGGCTGATGCGGTTGATGATGGCGCGAATTTTGGCTTGCGGGGCATTTTTGGCCACCATGACCGCCAACGATTCGGGCATGCGCCACAACATAAACGGCAACAAAACCAATGGCAACACGCCGCCCAACAAAATCACACTGCGCCAGCCAAACGCCGGTATCATCCATGCCGCTACAAAACCACCGGCAGCAGCGCCCAGAGAAAAGCCGCAATACGCCAAAGTCACAAAAAACGCGCGCCGACGCACGGGTGCGTATTCAGATGACAAAGTCGCTGCATTCGGCGCGGCCGCACCCAAACCCAAACCGGTCAAGAAGCGGTAAATCACCAAATGGGTCAAGTCTTGCGAAAACGCTGTAACCACAGTGAAGACGCCGAAGAAAAACACACTCGCCACCAACACTTTTTTGCGACCAAACTTGTCGGCCAAGGGACCGGCCACCAAAGCACCGATGGACAAACCAAACAAAGCCGCGCTCAACACAGGGCCCAAGTCTTTGGCGGTCACGCCCCACTCTTGCATGATTTGCGGCGCAGCCAAGCCCATCACCACCACATCAAAACCGTCTATGGCGATGATGGCAAAGCAGAAAAACACCACCAGCTTTTGAAAACCGCTGATTTTGGGGCCATTGATGACCTCACGTACGTCTATGACATTATTGTTATTCATGTTTCTTTTCTCTCCATGATGCTGGATTTATACCGTGGTCGTGTTCATCGCCACTTTTTTAATGATTTGATTGTGTTGTGCCACCACCAAGCCTTTGGTCGCTTGCAAATAGGTCGCAAACTCCGGATCAGCATCGCGCGCATTACTGCGGCGCTCATAATCGGCCAAGCTTTCGTACTCCCAAATGTGCACAAATTGGTTCAAAGTGCCGATGGTGGTGGTGTAAAAGCCCACCGGCGTGCCCAAGTGCTTCATCAACAAAGGCATGGCCAATTCGTTGAAGTGTTGTAAAAATTCCGCCATACCGCGCGGCGCGATGCTGTAAAAGCGCAAATCCACGATTGGATAATCTTGTTCATTCATGTGTGTTCTCTGGTAGGGATTCAAACGGCAGCAGATGCGGCCTGTAATTCTTGTACTTGTGCTTTATCGGCAATCACATTGGCAGTGACATAGCCGTAAGTCATGATCGGGCCTAAGGTGATGCCGGCGCCAGGGTAGTTGCCACCCATCACGCTCTTACGGTCGTTACCGACGCTGTACAGGCCGGCAATCGCTTGCTTGTCCGCGCCCAAGACTTCGCCCACAGGCGTGGTTTCGATGCCGTTAAACGTGCCCAAATCGCCCATATACACCTTCACCGCGTAAAACGGACCTTGTGCCACTGGGGCCACGCAAGGATTCGGTTGGTGTTCTGGGTCGGCCAAATAGCGGTTAAACGCAGTTGAGCCACGGCCGTATTCAGGGTCTTCGCCATGCACCGCGTGCAAATTGTATTCAGCAATGGTGTCACGCAAACCTTGTGCATCTATGCCGGTTTTTTGTGCCAATTCGTCCAAGCTCGCGCCTTTGAACAAATAGCCTTGTTTGATGAGTTTGCCGTGTGGCAACGGTGCGGGTTTCACATAGCCCAAGCCATATTTGGCCAAAGTCTTGCCATCGCACACCAACCACATCGCGGTTTCTTTTTCGCCTTCGCAAGCACGCCACAAAGCCGCACCGACATCGTGGTAAGAATTCGATTCATTGCAAAAGCGCTGACCATTTTTCAATACGCCTATCACACCGGGTTTGTAGCGGTCGAGCAAATGCGGGAACACGCCAAACTCGCCACCTTTCATCGGTACACGCGAAACTGGCATCCATGCTGAATTGTCGGCGTAATCGCTGCTCACTGTGGCGCCCACGCTTTCGGCCAAACGTGCACCATCGCCAGTATTGCCTGTGGGCACTGGTGAGAAATGTTCGCCGCCGTTGGCCAAATGTGGGTACATTTTTTTCAAACGGGCACGGTCGTGCGAGAAGCCACCACTGGCCAGTACCACACCGTGTTTGGCATGGATGTTGCGCAAGCTGCCATCGGCAGCTTTCACTTGCAAACCGACCACGCGGCCGTCTTCAACCAACAACTCTTTGGCAGCGGTTTCAGTGAAAATAGGGATGTTCAAGTCAAACGCCGATTTGGCCAAACGGGCGGCCAAGGCATTGCCGGAAGTCACGTTGGTGCCGCGTTTGTACAAGGCCAATTCTTTCAGGTGTATGCCCAAACGTTTGGCCACGTACACGAACGACACCGGCGATTTGGTCACTTGGAAGAAATGTTTCAAGTCAGCATTGGAAGAATTGAACATCATGCCGATGAAGGTAATGGTTTTTAGCGGTGGGCGCAGGCGTGACATTTCATCGCCCAATTCGCGGATGTCAAACGGTGCCGCCAAAATCGAACGACCAATATCCACGCCGCCATCCACATCAGGATGGTAATCTGGGTACAAAGTCGGCACGAATTTCACCGTGGTTTCGCGCTCGAAAAACTCGACCATTTTCGGGCCATTGTCGAAAAATACCGCCGCAGATTCGGCATCAAAATGCTCACCGGCTTCATTTTGCAAATACTTCATCGCTTCTTCACGGCTGTCTTGTATGCCTTGCTTTTTGGCATAAGGGTTATTGGGTACCCACAACACACCACCTGAAAACGCGGTCGTGCCGCCATAAACCGCTTCTTTTTCCACCACGATGACTTTCAGGCCGCGTTTGGTCGCGGTAATCGCGGTAGACAAACCACCGGCACCGGAACCCACCACGACCAAATCGCACACAGCGTCGACATTTAAACTTTTGTTTTGACTGGACATTGCCCTCTCCTTGCTGAAATTGTTTTTGCTTATTGGGGTAAGTGCGGCTAGAGTAGGGGCTATCGGGTGGGCTGAGAATGGGGTGTGCCCCCCATGTGCGCGATGTACGTCATCTCATTACGCTAATCGCGCAAATACGACAAAAAAAAGACCGTGCCAAGCACGGTCTTTTTGATGCGGAGCAATAAATTTATTGCAACGGTGAGATTTTGGTTGGCAGCGCCATCAGCGATTCCATGTCGTTGGTCAACCATTGTGGGCCACCTTTTGGCGGCCAAATGCCTTGTGCCACCGCATCGGCGCGCACTTGGCTGCGTTGGTTCACCGACTCATACGGCCAAATGTTAACGATGCGCGGCTCGCCATCCAAGCTGCTCATCACCACCGTCAATTTCGACAACTCAGTACGCGCTGGCACAGCCACTTCCCACGCCGCGTGCACGTGTGGCAAACCGCCATGTTTCATGTGGTAAGTGCGGATTTCATACACAGGGCCAAACGCACCGGTTTCCACTTCTGGCAAGAATGGGAAACCTTGGTAAGAATCGACGCTGACGTGTTCCAACCACTCTTGCGCATAAAATGGATTCGGCGCTTGCGCAAAACGCGCACGTTCTTGCTGCAACTCTTCCAAAGTCTTGAATTCGCGCAAGACCAATACTTGGTTCAAAGCGCCGATGTCGCTGAACCACACGCCCAATAAGCGGCCTGTAACGGCTTCGGCGACGAATTTTTCTATGCCCGCGGCCACATCAGCGGCTTTGCCCATGTGGATGTCTAAAGTGGCCAATTCATAATAATGCATGTGTTTTTCCTTGTTTAAAGGTTTCAGTGTTCAAATGGATAAGGTCTCAAGGCTTACAGGCCGCTTTCATGCGCCAGTTTGCCTGCCGCATGTTTGGCAATGCGCCAACCGAAGACCATGCCGGGGCCTATGGTGGTGCCGGGGCCGGGGTAAGTGCCTTTGAATATCGACGCCAAGTCGTTGCCGCACGCGTACAAACCGGGTATCGCCTCGCCCTGCCCGTTCAAGACGCGGCCAAACTCATCGCCAGCAAAACCGACGCTGCTGGCGCAATCAATCGGCTTCACCGCCAAGGCGTAAAATGGCGCGCTTAGAATCGGGCCTATACACGGATTCGGTTGCACGGCTGCATCGCCATTGAAGCGGTTCATCTTGCCGGTGCCACGGCCAAATTCGACATCGTCGCCGGTGATGGCGTAAGCATTGTTGCGGATGACGCTTTGTTCCAGTTCGCCCGCATCCACGCCGATTTTGCCCGCCAATTCGCGCACCGTAGCGGCCTGTACCACATAGCCATGCTTGAGGTAATACTTGAGTTTTTGCGCCCCCGGCATGATCAGACCCAAGCCGTATTTGTGGATAAACGCATCGTCACAAATCAAATACGCCGGCGTACTGACATTGCCTTGTTGCGCGGCCAATTGGCCGACACAAAAATCGTGGTAGGAATCGGTTTCGTTGACAAAGCGCTTGCCACTGGCGGTGACCGCAATCAGGCCGGGCTTGGCACGGTCGAGGATGATGTGTGGCCACACCGCCAATTGGCCGTTGGGCTTTTTGAAGGTCGAACATGGGAACCACAATACCGGATGGGCTTCATTGTCGAGTTGGGCGCCGGCTTTGAGGCCGCTGGTGAGGCCGTCGCCAGTGCTCAGTTGCGGTGCCAACGAGTAATCGCGCGTGCCGATGGGGAAGTATTGCTGGCGCAATTGGGCATTCCACGCCACCCCGCCGGTTGCCAACACCACACCTTTGCGGGCGATGACGCGTTTCTTGCCTTGAGCAGTGGCTATGATGGCACCGATGACGCGGCCATCCTCTAACAACAATTCTTGCAATGGCGACTCGTACCAAATCTCGGTTTGGTATTTTTTCAAGCTATAGAGCAAGCGTCCGACCAAGGCATTGCCCATTACCAAACGCGTGCCGCGCTTGTATTTCAATCGGTCTTTGAAATAAGGCAACACCACTTGCAGCGTGGTTTTGACATTGCCCACCGAGCTTACAGGCCGCAATAAGGCCGACAATTCATTGCGGTTGACCATCATGCCGCCCAAGCCCATGAATTCAGGGCGCGGAGGCAACACGCGGTCGAAATCGTCGCCCAATACCTTGGCATCAAAGGCCATGGGTGCCAAAGCACGGCCACCAAAGGCTTCACCCGGTTGGTTTTTGACATAATCAGGATGGGCGAAGGCCGCGGCAAATTTCACCTCGGTTTTGGCATCCAATTCCGACACCATCTCAGGGCCAGAGCGTAAAAAAGCCTCACGCAAATGCTCGCCACCGCGCTCGCCCACCACCGCTTTTAAAAACGCGCGTGCGTCTTCGACCTTATCGGGCACACCAGCTTTGACGCTCAAATGCGTACCCGGCACCCACGTGGTGCCACCAGAGGTGGCAGTGGTGCCGCCCACTTGTTTGGCTTTTTCGCACAACAGCACGTCCAAGCCTTCCATGCGGCCTGTAAGTGCCGAGGTCATGCCAGCAGCGCCGCCGCCGATGACCAATAAATCCACTGTTTTTTGTTCCATGCTGCTTCCTTAATCCTGCTTGCCTGCGATGTGACGGGCGGCGACATAGCCAAACGTCATCCCCGGACCCAAAGTGATGCCACCGCTGGGGTAATGCCCACCCATCACGCTGTTCATGTCATTGCCCACGGCGTACAGGCCGCTTATCGGTGTGCCCGTGTCGTCCAACACTTGCGCGTGGCGGTCGGTTTTCAAACCGGCGAAGGTGCCCAAACTGCCCGGCACGATTTCCACCGCGTAAAACGGCGGCTTGATAATGGGTGCGACACACGGATTGGGACCGACACTGGCATCGCCTGCCACGCGTTGGTACAGATTGCTGCCACGACCAAATTCAGGATCTTGGCCGCGCTCGGCATGGCCGTTGTAATGGCGCAGCGTGGTTTCAAAGCCGTTCACGTCTATGCCACAGGCGTGTGCCAACTCGGCCAAGGTGTTGCCGCTTTTTAAATAACCATTAGCCAGCCACGGTTTTAAGGACAAAGGAAACGGCTTCACCGCGCCCAAACCATAACGGCGAATAAAGGTGTGGTCACAAATCAACCACGATACCGCGCGCTCACCCGCAGGCGTCGCCGCCAACATGTCTTTGACAAAAGCGTGGTAAGGGCCGCCCTCATTGGTAAAGCGCTGACCATTGGCACGCACCGCAATCAAACCCGGTTTGCCGCGTTCGACCAAATGCGGGAAACGCCCCCATGAACCGTCGGCTTGTGGCACCAAAGACACTGGACTCCACGCGCCAGATGCTGCTTGAGTGGTGTCGACACTGCCGCCCAAGCGCTCACCCAGATTCAGCCCATCACCGGTATTGGTGGTGGGTGCGGCCGAGTGATGTGGCGTGCCGTTTTGGACATGCGGGAACAATTGCTGTTGGCGCACCACATCGTGTGGAAAACCACCGGCAGCCAACACCACCGCGCGCTTGGCAACAATATTGACCTGCCCTTGTGGCGTGTCCAACACCACCGTGCGCGCGCCAGCATCGTCTGCATTGCCTATGTCACTGGCGCGGGCATTGAGCACAAATGCCACATTCAAACGCAAGGCCGATTCCAGCAAGCGCGCGACCAAGGCATTGCCATTGACGATTTGTTGGCTGCGACCGTATTGCAACAAGTCGCGGCCATGTTTGCTGATGCGTTTGCCCACGTAGTAAAACGACGACCACGATTTGAAGCTGTGCAAGAAGTGTTTCATGTCGGCACCGGAAGCGATGCCCATGCCCCACAGCGTGGTTTCATAGATGGGGCGGCGCAACATGGCCAGATTCTTGCCCAAGCCACGGCCGTCGTAAGGCGCGGCCACCACCGAGCGCCAACCATTTTTAGCACCGGCCAATTCGCCGAAGAAATCGGGCACGGCACTGCCGGGCAAAAACTTCACCGCGGTGTTTTGCTCAAAAAACGCCAGCATTTGCGGCGCTTGCTGCAAATACTGCGTCATCATCTTGGCTTCAAAACGCTCACCACACACGGCCTGTAAATACGCCGTCACATCGGCATCCGAGTCACCGGTGTTTTGACCGGCGGCGTGCGGCGCATGCGGTATCCACAGCCAGCCGCCCGAAAACGCACTGGTGCCGCCGACCACATTGGTTTTCTCGATCACCGTCACTTTCAAGCCTAAGTGAGCCGCGGTCACCGCCGCGGCCAAGCCGCTGGCACCTGAGCCGATGATGAGCACATCGGTGTCACGTGATGTGTGCAACGCCGCCATCACTCACCTCCCACCGCGGCCGTGGCGAGCAGTTTCTTGGCCTGATCTATGGCCATTTGCGCGCGCTGCTGCGGTTTAAAATGTTGCGCCAATTCGGTGTTGGGAATTTCCAAGCCTATGGGTTTGCCCTCGTCGATCAATTGCGCAAAACTGAGCAAATCCAATTCGCCGCTGCCCGGTAACAAACGTGCGCCGCGCGCCACCACAATCAAACCCTCATCGCTGGGGTCGTATTTGGTATAGGCATCACACAATTGGATGTAATGAATCATGTCGCTGGGCAAGGCGGCGATTTCGGCCAAGGTCGAATCCGAACGGGCAAAATGCAGCGAATCGAGCAACACGCCAGCATTGGATGCACCGCTGTGCTCCACTATGGCGCGCGCTTGGCGCAGGTTTTTCACCGCCGTCCACGGCATGAATTCCAAATCTGCGGTCAGATTGAATTCACTAGCCAATTGGCAAAACTCGGCATACGAGTCTTGCAAACGCGCCGCGTCGGTATCATCGCCCGCCACCAACACATGCGCCGCGCCCAAGGCCGCCGCCCGTTCTACAAACGGCTTAAAGCCGTCGTTGCTGTAGCTGTCTTTTAAACGCACGATTTCGACATCGGCCACTTTCACGCCAGTATCGCGTAAGGCGGCCTGTACTTCGCGCAGCAAGGCCTCATCGTGCAACAAAGGATAAGCGGCTTCGCCACTGGCAGCGGCTGGCAAGATGCGCAAGCCGACATAGTCGTAGCCACAAGCGGCGGCGATTTCGACCGCCTCCACTGGGCTGGCTTCGGCCACGGTCAAGAAAGACAAGGAATAGGAGCGGCTCATGCGCGTGCCTCCTCAGTTTGCAATAAGAACTGCACCATCAAATCGCGCACTTCGGCAAACATGTCCAAACCGATCATCGATTTGCAGCCCAAAGCGCGACCGGCAGTGATAAAAGGCGTGACTTCTGGCGCGGTAATCACATCGCCGACAAACATAGCGGCCTGTAATTTATCGGTTTGAAACGGCAAGGCATCGCCTGCTTGCATGCCGCTTGGGGTGGCGTTTAACACCACATCAAAGCCAGTCGGATCGTCAGAACCGATGCTGATGCTGGCCAAACCCAAGCCTTGTAAACGGACAATCAAATCATCACGGCGCTGCGCATCGCGTTCTGAAATCGCCAATTCGGCCACGCCTGCTTGCACCAAGGAATAGGCAATCGCCCCACCGGCACCACCGGCACCGGCGAGCAAGACTTTCTTGCCTTGCAACACCCCGCCTTGCTTGAGCAAGGCGGCGACAAAACCCTGACCGTCGAACATGTCGCCGTGCCAGCCATTGGCGGTTTTGCGCACGGTGTTGACCGAACCCAAGAACGCTGCTTCAGGCGACACGCTGTCACACAAGTCTTTGTAGGCGATTTTGTGCGGCACGGTCACAATGACGCCGTCGATGTTTTGCACTTGTTTCACCCCGGCGGCAAAAGCCGCCAACTGCGCTGGTGCCACATGCGCCGGAATACAGGCCGCATTCACCCCTTGGTTTTGCATCATTTCAGTCACGCCTTGTGGCGATTTCACTTGCGCAATCGGGTCACCGACCACGTAATAAACGCGGGTTGCGCCATTTAAGCTGATGGTCATTTTTCTCTCTCCTTGTGTGCTTACACGGTTTTGTTTTGTAATTGCGCTTGTTCTTGGGTTTTGCCATAGCGCAGGCCTTTGATAACGATGCACAAAGTCACCAACAAGGCAGGAATCATCAACATCAAGAAAATGCGGTCTATGTGCCAACCCAAATTGAGCAAATGGGCACCGACGAACGCGCTCAAGATGGCGCCGACGCGGCCAACACCGTGCATCCAGCTGTTGCCAGTGGCACGAGCCGAAACGGGGTAAAACACGCTAGACAAGGCATTCAGGCCGGTATTGCCGCCATTCAAAGTGGCTCCGATTAAGAAACACACCACACAGAACAAGGCGAAGCTGCCACTGGCCATCACAATCGCGGCCAAAGACGCGGCCACGCCGACAAAACACACAGCCAACACACGGTGGTTACCGAATTTGTCCATCAAATAGCCGACGGTGATGCAACCCAAAGGCCCACCCAATTGGAATACAGCGGCGATGATGGAAGATTCTGCGGTGGTAAAACCGGCTTCTTTGGTAATCAATGGCAACCAGCTGCCCAATAAATACACCGCGAACAGGCCGAAGAAATAACAGCCCCACAAGCACAAAGTACCGATTAAATAATGGCTGTTGAGCACGGTTTGCATCGGTTTGTCGGCTTTGGCAGGCGCGGCTGGCAACACGAATTGCACATCTTGTGGCAAAGGCTCGGTAGCGATTTTTTCAATGTAAGCGCGAATTTTGGCGGTAGGTTGTTGTTTCAAAATCATGAAACCAGTGGATTCAGGCAATTTAAAAGTCAACACCACTGCCAACAGGCAAGGAATGACACCCGCCACCACCAACATAGACTGCCAGCCAAATGCCGGGATCAACCATGAAGCCAAGAAGCCCCCCATGGCTGCGCCCAAAGAAAAGCCGCAAATCACCACGGTGATTAAGAAAGAAGTGATGCGTTTGGGTGAGTATTCGGTCGCTAAGGTCACGCATTGCGGCATCACCCCGCCCATAAACAGGCCGGCAATAAAGCGCAACACCACCAAATGCGATACCGAATCGGCCATCGCACCGGCAAGCGTGAACAAACCAAAACCCCACACACAAATGAGTAGAATTTTTTTACGGCCAAATTTATCAGCCAACGGGCCTGCCACCATTGCGCCTATGGTCAAGCCAAACAAGGCGGCGCTGATGACCGGTGCCAAATCCGAATTGCCTATGCCCCATTGTTCTTTCAAGGAAGGCGCGATAAAACCCATCACCGCCACGTCCAAGCCATCGACGATGACCACCAACAGACACAGCGCAATAATCCATTTCTGGAAACCAGACAACGGTTGTTCGTCAATGAACTCCCGCACATTCAATTGCGTCGCCATAAACTTCTCCTAAGTATAGATTGTTTGATTTTGTTAGTTTTTTAGTGCTTCTCTTCAGCCTCATTGCGAGGTGAATGCAGCATAAAGTCGCATTCCCAAACTGCCTAGCTAGCGAGGCGGTGATTTGTCCGACTATCGGAATGCTTGTCCGCCAGCCGTCCACAAACGAAAAAAAGCCACTGCATCGCTGCAATGGCTGTCAAACCTGTCATTCACGACAGAAGAGATTTAAGAGATTTAGACGATGGTGAAGCCACCATCGATAGGCACCAAGGCGCCATTCATAAAGCGCGCTTCATCTGAGGCCAAGAATACTGCCAAATCCACCACTTCACCCACTTCGCCGAAGCGGTCTAATGGGATTTTGTCGGTAGGACGGGTCTTGAGCATTTCTGCGGTCATGGCGGTGCGGATGGTACCTGGGCAAATAGCATTGATTTTGATGCCGTCTTTGCCGTAGACCGCGGCCAAATGTTTGGTATAACCGGCCACTGCGTGTTTGGACGCGGTGTAAGCGGCGCCGCCCATGTTCGCTACCAAGCCGGCAATCGAACAAATATTGATGATGGCGCCGCCTTGCTGCGCTTGCATGTGTGGCAACACCAAATTAGACAGTTGGAACATGGCTTTCACATTGATGGCAAAAATTTTGTCCCACAACTCTTCGCTGGTGTCCAAGCTGTTGGTGTAGTAATCGAAAATACCGGCGTTGTTCACCAACACATCAATGCGACCGTAAGTTGCCAAAGTCACATCAACCAAGTTTTGCAAATCAGCCAGTTGGGTCACATCGACTGCCAGCGCAATCGCCTCGCCGCCAGCGGCAACAATGGCATCGCGCGTTGCTTCGGCTGTGGCCAAATTCACATCAGCCACCACCACTTGTGCGCCTTCTTTGGCAAATCCTATGGCCTCAGCCTGACCCATGCCCGAACCTGCGCCGGTGACTATCGCTGTTTTTTGATTCAATCGCATGTTGCTCTCTTCCTCATTTGATGGGGTGTTATATGTTTTGTCGATAACAGTTATAACCGTTTGTTCCTTTTAATGCGGCCTGTAAACCCTCAAGCTGCACGCAAATACCGTGCATCAGCATCTAATCAGATGCCTACGATACTAAGCAAAACAGCGCCATAAACCAACCGCGTGTATCATGGTCTGTCCGATAATCGCACTAAGATTGCTGACATCGCGCAACAGCCATAAAAAACCCCATAAAAACAATAAAACCGCCGTCTACTGTGGAGAAGAGAGATGAGAAACACCGAGATACTGCATGAGCACACGCAGGAAATCATTCGCTATGATGATTTCATTGCCGGCTTGGCCAAAGGCTTGCAGGTATTGGAATGTTTTGGTTACGACAGACAACGCCTGAACGTCACCCAAACCGCCGAACGCACTGGCTTAACCCGCACCGCCGCCCGCCGCCATTTGAAAACCCTGAAATACTTGGGCTATTTGGACAGCGATGGCACGTTTTACTGGCTCACGCACAAGGTCTTGAAATTCTCAGGCGCGTATTTGAGCTCAGCCCACCTGCCCAAAATCGCCCAGCCTTTATTGCACTCGCTGTCGTCACAAACCGGCATGTGCCATTCGGTGGTGATTTTGGACAACCACGAAGTCATCACCGTTGCCTGCAGTTATCTCGCCAGCGCCGAAAAAAACCGCGTCTTGCCTTACGGCATACACAATGGCAACCGCATCGCCGCCCATACCGCGTCCAATGGCAAAGTCATCTTGGCCTATATGCAAGACCAAGAATTGGACACTTGGCTCACGCATTACCCACTGACGCGCAGCACCAAATACACCGTCACCAATGCCGACACCTTCAAGCAGCAATTGCACGACATTCGTGACCAAGGCTGGTGTTTGGCGGCGGAAGAACATGAGGTCAGCTTTATCGGTTTTGCCGTGCCGATTTTCAATGGCGCTGGTCGTGTGGTGGCGGGTTTGAACACGGTCGCACGCAGCGAACAATACACCCCTGAGCAGGTGATTAACCGCTGCTTGGTGCCGATGCAAGAATTGGCCAAACAATTGCGCATGCTGTTATAAGCGGCCTGTAAAACCGTTGCCTGTTGCACCCATACGTTGGGCAACAGCAACGAGGGGTGGTCGACACAGATGGTGCCAACATCACTGCCCACCACTCATCAAAAAAACCCGTCATCAGCGACGTGTTTTAAGATTCAATCATGCTTATTGGGCGTTTAACATACGCTGCAGCGCTTGCAGCGCCAATTCATAACCGTGCGCACCAAAACCACAAATCACACCACGCGCTTTTTTCGACAAAATCGAATGCTGATGCTCGGCATCGCGCGCATGGATATTGCTCAAATGCACTTCGATGTACGGCGTTTCCAAAGTCGACAAGGCATCTAACAGCGGTATCGAATAGAAACTGCAACCGGCCGGATTCATAATCACAGCCGCACCAGCGGCGCGCGCTTCGTGTACCCACTCCACCAATGCGCCCTCGTAATTGCTTTGCAAGAAACGCAATTGCCAACCAAATTGCTGCGCTAAGTTTTGGCACAAGGCTTCGATGTCGGCCAAGGTGGCACGGCCATAAATTTCAGGCTCGCGCACACCGAGCAAATTCAAATTCGGGCCATTCAATACATACACGGTTTGCATGATGTTTCCTTATAAAGACCACGGATATTCGGCGATGATGCGCACTTCATCCATATTGTTGTAGCGGTAACCTGTGGAAGCGCGCAGCGTGGCTTGGCGCAAGCGTAAAGACAGGCCTTTGGCCGCGCCGCTTTGGAACACATATTTCAATTCAAAATCGCGTTCCCAATGGCTGTCGCCATCGCGGTAGGTGTAGCCTTTTAAGGCGTTTTGATACACTTGGTTGTTGCTGCCGCTGTTGTCCATGTCAAAGCCTTTGATATAGCGGCCTGTAAAACTCAAACCGGGCACACCCAAGGTTTTGAAATCCAAGTCGTAGCGCAATTGCCATGATTTTTCATTCGCTTCGGCAAACGGCGACACATTGCCGATGTTGGCAAAATTGACGTTGCCGCCTATGGTGCGAAAACCGATGTAGTCCAGCGGTTCATCGCCAAACACTTGCTGGTAGCCAGCGCTGATTGAATGGGTGGCATTGCCATAAGTGAGGTTGGTGCCGAGCAATTTGCTGTCTATGCTGCCGGCCATGGATTTGCCGGTATCGCGGTTCCAGTAGCCGACACCGTTAAGCTTCACAAAGGTATTGTTGTCAAAACGCCAAGTATGGTTGCCTTGCACATAGTATTGGTTCCACACGTCTTTCAAATGGCCAACATACACACTCGCTTGCGTGTCGGGCGACCATTTATACGTACCGCCGACATAACCGGCGCGCTTGGCTTGGATGGCCAAACCGTAATCGGTATTGAATCTGTCATCGTGGTTGGTGCCATCGATGGCATTGGTGTGGGTAAACCATGCGGCCTGTAAATTCAAATTATTGATGTCGTTGCTTTCCAACGACACGCCGCTCACCGTCGCTGGCAATAAGCGTGCATTGTGTACCGACAACACTGGCACATTCGGCATTTGCGTGCCGTATTTCAGCACTGTCTTGCCGACTTTGGCTTTGACCGCGCCGCTGACTTCGCCCCATGAGTGCGCCGGTTCACCGTCTTTGCCCACTGGAATCAAACCCGTACCGGTGCGTGCGCCCGAGCTGTCCAAACGCACACCAATCAAGGCTTGCGCATCGACACCAAAACCGACCACGCCGGGGGTGTAACCCGATTGCACATCGACGACAATGCCGTGTGCCCATTCGCTGCGGTAGCCATTGCGCTCGCTCGCTGGTTTGAATTGGTTGGTGCCGGATGGATTGGCACCGCTATGACGGAAATCACGGTTGAAATAATAATTGCGGTTCAACACCGATACTTTGGCATCGTCAAAAAAAGGCGATTCCCACACGCTGCCGCTGTTGGCGGTGTCTTGCGGAGGGGAGGTTTCATTGGCCAAACCATATTGTGGTAAGGCGCACAAAGCGGCCAAAGGCAGGCCATACATCAGAGGGAGTTTCAACGTTTTCTTCCTTGTATCCATTGCCCAGCGGTGGATCGCACACGCGCAGATGCACGTCGGGCTTATTGTGTTCATCAAAACCTGCCAGCGGCGACAACGGCATCTGCGTGCGGCCGCCTTAGCAAAGTTTTTGGAATGTAACGTTGAATGCGCCCGTGAGGCAGGGCAGATGGACAAGACTTGTCCGATGATTGCAACGGCGTTGCTCGCATCGGCCAAGAAAACATCAAAACATGAAATTGTCAGCGATTGGGCCTTTACAGGCCGCTTCAATGGCCAAAGTAGCGGCCTGTAAACTCAGAAATACTGCTGACACACCTCTTCCACCAATTGCAACATCTCTTTTTGCAAACGGGTGGTGGCACGTTTGGCCGAATAGCCAACGTACAAACGGTTAACCAAAGCGGGATTGGCGATGCGTATCGCTTCCATATTGTCGCCGTCTTTCACCAGGCCCAAACAATACTTAGACAATACCGCACAGCCCACGCCCTCATTCACCAATTTCACGATGGTGCCGACGCTGTTGATTTCCCAATCGATTTGCGGCTTGAGGCCGATTTCGGCCATTTGCGCTTGTACCAACACCCGAAATGGATTGGGCAAAGTCGGCATAATCAACGGAATCGCCGCCAATTCTTTCAAATCCATGCTTTTCGGTTGGTGCGGGAAATAGCCTTTTTTGGCAATCAAATACAGCTCTTCTTCGATGATGAGTTTGGTGTCGATGTTGGGCGAGAAGGTCGGGTTGTTGAGCAAGCCGATGTCCATGCGCCCCAAGCCCAAGTTTTCTTCGATGTGAACGGTCAAGCCTTCTTCTATGGTCAGGTGAGCCAAAGGCAGGCGCTTTTTGAACGCGCGCACCAAGTCTATGGCAATGAGTTTGGCCACGGTCGGCGGCAAACCGATGGTGATGTGGCCGGCGAGTTTGCCATCGGACAAACTCAAGTCTTCATACGCCTCGTCGATTTGGTCCATGATGATGTTGACGTGTTTGAGCAAGGTGCGGCCTGAATCGGTGAGCACCACACCACGACCGTGGCGTATCAACAGATTTTGACGCAGCTCAATTTCCAATTGGCGTATTTGGCGACTGAGCACAGGTTGCGCCACGTCTATCACCTCTGCCGCACGCGTGTAGCTGCCCAATTCGGCCACATGCATGAAATACTTGAGCTGTTTCAATTCCACCGTACTCACCGCTTTCTATAACAAAATTACATAACAAATAGACTGCTGCCATGCTGTTTCCACAACATTTGCCGCCGCATAATACCACCGACAATGCGGGAAGCTGCACTCTAAACATGCACATTGCCCGTTTGATTATAGATGATAAACCACTGAAGCGAGACGAAAATGGCGAAGCAAACGGCAATCCCGTGCATGCTCATGCGCGGCGGCACTTCCAAAGGACCTTTCTTTTATGCCAAGGAATTACCCACTGACATCGCCGCGCGCGATGCGGTCTTGCTCGCGGCCGTAGGCTCGCCAGACAAGCGCCAAATCGATGGCTTGGGCGGCGCCCACTCGCTTACCAGCAAAGTCGGCATCGTCGATGTGCACGCGGGCGCTGAAGCCGATTTGAGTTTCTTGTTTGCGCAATTACAGCCAGAAAAAGACACGGTAGACACCACCCCCAATTGCGGCAATATGCTGGCGGCCGTGGTGCCGTTTGCCTTGGAAAAAGGCTTGATTGCGGCGCAAGGCGACACCACCACCGTCAAAGTCTTGACCCTCAACACCGGCATGGTGGCCGAAATCACCGTGCAAACCCCGCATGGCGAGATTGAATACGAAGGCGAGACACGCATAGACGGTGCGCCCGGTTTCAGCGCGCCGATTAAAATCAATTTCTTGGACACCGCCGGTTCGGTAGCAGGTTCACTCTTGCCCACAGGCCATGTGCTTGATGTGTTCAACATAGACGGCATCGGTGACTTACAAGCCACTTGCATCGACAATGGCATGCCCATGGTATTGGTACGCGCTGCCGATGTCGGCCGCACCGCCTATGAAAGCGTCGCCGATTTGAACCAAGACGCCGATTTGAAAGCCAAAATCGAACAATTGCGTTTACAGGCCGCTTTGAAAATGGGTTTGGGCGATGTCAGCAATAAAAACTTTCCGAAAATGTGTTTGCTGAACAGTCCTGTTAACGGCGGCGCCATCCACACCCGTTGCTACATCCCGCACGTGTGCCACGATGCCATCGGCGTGCTCGCCGCGGTAACGGTAGCGACGGCGTGCGTGTTGCCCGGCAGTGTGGCCGATGGTTTGGCAGTGGCAGGCCAAGTTGATGGCAACAGCAGCTTGATGTCGATAGAACACCCCAGCGGCGAATTCAGCGTGGAACTCACCACCGATGCGGCCGATGCCACCAATGTGCTCAGCGCGGCGCTGCTTCGCACTGCCCGCCTCATCATGCGCGGCGAGGTGATGGTGCCGTCGTCATTGGGTTAATCCGCAGCATCCTAATGTGATTCAAAATACTGTCTTCATCGAGACAGCCTTGTATAAGCGGCCTGTAAGCCTTACAGGCCGCTTGTGCCTGATTTGACATCGCTATCTATGTCAAGCATGCATAACTAATAGAAACAAGTGCATCTTTTTTAAATGGCTCGCTTGCGGCAATATCAAATGGCAGTGAGTGGCAACAGGTCAGGTAATACCAAAAACAACAACTGGCTGTTAAGACAGCTTAACGCCTACGCCCTAGCTCACAAAATTCTATTTATTCAGTAACAGCTTAGGTGCTGCGTGCTGATCACTCTTTCAAAAAGGTGAAGAGAACATGAGTTTAATCATTGATTGTCACGGTCACTACACGACCGCTCCCAAGGCTTTGGCCGACTGGCGCGAGAAACAAATCGCGACCTTAAACAACCCCAGCCAAGCGCCCAAAGTGGCCGATTTGAAAATCAGCGACGACGAAATTCGCGAGACTTTAGAAGCCAACCAATTGAAGTTCATGAACGAACGCGGTTCGGATTTGACCATCTTCTCGCCTCGCGCCAGCTTCATGGCCCACCACATTGGCGACTACCAAGTGTCGGCCACATGGGCGGCGATTTGCAATGAATTGTGCTACCGCGTGGCGCAGTTATACCCAGACCGTTTTGTGCCTGCGGCGATGTTGCCACAGTCTCCGGGCGTACCGATTGAAACCTGTGTGGCGGAACTTGAGCGCTGTGTGAATGAATATGGCAATGTCGGCCTGAATTTGAATCCAGACCCATCCGGTGGCCATTGGACTTCACCACCGTTGACCGACAAATACTGGTACCCGATTTACGAAAAAATGGTCGAGTACGACATCCCAGCGATGGTGCACGTGTCTACCAGTTGCAACCCAGCCTTCCACACCACTGGTGCACATTACTTGGCAGCCGATACAACTGCCTTCATGCAATGCTTGAGCGGTGATTTGTTCAAAGACTTCCCGACTTTGCGCTTCTTGATTCCACACGGTGGTGGCGCGGTGCCTTACCACTGGGGTCGTTTCCGCGGCTTGGCGATGATTTTGAAAAAACCTGAGCTCGAAGAACATTTGCTGAACAATATTTTCTTCGATACCTGCGTTTACCACCAACCGGGCATCGATTTGCTACTCGATGTGGTACCGAATAAAAACATCTTGTTTGCCTCAGAAATGATCGGTGCGGTGCGCGACATCGACCCACGCACAGGTTTTTACTTCGATGACACCAAGCAATACATTGAAGCGGCCAAAATCTCTGCCGAAGACAAACACAATATTTACGAAGCCAATACCCGCCGTGTGTTCCCACGTTTGGACGCACAATTAAAAGCCAAAGGATTGTAAACATGGACGTTACTTTGAACCAATTGGGCGTGGTAAAACGCAATATCGAACGCGCTGACGCGGCTGCCGTTGAAAAATTATCGCGCTTTGGCGTGGCCACCATCCACGAAGCCATGGGCCGCGTCGGCTTGATGAAGCCGTATATGCGCCCAGTGTACTCAGGCGCAAAAATTTGCGGCACGGCCGTGACCATTTTGTTGCAACCCGGTGATAACTGGATGATGCACGTGGCGGCCGAGCAATTACAGGCCGGTGATGTCGCGGTAGCGGCCTGTACCACCGACAATGCCGACGGTTTCTTCGGCGATTTGCTTGCGACTTCATTCAAAGCCCGTGGTGCCAAAGGCCTCATCATCGATGGCGGCGTGCGCGATGTAGAAGAATTGCAAGGCATGGGTTTTCCGGTGTTTTCCAAAGCCATCCATGCCAAAGGCACCATCAAAGCCACTTTGGGCTCGGTCAACATCCCAGTGATTTGTGCCGGCCAATTGGTCAACCCCGGTGATGTGGTGATTGCCGACGTTGATGGCGTGGTGGTGGTGCCGCGTGAACGCGCACAAGAAGTCGCTGATGCGGCAGAAAAGCGTGAATCGTTTGAGGGCGAAAAACGCGCCCGTTTTGAAGCAGGTGAGTTGGGTCTCGACATGTACAAAATGCGCGAACCTTTGGAAAAAGCCGGCCTGAAATACATAGACTAAGACACAGGACATCATCATGAGCAGCACAGTTTTTGAAAAAACCGCCGGTTGGTTAGACTGGTATCAAGGCCCAAGCAAACCCTCATTGGCATTGCCAGCAGGCGCAGTCGATGCGCATTGCCATGTGTTTGGCCCAGGCGACCAATTCCCTTACGCACCTGAGCGCAAATACACGCCTTGCGATGCTTCTAAAGAACAATTGTTTGCCTTACGCGACCATTTGGGTTTTGCCCGCAATGTCATCGTACAAGCCACTTGCCACGGCAAAGACAACCGCGCCTTGGTCGATGCCTTGTTGTCATCAGACGGCAAAGCGCGTGGCGTGGCCACCGTCGGTGTGGACATTTCTACTGAAGAAATTCAAGCCTTACACGACGCCGGTGTGCGTGGTGTGCGCTTTAATTTTGTCAAACGCTTGGTCGATTTCATGCCCAAAGCCGATTTGGAAGCAATCGCTGCTAAAATTGCCCCGTTTGGCTGGCACATTGTGATTTATTTTGAAGCGCCTGATTTGCCAGAATTGTGGGATTTCTTCACCAACTTGCCGACCACGGTGGTGGTAGACCACATGGGCAGACCCGATGTGAGCAAGCCCGTAGATGGCGAAGAATTCAATCTGTTTGTGAAACTGATGGCAGAACATCCTAATATTTGGTCCAAACTGTCTTGCCCAGAGCGTTTGAGCAAAACCGGCCTGAAAGCCTTGGACGGTGAAAAAAATGCCTACCAAGACGTGGCACCGTTTGCACGTCGCTTGATGCAGTTGTTCCCTGAGCGTGTGTTGTGGGGCACAGACTGGCCACATCCTAACTTAAAAGACCACATGCCCGACGATGGCTTGTTGGTGGAATACATCGCACACATCGCCCCAACCGCAGCTGAGCGCCAACAATTGTTGGTAGACAATCCAATGCGATTGTACTGGCCTGAAGAAGTCGCTTAATTCAGCTCCTTGACAGATGATGTAGAAGAGAGAAACCCATGGCAATAGAAAAACCCTATACCGACATACCCGGCACCATCGTGTTTGATTCCGATCAATCGCGCAAAGGCTACCATTTAAACCAATTTTGCATGTCGCTGATGTCGGCCGATAACCGTGCCCGCTTCAAAGCCGACGAACGTGCATATTTGGACGAATGGGCAATGAGCGAAGAGCAGAAGCAAGCAGTGATGGCACGCGATTTGAACCGCTGCATGGCTTTGGGCGGTAATATTTATTTCTTGGCCAAAATCGGTGCCACCGATGGCCATTCTTTCCAACAAATGGCAGGCTCGATGACGGGCATGAGCGAAGAAGCTTACCGCGACATGATGCTCGCCGGCGGTCGCAAGATAGACGGCAACCGCTATGTTTCAGAATGGGAAGAATCAGCAAAGGACAAGAATCATGGCTAAAATCACCGCCAGCGTTTACACCTCACACGTACCGGCCATAGGCGCGGCTTGGGACTTGGGCAAAAAAGACGAGCCGTATTGGAAAAAAGTGTTTGATGGCTATGAGTTTTCCAAACAATGGCACAAGGACAACAAACCAGACGTGGTGTTTTTGGTGTACAACGACCACGCCAACAACTTCAGTTTGGAATTGATTCCGACTTTTGCTTTGGGCACCGCCGCCCATTTCGAGACTTGCGATGAGGGCTGGGGTCCACGTCCCGTACCCGACGTCGAAGGTGCACCCGATTTGGCGGCGCACATTGCCCACTCTGTCATCACCCAAGACTTTGATTTGACCTTGTGCAATAAGATGAAGCTGGACCACGGCCTGACCGTACCGCTGACGCTGATGTTCGGCGACGTGGAACAATGGCCGGTGAAAGTGATTCCCTTGCATGTGAATGTGGTGCAATACCCGATTCCGTCTGGTCGCCGTTGTTATGAATTGGGCAAAGCCATCCGCCGCGCCGTAGAGTCTTACGACGAAGACCTGAATGTGCACATTTGGGGCACAGGCGGCATGAGCCACCAATTGCAAGGCCAACGCGCCGGCTTAATCAATCCAGAATGGGACAACCAATTCTTAGATGACTTGATTAACGCTCCTGCCGAATTGGCCGAGAAAAACTACGTCGAATACCTGCGTGAAGCCGGCTCAGAAGGCGTGGAATTGGTAATGTGGTTGATTGCCCGTGGCGCGATGGACGAAGATGCGACCCCGAAAGTGACGCACCGCTTCTACCACGTACCCGCCTCCAATACCGCCGTTGGCCATTTGATTTTAGAAAATCAGTAAAAGGACACACCATGACACAAACCGTACGCATCGCCTTAGTCGGCACCGGTGCTTTTGGCATCAAACACTTGGATGGCTTGAAAAACATCGCTAACGCCGAAGTGACTTACATCGTCGGCTCTAGCCGTGACAAAGCCCAAGTCATTGCCGACCAATACGGCGTGGCCAACGCCACCGGCAGCTTGGACGAAGCCTTGGCTTCCGACCAAGTGGACGCGGTGATTTTGTGCACGCCCACGCAAATGCACGCCTCACAAACCTTGGCGTGCTTGAAAGCCGGCAAACACGTGCAAGTGGAAATCCCTTTGGCCGATGCCTTGGGCGATGCCGAAGCAGTATTGGCCGCACAACAAGCCAGCGGCTTGGTGGCAATGGTCGGTCACACCCGCCGTTTCAACCCGTCGCACCAATACTTGCACAATAAAATCGTGGCCGGTGAATTGAACATCCAACAAATGGATGTGCAAACCTACTTCTTCCGCCGCAAAAACATCAATGCCAAAGGTGAGCCACGCTCTTGGACCGACCACTTGTTGTGGCACCATGCCGCGCACACCGTCGATTTGTTCCGCTACCAAGCGGGCGCACCCATCGTCAAAGCCAATGCGGTACAAGGCCCCATCCATCCAGAATTGGGCATCGCTTTGGACATGTCGATACAGTTACAGGCCGCTAACGGTGCGATTTGTACCTTGTCTTTGTCGTTCAACAACGATGGTCCTTTGGGCACCTTCTTCCGCTATATTTGCGACAACGGCACTTACATTGCCCGTTACGACGACTTGGTCACTGGCAAAGAAGAGCCTGTGGATTTGACTGGTGTGGCCGTGTCTGACAATGGCATTGAATTGCAAGACCGCGAATTTGTCGCCGCCATCATCGAAGGCCGCGAACCGAATTCTTCGGTACAATCAGTGATTGAATGCTACCGCACCTTACAAGCCTTAGAAGACCAATTAAACGCTTAACAGCCCATGAAACCAAACACCCATTAAGCGGCCTGTAAAGCTTAATGGGTGTTTTCGTTTGTTCCAGAAAGGATGTTCCATGTTTGCTGCACGAACACTCGCCAACACAGCCATCAATCCCATCGGTTTGGGCTGCATGAACCTCAGCCATGCTTATGGCACGCCGCCATCGACGCAAGACGCACAAACCCTGCTCTTTAAAGCCTTAGACTTGGGCTATAACCACTTAGACACCGCCACTTTATACGGTTTTGGTACTAACGAAATCCTTATTGGCAACACCTTAAACGGCCAACGACAGCAGTTTTTCCTCGCCAGCAAATGCGGCATGGGCGGCGTCGATGGCAAACGCGTCATCGACGGTCATCCCAACACCTTGCGCCGCCAAATTGATGAATCGTTAAAACGCTTGCAAACCGATGTCATCGACTTGTATTACCTGCACCGCTTCGACAAAAACATCCCGATAGAAGAAAGCGTCGGCGAGATGAGCCGCATGGTCGAAGCCGGCAAAGTGCGCTATTTGGGTTTGTCGGAAATCTCCGCCGCCACCCTTAAAAAAGCCCACGCCACCCACCCCATCGCCGCCGTGCAAAACGAATACTCGCTGTGGACGCGCAATCCCGAATTGGGCACGATAGCGGCCTGTAAAGACATAGGCGCAACCTTGGTCGCCTTCAGCCCTGTTGCACGTGGTTTCTTGGGCAATACGGTACACGACACCGCCAGCCTGCCCGAAAAAGACATTCGCCTTGGCATGCCACGTTTTCAAGGCGAACATTTCCAACACAACTTGGGCTTGTTACAGCAGTTTGTCGCCTTGGCCGACCAAGCTGGCTGCACACCGGCACAACTGGCTTTGTACTGGGTACTCGCTCAAGCCGAGCACATCGTCGCCATCCCCGGCACAACTAAGCTGCAACACTTGAGCGACAACATCGCCGTGTCTGAACTCAATATTGCCACCGATATCTTGACCCAAGCCGGCGAACTGATTAACCAACACAGCGTCTCCGGCCCACGTTACCCCGCCGCAACGCAATTGGAAATCGACACCGAAGAGTTTTAAGCGCTGAATACACCGAATCTTTTCACTATAACAACAAGCGGCCTGTAAACGTTTACAGGCCGCTTGTTTGTCTGCGACACTGCATACATCACTCTAATTTGATATTCAACCTAAGGAATGGCCATGAGAAAAGGGCTTTATTTATTGCTGTGTGTTGCAAGCCTCGCCCATGCAGAATTCGGAACAGAAAATCTGTTTGGCAAAGCCAAAGCAGGGTATATCTCGGCACAGTTTGAGACCGAAAATCAGCAGACTAACCTACCAACTGAACCGCCCATCACCCCGCCCAATTCTCGTACCTACACCGAATTATCCCCGCATTTGCACAATCACTTCAGCAGCAACAATGAGCTGCTCGAATGGTATTTCCCACCGTCTGGAGAAAAATGCCAAATTGGCATTTTGGAAAACCGCTATGGGGCCAAATTGGTCTTGATAGGCATGTCTGGCAACATCCCACCCCGTATTTTTGACTACGGCGATTACCTTGCTTACCGCAACCAGCAAGGCATCTATGCCGATGATTTCGCCCAGTTACGTCAATCTGTGCACGCTGCCAACCGTTTGCAATCAGATTGTTCTCGCTTAAAAAATTGGATTATTGAACACAAAATCAAATGATTAAAGCGGCCTGTCAACATTTACAGGTCGCTTGTTGGTTATACCCCACACCTGCACACCGTCTGTTTGGCTCACACAATACAGATTCGCTGCTAGTCGGCTTGTTTTGTAATTTTTATTACAAAATTGTCTTGAAACTGAAATATTTAACGTTTATTCTATCGAAACAGCACAGCAGCTCTAATCTGCCAAGCCGCTTCTGTCCAGCGTGTGCAGTCATCGCGGCCACTATTGCAAAGTTTACTGTGTCTGTTGCGGCAAACCACAACAAAAAATCACTTACTCATGATATGAAAGGCACTACCAATGACACACTCAACTTGGTTTTCGAATTCAACGCGTTTGTTGGTTTTGGCGGTGATGGGCAGTTTGGCGGTCGCCGGTTGCCAATCCAGCGGCACGCCCGCTCCAGTCAGCAATGGCATACACAGCAAGCAGCAAGTATTGGCACGTGGGCAATGGGATGCGTTTAACCATGCGCAATTGAACCAAATGATAGTGCAATACGGCAAACTCAGCTCCACTTACCGCGCCGATAAAAAACCGTATGTGGTGTTCGATTTTGACAATACCTCGGTGTTTCTCGACATCGAAGAAGCGACCTTGATTTACCAATTGGAGCAATTGCAATTCAAGGTGACGCCGCAGCAATTGGACAAAATCATCCGCACCGACATCAGCGACAAGAATTTCAGCGCCGATTACAACAACCAAGCCGGCCAAGCGGTGAACATCAATACCGTCGCACCCGACATCATCGCCAGTTACACGTGGTTATACCAACATTACAGTGGCTTAAAAGGCACGCAAAGCTTGGCCGAAGTGCAAAAAAGCCCACATTACCTCAATTTCATCACCAAAATGCGCTATTTGTACGCCGCCATCGGCCACACCTTCGACCATTCGGTTTCCTATCCATGGGTGACGTATTTGTTTGCCGGCTTCACCGAACAAGAGGTGCGCACGCTGACCCGCGATGCCTTCCGTTGGCAGCAAAGCCAAAAAATTGGCCCCGTGAAATGGACCTCGCCCGCAGAGTTGTCTGGCAAAGCCGGTGTGGTGTCGGTGAAATGGGAGAATGGCCTGCGCCCGCATGCCGAAATGCAAACCCTGTACCGCACCTTGCTCGACAATGGTTTTGATGTGTATGTGTGCTCGGCTTCCTTCATCGATGTGATTAAGGAAATGGTCAGCAATCCGGAAATGGGCTTTAATATTTCCGACCAAAACGTGTATGCGATGCAATTGGAACGCGATAATGCTGGTCGCATCATCCCTAAATTCCGCGCTGGCTATTACCAAACCCAAGGCAAGGGCAAAACCCAAACCATCGAAAAATTCTTGGTCAGCAAATACGGTTATGGCCCCATCTTCATTGCGGGCGACAGCGAAGGCGACCAAAACATGATGCAAGACTTTGCCGATACCCAAAAAGTGGTCATTGTGAACCGCTTGCGCAAACCAAGTACCGACATCGGCAAATTCTCGAAAATCGCCTTAGACAGCCATGGCAAGGCCGATGCCAAATTCCTGTTGCAAGGCCGTGATGCCAATACCGGCAAATTTGTGCCGTCGACCAAAACCATTACTTTTGGCGCGACTGAAGGCAAAAACCTCAAAGGCGAATAAGGGTTCACACCAACAAGCGGCCTGTAAACGTTTACAGGCCGCTTTATCATTATTGACTTGATTCATCTTATAGACTTAATGATTGGACAACACAGGTTGTTTCTTCATATCGAGCCTGATGCATGACAGGCCGCTTATGGCATAGCTTGATTACAATTCCCGCTCTTTGCGTTTCAACACCTTGATTTGAAACACCCACATCACCGCCGCCCACAACAACACGCCGAGCAAACACGACAGTGAGCCATACAGCAACACGCTCACATACACCATGGAAGCGCCGCCGCCATCACTTTGCAGCCGCACACAATCCACGTAATACGCATAGCCCAACCACGGCACAAAGCCGATATAGCCACCCAGCGCACACAAAGGGTTGCGCGTCATCATCGCAATCAGCGACGGGATTAACGGCACCAACACAAACACGCCCAGCGTCAGCAAAAAATTCATCACATCGTGTTGGTAACATTGAAAACTGCTGAACGCTTGCAACGCCACCACCGTGCACAAACCGCAAAAACTGATCCACCATGTTTTGGCATAGGAAAGTACCATGATGTGTTTCCTTGATGTGAGGCCCAATCAAACAATAGCGCAGAATACCGCCGCCATGCGGCCTGTAAGCGTGCGACACCGGACATTTGACCGACACAGTCTGCATATGTTCTGACAACACCCTCTGCTGACATTGGAGCCCCATTTATTTATGTCTACACCGCAAGCCGCCTCTCATTCTGGTGCCACTGTGGTGGTGGCCACTCCCGCACAGCGTTGACATTGCTACAATAAAAAACCGCCGCTTGTGTTGGTGCACAAGAGGCGGTTTTGTTGATCTTACAGGCCGCTATTAATATGGCAAGCCAGTGTAGTTTTCGGCCAAGAGTTTGGCGCCGTATTCAGAATTCAACAATTGGTTGAACTCGGCTTGTTTCATTTTTGCATCCCAAGCGTCGTCATCGGTGAAGCTATGCATCATTTTGGTCATGTACCAAGAGAAGCGTTCCGCACCCCACACGCGTTTCAAGCAGCGCGCTGAATAGCCATCGATGCCGGCTTCGCTGTGGTCGTTGTGGTAATAGTCTTCAAATGCATCGGCCAAATACATCACGTCGCTGGCAGCCAAATTCAAGCCTTTCGCGCCTGTCGGTGGCACAATATGAGCGGCATCGCCGGCCAAGAACAGTTTTTTGTAACGCATAGGCTCGGTCACAAAGCTGCGCAGTGGTGCAATTGATTTTTCCAAACTAGGACCCGTCACCACGTTTTTCGCATCTTCAGGCAACATGCGCGATTTGAGTTCGTCCCAGAAGCGCTCGTCTGACCAGTCTTCTACTTTCTCGGTCAACGGCACTTGCAAGTAATAGCGGCTGCGGGTTTTGGAGCGTTGGCTGCACAGGTAAAAGCCTTGTTCGCTTTTGCCGTAAATCAATTCTTCGTGGCAAGGTGGCACATCGGCGAGCATGCCCAACCAACCGAATGGGTAGACGCGTTCGTAAGTGGTCAACACATCGGCAGGAATGGTTTGGCGTGACACGCCATGGAAACCATCACAACCGGCGATGAAATCGCAATCCAAGCGGTGGGTCTGGCCGTCTTTTTCATACGTCACATAGGGAGCTGCACCATCAACATCATGCAAGGCCACGTTGCTGGCGTCGTAAATGGTGGTAGCGCCGATTTCGGCACGCGCTTCCATCAAGTCACGCGTTACCTCAGTTTGACCATATACCGTCACATGGCGGCCAACCAATTTTTCAAAATCAACGCGGTATTCTTGGCCGTTGAACACAAATTTGCAGCCATCGTGTGGGATGCCTTCGGCTTCCAAATTCTTGGTCACACCGGCGCGCTTCAAACCATCAACGGTCACGCTTTCCAGTACACCCGCACGGATGCGGCCCAACACATAATCACCGTCTTTGCGTTCTAAAATGACATTATCAATGCCACTTTTGGACAAGATTTGTCCCAATAACAAACCCGAAGGACCGGCGCCAATAATCGCTACTTGCGTTTTCATCTTCTGTATTCCTTGCTTGCTCAGCTTATGTTCTGTCTGCTTTACGGCTTTGTGCCGTGCTTGTAAGCAGTTTGCTAAAAATAGCAGCAAGGGTAAACGCCATTATTGTTCTAGCAGATATATTTTTTCATGCCCAAACACGCACATTGCAATGCGGTATTGCCATCCATAAGTCAGCACAGTGCTTCCTAAATACAGCCGCAAATGTTTACAGGCCGCTTTTAAGCGGCCTGTAAGATTGTTTTTAATATCAAGACATTACAAACTCAATTGCTGTTGGTAGGTTAACTCGTTTTGGTTCATGCCCGAGGTTTCGTAATGTTGGAAGATGATGCGCACGATTTCTTCCGGTTCGTCGACGATTTGCACCAAATCCATGTCGCCGGGGCTGATGACTTTCTCGGCCACCAACACATTGCGCATCCAATCGAGCAGCCCGCTCCAGAAATAACTGCCGCACAGAATAATCGGAATGCGTTTGATTTTGCCGGTTTGCACCAAGGTCAGGCTTTCAAACAATTCGTCCAAAGTACCGATGCCGCCGGGCATACCGACAAAGGCAATCGCGTGTTTGACAAACATCACTTTGCGCGGAAAAAAGTGGTGAAACTTCACCGACAAATCTTGGTAATCGTTGGGTTTTTGCTCGTGTGGCAACACGATGTTCAGGCCGACCGATGGGCTTTTGCCATAATAAGCACCCTTGTTCGCCGCCTCCATCATGCCGGGGCCGCCGCCTGACAACACCGAAAAGCCGCCATCCGACAGCAAGCGCGCGATGTGTTCACACTTCTGATACATCGGGTCATCCGGATGGGTGCGCGCCGAGCCAAAAATGCTCACCGCCGGCTGTATCGCCTGCAATTCTTCGCCCGATTCGACAAATTCAGAGATGATTTTCAACACATGGTAAGACTCACGCGCGCGCAAGTCGATGCGAGTAGATTCGCTCAACATCGGTTGGGGTATTTTTTCATATAGACTCATGTTCATCTCCCTTAATCTAAAGCCACTTCAGGCTAACACAGTAGCAACAAGGATGCCATGCTCAGCAAAGCTTTGCCTATGAGGCCACGCTTTAGGCTACAATCCAAGCTTGTCCATTTAGATACACGACACCATGAAAACCTTGCTTTTGATCGACGGCACGTCTTACCTCTACCGCGCATTCCATGCGATGGCGCCCTTGTCTTCGCCCAGCGGTGAACCCACAGGCGCGTTGTTTGGCGTGCTCAATATGCTCAAACGCTTGCCAGTGGACTTTCCGCATGATTACGCTGCCTGCGTGTTCGATGCCAAAGGCCCGACGTTTCGCAATGAGATGTACCCCGATTACAAAGCAACACGCCCACCGATGCCAGACGAATTGCGCAGCCAAGCCGCACAAATTCAAGACTTGGTGGCCCAAATGGGTTGGCCAGTATTGAGCGTGACCGGCGTGGAAGCCGACGATGTCATCGGCTCTTTGGCGGTACAGGCCGAGGCGCAAGGCTGCAAAGTCATCATCTCCACCGGCGACAAAGACATGGCGCAATTGGTGACACCGCACATCATGTGTGTGAACACCATGAATGGCGATGTGCTCGATGAAGCCGGCGTCAAAGACAAGTTTGGCGTGCGCCCCGATCAAATCATTGATTACCTCACCTTAATCGGCGACAAAGTCGACAACGTCCCCGGTGTGGACAAAGTTGGCCCGAAAACCGCGGTGAAATGGCTAGAACAATACGACAGCTTGGACAATGTCATTGCCAACGCCGCCGACATCAAAGGCAAGGTTGGTGAGCATTTACAGGCCGCCTTAGATCATTTGCCGTTGTCCAAACAGCTGATTACCATCAAAACCGACATGGATTTCAGCCAAGAATTGCCGAATCACATGGCCGATTTAAGCCCGAAATCCCCTGCTTGGTCAGACTTGGTCACGCGCTTTACCGAATTGGGCTTTAAACGCTGGCTCGCCGAAGCCGAACAACAGGCCAGCAAAGGCACGACGGCTGACTTGTTTGCCGCACCGGCGGCGGCACCTGTCACCAAAGCCACACCTGCACCGACGGCCGCGTTCAAACCTGAACACCAATTGGGCAACGAGGTGGAACGTCAATACCAAGCCATACTCACCCAAGAGGCTTTGCAAGCCTTGTTAAACCGTTTACAGGCCGCTATTGATGGCCAACAAGCAATTGCCATAGACACCGAAACCACCAGCTTAAGTGCGATGGATGCACAATTGGTGGGCATTTCCATCGCCTTTGGCGCCGGCGATGCGGTGTACATCCCATTGGCGCACACCTTGACCGCCGTGCCTGACCAATTGGATTTGGATGCGACTCTGAATGCCTTAAAACCATTTTTAGAAAATGCGGCATTGGGCAAAATCGGCCAAAACATCAAATACGACCAACACATTTTTGCCAATTACGGCATCGCCTTGCAAGGCGTGGTGGCCGACACCATGTTGCTGTCGTATGTGCTGGAAAGCCATTTGGGCCACGGCATGGACGAATTGGCCGAGCGCCATTTGGGCATCACCACCATTTCATATGAAAGCCTGTGTGGCAAAGGCGCGAAGCAAATCTCGTTTGCCGATGTCGCTTTGGACGATGCGCTCGCTTATGCCGCCGAAGATGCCGACATCACTTGGCGTTTGAATGCGGTGTTGTGGCCGCAATTGGATGCCAAACAGCGCGAATTGTACGAGCAAGTAGAATTACCGGTTGAGCAAGTGTTGTGGCAAATGGAGCGCACCGGCGTGCTCATCGACAAGGCCGAATTGGACAAACAAAGCCATGAATTGGGTTCGCAAATCTTGGCCTTGGAAAATGACGCCTACCAATTGGCAGGACAGCCGTTTAACCTCAATTCGCCGAAACAATTGCAAGAAATCCTGTTTGATAAATTGGCGATACCGACCACAGGCTTGAAGAAAACCGCTTCGGGTGGCATTTCTACCAATGAAGCGGTGTTGGAAAAATTGGCACCAAAATACGATTTGCCCAAAATCATTTTGCAAAACCGCAGCCTGACCAAACTCAAATCGACATATACCGACAAATTGCCACAGTTAATCCGCGCCGATACCGGCCGCGTGCACACCACTTACGCGCAAGCGGTGGCGATTACAGGCCGCTTGGCCAGTAACAATCCGAATTTGCAAAACATTCCAATACGTACTGCCGAAGGCCGCCGCGTGCGCCAAGCGTTTATCGCGCCTGCCGGTCACAAAATCATTTCTGCCGACTACTCGCAAGTGGAATTGCGCATCATGGCGCACCTGTCTGGTGATGCAACCTTGATTGATGCGTTTAACAAAGGCGAAGACGTGCACAGACGCACCGCCGCCGAGGTGTTCCATGTTAAGCCTGAAGACGTCAGCAGCGAGCAACGCCGCTATGCCAAAACCATTAACTTTGGTTTGATTTACGGCATGGGTCAGTACGGTTTGGCCAACAATTTGGAAATCACGCCCGCTGAAGCACAAGAATTCATCAACCGCTATTTTGCCCGCTATCCGGCCGTGGCCGAGTACATGCAAGCGGCCAAAGACCGTGCGCACGAACAAGGCTATGTCGAAACCATCATGGGACGCCGCTTGTACTTGCCCGACATTGCCAATAAAAACGGCAATATTCGCGCCGGCGCCGAACGCGCCGCCATCAATGCGCCGATGCAAGGCACGGCCTCGGATTTGATTAAACGGGCGATGATCTTGGTGGCTGCATGGTTACAGGCCGATGCACTGCGCACGCGCTTATTGATGCAAGTGCACGACGAATTGGTATTGGAAGTGCCTGAAGATGAAATCGATTTGGTGAGCGAACAGTTACCGCGTTTGATGGCACAAGCAGGCAATCTGAAAGTGCCATTGGTGGCCGAGGTTGGCATAGGCATGAATTGGGACGAAGCGCATTAACTCACGCGCTTCGTGGCTCAAAAGCGATGGTGGCTTCTAAAGGCAACAGCAACGCGTCTTGGGTATGCCCCAAGGCGAGCGCCGCCACATTGCTGGGAAAACCATGTTTGTATTGGTTGTAAAAACCAGCGCTGTGATTGTATTGCTGGCACGACAAGGACAAGTCCTGCTCTATCAGCAGCAAATCGGCTCGCAATGCCAGCAAATCAGGATGATTGCGCAGCTCGGGTGTGGTTTGTACCAAAGTACGCAAATCACGCAAACACTGAGTAAAATGCGC
The DNA here is from genome assembly GCF_001457815.1 of Vitreoscilla massiliensis. Classification (GTDB taxonomy): domain Bacteria; phylum Pseudomonadota; class Gammaproteobacteria; order Burkholderiales; family Neisseriaceae; genus Vitreoscilla; species Vitreoscilla massiliensis. Next base: position 438,092 of record NZ_LN898220.1, read on the forward strand.
TTCGGCGCGCAACCATTCTTGCATGGCACGGCTGTGCTCAGGCTGTTGTTTGATGTTTTTTAAGGCGCGCTGCGCGGCTTGGCGCGCCTCAATCACCGCTTTTAAGGCCGACAATTCTTTTTTCAAGATGCATTTGGCGGTTTGCACCCACAGCGGCACCCAATCATAGCGGCGGTACAACTGCGCCTCAACTTGTAACCACACGGCATGATTTTGCGCTTGCAAGCGCCGAAAACGTTGGCTGCCCAAGACCAATAAACCCACCAATATCAGCATCAATATCAGCATCAATACCAGCATCAACACCCACATTTGCACCACCTCTCTTTCCCTCAGATTATCGCTGCAACAGGCCAGTTTTCACTCTTATGCAAAAGTAAGACACGGATGGCTAGCCGAAAATGGTAAGAAAAGCAGGGGTTTGAAACAAGCCATAGATGTTAATAGGTCTATTCCTCTATTTTGCGGTAGGGTTTTGTCTCTATTTAATGTGTGTGCAGATTCAATCTGCTGCGCTTCAGGCCGCATGCATGGCCCATTTCATTAGCTTAAAACCAATATTATTGCCTGAACTGAAACACTGCTCCGCAAACACTGCAGTGCTGTATATCAACATGCAATTTTGATATTGCACCGCAAAAAGACGCTGGGTTTTCAATGTGCTATGGTGAACAGCAATGGCTGTAGCGCCGCCATTTTACTACCCCCAACTCATCTTACATTGAAGGAGTAGCGGCATGAAGTATCCTGTTCCAAACAGTTCTGGTAGTCCCATTCAATTCAAATCCCAATACGAAAACTTCATCGGCGGCAAGTGGACGCCTCCGGTAAAAGGCCAGTATTTTGACGACATTTGCCCGATTACCGGCAAAGCCTTTACCAAAGTCGCCCGTTCCACGGCCGAAGACATTGAATTGGCCTTGGATGCCGCCCATGCCGCCAAAGCCGCTTGGAACAACAGTGCCAGCACCGAACGCAGCAATATTTTGCTGAAAATTGCCGACCGCATGGAAGCCAATTTGGAAAACATTGCCGTGGTCGAAACTTGGGAAAACGGCAAACCCGTGCGCGAAACCTTAAATGCCGACATTCCTTTGGCCATAGACCATTTGCGCTATTTCGCGGGCGCGGTGCGCGCACAAGAAGGTGGCATCTCCGAGATAGACCACGACACGGTTGCCTACCATTTTCATGAGCCTTTGGGTGTGGTCGGGCAAATCATTCCGTGGAACTTCCCTTTATTGATGGCGATTTGGAAATTGGCACCGGCTTTGGCTGCGGGCAATTGCGTGGTGTTAAAACCGGCTGAGCAAACGCCGGTGTCCATCTTGTATTTGATGGAATTGATAGAAGATTTGTTGCCAGCGGGCGTGCTTAACATCGTCAATGGTTTTGGTGTAGAAGCCGGTAAACCGTTGGCCAGCAACAAGCGCATTGCCAAAATTGCCTTTACAGGTGAGACCACTACCGGCCGCCTCATCATGCAATACGCCACCGAAAACATCATTCCGGTGACCTTGGAATTGGGCGGCAAATCACCGAACATCTTCTTTGAAGACGTGATGGCAGCCGATGATGATTATTTGGACAAGGCAGTTGAAGGCTTTGTGATGTTTGCACTGAACCAAGGCGAGGTGTGTACCTGCCCATCGCGCGCCTTAATCCAAGAATCCATTTACGATAAATTCATGGAAAAAGTGCTCAAACGTGTGGCCGCCATCAAAGGGGGCGACCCGCTCGATACCGACACCATGATAGGCGCGCAAGCCAGCCAAGACCAATTGGAAAAAATCCTGTCGTATTTGGACATAGGCAAGCAAGAAGGCGCTGAAGTGTTGGCCGGTGGCCATCAACGCAAACTCGATGGCGACATGGCTGGCGGCTATTTTGTTGAGCCGACGGTGTTCAAAGGCAAGAACACCATGCGCATCTTCCAAGAAGAAATCTTTGGCCCGGTGGTCGCCGTTACCACCTTCAAAACCGCCGAAGAAGCGTTGGAAATCGCCAATAACACACTGTATGGTTTGGGCGCTGGCGTGTGGACGCGCAATGGCACGCTGGCTTACCGCATGGGTCGCGCCATCCAAGCCGGCCGCGTGTGGACCAACTGCTACCATGCCTACCCTGCCCACGCCGCTTTCGGTGGCTACAAGCAATCGGGCATAGGCCGCGAAAACCACAAAATGATGCTAGACCACTACCAACAAACCAAATGCTTGCTGGTCAGCTATTCTGGTAAAGCTTTGGGCTTCTTCTGAGGTATGATGCGGCCTGTAAGCTTTACAGGCCGCATTTTTAAGGAGAATAGCAGATGAAAGTCGCATTATTCAGTGTTTTGGCTGTGCTCAGCAGCACCGCATGGAGCCAAAGCTGCGAGCTGCCGGCCGCACAAATCAAGGTCGCCAGCGTGGGCTTGCAGCAACCGTTTGCCCAATTCAAACTCACCCACCCCACCGCCGAAAAAGCCGCGTTTGGCAGCGATGCCGTACACATCCAGTTCAAAAACGGTAAATCCTATGCCGACAGCCATGACAGCGTGTTGCAGCAACAAGGCGTGACTTCTGCCATGCACATTGCCATCCATCCTAAAACCGACCGCATCGTGTCTTACGCCTTGAATTTCACCAATGGCTCATTGGCCGATTTTGACACGCCACTCGATACCTTCAAACAACGCTTACAGCAAAAATTCACCTTACCCAAACAAGGTTGGAAGAAGCAAGACAACAGCTATGTTTACCGCTGTGACGATTACATCATCGACATAGAGCAAGACCACGGCGCCGACCGTCAAGCAATGGGTGCATCCATCTTGGTGGTGGGCAAAGACTCGGATTTGTTTGGCGAATACTGAACACAACGCGGAATCAATCCGCGAAGGAGCACCTCATGAGCCACTCACGTTTGGACGCCACCGCCGCCGCCTTGGATTTAATCGCCAAGCTTAAAGACGGACATGGCAACTTGATGTTTCACCAATCCGGTGGCTGTTGCGATGGCAGCGCCCCGATGTGTTTTCCCGCCGGTGAATTCAAAATCGGCGCCGCCGATGTGTTGCTCGGTCACATCGCCGGCTGCCCGTTTTACATGAGCGCAGCGCAATTTGAATACTGGCAACACACCCACCTCACTTTAGACGTCACCCCCGGCCGCGGCGCCAGCTTCTCCCTAGAAATCCCCGAAGGCGTGCGCTTTATCATTCGCTCGCGTTTGTTTAGCGATGCGGAATTACACGATTTGGCACCGGTACGAACCGGAGCGCTGTAAAACCAAAGCGGCCTGTAAATCGTTTTACAGGCCGCTTTTTAAACCATCTAAGACATGACTGTCTTATTTTTGTGCTTTCATCACGCGTTCGTCGACTTTGAACAAGCGCTCGCCCATGGCGGCTTTGGCGATGTTCCAGTCGCGGAAGGTTGAATTGCCAGTTGACACCACTTTGCGGCCGTCCACATCAAAGCTCAAGCTGTAGACGATGCCGCCACCTGAGGTTTCTTTCACATCAGGCAAGTTCAATTGCTTAACGCTCAATTTGACATTGCTGATTTTGGCGTCTTTTTTCACCAATTGCTCGCCGCGCGGACGGAATTTTTCGCCTTCTTTGAATTCGCGGTTTTCATCGGAAATCAAAGCCACGTTCAAGGCTTTGGCATTTGCCAAGTCCATTTTGCCATTGACCACTGGAATGCCGACAGCGGCTTTGACGCCACGGTGGATCATGCGGTCGTCAACGTATTTGCCATCTGGGGTTTTCTTGGCTTCAACTGCCACTGAAGAAGTACGGCCCATGAACATCACTTGGTAACCCGGTACGGCTTTTTTGCCTTGACCAGCGAAAATGTCGTCTACCAATACCGCTTGTGTGCCCTCAGCATTGCCCAACACTCGACCTGAAACCTCTTGAATCACCAAAGGTTTGCCATCCACAGCCAAAGACACGCTGTCATCAAATGCCATAGCGCTGAAAGACGCCAAACCCAAGCCCAAACCCAATACGCTGGCTAACAATGTTTTTTTCATAATGCTCTCTTAAGATGGAAGTAAACAGGCGGCCTGTCAGTTACAGGCCGCTTAAAAATTAACGGTTGGCTTCAAACACATTGGCTTTCGCTGGAAAGGCTTTTAAGTGTTTCGGTTGGCCTTTGGTTTCCACGCTTGGAAACACGGTATTGGCGGATACGTCATAAGTGTGGCCATCGACCACGGTGTGTAATTGGTAATTGATGCCGCCACCAACGCGCTCACCCGCTTTTAAATTCGGCAAGGTCAGGCTGTTGATTTTGTACGACAAGGCCGTTACTTTGCTGCTGTCGCTGAATTTTTGCTCGCCAGATGGGGCGGTGTCTTTATTATTTGGCGTGAAGGTTTTGCCATCGTCGCTGATCAGACCCAAGCTCAATACTTTGGCTTCATTGATGTTCATTTTGCCGTTTTTCACCGGAATGCCGAACAAGACTTTGCCGCCACGGTGCACGGTTTTGAGGTTTTCAATCGTACCGTCGTCTTTTTTGCGCGCATCAAATGCGGTTGATAAGGCCCGTGTCATCACCATCACTTTGTAACCAGGGACTTTGGTTTTGCCCATGCCATCGGTGATGTCGTCTACCAATAAGGGAGCTGAGCCTTCAGGATTGGACAACAAACGCGCTGAGGTTTCGCTGACTTTCATCGCTTTGCCATCGACGGCGAAGTTGTTTTCATTGGCATATGGCGACGCCAACACAGCCGTACTTGCCAAAACCATGCTGCTCGCCAACAAGCCCAGTGTCCAAGTTTTCATGCTCATCCCTTTACATTAAGTGTTAAATATAAATACAAACGAGAATGATTATAATCTATATAAACACGAATTCAAACATTTATGCAGCGACATTTGTAGAGTAATCGCCAGTACTTGGGAATTGAAGACATGTTGACAGCGCGTGTTGCCCTGCCACTGTCACACGATAAACGCGCATAAAAATGCGGCCTGTAAACATTTACAGGCCGCATCTGCATCTACTGGCTTAAATTTGGTTGTTCACATCGACGCTTTTGGTTTCACGCAATAACACGAACGCAATCAAGGAAATGATGGAAGCGGCAGACAAATACAAACCAACCGCACCCAAGCCGTAATCGGTGGCCAAGCTGGTGGCGATGAACGGCGCAAACGAAGCACCGAAAATGCCGGCGAAGTTAAACGTCAAAGCCGAACCGGTATAGCGCACCGAAGTTGGGAAAATTTCCGACAAGACCGTACCGATAGGGCCATAAGTCAAACCCATAATCGCCATGCCGAAACACAAGAACAACAACACGCCCAGCATATTGCCAGAGCCAAGCAATGGGTTGAAGGTCAAGCCGAACAAGGCTGCCAACACGCAAATAAAAATAGAAGAATTTTTGCGACCAAATTTTTCCGCCATCACCGCAGACAATGGAATGAACAAGGCGAAGAACAAGGTGGCAATCAATTCCATGATGATGAATTCATTGCGTGAGTAACCGAGTTTGGTCGTGCCCCAAGCCATGGCGAACACGGTGGTCAGGTAAAACACCACAAACGTGCAAATACCGGCAACGATGCCCAACACCAAGGTTTTAGGATGCTCGGTTATCACTTGTTTGAACGGTACTTTGGCTTCTTTTTTCGAGTTCAATACTTTTTGGAAGGCTGGGGTTTCGGTCAATTTCAAACGCATCCACAAGCCCATCAACACCAACAAAGCCGAGAACAAGAACGGCACGCGCCAGCCCCAAGCAAAGAATTGTTCCTCGGTTAAGACATTGCCCAAGATTAAAAACACGCTGCCAGACAAGATAAAGCCGATTGGTGCGCCCAATTGCGGGAACATGCCATACCAAGCGCGTTTGCCTTCGGGCGCGTTTTCAGTGGCCATCAATACCGCACCACTCCACTCACCGCCCAAACCCAAGCCTTGGCCGATGCGGCACAAAGTCAATAAAGCAGGTGCCAACAAGCCGGCAGACGCGTAAGTGGGCAACACACCAATGGCCACAGTCGAAATACCCATGGTCAACAGCGACGCCACCAACGTGGCTTTGCGGCCAATGCGGTCGCCAAAGTGACCAAAAATCACCGAACCGATGGGACGGGCAAAGAAGGCAGCAGCAAACGTGGCCAAAGACGCCAACAAAGCCGCATGTTCGTTACCAGCAGGGAAAAACAAGTGCGGGAACACCAAGGCCGCGGCCGTGGCAAAAATGTAAAAGTCGAAGAACTCGATGGTGGTACCCATCAAACTCGCAAACAATACCCTGCCCTTAGAATTGGCGGGTTGCGATTCTGTGGTTGCTACTGACATGAAACTTTCTCTTTCTTCTATTAAATTCTTGTTAAGCGCAATATCATGCCACTTCAAGCCTTAAAAATCTATTGCACTGCAATATTTGCCAGCCAAAAAAGATTAATCTTCCACCCGATACAAATATTTTGGCACATGCAACCATTCACATCTTATTTACTGCATTTGCACACTAAGATATGGGGTAAATTTAACATTTATTAAATATATCAATCACTATGCTTACATTACAGCGCCCATATCAACGCCCAGACAGGTTTACAGGCCGCATTTGCAGCAATCAAAAAGCCACATCTTTCGATGTGGCTGTATAGACCATAGCGATGTTTACAAACCGGCAGTGGCGCGTAAGGCGGCGGCTTAAGTGGTTTTTTCACAGCTAAATGTATCTTCAATTCAAGGCCAAAATGGCCGTAAGCTGCCAATTGACGCGAAATCGGGCGCAATAAATCCACCATCTCTTTACTGTACTCAAGTCATTGTCTAAACAAACTTACAGGCCGCATTTAAGCCATCAAAAAAAGCCACATCTAACGATGTGGCTGTGTGTAACTAATGACTTTGTTTACAAACCGGCAGCGGCGCGCAAGGCGGCGGCTTTGTCGGTTTTTTCCCATGTGAATTCATCTTCTTCGCGACCGAAATGGCCGTAAGCGGCCGATTTGCGGTAAATCGGGCGCAACAAATCCAACATTTTCACGATGCCTTTAGGGCGCAAATCAAAGTGCGCGCGCACCAATTCGGTTAACTTGGCTTCAGACACCGCGCCTGTACCGAAGGTGTGGACGCTGATGGAAGTTGGCTCAGCCACGCCGATGGCGTAAGACACTTGGATTTGGCATTGTTTGGCCAAACCGGCAGCGACGATGTTTTTCGCCACATAGCGGCAAGCGTAAGCGGCAGAACGGTCTACTTTAGACGGGTCTTTGCCTGAGAAAGCGCCACCACCGTGAGGGGCTGCGCCACCGTAAGTGTCGACGATGATTTTACGACCGGTCAAACCGCAATCGCCTTGTGGACCACCGATGACAAAGCGGCCAGTAGGGTTCACCAAGTATTTGGTTTGCTCAGTCAACATGTCGGCTGGCAATACTGGTTTGATGATTTGTTCGATGACCGCTTGCTCTAAGGTTTTGTGGTCGATTTCTGGGTCGTGCTGGGTAGACAATACCACGGTGTCTATGCGTTTGACTTGACCGGTTTCTTCATCGTAAACCACGGTCAATTGCGCTTTGGCATCGGGACGCAACCACGGCAAAGTGCCATTTTTGCGCAATTCGCTTTGGCGCTGCATCAAGCGGTGTGAGTAGTAAATCGCAAACGGCATCAAGGTATCGGTTTCGTCACATGCGTAACCAAACATCAAACCTTGGTCGCCCGCGCCTTGGTCTAAGTCCAAACCTTCGCCTTCGTTCACGCCTTGGGCAATGTCAGGAGACTGTTGGTCATAACCGACCAATACCGCACAACCATTGGCATCAAAGCCCAATTCTGAGCGGTTGTAGCCGATTTCGGTAATGGTTTGGCGCGCGACTTTGATGTAGTCAACCACTGCGGTAGTGGTCACTTCACCTGCTAATACTGCCAAACCGGTGTTCACCAAGGTTTCCGCTGCCACACGTGCAGTCGGATCTTGTGCCAAAATGGCATCCAAAATCGCATCTGAAATTTGGTCGGCCACTTTGTCTGGATGGCCTTCAGACACCGATTCTGAAGTAAATAAATATTCGCCCATTGCGCTTCTTTCGTATTCAAAAACTGTTTGGATTGCCTGTGCTAAAATAAGCCATTCTGATTAATGGCGACAACACACACAATATGCAAGTTATGCTTCGGCTGATTTTTCAATTTCTGGCGGCTCTGCCCTTACCGTTTTTACACCTGTTGGGAAGGTTGTTAGGCTTATTGGCTTATTATGGCAGCCCGAAAACACGCGCCCGCACTGCCGACAACATTCGCATCAGTCAAATAGCTCAAGACTATCAAAATATGAATGGCTTAGTCAAATCGTGCCTGCAAGAAACTGCCAAATCGGGGTTGGAATTGCCGATTGCGTGGTGCCGAGATTCCCAAGATGTGGTGAAGCTGTTTCGGCAAGTGCACGGTTGGGAACATGTTGAAGCCGCCATAGACCAAGGCCAAGGCCTGTTGTTGATTACACCACACATAGGCAGTTACGATTTGGCCGGTCGTTTTATTTCTGAGCGTCTACCATTTCCATTGACCGCCATGTACAGGCCGCCCAAATTGGCGTGGCTAGAACCCATCATGCAAGCAGGGCGTGAACGCGACCAAGGCCACACCGCTCCTGCCAATGCACAAGGGGTCAAAATCATCCTCAAAGCCTTGAAAAACAAGGAAGCCACCATCGTCTTGCCCGATCAAGTACCCACTGGCGGCGATGGCGTGTGGGCGCATTTTTTTGGGCAACAAGCATATACCATGACTTTGGCCGCGCGTTTGGCGCAAATGAGCGATGTCGCCACTTTATTCTTTGTGGGCGAGCGTTTGCCTCATGGCCGTGGCTTTGCTTTGCATGTTTACCCATTGGAAGGCGAAATCGGTCGCGACAAATTGGCGAATGTGGAAACCATCAACCGCAATGTCGAAGCCTTGATACGCCGCTTTCCCAGCCAGTATTTGTTCAGTTACAACCGTTTTAAAACGCCTGCAGGCGCAGAACCCAAACCTGCAAGCGGCCTGAAAGATTGATATGCGTCTTGCTTTTGCTTTTTTATACCTGATACACCTGTTGCCGATTAAGGTAATACACGCCATTGCCAAACCTGTGGGTTGGCTGTGTTATTACTTGGTCAAACCGCGACGCAAAGTCGGCCACATCAATTTGGCGCATTGTTATCCAGAACTGTCTGAGGCTGAGCGCACCCGCATCCTCAAACAACATTTTTACCACATGGCGTGTTTGATTTTGGAATATGGCGTGTGTTGGTACAGCAAGGCGGAGCGTTTGCAACAACTGGTGCGCTATGTCGACAAACACCATTTGGATGCGGTGTTAGAACGCGGTGACAAAGTCATCTTCTTATACCCGCACTTCACCGCGTTTGAAATGGCGGTGTACAAACTCAATCAAGACGTACCTTTAATCAGCATGTACGGCCATCAAAAAAATGCGGCCTTGGATGAACAAATCTTAAAAGGCCGCCATCGCTACAATAATGTGTTTTTGGTGGCGCGCCAAGAAGGCTTGCGCGGTCTCATCCGCATGATGCGCAAACGCCCCGATGCGCCGTTTTTGTATTTGCCCGACCAAGATTTTGGCCGCAAAGACTCGGTGTTTGTGAATTTCTTCGGCATTCCGACTGCCACCATCACCGGTTTGTCGCGCATTGCGCAAATGACAGGCGCGAAAATCATTCCGGCCATCCCGACCCGTTTGGACGATGGCACGTTTGAATTGCGCTTTTACCCTGAATGGGAACAGTTTCCGAGCGAAGATGCCATCGCTGACACGCAACGCATGAATGACTTTATCGAGGCGCGCATACGCGAACAACCGGCGCAGTATTTTTGGCTGCACAAACGTTTCAAAACCCGGCCTGAAGGTGAAAAAAACTGGTATTGATGGGCACAGGTTTGCCAACATACAGCTTGAATTGACACGAGGACAGCCATGTACACTTGGAATATGCCAGATGTTTTTCCACAATCCAAAGCCTGTTTTTACAGCAGCGACAATGCCGACGATTATTTTTACTGGCAAACAGGCAAAGCGGTCGTCCACATACCCGAATGTGTGCATTTCGACAGCAAGGCCACGCGCGAATTTTTGCAACGACACGATTACCTGCCCAACAATACCGGTAGCCTCTTGCTTTCAGGCCGCTTAATCGCGTTTTTACAGCAAACCGTGCCTGAGTGTGTTGCCACCATACCGGCCAATATCCGCTGCCGTGATGGCACACTCAGCGGCTATTATTTGCTGCACATTGTTAAGCTGATTGCCGCGATTAATGAAGCCGCCAGCAGCAAATACTCATTCGGCGTTTACAAAAACGTCGTGTACTTGCCTGAGGCAGACCAAGGGCTGTTTATCGCCAGATGCCTAGACAGCACCAGTGAAGTTTTGGTATCAAGTGAATTGGTGCAACAATTGCGCGCCAGCCCCTATCGCCACTTGCAGTTTTACCCCTGCCGCACGCAGCCTGATTAACCCAACTTAAGCCCACAGCACCGCTGTGATCATTGGATGTACCCATGTTTGATACCGACCGCTTGATTTTGCGCCATTGGCAACACAGCGATTTAGACCACTTGCATCGTCTGTGCAGCAATGTCGAGGTGATGCGTTATTTCCCCAACATCCAAGACCGCGCTGCCAGCAAGCAAATGCTGCAGCGCTTTCAAAACGCGTTTATGTGGCATCCTGATTACGGCGTGTGGGCGTTGGAGCTGAAACAAACCGGCGCGTTTGTCGGCATGTTGGGTTTGCAAAACTGCAATTTGCCATTTGATTTCATGCCGAAAATCGAGATTTTGTGGCGCTTGTTGCCGCAATACTGGTCGCAAGGCTTGGCCTTGGAAGCGGCGCTGTGTGTGCAAGACTATGCCTTAAACCATTTGCGTCTGCCTGCCCTTACCGCTTACACCAGTTACCCCAATCTGCCGTCACAAAAACTGATGCAGCGCATGGGCATGCACGCCCGCCTCAGCTTTCACCATCCGATGTTGCCGCTGCAACACCAATTAAATCGGCACATTGCTTATATTTCTACTGCCAGCGATATCTAAATAAGCGGCCTGTAAATATTTACAGGCCGCTTATTTATCCGCTGGTGTGGATACCAACACATGGTTTTAATCCATGCACATTCTAGCGCACACAGACTTTACAGGCCGCTTAAGCATGGTTGCGACTGTGCCAGAAATAACGCCACACAAATGCTGGAAAGGCGAAGACCACAAACAAGGCCAAGGTCACCACGAAGAATTCCCAGTCTTTTTGGTGCACGGGACCTGCTTGCGCTTCAAACACATAGGCCAACACGCCCGTCAACGCATAACCCACTGCCAATTCCACTAAATGGTGACCGAAATGCTTGCGTGGCAATGTGATGATGCCAAACCATTTCTGACTTAAAAAGGGGCTGTTTGCCAACACCACCGCCACCAACAGCAGCACATACATCGCCGTTGTCATGAAAACTCCTCGTTCAAATTCAAGACGCACTATAGCAAAACGGCAACCACAAGGGTTGCCGTAACACAAATATCAGTGATATTGCGGTATTACATGGTCAATTTCAAGGCTTGGATGCACCAGTCAACCACAGATGATGGGAACACGCCCAACAATACCAAGGCCAAGCTGTTCAACGCCAACAAAATCCAGGCATCGGCTTTGAAATCGCCTTTGATGTCATTGGTAGGCTCGTCGAAGTACATCACTTTGACAACGCGCAAGTAGTAGAACGCACCAATCAAAGACATGATGACCGCGAACACAGACACCCACAAGTACATGCCTTCACCAGTAGCAATCAATGATTTCAAGATGCTCAATTTGGCGTAGAAGCCCATCAATGGCGGGATACCTGCCATAGAGAACATCGCTACCAACATCATCAACGCCAAGTATGGGTTCTTTTGGTTCAAACCAGCCAAGTCTTCCAAGTTTTCGCATTCGTGGTCTTTGTTAGACAAAGCCATTAACACACCGAAAGCCACCAAACCCATCACCATATAGGTAATGGCGTAGTACAAAGCAGCAGCGTAACCACCGTTTTGGAAACCACCGATGTAGCCCAACATCACGAAGCCCATGTGTGACACGGTTGAGTAACCCAACATGCGTTTGATGTTGGTTTGCATGATGGCGGCCAAGTTACCCACCAACAATGAAGCCACTGCCAACAAGGCGAACATTTGTGTCCAGTCTTGTGCCAAGTTAGGCAAGGCAGTACCAACGATGCGGAAGGCAAATACCATGGCCGCAATCTTAGGCGCAGTACCGACAAATGCAGTCACCGCAGTAGGCGCACCTTGGTAAACGTCAGGTACCCACATGTGGAAAGGCACCACACCCAATTTAAACGCAATGCCCACCACCACAAAAATCAAACCGATGGTCAACAACCATTGATGGCTTTCTTGTTTGGCTTGAATCGCATTCAACACTTCGTTCAATTGCAAATGGCCAGTCGCACCGTAAATGAAGGAAATACCGTATAACAACAAGCCAGATGCCAAAGCACCCAATACGAAGTATTTCAACGATGCTTCGGTGGCTTGCAAGTTGTCGCGGCGCAAAGCCACCATGGCGTACAAAGCCAAAGACAACAATTCCAAGCCCACATACAAGGTCAAGAAGTGGTTAGCAGAAACCATTACCTGCATGCCCAATAAGGCAAAGAAGGTCAAAGTATAGAATTCACCTTTGAAGATTTCGCGGTTGGCCAAATAACGGCGGCTGTAGATGAACAATACAAACACACCCACATACATGGCCAATTTGGCCAATTGTGAAATGCCGTCATTGACGAATAAATTACTGAAAGCTGCTTCTGGTTGGCCATGCCAAACCATCACTTGCGACACCGCAACCACCACGATGCCCACCAAGCTCAATACGTAGGTTACCCAACGATTGCGGTCGTTAAGAAACAAGTCTATCAGTAGCACGATGCCCAACACACATAACAGCGTAATTTCTGGTATGGCGGGGGTTAAATTTAATTCTGCCCAATTCATTCAATACGTCCTTAAATTTTGCTTTGTGCGACTTGTTCAATTAAGGTATTTGCTGCTTGATGTACCACTGCGATGAACGGTTCTGGATAAATACCCATGCCCAATACAGCCACAGTCAAGATAATCAAAATCAACAACTCGCGTCCGTTCACATCTTTTAATTGACGCACTTCTTCGTTGGCAACCGCACCGAAAATCACACGTTTGTACATCCACAAAGTATAAGCAGCACCAAAAATCAGTGTAGACGCAGCCAACATACCCACCCAGAAATTAAACTCGGTAGCACCCATGATGACCATGAACTCACCAATGAAGCCTGAAGTCGCTGGCAAACCGGCATTGGCCATGGCAAACAACATCATGAACGCAGCGAATTTAGGCATGCTGTTCACCACACCACCGTAATCGGCGATGTTACGGGTGTGCATGCGGTCGTACATCACACCGATACACATGAACATGGCAGCTGACACGAAGCCGTGTGAAATCATTTGCATGATGGCGCCTTTCAAGCCCCAGTCATTCAAATAGCCATTCACGAATAAGAACATACCCAAAGTCACAAAACCCATGTGGCTGATAGAAGAATAAGCCACCAGTTTTTTCATGTCGGTTTGTACCAAGGCCACCATACCCACATACACCACAGCAATCAATGACAACACGATGATGGCTGGCGCGAAGAAGTGAGCGGCATCTGGCACGATAGGCAAGATGAAACGCAAGAAACCGTATGCACCAATTTTCAAGGTAATTGCTGCCAACACCATAGAACCACCGGTAGGCGCTTCCACGTGGGCGTCAGGCAACCAAGTGTGTACTGGCCACATTGGCACTTTCACCGCGAAAGACAAGAAGAAGGCGATGAAAATCAGGATTTGGGTGGATTTGGCAATCTGTGGAATCGCTTGCATGTCCAAGATGGCGAAGCTGCCGCCAGTCAAACGAGACAAGTAAATCAACGCTACCAACATCAACAATGAACCCAACAAGGTGTACAAGAAGAATTTAATCGACGCATACACACGACGTGGACCACCCCACACACCGATGATCAAGTACATCGGAATCAACATGCCCTCGAAGAATGCGTAGAACAAAATCGCATCCAAAGCCGAGAAAGCACCGTTAATCAAACCAGACATGATTAAGAACGCAGCGAAATACTGTGCTGGGCGTTTTTGGATGACTTGCCAGCCAGCCAACACCACCAACACGGTCGTAAACGCATTCAAAATCACAAACAAAACCGAAATACCATCAACACCCAAATGGTAGTTCAAACCCAATGCAGGAATCCAGCTTGCAAACTCGGTGAACTGCATGCCGCCGTTTAAGCGGTCGAAACCGCTAAACAGAGGCAAGGTCACCAAGAAGCTCGCTAAAGCTCCGATTAAGGCTACCCAGCGTGCGATGTTTGCTCGCGCGCCATTGGAACCAATCACCGCCACGATGATACCGGCGAGGATGGGTAACCAAATTGCCAAACTTAGTAAATGATTTAACATATTTATTAGCCTAAAAAACCCATTTCAAATCGATTAGCCCACAATCAGCGGCCACAACCAGCACACTGCCAATACCAACACCCCGAATACCATTGCTGCTGCATAGGTATACACAAAACCGGTTTGGAAACGACGGACACCACTGGCAATACAGCCAACCAATTTGGCACTGCCATTGACGATGCAGTTATCGATGATGAAGCTGTCGCCTACTTTCCAGAACAAAGTACCCAATGCGCGTGAGCCTTTGGCAAACACAGCAAAATAGATATCATCCAAGTAGTATTTGTTATCCAACAAGGTGTAAATCGGTTTGATGCTGCTGACGATTTTAGCTGGGAGATGAGGCGCTTTGATGTACAAGAACCAAGCGGTCAATACACCCAATGCTGACAAAATCACTGGCAAAGCCAAGAGACCGTGCATGGTCATCGCAAACCAGCCGTGGAATTCTTCCGCCATGATGTGCATGGTTGGGTGTGCTTCCAAATTGTAATGAATCACACCTTTGAAGAAATCGCCATAAACGAAATGATCAATCAAATAACCTGCGAACACAGATGGGATTGCCAACAATACCAATGGCAAGGTTACCACCCATGGGCTTTCTTTTGGATTGTCAGTAGGTGCCAAACCGTGATGGTGACCGTGGTCATCATGATGGTCGTGGTCTTTGTGTTCACGCCAACGCTCTTTGCCCCAGAACACCATGAAATACTGGCGGAAGCAATACAAAGCAGTCACAAACACAGAGATGATCAAAGCCACGTAGGCAAAGCCGGCTGCTGGCAATTGTGAGGCATGTACCGCTTCAATGATGGAATCTTTTGAATAGAAACCAGAGAAGAACGGTGTACCTATCAATGCCAATGAACCCAATAACATGGTGATGTGGGTAATCGGCATGTATTTACGCAAGCCACCCATATTGCGCATGTCTTGGTCATGGTGCATACCGATGATCACAGAACCTGCTGCTAAGAACAACAATGCTTTAAAGAAAGCGTGTGTGGTCACGTGGAACATTGCGATAGAGTATGCAGACACACCCAAAGCCACGGTCATGTAACCCAATTGTGACAAGGTAGAGTAAGCCACCACACGTTTGATATCGGTTTGGATTAAACCCAAGAAACCCATAAACAAAGCCGTAATGGCACCAATCACCACAATCACATTCAATGCAACAGTCGACATTTCATACAATGGTGACATGCGTGACACCATGAAGATACCTGCAGTCACCATGGTGGCCGCGTGGATCAATGCTGAAATCGGTGTTGGGCCTTCCATAGAGTCTGGCAACCACACATGCAATGGGAATTGTGCAGATTTACCCATCGCACCGACAAATAACAACAAGCACGTCACGGTCATCAAAGACCAGTCCACGCCTGGGAACAATTGGATGGTGGCATCTTTTAATGCAGGGGCTGCAGCAAACACATCAGCGTAGTTCAAGCTACCGCCGAAGTGAGCCAATACCAAAGCAATGCCCAACACAAAACCAAAGTCACCGACACGGTTAACCAAGAATGCTTTTAAGTTGGCGAAAATGGCAGTGTCGCGTTGGAAGTAAAAACCAATCAACAAATAAGACACCAAACCCACAGCTTCCCAACCGAAGAACAACTGTACAAAGTTGTTACTCATCACCAACATCAACATTGAGAACGTAAACAATGAGATGTAAGAGAAGAAGCGTTGGTAACCATCATCTTCACTCATGTAACCGATGGTATAGATGTGCACCATTAAAGACACACTGGTCACAACCACCAACATCAATGCCGTTAAGCTGTCGACCATGAAGCCTATGCCAAAATCCAAACCACCCATGGTGAGCCATGTGTAGATGTTTTGGTCAAAGACCTGACCTTTGCCTGTCCAGAAGTCGTACAAGACGCCACAAGACAGCACAAAGGAAATGGCCACACCCAAAATCGTCACGATATGGGCACCTTTACGGCCGATTACCTTACCCATCAAGCCAGCCAGCAAAGAGCCGACCAGCGGGGCAAGTGCAATCACTAAATACAAATTCATTTTATCCATAATGATTGATTTCTTCTTGGGTGAATATTAGCCCTTCAGGCTGTCTAAATCTCGTACGTTAATACTGTGACGGTTACGGTAAATCAATACCAAAATCGCCAAACCGATGGCAGCTTCAGCAGCCGCTACCGTCAATATGAAGAATACAAAGATTTGTCCGGCGGTATCGCCTAAATACTGAGAAAAGGCCACAAAGTTAAAATTCACCGCCAATAACATCAATTCAATTGACATCAAAATGACCAAGACATTTTTACGGTTCATGAAAATGCCCATGGCACTGACACCGAATAACAAAGAGGCCAAAATGAGATAGTGGGTAATCGAAATCATGATTTCACCTCTTGTTTGGTTTCACCTTCAGCAGTTGCAACTTCTTCTACTTCAGGTTGAATTTTCACCATGCGATAACGGTCTTTGGCTTGTACTTTAACTTGCTCAGCAGGATCGATGTAGCGTGGGTTTTTATTACCGCGGTGGGTCAAGGCAATCGCTGCCACCATACCCAATACCAACAACACCGCTGCCAACTCAAATGGCAACAAGTAAGTGGTGTAAATTTCGCGACCCAATGCACGCACATTGCTGTAATCGGCAGGCACATCAGCCATGGCACCGAAAGCAGCCAAGTTGGTTTTAGGATCAATCAAGGCCAAAATCAAGACCACGGCCATTAACACGCCAACCGTACCTGATACTGGCAAGTTTTTCCAAAAACCTGCACGCATTTCTTCGACATCGATGTTCAGCATCATCACCACGAACAAGAACAACACCATGACCGCGCCGACGTATACCAATACCAACACGATGCCCAAGAACTCAGCTTGCATCAACATCCACATCAAAGCACTGGTACAGAACGTCAGTACCAAGTACAAAGCGGCATGTACAGGGCTTTTGGCAGTAACGGTTTGCACCGCGCCGAAAAGCACTATTGCTGCAAATACATAAAATAAGATGGTTTGAAACATGATCTTCCCTTATCGATATGGCGCGTCAGCTGCTTTGCGTTTGGCGATTTCGTCTTCGTAACGGTCGCCAACTGCCAACAACATCGGTTTGGTGTAATACAAATCACCACGTTTTTCACCGTGATATTGAAGAATGTGTGTTTCCACAATCGCATCTACTGGACAAGCTTCTTCGCAGAAACCGCAGAAAATACATTTGGTCAAATCGATGTCGTATTGCGTGGTGCGACGGGTACCGTCTTCACGTTGCTCAGATTCAATCGAAATAGCCATCGCAGGACAAACTGCTTCACACAATTTACACGCGATACAACGTTCTTCACCATTTGGGTAACGACGTTGCGCATGCAAACCACGGAAACGCACTGATTGAGGCGTGCTTTCTTCAGGGAACATCAAGGTCAATTTCGGAGAAAAGAAGTTTTTCAACGTAATTGACATGCCCTTGAGAAGCTCAGTCAATAAAAATGATTTTACTAAATTAGCCATTGTTTTACTCTCTTATTCCTTACCACAGTGACCATGGAGAAATCATCCACAAGCCCAGTAAAGTCACACATACCAAGGTTACAGGAATGAATACTTTCCAACCCAAGCGCATGATTTGGTCATAACGGTAACGTGGGAAGGTTGCACGGAACCATAAGAAGCAATACAACACCATTGCCATCTTGATGAACATCCAAACCGGACTGGCCGCACCAATAATGCCCCAGCTTGCTGGGAATGGAGACAACCAACCACCCAAGAACAACAACGCAGTCAATGCACCAATCAAAATCATGTTGATGTACTCAGCCAAGAAGAACAAGGCAAACGCCATACCTGAGTATTCAACGTGGAAACCGGCAACGATTTCAGACTCACCTTCGGCCACGTCAAATGGAGCACGGTTGGTTTCGGCTACGCCTGAAATCAAGTACACCACAAACAATGGGAACAAAGACAACCAGTTCCAAGACAAGAAAGAACCGCCTGCAATGCCTTGACCTTGTTGGTTCACGATGTCAACAAAGTTCAAACTGCCAGACACCATAATCACGCCAACCAAGGCAAAACCCATTGCGATCTCGTAAGAGATGATTTGCGCTGAAGAACGCATCGCACCCAAAAACGCGTATTTTGAGTTTGAAGCCCAACCTGCAATGATCACACCGTACACACCAAAAGAGGTGATCGCCATGATGTACAGCAAGCTCGCATCAACATTGGTCAAGAACCAGTTATTTGAAAATGGAATCACTGCCCAAGCGGCAAACGCTGGCATCAATGACAACACAGGTGCCAATAAATACAAACCTTTGTTTGCCAAAGTAGGACGAATGATTTCCTTCATCAACAATTTCACCACGTCGGCGAACGGTTGAATCAAACCAAACGGACCGGTCACATTCGGACCCACGCGCAATTGCATGAAACCGATGACTTTACGTTCAAAATACGTCATGTAGGCCACGCACAAAATCAGCGGTGCCAAAATGATGACGATTTTTACCAGAGCCGATACCACAAAGCCCCAAGTTGGGCCTAACAGACCAATAAACCAAGTTTCCATGATTAACCTCTACCTAACTCAATTGCGTTATTCATGGCACCCAATACTTTATTTTGTGGATGAAGCGGTAAGGACACCACGTTTTCAGCGACGGTTTCATCAGCCACCACAGCCACAACCACACTGGCTGCACCAGATTTCACCACCACTTGTGCCGCGTCTGCCAATTGCAAAGCCGCCAAAGTTTTAGGGTGAACGCTGGCAGCAGGAACGGCTGCATGCACGGTTGCTTGCAATGGTGCCGAACGGCGCACCACTGAATCGGTTTGGTAGATGCCCACACCGCCCACACGTACCAAAGTAGATGCGGCCTGTAAATTGTTTGCAGCAGGGTTTTGGACTTGGTTGTTCAATTTGCTGACGATGCTGTCGCTGTTAATGCAAGCACGTGCCAACACTTCTTCAGAAGAAGTGTAATCGAAGCCATCTAATGCCAATTCATTGCCCAATACACGCAATACTTTCCACATAGGACGAGATTGTGCGTAAGGTTTCACCACGCCGTGGAAGCTTTGCAAACGACCTTCCATGCTGACGAAGCTGCCTGAGGTTTCGGTTGCTGGGGTTACTGGCAACATCACATCGGCCAATTCGCGCAAGCTTTCGCTTTGGAACGGTGTCAAGGCAATCACGGTTTGCGCTTGCAACAAAGCCTGTTTCGCGGCTTCGCTACCTGCCCAATCCATATCAGGTTCAATATTGAGCAACATCACTGCTTTTTGGCTGCCATTCAAAGCAGACACAGGATTCACTGCACCATTGGCGGCTTTAAAGCCGATGGCTTCAGCACCAACGCTGTTGGCAGCTTGTGGCAACACACCCAATACTGAGTTAGTGGCAGCGGCCAAAGCCTGAGCTGCGGCATAAATTTGTGCAAATTGCGGATGGTTGATGGCATCAGCACCCAATACGATGCTGGTTTTCTCGCCTTCAGCCAATTGTTTGGCCGTCGCAGCGATGAATTCACTGGCATCAGCAGCTGGAGCAGCCAATTGGTTCAATACTTCTACCCAAGTTGCTGGGTGAGCGATGTGTTGAGCGGCGTGCATGCGCAATTGTTGTTCGCTGCTACCGATAACACTCAAGCCCATGCCTTCTTTAACCGCTTGACGGATGCGCGCAGTCAATAAAGGTTGTTCTTGACGCAAGTTAGAACCGACTACCAAGACCGCATTGCTGCTGCCAAAGTCGTTAATGCTTTGACCCAACCACAATGCGCCTTGTTGAGCAGCATCTAAGCTGAAGTCTTGTTGGCGCATGCGGGTATCAATGCTGTTCACACCCAAGCCAGCGGCCAATTGTTTGGCCAATAACAATTCTTCAACGGTTGAGTTAGCATTGGCAAACACAGAAATCGCGTTGGCGCCATGATCGGCAGAAACGCCTTGCAAGCCTTTGGCCACATAAGCCAAAGCAGTTTGCCAATCGGTTTCGTGCCATTCACCACCGTGTTTGATCATAGGCTGTGCCAAACGCTCAGCATGATTCAAACCTTCGTAAGCAAAACGGTCGCGGTCAGACAACCAGCATTCGTTAATCGCTTCGTTTTCCAATGGCAACACGCGACGCACTTGGTGAGATTTCACTTGTATGATCAAGTTAGAACCCAAGGCATCGTGAGCAGAGATGGATTTACGACGAGACAATTCCCAAGAACGCGCATCATAACGGAACGGTTTGCTGGTCAATGCGCCCACTGGGCACAAATCAATCACGTTACCAGACAACTCGGTTTCCAAAGTTTTGCCGCGCATCGGTTCGATTTCAGAGAATTCGCCACGATTGGTCATGGCCAATTCTTGCCAGCCGGCGATTTCATCGGTGAAACGCACGCAACGGGTACAGTGGATACAGCGTGACATTTCTGCTGCTGATACCAATGGACCCATGTCTTTGCCGATAACAGAGCGCTTGGCTTCTTCATAGCGGCCTGTAGATTTACCGTAACCGACAGACAAGTCTTGTAATTGACATTCGCCACCTTGGTCGCAAATTGGGCAATCCAATGGGTGGTTAATCAACAAGAATTCCATCACGCCTTTTTGCGCTTTTTTGGCCACTTCAGACTGAGTGTACACTTTCATGCCATCGGTCACAGGGGTCGCACAAGCAGGCAACGGTTTGCGTTGTTTCTCAACTTCTACCAAACACATACGACAGTTGGCAGCAATTGATAATTTTTTATGGTAACAAAAATGCGGAATATAGGTACCGGATTTCAAAGCAGCTTCGATGACCGTGCTGCCCTGCTCTACCGATAATTCCTTACCATCAATTTCAATTTGTAACATATATTAGGTAATCCTATTTCACACGGGGTGTTAACACCATTTATGGTTGCATTTACACTTTTTGTGCTCAATGTGGTACTCGAACTCATCACGGAAGTGTTTCATCATGCCTTGTACTGGCATCACCGCAGCATCGGCCAAAGCGCAGATGGTTTTACCTGCCATCTGATCCCCCACTGATTCCAACAAGTCCAAATCTTCAGGACGGCCTTCACCGTTTTCAATGCGGTGAATGATGCGGTACAACCAACCCGTACCTTCACGACAAGGCGTACATTGACCACAAGATTCTTCGTGATAGAAATAAGCCAAACGCTCCAAGGCTTTCACCATGCACACGTCTTCGTCCATCACAATCACCGCACCTGAACCCAACATAGAGCCCGCTTTGGCAATAGAGTCGTAGTCCATATTGGTTTGCATCATGATGTCAGCAGGAATCACTGGCGCAGAAGAACCACCCGGAATCACCGCTTTTAATTTCTTACCGTCTTTCATGCCACCACACATCTCTAACAACACAGAGAACGGTGTACCCAATGGCACTTCGTAGTTACCTGGGCGTTCAACATGGCCTGAAACTGAGAACAATTTGGTACCGAAGTTGTTTTCCAAACCAAATTGGTTAAAGCTAGA
Organism: Vitreoscilla massiliensis; assembly: GCF_001457815.1. Taxonomy (GTDB): domain Bacteria; phylum Pseudomonadota; class Gammaproteobacteria; order Burkholderiales; family Neisseriaceae; genus Vitreoscilla; species Vitreoscilla massiliensis. The sequence goes on from NZ_LN898220.1 coordinate 460,133, forward strand.
GGCGCCATCACGAATGATGAAAGGCACAGAAGCAAACGTTTCGGTATTGTTGATGGTGGTCGGTTTACCGTACAAACCAAATGACGCTGGGAATGGTGGTTTGAAACGCGGTTGGCCTTTTTTACCTTCTAAAGACTCAAGCAAAGCGGTTTCTTCACCACAAATGTACGCGCCATAACCATGGTGGGCATACAATTCAAAGCTGAATTCCGAACCCATGATGTTTTTGCCCAAGAAACCTGCCGCGCGGGCTTGGTCTAAGGCCACTTCAAAGCGTTCGTAATCTTCAAAGATTTCACCGTGAACATAGTTATAACCTGCCACTGCACCCATGGCGAAACCGGCAATAATCATGCCTTCAATCAACGCATGTGGGTTAGAGTGCATGATGTCGCGGTCTTTGAACGTACCTGGCTCGCCCTCGTCGGTGTTACACACCACGTATTTGGCACCTGGGAACGAACGTGGCATGAAACTCCATTTCAGGCCGGTTGGGAACCCCGCACCGCCACGACCACGCAAACCAGATGCTTTGACTTCTGCAATCACATCGTCTTGAGTCATGCCCGTGCTGAGCAGTTTTTTCAAACCTTCGTAACCACCGCGTGCAACGTAAGCTTCCAAAGTCCAGCAATTAGGGTCTTGAGTGTCTACGCCGTTAAAAATCACACCAGATTTTAAAATCGCCATTAACTCGCACTCCACTCAGCTAATTTTTGGTCTATGGCTTCTTTGGTCATAAAGCTGCACATTTTGTAATTGTTTAAAATCAACACTGGCGCATCACCACAAGCACCCATGCACTCACCTTCAACCAAGGTGAATTTGCCGTCTTTGGTGGTTTCACCAAAGCCTATGCCCAATTTTTCTTTCAAGTATTCACCAGCAGCCATACCACCGCGCAATGCGCATGGCAAGTTGGTGCACACGGTGATTTTGTGTGTACCAACAGGGTGCAAATCATACATGTTATAGAATGTGGCCACTTCCAACGCTTGCGCAGCAGGAATGCCGACATATTCAGCAACATAATTGATGGTTTCAACTGACAAATAGCCAAGCTCTACTTGCGCAATGCGCAAAGCACCCATAATGGCAGAACGGTTTTGTTCTTTCGGGTATTTGGCCAATTCACGGTCTATTTGTTTTAACGATTCAGCTGACAACATTATCGGTCAACCTCCCCAAATACGATGTCTTGTGTACCAATGATGGCCACCACGTCAGAAATCATGTGGCCGCGTGACATTTCATCTATGCCTTGTAAGTGTACAAAGCCTGGTGCACGGATTTTTAAACGATACGGTTTGTTGGCGCCATCAGACACCACATACACACCAAATTCGCCTTTAGGATGCTCAGTACCCACATAAATTTCACCTTCAGGAATGTGCATGCCTTCGGTAAAGAATTTGAAGTGGTGAATCAACTCTTCCATGTTTTCTTTCATGTCAACACGGTGAGGAGGAGCAAATTTGTGGTCATCAGTAATCACTGGACCTGGATTTTCACGCAACCATTTAACACATTGCTTGATGATTTTGTTAGACTCGCGCATTTCTTGGATGCGGCACAAGTAACGGTCGTAACAGTCACCATTCACACCAACAGGAATATCAAAGTCCACATTGGCATAAGCATCGTAAGGTTGTTTCTTACGCACATCCCACTCGATACCAGAACCACGCAACATCACGCCCGTAAAGCCTTTGTTGAGTGCACGTTCAGGCGTTACGATACCGATGTCTACCAAACGTTGTTTCCAAATGCGGTTGTCGGTGAGCAAGTTTTCGTACTCATCCACACAGCCTGGGAAGCGGTTGGTAAAGTCTTCGATGAAATCAAGCATGGTGCCTTCGCGCGCTTGGTTCATTTGTTTCAATTGTTTGGCATTGTGGAATTTGTTGCTTTCATACTTAGGCATGAAATCAGGCAAATCACGGTACACACCACCTGGACGGAAGTAAGCAGCATGCATACGCGCGCCAGAAACGGCTTCGTACATGTCCATCAAATCTTCACGTTCACGGAAGCAATACAAAATCACCGTCATCGCACCGATGTCCAAACCTTGCGCACCAATGTTCATCAAGTGATTCAAGATACGGGTGATTTCGGCAAACATCACACGGATGTATTGCGCGCGAATCGGCACATCTATGCCTGCCAATTTTTCCAATGACAAGCAATACGCTTGTTCATTACACATCATAGACACGTAGTCCAAACGGTCCATGTATGGCAAGTTTTGGATGAAGGTGCGGGTTTCCGCTAATTTTTCTGTACCACGGTGCAACAAACCAATGTGTGGGTCAGCACGAACAATGGTTTCACCCTCAAGCTCCAAAATCAAACGCAACACACCATGCGCTGACGGGTGTTGAGGGCCGAAGTTAATGGTGTAATTTCTAAGTTTAGCCACCGTACTGCTCCTCTCGCACGATGCGTGGTGTAATTTCACGCGGCTCAATGGTCACAGGTTGGTAAACCACACGCTCTTGTTCTTGATCGTAAATCACTTCTACATAACCTGATATTGGGAAGTCTTTACGGAAAGGATGGCCGACAAAACCATAGTCGGTCAAAATGCGACGCAAGTCTGGATGGCCATTGAACAAAATGCCATACAAGTCGAACGCTTCGCGTTCAAACCAATCGGCACTGCTGTAAAGACCAGTTACCGATTCCAAAATCGGCAATTCATCGTCTTCTGCAAACACTTTGATGCACAAGCGTTGATTCAAAGCCACAGACAACATTTGCGAAACTGCTGCAAAACGGAAACCTTCCCATGCTTGTTCGCGGTATTCGCTGTAGTCCATACCACACAAATCCAACAATTGCTCAAACTGCAATTTTGGATGGTCACGCAAGGTTTTCATCACTTCTAAATAATCAGCAGCGCGGCATTCTATGGTCACACGACCTAAGTCTGCTTTCATGTGGCTAATTTTGGCACCCAAAGCTTCTTGCAATGCGGCCTGTAAAGTTTCTATCTTAGTCATTTACCCGCCTCTTAATTACGCGCAATCGTTGAGGTACGTTTGATTTTGTTTTGCAACTGTAACAAACCGTAAATCAACGCTTCCGAAGTTGGAGGGCAACCTGGCACATACACATCCACTGGCACCACACGGTCACAACCGCGCACCACAGAGTATGAATAATGGTAATAACCACCGCCATTGGCACATGAACCCATAGAAACCACCCAACGTGGCTCAGACATTTGGTCGTACACTTTGCGCAGTGCAGGGGCCATTTTGTTGCACAAAGTACCCGCAACAATCATCAAATCTGATTGACGAGGACTTGGACGGAAGATGATGCCGAAGCGGTCCAAGTCATAGCGCGCCATACCGGCGTGCATCATTTCTACTGCACAACAGGCCAAACCAAACGTGACCGGCCACATAGAGCCAGTACGCATGTAATTTAAAACGGTATCAGCACTCGTGGTGATGAAACCCTTTTCTAAAACGCCATCTATTCCCATTCCAAAGCGCCTTTTTTCCACTCATAAACAAAGCCAATTGTCAAAATGACCAAGAAAATGAACATTGACCAAAAGCCAAATGCGCCCAATTCCTTAAACACAACAGCCCAAGGAAACATGAAGGCAATTTCCAAATCAAACAAAATAAACAAAATGGCAACGAGGTAATAACGCACATCAAAACGCATACGGGCGTTCTCAAACGCCTCAAACCCGCACTCGTAGGGAGAAAGCTTTTCCTCATACGGACGGCTTGGTGCCAAAATCGACCCCAAGGTGATGAATGCCCCACCGGCTACCAGACCGATGATAATAAACAGTAATACTGGAAAGTAATTCGCTAGCATGGCTGAACGACCTAAACGAAATTCAAGATAATCCTACCTATTGTAGCCAATTAAATCAGTGATTTAAAGTCTTGTATTTTTGTACAATTTACAGTCACTAACGAAATTTGCCTAAAAAATAGTCTACCTTGATAAGACATCAAATTGCCCTACAAAAAATCACAAGCAAATTCATCATGTTAATAAGTTATTGATAATGATTATTATTTTACTTATTGTTTAGAATTTTCTGGTTTTTTTTAGAGCACCTCAACAAAAATAACAATTTAACGTTTTTCAGATCCTCCAAACAAGACATTTTGACTTTTTCAAAACACACAAACACAAAAAAACAGCCCCTATGGGACTGTTTTTGTTTCAACTGTTGGTGCGACAATGAGACAATAATTAGGTACTTAAATCATTATTTATGAACGATTATATTTTTCTCAAATTCCAAAGTACCGTAAAAAGTACCGTAAAAAATCCCAAGTCACACACTTTAAAACCTACTTTGTTGCTTTTTAGAATACAGGAACATGGCCAAAAACTCCACCCTGCCCCTTTTGCCACCCCTATAAAAAAGTGCATATATACACAAAAAGCGGTGGCTACCGTGGCTACCGTGGCTACCACCTCGGAAAAGCCCGCCAGATAAGGGTTTCACGGTAGCCACTGAGTAAAAACCTTGGGGCTACCAGTGGCTACCAATTAGAAAATACACACTAAGTCATTGATTATAAAGCGGTAGCCACAGTAGCCACTAGGTAGCCACTCTAATTTAAGGCAGTGGCTACCATTTGAGCCTTACCAGATAAGGGTTTTAACAAAGGTAGCCACGGTAGCCACTAAAAAACAGTTATTTTCGCGTGAGTGCGTTTTTTCAGTTCAAAACACCACCAGCCACATGGCAAGCCAAGCCCCATCCATACACATCACGCCACTGTCGGCCAAATTCACACCCAGAATGCACCAACGCTACCCTATGCAGGCCACCCCCTTACCAAAACTTAAACCATCGTTAAAACGGCTTATTTTGAGGCTGGCGTAGGCAACAAAAAAGCGGCCATCGTTACAATGGTCGCTTTATGGTGATGGCGCTCTGGCTATTCAACGGCTCGGGCGCTCCGCGTGGTCATTATATGGGCTGTGCCCTATTCCTGCAATTCGTCTGGTGGTAATGCGCCAAGCATGAGAAACAGGCGGCCTTTGCCTTTTAGCTGGTGCTGGTAACGCGTCTTGTCGGCTGTTACGCACTTTTGCAGCCAATTGACTAGGCTCAATACTTCGCACACTTTAGCCTTATCAAAATCCTTGCAAATTTCAGTTACAAACACAGACGGCAAAATATAAAAGCTGTCATGCTCTGGCGTTTTTTCGTTTAACTTGCGATAGCCCGCCAAATCATTGGGCGTTCTATCCCCTGTGCCTGTTGGGTAGGTTACAAATCGGTGCGAATAGGCAAACTGTTGCATAAAGTCTATGGCTTGCTCCAATATTTTTCTGTCCTCAAATTTGCCCGCGCCCGTGCGGTCTATCCATGCATCAAAACATTGCTTTATGGCAGGCATACACACGCCAGCACTCAAGCCTAAAATGCCATGCCTTGCGGCCAACTCCAAGGCTGCGGCCACCAGTGCAAAGCGTGTGGCCACGGTGCGGGCTTGGCCGTCCATGTCGGGCAAGGTAGTCATAAAGTCAGCCATTAACTGGCTGGCCTCTTGTGCTGCCTTGGGGTTATCCAGTAACAGGCGCACAAACGCCACCCCCGCACTGCCATGATAGGCATTGGCCGCGCTGGTAATGGCTTCGCTCAATGTGCTGCCCTTTTCATGGCCGTGCAATGTGTCAAAAATACCCAAGCCTTTACCCGCATTGGACGGCACAGACGGCAAGCGGGCGGCCTGCCCTGCATTCCAATCAGCTTGGGCGGCCTGTAAAAAGCCATCTAGCGACTTTTCACCCGTGGACAACAAAAGCACCCGCCAACGTGTTATGTCGCGATTGCCGCCGTCTTTGGCTCCTTGGATTTTACTCACCCCATTGATGACACTGTAAGCCGTTTGCGACACATGGCGCGGCTGTGCTTGTCCGATTTCATCCAGCACCATCAAGCCATCATTGCGGGCATTGGCCACATTGGCGAAACCGTGGCCTGTACCTGTCCATGACAGCATTAAATCGGACGGGCTGCCCCACACCGATAAGGCAGCACGGGCGGCGGTGCTTTTGCCGTCTCGGGAATCGCCAAACAAGTGAAATCCACCCGCCTCTAAGCCAAGCAAGGATACCAACGGCGCGGCCAATGCTGTGCCTATGGCCAAACACAGGCGGCTGTTGCCTGCCATGTACTTGCCTATGTGCTGTTGCCATTCGCTTAATGTGCCTCTGGCGCGGTACGCACTGGCTTGGCTCTTATCCCCGTTGTAAATCACCTTTGGCGCGTCCTTACCCTTGCTGCCCTTGGTGCTCAACACTTGGCCACTAGGCAGCACATAGGCGCTGCCTTTGGCGCACCAGCCCGCTTGCCCTGTTATGGTGTAATGGGTTTGCACGCCATCGGTTTGCAAATAATCGGCCAACAATTCCCGCTTGCGTTTGCTGGCCAATATGGCAATGCCCATGCCTTGCAGCTTTGCCCAACTCTGGCCAATTTCGGCCATAGGCAAGGCCGCCGTGTGTTGCTGGCGGGTAATGCTGTCTTGCCATTCAATCACACGGTAGTGATTGCCTGCCGTGTCTGTGCCGTGGCCTATCAGGTGTATGGGGTCTGACAGTCTAAGCGGTGGCTTCTCGGTGGTGTTGCCGTCCTTGTCGGTTTCCAATGCAATGTAATACACGCCATGCTTGTTGCATTCGTAATATGGCTTGAGGCTCACGGCCTCGAATTCGGCCAAATTTACCGTGTTCATGCCTCACCCCCTTGGCGGTCTGCCTTGCGCCGTTTCAATTCGTCTAGCGCATCATCACCCGCGTGTGTGGGTTGCCAAATGTGGGCGGCTTTTTTGGCCTTAATGGCGCGTATGGCCAAATAATGGGCGGCCTTGTAACCTGTGTTGCTGTGGTCGTTATCGGCCACAATAAACAATTCACTCACACCAGCGGGCACATTCACATTTTGCAAGCCCCATGCACTGGCGCAGGCATACACGGGCAGGCCAAACAATTCACGCGCTGCAAGGGCAGTCTCTATGCCCTCACACACCATCAATTTGCCGCCATCAGGCACGGCATACAGCGGAATGGCCGCACCCTTTAAGCCGCCATCTTGTCGGGTCTGCATTTTCTTGGCGGGCAATGGTTCGCCTGTTTCAGGATGGGCAATTTTGATTTTTAGCCATGCGCCATAGTCATGCTCTTGAATGTAGGTAATGTGCAGGCCTGCCAATTCGCTGTTGTGGTCAAGAATGGCGGCCACCATTGCCGCATAATGGCCAAACAGCATCGGTTTGCCATTGTTCAAAATCACCCAATACGGCAAGGATTCCACAAAATACAGGTTTTCCATGCCTTGGATGCAATCCCAATCCAAGCCACGCCCTGCCAGATACATGCCAGCGGGGTTGTGGCGCTCAATGGCCACGGCATTGGCCAGTATGGCGTTCAGTTTGTGAATGCGGTCAATGGGCTGTTGTGGTGGTGTTGGCGGCGGTATGCGCGGCTGTTGCTGCTCTGGCGTGTGACCACTCAAGCCAATGACGGCGGCAACGTCTCTGGCCGCATGGTTAAAGTCGCATCCAAACACCAGCATCAACAAATCAAAGCCACTTCCGCCGTCTGGGGTACATTGGTTGCAAATAAAGCCGCCATTGCCCTTGTGGTCGGTAAAGCGGTAGCGGTCACGCCCGCCGCAGTATGGGCAAGGCTGATGGCGTTTGGTGTTCAGGTACTCAGCAGGCACACCCAATGCCTGCAAGATGTCAGGCCAGCGCCCTTGTGCGGCTTGGCGTATGTCGTCCAGTGGTATGCGTTCAGCGTTCATTTTTTGGCTTCCTTTGCGTTGCAAAAGGCTGCAACAAGCCCGCCTATGCACTTTTGGGTGCATGGGCTGTGTAGTTTGGTCTGGGTTTGGGTAGGTTTAAGCGGCCTGCAATGCCTTGGCTTTGGGCGCCGTGGTCATGGCGGTGGTAAGCGTTTCGCTTATCTCTGCCATTTCACGCAATAAGCGGCCTGTAAGCAGCAAGGCAGTGGCGCTGGCATGGTCGGCATCTTGACTGTACTCCAGACGCTCAAGCGCCAATGCCTCAGCCACCGCGCCAAAGCAGTGCATAGAGGCGTGTATCTGGCCTTGTAATGCCTTGGCATCGGTTGGGGGCAATTCGCCGCGCTGCTGGCGTTCTGACAGCACAGACGCGGCCAGATTGAGAAACGTACTCAAGCCGTCACAATGCAGGCGGTAATCATGTTTAACACTCATTGCTTACCCCTTGCTGGTATTGGGCTGGCAAATCGGCCTCTTTCACAAAAACGCCGTCTATCATGCGGCCTTTGCGGTCTTTGATTTCGTTGTAAGCGGCCTGTAAACAATCGGTCACATTTAAGCCGTTTTGCGCGGCAATAATGATCAATACCACCATGCAATCCCCAATTGAATCGCTAATCACCTCGGGTTTTTGCTTGGCTATGCCGCCTGCCAATTCGCCCATTTCCTCGGCCAGTTTGGCCAATTGGCGAAATGAATCACTGCCAGCTATCAGGTTGCGGGCTTGTGCCCATGCGGTTACTTGTTCAAATAACATCATGCGGCACTCCCCTGGGCAATGCGTGAGACTGTCCAGCCTGATGCGGTTTGCTCAATCAGGAAACGGTAAAAATCGCTGTTGCGGTTGGTGAGGCTGTCTACCATGTCGCAGGCTTCCTCAAACGTGGCAAAGCTGCGTAACTTGTGGGCGTAGATGGGGCGTGAAAACGCCTTGCGGATTTTGGTCATGATATGGCCTTTTCTAGTTGGTCTATTCAGGCCGCTTAACGCTGCGAAACGTGTGGGCGGCGGACAAATGGCAAGGTTCGCAGTACTGGCAACTAGTCCAGCGGGCATATAGCCCCCTTGCCACTGTCCACCATAGAAAGGCGCACTTGTGGCGTGGAATGCAGACGTAAAAATGCCGCTCAAATACTGATAGGCGGCTTGTCTGCCTAGTTGTTTAACCAGTCTGCGAAAACTGACTGGCGGATTGACACCAGCGCAGCCATATTGCCGTGGCATGAAAATTGTGTCAATAGCAATATTCAACCGCATTTCAAAATCTTCCAGATATACCGCTCCATCAGCCCATAATCCAAACTAATTTTACTGACTGCTTGATGCGCCGCTAATTGGACGCCTTTTCCTGTGGTTAAACTATCAAAGCATTTTAAAATTTCAATATTTCGCAAAAAAACAAATGCTTCACGACACTGAGGCACATGTATGCGCCTCTGGGTAGAGTATGCAATTGAGAGTTTAGTAGCTGCCTCTCGTCCAATAACCCCTGCTAATTGATTCATTTTATTTCTGCTGCTTACATGCTTTGCTTTTGTGATTTCAAGTGAGCGCCCTCGATACTCGTTAATCAAAATAATTGTGACATCAATTCCTATGACAACTGCAATTTCATGAACTGTTTTAGGTAGCTTATGGGCAGCTTGTTTATAGTTTTCTTTGGTTAATATGCTTCGTTTATTCATGCTTTCACCCCCGTGTCAATCACCATCGACTCACCACCTTGCACAATGGTAATTCCTGCAATGGGGCGCTTTTTCAGTAATTCTGCATCCGCCATGATGGCCGTTTTATTCAATTCGGTTTTAACGCGCAAAAAGCGGGTAAGACGGCGCTTTTTCAATTCGGCCAGCATAGTGTCTAAGTCGCCAGTTATTTGCACACTGTCGGGCTGTTTGCGCCATTTAATCGCACCATTGCCTATGCTGACAGACTTGCGCAGGCCGCCCCCTGTGAGCGTGTCACGGTGTATATGGGCGTATTGGCCTATGCTTTGGCGCAATGCCTCAATGCTGCCGTTCAGGCTGGCGGTTTCTTCGCTGTGCTTGGCCTGCAATGCCGTGATTTTGGCTTGCAGCTTGGCGGCCTTATCGGCCTTTTGCTGTTCCAATTGCATCAAGTCACTGAAAGCGGCCTTAAACGCATCCACGTTACTGAATGCAGTGGCGTTGGCATTGGGCTTCATTGGCCACCCCCTTGGCGCTGGCTGGCCAGTTTTTCAATGTGATTATTAACCTCTGATGCCAGCCAACCAGTGGCGTTATCGGCAATCTTGAAAGGCTTGGGGAACGCCGCATCATAGCGGCGGTTTTTTGGGTTCACTTTGCACCATACGGTAGACACCGAAATACCCATTTTGTGGGCTACTTGCTTCACTCGTAATATTTCATTTTTCTGGTCGCTCATATAACACTGCCTTGAATGTCGTTACACAATGTTTTTATAGCTTCATACAACTGAAATATTTTTGCAAGTGACTGAATTGGTTCAAAAGATGATGCGTAAAAGTTCAAAAGCGGGTGCCGCAAAAATGCCAAATAAGTTAAAACTCAATAGCGTTAAAACCACGTTAAAACCCTCTCAGATTGATTTAATTTTTTAAGGCTCGCTTGGGTATTGTTTGGCATTTTTTCACTCATTGGCATAATCATTTACAGGGTCTTTACAGGGGTTACACTTGACCATCTGCCTCGCATATTTACTGCCATAACTTTGCTTGCTTATAACAGCATAAAAAATGCGTAAAACAGCATAATTCTTTGTTTTAGTATTTGCATATTGGTGGCTCTTTAAGCAAAAAAAGCACTGGTTTTTTACATTTGTTAACCTATTTGAGCTTTTAAAAATCAAAGGGAGGGCGGTGTTCATTTTAATAAGCCTCAAAAAAGCCACAACGCCAGCATTTACAGGCGTTTGAAGCCTTTTACACTGGCGTTGTAAATGATTTAAATGGCAAATTATTAGATAAATAGCGGGCAAGAATGAGCAGAATGTGGGCACAGAATAGGCAAAATATGGGCGGTATTGCTCATTTTTGTTCATTCCATACATTTGGCCTGCTCATACCGCGCTTTTAACCAGTCAGAATACCATTGCATCATGGTCTGTCTTTCCTCGGTATATTCGGCACGGTTGTAAGCTGCTCTGATTTTGTTGCTCTCAATGTGGGCTAGTTGCCGCTCTATGGCATCAGGGTTAAAGCCCTTTTCATTTAATAGGCTACTGGCCAAACTTCTAAAGCCGTGCGGCGTGGCCTGCCCTTTATAGCCCAAACTGTTGATGATATTGTTCAGCGTGCCCTCGCTAATGTAGCCGTCTGCATTGATGCGGCTTGGAAACATATAACGCCCCTGCCCTGTCAGGCCGTGTAATTCTCTCAACAACTCTATTGCCCAATCAGACAAAGGCACAATGTGCATGTGAGGCCGTTTCATTCTGCTGGCGGGTATTGTCCATGTTTTGGCTTGCCAGTCGATTTCGCTCCATTCGCCACCTCTTAACTCAGTGCTGCGAACAAATACCAGCATCACCAACATGACAGCAAGGCGGTTTTGCGGGTAGACATTCACCATGCCCAAACGCTGGTAAAACTCTGTGACTTTTTCACGCGGCAAGGCAGGCATATGGCGGTTGCCACCTTTGGCTAAAAACCCGCGTAATGGCGCGGCGGGGTTTCTGTCGGTAATCTCCAACATGGCCGCATAGTTATAAATGGCCTGTATCCATTGCCTTACTTTCTCAGCAGTAACATTCGCCCCCCTGCCTGCTATTCGATCTATCAAGACCTTAATATCTGTCACAGATATGTCATCTATTTGCTTTTGGCCAAGGAATGGGAAAACGTCTTTTTGCATCTCACTGATAATGCGGTCTGCATGTATTTGTTTCCAGCGGTGGGCATTCGCCCTATGCCATTGCATGGCCAGATATTCAAATGTGTGCAGCATGGCGGCCTGTTTGATTTGCTTCTCTTGCTGCTTAGCCTCGCTTGGGCTTTGACCGTTCGCCACCAATCTGCGGGCATCTTCAGCAGCTTGTCTGGCTTCTGCAAGGCTGATGGTAGGGTATGTGCCTATTGAGAGTGTTTTGCGCTTGCCGTCAATTGTGTAATCAAACCGCCAGTATTTACCGCCATTGGGCTTAATCAACACATAGAGGCTATGGCCATCAGATAGCTTGTATTGTTTTTCTGATGGCTTGGCATTCTTTATCTGGCGGTCATTGAGAGGCATTTACGGTACTTTTTGGGGTTGTTTTGGGCAAGTACCGTAAAAGATACCGTAAATATATGGTCGATTCAATGCAATGGTATGAGATGGGGTAACACAGTCAAATGCAATCACAGGCAATGACAATTAGCCTGAGAGCCTTGTCGTTATTGGCTTTGGTCTATGGGATAACATTGCATAAGACGAAAAAAAACAGCCATTTTTTAGGCTGTTTTCTTCACTTTGGTGCCGACAATGAGACTTGAACTCATACGACCTAGGGTCACCACCCCCTCAAGATGGCGTGTCTACCAATTTCACCATGTCGGCATAAATCGAATTATTCGGGCAATACTTGGCTCGCCGCAGCGGGTTTAGGGACAGCCGGTGCAGTTTGTGCGGGTGCTGTTTGTTGCACCGCAGGTTGAGCCTGATCAAAATTCAAACCACTTTTTTGGTGGGTAGAAAACCAACCCATGGCCAAACAAGTTGCAAAGAATATGGTTGCAGCCAAAGCAGTACCGCGGCTCAAAAAGTTAGCAGAACCTGCCGCACCGAATACGCCTTGTGCACTGCCCGAACCAAATGCAGCACCAGCATCCGCGCCTTTACCGTGTTGCAACAATACCAACACAATAACAGCCAGAGCTGAAAAAATATTAACCAATAAAATTATGGTTTTTAAGGCTTCCATAGCATCAATTCGCAGCGTCTGTGGCTGCTGTAATAATTTGAGCGAAACTGTCGTACTTTAATGAGGCGCCACCTACCAGCGCACCGTCCACATGTTCGACAGCGAATATGGCCGCGCAATTGTCAGCATTGACACTGCCGCCGTAAAGAAGCCGAATACTAGCATCATTGTTTAACAGTGACAAGACATGTTGTTGAATAAAGGCGTGCATTTGTGCAATCTGCTCTATGCTGGCCACAACCCCTGTACCAATGGCCCACACAGGCTCATAAGCCACCAATACCGTTTGCTTTAATAAGGTAGCGGCCTGTAATAAATTCAGCTGCTTGGCCACCACTGCCTCAGCTTGTCCTGCCTCACGCTCGGCCAAGGTTTCACCCACGCACAACACTGGCAATACACCAGCAGCCACTGCATTGGCATATTTTTGTGCCAAAACAGCTTCGTCTTCTGCAAAATATTGGCGGCGTTCAGAATGGCCTATCAACACAAATTGTGCACCCACATCGGCCAACATCGCGGCCGACACCTCACCAGTATACGCGCCATCATTGGCATAAAGACTGACATCTTCTGCCCCCACCAAAGTAGGAGCAGCGGCCTGTAAAGCACTGCTGATGTACACAGAAGGTACGGCCACACCGACAGCAACGTGTTCATGTTCTTGGATTTGACTTAATTGTGACAACAAAGCCTGATTTGCAGCCAAACGGCCGTTCATCTTCCAATTTCCCAATACCCATTTTTGCTTTGTCATGTGTGTCCTTATCTCTGAATTCGCTCGCATTGTACTGAAGAGCTTGGCGCCCAGTCCAGTTGTATGTGCGTCAACTCGATGAAAGTTTTTGTCACAATGCCAATCATTGTCACACAGTTGACACATTTGCCTCTTACACTGCCCAACATCGAATTTAATTGTTACAACTTTACCGACATACTCATACAGTCTATTTGGAGTCTTACCATGCGTTTAATGTTATCTTCAGCTATCGTTTTGGGCGCTTTAAGTTTGGCAGCTTGCGGCGGCGGCGAATCTTCTAAACCTGTTACCCCTGCCAACAGCAATGCTTCTGGCACTGCCGCTAAAGCCAGCACAGGTGGCATCACTGGCGCAGGTGCTTCATTCCCACAACCGATTTACGCACAATGGGCGCAAGACTATAACGCCGCCAAAGGCTCACAAGTCAATTACCAATCTATTGGTTCTAGTGGCGGCGTGAAACAAATCAATGCCAAAACAGTGGACTTCGGTGCGACCGATGCCCCTTTGTCTAAAGAAGATTTGGATAAAAATGGCTTGGTGCAATTCCCAACCGTCATCGGCGGCGTGGTACCTATTGTGAACATTGATGGTGTTGAGCCGGGTAAATTGAAATTGGATGGCGCCACTTTGGCCAACATCTACTTGGGTAAAATCACCAAATGGTCAGACCCGGCCATCAAAGCCTTGAATCCTGATGTGAACTTGCCAGATGCAGTGATTACCACCGTATTCCGTTCTGATGGTTCAGGCACCAGCTTCAACTTCACCAATTACTTAAGCGCGGTTTCGCCAGAATGGAAAGAAAAAGTCGGTGCGGCCAACTCAGTGAAATGGCCTACAGCCACGGGCACTGCCGGCACTGCTGGCAAAGGCAATGAAGGCGTGGCCAACTTTGTGCGCACGGTGAAAAACTCCATCGGTTATGTGGAATACGCTTACGCCAAACAAAACGCCATGTCACATGTGTCTTTAAAAAACAAAGCCGGCAATTTTGTACAGCCTTCGTTGGAAACCTTCTCTGCCGCAGCTAAAGCCGATTGGAGCTCAGCACCGGGCTTCGGCTTGATTTTGACTGACCAAGCCGATGCCAATGCATGGCCTATCGCTTCAGCTACCTTTATCTTGGTACAAGCCAAACCGCAAGACGCGGCCAAAGCCAAAGCCACCTTGAGCTTCTTTGACTGGGTGTACAACAGCGGTGACGAAGCTGCCAGCAAATTGGATTACGTGCCTTTGCCAGCCGATGTGAAAGCCTTGGTACGCGAAAGCTGGAAACAAGTGGTGGATGCCAACGGCAAACCCGTCCTGTAAGCCTTTAAATCACACCGCTCGTTGCCTTATTTTGGGTAACAGCGGTGTTTTTTACGCAGCGCTACAGCACGCTCAAACAGAGAACACATATGACTCAATTACAGCAAAAATTGGCAACCCAACGCAAACTGGACTGGCTGTTTGTCAGCCTGACCAAATTGTTTGCTTTCTTGGTTTTGGCCAGCTTGGTCGGCATCATGATTACCTTAATTGTTGGTGCCATCCCAAGCATGCAACATTTTGGTTGGGGCTTTTTCACCAGCAAAAACTGGGACCCTGTTGCCGGTGAATACGGCGCACTCGCCCCTGTCTTTGGCACCATCGTCACTTCGGTCATCGCCTTAATCGTGGCCGTACCGGTGAGTTTTGGCATTGCCATCTTCTTAACCGAGCTCAGCCCTGCTTGGCTCAAACGCCCATTGGGCATTGCGGTTGAATTACTGGCCGGTGTTCCCTCTATTATTTATGGTATGTGGGGTTTGTTTGTGTTTGCACCGTTTTTTGGTGAACACATACAGCCACACATGATCAAGTATTTGGGCAACGTGCCCGTCATCGGCAGCCTGTTCCAAGGCGCGCCCATGGGCATAGGTCTGTTCACCGCAGCCTTAATCTTGGCCATCATGATCATTCCATTCATCGCCTCGGTGATGCGTGACGTGTTTGAAGTGACCCCTACCCTGTTAAAAGAATCGGCGTATGGCTTGGGTTCGACCACTTGGGAAGTGGTGTGCCATGTGGTCTTGCCTTACACCAAAGCCGGCGTGGTCGGCGGCATCATCTTAGGTTTGGGTCGCGCGCTCGGTGAAACCATGGCGGTGACCTTCGTCATCGGCAATACCTTTAACATCACCGGCAGCTTGTTCAGCTCAGGGGTGTCGATTACCTCAGCCTTGGCCAATGAGTTTGGCGAAGCCGTAGACGAAGCCCACGTGTCTTCTTTGCTGTTCTTGGGCTTAATCCTGTTCATCATCACATTCATCGTACTGTGCATCTCCAAAATCATGTTGTTGCGCATGCAACGCCATGAAGGCCGCTAATTAAGGAAATACCATGAATAACGCCTTATACAAACGCCGCTTACTCATCAACAAATTCAATCTGACCATGGCATGGGCGACCATGGCGTTTGGTCTGTTTTGGTTGGCGTGGATTTTATTCACCTTGTTCGGCCAAGGCATGGACGGTTTGCTCGACATCAAAACCTATACCATGGACACCCCACCTGCGGGCACCGAAGGCGGTTTGCGCAATGCCATCGTCGGCAGCTTGTTGGTAACCTTCTTTGGCTTATTGGTCGGTACACCGATTGGCATTTTGGCCGGCATTTACTTGGCTGAGTTTGGTCACAAATCGTGGTTGGCTTCAGCCACCCGCTTTATGAACGACATTTTGCTGTCGGCACCATCCATCGTGATTTGTTTGTTTATTTACGGCTTGATGGTGGTGCCCATGGGTCACTTCTCAGGCTGGGCAGGTTCGATGGCCTTGTCTTTATTGGTGATACCAGTGGTCATCCGCACCACTGAAAACATGTTGCGCTTGGTGCCCAACAGCTTGCGTGAAGCCGCTTATGCCTTGGGCACACCGAAGTGGAAATTGGTGACCATGGTGACTTTGCGCGCCGCCAAAGCCGGCGTGTTAACTGGGGTGTTACTGGCATTTGCACGCGTGTCGGGCGAAACCGCACCGCTTTTGTACACCGCCCTGAACAACCAGTTCTTCAGCACCAATATGAACGCACCGATTGCCAATTTACCGAATACCATTTTCCAATTTGCCATGAGTCCTTACCAAGACTGGCAACGTTTGGCTTGGGCCGCAGCCTTGTTGATTACCTTAACCGTGTTAATCGCCAACATCGCCGCCCGTTTTTTAAGCCGTCAAAGTGCTAACAAACATTAAGGACTGAGGAATCAACATGCAAGCCACCATTTCTGCGAAAAATTTTAATTTTTACTACGGCGATTTTCACGCCTTAAAAAACATCAATCTGGACATTGAGCACAAAAAAGTCACCGCTTTCATCGGCCCATCAGGCTGTGGCAAATCGACTTTATTGCGCACCTTCAACCGCATGTACGATTTGTATCCAGGCATGCGCGCCGAGGGCGAATTGAATTTGGAAGGCAAGTCCATCTTGGGTAAAGACATAGACTTGAATCTGTTGCGCGCCAAAGTCGGTATGGTGTTCCAAAAGCCGACTCCTTTCCCGATGTCCATCTACGACAATGTCACTTTCGGGGTGAAATTGTACGAAAAACTCAGCCGCAGCGATTTGGACGACCGGGTGGAATGGGCGTTGAAAAAAGCCGCATTGTGGGGCGAAGTCAAAGACAAGCTCAAACAATCAGGCAATTCTTTGTCCGGTGGTCAACAACAGCGTTTGTGCATTGCCCGCGCCGTGGCGACCAAGCCAGAAGTGTTGCTATTGGACGAACCGACATCGGCACTCGACCCAATTTCCACCGCCAAGGTAGAAGAATTGGTGACCGAATTGAAAGACGATTACACCATCGCCATCGTCACCCACAACATGCAACAAGCGGCGCGGGTTTCCGACTATACTGCTTATATGTATTTGGGCGAGTTGGTGGAATTTGACGACACCAAAGTCATCTTCACCAAACCGAGCCAAAAAGCCACTGAGGACTACATTACCGGTAAATTTGGTTAATTATTCACTTCAAAATAATTGATTTAAATCAAGGTGCCATAAAACCCTATGGCACCTAATTTCTTTTTTTAAAAACAACACTCTAACCCAAGTGTGACAATATTGTGCTTGACCCTAACGGTTAAAAGCACAACAATCACGCCCATTACGACGATACGCATTGATTATGTTAGAAATATTCTCCAGTTTGTCACCTGCTATGGTGGCACTGCTGATACTGGCCTTAGGCTTGGTATTCTTCTTTGAATTCATTAACGGCTTCCACGACACAGCCAACGCGGTTGCCACGGTGATTTACACCCAATCCATGAAACCTGTGCATGCGGTCATCGCATCCGGCACTTTCAACTTTTTAGGGGTGGTTTCTGGCGGTTTGGCTGTGGCTTACGCCATCGTCAACCTGTTACCGATAGATTTATTGGCCTCTGGCAACACCAAAGTCTTGTTGGCGATGGTGTTCGCGCTGTTACTGGCCGCCATTATTTGGAACTTGGGTACATGGTATTTCGGTTTGCCCGCTTCCAGCTCACACACCTTAATCGGTGCGATTTTGGGCGTTGGCGTCGCCAATGCCTTGATGGAAGGCCAATCTTTCACCGCCGGTGTGAACTGGAGCAAAGCCATGGACGTGGGCGCTTCGCTGTTGTTCTCTCCCATTGCCGGTTTTATTTTGGCGTATCTGTTATTGACGGTTTTGCGCAAAGTGATGCCTATCGGCAAGATCCACCAAACACCGTATTTGCGTAACGGTGTGCGCGGTAAAAAACACCCGCCCTTCTGGACGCGTTTCTTGTTGATTTTGTCGGCCATGGGCGTGAGTTTTGCCCACGGTTCTAACGATGGTCAAAAAGGCATAGGTTTGGCCATGCTGACCTTGATTTGCATTTTGCCATCGCATTACGTGGTCAATTCCAGCATCAACCAATACGATTTGGAACGCTCGCTGTCATCGGTAACGCGTTTGGAATTGTTCATCCAACAAAACCAAGCCAGCATACAGGCCGCTTTCCCTGCCGTTGCCGCCACTGCCACGCAAGAAAAAGTGCATTGCCAACCAAGCGATGCCCTGACTTACGGCCAAAACATCCGTGGTTTGATGGCAGGCAGCCATGAAATCAGCCACTTCACCACCGAACAACGCTGGGCTTTGCGCACCAATTTGCTGTGTTTGGAAGATTCGGCCAAAAAATTTGCCGCCATGCCTGGCAATACGCCAGCGCAAAAAGCCTATTTGCAACAAGTGGGCAAAGACTTCTCTTTACCGGTTGAATACGCACCGTTGTGGGTCATCATCGCCATCGCCTTGTCTTTGGGCATAGGTACCATGATTGGCTGGAAACGCGTGGTCACCACCGTGGGTGAAGGCATAGGCAAATCGCACATGACTTACGCCCAAGGCGTGTGTGCGCAAATCACCGCTGCCGTCGGCATCGCTGGTGCCAACCTGTTTGGCTTGCCGGTATCGACCACGCAGATTTTGTCCAGTGCGGTCGCAGGTACGGCAGTGGCGAATAAATCGGGTTTGCAATGGTCGACCATACGCAATATTTTGTTGGCGTGGATTTTCACCTTCCCAGTGGCCATGGCCATCGCCGGTGGTTTGTATTACCTGATTCGTTTGGCGTTTTAAATTGCCAAGCTGCCAAGCGCCACACCAAGCGCTTGTGGCATAAGGTTTTAAGCGGCCTGTAAACCTACAGGCCGCTTTTTATTGCCCAATGCGCATGCAAGTACTTGCCTTTTATGGGATAATCAGCAGTATTGTTTAAACATGCCGCTTGTGCGGCTTATTTTACGGAGTAATTATGGATTTCGCGCAAGCCAGACACAACATGGTGGAACAACAAATTCGTCCTTGGGATGTATTGGAATTTGAATTATTGGATGTATTGTCTGAAATCCCGCGTGAGTATTTTGTGTTGCCAGAACACCAAGCTGTGGCCTATGCAGACCAAGCTTTGCCTTTGGCAAACGGTCACGCCATGCCAGAACCACGCATCGTTGCCAAAATGATTCAGGCTTTGGAAATCAAAAAAACCGATCGCATCTTGGAAATCGGCACAGGCTCAGGCTATGCCACCGCCTTGTTGTCACGCTTGGGTCAAAGCGTGTTGAGCTTGGATTTGGATGCAGAGCAACAAGCGCGTGCGCAAGCGGCTTTGGCCAAAGTCGGCAGCACCAATGTGCAATTGAGCGTTGCCAATGGCCTGAAAGCCTTGGCCAACATCGGCACTTTTGATGTGATTTATGTCGGTGGCGGCGTGGCCGATGTACCGGCTGAATTGTTGCACACCTTAAACGAAGGTGGCCGCTTGGTGGTGGTATTGGGTCAAAAACGCTTGATGCACGCCACTTTGATCACGCGCAAAGGCAATGAATACCCACGCAAAATGCTGTTTGAAACTTCGGTACCAGCCTTGGTGGAAGAACAACAATTGCAAAAAGCAGAATTTGAATTCTGATGGGTGTACACAGCTTAAACGTGGCCGAGCTCAAAGCTTGGCGTGATGAAGGCAAAGAGTTTGTGTTGTTGGATGTGCGCGAAGACGGCGAAGTGGCGTATGCCAGCATCGCCGGTCACACCCACATCGCCATGAATTTGATTCCGCTGCGCCACAATGAGTTGCCAGACGAAACCCCCATCGTGGTGTATTGCCACCACGGCATGCGCAGCATGCAAGTGGCTTTGTTCTTGGAACACACTGGCTTTGGCGAGGTTTACAATTTAAGCGGCGGCATAGACGCATGGTCGGCCAATATTGACCCCAGCGTTGCCCGTTACTGAAATTGTGCATGTTTATGTATGACCACCAACACCGTGTTTTGCACGGTGTTTTGTTTTGTGCCAATACTCCCACATTCACTAAATGGCGCATTATCCAACGCCTTCAATTACCTTCATATTGTCCTATCCTGTCTTCAACATCAAACAAATGGAATTGCGGCCTGTAAACAACAAAGCTCACGGTGCATGGTACTGAGCCAAACGGTACTGCCTCACCCTCACCAGCAACGCTGTGCGATAGCGCTTACCCAACAAGATTGCTTCTATCCTCTATCGAAATCACTTAAATCATCATCCATCACTCTCTGCATCAACAGTGCAGACGATACAAAAGCGGCCTGTAAATGTTTTACAGGCCGCTTATTCAGATTCAGCACACGAGATAAGGCTTAAATGGCCGTACCCATAATCAATTGATGGCGGATGTAGAAATGCCAACGCGCCGCATGTTGTCCACCCACCGCCCATTGGTGTGAGATGTCGCCACGCGGTAGATTCAAGCTGGACACGCTTTCGACGCGGTTAAAACTGATGACTTCGACTTGCTGCAGATTTTGTTTGAACACACCCATCGAAGTCATGCTTTCGGTAAACAAACTCGCCGCGCCGACATTGGGCGTGGCATTGATAATGCCCAAAGCCGCATCCAAATCGGGCACCCGCATCAACATCACCGCCACCCGACTCGGTGCAGCCGTGTGCAAAGCCATTTCAGGTTGGACTTGATCGAGCAAACTCATGCCCATGTACCAGCCTTTTTCAGGCAAATCGCTTTGGCTACCATCGACCACCAAATCCGCTCCAGCGCTGACCGCACGCTGCAAAAATTCGCTGCACAACTGTTTGCTGTGCTCAGTAGGCAAAACCATCGGTGCCAAAGTCGCCAAACGTGTTTGCCATTTGGCCAACAATGCATCGGCATTGTCCTGCCCCACCACAATCCACACCGGCACGCTCAAGCGCGGTGCGCTGCAGCTGACATATTGCTGCCACACCTTGTCCACATCCATGTCGGCATCAATGACGATGAAATTGTGCGCCAAGATGGTTTGGCGTTGGCGCAAATGCGCTTGCTTGGCCTGCGGCTTGGCCAACACATAGGTGATGGCATTGACATCAGGATGCACATGCAAGGCTTTCGCCACCTCATCATCCCCTTGGATGACGTTGTAAACACCAGCAGGCAAGCCCGATTGCGCCAACCAATCGCCCAGCAAGACTGGCAACAACGGCTGGCTAGGATACGGTTTGACGATAAGGGTATTGCCACACAATAAGGCCACCACAATTTCGCTGACCAAAGACTTGAGGGTTTGTTCTTCATTGCTGATGATGGCAGCCACACCCACAGGCTGCATCGCGTGTTGCACCCACACATCGGTGCTGCCCCAAGCGGGAGTCGAGCTGCCTTTGGCTTGCATGGCGGTGAGCGCATACACAATCGCTTCCAGAGTCTGCTCGATTTCGGTCGCCACTTCGGCTTCGTTCAGGCCGCTTTCGCCTTGCAATACCTCGTTCAAAATGTGTGCTTGCAAGGCAAAGCTGTTTTTGAATTTCTCTATCACATACAAGCGCTGCAAATAGGCAAATGCCGCCCATTCGGCGCGGTGTTCTTTGGCGGTTTGTACCGCACGCTGTATCGTTGCAGCACTGGCGACATACAAACGGCGTTCGGCACGGCTGTTGCGCGGATTGACCACTTCCAAGACTTGGTTGGATTCAACAATCAAACGCACACCGGCAATAAAATGCGGCGCGTAATGAAAGTCCTCGTCGGCCATGATGGGCACGGCATCGGCTTCGTCTTGCGTTTGATGCCATTGTTGCCACAATTTATTCAATAAACCCATGGCCGCTCCTTACCCTTATGACATTGCTTTAAATGATGCCACCATTTTGGCAAACTCCGTACCCACTTCTGGGTGTTTGCAACCATAGGCCAAAGTGGCCTGTAAATAACCCAATTTGCTGCCGCAATCATAACGCTGACCGCTGAACGCATGCGCCAACACCGTTTCTTGCTGCAATAATTGCGCAATCGCATCGGTCAATTGGATTTCACCACCAGCACCGGCTTGGGTTTGGCGCAGCAAATCAAAAATCGCCGGCGTCAAAATATAACGACCGACCACGGCCAAATTCGATGGCGCATCTTCCGGTTTCGGTTTTTCAACAATGCTGGTCACGCGTTGGTAAGCGTCTTTAGGTGCAATTTCGACGATGCCATACGAGCCGGTTTGACTTGGGTCTACGGTTTCCACCCCCAACACACTGCTGCCCGTGGCGTTGTACACATCCATCATTTGCGCCAACGCGCCTTTCGGTGCATCGATTAAGTCGTCAGCCAAAATCACCGCAAACGGCTCATTGCCGACAGCCGGTGCCGCGCACAACACCGCATGACCCAAGCCCAAGGCTTCGGTTTGGCGGATGTACATCAAATTCACGCCATCTGGCAAAATATTCTGGGTGATTTCCAACAAAGCATTCTTTTGCTTGCGCGCCAATTCGGTTTCCAATTCATAGGCTTTGTCGAAATGGTCTTCGATGCTGCGCTTATTGCGGCCGGTAATGAACACGATGTCGGTACAACCGGCTTCCACCGCTTCTTCTACCGCATACTGTATCAACGGTTTGTCGACGATGGGCAACATTTCTTTGGGGCTGGCTTTGGTGGCCGGTAAAAAGCGGGTACCCATACCTGCCACTGGAAACACTGCTTTGGTGATTTTTTGCATTACCCTTTTCCTAACATCTCTAGTATTTGTTGTTCATTCAATACGGCCACACCCAAAGCCTCGGCCTTGGCCAATTTGCTGCCGGCGGCTTCGCCTGCCACCACATAATCGGTTTTCTTGGACACACTGCCGCTGACTTTGCCACCGGCCGCTTCCAGCCATGCCTGCACTTCTTCGCGCTTATTGCTCAAAGTGCCGGTCAATACAAACGTCTTGCCGGCAATGGCTTCATTCACCGGCATATCGGCCACAGCGGCCTGTAAATCGGTTTGACTGCTGGTTTGCGTGTGACACAAGGCCAAAAATGCCTGTATGCGCGCCAATAGCTGTTGATGACGCTCTTGTTCACGCCACAACAGCCAAGCCGCATCGCTGACGGGCTCCGTCATCAAGGCCTCGACGCTGATCGCTTCTGCGCTCAAAGCCTCGGCTTTTTTAGCACTGATGCGGATGTCTGGCAAATGGGTTAACCAGTTTTGACTGGCCAACACCTGTGCCAACTGCGCATGTGCCAAGTTTTCTTGCGGCGCGATGCCCACCGCCAATAAATCGTCCAATTGCTGTTGCTGATAGGCTTGGGCGAAATACTGGTCTATGCTCGCCGCCACCACTTCGCCGATATCAGGCAAACACGCCAACAAAGGCGCCGGCACACGGCGAATCAAATCCAAGCTGCCAAAGTATTGTGCCAAAGTCTTGGCAGTGCGTTCGCCGACATGGCGTATGCCTAAGGCGTAGATAAAACGCGCCAACAGCGGCGTTTTGCTCGCGTCCAAGCCCGCCAAAATATTCTCTGCCCATTTGGTCGGAGTTTCGCGTTTGCTGCTGGTGCTGGTGTCGTCTTCGTCTACTTGCTTCAAGCGCTGTAAGGTCGGGATGTCCAAACGGTACAAGTCGGCAAATTCATGCACCAAATCCAAATCCACCAATTGCTCGATTTGGCGCGTGCCCAAACCCTCCACATCCATGGCAGTGCGTGAGGCAAAATGGATTAAAGCTTGTGCGCGCTGTGCTTGGCAAGCCATGCCACCACTGCAACGCGCCACCGCTTCACCGTCTTCTTTGACGATGTCGCTGCCACACACTGGACACAACGTTGGCAGCAAGTAGCGCTCGTATTTCGCTTCGGTCGCTGGCGTAAACAAATCCGCACCGGGGTTTTCGTTTACAGGCCGCTTATCAAACACCACCCGCACCACTTCTGGTATCACATCGCCGGCGCGGCGCACCATCACCGTATCGCCCACGCGCACGTCTTTGCGCTGCACCTCGCCTTCGTTGTGCAAAGTAGCATTGGTCACGGTCACGCCGCCCACACGCACAGGCACCAGCCGCGCCACCGGCGTGACCGCACCGGTACGGCCGATTTGCACGTCGATGGCTTCCACCAGCGTCGGTGCTTCTTCGGCAGGGAATTTGTGCGCAATGGCAAAGCGCGGCGCGCGCGATACAAAGCCCAAAATATTTTGCTCGGCGATGGCATTGACCTTAATCACCATGCCATCGATGTCAAACGGCAATTCAGGCCGCTTAATCGCCATTTGTTCGTAAAAGCGGTTGATTTCCGCCATGTCATGACTTTGCAAACAGCAATCGCGTGGCGGCGTTGGGATGCCCCAAGACGCCAATAAATCCAGCTCCAAGCCGTGGGTGGCTTGCGCATAAGTCTCATCCAATTGCGCAATGCTGTAAGCAAAAAAGCGCAGCGAGCGCTTGGCGGTGACTTTGGCATCGAGTTGGCGCAGACTGCCGGCTGCGGCATTGCGCGGATTGGCAAACGCCTTGCCACCTTCGGCCGCTTGGCGTTCATTCAAGGCATCGAAATCGGCTTTGAACATCAATACCTCACCGCGCACTTCCAAGCGTGCCGGTGGATTGGGGGTGTTCAAATGCAAAGGAATGCAGCGTATGGTTTTGACATTGTTGGTGACGTTTTCACCCTCAGTGCCATCGCCACGGGTAGCGGCCTGTAACAACACGCCGTTCTCATACACCAAACTCAAGGCCAAGCCATCGAATTTGGGCTCTATGAAATACTCGGGATCGTGGCCCAAACCTGAGCGCACGCGCTCGGCAAAAGCGAGCATTTCGGCATGGTCGTAAACGCCGTCGACATTCACCGGCGAAAACGCATTGTTCAAACTCAGCATAGGCACTTGGTGCACCACGCTGTCAAATTGGCTCAACGCCTTACCGCCCACCCGTTGGGTTGGGCTTACAGGCCGCATCAGGTGTGGATGTTGCGCCTCCAATTGTTGCAAATGCCGAAACGCTTGATCGTATTCGGCATCGCTGACGCTGGGCTCATCCAGCTCGTAATATTCGCGGTTATAGCGTTCAAGCAGATGAATCAATTCGTCCATCTGCTGTTGAATGGATTCATCAGTCATGTGACATCCTTACTCACTCAAGAAAATAATCGTTCTGCCAAATCACTGCCCGGCTCGATGTCGACGCTGAGCATCTCGTCTTGACGTTCTACCACATAGCTGCGGATGTCTTTTAACCACTGTGTCGACAATTCATTCAATTGGTCGTCCACCAAGTCCAAACCCAGATTGCTGGACAACTTCACCACCAAATCCATGAACTGATTGAAGGTTTTTTCACCGGCAGGCACTTTGGTCAAATCGTACAACATCGAAAAACCACGGTAGGCTTGTTCGTCCAAAGCCGCGGCAATGAACGGCGTGCTGTCGAGATTGACCGCATTGAACAGGTTTTTGCCATGCACATCGCGGTACCAGAAGATGCCCGCATCCAATTCAAATTTCAGGTTTTCCAAGGCGGCTTTGATTTCGCGCCCGGTCACCGATTCACGCGACACCAAATGGATGGCGATGGTTTGGTCGACGCGCACACACAATTCGTCCATAGGCTCGGCCACTTGCATAAACGCATCGGCATTGGCCACGGCCACGCCGCCGCCCATTTGTGCGGCAAATTGGCGCACTTGTTCGGCAAATTGGGTCAAGTCTTCACGTACTGCCAAACCTTTGCGGCTGATGCATTGCAAACCCATGACAAAACCTTGGTAATACACGCTTGGAATCGGCTCGGCCAATTGGAAACGGCCATCCATGGTACAGCCGACCACGCGAAAATGGTGGCGATTGCTCAGACGCGGCATGGTGTGCAATTCGCGTGGCTCGCGCAAAGACACATAAGCCATATAGTCGACACGGTTATCAAACCAAGGCAGTTCCATGCGGGTTAAGTCTTGCAAGTCTAGCAGCAACACGCCTTCATTCTTGGCAGCGGCCGACAACACATTCTTAATCCCCGGCACGGCCAAATCTTTGATGCTTTTTGGGGCTGGTTCGGCCACGGCAGCGGTTTCTGCCACAGGCGCGGTGAGTTCTTCGTGGATTTCAAATACGGGCGCGGCAGTCATAACTGGCGTTACAACAGCGGCAACCACATCAGTATCTGGCACTGGCGCTGCTTCATCGCGGCTGGCTGTATTAAAATCAGTTGCAGTTTCAGTTGCAACCACAGTCTCGGCTTCGCTGTGTTGCGCGTGTTGGTGGTACATCATGCCACCATTGAGCACGCCTTGACCGTCGCGCACTTCTTCGCGTTTGCTGTCTAACAGCGCATCTTGGTCGGAATGACCAAATTGACGTCTGACCTCATCACGATAGCGTTTTTCTTTGTAAGAATTAAACAGCAATACCGCCAAAATAGCGAATAAACCGCCAATAATGTAGTAAAAAGTGGTGTCGCTCATAAGTGATGAATCATCCTTGGTTAACTAGGACAGCTGTGACACAGCTTGTTTGCTGTGAAGTATAGCCGAAGTTTTGCCAATTTTCAGCCAAGTCACACGTGGCTTTGATTAAAATCGACCGGCAAGCCGACACTTTGCAAACGCGACCAATCAAAAAAGTGGCCTGGATCGGTTTTGCGCTCGGGGGCGATGTGTTGGTGACCGGTAATCGCCTTAATCGGATAAGCGGCCTGTAATTGTGGCAGCAAGCGCAGTAAAGTTGTGTATTGGGCCTCGTTAAAAGGCTCAAAATCACAGCCTTCCAGTTCTATGCCTATGGAAAAGCCGTTACAGGCCGCCTCGCCATGAAACGCTGACAGTCCTGCATGGTAAGCAGCATCATCGCAGCTCACGCATTGAAACAATTCCCCGGTGCGGTCTATGAAAAAATGACTCGACACCCGAAAGTGGGCAATGACACTGAAAAACGGGTGTTGCTGGGCATCAATTTGATTTTGGAACAAGGCCAGCGCACTGCCGCTGCCGTATTCAAATGGTGGCAAAGAAATGTTGTGTATCACCACCAAATCGGGTGAGCGTGTGCGCGCGCCGAAATTGGGTGAAGGGCGCTGTGTTGCTGAGTCTGTCCAACCGTGTTGCCACACCATGGTGTTGTCATGCCTGTTATGTCGATGCTTCATTCTAACAAAATCGGTGACAAACTGGGGTTTAGAGCATTATTCTTGTCTGTATACAAAAAAGAATTCCTCGTGTCATAATCATGACCATGTAAATGATTACACTAAATCACCGCTTGTACTAAAACTAACAACATATTTCTCAAAGGAGAGAACATGGCTTATCAAGCACCATTAAATGATTTACGTTTTGCATTGCACACTCATGGCCGCTTGCCAGAAATCTTGGCCTTACCCAAATCAGCCGGCTTGGATGATGAAACCGTCAACGCCGTTTTGGAAGAAGCGGCCAAGTTTGCCGAAACTGCTTTGGCCGATACCAACCGCGCTGGCGACTTGAATGGCGCCAAATTGGTCGATGGCAAAGTGGTGTGTGACCCTGTCATTGCCAATGCATTTAATGAATTTCGCGATGCCGGCTGGGTAGGCTTGCGCGCTGCCGCCGAATTCGACGGCCAAGGCTTGCCGATGACGGTGGCCGCTGCCTGTGAAGAAATGTGGTGTTCTGCCAACTTGGCCTTCTCTTTGTTGCCAATGTTGACCTTGGGCGCGTTTGAAGCCTTGAACCACCACGGCTCCGACGCCTTGAAACACTTGTTTATGCCGAATATGGCTACCGGCGTGTGGTCGGGCACCATGAATTTGACCGAGCCACAAGCCGGCTCAGACTTGGCACAAGTGGCCTGTAAGGCCAAGCCTTTGGGCGATGGCACTTACGCCATTGATGGCCAAAAAATCTTCATCACTTGGGGCGACCATGAATTGGTCGACAACATCGTGCACATGGTGTTGGCACGTTTGCCCGATGCCGCCCCAGGCGTGAAAGGCATTTCTTTATTCTTGGTGCCGAAATACTGGGTAGAAGCTGATGGCAGCGTGGGCGCGTACAACAATGCTTACGCCGTGTCTTTGGAACACAAAATGGGCATACACGCGAGCCCAACTTGCGTGATGGCGTTTGAAGGCGCGCGCGGTCATTTGATTGGCGAAGCTGGCAAAGGCTTGAATTATATGTTCACGATGATGAACCACGCGCGTTTGGGCGTGGGCATCGAAGGCCATGCCGTGGCCGAACGCGCTTATCAACATGCGTTGGCGTATGCACACGAACGCGTACAAAGTCGCTCCATCAGCAGCGGCAGCCACGAGCCGGTGAGCATCATCCACCACCCCGACGTGCGCCGCATGTTGTTGCAACAAAAAGCCACTTTGGAAGCACAACGCGCGGTGTATTTACAGGCCGCTGCGGCTTTGGACACGGCTGAAAGCCATCCGAACCCTGATGCACAAAAACAAGCGCAAGCGGTATTGGACTTCTTGATTCCGATCGTCAAAGGCTGGAGCACTGAAAACGGCACCACTTTGACCAATTTGGCCATGCAAGTCTTCGGCGGCATGGGCTTTATTGAAGAAACTGGCGCGGCACAATTCGTGCGCGATGTGCGCATTACCGCGATTTACGAAGGCACCAACGGCATCCAAGCCTTGGACTTCATTGGTCGCAAAACCGCCAGCAATGGCGGCGCCGTGGCCAAAGCCTTGATTGCCGAAGGTCGCGCCGTTGCTGCCAAACTGTCTAACGAGCAAGGTTTGGCCGACAAATTGAACCGTGCCTTGAACTTGGCCGAAGAATCGGTCGACTATGTGGTGGCGCAATTTGCGGGAAATACTCCTGATTTTGCTGCCGCAGGCAGCTTGGCTTACTTGATGCAATTTGGCTTCACCTTGGGCGGCATCGAAATGGCGCGTGCCCACATCGCCGCGGGCAAAGCCTTGGCCAATGAGAGCGAGCAAAGCTTGGGCGAAGACTTCTACCGCAACAAACAAGCGACCGCCCGCGCTTACATCGATTTGGTCTTGCCACAAGTCTTGTCATACCACGAGCAAGTATTGGGCAGCGCTGCCACAGTGATGGATTACCCATTGTCGGCTTTGTCTGTGTAAAAACGCACTTTTGTGCACAGATTTGATTTTGAATCTGTTTGCATCCTAATAAGCGGCCTGTAAGCATTTACAGGCCGCTTTCTTATGCATTAAGGGCATTTATTCATTTATTTCAACACATTTGCCTTTTAGTCTGGCAGTGCACACTGCGCTGCAGCAATGCACCCACAGTCAAGACGGCGTCAGTCCCTCGTAATACTGTTGTCACACAGCATGACCATAACGAGGAGAAACGACATGCAAACTACCCCCTCCATAGACCCAATTACGCTGTCGGTGGTGCGCGGCGCACTGGAAACGGCACAACGTGAAATGACCATCACCTTGGAAAAAACCGGCCGCTCCAGCGTGTTCAATCTGGCGCACGACTACAGCAATGCCTTGTTCGACCACCACCCTGAAATGATTTTGCAAGGACAAGACATCCCGATTCACCTTGGTTCACTGATCCCCGCCATGAAGGCTGTGGCGGATTTTTTTGGTGACGACATCCACGAAGGCGATGTGATTTACCACAACGACCCTGTGTACGCCGGCAGCCACATCTTGGACTGCTGCATGTACAAGCCGATTTTCCACAACGGTGAATTGGTGTTTTGGGCAGTGTGCAAAGGTCATCTCACCGACATCGGCGGCCCTGTGCCGGCAGGTTACAACCCAGACGCGAAAGAGTTGTATGCCGAAGGCTTGCGCATTCCACCGGTAAAACTGTGGGACAAAGGCGTGCGCCGTGACGACGTGATTAATCTGTTGATGTGCAATATGCGTTCGCGCCGCAATCAAGAAGGCGATTTGAATGCGCAATTGGGCGCTTGCCGCGTCGGCGAGCGCAATTTGCTCAATTTGTTGGATAAATATGGTTTGGACACGGTACAGGCCGCCATCGCCGAACTCAAAAACATGGCCGATCACCACATGCGTGAGCTCATCCGCTCGATTCCCGATGGTACTTACCACGGCGAAGCGGTATTGGAAGATTCGGGTCATGGCTTGGGCGCAATGACGATTTCAGCTGACATCCGCATCAGCGGCGACAGTGTGCACATCAGCATAGACAGCCCACCGCAAGTGCCGTATTTCATCAACTCTTACGCCGGCAACTCTATGTCGGGCGTGTATTTGGGCTTGATGATGTTTGCGCAAGTGCCGCCACCGTATAACGAAGGCTTGTACCGCTGTGTCAGTGTGGAATTGGGCAAAAAAGGCACGCTGTGCAATGCGCAAGAACCGGCACCGCATGTGAACTGCACCACCACACCGATGGAAACCTTGACCGACGCCGTGCGCAAAGCGTTTGAAGCCGCCGCACCTGAGCGCGTGACCGCCTCTTGGGGCCATGCTTCGGGCATCAACATCGCCGGCATAGACCCACGCACCGGTGAGCAATACGTGACCATGGTATTGGCATCCATCATTTCTGGCGCTGGCGCCACCCAACAAATGGACGGTTGGCATGCGTGTGGGCCGTTGTGCTGCTTCGGTGCGCTGTCGTCTGGCGACATCGAATTGCTTGAATACCAATACCCCATCCTCATCCACAAATACGGCTTGGCGCAAGACAGTGGCGGTGCCGGTCGCTACCGCGGCGGATCGGGCACGGTATGGGAAGTGGAACCGCTAGACCATGAAATGACGGTGATTGCGTTTGGCGAAGGCCGCCAAATCCCGACCATGGGTGCGGCCGAGGCTGAAAACGGCTTGCACGAACCGAAATTGGGACGCTTGGAAATCATCCACAGCGACAACGACACCACCGTCTACACCCAAAATACCTTGACCCAAATTCAGCCGGGTCAACGCGCACGCAATACCAATCCGGGTGGCGGCGGTTATGGCGTGGCCTTTGAGCGGCCTGTAAATGCGGTATTGCACGATTATGTGCAAGGTTTGATTACCACAGAAGGTGCGCGTTTGGATTACGGTGTGGTCATCAGCAATGGCGCCATAGACGAAGCCGCCACCAACGCCTTGCGCGCTACCCAAAACATCACTGCCTAACACGATACGAGGAGAATCTTATGAAACATTTATTTCGCTTGGGCGTGGATGCAGGTGGCACGTTTACCGATTTTATTTTGTCCGATGCCAATGGCAAGGTGTTGTTGTGCAAGAGTTTGTCTACGCCACAAGACGGTACTTTGGCCATTTCCGATGGTTTGCGCCAATTGGCCGAACATACGGGCTTATCCATTGAAGAATTGGTGCAAAGCTGTGATTTGTGCATCAACGGCACCACCGTGTGTTTGAATGCCTTAATCGAACTCAAAGGCGTGAAAGTCGGCTTGCTGTGTACCGCTGGCCACGAAGACAGCATCGAAATCCGCTTGGGTCACAAAGAAGAAGGCTACCGCTACGATGCCTCTTACCCACCGGCACCACAATTGGCACCGCGCGAATTGCGTTGCCCTGTCCGCGGCCGCGTGTTGGCCGATGGCACTGAGCGCGAAGCCTTGAATGAAGACGATATTTTGGCGGCAATACAGGTATTCAAAGCCGCTCAAGTCAAAAGCGTGGCAATTTCGTTTGTGTGGGCAATCAAAAACCCAGCGCATGAGCAACGTGCACGCGCTTTGATTGCCGAGCACATGCCCGATGTGTTCATCTGTTGTGGCCACGAAGTCTATCCACAAATCAAGGAATACACCCGCACCTCCACCACCGTCGTCAATGCGTATTTAAGCCCGGTAATGAGCGCGTATGTGGCCAAAATCGACGATTACTTCAAGAGTTTGGGCGCGCAACAACCGGTGCGCTACTTCCAATCCAATGGCGGCTTGGCCGTTGGCGAGGTGATGCGCGAACGCGCCGTGAACGCGATTAACTCTGGCCCTGCTTCGGCACCACAAGCCGGCCTATTCATCGCCGAACCGTTTGGCATTAACAATGTGATTACCGTCGACATGGGCGGCACCTCGTTTGACATCACCATGGCCAAAGATGGCCAAACCAGCCTCAACCGTGACATCGACTTCTTGCGCAACCGCATCGGCGTGCCGATGATACACGTGGAAACCTTGGGCGCAGGCGGCGGCTCGATTGCGCATGTCAATTCGTTTGGCATGCTGGAAGTCGGCCCACACAGCGCCGGTTCTTTCCCCGGCCCTGCGTGTTACCAACAAGGTGGCGACTTGCCGACGGTGACCGATGCCAATATTGTGCTCGGTTATTTGAATCCGGAAGCGGCTTTGGGCGGCAAAGTGCAATTGTCGAAAGAAAAAGCCGAAAATGCCATCCGCTACCATGTGGCCGACCCACTGAACATCGAATTGGCGCACGCCGCTTACGGCATCAGCACCATCGTCAACCAAAACATGGCCAATGGCATCCGCCGCATCACCATTGAGCAAGGCTACGACCCTCGCGATTTCAGCTTAATCTGCGCAGGCGGCGCTGCGGGGATGCACATCGTTGAATTGGCCGAAGACATGGGCATTAATTCGGTGTTGGTGCCGAAATTTGCCTCAGGTTTGTGTGCGTTTGGGCAGATTATTTCCGATGTGAAATACAATTACCTCGCCACCCAAACCATGCTCATCGATGGCAAGCAACAATACGCCGATTTGAATGCCACTTTGGCACGCTTGGAGCACGAAGGCCGTGCCAAATTACAGGCCGATGGTTTCAAACCTGAGGAAATCGTGGTCGAGCGCAGCATGGAAATGCGCTATGTCGGTCAAGTGCATGAGTGCAATGTCGCCATCAGCAATGAGCTCATCAACGATGCCAGCATGCAAACCATTTTGCGCGACTTCCATTTGCGCCACGAAGCCTTGTTTACCTACTCTGAGCCACAAAGCGTGGTGGAATTGGTGAATGTGGAAGTGATGGTGCGCGGTCAAGTGGAAAAACCGCACATCGCGCCGATTGCCGCCGCCACCCAAGCCACCAGCGAGGCCATCGTGGCACACCGGCCGATGATATTGTCACACCAATACGAATGGGAAGACACGCCGGTTTACAATGGCAGCGCCTTGGGCGCCGGCGATGTGATTGCCGGACCGGCCATCATCCAAGAGCCGACCACGACTTTGCTGCTGAAAAAAGGTTGGCAAGCCAATCTGCATACTTCAGGCACTTACCACCTGACAAAAGCCGCATAATCGTTTAGTCTTTAACCTGAGTTCAGCGACCGCTGACTCAGGTTTTTTGCTTTTGGTGGAGTCACTTAGAATGAACACTGCTGCCCATGTCAAACAATCTTTAATCTATGACCGCTCGCAATGGCAACAGCGAGTGCGCGATGTGTATTTCAATTTGGATGTGACGTTTCGCTCCGCCACGGGTTCAGGCCGCTTGCTCGACCAAAAACTGGGCGACATCAATGTGTCGTGTCTGCATTCCTCCGCCATGCAATACCAGCGCTTAAAACCCGCCCAACACGAATCGTATTTCCTGATTACCCTGCCCTTACAAAACCGCATCCGCATGCAACAAGGGCACAAAGACGTGTATTGCGAGCGCGGCCAAGTGTTGTTGCAACACGCGAACGAGCCATATGTGTTTGAATACAACCATGAGAATACCTTGTGGGTGATGAAAGTCCCGTCCAAATTGCTCAAGCAACACATCGCCCACCCCGAAAACCATACCGCCCGCGTTTTCGATGGCAATACTGGCATAGGCAAGCTGTTGTCCAGCAATATGGTGGTATTGGGGCAGGAATTGCTCAATGGCCATCTTGATTCGCAGCAAACCGCGTATTACAACGATTTTCTGCTGCAATTGTTCGCGCAAGTGGTAAAACAAGACGCCGGTGTCCATCTCAGCGACGAACAAACCATACGCCAAGCGCAAGTATTGAAAATCCAAAACTTCATCGCCGCCAACCTCAGCCTGAATGAATTGAACCCGCAATACGTTGCCGCCGCCTGTGGCATCTCAGTGCGCTATTTGCACAGCCTGTTTCAAGGGCTGGACAGTACCTTCAGCCGCTATGTGCAGCAACAGCGTTTACAGGCCGCTTATCAGTGTTTGCAGCAGCAACCTGAGCGCAGCGTTTCCGACATTGTCTACAGTTGCGGTTTTAACGACCAATCGCATTTCACCCGTCTGTTCAAACTCACTTACCAAACCACGCCCTTGGCCTTGAAAAACGGCAGCAAGACGCGCTGAGCCGCTGTTATCGTCGTCAGAATTGGCGGCTCATGCAGATTTGCAATGTTTAACATACGCCATTTACCTATTTTCGCACGGTAATTCCATCTGTATTACAGGCCGCATAGATGATGTAAATCCTTGCTGTAGCTGGTTTTAAAGCCCAGACACACGCAGCGTGAATCGACTCATTACCGCAATGCAAAAAAATTAATCGCTTTTTACTGAACTTATTGCCCACTGCGCTCTCTACTGACGCGCTGTCTAATTGCACGTGATTGAGTTTCATCGACAGACTTCAGTTCTGTTAACATATACGCCCTCAAGAACACACCGACCATTTTGGTTTCGTCCGTCTCAAACACTTACTTATCATAGGAAAAATCCGTGCATCCTGCTCAGTATCCTGCCATAGGCACGCCGCTGTTTTATGGTGTCTTCGCTGTCATTGTCATCATCATGATTGCAATCGACATGTTGGCACTCAAAAAAAACGGCGCACATAAAGTCAGCATCAAAGAAGCCCTCTCTTGGTCCATCGTCTGGGTCGCCGTGTCTTGTGCCTTTGCCGGCTGGTTGTATTGGTATTTGAATACCCATCCTGAATATGGCCACGCCATCGCAGTAGAAAAAACCATGGAATTCTTCACCGGCTACATCTTGGAAAAATCCTTGGCCGTGGACAATATCTTCGTGTTCTTAATGATTTTTGCCGCTTTCAAGGTGGAAGCCCAATACCAACACCGCGTGCTGTTATACGGTGTGTTCGGTGCCATTATCTTGCGCACCATCATGATTGTCATCGGTGCGGCCTTGGTATCGCGTTTTGAATGGATTTTGTATCTGTTTGGTGCGTTCTTGTTGTACACCGGCTTACAAATGATGCGGCCGGAAAAAGAAGGCGACGAAGACATTACCCACAGTTTCTGGTTCAAATGGTTGACCAAACACATTCCTGTGAGCAAAAACTACGACGGTGAAAAATTCTTCACCATCGAAAACGGCAAACGCATTGCCACACCATTGTTCTTGGTAGTGGTGGTGATTGAATTGTCCGATGTGATTTTCGCGGTAGACAGCATCCCTGCTATTTTCGCGGTGACCACCGACCCATTCATCGTGTTAACGTCTAACATCTTCGCGATTTTGGGTTTGCGGGCGATGTACTTCTTATTGGCCGACATGGCCGACCGCTTTACCTATTTGAAATACGGTTTGGCTGGCGTGTTGTGTTTCATCGGCGTGAAGATGTTGTTGTTGTACTTTGGCATCCACATTCCGATTGCCTTGTCTTTGGGCGTGGTCTTCAGTGCCTTAATCGCGTCTATCTTGGTGTCTTTACACGTACCGCGTAAAACCAAATCTTAAGCTTGAAGCACTCTCTAAGCGGCCTGTAAATGTTACAGGCCGCTTTTTTGAGTGTTTGCATTGCAACTGCACAAGACAGTAGAGATACATTACAATGAACGTTTACCGTGATTGTGATTGAAGAAAAATGCCTTTGACATCAACAAATGAGCCAGACAGCTTGCACTTAGGCCAATACGCAGAACGCGCCTATTTAGAATACGCCATGAGTGTGGTCAAAGGACGTGCCTTACCTGAAGTGGCCGATGGTCAAAAACCGGTACAACGCCGCATCTTGTTTGCCATGCACGAAATGGGTTTGGCCGCTGGCGCCAAGCCAGTGAAATCGGCGCGTGTGGTCGGCGAAATCTTGGGTAAATATCATCCACATGGCGACTCCTCTGCTTACGAGGCAATGGTGCGTATGGCGCAAGAGTTCACGCTGCGCTACCCGCTGATTGATGGCATAGGCAATTTTGGCTCGCGCGATGGCGACGGCGCAGCGGCGATGCGTTATACCGAAGCGCGTTTAACACCGTTGGCGAGCTTGTTGCTCTCAGAATTGAACCAAGGCACGGTCGACTTCATTCCCAATTACGATGGCGCGTTTAACGAGCCAACCTATCTGCCTGCCCGTTTGCCCATGGTCTTGCTCAACGGCGCCTCAGGCATTGCCGTGGGCATGGCCACGGAAATCCCGTCGCACAATTTGCACGAAGTCACCAACGCCGCCATTGCCTTGCTGAAAAAACCGAGCATGACGGTGAGCGAATTGATGGAACACATCCAAGGCCCAGACTTTGCCGGTGGCGCTCACATCATCTCCACTCCTGAAGACATTGAGCACACTTATACCAGTGGCAAAGGCAGTGTGCGCGTGCGTGCGCGTTATGAAATCGAAAAACTGGCGCGCGGCCAATGGCGCGCCATCGTCAGCGAATTACCACCCGGCGTGGGTGCGCAAAAAATCTTGGCCGAAATCGAAGAGCAAACCAATCCCAAGCTCAAAAACGGCAAGAAGAAGCTGACGCAAGAGCAAATCAATCAAAAAGAATTGCTGTTGTCACAATTGGAATACGTGCGCGATGAGTCAGACAGCGCCTGCCCTGTGCGCTTGGTGTTTGAACCCAAGTCCAGCCGCATCGACAGCGAAGAATTGATGAATACTTTGCTGGCGCAAACCAGTTTGGAAATCAATGTGTCCATCAATTTAGTGATGATGGGCATGGATGGCCGCCCAGCGCAGAAGAATTTGCTCGAAATCATCAGCGAATGGCTGCAATTCCGTGTGCATACCGTTACCCGCCGTTTACAGCACCGCTTAGGCCAAGTGGAAAAACGCATCCACATCTTAGAAGGCCGCATGGTGGTCTTCCTCAATATTGACGAAGTCATCGCTGTGATTCGTGAATCGGATGAGCCCAAGCAAGACTTGATGGCGCGTTTTCACCTGAGCGAAGTACAGGCCGAAGACATCTTGGAAATCCGCTTGCGCCAATTGGCGCGTTTGGAAGGCATCAAACTCGAACAAGAATTGAGCAAGCTGCAAGAAGAACGGCAACAGTTGCAACACATCTTGGGCGATGAGAATGTGAAACGCAAACTCATCATCAGCGAAATGAAAGCAGATGCCAAACAGTTTGGCGATGAGCGCCGCACTTTGATACAGGCCGCTTCTCGCGCCAGCCTCACCCAAACCATGGTCGATGAACCGATTACCTTAATCGTGTCAGAAAAAGGCTGGATACGCGCCCGCAGCGGCCACCATTTGGATTTGAGCCAAACCTCGTTCAAAGAAGGTGATGCCTTGGCGCAAGTCATCGAAACACGCACAGTGTGGCCAATTTTGCTGTTGGATAATCAAGGACGTATCTACAATATGGATGCGGCTGAGCTGCCTAGCGGTCGCGGCGATGGCGTTCCTTTGGGTTCTTTGGTAGATTTACAAAACAGCGCCATGCCTGTGTGCGTCATCAGTGACACGCCAGAGAGCCAATACCTGCTCAGCAACAGCGGCGGTTATGGCTTTATCAGCAGCTTAAAAGACTTGCTCAGCCGTGGCCGCAGTGGCAAAGCCTGTTTGACCTTGCATGATGATGAAACACCGTTGGCGGCTGTCGCATGTGACCAACAAACCACCGTGGTTTTGGCCAGTCGCAACAGCCGTTTGCTTGCTTACCCATTGAGTGAAATCAAGAACATGTCTAAAGGACGCGGTTTGCAATTGATTGCACTGGAAGGCGATGATGTGTTACAACAATGTCATAGCACCAATGCCGATAAAATTACCGTACACTCACAAGGCAAACGTGGCGGACAACATCAAGACAGCATTGCCATCAGTGCCATTACCGCCAAGCGCGGACACAAAGGCAAGCTATTTGCTGACAATCAGCTATTAATTACCCATCTGGACAGCTAACCACCCATGCAAGCCGCCCTCTCCACCACCGATTTTGACAAAGCGATAGCCCGCCTACCGATGATGGTCAATGCGGCACGCTTGGCCATTTTGGTGTCGTTGCTGACCATCTTCTTTATGTTTCGGCAATCGAATTCGGGCGTGGTGCATCTGGCCTTGGTGCCTTTCATCATTTGGGCGGTGATTTATGGCATGGGCATCGTGTTATCGCTGTTCTACCCACGCTGGAAACCGCAACAAAAGAACCTGCCCGCCTTCCATGATTTGTTCGACATCACCATGATGGTGGGCTTGATGCACTTGACTGGCGGCGTGGAGAGCGGTTTTGGCATTTTGATTTTGCCGTTTATTGCCACCTCGTGTTTGCTCAGCTCGGGCAAACACGCACTTATTTATGCTGGCTTCAGCTCCATCCTCATCTTTTTGAGCACACTGGTCTTGCAGCAAGTGTCTTACCGTGAATGGTTTACCAACGACCATGCCACGCGCGATTTGTTTTCGGCGGCGCTGTTGTCGATTTGCTGTTTCTTGGTGGCGGCCTTAACCTCGTTTGTGTCCATGAACGTCAGCCGCGCCAGCCAAACCGTGCACGCACACGAAGAAGAAATTGTGCGCTTAAACCACCTCAATGATTTGGTGCTCAACCGTTTGCAAGAAGCGGTGGTGGTCATCGATGAGCAAGGCAGTGTGTGGCTGTACAATACCCAAGCCAGCCTGTATTTTCCAACGCTGTCTTTGACCGACACCACCAATTTGTTCCTGCCCTTAGTACAAATTTGGCAAAACGCACCGCAACACGGTTTCGATTTGGATTATTCGCTGTTGGATGAAGACTTGCACATCCGTGCCAAGCCTTTGCTGAATCAAAATCCCGCCTTGTTGATTTTGTTCATGCGCCCACAGCAAGAGATTGCGGCAGAATTGCAATCGAACAAATTGGCGTCTTTGGGTCAGCTCACCGCCAATATTGCCCACGAGATACGCAATCCGCTTTCCGCCATCCGTCACGCCAATGAATTGCTGCGCGAAAGCTATGAAACGCGGCCGATGCAAAAACTCGGCGCGATGATAGAAAGCAATGTGCAGCGCATCGACCAAATGGTCGAAGAAGTCCTGACGTTGAACCAACGTGATAGACTGAACCCTGAACGCGTGGATTTGAATCACTTTATCCATGAATTCTTACAAGAATTTTTGTTGGCCACACCCGAAGCCAAAGACTGCATCCGCGTCCACAGCCACCGCCGCCACATGGTGACGGTGTTTGACGTCAACCATTTGCAGCAAATCATGTGGAATTTGATGAACAATGCGTGGCGCCACAGTCAGCAAGACGCCGAAGCGATACAAATCAGCATCAAACCGCATACCCGCGTGGGCTTATTGTCTTTGCAAGTATTGGACAATGGCACTGGTGTGGCAGCGGAAAATGCCGACAAAATTTTTGAACCTTTCTTTACCACCGAAGCCCGCGGCACCGGTTTGGGTCTGTATGTGGCCCGTACCCTCGCCCAAGCCAACCGTGGCGATTTAAACTATTTGGCTTCAGCCAAAGCTTTTGAACTCATTTTACCGACACAACATCATGAACACTCCGCTTAATGCCCCAGTACTGGTCGTCGATGACGAAGAAGATTTGCGCGACTTGATTGAAATGACCTTGCTGAAAATGGGTCTGGAAGTAGATACCGCCGAAGGGGTGGTGGCTGCTAAGAAAAAATTGGACAGCCAATCGTATGCCTTGATTTTGACCGACATGCGCATGCCCGATGGTTCGGGCTTGGAAGTGGTTGAGTATTTGCAACAAAAAAACTTGGACATTCCAATTGCCATCATCACCGCTTACGGCAACGCCGACCAAGCCGTGATGGCCTTGAAAGCCGGCGCGTTTGACTACATTCAAAAACCGGTGACCTTGGCACAATTGCGCAGCTTGGTGAAATCTGCCTTAAAAGTACACGAAATCAGCACCCCTGCACCAGTAGCAGAAGCACCTGCCGCCGCCGCAGAACCTGTGTTACAGGCCGCCTCTACTGAAGCTGCAGCCAGTCCTGCCCCTATTGCGCCGGCATTGCCACAATTCCCACGCTTGCGCGGTGATTCGCAGCTATTGGGCGAAGTCAAACGCATGATTGCCAAACTGGCCAAAGGCATGGTGCCCGTACACATCACCGGTGAATCGGGTACGGGTAAAGAACAGGCAGCGCGCAGCATTCATGAATTGTCGCCGCGCAAAGATGGGCCGTTTATTGCCGTCAACTGTGGCGCCATTCCTGAAAACCTGATGGAAAGCGAATTTTTCGGCTATAAAAAAGGCGCGTTTACCGGCGCCGACAGCGACCGCGAAGGCTTTTTCCAAAGCGCCAATGGCGGCACCATATTCTTGGACGAAGTGGCCGACTTGCCGCTGACCATGCAAGTGAAATTGCTGCGTGCCATCCAAGAGCGGGCGGTGCGCCGCATCGGTGAAAGTAAGGAAACCCCTGTCGATATCCGCATCGTCAGCGCTACTCATAAAGACTTGGGTCGTGAAGTGGAAGAAGGCCGTTTCCGCCAAGACTTGTATTACCGCTTGAATGTGGTGTCGATTACCATGCCGGCTTTGCGCGAATTGCGCGACGACTTGCCGATGTTGATTGAGCACTTGTTGGCCAATAATCCGATGGGCGAAGACTTGGTCTTGTCGGATGCGGCCAAGAAACAATTGCTGCATTACAACTACCCCGGTAACTTCCGCGAGTTGGAAAACATCTTGGAACGTGCCACCGCTTTGGCAGCTGACGGTGTGATCGAACCCGATGACTTGCAAATTCACACGCATGAATTGATTCAAGACGACGAAGACGACAGCGAATCACCAGTGGACGTGGGCGATGTGTCACCACTGGCTCACCATTTCAATATGGGTCAGGCGACGCTACAAGAGTATTTGGACGAGGTAGAACGCTCGATTTTGGAACAGGCCTTGGCAGCGACGAAATACAACCGCACCCAAGCGGCCAAGTTGCTCGGCATCAGTTTCCGCTCCATGCGTTACCGTTTGGATCGTTTGGAAATCAACTAGATGTTTTTACAGGCCGCATTGATGAATATGCGGCCTGTAAACCTTAAAAGC
This sequence comes from Vitreoscilla massiliensis, assembly GCF_001457815.1. GTDB lineage: Bacteria > Pseudomonadota > Gammaproteobacteria > Burkholderiales > Neisseriaceae > Vitreoscilla > Vitreoscilla massiliensis. The sequence goes on from NZ_LN898220.1 coordinate 501,442, forward strand.
GGTAGCAAATGAGCCTTTATGGTGTATTTGGTAGCGCTTTAATTGCCGACAGCATATCAAACTTGACACTCACCACATGGTGTATGCTTTAATCGTAATCACTCTAACTTACCGCGTGAAAGTACAGTGTGAGCCCTACTGTTTTAGACACTTTGATTCAAGTTGAAACGCCTGAAGCGATAGACATACAGTTGCGCCCTGCCAGTATGTTTCAACGCATCATTGCCTTCAGTTTGGACTTACTGATACGCAGTACGTGGTTTGTTCTCAGTACCGTGGCCATGATCATGTTTTTTGGCAATGCCACCGCCGCGTTTGCAAATGAAAACTTCTCCTATATGGCATTGGGTTTTTTACTGATTAACCTGTTTGCCACCACTTGGCTCTATCCCGTTCTCTTTGAAGTGTTTAACCACGGCCGCACCCCCGGCAAAATGGCGGCCAAAATCCGCGTTTTGCACGACAATGGCAGTCCGATTGGTTGGTCGGCATCGATGTTGCGCAATTTGCTGCGCGTGTTTGATGGTTTGCCATTTGCCTACGCCATCGGCATGGTGTCCATATTGCTCACCAACAAAGGCCAGCGCATAGGCGATATCTTTGCCGGCACCATTGTGGTCGACGAACAAACCGAGCGCCACATTGGCAAATTGGCCTATTTGGAACACATCCCCAGCGTGACCCCGCCGGTAATGCTCACGCGCGAAGAACAGTATTCCATCGTCTCTTTCACCGAACGCCATCCGCGTTTACCACGGGTGCGCCAACAAGAGTTGGCAGAGCAATTGTGTTACGACTTACAACTGCCGGCCACGCAAGCAATTGAAACCGTCTTGGGCATGGGCAAATACTATTTGGGCCAACAGCAAAAGGATGCGGGATGAGACAGCACGCTTTTGAGGCCTTACACCAAGAATTCTGGCAACAGTTTGAGCAGCAATTGGCCAAACTCGAGCTCAAACGCCAACTCAGCGCCGAAACCATCGCCGAATTTGGCCCGCATTACCGCACCTTGTGCCACCATCTGGCCTTGGCCAACAGCCGCAATTACTCGGCGGGTCTGTGTCGCAGCCTGCAAAACTTGGTCGACCGCGCCCACCGCCAAATCTACCAACGCAAAAATTCCATCCGCAAACAATTCAGCCAATTTGTGAAATACACTTTACCGCAAACATTCCGCCAAGAAAAAGCGGTGGTATTGTGGTCACACCTGTTGTTTTACGGCCCGTTGTTTCTGTGTTTGTTGCTTACATGGTTACACCCCGATTTTTTAGACGACATCGCTGGCCGCGGCAGCGGTGCAAATGTCGGCGATGCTTACAGTGACATGGCCGAATTACAGGCCAAAGGCGCCAGTCGCCCATGGGGGCAAAACTGGATGATGTTTGGCTTTTACATTTTTAATAACATCAGCATCGGTTTTCAAAGCTTTGTCGGTGGCTTGGTATTGGGGTTGGGCGCGATATACGTCGCTGTCTTCAATGGCATCCATATCGGTGCGGTCATGGGCTATATGACCACCCACCCAGCAGGCCCCGTGTTCTTCTCTTTTGTCGGTGCCCATGGTTCGTTTGAATTGACTGGCATTGTGTTATCGGTAGCAGGCGGCCTGAAACTCGGTTACAGCCTGATACACCCCGGCGCTTACAGCCGTCGCGATGCTTTGCGCATCCAAGGCAAACAAGCGTCGGCTTTGATTTGTGGCGCGTTTTTGTTTTTGTTCATCGCCGCCATCATCGAAGGTTTTTGGTCGCCACTGACGGTATTGCCTCTGTGGCTCAAATACAGCGTGGCCTTGGTTCTGTGGCTGTCGGTGTATGCTTATCTCTTCCTCGCTGGCCGACAATCCCATGTCATCAGCACAGTGCAAGCGAGGTAAGCCACATGGATTTTCTACAATCGCGCTTGAAATTTCGCCAACGCACACCGTGGGAAGCGGTGGATTTGGGGCGCAGCCTCATCAATTCCAACCTCACCTATTACATGGCTTTGTATGCGGTGTTGATGTTGCCATTCGTCATCATCGGCGTGTTGTTGTCGGTGTTGTTTGACATGGGCGGCTGGTTGTTGGCATGGATGTGGTGGTTAAAACCAATGTACGAATACGGCGTGTTATCGGCCTTGTCCATTCATGCCTTCCAACCCTTGCCTCCATTAAAAACCGCCATCAAAACTGGTTTCAAACTGATGGCACGCTCTCAAGCCATCGGTGATTTGACTTGGCGCCGCCTGCGCCCAATGCGCAGCTTTGTCTTGCCAATCCAGCAATTGGAACAATTGTCTGGCAATGATTTTCGCACCCGCCAACGCGAACTCAGCCGCTATGGCGGCAATACCGCCACCGGTTTGACCTTGATGGGCAATGCCTTAGAAGGCATTTGGATTTATGCATTGATGATTTTGGCGTATTGGTTTTTGTACGGCAATTTCATCCAACAAGGCTTGGTACAACCGAGCCACATGAGTGAAATGAATAAACTCTTTGAGGCAATACAAGACAGCTGGGCGAATGAAGAATTGTCGGTATTTTTCAATTACTCTGCCGTGGCGTATTACCTGACGTTGGTGTTTTGGGGCCCGTATTATGTCGCTGGCGGCTTTACCTTGTATTTGAATGCACGCACCCAGTCTGAGGCTTGGGACATACGCTTAACGTGGCAGCGCTTGGGTGAGCGTTTGCGCAGCGGTGGTGCGTGGTGTGTGGCCATGGCAGTGGCTGCCTTCATGGCACTGTCTTACAGTCCGGCCAGCCATGCCGAAACCTTGCCCAATGAACAAAGTGTGCAGCAACACCGCGAACAAGTGTTGCAGCAAGACCCGTTCTACCATGTGAAACAGGAAAACCGTTGGTGTTGGCTCAGTTGCGAGCAAAAAGCCGCCAAAGAACGCCCCAATATAAATTTCGACCCGACACCCATCGCTACGGGCGGTGCGGGCATCTTACAACTCTTGGGCTATATGGTATTGGCCTTATTGCTCATCGGCTTGTTGTTTGCGCTGTGGTATTGGGCGAAAAACAGCGACAGCAGCGGCAACCACAATAAGGCGCTGGATGCACCCACCACCATGTTTGGTTTGGATTTGCGCGTTGAAGCCTTGCCCAAAGATGTGTCGGCACAAGCACGCTCTCTGTTACAGACCGACCCACGCGCGGCTTTGAGCCTGCTCTATCGCGCCACCTTATCGCAGCTGATTAACAAGCAGCAATTGCCCGTGAAACAACACCACACCGAAGGCAAGGTATCGCTGCTGGTGAATCAACAATTACCGATGCTCAGCCCTTATTTTCAAAGCCTGACCAATGCTTGGTTGCGCACCGCTTATGGTCACCAACAATTGCCATTAGCAGACATGCAAGACTTATGCGGCCTGTACGCCCAACATTTTGAGCAAAGGACGGCCGCATGAGTCCCACTCCTCAAAGCAATGCCCGCAACATCTGGCTCATCGTCTTGGCAGTGGTGGCCGTCATTGCTGTTGGCGTCTTTATGGGCTTCAAGCGTGAGCCGTACACCACGTGGAAAGAGGACGAATCTAAGTTAACGCTGAACAAACACGGCAGCTTGCTGTCTTTAAGCCTGTTTTACCAGCAACAATTGCCGCAAATGCGCCAACAGGTTTGGCGCACTTGGAAAGACAAAGAACCGACGTTCAGCAACCAAACCAACCATTTGCTGTTCATCAACAGTGCCGACAACATCACCACCAGCCAATTCAATCAATTGCTGGCTTGGGTGGCGCAAGGCAACCATGTGGTCTTGCCTATCAATGCATACCAAATCCGCCAACACGATGAAAAAAAGCAGCGTGATGAAGACGATGCAATACCTGAAGCATGGAACCAATTGGAAAGTCAGGATGAGCAGCCCGCCAACATCGCCGCGTGGGCCAAACTCACCTTGGTCAAACGCGACTGGAGCAAACAACCCGCCCCTGCTCTGCCGCAATGCAATGCCTACCTCGAACGCATCGCCGCTGCTACCGTACAAATCAGCCCAGAAGCCAAGCAAAGCGCGGACGAGCGCAAAATGATACTCGACTATTGTGCCAAAAACTTAAACAGCATCAGCTTGCCTGAGGGCAAAACCGTGTATTGGCTCAATCAATATGGCGAAGATGCGGGCTTTAACATCGCGCCGTCTAAAAATCTGTTGTGGCAAGGCAAAGCAGCTGCAGGTGGCCACATTGCACGCCTACAACATGGTAAAGGCAGTGTGGTTTTGGTCAATTCCATGGCCGGTTTTGCCAATCCCCGCGACCCACGTTCAGCCAACAGCGATTTAAACCGCTTTGACCATGCCTATTTGGCCACATATTTGGCGCAAGGCAAACAAGAGGTGTGGTTCATAGACCGCATCAGCGCCGCCGTGCAATCTACCCCACCACTGTGGAAAAAATTGTGGCAATTCTCGCCGCTCTTTTGTGTGAGCATGCTGTTGTTGTTTGCCTTATTTGTGTGGCGCGCTGCCCACCGCCAAGGCGTGATCAAGCAATTGACCCACCACGAAGACAGGCAACTGAAGCAATACTTGCAAGCGCAAGGCGAATTTTTGTGGCACAAAAAACAGCAACAACAGGTATTAAGTCAGTTGCAGCAGCAATTGTGGCAAGAGTGGCAGCGCCGCATTCCAGGCTTAAGCACCTTGAGCAAGGCCGAACAATTAACCGCCGTGCAACGCATGGTCAGCGCCCCTGCAGCCGACATCGAATTGTGGCTGCAAGCCTTACCTGCCAAGCCCACCACCCAACAATGGCTTGCCTATTTGCAGGCTCACCAACACATTAGGAATGCCATATGAGCGAATTTGACTTAGACCTGCCCTTACAAACCAGCAGCAATCCCGCCATACAACAGGCTTTTAAAGCGGTGCAATACTTACAACAGCGCTTGCGCTCGGTCATCATCGGCCAAGAAGCGGTGATAGACCAAGTGTTGACCGCCTTATTGGCCGGTGGCCATGTGTTGCTGGAAGGCGTACCAGGTGTGGGCAAAACCCTGTTGGTACGGGCTTTGGCACAGACGTTTGGCGGCGATTTCAAACGCTTGCAATTCACCCCCGACTTGATGCCCAGCGATGTCACCGGCCATTACATGTTTGATGGCAAAAACAACAGCTTTATCTTGCGCCAAGGCCCGGTATTCACCAATTTGCTGTTGGCTGACGAGATTAACCGCGCACCCGCCAAAACCCAAGCGGCTTTGCTGGAGGTGATGCAAGAGCAATCGGTGACTTTGGATGGCAAACGCCACGATTTGACCCTGCCTTTTATGGTATTGGCGACGCAAAACCCTATTGAACAAGAAGGCACTTACCCACTGCCCGAGGCGCAGCTAGACCGCTTCATGTTCAAAGTGATGATAGATTACCCCACTGCCCAAGATGAAAAAGCCTTGGTGCAAGCGGTGATCAGCAGTCCAGACAACGATTTGCTGCAAGCCAAACAAAACAATGGCGTTACCCTCAGTAGCAATCAGATTATTGGTTTGCAAAAAATGGTGCAACAAATCACCGTCGACCCCCAAATCATTGATTATGTGGTGCGCTTGGTGGCGACCACGCGCCAATGGCATGGTCTGTCTGTCGGCGCCGGCCCGCGCGCCAGCATCGCCTTAATCAGCAGCGCCCGCGCCCATGCTTTGTTACACGGTGTGGATTTCGTCACCCCCGACCACATCCGCAACCTGTGGTTGCCAACGCTGCGCCACCGCGTGCGCCTGTCGACCGAAATGGAGATGGAAAACTACCGCGTCGACGATGTGTTGAACGACATTGCCAACAGCACGAATGCCCCACGCCTATGAGACCCAGTTCGCGGCTGATTACCCTGTGGGTGATTGTGATTTTGGTGGTCTTGTTCATCACCTTAAGCGCCAAGCAAGCCGCCTCAGGTTTGTCATGGCTGGAGCCAGCGGCGGGCCTGTTGGTGGCCGTGGCGCTACTGGTCACGGTTTTGGACTGGCTCTTGTCCAAACGCAGCCTCAACCTGCACATCACCCGCAACATGCCCGACCACTTCTCTGTCGGCAAAGCCCACGACATCGAATTGAGCGTGGTGCCGAAAACGCGTCTTAAGCGGCCTGTAAAAATCACTGTGTATGATTTGTACCCGAACACATGGCAGGTGTCGCATCGCGCCTTACATTTGGACTTGATGCCTGACCGTGGCACCTTGACCCAATACCAAGCCACGCCAGTATTGCGCGGCGATGCCGAATTTTTGGGCACGCAATACAGCATCAGCAGCCATTGGGGCTTGTGGCAACTGTTCAAACGCATCAACACCCCGACCACGGTCAAAGTCTTACCCGATTTTTCGCGCATTTTGGGCGCCAATTTAATCGGTTTGCAACGCTGGTTGGAATTGATGGGGGCCAAACGCATCCGCCGCCATGGTCAAGGGCAAGATTTTCACCAATTGCGCGATTACAGCGATGGCGACAACATTCGCGACATCGACTGGAAAGCCACTTCCAAGATGCACAAGCTGATCACGCGCACTTACCAAGAAGAGCGCGATCAGCAATTGATTTTCCTGCTCGATTGCGGCCGCAATATGCGCACTTTAAGCGGCGATTTAAGCCATTTCGACCACGCCTTAAACGCCATGTTGCTGCTCAGCTATACCGCTTTAAAACACGGCGACGCCGTAGGTTTGATTACCTTTAACCATCCACAAGTGCGTTACATGCCGCCGCGCAAAGGCACTGGCCATTTAAGCCGTTTGGTCAATACCGTCTACGATGTGCAGCCCACGCAAATGGCGGCCGATTATGAAACCGCCGTCAACCAATTGTTACAACGCCAACAGCGGCGCGCCTTGGTGGTGGTGTTGACCCAACTCGACCAAGAAGACAATCAGCATTTGTTGAGCCAATTGCAACGCTTGAAGAAGCGTTTTGCTGTATTGGTGGCGAGCTTGAAACAGGTAGAGCGTGATGCGATTCAACAGCAAAGCCTGCAAAGCCTTGACGATGCCCACGCTTACGTCGGCGCGCAAATGTACGCGGCGCAAGAACAGCAAATGCTGCGTCAGCTCACCGCCCAACGTGTGTTACACTTAAACGTGAATCCGCAACAATTGAGCACTGCTTTGATTAACCAATACCTCGAATTAAAACGCCATGGCAGCTGGTAATACCGTTTTGTACCTGCCCACGGGTCATGGCCTCGCCGCAGAACTGTTAGACCCATATTCCCACTTGCAACTGCAAAGCAGCGCCCCCAACCAAGGTCTGTACCTGCAATTTGATGCCGAACAGCGCTTGAGCCTGTATCAAGCCGGCAGCAAAGGCGCAGTGTGTGTGGACTTTGTGACAGGCCGCTTGGACTACCGCCGTCAAAAAGGCGGCGGCGAGCTCATCGCCAAAGCCATCAATACCAAACAACACCAACACGTGCTTGACGGCACCGCCGGCTTGGGACGCGATGCGTTTATTTTGGCGGCGCAAGGTTGCCATGTGCATTTGTTTGAACGCCATCCAGCGGTGGCCGCCTTATTGCAAGACGGTTTGCGCCGTGCCTTGGCCGATGAAGCTACCCACGACATCGCCGCCCGCATGACTTTAAGTCCGCAATCGTTTTTACAGGCCGCTGTTGCAACCGTGCCTGTGGTCTATCTCGACCCGATGTACCCACAACGGCAAAAATCGGCCGCGGTCAAAAAAGAAATGGCGTATTTTCACGAGTTGGTGGGCAGCAATGACGACGATGTCGCCTTATTGCAGCAAGCAGCGCGCTGCGCTGACAAGCGTGTGGTGGTGAAACGGCCACGCTTGGGCGAATTTCTGGCCGGCCTACAACCCGATTACCAATACAGCGGCAAATCCACCCGCTTCGATGTTTACCTTCCCGCTAAGTTACAGGCCGCTTGGGCCTAAGGACGCAAGTTGACCCCTATTTCACCCATCAGCGCTGCACAACAACGCGACTTACTGCATTTCTTACAACAGGCTTTTCACGCCGACCTCAGCTCCTGGCAACGCCTGCACCTGAATGGTCAGGCCTTGGGCTATTTGAATCCACGCTGGCAACAACAATTACAGGCCGACATTCCGCAATTGCTGCACACTCACGGCAACAGCGTCGATGTACAAACCCGCGATTGGTTGCACTGCGCCGATGTGTTGCAAAATCTCGGCCGCGAATGGTTTGATTTGGGTTTGTTCAGCGGTTGGCGCAATGAGCGTTTTGATGTGCGCGATGATCAAGGCACGGCCTTGTTTGCGCTGGAACGCGCCTTATTTCGCCCTTTGGGCATGGTATCGCAAGCCGTGCATTTGAATGGCTTTATGGTGGAAGACGGCGACACACGCATGTGGATAGGCAAACGCAGCCCGTTCAAAGCGGTAGACCCTGATAAATTGGACAATTTGGTTGGTGGCGGCGTCGCCAGCGGTGAAAGCCTACAAGAAGCGTGTGCACGCGAAGGTTTTGAAGAAGCGGGTCTGGATGCGACACTCACTGCACACCAACCGACACCACGCTGCATCTACAGCCAGCGCGTGGTCAGCCGTGGTTTGCACCGCGAGCATTTATTTGTTTACGATTTGCACATCCCCAGCGGCATGACGCCAGAGAACCAAGACGGTGAAGTGGCAGACTTTCAATTGATGGACATCCCCAGCATCGTCGACGCCATGCTTACAGGCCGCTTTATGAACGATGCCATGTTGGTGACGCTAGATGGCTTGCTGCAACGCGGCTTCATTACTGCTGGCAGCGACTTGGGCACTTGGCTGTTGGCACAGCGCTGTTAATGCAGACTGCCACGCACCGCATACCAACCCACTATCACAGCAAGTAAGGACAAACCCACATGCGCCAAAGCCATGGCAAACGCATTGATGGGTTTGCCCGCCTGCAATAACTGCCACATTTCCAAAGAAAAAGCCGAAAATGTGGTAAAGCCACCGCAAAAACCACTCATCAGCAACGCCCGCCACAAGGCCTGATTGGCCACCGACTTGCTCATCATCCACGCCGCCAACATGCCCATAATCAGACCGCCCAATGCATTAATCAGTAGGGTGGAAACCGTCACATTTGCCCACTGAAATGGCATTTTTTGCTGCAACGCAAAACGACACCACGCACCAAGCGCGCCGCCACACATCACAAGAATAGATTGGTTTAACATAAACAAAACTCGGATTTTAATCTCAAACAGACTTTAAACTGAAACCATTGTTGTGTTAAGTGCTTACACCGCTTTCCGAACATGAATAAAGATTCTATTAACTTATTAAATTTATCATTTTTTATCAATTAATGGTATTTAATTTGCTTACAGTATTTTCAAATTTATTTTCATTTGATACTTGTTTTATTCGTTTTAAATAATTTATATTGTGCACATGGTAACATTTGATTAGTACATATCTTGCTGATATGGCTACAATCACATTTATCAAGATGGAACGACAAAGAGAGTTTACACAAAATGTAAATGAAGGTATTTTGTTTCATAGCAGAGGTTTAGGACTGTTTTGACGGCTGCTGATGACACAAGGTTTTTATTCATACTTAAACATTGCGAAAGCAATTGTATACTGATAGTATTTGACGACACATGTACTTGGGTGAATCGCAAATTCAAACACAGGAACTACAACGATGACGACCAAACGACACAACTCCATCAATATTGCATTGATTCAAGCACGTGAATCCATGATGGCTTTTTTCCGTCCCATCTTCAATCAGCACAACATCACTGAACAACAATGGCGCATCGTGCGTTTATTGGCAGAAAATGGCACGCTTGATTTTCAAGACTTGGCCAACAAAGCCTGCATCTTGCGTCCTAGCCTCACTGGCATTTTAACCCGCTTGGAAAAAATTGATTTCGTGGTGCGCTTAAAGCCAACCAACGATCAACGTCGCGTGTTTTTGAAATTGACCAAAGAAGGCGAACAATTGTATTCAGACGTGCGCCGCAAAATTGATGAGCAATACGATGTGATTGAAACCTTGATGACCAAGGAAAAAATGCAAGAATTATCGGATTTATTGGACATCTTGAATCAAATCCAAGACCCCAAGCAAGAACACTCTCAAGCTCAAACCCACGCTACCGAAGAAGAATGATGAAAAGGCGCCCCGCTACAGGACGCCTTTCTTATTGTTTACCGCCGAAGCAGTGCCAATTACTTCACGATTTGGTTTAATTGGCCTTTGGCATAAGCATCGGCCATTTTTTCCAATGAAATCGCTTTGATTTTGCTGGCTTGGCCTTCACAACCGAATGCCAAATAACGATCACGCACCACTTGTTTCATCGCCTCAACAGAAGCTTTGAAGTATTTGCGTGGGTCGAATTCAGCAGGGTTTTCAGCCAAGAAACGGCGGATGGCACCGGTAGACGCCAAGCGCAAATCCGTATCAATGTTCACTTTGCGCACGCCGTTTTTGATGCCTTCAACGATTTCTTCCACAGGCACACCGTAGGTTTCACCAATCTCACCACCGTATTGGTTGATGACTTGTAACCATTCTTGTGGCACAGAGCTAGAGCCATGCATCACCAAATGGGTGTTAGGCAAACGTTCGTGAATTTCTTTGATGCGGTCAATGCGCAACACATCGCCATCGGGTTTGCGGCTGAATTTGTACGCACCGTGGCTGGTACCAATGGCAATGGCCAAAGCGTCCACATTGGTATCTTTCACAAATGAAACGGCTTCATCCACGCTGGTCAACAATTGACTGTGATCCAACACGCCTTCCGCACCGACGCCGTCTTCTTCGCCGGCCATGCCGGTTTCCAAATTGCCCAAGCAACCGATTTCGCCTTCAACCGACACACCGCACGCATGCGCCAAGTCCACCACGCGGCGGGTCACATCGACATTGTATTCGTATGAAGTTGGGGTTTTGCCATCTTCACCCAAAGAGCCGTCCATCATCACAGAGCTGAAGCCCAATTGAATCGAGCGTTGGCACACCGCAGGGCTAGTACCATGGTCTTGGTGCATCACCACTGGAATGTCAGGGAATTCTTCAATCGCCGCCAAAATCAAATGGCGCAAGAATGGCGCACCCGCATATTTGCGCGCACCCGCACTCGCTTGCACGATCACTGGCGCATTCACTTCGCTGGCAGCTTCCATAATGGCACGCATTTGTTCCAAATTATTAACGTTAAAAGCCGGTAAACCATAGTTATTCTCGGCCGCATGGTCGAGTAATTGGCGCATAGACACCAGTGCCATATGAATCTCCTACACAAATAAGTGAATGATAAAGTGAATAGCAGCGATTATAACAGCTTAGGCACAGGGTCTAGAAACGAATTCGCCCTGACGCACAGGAATTTCACGCAAGACTGGCCACAGTCATTGTTACACGCAGGTCAGACACAGTGTTAACGCGTTTGAACATGATGTTGACGCATAAGTACCAATAGCAGCCCCATGCTCAGAGAAATGCCATACACAAGGTGAGATGATATCGCCGCATCATCGCATTGATGCCAAACCCCATAAAAAGCGGCCTGTAAACACTTACAGGCCGCTTATACTGTACAAATGGCTGTTTTAAAAACACTGTACAGAGATTGCTCAGTGTTAAGCCAAGTCTTCAAACAAAGGCAATACCGACTCCGTCGCAAAACGCTGGTAATGCTGTACACCGATGCTCGGTGGCGCGGCCAAGACTTGCGCAATCGCCTGCGCCAAAGCGGCTTCGTCTTGCATAGGCACCAAAAAAGGGCGCAAATCGTCGGTCAGAATTTCGGCGGGGCCAGACGGACAATCGACGCTGACAATGGGTGTGCCGCAAATCAAGGCTTCGATTAACACCGTTGGCAAACCCTCTTGATCGGAACTGAGCAATAAGGCCGATGCGGCCTGTATGTAAGGATAGGGATTGGCCTCAAACGGATGCAAGATGACTTGCTGTTGCAAGCCCAATTCGGCAATTTGCGCTTCAATTTGCGCTTGGTAATCGCCTTGCCCCATCAACACCAGCGGCGTGCTGACACCGCTTTGCTTGTAGGCACGCAGCAAGCGGTCGTGGCGTTTGCGTGGATTGAAACTGCCCACATGCAGCAAAAATGGCGGCGCAAGTTTGGGCACATACGCCTGCGCCAAACGCTGAATTTTGGCCACATCAAATGGGTTGTAAATCACCTCACAGCGCTTGGTTTGGATACCCAATTGCTGAATGTCGGTACGGATGGCTTCGGCCACGCACACCAACGATGCGCCTTGGTAAATCTGCTGCAAATCGGCCATCACCCGCGGTTTGCTGCCCGTAATCACGCCATGCACCCAATGGTATAAATGCGCATGTTGCACATAGCGACTCACGTATTCGGCATTGCAAGAAATCACCACATCGGCCTGAAACACATCCAAAGCCTGTTGCATACGGCTGGCCTGCCATTGGTTTACCCAAGCTTGACGGTTCAGGGCCTTGGTCACGCCATTGACCACATTCAAGGTTTGCACCACCACGTTTTTGGGCACCATGTGCTCAACCGCATTGCCCAAGGTCAATACCAATACTTGATGCCCTTGTGTTTGTAGCAAGGAGGCGGTTTCCAGCAAGACTTTTTCAGCACCGCCACCGCTTAAATTTTTGGCGATGAAGGCAAAACGCAAACGGCTCATGCTCGGGCCTCCGCGACACTGGCCAACACCGCAGCGGCCAATTGTGGGTAAGATTTAATCGCCAATGCGGCCTGTAAAGCCGCGCGGCTCATGTTGTGATAGCGCTCAGCGTCGTCCATCAACACAGTTACGGCAGTGGCAATACCAGCCGGTGACAGCGATTGCTGTGCCTCCATGCTGTCAGTGAGCGCGCGATACGAATAATCGCGGTCAAAGGTAGCCGCTTCGTGCATGGCGGCAGTAAATGCTTCACCATCCCAGTGCGGCGGAATGCACACCCCGTTAATGCCATCGCTGACCACTTCTGGCAAACCATCGGTGGCCGCACCTATCACGGGCAAGCCTGCTGCAAACGCCTCGATTGCCACCAAACCGTAACTTTCCCAAATCGATGGGCACACAAACACATCACATTGCTGATAAAACGCATCCATGTCTTCTACATAGCCCAGCAAACGCACGTGCTCGCTCAAGCCCAAACGCTGTACCCGTTGCTGTAAACGCTCCAAGTCTGGGCCCGTACCGGCAATGTGTAAACTCACATCTCGCCCTTGTTCGCGCAGCCATGCCACTGCTTCAATCAATACTGCAAAATTCTTGCGTGCCACCAAACGCCCCGCCGCACCCAATACCAAGCGGCCTGTAGGCAAGGTGCGGGGTTGAGTATTGACATTCGGTTGTTTGAAAACGGTATTTTCGATGACGGTTATCGGCTGGGTCACGCCATGGTGCAGTTGCAACATGCGTTTGGCGGCTTGCGACACTGCAATGCAATGGTGAATATTGTGATAACACTGTTGTAATTGTTCAGTGCTGTAGCGCTCCCAAGCGCTGCCATGCTCGTAAAACACGATGGGTGTGACAATACCGCGGGTGTCCAAAACCTGACTCCAGTTCAACACCACATCGGCACCGCTTTGCTGTATCAACTGACGGCGACGGCCGGCACGCAGCGATTTGGGCAAACGCACGCTGCCCCAATGTTTGCTGCTGTATATGCCCACCACTTGCGCCGCTTGCGCGAGCGGTGTGGCCAAGCTGGGATGGATGTGTTTGTCAAACAAGACCAAGCTGTGTCGCACTTGGGGCGTGGCCAAAATCAGCTCTAAGGCCATGCGTTCTATGCCACCGATCACACGCAAATCAACGATGTGGGCAATGTGTAGGTTCGCTTGTGGGCTCATGGTTTATTCTGTGCTGTCCTGTGTGGCCATGAATTCGGCCAAATCAATGCGCGGAAAGATACTGTCATCCAAACCGCTGTCCAAACACAAATTATAACCTTGTATGCCCAAATCCTGAAAAATCTGGGCCGCCAAGGCAAAAGAGGGGTAGATTGTTTGTGCAAACTCTTGATGCAAACGGGTTTCCAAACGGTTGTGTTCGTTTTCATAAAATCGGGGCGCGTCAAAATTTTTCATGTCGACACCGGCCAAAAACACCCGTTTGTAACCCAAGGCCGCGGCGATTTGCAGTGCAAAATACACCACCGTACCGCCACTGACATAACCGCGGTACATGTCCATAGTGAAGCCAACATTGTGCTCTTTGCGCCAAACCAATTTGGCCGTGCTGTCTTCGGCCACGGCGGCCATGCCAGCAAAATCGACTTTGGGCAAATACACCGCTTTTTGGCGGTCTTCAAAAATCACCACCCGTGCCAACACATTTTTTTGGCCTATCAACTCGTAAATTTTGCGCAGGCAAAACAAATTGGTAAAGAAAATCACCTGCGGCTGCGCCAACACTTCGGCAATGATATGGATGCGGTCTTGTACAAACCCTTGGTCTATCACCGCATAGTATTCTAAGACTTTGTTTGGATAGTCTGCCAACAAATTAACTGAGCCATTCACCGCCATCCAATCGGCCTGTAACAACAGACTTAAATCCACATTCTTAATCGATGGGCCGCTGGCCACAATGACCAAATCATCAGCTTTCACCGCCGCCACCTCATCCAAACTCAGCACTGGTATCGGCTTGCCCAAATAGCGTGGTTCGCGCAAACAGCCGTCAGCATCACGATGGATGCCAATGTACGGCCAAATTTTTTCGCTGTGGCGGTAGCTGCGCGGTCGGGTATAGCGGTAGACCTGTAGTGGTCTAATACAACAGGACACATTTCTGAGAGAATATTAATTCCCTTTGAAAGGTCAAAATCATGGCAAAAAAGAGCCCACGCCGTCATTCAGATGAATTCAAACAAGAAACGGTTGATTTGGTGTTGAAACAAGGTTATTCAGTGGCTGATGCTGCTAGAGCAGTCGGTATCACTCCAGCTTTGCTCTATAAATGGAAAGCCAAACTGACTGAACAGCCAATATTGAATGATGATGAGAAGGCCGAATTATTGCGATTGCGCAAAGAAATAAAACAGCTTCGAATGGAGCAAGAAATATTAAAAAAGGCCAGCGCTTACTTTGCGAAGCACGTGAAGTAAGATACAATTTTATTCAACAAAATCAACGCCATTACCCAATTAAGACTCTGTGCAAAGTAATGAAAGTAAGTGTTTCAGCCTACTATGCCTTGGAACCTAAACGGACAAATCTGGTTGAAGTTGGTTTACAAATCCAAATCAGAGCTCTGTTTAACCAACACAAACAACGTATAGGTTCTCGCACAATTAAAGCGTTATTACAACAAATTGGATTCCAAGTCGGAAGGTACAAAGTTCGCAGTGTGATGAGAAAGTTGGGTTTGGTATGTCAGCAGCGTCAAGCATTTAAGGTGACAACCAAACGCAATGAGAGGCACCAAGTTCAATTCAACTTATTGAATCAAAACTTCCAACCGTTGTTTGCCAATGAAGTTTGGGCCGGCGACATTACTTACATCAAAACCAGCCAAGGTTGGCGCTACCTGGCTGTGGTGATGGACTTGTTCTCTCGCCGCATTGTGGGTTGGAGTATGGCTGAACGCATGAAAGCTGACTTGGTGATTCAAGCGTTACAACAGGCACATGTCTTACGCCAACCGCAGTATGGCTGTGTATTTCACAGCGACCGAGGTTCACAGTACACCAGTCGAGCCTTCGCTAAGAAAGCCAGTCAATTAAAGATGCGTTTGAGTATGTCTGATATGGGATGTTGCTACGATAATGCGGTAGTAGAGCGATTCTTTGGCAGTTTGAAATATGAAGGTTTAGGCCATACCACGAGCATGAATGAAAGTGTAGTCAAACAAGAAATCACGCAATTTATTCATTATTACAATTTTAAACGGCCACATACAGCCAACAATGGAATGAGCCCATTGGAGTATGAAAATTCTCAGATAAAAGTGTCCTGCGCGGCTTGACCACTACAA
>NZ_LN898220.1:517947-551824 GCF_001457815.1 Vitreoscilla massiliensis
AGTGTCAAACAAGAAATCACGCAATTTATTCATTATTACAATTTTAAACGGCCACATACAGCCAACAATGGAATGAGCCCATTGGAGTATGAAAATTCTCAGATAAAAGTGTCCTGCGCGGCTTGACCACTACAACCTGCTTGATTAAAGAGCGGTAATTGATGGGATTTTTCATAGGCTGATGGTGGTTTCGCGTTTGTTATACACCTTACAATTATCGGGAATGTCTTTATTGATGAAAGTCATGGCACCGATGGTGACATTGTTACCAATGTGAATGTCATCGCCGATGATGCAGCTGTTGGCACCGATGTCCACATTGTCACCAATATACACCCCCCCTTGTTGCTGCAAGTTTTTTACGCCTATGGTGACGTTTTGCTTGATGTGCAAATTTTCACCGATGACGCTGCGCTGTGAAATCACGATGCCCACATAATGGCTCACCCGCAAACCCGCACCGATGCGAGCGCCCAATTTGATGTCCAAGCCATAACGCGCCCGCAGTTTCTCATTGATGCGCAATGCGCGTTTGCGTGCACGCTCGTTGCCACAGTGGTACCAGAAACTGGCCAAACGCCACCAAAAATAAAAGCGCCGTTCCGGAAAATGGCGGTACGCGCGCCACACCCTGCGCCATGCAAACGGTTTATCGGATTTCATCACTTCACGCTGCAAACACAGGTGTAAATGTTGTTTTAATTCAGCCAAGTCTGGATTCATGCTGTTCATTTTCTGTTTAAACGGCTGCCACACACGCATGCACGGTGGCGCTCCAATATACCAATGCTGCGGCTATCTGTGTACAGCTTGTCACGGTTTGGCAAACATGGTGCGGAACAAAGGCAATAATTGTTCGGCACCGTACACACTCAAATGGTCATCATCATAATAATACGGTCGACCACGGGCATCGCTGCTGGCGCACACTTGTTGATGACACAGTATCGGTGCGGGATCGAGCAATTTTACCCCACATTGCTGTTGCGCCTGCGCCATGCTGTGCAAAATACGCTGTTGCCGTTGTTGGTACTCACGGGTAGGCAATTGCACTTGCGCATCCAAACCTAGCCAACTGCGTTTTAACACATATTTGGGCACATCTACCGTCATTTCTGGGATGGGTTTTAACATGTAGACCGGTCGATAGCGCGCCAACTCACAAGCGGTGCGCACCACCGCCGCGTCCATCTCATGGTAAAACGCTGGTGTGCGCTGTGCATATGGCTGCTGACCAAAATACACTTCCGGGGCCTGCTCTTGCCCCTGCAAATCCCATTCACTCGGGCCTTCTATGTAATTGCTGTAACGCGCCACCAACAAAATGGGCACGTTGCGCGGCATGGTTTTTTGCAACTCGAAATACTTATTCAAATGTTGCGCACAGCGGCTCTTCACGTCGGTGCTGTGTAAACCCAATAACGGTGGACAACCGGCCATGGTCCAATCAGACACATGGTATTGTTTGCTTGGTAAAGCCTGTTCGGTAGCCCGTATCACCGCTTGGGCATGGCTGTCGCCCATCACAATCAAACCCAAAGTTTCACCGCCGTATTGGCAGCCAGCGGCGTCTTTGCGGTCATTGCCTTGACATTCGTCTTCACGTGGATTGCTGTTGCCTATGCTGGCATGCACCATTTGCAAATACGGACTCAAGCGGCCTGTAAAACCATCATTTTGTCTGACCACCCATGCACCCACATACACCACCAACACCATAGACAGTAATACCGCGACCGATTTGCGCGCAGAATATTTGGACAAACCTTGACGCACCGGCTGTTCTACCCCATAAAACGATGCCGTACCCAAGAGCAACGTCAACAATAAGCCAGCTGCTATGGCCCACAAATCGCGGCTAACACCATAATAATGCAGCCCCACCCAAATCGGCCAATGCCACAAATACAGCGAATAAGACACGCTGCCGCACCATTGCAACCATGTTTGTTGCAACAAGCGGTTTTCACGCTGCGCCGCCATCACCATCAGCGTCGCCACTACGGGCAATAGCGCCCAAAAACTGGGCCAAGCCAAAGTACTGTTATAAGTAAATACGGTAAGGGTCAATAACAGCAAACCGATGTATTGCAATGCTGGGCGCCATTTGGAGGGCACGCCGGCTTGCAGCGTGTAAGTGTATAACAAGCCACCACTCACCAATTCCCATGCTCGGGTGGGCAACATGAAAAAAGCGTACTCAGGATAGCTGCGGCTCAATATGAGATTGCACGTAAACGATGCCAAACCCAATACAATTAACACCGCATTCAAGCCACGAAGCGTGGGTTTACACCGCCATGCTGCCCACAATACCAGTGGATAGAGCAGATAAAATTGCCACTCCACCGACAAAGACCAGGTGTGCAATACCCATTTTTCATTGGCATGGGCCGCAAAATAGCCCGATTCTTGGTAAAACGTGTTATTGGAAACAAACAACATCGCCTTATACACATGCTTGGCCAACATCACATAGTCTTGCGGCACCGGCACCAACAATGCCCCCATGGCGAGCAAAAACACGCACAACACCCACAGCGCCGGCACAATGCGCCGCGCTCGTGCCAGATAAAAAGTCACGAATGAGAAACGCTGTTGCTGTAGTGCCTGCACCACAATCGCGGTCATCAAATAACCTGAGATGACAAAAAACACATCCACACCGACAAAGCCGCCTTGGAATTTAAAAATTCCAAAGTGGTAAGCGATGACTGCCAATACCGCAAATGCGCGCAGCGCATTAATGTCTGAACGAAATCCTTGCATATGCTTTATTTGATGCCTTCCCCTAATTTCGGCAGCATCATAGCACAGACCTACCCGCAGTCAGAAAACTGCCCCTTCATCAGCATCGAGCACAAACAAAAGGTCATGTTCACAAATCACATACAAAAGCGGCCTGTAAACATTTACAGGCCGCTTTGACATGGTTAATGGCTTTAAGACAATTCAAAAAAGTCTTTGTCATCCCCTGCCAAATACAATTCCAACCATGCCAAAGATTCGTTGGCGTTTAAGGCTTTGGCGCAGGCTATGGCGTCGTTACCGGCCGCATCTTTAAGCAAGATATTGGCACCACCGTCGCGCAATAAGATTTCCATGATGTCGGTGCGGTTGAACATGGCGGCAAACATCAATGGCGTGCGGCCATCTTCGCCGCGCACATCGACTTGAGCGCCGTGATTGAGCAGCAATTGGGTGATTTCCACATTGCCTTTAAACGCCGCACCCGACAATGGGCTTTGGCCGCGCTCATTCAAGATTTGCGCATCAGCACCGCGCTCCAACAATGCTTGCACGGCTTGAGGGTGTTCGTGGTAGCTGGCCAACATCAATAAGGTGTCGCCATTGTGATTGCGTAAATTAACCGGCAAACCTTGGTCTAGCCATTGTTTCAAAGCATCGGCATCTCCCTCGCGGGCAGCAGCAAACACTTTACTGGCAAATTCCAAGGCAGCATCGTCTAATTCAGGGGTTGTCATCATTGTCTCCATAATTTTGTTTATTTTAAACTATCATTCAAAGACATAGAATTAATATTAACAATGTAACTAAAGACCTGTATCCATGCGGCTTAGCGCGGGGTTGAAATAAGTTTTGGCTATGAATTTACCACCAATATTTGGGATAGCTTTGGCGGTTCATTTTGTGCACCACACAAGCTACCGCCACCAAAATCAGCGCCCCAAGCAAGACGGGAAACAGCAAAAACGACCATGAGCTGCCCATCACCATCACAATAATCGGATTGGCGCCTGCTGGCGGATGCGGCGTACGCGTCCACAACATCAACACAATCGCCAGCGCCACGGCCAAAGCCATGCTCACCGGAGTCACCCCGACAAAATGCGCCATCGCTATGCCTGTGGCGGCTGACAACACATGTCCGGCGATGACATTGCGCGGTTGCGCCAATGGTGAATCGG
Source organism: Vitreoscilla massiliensis (assembly GCF_001457815.1). Taxonomy (GTDB): domain Bacteria; phylum Pseudomonadota; class Gammaproteobacteria; order Burkholderiales; family Neisseriaceae; genus Vitreoscilla; species Vitreoscilla massiliensis. The sequence continues at coordinate 521,877 of NZ_LN898220.1, forward strand.
GCAAAGCAAACACAATTAAGCAGCTGGCGCCAAACGAAGCCATCAACCACGTCAACTGCGAGGCGGCCTGTAAATACAATAAAACCATAATTGCCAAGAAAGCTCCCAATCCTGCCACCAACATGCTGCGCACTGGCGGTCTCATGGGCGCAGAACTGCGCAAAAAACCAGAATTGACCATTTTTATCGCCTTTGTTAAATGTTTTCAAAATCATTGTTACAAAATTAACGGTATAATAAACCTCTAAAATATTTTTACACCGATTGGTATAAATTACACCATTCGGTAAAGTTTGTGCAAGCCTTTTTATACCTTCGTTTTTTACGAATTGAGCATGGATAAAAAACAAGCCATCATTGCCACCACCCAAGCCTATATGGCTGAACATGGATTTCATGCCGCAGGCGTGGAACAATTGGCCGCGGCCGCAGGCATTACCAAGCGCACGCTCTACAACCATTTCGGCAGCAAAGAAGCCTTGTTGTTGGAAACCATGCGTTATCGCGATGACACATGGATAGAAGCCATGCAAGGTTATTTACAGGCCGCCTTGCCTGAAAATGCCTTATTGGCCTATGTGGATTATTTGGTGGCATGGCTGCGCCAAGACGATTTTTACGGCTGTTACTTCATTAATGCTTGTGCCGAGTACGCCGATTTACAACACGAGATGCACCAACTTGCCGCAGCGCACAAAAAGCGTATATTTGATGCTCTGCATCAGCGCTTGCCTTACATCAGCGTGTTAAAACGTCCCGCGATAGACAGCGTGATGACGATGGGTGAAGGTTTGATTGTTACCCAACAAGTGAGTGGCAATGCCGCTGCAGCCATTACCGCCACCCGCTCAGTGGCACACCATTGGACTCAAAAACTACTGGATACCCCATGAAACAATTGAATTCTGCTGCCGCCGATTTCTGGCAACAGCTCAAAGATTTACAAGCATTTGAAACCGCGCAAGACCCGAAAATTGACCAAATCGTGGCCGACATTTGCCATGATGTGCAAACGCGTGGCGATGCTGCGGTGATTGAATACACCAACCGTTTCGATGGCATGAGTGCCACTTCCATGGCCGATTTGACCTTGAGCCAAGAAGCATTGAAAGCCGCGTTTGAACGCTTGCCTGAGCATGTACAGGCCGCTTTGACCACCGCTGCCAAGCGCATAGAAGACTACCATCAGCATCAAAAACAAACCTCGTGGCAATACACCGATGCCGATGGCACGGTATTGGGTCAACAAATCACCGCACTCGACCGCGTTGGCATTTACGTCCCCGGTGGCAAAGCCGCTTACCCAAGCTCGGTGATGATGAACGCCATGCCTGCGCACGTGGCCGGCGTCGAAGAAATCATCATGGTCGTGCCGACTCCCAAAGGCGAGCGCAACGACATCGTCTTGGCCGCCGCTTATGTCGCTGGCGTGACGCAAATCTTTACCGTCGGTGGCGCTCAAGCTGTGGCCGCCTTGGCTTACGGCACCGCCACCATCCCACAAGTGGACAAAATCACCGGCCCGGGTAACGCCTATGTCGCCGCCGCCAAACGCCGCGTTTTCGGCATCGTCGGCATAGACATGGTCGCAGGCCCGAGCGAAATCTTGGTCATCGCCGATGGCTCCACCCCAGCCGATTGGGTAGCGATGGACTTGTTCAGCCAAGCCGAACACGATGAAATCGCCCAATCCATCTTGATTTCCACTTCCGCCGTTTACGCCGCGCAAGTGCAAGAAGCGATGAGCCAACTCATCGACACCATGCCACGCAAAGACATCATCAATGCATCACTCGCCAACCGTGGCGCCGTGGTATTGGTCAAAGATTTGGATGAAGCCTGCGAAGTGGCCAATTACTTGGCACCTGAGCATTTGGAATTGTCAGTGGAAAACGCACAAGACTGGGCACCGAAAATCCGCCACGCCGGCGCGATTTTCATGGGCGCTTACACCAGCGAAAGCTTGGGCGACTATTGCGCCGGCCCCAACCACGTGTTGCCCACCAGCCGCACCGCCCGCTTCGCCTCGCCACTGGGCGTCTACGACTTCCAAAAACGCTCTAGCCTGATACAAGTCTCCCAACAAGGCGCGCAACCATTGGGCGAAATCGCCAGCATTCTCGCCCACGGCGAAGGCCTCACCGCCCACGCACGTGCGGCTGAGTTGCGTTTGGATAAGTAAGCATCGCCTGCTCAAGCTTTAAATACTGAAAGCGGCCTGTAAATCGTTTACAGGCCGCTTTTATATAGTTAAGTTACATCTCAAATACTAATTTATTTGTTATGATAAATAACTATTCAATAAGGGAAAATAGAGGGGTAAGGATGGGAAGTTTCATAGTAAATAAGAGTTTCGCATTAAAACTATCAGATATTGAATTTGTATATAATGATGGTACAAATGAAGCACTTTATGTGAAAGACTTCACCAATTTGTTTGTGAATCACGGCGACCTTTATAATAAAGTATTACTACCCTCTAACTTCATCATTCTCGGTAGAAAAGGCTCTGGCAAAACTTTACTAGCTGAGTATCTAAAAGCTAAATTTGCAGAAGAACCAAGTTTAAATCATTGCCAAATAAAATCTCTGAATGAATTAGAAAACAATGAATTAATACAATTTAGAACTGGCGATACTGCTCCAAATGAATATAAATCAATTTGGCAATGGTTTGTTTTGTTAGATATAGCTCAAACGATTATGGAAGATGAATCTTCACTAGATTTTGATTCAAAATTGTCTCTAAAAAAATTTTTTGAAACTAACAAAATAAAATTACCTGTTGAGCCAAGTAAAATTAGTTTGATTGAGCGAACTAAACAAAGTAAATTTAATATTTCTACAATAATTCCAATTATAGGTACAGTATCTTACGAAAGAAACTCTCAAAGGGAACCTGACAATTCAGACAATTCTTTAAGTTATTTGCAGCTACTTCCTTTAATTAAGGAACTCATAATCAATACGTTGTTGACTTCTCATAGACAATATCTTTTGATATTTGATGAACTTGATGACCGTTTCCAAAATAATGAAAATTATCGGAACTCAATAATCAGTCTTATTAAGGTAGCCAGCGAACTGAATAAAGAATTCTATGCAAAAAACATTAATTTCAAAATAATAATTTTACTCAGAACAGATATTTACAATTTGTTAAATGACCGTGATTTTAATAAAATCACTCAAAATTCTATAGTCAAGATTGATTGGGGAGATGATTCACATCAAAACTCGCCGTTAATGAAATTAGTAACTCATAAAGCTTCACAATCACATAGTCTCTTAAATAACGCGTCACATGAATATATAGTAAAAAGGCTATTCCCTGAACAAGTAAAACATCTAGATGCCTCAAAATATTTACTTAGCCGGACTTTTTTACGACCTAGAGATATCATCACTTTTTTGGATATTATCAAAAAAAACTATTCTGATGCTTCTCATTTTTCAAAATTCCAAATACTCGATTGTGAGTTCGAATATTCTGAGTATTTATGCCAAGAAGTTAAAAATGAAATGTGCGGTTACATCTCAGATGAGCAAATAAATCAATATTTAGAGTTGATTCGCAATTTCAACAAACATGATTTCTACTTTGATGATATAGAAACTTACTTTAATGAAAATAAAGATGAATACCCACTAATAATAAGCTTAGTTGATACATTAAAATTTCTATTTAATTTCAATGTGATTGGTCAAAAGTGGTTTAATGAGGGGAGAAGACGGGATTATTATGACTGGAAATACATGAGAAATAATACAAGAATATTCGATGCACATAACCAAAAATATAAAAAAATAGTTGTGCATCTTGGACTGAATCAATCTTTATTGAATTTATAAGATGCATAAGCGGCCTGTAAATATTTATAGGCCGCTTTATGCATCTTCACCCTCACGCTTTCTTATACCTCTCGCGTATTGCATATGCCAAGCCCATCAGCGCCACCGGCACGATGAAGATAAGCCATAAGGCATAGTGGTAGACCAAGGCGGCGATGGCGCAGCCTAGGGCGAAGCCGAGCATATTGGGGAAGTTGTTTTTGATGCGGGTTTTGATGGAGGTTTTGTCGACGTTGCCATTGCCGGCGAGACTGTCGGCGAGGTCTAGCATCAATTGGGTGGTCGAGCCTGTCATCACAGTGGTCGGCGATTCTTTGGCCCAATGCATGCGGTGCATGGCGTTTTGGATGGCCATGGCGGCGACCAATAACATGCCCACAATAAAGCTGGGCCAAGTGTCGGTGGCAGGAAACGGCAGATAGATTAGGGACAACACTGCGGCCACGGCAAACAAGGCCAACATGCTCAACAGTAAAAAGCGGTAAGACCGTTTATTGGCACGTTCAAAGCGGCTATGGAGCAAACGCGTGAGCAACACCACCGCACAAAACATCGGCAGCGCAGCCAATTTCGCCCATGCGCCAGCATGGTTGGTGCTGACCAAAGCGGCGCCGAGGGTGACGAAATTGCCGGTCACATGCGCGGCGAACAAGCCATGGATGGCCAAGAAGCTGGCGGTATCGACATAGCCGGCGTTAAAACTCAAGACTTTGCTTAAATTCAGTTGCATCGTGTACTCCCATGGCGGCCAACGCTGAGATGACAATAGAGCGATTATTTCCATAAATCAGCGGCCTGTAAACGCCTTATGTTCGCTTACAGGCCACTTAAAGCGATGACAGACTTATTTGGCGGTTAAAGTCGCATAAGAGTTCATCAAATTGCGGTAATCAGGGATGTGATTGGAGAACAGCGTGCCCAAGCCTTCGATGTCATTGCGCCAGTCGCGGTGCAACTCACACGCCGCGCCAAACCAGGTCATTAATTGCGCGCCAGCCGCTTCCATGCGCGACCATGCGGCATCGCGGGTCATGGCGTTGAACGTGCCAGAGGCATCGGTAATCACAAACACTTCAAAGCCTTCTTCAATGGCAGACAGCACTGGAAAAGCCACGCACACTTCGGTCACCACGCCGGCCACAATCAATTGCTTCTTGCCCGTGGCTTTAATGGCATTCACAAAATCTTCGTTATCCCAAGCATTGATTTGACCCGGGCGGGCGATGTAAGGCGCGTCTGGAAACTGTGCTTTCAATTCTGGCACCAACGGGCCGTTTGGGCCTTGTTCAAAACTGGTGGTCAAGATGGTTGGCAATTGAAAATACGTTGCCATATCGGCCAAGGCCAACACATTGTTTTTGAATTTGTCTGGGTCGATGTCGCGCACCAAGGACAATAAACCGGTCTGATGGTCTACCAATAACACCACCGCATCGTCTTTGTTCAAACGCACATAAGGTTTGCTCATTTCACACTCCTAAAATTGGTTTCATGGATGGCACATCCGCACTGCTTTGCATGGCACTCAAGCCACACTCACGGCGTTTTTGATGTGCAGTCATCGTATAATATGCAACAATTACTGAGTAGATAGTTAAATTCAAACGCATTGTTCTAAATATGAAACAATCACACGACCTCAATCAAATGCAGGCTTTTGCACTGGTGGTACACCACCAAGGCTTTTCGGCCGCCAGCCGCGCCTTGGGGGTGCCCAAATCCCGCCTCAGTCGCCAAGTGGCGCAACTGGAAGCGGCTTTGGGCGTGCGCTTAATTCAGCGCAGCACGCGCCATTTCTACCTCACCGAAGTGGGGCAACGCTATTTTGAACACTGTCAGGCGATGTTGATAGAGGCCGAGGCGGCGCAATATGTGGTGGACGAGGTTTACAACCAGCCATGCGGCACGCTGCGCATCAGTTGTCCTTTGTTGCTGTTGCACATGCATGTGGGCAAGGTATTGGTGGATTTTATGCAGCAATACCCTGCCATCAAAGTAGAATTGGAAGCGAGCAACCGCCGCGTCGATGTGATGGCCGAGGGTTTTGACATCGCCATCCGCGCCCGCAACCATTTGGAATCGTCAGACTTGGTGGCCAAAGTGTTTTCCAACCGCAATCAGGTATTGGTGGCACAAACCGAATGGCTCACACAGCAAGTGCCGATACAAACACCGCAAGACTTGGCCAGTTTGCCAGCATTGGGTTTGGGCAGACCGAATGAAAACATGGTGTGGGACATGCACCACGCAGTGCACGGTAAAGCTTCGGTTCCCTACCAGCCAAGATTGATAACCACCGACATGCCAACCTTATTACAGGCCGCTTTGGCCGGCATGGGCGTGGTGCAATTGCCGCATTTATTGGTGGCAGAGGCTTTGCAGCAACAGCAATTGTGTGTGGTGTTGCCAGAATGGCAGTTTACCGCCGACATCATCCACGCCATTTATCCTAGCCGCCGTGGACAATTACCGGCCATACGCGCTTTTTTGCAGCATTTAGACCAGTTTTACCGCGAGTTAACCGATGAGTGGTGATGAATGATAATGAAGCTGCAGCCATCTTGTGCGGAAAAAGCTTACAGCGAGGTCTTGAACCACACCGCCCACAACATGCCTACGCCACCGAGCATAAACAGCGCTTGGTAGACGACAATGATACGGTGTTGGTATTGAATTAAGGCACGCAGCGGTTGGCGGTGCAGATTGGCTGCATTGTGTGTTTGGTGAAACGCCACGATTTTGTTCACCATTTGTGTGGCAAATGCCGCGGCAAAATTCAGCGTAAACACGACTAACAGCGTGATGTACCCTTTGATGAACAGTGTAAACGCCGCTTGCAGCCACAGCGGTGGGGTTTGCGGCCGCACCAGATTCGACCAGTCAAGCAAACTCAAACCGGTGGCCAATACGCCCAGCAACAGATGCAAAATGAGCACCATGCCAAAATGCTTGGCTACAGTCACAAACGGCTGCCGCAAGACCACGCGGTAGCAATATACCCACATCGCCGCCACCGATACCAGCCACAAGACGGTATTGAGCGCGGTTTCCATGTTTAAGCGGCGCGACTGCCAAACCAACGATTAACTTGCTGGCAATACTGCTGAAACGGCGCGCCGAATTTTTGCGCCAACATGCGCTCTTCCGGCTGAATTTGAAAGCGGTTGATGTAAGCATAAAAAGCCACACACCACAGCAAATTCAAAGGCTGGCGCCAATACAATACCGCCACCGCCACCAAACACAGCAACATGCCCAAATACATCGGATTGCGGCTGAACGCGTACACGCCGCGCGTGACCACTTGCTGCGTGTGCTCAGGGTGAAACGGGTGCACCGTGGTGTCGACGCGCACAAATTCATACACGCCAGCCATGGCGATGACCACGCCTTGCAACAATACCAGCGCTGCCAACACATCCAGCCACACACAGTCTGCGGCCACAGGCCAGACATCGCGGCACCACCATGCCAAGGCCAACATGATGAACGCCACCAGCGGCGGCGGCAGTTTCAATTCCAAAGCTTGCATCGCGTTCCCTCATTCAAATAAGCGGCCTGTAAGTTTTACAGGCCGCATGGATACCATAATAAGCCGCTGTCGAAATAACCAATACCATGTTTTTTACAAAGCTATGCCGAGTTTGCGGTACACAAACGCCATCAACCACGCCGGCCCTATCAACAAAAACTGCAAGTCTTGAAAAAACGACGGCTTCTTGCCTTCGATTTTGTGACCGATAAACTGCCCTATCCACGCCAGCACAAACACCACGATGGAAAACCACAGCAGACCACTGCGCCCCAGCCACCACAGCAAAGCCTCATTGCCCAGCCACACCAACGCCGCCCACAGCACAAAGCCAAGCGCCAAAGGTTTCGACAAGGCGAAATAATAGCCCAAGGCCGCCAGCAACAATAAAGCCGCCCAACTGAAATGGCCAAAGGCTTCGGGTTGCGGCAAACAGCGCACCAAGCCGTAAACGACAAAAAAGATGGCGGGCACGCACAGCCAATGGATGCGTTTGTTCAGCGGATGGCGGTGGCTGTCACCATAAGCATCCAGCCATTGTTGTATGCTGCGCATGGCTCACTCCTGTGAGTGGGAAAACAGAAAACACATGACAAAAGCGTCCTGTAAGCAGTTTACAGGACGCTTTTTAAAATACAAGTTACGCCATTGGGCGCAAGGTCAGAATTTGCTCACTGCGACCAAACACACCCACTTCGTCGTGCAATACCGAGCTGGTCAAACCGATGCCGTCGCTGCCATATTGTTGGCACGTGTCCAAACCCAGCCATTGGCCTTGTGGCAAACGCAGCAAATCGATGTGCAAATCCAAATTCGGAAATGCCCACTCGCCCGGTGTGGCGCGCGGCACGATGCCATTGGCAGTATCAACCATGCCCATTAAGTGCACAAAACTGGAAGTGGCCTGACCTTCGACCATGTCCAAATCATTGTTCATCCACACCACCCCGCGGCCAGCGCGACGCGCGGCATCGGTTTTGAACTGCATGGACTCAATAAAGCCACCTGCCCACTGCTTCATGCCCGTCCAATCTTCCATCTTGGCCGGCTGGGCAATGGCGCGGTCTTCCACGCCGGCGATGGCGCTGGTATCGCTGATTTGCATGCGCCAAGCGCGCGCAACGATGCAAGCGCGGCCGTTTGAAGCCATGGTCGCTTCGATCAATTCTATGGTTTTGCCTGGACGCAAGACTTTGGTGGTGATGGTGAACGGCTGCAAAGGAATCAAACCCAAGATGTCCAAGCCCACACGGCCTATGCGCAAATCGCTGCGCGGTTGAAATGCTTCCAATTCCGCACACAGCACACCTGTTGCTGGTGCCATGTGTTGCTCGTGCGCGTTCCATGCGCCTTGCGCCGGCAACAAGGGTTCATAATGCGCCACGCTCACGCCTGATTCATCAATGTCGCGGCTGATGAAACGGTAATATGCTGCCATGCTCACTCCTTCATCTGAGGTTGGGTGTCCCACAGCAAGTCTGGCTTGTTGCGGTTTATCGCTGATGATACTAACACCGATAAGCGGCCCAATTCAAATTTATGAACAATGATTCATCAATCTTCTGCGTGCTTTCTGTGCAGCGCAAAACGCGCAGAAGGTGTTTTTATTCAGCATCTTCTATACACTGTTGCCACATGACAACACCATAGCAAGGCGATGCCCATGTTTGTTTCTTCGGTTAAGCACATCGATTCGTATTATGCCAGCAGCGGCACATGGCCAGAATTTCCGGCATTACAAGACGCACTCAATTGCGAAATATTAATCATCGGCGCAGGTTTCAGCGGTTTGCACACGGCATTGAAACTGGCCGAAGCCGGAGTACACAATGTGGCAGTGATCGAAGCCAGTCGCATCGGTTGGGCCGCTTCAGGGCGCAACGGCGGTCAAGCGATATTGGGCTGGTCGTCCGATATGGGACCTTTGGAACACGATTTGGGCTATGGCGACGCCTTGGCCTTGTGGCAAGACATGGAATGGGCAGCGCAAGAAATACAAGAGATTCCCAAGCGCCATGGCTTTGACATCGATTATCGCAGCGGCCATTTGTGGTGTTCGGTACAGGCCAAAAAAGTCGCCGGTTTGCAGCATTGGGTGGAAGAAGCGCAAAACCGCTGGCATTACGAAGGCTTGCGCTTCATTCCCAAAGCCGAATTGCCACAGTGGATTGCTTCTGAGCGCTATCAAGCGGCGGTACTCGACCAAAACGGCGGCCATTTACACCCGCTAAAACTGTGTTACGGCATCGCCACCACACTGCAAGCACAAGGCGTGCGCTTGTTTGAGCAAACACGGGCGCTGCGCTACCAACGCGTGCACGACCACATCGAGGTTGAAACCGCCCACGGCCGCATCACCTGCCGCCAATTGGTGTTGGCTTGCAATGCCTACATCGACCAATTGGAGCCTAAATTAAACAAGAAAATGTTGCCTGTTGGCTGTTTTCAAGTGGCGACCGAAGTATTGGACGAAGCGCGTTTACAGGCCGCCTTGCCACACAACTCCTGCGTCACCGACAACCAATTCATCTTGGATTACTTCCGCCGCAGCGCCGACAATCGCTTGCTGTTTGGCGGCGGCTGTACCTATATGGGTGGCATGCCCAAAGACATCCATGCGTTTATGCAGCCTTTGTTAACGCGCGTGTTCCCGCAATTTGCCGATGTCAAAATCGAATATGCTTGGGGCGGCCACCTCGATTGCAGTGTGCGCCGCACCCCCGATGTGGGCATGGATGGCAATGTGTATTGGCTGCACGGCTATTCCGGCCACGGCGTGTTGCCAACTTTGGCAGCGGCGCGGGCGGTGGCGGACGCCTTGCAAGGCCAGACCGAACGCATACAGCGCTACCAAAACATCAATAACCCCAATTTCTGGGGCAATGAAACCTTGGCCGCACCGATAGAAGCCTTGAGCAAAATGTACTTCCGTTTGCGCGACCGTTTTTAAACCGATATTGCACGCCATACACAGTGGTTTTATGCACAAAAAAGCGGCCTGTAAACGTTTACAGGCCGCTTTTTTCATCGATTCAAACTACTCACTTTTGATTTGCCAATCTTGTATCGCAAAGTCTTTGCTGATGATTTTTTGGCTGAGTAAAAATTGCTTGGTGCCTTCCAACAGCTTCAAGCCTTGCGCCGGAAAGGTTTCGGCATTAAAGCTTTCCATCGGAAACGAGGCGCGGATAATCGGCTCTTTGTATTGCGTGTGCTTTAAATAATACGCGTAATAAGCGTCGGGCTGTTGGCGCAAATCCTTGGCCGCGGCGCTGCGAACTTGGTCAAACACCTTGAAAAACTGCGGATGTTCGCTTAAAAACGCATTGCGTGCCACGATGACGCTATTGCCCTGCAAACCGTGCTTGCTGGCCAAATCAACGGTATTGAAATTCAGGCTTTGCAATTGCGGTCCCAATTGTATCGGCGCAGCAAAAGCGGCGATATCGCCATTGCTCAAAGCCGCTTGCGCATCGCGTGGCAACAGGAATTTCAGCTTCACATCTTTAAGCAAGCCTTGCTCGATTAAGCCGCTGACATAGCGGTGCATGTACGAGCCATTCGGTACGCCGATGTTTTTACCGTGCAAATCCGCCAATTGTTTGATTTCAGGCCGCCCCATCAACCACGCCTCATTGGCCACGCTGTTAAAGCCGATGAGGGTGCTGCCGCCGCGATTGGCTTCGCCTGTTAAGGCCGGTGTATCGCCAAAAATACCGACATCGAGTTTGTTGCTGAGCAAGGCCTCATTCAAATCGGGGCCGTTGGGAAACACATATTCCTTCACCTCGGCAAAACCCAACGGTTGTACCGCCGTTTGCAGCGTGCCTTGGTGCAAGGCCCAACCAACAGCGCCGCCGGCGGTTTCGCTTGGGCCGATATAGCCTATGCGCAATACTTGCTTGGCCTCGCCAGTTGGCGCCGCCGTGTTTGCCGTTTTGCCGGCGGCGCTGGGTTGGCATGCGCTCAACACCATTGCTGCCATTACTCCCAACCATATTTGCCATTTGCGGCCTGTCTGTTGCAAACCCACCATGTCACTGCCCCTGATTTAATAACTTTTTCATCTTAAGATGTTTTTTATGCAATTAAAAAGATATTTAGATTATATCAATATGCAAAATGATTCTTTGTAATCGCCAATTTATGCTCTTTACAATATAAGAAAACTTCAAGGCAGAAACTCATGTGGCGTTCATTTGAAAACCCAGCGGTGCACAAACAAGCAAGCGATGCGGTGTTACAGGCCGATGTATTGGTGATAGGTGGCAGCATTGCCGGCTGCTGGGCCGCCTTGGTGGCCAAGCAAAACGGCGCCAAGCGCGTGGTGGTGTGTGAAAAAGGCATCGTTGGCCAAGCCGGCGTGGTGGCACAGGCCAGCGGCAGCGCCGCCTACCTCATCCCCGGCGCCGATGACTACAATGAAAAACTCATCCACTCGCGCCACGCAGCGGCCGAAGACATGGACGACTTGGATTTTGTGCGCTATGTGTTTGGCGAAAGCTACCAAATCGCCTTGCAATTGCAGGCTTTGGGCTTTGAATCCGAGGTCGAACGTCCCGACATCAATGGCGTGCGCTCGAATTTGCTCGCGTTTGATGGCGCCAATGCCTTGGGTTTTTTCCGCCAATTGCTTCTGAGCTCAGGCGTGAGCATCCTCGATCACAGCCCCGCGTTGGAATTGTTACAAAACGAGCACGGCGACATCGTTGGCGCCAATGGCATCAATACGCAATTGCACCACACATGGACAGTCTTGGCCGGCGCCACCATCTTGGCCACCGGCGGCAATGCGTTTCGCTCCGGCGCCATGGGCACCCACAACACCACCGGCGACGGCCATTTGCTCGCCGCCGAGGCGGGCGCCACGTTTTCGGGCATGGAATTCAGCGGCCATTACGGCATTTCACCGCAAGGCAGCCACACCACCAAAGGCTTTTGGCTCAGCAGTGCCACGTTTTACGATGGCAACGGCCAAGAAATCCGCAGCAATGGCTGGGAATCGGTGCATTTGGTCGGCAAAGCGATATTGGAAACTGGCGGCGCGTATGCGTCTATGAACCGTGGCAATGCCAGCTTAAAGGTATTTGCTCAAGGCGTGCCCAGCATTTATGAGCATTTCCAGCGCGTGGGCATAGACCCGTTTACCGAAAAATTCCCGATTGAGCTGCGTTATGAAGGCCTAATCCGTTCGGTCGGCGGCATCGTCATCGACGACGAAGGCAATACCGGCGTCAACGGCTTGTTTGCAGTGGGCGATGTCACCGAGCGCTCAAAAATGACTGGTGCGGCGATGAGCGGCGCCGGCCCTGCGATTGCGTGGTGCTTGGTCTCGGCCAAAATCGCCGGCAAACACGCGGCAGCATGGGCATTGGAGCGGCCAGTCAACCCGCAACAAGCACTGCATGGCTTGGGCGGCGTCGGTTTGCGGCCACACAAGGCCAGCAAGCGTTTTCACGGCGCAGAGGTATTGCAAACGGTACAAACACACATCTTGCCCATAGAAAACACGGTGTTTCGCAGTCTGAATCAAGTACAGCAGTCGCTATCGACCTTAAACGCTTTGTGGCAAGAGCAGCAACAGCAATTAACGCCACAAAACTTGCCAGACGCACTGTTGGCACGCGAAGCGGCGGCGATGTTATTGGATGCGCGCATGATGCTCACCGCCGCCAGCCAGCGTTTGGAAACCCGCGGCCTGCACCGCTTGCGCGAACACCCACAAGCCGATGCGGCGCAAAAACAGCACATTTTGCTCAAGGGCTTGGACACGCTGCAATGGCGCAAAACCACAGCGCGCCCCACGGCCAAACGCTTGCTCGAAGTAAATTAGAGGATTAAAAGCAAGCAACTCGTAACATTATAAAAAGCGGCCTGTAAATGACTTATCGTGATTTACAGGCCGCTTGTGATGGACAGTAACGCTTTCTGTTTTTATTGATAACTTCTTTCACACCACCTGCAATAAATAAATATAAGTATCCATACACAGCGACAAACAAGGTTAGATACAGCTTACAGGCCGCATCAAACAAAATGGCTTTGATTTCTAGCCCATGATTTCTAGTCACAACACGCAGGCACAGACCACACTTATAAAGGCAGTTTTTTGGCCAAGGCGAGTTTGCTGGCCAAGTCTTGTTTGGCCTCCAAGCCACTGTTGCCCTCTATCAACCAACACGCGCGTTGGCCGTTGTGCACCATCACGCTGGGGCTGACTTTGGACTGTGGGTCTTGTTGGCGGTAGACCGAGATGGTGGCGCTGATGGCTTCGATGCGGCCGTCGCCCAAATCGACTTCATCGGCGCAGGCTTGCGGTGCTAAATCCATGTATTGCAGATACAGCTCGGCATTGGCTGGCGCGTGTTTGGGCTGGATGGCAATGCTCAAACCGTCGGCATCTTGTTGCCATGTCAATACTTTAAAACCCCATTGTTGCAAGGTTTGTGGGCTTAAGCTGGGGATGGTTGCGGTATTGGCGTTTACAGGCCGCTTGCTTAAGGGCTGCGGGGTGTGGCTGAGTGTTAGAGGGGGATTTTCGGCTTTGCTGTGCCAATGTAATCCGATGGCAACGGCAGCCAGTGCTGCGACAGAAATGCATGCTTTTTTGAACATAGGCAATCTTGATGCAGGAACAGAAAGAATGGCGCACCCGACAGGGATCGAACCTGTGACCTCCAGCTTCGGAAACTGACACTCTTCCAACTGAGCTACGGGTGCGTTAAAGGAGGCTAAGGTTACCTGAAAAGCTTTAATTTGGCAAAAATTTCCGCGCACTGTCTGCGTTTGCGGCAATTGTTTGCGTTAAATCAAACCTTGGCCAAGCAATGCGGCAAAAGCGGATTTCCTTTGATTTAACACCAAGTTTCCGCATAGGAATGGCCATATCGATTCAGTATAATGCCGCCAAGACTCATGAGTTGTACCAACCTTACATTGCGGACAAGGCTGAAGAATGAACAATCAAAAAAACCAGAATACTGGTTCTGTCGTAACCACCTTACTCGGGGCCATCGTTATTGTAGTTGCATTTGTGTTTTTGCTGGTGCGTTTGGCGACCTCTGGCTATTTTGCCGATGTGGAGGAAATGACAGGACATGCGGTGGAGACGCGCATTAAGCCACAAGGTGTGGTCACCATGGGAGATGGTGTTCCTGCAGGTCAGCGCACTGGCGAAGCGGTGTTTAACAAAGTGTGTATTCAATGCCATGCGGAAAACGCGGTGGTGGCCAATTCACCTAAAGTCAACCATCCTAGCGATTGGGCACCACGCATCGCCAAAGGCATGCCAGCCTTATTGCACTCGGCCATCAATGGTTTCAATGCCATGCCCAAACGTGGCGGCAATCCTGATTTGACCGATGATGAATTGGAACGCGCCATTGCTTACATGGCCAACCATTCGGGTGGTAAATTCACTGAGCCACCAATCGTAGCGGCTTCTGATGCGCAAGCTGCCAGTGCGCCAGCCACGGCCAGTGCTGCCTCAGCCGCCCAATAGACTCAAGTTGTAGTATGATAAACGCGCCTCAATATTGGCGCGTTTTTTATTGATTAAAAGAAGAAGAATCCATGACTTATTATATCGGTTTGATGTCGGGCACCAGCTTAGATGGTGTCGATGCGGTGTTAATCGACATGCAAGGCGCCCAATGGCAAGGCGCATTGGCACACAGCTACCTGCCCTATCCCGAAGACATCAAAACCGCAGTCTTGGCCTTGCAACAACATGGGCATGACGAATTGCACCAAGCGGCTTTATTGGCACAGCGTTTGAGCCGCTTGTATGCGCAAACCGTGTTGCAATTGTTGGCAGCACAAGGCTTACAGGCCGCTGACATTGCCGCCATAGGCTGCCATGGTCAAACCATACGCCATGCGCCCGAATTGGGTTACAGCTTGCAATTGGCCGATTGGTCTTTACTGGCCGAATTAACCGGTATTGATGTGGTTGGCGATTTTCGCAGCCGCGATTTGGCCGCAGGTGGTCAAGGCGCACCATTGGTGCCAGCGTTTCACGCTGCCTTGTTTGCCCATCCGGAAGAAACGCGGGTATTGGCCAATATCGGTGGCATCTCCAACATCAGCGTGTTGCGCCCGCATGAGGCGATTTTGGGCTTTGATACCGGCCCTGGCAATATGTTGATGGACGCGTGGATGCAGACCCATTTTGGTCAGCCTTACGATGCCGACAGCCGCATCGCCCAGCAAGGACAGGTGTTGCCTGATTTGCTGCAAGCGCTGCTGAACCACCCGTATTTTCGCATGTCCGCGCCCAAATCCACCGGCCGTGATTTGTTCTCTTTGAGCTGGTTAAATACTTATTTAAGCGGCATCGAAGCACCGCAAGATGTGCTGCGCACCTTGTTGGAATTAACGGCAGTGAGTTTAAGCACAGAAATTGCTGTATTTGCGCCGAAAGCTGTGTATGTGTGCGGCGGCGGTGTGTACAATCCCTTGCTATTAGAGCGTTTACCTGCATTATTGCCACGCAGCACATGGCACAGCACCACCGCCCTCAACCTAGACCCACAATGGGTCGAAGCTGCCGCTTTTGCATGGTTGGCAGCGCAACGCTTGCTTGGACTGCCTAGCAACGCCCCCGCCGCCACTGGCGCCAAAGGGCCGCGCGTGTTGGGTGCCATTTACCAAGCTTGATTACCCTAATGATGTAAGTGTATGAAGAAAAAAGACAACCGCAAACCCACACTGACCCCTCCAAAACGGGGCGTGGTCAGCAATTCCAAACTGTCGAAACAGCCGGACATCGGCTTTCGTGTTTTCAGCGCCTTCAACGACACCATTTGGTTGGTGATGCTCATCGTCACCGGTTTTTTTGCTGCCGCCTTGATCAGTTTCGACATGAACGACCCCGCTTTCACCCGCAGCACCGATGGCGCCCACGCCAATAATATGGCCGGCATGGTCGGCGCGTATGTGGCCGACATTGCCTATTATTTGTGCGGCTTGTCGGTGTGGTGGGTGGTCATTGAAGCGGCGATTTTGCTGTTTCGTGCCTTTCAGCCCTTGCTAATCGCCAAAAAAATCGACACCAATCACCGCTTGGGCATGGGTGCTTTGGGCACGGTCATCATGATTGCCGGCAGTGGCTTATTGGAAAACTGGTTAGGCCACGATTATTTGCAAGACGCTTTGCCCTTGGGCGCCGGCGGCTTGTGGGGACAAACCATCGTACCCTTATTGGAATACGGCGTTGGCCGCTCCAGCGGCGTCATCATCAGCATGTTGTTGATGTTGATGGGCTTGTCGATGATGTTGCAAATGACGTGGTTGGAATTGGTGGAAAAAGTCGGCAACCGCGCGCAGTGGTTGTGGTTTCACCTGATTAAGCGCCCGAGCCAATTGATGCGTGAATTGCCCAAACCACGCAAATTCCGCCAAACCATGGCCACGGTAGAAGACATTACCGCCACGCCAGTGGACACGCCCACAGGCGCCAGCAGCAACCGCAAAATCGCCACACCATCTGCCAACGCCGCCAGCGCAGCAACAGCAGTGGAGCACGCGCCCACTGTCGCGCCACCGAGTAAGCCGGCGATTCCGGTGCAAACGTCGTTGTTTGACGATGAAACTGCGCCCAAAACCGCCAACAATCAGCCCGTGCGCACCGATTTGCCGCACCTAGAATTGTTACAGGCCGCTACTGCACAGGTTTCAACCATGAAGCCAGAGCAATTGCAAGAAACCGCGCAATTGATTGAAACCAAGCTGGCCGAATTTGGCGTGACCGTACAAGTGGTCAGCGCCACTACTGGCCCAGTGATTACCCGTTATGAAATCGAGCCGGCCACCGGTGTCAAAGGCAGCCAAATTGTCAATTTGGCCAAAGACTTGGCGCGTGCCTTGTCTTTGCAAAGCGTGCGTGTGGTCGAAACCATCGCCGGTAAAAACACCATGGGCATAGAGTTGCCGAATGACCAGCGCCAAGACGTGGCCTTCCGCGAATTGTTACAGGCCAATGTGTTTGAATCTGCCAAATCCAAACTGACGCTCGCCATGGGCAAAGACATTGCCGGTGTGCCGGTGGTGGCCGATTTGGGCAAAATGCCGCACGTATTGGTGGCCGGTACCACTGGCTCGGGCAAATCGGTGGCAATCAATACCATGATTTTGTCCATGCTGTACAAAGCCACCGCCGAAGAAGTGCGCCTGATTATGGTCGACCCGAAAATGCTGGAATTGTCGGTGTATGAAGGCATTCCACATCTGTTGGCACCGGTGGTGACCGACATGAAACAAGCTGGCAATGCACTCAATTGGTGCGTGGCCGAGATGGAGCGCCGTTACCGCTTGCTCGCCCATGTCGGCGTGCGCCAATTGGCCGGTTATAACGACAAAATACAGGCCGCTCGTGACAGCGATAAGCCGATATTCAACCCGTTCAGCCTCACACCGGACGAGCCTGAAGCCTTGGAAAAACTGCCACACATCGTGGTCATCATTGATGAATTGGCCGACTTGATGATGGTAGAAGGCAAAAAAGTCGAACAGCAAATCGCGCGCTTGGCACAAAAAGCCCGCGCCGCTGGCATCCATTTGATTTTGGCCACACAGCGTCCGTCTGTCGATGTGATTACCGGTTTGATTAAGGCCAATATCCCTACCCGCATTGCGTTTCAGGTGTCGAGCAAAATTGATTCACGCACCATCTTAGACCAAGGCGGTGCGGAAAACCTGCTCGGCAAAGGCGATATGTTGTTCTTGCCACCGGGCACGGCCGAGCCGACGCGTTTGCACGGCGCGTTTGTGCGCGATGAAGACGTGCACCAAGTGGTGGAATTCCTCAAAGCACAAGCGCCGGCGCAATACATCGAAGGCTTGTTGTCCGGCGAAGCTGGCTTGGATTTGGAAGCCAGTGAAGGCGCGGCCGGCGGCGCGGAAAAACACGATGAATTGTTCGACCAAGCGGTGGAATTCATCTTAAACAGCCGCAAAACCTCAATTTCATCGTTGCAACGCCACCTGCGCATAGGCTATAACCGCTCGGCCAATTTGATGGAAGAATTGGAACGCGCCGGCATCGTCTCTGCCCCTGAATTGGGTGGCAGCCGCCAAATTTTAGCCAAGCGAGCAGCCGAGTAATGAGCATATACCTACAAGAACCACAGCGCCGCCTGACAGACAAAGTCGGCGTGTTATTGATGAATTTGGGCACGCCACAGTCGTGCGATACCGCCGACGTGCGTGCGTATTTAAAAGAATTTCTGTCCGACCAACGCGTGGTGGAATTGCCCAAAGCGCTGTGGCAACCGATATTGCGCGGCGCGATTTTGCCGCGCCGTCCCAAGGCCAGCGCCGCCAATTACCGCAAAGTGTGGACGGAACAAGGCTCGCCGTTGGCGGTGATTTTGGCGGCACAAACCCAAGCGGTACGCGAGTATTTCCAACACTTGGGCAAAGAAGTCATCGTCGATTTCGCCATGACGTATGGCCAGCCCAGCATCGCCAGCCAAATCGAAGCCTTCAAACAACAAGGCGTGGGGCGTTTGTTGGTCTTGCCGCTGTACCCGCAATATTCCAGCTCGGCCACTGCCGCCGCGCTCGACAAGCTGTATGCCGATTTGCAAAATCAGCGCAATACCCCGTCTTTGCGTGTGTTAAGCCGCTATGGCAACCGCAGCGGCTACATCAGCGCCATGTCACACCATTTGCGCACGCAAGCACCGAACTTACAGCATTACGACAAAATCATGTTCAGCTACCACGGCATTCCGCAATTGCACGTCGACGCCGGCGATCCGTATTTGGACGAGTGCTTGGAAACCTCGCAACTTTTGGCCGAACATGTGGGTTTACAGGCCGACCATTACATCACGGCGTTTCAAAGCCGCTTTGGCAAGGCCAAATGGATAGGCCCATCGACGCAAGACTTGTTGCAATCCTTGCCACAACAAGGTGTGCGCAAGCTGGCGGTGTTTTGCCCCGGCTTCAGCGCCGACTGCTTGGAAACCTTGGAAGAAATTGCCATCAGTGGGCAAGAATTGTTTGTCGCCGCCGGTGGCGAGCAATTTGATTACATCCCGTGTTTGAATACCGAAGTGGTGTGGACTGAGGCTTTGTGCTTGATGGTGGCGCAGGAATTATCAGGCTGGATTTAAAACAAGGACTTGGCGAAAACCAATGCTCTATAGGATAATTCAGCTTTTATACCTTATCAGTCTCAGAAATCAGAACAATGAACTATTCCAACCTCAAAGACATCGACGTAGCCGGTAAAACCGTCCTCATCCGCGTTGACATGAACGTGCCATTGAACGATGGTGTGATTACCGACGACACCCGCATCCGCGCTTCCTTGCCCAGCATTGAATACTGTTTAGAACGCGGCGCCGGTGTGATTTTGATGGTGCATTTGGGTCGCCCTAAAGAAGGCGTGTTGAAACCTGAAGACAATGTGTTGCCAATTGCCAAACGCTTGAGCGAATTGCTCGATCAAAACATCGAAATCGCCGACAACTGGCGCGATGTCAAACCCACTCCGAAAGCCGGCCAAGTGGTGATGTTGCAAAACGTGCGCGTGAACGTGGGCGAGAAGAAAAATGACCCTGAATTGGGCCAAGCTTACGCCGCTTTGTGCGATGTGTTTGTGTTTGACGCCTTTGGTGCTGCGCACCGCGCCCAAGCCTCTACTCATGCGGTGGCACAATTTGCCCCTGTAGCGTGTGCAGGTTTGCTGTTGTCGGCCGAATTGGACGCTTTAAGCCAAGCGACCGAACACCCTAAACCACCAGTAGTCGCCATCGTTGGCGGCAGCAAGGTTTCTACCAAACTGACCATTTTGGAAAGCCTGAGCCAAAAAGTAGACCAATTAATCGTCGGTGGCGGCATCGCCAATACCTTCTTGATGGCCAAAGGCCACAATGTCGGCAAATCCTTGGTGGAAGCCGACTTGGTCGATGAAGCCAAAAAAATCATCGCCGCCATTGAAGCCAAAGGCGGCTCAGTGCCTTTGCCTACCGATGTGGTGGTGGCCACTTCATTCAGTACCGATGCACAAGCCATCATCAAAGACATCAGCGAAGTTGGCGACGACGACATGATTTTGGACATCGGCCCAGATTCACAACAAGTATTGGCTGGCATCATCCAAGGTGCGGGCACAGTAGTATGGAATGGCCCAGTCGGTGTGTTTGAATTTGACCAATTCGCAGCGGGCAGCAAAGCCTTGGCCGAAGCCATTGCCCACAGCGATGCATTCTCAATTGCTGGCGGTGGCGACACCTTGGCAGCAATTGCCAAATTCGGCGTGACCGACCAAATCAGCTACATCTCAACTGGT
The DNA here is from genome assembly GCF_001457815.1 of Vitreoscilla massiliensis. Taxonomy (GTDB): domain Bacteria; phylum Pseudomonadota; class Gammaproteobacteria; order Burkholderiales; family Neisseriaceae; genus Vitreoscilla; species Vitreoscilla massiliensis. The sequence continues at coordinate 542,561 of NZ_LN898220.1, forward strand.
GGCGGCGCCTTCTTGGAATTCTTAGAAGGCAAAGAATTACCTGCGGTAGCTGTATTGCAAAAATAAGCTTTTATACATCCAAGCGGCCTGTAAATGCTTACAGGCCGCTTTTTTAATGGTCCCTGTCGTGTATAGCAAACACCTCACTGATAATGAGCAAGCGCCATTTGCTGCATGGCATCGCTTGAAGCCCCCAAACCATGTACAAGCGGCCTGTAAACGTCTACAGGCCGCTGTTTAATGTTTCTAAAACGATAGCCACCACCGCAGTGATGCATGCGGCCTGTCATCTCTAAAAAGCAAAAAAGAGCCGCAAACAACGCGGCTCAAACTCAACTTCACTCACAGGTTCACATCAATAACGCGCGTCTTTCGGCTTATTGCCCTCAGGCCAATCTTTCACTTTGCCAGCAAAATCGGGGCGCGGCTGATGGGTAAAGTATTCGGCAATGTCGACCGCATCTTGATCGCTTAACACGCCACCTTGTCCCCACGCACCGTTTTTTTGCACCGACATCGGCATATTGTCGCGCAAAAACGCCGCGGCTTTGTAAGTACGCGCCATGCCCGCGCCGATGTTAAACGATTCCTCGCCCCACAGCGGTGGAAACACCACATTGCCACGCGCGTCTTTGCTTCCTTGCCCATTGTCGCCATGGCAGCTGACGCATTGCTGTGCGTACAGCAATTTGCCGCGTTCCGGATTGGGCACCAAACTCTCGTCTATCTTGCCGCCGGCATCAAAATCGATTTTGGCCTTTTTGGGCAAACCTTCACTCAACCACGCCATGTACGCCAGCATCGCTTGCATCTCTTTGGAATTCACATCTAAAGGCTTGCCATTCATCGAGCGCTGAAAACAGCCATTGATGCGCATCGCCAAATCCACCATCTTGCCGGCACGCGGCATTTTTTGTGGGTAAGTCAAATTCGCATTCACATACGGCGCGCCTTTTTGCTCTTTGCCATTGGCAATGTGGCAACTGTTGCAATTCATGCTCGCGCCAACATTGTTCGGCAACAAGCGCTTGGTTTCATTCAATAAGCGCCCACCATAACGTATCAATTCCTCGTTCGAATGTCCTTTGACATCGGCCACACTCGGCACTTGGTAATCGCTTTTCACCACTTCTTTGGCCACTTTCACCGCAAACTGCTGTGGTGTTGCCGCAGTCGGCGTTTCAGAACAGGCGGCCAAGGCCAAACATACGGGTAAGATGCCGCGCACTAGGGCAAACAATGGGTGTTTCATGGCTGTTCTCCCAGATAATTCGGTGATTTTTTCTCAAGAAAGCGACGGATTTCGGTCACGTCGGCGGTGTCTATATTGGGCGCCTTATTGCTCCAACCGCTGCGCACGAAATTCACCAGCTCTTTCACATCGTCATCGCTCAAGTGTTTGAATGCCGGCATGGTCAGAGCCATCGCATCGTGCGGCGTGTGCGCCATGCGCCCCCCTTCTAAAGTGACTTGAATCACCGATTGGGCATTGTTGGCCACCACCGCACTGTTGCCATCCAAAGCAGGGAAGATGCGCGCCACGCCTTGACCGTCCATGCGGTGACAGACGGCGCAGTTTTCGGTGTACAACAAGGCGCCGCGACTGATGTCGCTGCCATCGAGCAAGGCTAGGGTAGTGATGTCAGGTTGGGTGGCGCGCTGTACAGGCCGGCCTGTAACGGCAGGCAAGGCTTTCAAATACTTGGCCATGGCGTGTAAATCAGTCTCAGTCATGTGTTGGGTGCTGTGCTCGATGACATCAGCCATGGCACCAAAGGCGATGACTTTGTCAGTCCGTCCGCTTTGCAAGAATTGCACAATGTCTTGCTCACGCCATTCGCCCAAGCCATTGCCCTCGCCACGCAAACTCTTAGCGCGCCAACCATCGACCACCGCGCCGGATAAGAAACTGTCGTTATCGGCCATGCTCAAGGACAACTCTTGGTAAGCGATGCCGCGCGGGGTATGACATGCACCACAATGGCCGGGGCCTTCGACCAAATACGCGCCCAAATTGGTGGCATTGTCCCATTTTGGGTTGGCCTTAAACTCACGCGCCGGTGCAAACAGCGCTTGCCAATACGCCACCGGCCAACGCATGCGCATGAACACTGGCATCGTCGCCGCTTGGTTGGCCTGCTTCACTGGTTTGACTTCGTGCATGAAATACGCATACATGGCGGCAATATCGGCATCGGGCATGATGGTGTAAGAAGGATAAGGCATGGCCGGATACAAAGGCGCGCCATCGCCGCGCACGCCGTGTTTGACCGCATTGTTAAATTGCGCCAAGCTGTAGCGGCCGATACCGGTTTCTTTATCTGGGGTAATGTTGGTGGAATAAATGGCGCCGACCGGCGTTTGCATCGCCAAACCACCGGCATAGGCTTGGCCACCGGGGACGCTGTGACAGGCAAAACAATCGGCACTTTGTGCCACATATTTGCCTCTGGCCAAAACATCTGCATTTTGTATGGACTGAGGCTGTACAGCTTGTGCCCGAGATGACATGATGGCCTTCGAGCCCCCATAAGCGGCGGCCACAGCAAGCATCAGACCACCCAATACCAAGTTGATTTTTTTCATGGCTGTTTCCTTATTCATATGCACATATTCCCCACATCTGGCGCCAGCGCCTATTGTGGAAAACCACATACCTTCAGCACACTTGACTTAAATCAAGCAGAAAATCTTCCATGAAATTTTGGCACATCATCAACATCTTCATTATCGTCTGCAGCCTGTGTTTTGCCCCAGTACAGGCCGCTACTTGGCTTATTGGCATCCAAGCGCCAAATGGCGCCAGCGCCACCCAAGAACAATGGCAAGCATGGGTGGATTGGCTGTCGGCGCAGATGCCCGACGATGATTTCAGCTTGGTGGCGCTGAATACCGCCGATTTTAAGAATTCCTTACACAGCCACAAATTGGATTTCGTCATCGCCCAACCGGTGCAATTGCTGTTATTGCCCAAGCAAATGCCCACCCATTGGTTGGCCAGTGTCGCCTCTACCCCTGCCCAAGGCATCAATGGTGCCGAAGTGGGCAGCGCGATTTGGGTGCGCCAAGACAGCCCGCTGCACACGCTCAAAGACTTGCATGGCAAGCGCGTGGCGGCGGTGTCGCCGCACACCTTTGGTGGTTACTTGGCCGCCATGCCCATTTTGCAAGCACATGGCGTGCATGAATCCGACTTGCACATGCAGTTCAGCGAATACCCCATTGCCCGCACCTTAGAATGGTTACAGGCCGGCCGTGTCGATGCCGCCATCACGCCTTTGTGTTTGATGGAACAATTGCAGCAAACCGGCCATATAGACCGCCGCCAATTTCGCCTATTAAGCCCAGCGATACACAGCAGCCATTGCCAAGGCCATGTTGAATTTGCCTCCAATTGGTTGCTGGCGGCGATGCCAGACACGCCTACCGCTCTGAGCAATGCCGTCGCCCGCGCCGTGTTGTCCGCCGACACGCCGGCTGATTTGCCGCAATGGCAAAGCCCACAATCGACCCACGCCATCGAACAAGTGTTGCTGCAAACCGGCCATCATCCCTACCAACAAAATCTGTGGCAAAGCCTGTGGTTTTACGGGCAAAAATACCGCTATTGGAGCATGACGTTTGTCGTGGTATTGCTCTTGTTATTGGGCAACCACGGCGTGGCGATTTATTTGGCCAAACGCCGCCAGCACCAATTGCAGCAGATGTATCACAAGCTGTTACAAACCGAGAAAATGATGTACCACTCAGACCGCATTCACACCTTGGGAGAAATGATGTCGGGCATAGGGCATGAATTGAACCAACCGCTGACCGCCATCCAATACTATGCCGACGGCGTGCGCTTGAAACAGCAAGCAGGGCGTTTACAGGCCGATGATTTGCCCACCGCCTTGCAACACATCAGCCAGCAAGTCGAGCACAGCCGCAGCATCATCCACAACATCCGTGCATGGGCAAAAATGCCGCCATCACAGCCGCACACATCCTTATCTGTTGCAGCCATCTTGGCTGAGGTGCGGCAATTCATCGCTTGGCAACATCCAGATTTAGCCTTGCACATCAGCTGTGACAGCGCCCTCACCGTGCTGGCTGACGCCATACAGCTGCAACAAATCTTGGTCAACGCCATCTTAAACAGCCAACAAGCCGGCGCCAGCCACATCCACATGCAAGGCCTTACAGGCCGCTTAGTCTTACACGATAACGGCCCCGGCTTTACAGACGCGCAATTGGCGTTTCCCTTTGTGCCGTTTCGCACCAGCCGCAGCGATGGCTTGGGCATAGGCTTGGTGGTGTGTGCCCGCTTGGCGCGCAGCATGAACATGAATTTGACTTTGTCCAACCACGCCGATGGCGGCGCGGTGGTGACCTTAGAATGGCCAGCCACATGAACATCCCTTATCACATTCACATCATCGACGACGATACCAGTGTGCGCAGCGCCTGCGGCTTTCTCATGGATGCCTTAGGTCATCCCCATCACAGTTGGGAGCATGGCGCGGCCTTTTTACAACAAGCGCCACTGCATCAGGCCGCGGTGGCCTTATTGGATTTGCGCATGCCTCTGCTGGATGGAGAACAAGTGTTGCAAGCCTTGCAAGCGCAACACAGCTGCATCGCCACCATTGTTTTGACCGGCCATGGCGATGTCGCCACCGCCGTGCGTTTGCTCAAACAAGGCGCGGTGGATTTTTTGTTAAAGCCAATACAGGCCGAGCCTTTGCAACAAGCCATAGCCAACGCGGGGCAGCAAGCGCTGAAACTGCAACAACTGCATCTATGGCGACAATGTGAACACAGCTTGAGTCCAAAAGAACAACACTTAATGGCTTTACTGGTACAAGGCATGACCAATAAAGACATGGCAGCGCAATTGTGCGTGTCCCAACGCACCATAGAAGTGCACCGCGCCAAGCTGATGCACAAACTCGGCTGCGAACATGTGGCACAATTGGTGCACATTTATTGGCAATTGCATCCGCAAGCCCAATTTAATTAAAAAAGCGTCCTGTAAAACTTACAGGACGCTTTTTTAATACTCTCTTCATCCAGCTTTGTGTTGATTCGGCTTTTGCCCCTAGCATGCGGGTTCGCCAACAAGCACGATTTTTACTTCATTAAAAACAAGTTGTTGCAACATATTGTCAAATTGCGTTTTACCATGTTTAATAAAAACACTTTACTCTAAACATGGTAAACAAAGGCAAATATGACACCCCTGCATTTGGTTTTTATGTGGCATCCACCGCATGCACAGATTGCTTAATCACCACCACTGAGGCTGATCATCATGAATAAAATCTACAAACTGGTTTGGAATGACGCGCTGCAAACTTGGGTAAGCGTCTCGGAAATTTTCCCATCGCGCGGCAAAAAATCCACCATCATCGGCAGCTTAACCGCATTGGGCTTGGCCATGTTAGCACTACCAGCTCATGCGGCAAGTATCGGTTTAAGAATAGACAACGGCGCAAGCAACCCTACCAACCTCATCAGCACTTATAACGGGCGCAATGTGGTTCCCATATTTGATGACTATTCTATGCAAGGTATTCGTGTTCAAAATAAAAGTCGGCTAATTTATAGCAATGGTACGGTAAGCGTAGACATGACTAAAGGCGCAGTGGCCAGTAATTCCAATTATCCGGTAGGTGTGTATTTGGACGGCTCCTCTGCAGCCACCAGTAATGTGGTCAATCTTAACAATGCTAAGATCAATGTCAAAGGCTCCAAAGGGGCCATAGGTATAGATGACAATGACAAAAATACCGTTGGCTTGAATAATGTGACTTTCAATGTGGTTGGTGGCAATGGTCGTACTGTTGGCTACGATCAATATACTTATTATGAATGTGCAAGCTCCACTCCCTGCCCTAGCCGGATTGCTACTGTAAAAGGCACCACGGTCATGAATGTTAGTAATACCAGTAATGCTACCTCTGCTGGGTGGATGAGTGCTGCCACATTAGGCACAAAAGCCACTACCAATATTACTGGTAACAGCATTACCAATATAAGAAGCACAGGCTTATCTAAACCTTATGGCTATTATGTCAGTTCTAATGGCAATATAAATTTCAATAATGCCATTATTTCGGGTACCACCAATGGTAAAAGTGATGTGTACATTCGTGCAGGAGGCACAATACGCTTTATCGGCACGACCAAAGCAATTAGCCCTCTACATATTTTAACCAAATACGGTAATGTGTATTTTAACCAAATCAGTGGCACTTCGTTTGTCGTGGATGAGCTGCGTAGCCTTCAAGGCAATACCACCTCGACAGGTTATGATTATGGTGAAAATGGCAGTGATGGAGGGGTGTATAACAGCAAAGTATTTTTAGGCGATAAAACCTTATTTATTACTGGTAAACACACCACACCCAATGATCGCAATTATTTTTCATCCAGTGTGTATGGTTCCAATAAGAGCCGACTAATCAAGCAAGGCAGCAATACCCTGTCTTTTAATGGTAACAACAGCGGTTTCTTGGGTGACTTGGTGGTGGTTGGTGGTGTTTTTCAAGTCATGGGTGGTAATATGAGCAATACCAAATTGACTACAGTTAAAACGGGTGCCACTTTAGCTGGAAATGGCAGTAACACAGGAAGTACAGGAGTCGTTGGCAAAACCATTATTGACTCAGGAGGTACACTACAGGTAGGTAGTACAGTGAATAGCAATACCAGTCGTCAATATTTCACCATCAATGGTGATTTACTCAATAATGGTAATGTTAGGGTCTACAATAGCAAAGGTATAGTAGGTAACAGCTTATTGGTCAAAGGAAATTATGCAGGTGGCAATGGCAGTAAACTCTATATGGCTTTCTCCCAGACCAAAAAAAATCCCAGCGACATTTACGAATCTCCGACCGTCAATAAAGACACCATGGTCATCAATGGCAATAGCAGCGGCACATCTACTGTGTATGTGAGCAACTTAGGCAATGTGGGTGTCGATTACAGCAAATCAAATGGCATCTTACTCATTAATGTTAAAGGTTCATCCAATGCTAATTTTGTACAAAGTGGCCGTATTGTTGCGGGAACTTACGATTATTATTTAACCCGAGGCAATGCTGCTTATGGCTCTTCAGCTAAAGATTGGTATTTGAACAATCGTAAACCAACCACAGCCACAACAGCCAAATCCAGTGCTGATACATTCACAAATACGGCTTTAGATAATAATGAGTCTTCAAGTAGCACACTCACTGATATTGCTCCGGTTACCAATGCCGTTTTAGCAGCATCCTCACCTAAAATCATCCGCCCCGAAGCCGCCTCCTACAACAGCACAGCTTACGCGGCCAACAATATGTTCAAGCTGGGTTTGCAAGACCGTTTGAATGGTTATGCCGCCAGCGAATATGAAACCGAAGGCGGTGGTTTGGATGGCAGCCCAGAACGTGGCAGCGCTTGGATTAACTATGTTGGTTCCAAGGCCGATTTCAAAGATGGCAGCGGCCAGCTCGACAGTGACATGGACAAGAACACCGTCATGATTGGTGCCGACATGGTGGTGCATTCGACCAATGAACAAAACAAAGTCACCGTTGGACTGATGGGCGGCTATGGTCGTGCCAAAGGTTCAACTCATAACAACTTGTCTGGTCACAACAGCCGCCATGAAACCGATGGTTATGGCATAGGCGTTTACGGCTCTTACCAGCAAAACGCCAATGAAGAATCCGGCCTGTACGCAGACAGCTGGATTTTGTGGAACGATTTTGACAACGAGGTCAATGGCGATGGTTTGCCTAAGGTCAAATACGATTCCAAAGGCATCACCGCGGCGGTAGAACTGGGTTACAACTGGAAAATCGCTGAGAAAAACAATGTGCGCTATGTGTTGCAACCGCACGCACAGCTGATGTACCAAAACGTACAGGCCGATGACTTTACCGAAGCCAATGGCACCAAAGTGCGTTTCGATGATGGTTCAGGTTTGCAAACCAAAGTTGGCTTGCGTGCCTCTGCCCACATCCAAACCTCAGAGCAAACCGCCATTACCCCGTATGTCGAAGCCAATTGGGTGCACAATAACAAGGATTACCGCGTGTACATGAACGATGTCGCCTCCGATTTGGAACACAAAGGCGGCGCCGGTGAATTGAAACTCGGCATCCAAGGCGACATTACCCGCAATCTCAGCGTCAAAGCCGAAGCCAATTACCTCGGCGGTAGCAATGACTACAAAGAAGTCGGTGGCAGTGTCGGTGTGAAATACCGGTTCTAAGCCATCAGTAATAACAAGCGGCCTGTAAGTGTTTACAGGCCGCTTTTTCATCAACCATCACATAATCGTGATGTATCTGCGTTAAAATCAAACATCAAACATCAGCGTGCTCACCCTATTCACCGACAGAAAGAGAACAGGATGCAAACCACCACCTTTTGGCAGCTCATAGACCAAAGCCGCCAATATGCCCAAACTCACAACCAAACCCATGCCGAAGCCTTAAGCCCCCTGCTGTCGGCATTGGATGTGGCCGACATCATTGATTTTGAAAACCATTTCACCCACTATTTTCATCAAGCCTACGATTGGAAACTGTGGGCAGCAGCCTACATCATCCACGGCGGCTGTTCCGACGATGGCTTTATGGATTTTCGCGCCTGGCTCATCGGCCAAGGTGAACAAGTGTATGTGGATGTCTTGGCCAATCCTGACATCTTGGCCGAGATGGTGGAAGATGAAGACGACTTATACGAATTAGAAAGCCAAGACATTTGGTCAGTCGCCATCAATGTCTATCAAGACAAAACTGGCTCCGACAACATGCCGGCCACCATCAATGTGGCTTTCCCGAGCGAACCCACAGGTCAGACATGGGAAGAAGGTGAATTGGAAGACTTGCTGCCGCAGTTGTCTCAGAAATTTGAATAAACACCTTGGTGATTTTGTTATCAAGCCATTGTCACGGAATTGCATTAAAGCGGCCTGTAACACTGCTTACAGACCGCATGAATGGCTTCAAGTATTTCACAGAACCGATATTGCTACAGCCAACATACATGAGCATCTGAGTGGTTGAGTTTGAGTTCTTGAAGGTAAGCGCATTGATGAATTGAAAGCGGCCTGTAACTCTGTTTACAGGACGCTTTCAAGTATTGGTGATGTATTTATGTTGTTACAGCAAACGTGTATGAGCGTATGAGTTGCTGCGTGTCATTGGATTTGGGTTGTGTGCTGTGTAGATATTTGTGGATGCAATGATGTTTACAGGCCACTTGTACTTAATCTGTTGCGAG
>NZ_LN898221.1:0-452471 GCF_001457815.1 Vitreoscilla massiliensis
GTTGCTGCTGACTGGTAGCCCGTGTTGGTTGCTGCTGAGTAGTAGCCCGTGTTGGTTGCTGCTGACTGGAAGCCAGTGTTTGATTCTTTGGCGGTATCCCATTTAATCTTTGATAAAATCAAATCAACAGCCTTGGAAATCAGAGTTGGCAAGCCTATCTCAGCTTTGATGTGAATACTCCCACACGCAATTTTTGAATCACTGTTACTTTCCTTGCTGATTTCGCCTGAGCATTCAACAATTGCAAATCGTGATGTTGGGTTGTAGTAGTTAAAGACATCCATCGGATTTTCACACGCATGAAACCCTGAAGCGCAAGCCTCAACTTTGCCCTCGTGCGTGTATGTTTCACCAATTTGAAACTGAAAATCTCGGCAAGTTAAGTCAGCGTTAAAGCCTTTGTAGGCGATGATTGGTTGTTGATTCATTTGAATACCTTTTTGTAGTGTTTTAGATAGAAGTATGGCGTTTTCAGGATTTCCCATGCGAGGCCGAGTAGGCAGACGATTACGGGCTTAGTCATACACTTCACCGTAATCCCCCGTCGCCCGCCGCGCCACCAAAGCAGCCTCAAGCGCGGCCTCATACTCCTTGGTTTCAGCTTCAATGCGCAGCTTCGTTTGGTGCCATTCAATCATCGCGCGGCGTTGGTCAGCTTCAATCTGCAATAAGTCCAGTGCGGCCTGTGACGACTGCTGTAACGTGACATCGTGTCGGTCTGCTGTAGAGCCGCACGAGGCCAATAAAAAAGCGGCCAGTAGGCCGCATAGGGTGCGTTTGATTGTCATTTTTCCTGAGCCTCGCTATTTGATTCCAAGCTTTGAATTTTTTCGAGCAAATCATATGCAGCATCATATGAAAACAACCATTCATCCATAAAGCCGCCACGAGTTAAATCTTCCCATCTTGCGATTTCACCATTAAGATTAAGCCCAGCTACACCAAAGGACTTTTCAAAAAGTTCTTTTAAATCAAAAAACAATCTTTTTAAAGGTTTTTGTAATTCTTTATTTTTACTCACTCTCAATCCCTTCGATTGTTGTAAGTGATGGGTACCGCAGGATAGCGCGTTACTTGTCGCGTCCACGTCAAATCCATGGCGCTGACCGCCTCACAGGCCGCTTCCATGGTTTTGTGAAAGCTGATGTGCTTCCCGTCTTTGGTTACTTCAAACCGCTTGCCTGCGGCCTTGGCGATTGCTGTCATCCTGTTTCTCCAAAAAAATACCCCCATTGCTGGGGGGTTAAGGGAGCGTACTCAGAAAAGGCGGCGGCTGGATGAAACTGCTTAAGCTTAGAAAAGTGGTTTCGCCACCGCCTTTGTTGAATACGCTATTGCCGGCTTCGCACTGGCTTGGTGGTTTTGTCGATGCCACTAACGCATTTTGTTATTTAACGCTTGTTGTTAACATACCAAGCTCAAAACTTCTAATACACATTCTCTGCGCCTGAACCGACTCTACAATGTCAGTAAGTTTCAAGTCTCCTATTGTTTTTTTAATTAAGCATCCAGTCACTTCGGATATTTCAGATGAAGTGACGCCGTCACAAACTAAGCTGGTTACCCATTTGCCGTCACTATTTTTGTGTGCTTCAATTTTAAAAGTAGCCATACATTTGCCTCCGCTAAAAATCCCATAATGAAGCGGCCTGTGTAAGCCGCTTGTTATGAAATCTTCCTTTACTGTCTATTTGATTGTGAATAAACGAATCACCTTAATGATTCTAAAAATTAGCTTTAGAGTAATTAAGCTTGATAATATGCAGTTGGGTTTAAATTCCCTTGCCCCATTTTGCAATTCAGGAGGATGCCTAATGGGGCATAAAACCTATAGCAAATATTCCAATTGACTGATACTATCTGCTTGGTTTTAATTCCAATGCCCCTGTTTTCTGGGTCTCCAACTTCGGGTTTCAGGGGCATAAAACTGCCTATTTATTGAACATCTTCGCTAAGTCGCGAAAATGTTGCTTCATCGACAAACTGTCTATCAAGCTTCATCGACAAAGTGTCTATCGACCATTTTGCCGATGTCAGTAAAGTTGTTTGAACATCTTCGCTCTGTGAGGAAAATGTTATTGCTGTTTAAAAATTGTCACTGGCGTTTCACCATACAAAGGCGTTTTGCCATCCCATTTTTCAATAAATTGCTGTGTCAGCAGCTTGTCCGTTAAGCCATCTGAGCGTGCCTTGTTGGTCTCAGCTTCCAGCTTTGATAATTCCAAGCGCTTTTTCTGCTCTTCGATTTGCTGGTCTAATACCGCCAGATTTGTGTTGACTTCGTTACGTTTGTCGATGCGCTCAGACACCGACTTGCTAAACTCTAATTGAGAGCTGAATGTCATCAATTTAAGGCCGCGTGTTTCAAACTCCTTTGCAACCAAGTCTTGCACGCGCTTCTCAAATGCCAAGCTACCGCCTTTTTGCATCAACTCATCAGTTGTTTGTGAGCGTGAAGCCTCTTTCATAATGTCCAAGATTTTTGGCTCAAGAACATTGTCACCAAGTGATGTAATAAACGCCTCGCCACCGCCCAACTGTTTGTTGTTGAAAACCACATCAATTGAGCGTTCTTTGATGACGTTGAATGAGTAAGTCGGCTTGGCTGTAAACTCAGTATTATCAGCAGCCTTTAATTTCACTGCCGATTCAAAGTTTTGACGCTGCTCCCACAATGGCACCTGATACAACTCAGTGCCTGGGGCGATAACCCACACACGGCCACTCACAACACTGAAGTCAGCCTTGCCATTGCGTCCGTAGTTTTCCATCAATACGCCAGCCTGATTTGGCTCAACGCGACTGCAAGCGGCCAGTGTTGTTACAGCAGCCGCCAAAATTAAAAGCTTCTTCATCCAATATCCTTTAAAAGTCTATAAACAATGTTAAACGGGTAGGCGATGGCAATAAAAATGCCAACGATAGGGTATGGAAAATGATTAAATACCCACACACCAATGAAAAAGAGAGCCAGCACTAATGCGACTCTCGTTACAAGGTACTTTGGCAATTGCCGCTCCTTATCTCTTTGAGATTTCAATCTGAGCAGCACCCTAATGCTGCTCAGATTGAAATCTAGGTTGCTCGTCTTTCCGAGCTGTCATACTTGCATCTCGCTCAAGTAAAACGCCTTGGCATCGCGGCAATGCAATGCTTTAGGTTCTCTGTGGTTAATTGATTGCGCTAAGAAGCTTCCACGCCTCAAGTCTTATGGGCTAAAGTAAGATGATGTCTGCCCCAAACGCCTCGCTCGCTGCTCAATGGCCAATGCCGCCATGTTTTGCCCTCACAAACATCAAATATTGCACCACGCCAGCACCACCACCAGGGCAAGCAACCGCAAGGGATTGCTGCTTATTTAGCTCTGGTTAGCACCACCGTGGGGGTGTTGCTTGAACTAGTTCAAAAACTGTACTAGTTCGAGTTTGTTGCCATTTGTATTAAATCTAAAAAATCCACGCAGTTTTCAAGAGGGTGTCCATGCTTATCAGTAAACCCATATTTAATAAAGTGGGCTATAATCTGATTCTCATCCATTTGATTTAAAGGGGTTGTTTTTGATTCGCTCTGTTGTCGCATCATCTAATTTACGCTCCGTTGGGTTTGAAGGAGGCACTTTAGAAATTGAATTCCACTCTGGCAGTGTTTATCAATATTTTAATGTACCTGAAAGTGTTTACTTGGGCTTATTGCGCGCATCATCTAAAGGTCGATATCATCACACCTGCATAAAAGGTGTGTATCGTTATAAGAGAATCTGATAACGAAGTTTAAGCAAGCCCATAAGCGCAGCGAAAGTTGCGCTTTTTTGTCCGTTTCTAGCCGACTTGCCGATTATCTGCACCGCTCTCTGCGTGTCCTTTAGACTATCTCCGCAGTTGCTGTCGTGCTTTGGGTCTACCTACGCCTGATAATGTTTCCGCGTTCCGTCACGCTAATATTGGCGTGCAAGCGTTTAACGTTCCTGTCTATTTGCCCTCACCATTCAGAGTAGGCCGCTTGCTTCGTTATTGGGTTTTTAAAGTTCACCGCACCAAGACCAACCCCTGTTCCGTGTGCTTCGTGAGTTGATGGGTGAATATTACCGCTAGTAATATATCAAGTAAATACCGCCAGTAATATTATTTGCGGTAATTTAATTAAGCAATTGTATTTAAATATAATTTATTTTAGATGAGTTTGTATGGACAACAAAAAACCGCCTTTCGGCGGCATTGTTTTCATTGATTATTTGGATGGTTGATTGTTTTCCTGAGCTTTTTTCATTGCACGGAAAATATTAAGTCTACGTCTATGTTGCATAGAGCTTGTCCTTTCTTATGTTGTTGCTGTTTTTATATTCTGTGGATCAAGCAGAAGTATTACAGAGGAGCCAATTGGCTGTTGAAACTAACAAGGCGAGGCTATTATAGCACAGAGCAGGGTAAGGGCTTGTTAAGACGGGGAAACCGCCATGAGGGCGGTTATTTTATACGGTTAGTGAAAAATGCTTACTACCATGTAAAATCAAAGGAATGCAAATGTGCTTGTGTAAAATTAAAAAACGTTTATAGGTATTTATTGTGTTTAGTAACTTCATAAGTTATACTTTGATTTAAGTGGACTGGGGCGTTCCCCGATCGGCGCTGTGGCTCTGGGTTATCTCAGGGCCCTTCGCTTTTCTAGCTAGGAATAACCACCAATCCAATATCTTTATAGGATGCCTCAACCCCACAGAGTTCTCTACCCCCATTGCATAAAAACTTATGCTTTAGAGATTCAAAAGCTCTGTTCACATTTTTCCTACCCTCAATATTATCAATTATGTGCCTTCCAATTGGCCGAGCGCATAAGTCTGCAAATTGCAATCCAGTAGAATTAGTAGCTTTCGATTTAATGAGAATCTCAAACGGAAGCTTAATTCTAAGTGGGTTTTGTCCATCGCAAATTCGTCTAAATTCTAACTCTAAATCTCGATCTTCCTTTTCTCCACGAGCCTCAACAACAATATATGTAATTTGGTGGTGGCAATTTTTTTCAATCATGAGCTTATAAAGGTTGATTAAGCACGGCTGTAGGGCTAAGTGGTATAAATTTTCCTGTTCCCTCGATATTTCATTCTTTTTAATCACTGTAGAAATGAGGATAAATTTTGTTTCATCCATTATAGAGCTTAATCTACTCAAGAAATTTCTATCTAGTTCTCTGCTTGAAAATCTAAATGGAGGCTCATTTTTTCGAATTTCTTTTTCATGCAAAATAACTAAATCATGACCAAAGAAATTGAATTTTAAAGACTGAATTTCAGGAACTAATTGTGTGGTATATACATGCTTATAAAAAACACAGAAAGCCAAAACGAAAACAGGAAATGAACTTCGGTTACCAGGCTTATCAAAGTTAGCTGTCCCACTCTCATCAACATACACTATGAATGGGCTGAACTTATCAAAATACTCACTAGAAGTTGAGGGTTCTTGCTTTGGTGCATCAAAGTCTAATGATAACTGAGCCAAATCCATTAACTCAGTATCATTGCTCTGAGAAAGTTCCTCTAAATTACCTTCATTTTGGGTAGGTATTAATTTTGTTTTTTTGGCCATATTTATATTTAAATAAATCTGTTACTTTCATAATGAATGTTTTAACTTACCCCCGCCACGCTGAGAGTGGGGGTTATAAGCTATTCAGTGTCCAAGTGGCTGTGACTTTGGCGCAGATTTTTATATCGTTTAAGCTGTCTTTTGATAGCACTTCTGATTCATACAAGCTTTTATTGTCACTGATGATTTTTAAATCGCCATTGGTCATCACTTGAAGTCGTTTAACTTTTACGCCTCCAGCCGTTGCAATTACGTAAACACCTTCGTTGTCATAAAAATCTATTGATTTATCTACAAACAGCAAATCGCCGTCCGCGAATGTTGGATGCATTGAGTCGCCAGAGGCGGTGATGATTGAAATGCGTTGCAGATTTTTCCCCAAGTGCTTACGCGCCCAGTCCTCTTGAACGTCTATGAGACGCACATATTCAGGAAAGTCGATATTAAATCTGCCACTACCAGCAGCGGCAGAAATATCTAAAAGCTTCAGGCGAATATATCCATTAGGAACTTCATCTTGGTTTGAGAATGAATCCAAGTCATCATCATTAGCAGTTGCTCTAGGCCTGCCAATATAAGGAAGCGGTTGGCCTGAAAGTTCAGATATGCGCACCAGTACATCAAAAGATGGTATTGATCGTCCAGCCTCCCACGCATGAACTGAGCCTCTGCCACTGTAGTTTAGTTTTTTCTCAAACTCTTCTACATCCAGACCCATTTTATTTCTAACCGATTCAATCCAATTTGGAATGTCATAGCGAGATGTTGTAACAATATCTGAACTAACATCATTGTTAACAATAACTGTACGCGCCATTTCCAATATTTCTTCTGCAAGAGATGAACTAAAGTCTTGAACGTTAACTTTTAATAAGCGAGCAAAGCCGCTAGCAATAGAGGGATTTAGGGCATTAATTCCCGAAAGATAGTGGTTTATTGCGCTTTGTGAAATTCCAAGTGCTTCAGCAACTGCATACTGATTTAAGCCAAGCTCTTTTTTCTTGGATTCATAAATCGATTTTAGTGCATTGCAATCCTGCTTTTGTGATTCAGTTAACTCTTTCTTTTTCCCTGACATAAATCTTAATTCCTATGCAATTGGCAAATGCTATTACCAATGGTAATAAAACACAAACAACCGCAGGTATTGACTATTAAATTACTTGCGGTAATAATGTGTCATCAGCACTTAATAAAGGTTTGAAATGGACAAAATCATTAAGGTGGCACTGCCTGATTTTGCTCTTGAGCATGGACAAAATAATGCAGCCAAGGCGCTCGGGGTTACTCAAGGAGCTATATGCAGAGCAATTAAATCAGGGCGGAATATTCAAGTGACAATTGAAAATGGAGTGATAAAAGCAGAGGAGCTGCGACCATTCCCAAACCAACCAAGAGACTTGCCATGACTGAATTATCAAATGAAGTGGCTGCAAGGTCACGCAAGATACAAGCAACAATCTTGCAGCGGTTTGCACAGATGAAAAATGCAAATGTGGCATTAAGAGCAGGGGTGCATGAGGGAACTATCAGTCGCTTTAACAATGAACGGCTTGAGAGTGTCGCAATTATTTTAGCGGCGGCAGGGCTTCAGGTGGTTTCAGCAGATGATCAAGTGATTTCACGGCGTGAATTAAGAATGCTTAAAGAGATGTCGTTGAAGTATTTAGAGGCTGATTTGGCGCACGATGAAATTGTTGACGCTCAGCTTAAGAGTGCGGGCTGTGCAATTGATGAATGAAGAAAAGCCAGCACCCGAAGGCACTGGCGATTCCACCTTTTTTGCATCGAAACACAGATGGGAAACAACTATGTCCGCTGAGAATACTAATAAATATTTGCTATTTGCGCAAGGCAAAAAAATGCCGCGAGTTGGAGAAAACGCGGCATTCAAGCTGTGCCCATCATGGTAAGTGAAGGCGAGACGCATTATGAATGAATACTCTATCAAAAGCAATGAGCAAAAGAAAAGCCACCGAGGGAAAGTCAGTGGCAATTCAAAACATCTACTGCTTGAAGGTGAATTGATTATGACCCAAGAGTTACAAGAAATCAAGATTATTCGCTTAGGTGCGGATTTGAGCAATTTGCAAAATAACAAATACCAAAGCGATTTACTTGCGCTCTCGATGCGAACGCAGTGCGAACGCAAAACAAACGCAGTGCAATCGACATGCAAGGATGCTGCAAGATGAATTTTTATACATTCCATATCGGCGATTACATCAGTAATACCCATTATTTGGACTTATACGAAGATTTGGCTTATCGCCGAATGATGGATTTGTATTACCAAAAAGAAGAACCGCTGCCGAACGACATTGAGAAAATCGCCAAGATGATACGCATGCGCGAACATATTGAAGCGGTCGAATCAATATTAAATGAGTTCTTCATCTTAGATGGCGGTGTGTGGCGCCATACGCGCTGTGATGCTGAGCTGGCAAAGATATACGAGAAAAGCGAAAAGGCCAGAGCCAGTGCCAATGCGCGCCATTCACGCAATAAGCCAAAACAAAAGCCGACTGAAATTCCACAAGAAATCCCTGTCACGGATGATTCTGCCGACGATTTGCGAACGCAATGCGAACGCAGTGCGAACGGAATGCTACCCATAACCCAATACCCAATAAGAGAGATAGAGATACCGCACGCACCCGATTTCAATTCTGAGCCTGATTTGCCTGATGGCGGTATGTCGCAAAAACAGGTCATGGATTTTTTGCAGGCTCAGGGCGTTGACGTGATGCACGACGGCTTCTTGCCAAGCCATCCTGATTTGCAAGCGGCCTGTGCCACTGGCGTGACGGCCAGTGTGTTGCAATTTGCTTGGGACACGGTGCTGAGCAAGGGCAAGCAGCGCAATGGCGGCTATTTTTTCAGCGTGCTGGCTGGTAAGGCTGTGGACGCTGCGGCTGAACAGGCCAACCCACCGACGCCGCAACGTCAAGGCCGTGGCAATGACATGGCGGCACAGGATGCTGACTTGCTGACACGCAACGGCGTTGACCCCGACAAGGCGCTGACGTTTGCTCAAGTTCGGGCCAGCAAGCGAGCAGGGTTGCTGACACAGGCCCAAATCGATTTTTGGAAGCTCGAAGGCAAGGTGGGGACGCTGGACATGGGTTTGCCTGAGATTGTGAATCGCTGCCTTGAAAAAGGCTGGGCACGATTTGAGGCGGGGTTTGAGTTGGGCGACAAGGCTGTGGAGCAAGTGAAGCAGGCTGAGGCTGACAAAGCGCGCGTGGTCAAACAAATCAAAGCGGACGTAGAAAGCCGTGGCGAGACCAAGCCTGTGCGTAGTGGCAGGCCGCCTAACAAACTTTCTGACACGCTGAAACAGGCGCAGCAAGCGAATGCTGAGGCGGCGCATGAAATGCGATAACTGCCAGCACATGGATTACCAAGGCGCAGTGACTGGCATTCACAAGCCAAGAAACAAGGATGACCACCGAATGTTGTATTGGGGCCTGTGCAAAATCGGTAACGAGTGGGATTTTTTAGGGCGGATTTCAAGCTGTGACAGGTTTCAGCAGGCGGATGAAGAAACGATTGAAAAACGCAAGCAGTGGCTAGAGCAAAGGGACTGACATGGATTTACTGGATTTTATTGGGTATGCGTTCACTGTGGTGATTTCATTGCTGCTGTGTGTGTTGATTGAGTGGTATGTGGATGGGGGTGAGTGATGAGTATTGATGATTTGTTGTTGTACGCTTTTGTTGTATGGGCAACTTTCATGGCTGCTCAGTTGCTGCTGGCTTCGCAGGGTTTAATTCCGAAAGTCAAAGACATTGAAAATAAATACTTACGCCGCGTTGTTTTTGTTTTGCTGCTGCCAGTGATTTTAATGCTTGGGTTTGTTTTTTATGCGATTGAAAAAGTGCCTGTGGCTTTAAAAGATTTGGCTGATGGTTTCTATCGTGTTTTCTCAGAAGTGTGGGGTGAGTGATGAGTGAAGTAGAACAGGATGGTATGGTAACAATTAGACGTGCCCCTGTAGGATTTCAAAAAGCAATACAGGAACTGGCTCAAGCACAAGCCTCTAGACTAGCTCAAGCGCGCATTGGTCAAGTTTCCGATTCTGACGCAGTAAACAGCCCGTCGCACTACGCAAGCGGTGACATTGAGTGCATTGATGCCATACAGGCCAGCATGACCCCAGAAGCGTTCCAAGGCTACTTAAAAGGCAATGTGCAAAAGTACATGTGGCGCTATGAGAAGAAAGTGAATCCTGCCGAGGATTTGAAAAAGGCGCAGTGGTATTTGGCAAAGCTGATTGAGGATGTGAGTGCGTGAAAACTTACTTTTTACCTTACCCAATAAGCACTAACCGCTACTGGCGTACATTCCGAAACCGAACAATAGCGTCAAAAGAGGCAATGGAATATCGACGCAAGGTTGCAGAGTTAGTGGGAGTTATGCCAGTTAATGACCCTGTCTCCCTTTCAATTGAATTACACCCAAGGCTTACCAAGAACGGCAAAGCATCAAAGACATGCCTTGACCTCGATAACTGCCTAAAAGTCACGCTGGATGCATTACAGGGCTGCTTGTATGGCAATGACAATCAAGTTAAGAAAATAGCTTTGCAATATGGTGAGCCTGTCTTAAATGGCGGGCTGACAGTTTGCTGTGAGGTGATGCAATGAAATTGGATTTCATCAAATTGCCAGGTGGCTCACTTGCTCCCGCGAATGACGAAACATCAGAAAGCATGAAGCGGTTTAAGAATAATGAGCAGATACAAGTTGATGTGACCATGCCACGCAATATTGATTTTCATCGCAAGGCGTTTGCACTAGCCAATAAAGCATTCGCTCACTGGTGCGCTGATGGCACAAAAGACCAGTACAAAACGCACAAGACGCAGTTTGAGAGCTTTCGTGAGCAATTGACGGTATTGGCAGGGTATTACGATGAAGTCTATGCAATCGATGGCTCAGTGCGCTTAATTGCAAAATCTTGGAGCTTTGGCAGTATGGATCAAGAGCAGTTTGAGCATTTTTACTCAGCACTGTGGCAAGCCATTGCAAACAATGTGGTGCAGTTTGATGAACATGAGCATTGGATGATGGAGTTTTAGAGTGAGCAAAATCACAGAATCAGCACGAGGCCAAGAATGCCAAATCCGTTTGATAGGTATCTGCAATCACAACGATGAAACTACGGTATTTGCGCATTATCGCAAAGGTGGATTGGGCGGCATGGGCAAGAAACCGAGCGACTTGTTTGGGGCATACGCTTGCAGCAGTTGCCACGATGCTGTTGATGGCCGCACAAAAACACCGTTTTCACCTGCTGAGTTGGATGCCGACTTCAAAGATGCGGTGTTTAGAACACAGAATATTTTAATGACCAAAGGCTTAATAAAAGGGACATGATATGCAAAAAAAAGAAGATGAACCGTTGTTTATGAGTTTGCAACATGCCCTGATTTGGTCATTTGTAGAGGCTGAGAAACAATTTACTGGTTACAGCAACACGGCCAGCATCATTCGACACTGTAAACAAAAAGGAGCAGGGGCGAGTACATCACCTGATGATTTGTCACCACAGGAGAAGAAAACACAGGCCATGTGGGTGTTGGACACGGTGCGCACGGCGTTAAATGAATTTGAACAGGCTTTGATTGTGCTTAAGTACGGTCAAGGCTCTATTAACTTCGCGGATGCGTTTGTGCAAGTGGGTTTGGAATATCCGAAATATGAAGCCCATGTGGTGGATTTGATTTTGTGCAATATTTTCCAGTTTGACCAAACAGGCCGCAAATGGAATCATGGTTCGCGCGGGTGGCAAGACTACCCAACAGTGACACAAATTGCTGACGTGGCAGGGATGAGCAGAAAAACTGCCACAAGATGGGTGGGAGAGATTCAAAAAGACATTCATGGGGCATTATTTGCCGCGGAGTTGGTCTTGAAATTCGAGCTTGAGCGGAGATTGATTTTAAAAATAAAAGCAGTTGCTTGACAAAATGTCCCACTCGCTCCATGATATGGCTATAAACGGCAGCGCTTGCATTCAAGGCTGCCGTTAACTCATTCTGGATAAACTATTGCATGAAAAAAATTGTATTCTTTTGTGTATTGAATTGGGTTATACAAGCTGACGCTTCCGACAGGTGGCTTCAGTTGAATTTCAGTGATAGTAATCCCGTGATGTATTTGGATTTGCAAACATTAAAGAGTGATAAGTATTGGGTGAAGTATGTTTATAAGCATCCAGAGAAAACTAGAGATTTAACATACAATATATCCTTTAATGAATATAGTTATTCATGCAAAAATGGTAGTGTCATACTTAATGCCAGTCATTTGTATTATGAAACGAAGAATAGTAACAAATTTATTAAAACCATAACTTTTGACAATACTTTTTCTAAAATAGAAAGTGTTGTGCCAGGCTCTTTGGGCGAGTCTATTTTGACTAAAGTCTGCCTGTTTACAAATCAAATATAAAAGAAATTAAAACCCGCCCGAGTGGCGGGTTTTTTCATGGGTGATTGGTATGAAACGAGCCAAGCAAAACGGCCTACAGCGTAAGCGTAATGTGCATTGTGTTGGTGACGGGCTTGGCATGAGGCATGTGTATCTTGATGGTGAAATTCAAGAGCATTGTATTTGTGCCAATGTCCGCCGAGGTTTCATTATTCGGCACAAGAAAGGCCGAGATGGCCATTTGATTGTTGATTTTGCTACTGAGAGTTTGGTTACTGAAAAGGTGCGGGGCAAGGTTCGGGTTAAGTTTATTTGAAAGGAAGCAGTATGGCTGGAAAGGCTGCAAAGTCAGCCTCAAAGCAGGCTGCGCGTGGACGCCCAACAAAGTATAAAGCGGAGTATGCGGAACAGGCGAGAAAGCTGTGCTTGTTGGGCGCAACTGATGTGGAAATGGCAGATTTCTTTGAGGTATCGGAGCTGACAATTAACCGATGGAAGAAAGAACATCCCGAATTTTGTAAGTCCATAAAAAAGGGCAAGCTAATTGCCGATGCAGAGGTGGCAGACAAGCTTTACAACCGAGCCACTGGTTACGATGCTCCTGACACCGATATTCGAGTCATTGACCAGAAAATAGTGGAAACGCCGATTATCAAACATTATCCGCCTGACCCAGTCAGTGGCATATTTTGGCTTAAGAACCGGCAGCCTAAAAAATGGCGTGACAAACCTGACGAGGCACCACCTGAGAATCAAGTAACGCCGGTAAAAGTAGTGATTAACGTACAGGACGCAAGGAAGCCAGGCAATGCAGAATCCGAGTCCGACGCTTAATCTGCGCCAAGCCCAATTTATTGCACTTGAAAAGAAGTTCAAAGCGTTTGTGGGTGGCTTCGGTAGTGGTAAGACGTGGGTAGGGTGCGGTGGAATATGTAAGCATGTGTACGAACATCCAAACGTAAACGCTGGTTACTTTGCGCCGACATACTCGCAGATTCGAGACATTTTCTTTCCCACGATTGATGAAGTGGCATTTGACTGGGGCTTGAATGTTGACATCAAAGAGAGCAACAAAGAAGTACACTTTTATAGTGGCGTGCAATACCGTGGCACCGTCATTTGTCGTTCGATGGATAAGCCAAGCACCATCGTGGGCTTCAAGATAGGCCATGCGTTGTGTGATGAAATTGATGTAATGGCCAAGACTAAGGCCACACAAGCATGGCGCAAGATTATTGCCCGTATGCGTTACAACATCAGTAGCCTGAGAAACGGCATTGACGTTACAACGACGCCAGAGGGCTTTCAATTTGTGTATGAGCAGTTTGTTAAAGAAGTGCGCAAAAAACCCGAGTTGGCGGCGCTTTATGGCATGGTGCAAGCAAGTACGTACGACAACGAACTGAACTTGCCAGACGACTACATACCGTCGCTGATGGCATCGTACCCACCACAATTGATTAAAGCCTATTTGCGCGGTGAGTTTGTGAACTTGACCAGCGGCGCGGTGTATTACGACTTTGACCGACAATTAAACCACACTGACGAAATGATTATGCCAAGCGATACATTGCACATCGGCATGGACTTTAACGTGCTCAAAATGGCGGCTGTAGTCTATGTGGTGCGAGATGGCGCGCCGTTGGCTTTGGGCGAGTTGGTTAATTTGCGTGATACCCGTGAAATGGCTCTGGCAATCAAAGAGCGGTACCCGCGATTCAACATTGTGATTTACCCCGATGCCAGTGGTCAAAATACATCAAGCAAGAACGCATCTGAGTCTGATTTGACCATCTTGCGCCAAGCGGGTTTCACCGTGAATGTGGAGCCCTCCAACCCCGCCGTTAAAGACCGTATCAACTCTGTGAATGGCTTGATATGCAACAGCGAAGGGAAGCGCCGGCTTAAAGTGAACACGCACCTGTGTCCACACTTGACCGAGGGCTTGGAGCAGCAAGTATATGGCATCAGTGGACAGCCCGACAAAACGGCTGGCGTTGACCACGTTAATGACGCCGCCGGTTATCCGCTTGTTAAGCTCTACCCGATTATCAGGCCAAGCATTGCCGCCACATCACTATCAGGATTTAGCTAACCGCCGCTGGCGGTTTTTTATTGAGTAAAAGACTATGCCAGTATCTTCAAAACACAAGCAATATGAAGCCGCTCAGCCGCAATGGGAAAAGGTTCGTGACGCGCTTAAGGGCGAGGACCATATCAAGAGTCTAGGCGATAAGTATCTGCCGAAATCGTCAGGCATGCGCGCAATTGAATCAGACAAAAGTGTAAGTGCAACCATTACCAAAGCGCTGTATGACTCTTACAAGATGCGCGCTGATTATCCTGAGTGGACACGCGAGACACGTCGAACTGCCATAGGCTTGGTGTCCAAACTGAATCCGGTCATTACCGAGTTGCCGAAGTCGCTGGAACATTTACTGACCAACGCAACATGCGACGGCTTTGGCTTAGACCAGCTTTGGCTGCGAAACGCTGATGAGTTGTATTCTGTTGGCCGTGTTGTGCTCGTCGTGGATATGGACAGTAGCAGCAAGCCATATTTTGCAACTTATTCAGCAGAATCGTTTATCAATTGGGACACCGAGATTGTAGATGGGCGCCGTGATTTGGTTTTGGCAGTGTTTGAGGAATCGGTAAACAACCCGAACAGCACAGACAGATTTGCACACGAAACAGTGAAGCAATTTCGCGTGTATGAACTGATTGATGGTCAATGTAAGGTATCGGTTTATGACAAGGACGAAAAACTGGTGCCCGATAGCGAGGTATGGCTTAAAGGCCGTGGCGGGGTGCCATTGACCTACATACCGGTGGTGGTGGGTGGTGCACTGGTTAACTCGATAAACATCAACGAATCACCGTTGTTGGGGGTGGCGCAGGCCGCTGCCAAGGCGTATATGACCAGCGCTGACTATCACCAAGAGTTGCACCTTACCGCACATGCGCAGCCGGTTGTAACGGGAATGCAGACAACCTACAAAGATGGCAAAGAGATTAATCCCGAAATCAAGTACATTGGGCCACAAGCGGTAATTACTTTGCCCGTCGGTGCAGATTTCAAATTTGTCGAGATTACAGGCAATGGCATTGAGGCCAAGCGCCAAGCCATCATGGACAAAAAGAACGCGGCGGCTGAGGTCGGTGCCAAAACCATCGACATCGGCGGCGTAGAGTCAGGCGATGCGCGCAATGCCCGACAGTCCGACCAACAGGCCAGTTTACAATCGGTGGTGACCAATTCGGCGTTGATGATTCAGCAAGGCACACGTTACGCGGCTGATATGGCTGGCGTCACTGAGGCGTTGGCAAACAAAATCTTGTTTACGGTTGATGCTGAGTTCAACCAAACCGTAGCTGATCCGCAAATGTTGACTGCGCTCAACAATGCTGTGAACGCAGAAACACTGCCGCTTGATGCTGTGTATGCATACGCAATCAAAACCAAGATGATAGACCCCGAAACAACCATTGATGACTATCGGGGCATGATTGAGAACGGGGCTTCATATGTCAATACAGGCGCAAATAAACGAACAGACGATTCGTAATGCCGTCTTGCTCGAAGGTGTCAAA
Source organism: Vitreoscilla massiliensis (assembly GCF_001457815.1). Taxonomy (GTDB): domain Bacteria; phylum Pseudomonadota; class Gammaproteobacteria; order Burkholderiales; family Neisseriaceae; genus Vitreoscilla; species Vitreoscilla massiliensis. Next base: position 15,615 of record NZ_LN898221.1, read on the forward strand.
GAAGACCAAGTAGGCGCCATTTTGATGATGCTGGCTGTGTTGGATAAGCGCATCAAGGCCATGCTCAGCGGTGACGAATTGGTTGAATTACCCCGTTCTGAATTGAAGCGGCTATTGTCGGAAGTGCGCGGCGAAGTCAAAGCGGTGTTGGGAGGCATGATTGAATCACTCGAAACCAATTTACTGGCGATTGCTGACCAACAGGCCGACTTCGAGGTGCACAACCTTGCAATTGTCGGCGTGGTGCCGATAAAGCCCAGCGAGGCCAAAATTCACAACGCAATGGAAAACAACCCTCTGGCCGCGCGCGGTATCAGTGGTGATGGTTTGCTCACATCATACTTTGCCGAAGTGAACCAGCGCGAACAAGACCGTGTTGTCTCAGTCATCCGCCAAGGGGTGAGTCAAGGCTTAACAAATCAGCAAATGATTCAGCAAATCATTGGCACCAGGGCACATAAGTACAAAGACGGTATCTTGCAGATAACACGCAAGCAAGCAGAGGACATTGTTCGCACGTCAGTACAGCATGTACACGCGCAAGCACGCCAAGCTGTTTGGGTGGCTAATGACGATATTGTCGATGAAGTCGAGATGGTCGCCACACTGGACGGTAAAACGTCTGCAACATGTCGCTCAATGGACGGAATGCGGTTCAAAATCTATGAGGGGCCACGACCTCCATTCCATTTGCGCTGTCGAACAACCACAGTGCCGGTCATAAACGAAAAATACGCGGGCAAGGGCAAGGATGTAAGTACGCGGGCAAGTATGAACGGCCAAGTGCCAAGTGGCATGAAGTATTACGACTGGCTGCTGACCCAATCAGTAGAGTTTCAAGATGAGGTGCTTGGGCCTACTCGCGGGAAGTTATTGCGCGATGGCGGCATTACAGCGCAACAGTTTGCGAGCATGCAGCTTGACCGCAGTTTTCAACCGATTACGCTCGAACGGATGCGCGAACTGTATCCCGAGGTGTTCAGAAAGGCCGCAGCATGAAGATATGGCACGTTATACCCATTGAGGACTTGAAAGAGCACGAGGAATCGCCAGAGTGCTGGTGCAACCCGACTGAGACGGAGGCGGTTTGGGTGCATAACGCGGCAGATGGGCGCGAAGCATACGAAACTGGTGTACGGCAATTGCATTAAAAAGCGGGATTCTCCCGCATTAAATTTTTAAACATAGAAGACAGCTCAAGGCTGTCTTTTTTTATTTAAGTCCGCTAGGCGGCAACTCAAGGAGTTTTAGCATGAAATTTCGCAATCAATGGATGAAGTATGGCTTCCGCAACGAATCTGGAAGCGACGGCGGCGATAGTGGCAGTGGCGGTCAAGGCAATGCCAAGACCTACACGGAAGAAGAATTACAGGCCGCAATCGAAGCCCAAACGTCTGGCCTCAAATCAAAACGTGATGAATTGTTGAATGCACAAAAGCAGCTCAAGGAGCAGCTCAAGCAATTCGATGGCATAGACCCCGAAGCAACTCGCAATATGCTGAAACGCTTTGAAAACGATGAAGAAGCCAAACTGATTGCGGCGGGCAATGTTGATGAAGTGGTAAACCGCCGTGTTGACCGAATGCAGTCTGATTTCGATAAGAATTTGAAGATTGCACAGGCCGAAACGCAGAAATATCAACAAAAAGCCCAAAACTTGGAACAGACCGTCATCAATGGGCATGTGGCACAGGCCGCTGCCGCTGCGGGCGTGTTGCCCAATGCAATTGATGACATTGCCGCCTTATCCAAAGGCATGTTTGCGCTCAATGACCAAGGCCAAGCCTTATTAATTGGGGCTGATGGCCAACCACAATATGCTGCCGACGGTAAAACGCCGATGACGGCGCATGACTGGGTAAGCAACATGAAAGAAACGAAGCCGTACTTTTTCCCATCTGCCCAAGGTGGTGGCGCGCGTGGCAGCGATGGTGCGAGTGGCGGCAGCTTGAAGCGTTCGCAAATGAGCGCTGAGCAAGTTCACGAATATACACAAAAACATGGCCGTGCTGCTTATTTAGCACTGCCGAAATAATGAAAGGGCTTTAAATGGCTACAACTTTAAACAGTGATGTAATCATCTACAACGATTTGGCGCAAACAGCCTATTTGGAACGCCTCCAAGACAACTTGGATGTATTCAATACGGCCGCAAATGGCGCTATTTTGTTATCGGATGAAAACATCGAGGGCGATTTCCGTCAGCGCTCATTCTACAAAATTGGTGGCGCTGTCGAACATCGTGACGTCAACTCTGATGCCGATGCAGTGGCGAAGAAAATCGCAATGGGCGAAATGGTCGGCGTGAAAGTGCCGTTCAAGTATGGCCCTTACGAAACCACTGAAGAAGCAATGAAGCGCCGTGCGCGAACTGTTGAAGAATTTTCTCAAGTGGTTGGTCAAGACTATGCCGATGCGTTGATGGCTTATTACTTCTCACATGCTTCTGCTGCCTTGGTGGGTGCAATTGGCACCAATGCAGCCATGCAGGTCAGCGCTACCTTTGCAACTCACGGCAAGAAAGTCTTGACCAAAGGCATGCGCACGTTTGGCGACAAGTTCGGTCGCATTGGCTTGTGGGTAATGGATTCGGCCACTTACTTCGATTTGGTGGATGATGCCATCGGTGAAAAGCTGTTCGGTGAAATTGACCAAGTGATCTATGGCGGCACACCTGGCACGATGGGCAAACCAGTGTTGGTATCTGACCAAGTAAAAACAGATTCAATTTTCGGTCTGCAAGCGGGTGCAGTACAAATTACCAATTCTCAATTGCCGGCATTCCGTGGCTATCCAGTCAACGACAAAGAAAACTTGGGTATCGGCATTCGCGGTGAAGGTACATTTAACATTGATGTACTTGGCTATTCGTACAAACAAGCTGCGGGTGCCAATCCTAATTTGGCAACCATTGGAGCGGCGGCAAGTTGGGTGAAATACGCGACGAGTGATAAAAACACTGCTGGCGTATTGATTAACACTGGCCCATAAGCCAACAAACAGCGGCGCATCTGATTAAGGTGCGCCAATTTTGTACCTAAGGAGCAAAACATGGATTTGGTTTACACGAAAAACGGAATTGAAGCGGATGGCATTACAGGCCAGTATCGCAATGCTGACTACTTTCAAAACCCTGAAACATTGCCTGAAGGCAGTAAAGTGGCCGTCATTGGTGATTACCCACACATTGCAGAAGCATACAAAGCGGCCGGTGTCGAAGTGCTTTTTACCGAGGCTAAGCCTCAAAATGTGGATTTGTCTACATTGTCGGTAAAAGAGCTGCGCGAACACTTGACCACTGCTGGTATTGAATTCCCTGCAAACGCATCAAAAGATGATCTTTTAAACTTGGCAAAACAGGGCGCTTAATCATGGAAGCCTACATCACAGTGACCTATGTTGATTCGGTGCTTGGTAGTGATTGGGCATCTGTAGCAGTTCCAAAAGAGCGCGCAGTGATGTTGGCTAATCTGTGGCTTAGCACTCAAAATCTGCAAAGCTTTGTAACGGTTCCTGATGCGGTCAAGATGGCGGGTATTGAACTGGTGCAATTGGCCGTTGATGACCAATTGTATCAAGACACGTCCACAGGGGTGGTTTCCAAGCGCGTCAAGGCTGATTCTGTCGAAGTTGAGACCGAGTATAGCCAAACAGATAAGGGTTCGTCACAGCGCCTTAAAATCGCTCTAGACCTTATAGCGCCATTCGTGATGAAACAGAGCCTTGTCTCACTAATTTGGAAAATCTAATGCGCTCTGAAATTCAAACAGAACTCGCCGCTGCGATGAGTGATGATTTGGCAGATGCCGCCAAGCCTTTTACTTGCGTTCGCGAAACCTATGAACTCAACAAAATCACGGGCAAACAGACGCTTAAAGAACGCTTGGAATATTCTGGCCGCGCCGTGTATCCACTCGGTTACAAGCGTGATGAAGCTGAAATGCTGAAAATTCAGGCGACTGATGCCAAGGCCATCATTTTGCAAAACGAGTGTAGCGCTATACCGGCAGTGGATGACGAATTGGTGTTCGGTACTCAAAAGATGAAAGTGATTAATGTGAGGCAAGACCCAGTGGCCGCCACATGGTCGCTTCAACTGCGAAAGGTTTGATTATGAGCGCATGGAGCATGCCGCCGGAGTTATTCGCTGATGTGATAGAAGAAGACATCGACAACACAGCAAGAGGCTTCGCATTGACCTGTTATCGCAACATTATCTTGGCATCGCCAGTTGATACAGGCCGCTTTCGCGCAAGTCATATTGTTAGCGTTAATGAGCCGTATTATACGGTGACAGTGGCTGGCTCGATGATGATTGATTTAAGCCCTGAGCAATTGATTGAATTCGCAAGGCGCGCTGTTAATGTCAAACACAAGGGCAAACTTCGCAGCATCTACATTCAAACCAACGTGCCATATGCCGAAGCACTTGAGAACGGGCACTCAAAACAAGCTTCTGCTGGCGTGTATGGCCCCGCATTCAATGCCGCAGTGGTGAAATACTCATGACCCCATACGAAGCACAACAGGCGCTATTGGCGCATTTCTTTGCTGCCACATTCATCGATGTGGATGTGTTTGACACGCCGAATTCTGACTCATTTGCTCGTCCTGAAAAGGGAATTTGGGGCAGAGTGAACTTTAGCGGCGCGTTTGGGGCATTTGCCGGATTTGGCGATAACCCTCGCACCAAGCAATCGGGCACGATGGTCGTGCAATTGTTTGTGCCCAAAGGTTCGGGATGGGGCGAATTGTCCGAGTTTGCGAGTCAACTGGCGGCCTATTTGTCTTGGCATGACTATGACCGGCTCGAAACGCATGCGGCCAGCATTATCGATGTGGGTGAGCGTGATGGGCAGTATCAATACAACGTGTCCTTGCCTTACATCATCAAACCTTAATACAAGCCGCCCGTGAGGCGGTTTTTAATTGGAGAACACCCATGTCTAGCGGTGCAAAACAGATACTTTACATTACCAAAGAAACGGTGGCTGGCACCACGCCAACGCCATTGACCTTAAACACTTTGCCATTTGTATCAACTTCACTTGATGCAAATACCAACATTACCGAATCAGACACGATCCGCGACAGTCGCATGAGCAGCGGTGGTCAAGTAACTGCCATGAGCGTGTCGGGTGATATTGTCGCGAATATGTCCTATGGCACCTATGACGACTTATTGGCCGCAGCCTTTTTTGGCGAGTGGGTTGCAAACAAACTGCAAATTGGCGAAACACGTCAGACTTTCACGGCTGTGCGTGGCTTTAAAGATGCTGGTGGTTACCACTATTTCCGTGGGTTGCATGTGTCGCAATTTGGCTTGGAAATCCCTGAAGAGGGAAGCATTAAAGGCACATGGACTTTTGCTGGCTTAGACCGAAGCCAAAGCCCTGCAGCGCCAACGGCAACAATCACCCCCGCATCTACTGCAGAAGAATTTTCCAATGTGGGCGTGGGTGAGATTGAGCTTGATGGCACATCGCTTAAAGGTATTGCGTGCGTGACATCGTTCAAGTTTGATTTGAACAATAACCTGAAAGTGCAAAAGTGCCTTGGTGATGGTCTTGCTGTTGGTAAGCAAATCGAAACCAAAGTGGATATTAGCGGCTCGTTTGTCGCTGCATTTGGTGATAAAGCGGCTGAAATTTATGAGAAGCAATTTACCAATGGCAAGCTGAAGCTCGAAATTCCATTTGGTGATGGCGAGAACAATTACATTCTGACCATCCCGCGCCTGACTGTCACAGGCTCACTACCAAGTGGCTCAAGTACAGATCTGTTGCAAATCACATTCAACTTCAAAGCCGAAGTTGAATCGCCGTACATCACGCGGGTACCTAAGCCGTAAGGCTTGACTGCGTGCCGTCTTTTTTGTATAAAAACTGCTAATCTGTGGATTCCGTGCAGATAAGTGAAAAGTTTTCAGATTGACCCGCCCCCAAGGCGGGTTTTTTCGTTTGCATCCGCTGTGAAGCGCTGCTGCTGTGCCGACTTGTAATTCAGTTGTGGTGATTTCCACCATATCTGGACCATGCTTGTTTTGGCTTGCCCATTGGGGCATTTGGCCCTAATGGTGAGTTGTGGTCATTTTGACCATGACTGAACCGTGGTGATTTCCACCATAGTTAAACAATGGTCATCTTGACCACGGTTAAACTGTCATGATTTCCGTGATGGTTGAACTATTACGTTTTCCGTAACAGTTGAGTTATTACGATTTCCGTGATAACTGAAAACGCATGTAACACATACGCCCCGTTCATTTGAGCGGGGTTTTTCTTTTGGCAGCCCGCCCTATGCATGGGGTAGTGGGACCTTAAAAATTCTCCGATAGAGGTTTTGCGTGGGCTGCCACCCAATTATCGGAATGGAGAAAAGATATGAATCAACAAATTGTTGTTGCAAATGAGGCTATCTTTGCAAAAGGAAATGACTTGTTAACGAATAGTCATTTTGTGGCCAAGGCATTTGGAAAATCACACCGTCACATCCTGCGTGATATTGATGAATTGATATTGAAACGCCCTGAATTTGCGTGCGCCCAATTTTGGGCTTACGTGGAAAATCGTAAAATTGGCGTGGCAAATCGTGACATTCGTGGCTTTCAAATGACAAAAGATGGTTTCATGTTGCTTGTGATGGGCTTTACTGGCGAAAAGGCATTTGATGTAAAGATTGCTTATATTGAGGCATTCAACCAAATGCAACGCCAAATTGATAATTTCAACACAGATTTGATGCAGAAACTTGTAATTGCACTGGAGGCCGAGAAGCAATCCTTTGCTATTGCCAGCCTTGCTGCCAGAATCATGCGGAAACGGCGTGATGAAAAGCCTGTACATCAATCTGAAATACAAATGTTACAAAGTCAGTTACAGCCGCTTTTGACAAATTTACAACTCCCCGCCGCCTAGAGCGGCATTTTTTATGGATGATTGATATGGCATTACAAATCAAAAAACAGGGTGAGCAACGTCCTGAATCTTGGCGCGAATACCAAGGGGTGAAGTTCAGTATTCGGGGTTTGGATTACAAACCTTACCGTGTTGCTTTAGAACGTGCCGGCTCGGTTCAATTTCGCGATGGCTTGTCACTGAAAGGCATCGGCGAGGATGCAACTGTATGGTATGACTTACAGGCCGAAGCCGCAGGGCGTTACTTAATTGCGGGATGGGACCAAGACGGTATTACTAGCGAAGATGGCAAACCAATCCCTTACAGTCAAGACAGTGCTGTGGACTTATTACGCTCATCCGATATTGGTTATGATTTGTACAAATGGGTATTAAAGCAGGCGGCAGAAATTCAGGCCGACGCAGACCAATTACGCGATGATGCGGTAAAAAAGTCTTAGAACTGTACAATTATTCGAGAATTGGTAATTCAGAGAAGACGCGTAAAATTTATGCGTATTTGAATAAAAAGATGCCAGACGAGCCAGTGTACAGTGAAGTTGCAAGCCAAATTATTGAGGCATTTTATGTTCTTGTCAGGGGGAGGCGGTATGAACAAGGGGTTATGCTCCCCTTATCCTTGCATGACATTGCCGCTTATTGTGACAGCTGCGAAATTGGCGTTACACGGCATGAGTTCGACGCGGCAATATATGCTTTGGATAATTTGTATCTTGAGTTGAAAGCGGTCAAAAGATAGAGTGTATATTTTACCTTTTAAAATAAGGGGGAGATATGCGCTTTATTTTTTTGGTCGCGCTACTGATTGCAGGGATTGCTCATGCAGATGAAATCAAAGGACTTGGCGATATTAAGATTGGTAGCAATTCACAGCAAGTGAAAGCATTGATGAAAACCAAAAAAGCGCCTGTTTTTGTTACTGGTGCTGACTTTGGCACTTACCAAGGCGGTGGCTTTGGTGCTTACGAAAAAGTGAATATCACAAATTCAATTCAATTGGCGAAGGTGTCACTTTATTATCATGATAATTATTTATATTGGATTGATGCGGTAGACGATTTTGATGATGGTGATTTAAAAACATTGGTAGATGGGTTTAAGCACAAGTACAAATACTTGCCCGAAAATGATGAAATTGTTAGGGAAGAAGCCGCAAACCCATGTGATGAAAAACAGCAAATTGCGATTATCACAAAAAGTGAAACTTTCAATAAAGATGAAAAAATTGAAGCGAAATACTCAGAATCAATTTATTTAGACATTGAAACAAATAAGCCTGTGAATGTATGTGGTCACTATGTGAATGCAAATTTCTCTGTTTACGATGTTGGGGTATTGAAAGCCGCAACTGAGAAACAAGAACAACAGGACTCAAGTTTTGAACAAGAAGAACTGGATAGAAAATACGAAGGTTTGTAATTTCGTCCAGGATTGAAATGCGCCCAAACGGGCGCTTTTTATTGGGCGAAAGAAATGTCAGAACAACAAAGTCGCTTATCTGTCGTTATCAGCACAGAGCAAGCAAAGCGCAATGCTGAGGCGCTCAATAAAAGTTTGGCCGAAATGAACAAAAAAGGCGACGATGCAGCCAAGTCCGCCACTAATGTTGGTAAAAGTGCCGATGGCGCTAAAAGCGGCCTGAAATCTCACAAGGGCGCTGTTGATGATGTTGCCAAGTCATACTCGAACTGGTCAAGCCTCACTAAGACTACTATTGCCGGCGTAATCGCGGGCATTGGTAAGTCAGCGATTGACGTGGCCGCTTTTGCGACCATGGCAACACTCATTGCCAAAACTGGCAAAGAAATGCAAGCCATGGCATATCAAAGCAACTCAACTGCCGAGGAATTACAAGGCTTTGTCTTTGCTGCAAAAAAGGTCAATGATACGTTCAACATGGATAAGGTTGGTGATGTATTCAAAGACGTTAACGATAAAATTGGCGATTATCTAACAGAGGGCGGCGGCGAATTAAAGCAGTTTTTTGAAGAAATTGCACCCAAAGTTGGCGTGACTGCTGAGCAATTCCGCAATTTATCAGGCCCACAAGCATTGCAATTGTATGTATCCACGCTCGAAAAAGCTGGCCTTTCTCAAACAGAGATGGTCACGCACATGGAGCGCATTGCAAACGATGCCACAGGTTTGTTGCCAATTTTGCAAGATAATGGCAAGGCTTGGAAAGAATTGGCCGAAAGTGCACAAGATGCAGGTTTGATTATGTCCAATGATGCTGCTGCAAGTGCTGCCGAATTGGATAATAAAATTAGCATGTTGTCAGATTCAATCATCATTATGCGCAATTATTTTGCCGAAGAAATCATCCCAATTATCAATTCGTTTATTGATAACATGACACTTAGCTCTGATGGTACAAACACATTGCACCAAGATGTAAATGAATTCGCACAAGACGGGTCGTTTAAGCAATGGTTTATTGGGGTGGGGTATGCGATTGCCGGCGTAATTGATGTGGCACGCTTAGCTGGTCAAATTGTTGATGCTTTGGGCAAAACCATAGCTTATGTGATGGTGCAAGGCTCGCGCTTTAACGCCTGGACTGACTCACTTAATCCATTTGGTGCAAAGAGTGATGATTTTGTTGCTAATGCCAAAAGTGAGTTAAATGCCTTAACTGGGGCAGCCAACGAGGCCAAAAAGGAAATGTCTATTGCAATGAATAAGAAATTTGAGTTCACTGCAATAGATTCATGGGAAAAGGCGGCGAATGCTGGTGATAAGGCCGCAAAAACACAGCAACAATTAGCTGGACTTGCCGATAAAACTCATAAGAGTATTGCCCAACAAGGATGGGAGCAAGCAAAGGCAGCAAAAGAAGCGGAAAAGGCCGCAAGAGCAAAAGAGCGTGAAGCAAAAGCAGCAAAAGTAGTTGAAGCTGCCTATTTGAGTCCATACAGCAATAAGTTTACTGCCGGCAGTCCGATGGGAGACCGTTTTCATCCGATTCAAAAAAAATGGAAATTTCACGCCGGTCGAGATGTACCCATGCCGGTTGGCAGTGATTTAAAAGCCATGACTTCAGGTGTGGTTGATTCTGTTGGACGTCGTGGCGGCTATGGTAACACCATCACTATCAAGCATGATGACGGCACTAAAGCGATGTATGCGCACTTGAGCACTGCACTTTTAAAAGCGGGTGAGCGTGTACAAGCGGGACAAGTGGTGGCGAAATCTGGTAACACCGGTGACAGCACTGGCCCACACGCGCACATTGAATTTTGGGACAAGCAAGGGCAGCGTCGTGAAGTGACTAAGGTCATCGGCAAAAAGACCATTAACAAAGTTGGAGAAGCTTCAAAGTCAAACTATCTAGAACTGACAGAGCAAGAAAAAGACCTGGCACTTGAATACAATGTCGCAATGCAAGAGCGCATGATTATGCTTGGCAAAGAAACAGAACTTCAAAAACTGAATGCCGAGATTGAACTTGGTAAATACGAATCTGTTGAGCCTGAGCGCATCAAACAGATGCAACAAATGGCAGAGCAATATGACAGTGCTGTTAAGGTCAATGAGCAACAAGAGCGTATGAATGCATTGATTGAAGATGCTACTGGAAGTGAGGCAGTCAAATCTTACTATCAAGATTGGGATATGCTCACACAGGCATTTAAAGAGGGCAAGATTAATGCAGAGCAGTACACTCTTGCATTAGCAAAACTTAATGAATCAAAGCCGGATGCCTTGAAAACTGATTTTGAAAAAAATTGGGGAAGCACCAAGCAATGGATTGATGACGCTAATGATGTACAAGCTCGGTTAGATCAGGGCATGGCTGGCTGGTTACAAAGTTCATCAGATGCACTGGCTGAGTTTGTTGCAACAGGTAAGATGAATTTCCGTGATTTAACGGTTTCAATTCTGCAAGATTTGGCAAAAATTGCAATGCAGAAAGCAATTGCGGGCATTGCAGGTAGTTTGTTTGGCTATGGTGGGTCATCAGCGGCGGCGGGAGCTGGTTCCACAGCATTAGATTCTCTGTTTGCAACTGGTGGTGCATTTGGCCAAGGCGGTGTGCGTTACTTTGCCCAAGGCGGCACATTTACGAACTCTGTTGTGGACAAGCCGACTATGTTCAAATCGGGCGGCATGTTGGGCGTAATGGGTGAAGCTGGCCCCGAAGCCATCCTGCCTTTGAAGCGTACATCATCGGGCAATCTTGGTGTTGAAACAACCGGCGCGGGTGCGGCCGGCCAGCCTGTCGTCTACATCACCAATCACATTACGGTTGAAAGCAGTGGTGATTCTGAAAAAGATGGCGCTGCCATTGCCGATGGCATCAATAAGCAGTTAATCAGTACGATTGATGGGCGCATTAATGTCAAAATAGACAATGAATTGCGCCACAATGGCAAGATTAGCAACGCAATTAAGGGGCGATAAAGAATAAAGAGCGCCAGAATAATGGCGCTTTTAGGAGGATATTATGAAACACTTTGCAGAAAGCGAATTAATGGTACAAGCTGCACCTCAACCTGTGTTTCAAATTCAGATGGAACGAAATAAACTGAATATGTCGGAACTGGATTACTGCCGTGAACACTGGTTGTCCGCAAATCCCAATCTATCTTTTGATATGCCGGAACATATGTGTCGCCAAATTCTTGAGAGATGTAGCTCAAAAACAATTCATCAAGTAATTCCGGCTTAAATGAATAAGAGTCTGAGTTTGGTCGAATACAAAATTCCAAATAACCTATAAAAAATGCTCCATTTTCAAATTCACTTTTACCAATCAAAAAGCCCAAGGTCATGAAAAGATTATTTTCAGTATTTAATTCTAAAATGGCTTGTTTGAGTTTTGGAGTACCATTAAATTCGTGAATTTCATCAATTCGATTAGGCTCAAGTGTTAAATCAATCCCGCCATTATTTGTACGACCATTTTCGTAATCTTTTCTATAGGGGAATACTGAATATGTTTCTCTATCTGGCGGCCCAATCATTTGCTCTCCTTCAAATAAGACATTAAAAGGATAAGTATGCCTGATTTTACTTGGGATGTTGAAATCGGCGCCTCTATTTCAACAGAATATCAATTGCGAGAGGTACAGTTCGGTGATGGCTATGTGCAAACGCAAGCCAAATCACTCAAGCCAAAAAAACGAAAATGGAAAGTATCATTTTTCGACAAAGAGGCCATTATCAGTCAGATAGTGGCCTTTTTTGATGCCAAGCAGGGCAGAAAATTTACTTGGCAATCACCGTTCGGCTTGATGAATGTGCGAGTGAAAACGCACACATTAACGGAAATGGGCAACCATGTTTGGAAACTAGAATGGGAGTTTGAAGAAGTATGAACAGCAGAATGAGCGGCCTGTCGGAAGACATGATTCAAGCCCTGTCTAAGCTTGAGCAAGATGCCAAGGTAGAACTGTGGGAAATTGACTTGCGCAGTAAAGGCGGCCAGTTGCACCGCTTTTGTAACCAAGTGAATGAGCTGGATGCTGCGGTGGTATGGCAGGGCAAAGAGTACACGCCATACCCAATCCAAGCCTCGGGCTTTGCAATGACTACGCAGGGCGCCAGCAATCGTCCTACGCTGACGGTTTCAAATCTGTTGGGCTTGGTCACCGGTGCGATTGAGCAATACGGCTCTTTGTCTGGTGCACGCGTGACACGCCGTGAGGTAATCGCGACATTTTTGGATGCGGTGAATTTTGCCACCGGCAATCCGATGGCCGATAGCACACAGGAAATTGTCAGTCAGTATGTGCTTGAACAAGTCACCACGCTGACCACTGAAGCTGCAGTATTCACGCTTTCAGCGCCAAGTGATACCGAGGGAGCCATCATTCCAGCGCGCATCATGTTGGCCGATGTGTGTTCGTGGCAGTATCGCGGAGAGGGCTGTGGCTACACAGGCCGACCAGTAGCAGACCGTTATGACATGCCGACCAACGACCCAGACAAAGACGAATGCAGCAAATGCTTACTTGGGTGCCAAGCGCGCTTTGGCATCAATGCTGTGCTGCCGTATGGCGGGTTCCCTGCTGCAGATAAGGTTTTGCGTTAATTCTGAATTATTTATTCTCAAGTGCAGAAAGCATCTTTTTGGAAATAATTGCGTTTAATGTTAATAATTTAAATGGCATTGGTAAGTTATTAAATAGAATTTTTTTAGAATTTGTAGTTTCAGGTTCAATCTCAACTTCAAAGTCAGCGATGGGTTTATTTTCTTTAGGGTATTGATCTAGAAAAGTTATTGCTTCATTGATTGATTTTTCAATATCAACATCTTCTAAGCTATGAGAAATATTATTTCTTAGAGCATTGAACTTTCCAATGGCTTTTTTAAGTTCTATCGGTAAGCCTAAATTTTCTGCAATTTCAAGCTTAGCATTAAACATAATGATATTTTTTCTCTTAGATTGGTTATACAAGAACTCTTCAATACCACATACGTTATATATGAATGATTCTATCAAGTATTCGCAACTAAGATGGAAAACTAAAAAAGCACTCAAATCATCTATGGTTTCTAATTGCTTTGTGACAGCTTTAGCAAATTGGTTTGAGGTAATTCGGTTATTAAAAATATCAGTATTCATATTTTTTCTTTGAATGGAATCTAATAATGGAAACTTCAAATATTACGCCAAGTTTAGGTGGCAGTGGTATATCAAAAAGCAAACAAGCAATTTGTATTTATGATGAAACAGGGAAATTGCGGTTGGTAATTGGAGAATTGAATTTTAAAAAAGGTGAAAGTATCAATTTGAATCCTGACTTTAAAAGTGCCCAAAGCAGTAAACCAAATGACACTCAGGAGAGAATTTTTGAAACAAATTATAGTGATTTCGAAATTTATAAAAATAAAAATGGTATTAAAGTGCAGATTAGGGATGATGTAGATGATTACCCAAACTGGGCAATTGAAGAAATTTCAAATGAAAAAATACCTGACTTAATTTCTGCTCTGCAAAACTATTTATTGAGAGTTAGAAATGAAGCTGACTAAACAAACCCAATCAGACATATTGAAACACGCCAATGAAGCCGCACCGAATGAGAGTTGCGGCTTTGTTGTTTTGACTGGTCGCAAACAGTCGTATCACCCGTGCGAAAATGTCGCCACACTGCCGCAAGACACGTTTGAAATACCCGCTGATGCTTGGATAGGCATCGATGGCGATATTGTCGCAGTGGTGCACAGTCACCCACGCAATGAGCCGTTTCTATCCGGCGCTGACCGCAAGGCGCAGAACCAGTCTGAATTACCGTGGGCGCTGGCTACTGGCGGGGCGGTGAAACTATTTCGCTATGCACCGCTGTTGCGTGGTCGACAGTTTGTCTATGGAGCGGCTGATTGCTTCACGCTGATTCGCGATGCGTTCATGTTGTGCGGCATTGAATTTCGGGACCATCCACGCAGCAACATCGATGACGATGCAGCGGCGGGTTCATTCGAGCAGAATTTACCCGATGGCGGTTTTATTCGAGTGCGCGCCGGCCTACAGGCCGGTGATGTGGTGTTGACTGCTCAAAATGGCATTGCCAATCACGCGGCCTTGTATTTGGGTGGCGGTGAGATGCTGCACCACGCTTTTGACCACTTAAGCCGCGTGGAGCCGTACAGCAAGTATTGGCAACGCATGACGCATTCGGTTTGGCGACATCAAGACTGGCAGCCTGAAATGTTGGAGGCCATCAAAAACGATATATCGGTGATTTAAATGATTACAGTCAATTTTTACGGCGACCTGAGCAAATTCGGGCGCCGTTTTTCTTTGTACGCGGCAACACCGGCGGAGGCATTGCGGGCGTTGATGCTGCAAATTGATGGTTTGCGCGATCACATTGCTGCGGGCATGTACCAAGTGCGTTTTCAGAAACAAGACATGAACGAAGCCTCGCTGAAAGACGACATGAATCAAACTGGCGGGGGGGTTTTGCACATTGTGCCTCGAGTAACCGGTGCGGGTAAGTGGGGTCAGGTGATTGCGGGCGCTGTGTTGATTGTGGCGGGGTACTTTTTTTCAGGTCTGTCTTATGGGTGGGCCGCACCTGTTGGTGGCTTTATGGTCAAGATGGGTTTTGCGATGGTGGTGGGCGGTGTAGCGCAACTCCTGACCAAAACGCCCAACATGGATGCAAACCAAGACCGAGGTGAAAAGGCCAGCCGCAATACCTCGTTTTCAAATGTAGACAACACCGTCGCGCAAGGCAGTCCGGTTCCACTGCTTTATGGAACCGGCTATGTCGGCAGCCGAGTGATTTCGCAGGGCATAGAATCGCGCCGCGTGGACACCCAAAACGACCCTGTAATGGTTGACCCTGAAGCTGTCGATGTGTCGCTCGACATACAAAAAGTGTTCATTCAAGGCCAAGCGGCCAAAGCACCCAATGGCGTGTATTACAACACCGATTTTACCGATGACAGCGTGATTGCACGCAATTACAACGCGAAATTAATGAAAGTATGAGCATGAGCAGTCAAAAATCAGGTGGCGGCAGCCGCACCCCTTACGAGGCGCCCAATACCCTATCGAGTGCACAGTTGTTGCGAGTGGTGGATGCTTTGTGCGAGGGCCCAATTGAAGGCTTTGCCAATGGTAATGAGTCACCGTTGAAATCTGTATTTTTGAGTGATACCCCGATTCAAAACAGTGATGGCACATACAATTTCAAGGGCGTGACCGGTTATTTCAATCGCGGCACGCCAGACCAAACCTATATACCAGGCTTCGATAAGACTGAACGTGTGGTAAACGTGGGCACAGCGGTCAAGAAAACCACCCCCATCACGCGCACCGTTTCTGATTCTATGATTGATGCGCTACGCGTGACTGTGGGTGTCGAGCGCAATGTGATGGTCAAAGACAATGGCGACACCTTGGCCGCACAAACGCAATTACTCGTTGAATTGGTGCGTAACGATAGCACTACGCTGTTCCAATCGGTGACATTCAACGAAAAAGGCAGTGGCGCGTATTACCAAGATGTTGTTTTCACCGAATTGCCTGAAGCACCGTTTAATGTACGCGTGTCGCGTATCACGGCAGACAGCACAAGCGACAAAATCAGTAACAATACTTTTTTTGCGTCTTACGTTGAGACCATCAATGCCAAGCTGTCATACCCAAATACCGCCATTTCGGCTTTGAAAATTGATTCTGACCAATTTGGTAGCAACAATCCGACTCGAAATTTCTTGCTCAAGGGTAAGAATGACTTGTTGATTCCGACCAATTATGACCCAATCACTCGCAAATACACTGGCTTGTGGGATGGCAGCTTCAAAACAGGTTGGACTGATAACCCTGCTTGGATTGTGTACGATTTGGTGACCAATGACCGCTACAGCACCATTGCGACCAATTTGGGCTATGCCGATATCGACAAATGGACTTTGTACAGCGTGGCCCAATGGTGTGATGAACTGGTCGATGATGGCATGGGCGGCAAAGAGCCGCGCTGTGTGTGCAATGCCAACATCAGCGACCAGCGCGAAGCTGGCGAGGTTTTGTCGTCAATCGCATCCATGTTCACGGGCTTTGTGCTGTGGAATGGTGAACAGCTTACTGTGACTGTCGATAAGCACAGCGAACCGGTGGCGGTGTATACCAATGCGAACGTGGTCAATGGCCAATTTTCATACTCATTTGCTTCAGCCAAGGCCATACACACTGCTGTGCAAGTGACTTATTTGGATGAAACCGACAATTTTCGCCAAAAGACTGAATATGTTTCGGATGATGAGGCGATTAAGCAGTTTGGACTGAACATCAAACAAGTGACGGCTTTTGGCTGCTCACGGCGTGGTCAAGCGGTGCGATTTGGTGCATGGTTGTTGCAGACCGAGCTGCGCCAACAAGGCGCTGTCAGCTTCACCATAGGCCGCGAGGGGCTGAAACACTTGCCTTATGACGTGGTGCAAGTGGCCGATAACGATTATGCCGGCGTGCCATTTTCAGGCCGCTTGGTGGCTGCCGATGTTGACCGCATCACACTTGACCGCCCAATTGAGAACGTGGCTATAGGCGCTTCGGTATATTTCGACGGTATCGATGGCACGCAGACTTCAAAAGTGGTCGAGCAAATCAGCCCAACCGAGTTGCGTCTTGAAGATGCGTTGCTGCTTGAGCCTGAAAACACGTTTGTGATTCACACCCAAGTTGCGTCCAGACTTTACCGTTGTATCAGCATCACCGAGAACAGTGAAGACGGTACTTATACCATCGAAGCTTTACGCCACGATCCGACCAAATACGGCGTGGTCGACACTTGGGCAAACTTCCCTGTAACCGTGCAAAAAGAAACCCCGACTGTTGCCAATCCTGACGTGTCTACCGATGGCGGAGATGTGGTGGTGAAATGGGAGGGCTTAGGCGGCGATGGGGCGGTGTCATACGACATCAAAGTGTATCGCAATGCGAAGCTATACAGCCACACACCTGACGCCAAGACACCCGAATTGCGTCTGCAAAATCTGCCCGATGGTGATTATGTGGTCGAAATTCGCGCACGCAACGCAGCTGGGGTGCTGTCCGATCCTGTGACCAAAGCATTCAGCATCAATTACACAGTGACAGGCCTGAAAGCCACGCCTAAATTGTTTGCCATCGGTTTGGGCTGGACTTTGCCTGAAACGGTTGTGGCCACTGTGTATACCGAGGTTTGGTACGGCATTGAGGACAACATTGAACTTGCGAGCAAATTGGCCACGCTGCCACATCCGCAGTCACAATACACGCTGGACAATGTGGCGTTGGAAGAAGCGTTCTATTTTTGGGTGCGTTTGGTTGATACCAATGGCCGTGCTGGGGCGTTTACTGCTTCCGTTTTAGGTAAGTGCGACGATGACCCAAGTTTGATTTTGAAACAAATTGAGGGCCAAATCACCGGAACCCAACTGCATCAAGACTTGGTAGACCAATGGCAGGGCAATATTGATTCTGCTGTGTATGCTGAAACACAGGCGCGCATTGCTGATGTGCTTGCACAAGCCAATGCCTTACAGACCGAGGCACAAACCCGTGCGGCCAACGATTTGGCCGAAGCCACAGCGCGTGCAAATGCGCTCAATGCTGAGGCCATTGCACGAACCAATGAGGTGCAACAGGCCGCACAACAGGCCGCTGATAATTTACTGGCTACGGCCACGCAACTGGGCACGCGAATCACCGTCACAGAAACGGTCAATGCGACTCAGGCCACGCAAATCAGCACTGTGACTGCTGCTCAGGGTGCTACTGCTGCAGGTTTGCAGACGGAAACCAATGCACGCATCGCCGGCGATACTGCTGAAGCGACCGCACGCCAAACATTGGCCGCGCGTGTGGATGGTGCCCAAGCATCGATTACAGATTTGCAATCGACAGTTACCAACAACCAAAGTGCCACCACGACCCAAATCAATGCGCTGAAATCAACGTTTGGCCAAGGTCAAAACCTGATTGCTGGTGGCAATATGGGTGATGCGGCGATGTGGCGTAGCCATTACGGTGCCGTTGCAAACATTGCCCGCCATTTTGTCAGTGATGCGACTGATGCACCATCAGCACCTAAAGCGTTCCGCATGGACTTTGCAGATGTGTACAAAGACGCAAACGGCAAAGGCTTGTGCTACAACTACAGCAATACCGCTGTGACCGTGGTTTCAGGACGCAAGTATCGTTTCAGGATGTGGGTGTCATTAACAGGTACTACAGGCACTTGTGGTTTCAATTATTATCAATTGACCAAATCGACATATGCCTCTAAGTCAGTAACCATGACTGTTGGAGCCAAACAGTATTATGAATTGGTGATGGATGGCGCCGATTTTGGTGACGCGTCTATCAATCCCGGCTTTTACATTAATCACAACAGTACGGCAGGGGTTGCGGTCGTCGATGATTACCGTTTTGAAGATGTTACTGACATACTCAAAACCAATGCAGACTTGGCAAATGTATCATCGACTTTGACCACATTCCAAAGCACACAAGCGACGAAAGACGCGGCTCAAACAACCGACATACAGGCCGCATTATCGCAATCAGGCAATAACACTGCCGCCATCAACGGCATACAAACAACAGTAGCGAGCAACACTTCTGCAATTACCGAAGTTGATACGCGCTTAAGTGCCAAAATTGATAATCTCAATTCGGACATGATAGACACCACACAGGTGACTAATGAGCTTATTAATGAAAATACAGGTGTTGTAACGGCGGCATCTGGTCACCGATTAACGCACTTTATGCCAGTTTATGAGGCTGTACCGTATATTTTTCGCACTACAGGTACAAATGCCAATGTTCGAGTAGTGTGGTTCACTGAAAGTAAGGCTTACATCTCAGGCGCTTTGACTGCATCAATTACAGGGAGCAAAACATTTACTGCGCCGACGAATGCCCGCTATTTGCGTGTCAGTTATGGTTATTCTGCTACTGCAAAAGTGTCTATAACAGAAGTGGCAGCGGCGGCAGCGGCAGCAGTTTCAGCAGATTTGGAGAATTTTAAATCTGCTCAAGCAACCAAAGATGCAAGTCAAACCAGTGAAATTGACAGCGCCAAATCACGTTTGGGAACTGCTGAGGCAAGCATCACATCGATTCAATCGACCAAAGCCAATAAGTCGGAAGTGGTGTCATTGGCGCAAACTGGCTTACAAAGCATTTGGAAAGGGGACATCAACACAGCAGTGGCACCGGTAAACACTCGTGTAAGTACGGCTGAAAGCAACATTACAGCATTGCAAACTGCAGTGAGTAACAATGAATCAACTACTGCAACACAAATCAGTAATTTGAACAGTTTGATACTCAATGCAGATTATAAGGATACACGAGGTGTTGACAATCCACCAAGCTGGTACGTGACCAATTACCCACGCAAAACTTCAAAAGAGTTCAAGAACAGTGCAGATATTGGTGTCGGATTGGCGAGCAATTGGGTTGTATTAATCACTGATAACCCCCAGACGAACTGGCAGCACATCGTTCAAACCGCCTACCCTCGCGGCATGAATAAAACCTATATCCGTCGGCCAACAACCGACTCAACATGGGGTACATGGGAGGAGCAAGAAACCAGTGCGGCGGCTCAAGCCAAAGCCGATGCTGCCAAAGCGGCGGTAACTGCTGATTTGAACAGTTTCAAATCAACACAAGCCGCTGTTGATTCAGCTCAAACGGCTGAGATTAACAGCGCCAAATCACGTTTGGGAACTGCTGAATCAAGCATTACATCGATTCAGTCAACCAAGGCAAACAAAACCGAAGTAGCAGCATTGGCTGAGACTGCTTTGAAATCAAAATGGGAGGCGGCAGACGCGGCAGCAGTGGGGCCAGTGGCAACGCGCGTTTCCAGTACAGAAGCAAGCATTACCGCGCTGCAATCTACGGTGACCACACAAAACAGTTCGATTGCATCGATGAATACGACATTGAGTGCAAAAATTGACGGTATTAATGTGACGGGCGGCATGGTTGCCGGTGGAGACTTTAAAAGCCCTGCGCTTTGGACAAGTCATTACAACGACAATATTGATGCCCGATTTATCAGTAGCATTGGAGGTAGTCCACCATCTCAATTCGCATACCGCGGCCCAGTTGGTACGAACTACATTTACTCAACATCGGATGTGGTTTTTGAAGCGGGCCATACGTACCGGTTTGGGGCATGGTTTTACAATGCCGGTGGCGATGGCGTGTACGGTTTTAATATCAAGCACACGGGCAAATCAACAGGCTATCAAGGGTTCGCATTGACAGGCATTGGTGCTAGTTGGGTTTATCGTGAATTTACGATAAAAGCAGAGCAGGTCAATGATTTTCGTGGCCGCCCAGGCTTTTTCGCAAACCACAATAGTACGACTGGTTACTCGTTGGTTACTGGCTACCGCTTTGAAGACATTACCTTTGAAAACAAAGTACAGGCAACTTACACCATCAAAGTTGAGGCGCATGGTGCCCGCAAAGCAGTGGCCGGTCTTGCAATCGGTGTTGATGGTCAAACAGGTGATGCTGAATTTTTGATACTTGGCAACAAGTTCATGATAGCAGACCCGAACAATGGCACAGTCAAGCCAATGCTGAGTTTGGCTCCAGTCAACGGTGTGAATATGCTTGCACTAAACGGTAATTTAATTGCCGACGGTACAATTCTCGGTAGAAACATTAAGGCATATCAACAAATTGAAGCGCCAATTATCAACGGCGGGCAATTGAACATTGGTAATCGCTTTATTGTGGATTCAAGTGGGAAAGTAACCATACGTGAGAATGCCACAGGTACAAAAGGGCTGATTCTGACCAATGACAGCATCAAAATCTACGATGAGACTGGTGCATTGCGCGTAACCATAGGGAAAATTGCATGAGTGAATATGGATTAAGCATGCGCATGGCCGATGGAGTGGAGGTGTTGAACACATCGAATTTTGGTGTGGGTTTCACCATTTTCACCAGTGCTGTGGCGCCGCAAACAGCAGTTAATGTGGACTACAGCAGCAGCCCCGCATCCCTCAGTCAAGTGGAGTGGGTGGATGTGGCAGCAGCGGCCAGCTTTGTGCCGACAGTTGCCGAAGATACCGTAGCGTTTCAAAACCAATGCTTGCGTGTGTCAGTTGGCCAATTTGTGGACATGGCGCGCATTGCCCAGACCAGTGCAACCAAGATTGATAAGACCAGTGTGGGCATGTATGTGGTCGATTACACGCCAGACAATCAATTGCAATTGCATCAAGTTGGTGTTGAGCCAGCGTATACAAACGGGCATATGACATCTATAGCAATCAGCAAATATGTGGCACTGGAACGGCTGTTTGTTTTAGGCTTGGAGAACAATGTATGACTTACGGCATTGATGTGGCTGGCTCAACAATCAGGCATTTTTTGGAGGACACTTCTAAGCTGTATGTGCTTCACAAGACTTATGTGCAAAACTTTCCAGTAACTGGCTCTTACAGCACCAACGACGCGACCATCAGACCGCGTTTTTTCCGTGTGGCTCTGCCAAATCCTGAGTGTATTGTGACTGTGCAATTAGCAGACCCATCGGGATATGGCACGAATTTGGGGGGCAATAGCTCGACGCAAGTCATCGCGAAGACATGGAAGGATGCAGTGTGTGAAGTTTACATGGTAAAGACGGCTTGCCCTGTGCGCGTTGCGGTTTACTCGCCCATCTCTATGCTGCCACGCACCGGTTCTTCGCTGTACGGTATCAAAATCAATGCGGTGAATGCATCGAGCTATTTAAGTACCGATGACGAGTTGTTATTTCCATATGCCGTTGGCCAACCTAATTTGGTAAAAGGGGTCTCTTACCCGCAAGCCGTTTCCGTAGCAATTTCGCGTGTGGGTGGAGTAGCAGCCATTGCTGCTGGCAATTACTACCAAGAGGGCAATAATTGGGATGGGACTACTACTCGCAACGAAGCGCGTTACAACTGGTTTACTGCGGTGTATTTCACTGATCAGTACACGCCAGTTGGCGATGCGGTGGCCATCGCGCAAACACCATATAGCCACCCAAGCGCTGGCTCGTGCGGCGTGACCATGTTCACGAAAGACCATGACGGCACGGGTAGCAATTGGACATTTCTCAAAAAATACGGGCTTTGGCGGGAAAATAAACTTCCATCAGGCGCCATTTTGATTGCACGAGCACCAAATCTTACAACAGTAAAATAATTCAACCACATCGCCTACCGGCGATTTTTTTTTATTCGTAATGGAGTTTCATCATGACAGTAATTGGCTTAAACAAAGAAATTGAAGACGCAGGCACAGGCGCCACAACCGAATTTCACCGAGTTTGTGTGATTCAAATCAATCGCAGAAATGGTGGTATTTCAGCCACGTTTGACAGCTATGTGACGCAATCAAAGTGGGAGCAAGGCCGTCAGCCGGTAACTGTTATGCAGCAGACCAGCCTTGTCTTGGCTGAAAACGAAGCAATGGGCGAGATGGATTTGGATACTTGGATTTACAACGAGTCTGTCAAAGTCGAAACAGACGTGTACGGCAACCACAATCCGTTATTTGGCGCCGTGTTGATGCCAAAGCCAGCAGAAGCTTAGAAACAAAGAACGCGCCTAGAGCGCTATTTTTTTGCTCCCCGAAAGTGGGGAGCTTTGTTTTATTTGGGAGGTTTTATGCTCGATGGCTTAATGGAGTACAAGTCAATCATCGTGACGTGGCTCATGGTTATTGGCCTTTCAATGTTTGGAGGCTTGGCCGATGCAATCATGCGTTACCGACGCGAAGGCATACGGATGCCCATTCATTACTTTTTATTGAAAATTGGTTGCGATTTATTTCTATCGGCTTTTGCTGGCGTGATCGCATATTTGGGCGCATGGCATTTTAGTTCAAGCCCTGAATTATCAGCAGCATCGGGAATTGCGATTGCGCTATCAGGTTATTTAGGCGGTAACGCAATCAATATTTTTGCGACGATTTGGGAAGCAATTTTGAAATCAAAAACTGGAGGCATGCAATGAGCAAGCAAACTGAATTGGCATGGATTGCCGAAGCACGTAAACACATAGGTTTATCAGAAGTCGTTGGCACCAAAGGGCACAACACAACCATTCTAGGTTGGCTGAAAAAACTCGGTGCTTGGTGGGCTGAAGATGAAACTCCTTGGTGTGGGACATTTGTGGGCTACTGCTTACAGTTTACAGGCCGCTTTGTCGTGAAACATTGGTATCGAGCAAAGGATTGGGTAAATGCCGGCACAAAATTGAGCAAACCTGCATATGGTTGCCTAGTGATTTTTAACCGTGCTGGTGGTGGCCATGTGGGTTTTGTGGTGGGCAAGGATGCGCGTGGCAATTTGATGGTATTGGGCGGCAATCAGAGTAATAAAGTATCGATTGCGCCGTTTTCTACTGATCGCGTGGTTGCGTATGTGTGGCCTTCATTCGGTAACGGTGTGCCTTCTATACCGGACCCGAAGCGTTATGATTTACCAGTGCTTAACAGTAATGGCAAGGTGAGTACAAACGAGGCGTGATAAACGAACGGCCTGTAATTTCAGGCCATTCTGCAAAATAATCCAATCTTTACATTGTGCGGTGCGAAATAGGGTAAAACGTATAGGCGAAAAAATAGCGCAAAACCTTTACAAAAGTTTGCGCTATAATGTTCTGAATTTCTTTGAGTTTTATCTCAAAAATCTGTGGATAAATCCACGCTTGGTACTAAATCGGTACTTATTTTTGTAAGTCTTTGATTTGTATATGCTGCTTGGTGCGGATGGAGAGACTCGAACAAGTCATGGAATTGAAGCAGTTACATACCCACTATCACAAGTGCGTTGCAAAAAAATTTAGCGACATACAACAAATAATAACAAATTATATCAAATTAGAATTATTACAACACTTTTCCGATTCTAGTGCTTTTAATTCATACTTTTGTTTCGCAAGTACCTTATGACTTCCCCTGCTATCCACCGACGCGCAGGTGCCCGACGTGTTGGCTTTGTCTTATTTGTAATTTTAACCGGAGATGGAAAATCAGGATGAGAAACAATTTCTTTGTATGCATGATGGTAACTGTGCCCAGTAAGTAAAGCAATCTCCTCAGTGTTCAGAAGGATTGAAGATTGTTCTGTAAGAGTGCTTAGCCAGCCTTTTTGGCTTGACTCTTCAATTTTTGCCAATTTTTCTAGGATTTGCTTTGAAAGGTCTGATTGTATAATTGATTCATTCATATTAAATCTCGCTTAAGTTCAACGAATGTAGATAATGATTTTGAAATTTAGAGATTCTGTTTAGAGATTTTAATTGAATTGGTTTGAGATTGAATCGATGTTCTAGTAGGTCAATTTCGTGATTTTTGTTGAATTACTTTAAATTCAATTACCCATACCCATGGATTCATTTCCCAACTTTTGGCACCATTAATTTGCTCCCAAAGTCTTCTAAATGCTGACAATGGCTTGAAATACCAACCAATTTCAATGGCCGCTATGCTCTCCGAATGGTCACATCCTTCTGACTTCGCATCGCCTTCTGATATTTCGGTTAGGCGTTCAATTCGCACATTTGTTATTTCAAGAAGTATTCGTGAAGCCCAACGTGGCATGAATAAGCTAGGTCTCCATTTAAGGTCTTGTATAGTAGATGAAGCTCTGTAGATGCAATGCTCAGGTTTTTGGAGTACTGGCGGAACATCTGCCAATCTGGAGCCGCAACCATCCCATTCGTAATAGCTTAGATGGTGATTGTCCCAAGCTAAATCATCAGAACTTGGATTAGGTAAAAACGTTTCTCTTACCCAGAGAAAATCGCCAACGCCACCATAAGGGCAGGGAATATGCTTTACCTCTGGAGAGTGTAAGTCTCGTTTAGCATTGTTGGCCAAAACACCCCATCGTCCTTTGATACCCTTAGGTGAGACTACCCGACAAATATCTGTTTTGTGAATTTCGTAATCTTTTGGAATTTTGATGATTCGACGAGTTTGTGATTTGTTACTGCTGAGTAAGGCTTGAACCATTTCTTCACTAAATAATATTGGACGTTCTGTCATTGATTGTTCCTATTTAAATGCTGAAAAAATGCGGCCTGTAAATTTTTACAGGCCGCTTTCTACATATTTAACTGCTATTTCAATTCTAAATTTTCAACACGTGGTTTCATCCAATCTTCAAGAGGAAATCTGTCATAAAACTCAAATTTTGATTTGCATGTTATGAATTTCCAACTCTCCAATTCAGGCCAGTCTTCTTTAACCTTATTGAATGCTTGTTCTTCAGAAACTGCTGATACCCATGCGCAAAGAATTGGCCAACCATCCGATTTAAATCCACTACACCACCAGCCTAATATATTTTCATTGGGCGGGTAGGTTAAAGGTCTATAATCATTTGATTTTTGCTCCCAACTGCACCAGAATAATTTCATGAGTTTTCCAATCAAAAACAGCCTGAATTTTCAGGCCACTTGTGGTTTGTATTTTGAATTAAATTCAAGCCGCATCTGTTGAGCATCATCATATGCCATTCTGAATTTATTTTGCTCTTTCAGCATCAAGTAGTACTGCTCGACATTTTCTACTATGCAATAAATAAATGCAGGCCGGCAATTGATTTTCATTTGAGTATCTTTGTTTAAAAGCACATAACGAGGTACTTTTTTATTGATACATACCACTTCAAATAGCATTTCTTTGAAAACTTCATTTCGTTTTGAAGAACGAATGACCACCATTTTGCCAATCAAATTTTTATCAAGTAGTTGTTTTTGATGTGCATCATCATAATTTTTTGCTGACATTTGATTCTCCTAAGGTTGTCCAGTCATCTTTAATCAATAACTGGCGCTTGAAATTGAAAGCGTTGTTTGGCATTGTGAGATAAATAGAGTGATAAACGAATTTGATAAAGCCACTTCCATATTCCCTTACAAGTGCTTCTATCACTGAGTTGTTAATCAGCACATCAACTGGAGTTCTTGCCGGTGTTGGCATTGGCTTTTCGCCAAATAATCGAAGATATTCTTGAAAGAAGCCTGGTTCATCTGCTGCCTCTTCCACAATACCCATTAAAATTTCAATTGATATTAGGTGGTCTCTGGTTGGAAGCTCTGGAATGAGCCATTCAATAGGTCTGCTATTCATACTGTGCCAATCGTTGCTTCAATTCATTGTTTTCTACTTCCAGTTTTGCGATTTGTTCAAATGCGTTATCCCACGATGCTCCTACGAAGCCGGGTGTGTAACTAAAAACTGAAAGCTGTTCAAAGTCAGGATGGTTTTCATCATAAACATGAGTCACATAACTGGTCATTAGTCTATTTCCTTTTCTGTCGATGGTGACGCTTTTTGAGGCTTTTTGATTTGGAGCGCTTATTAGGCTTTGAGTTTTTAATTCTGGAGTTAATCGAACTTAAACCAGCTTTGTTATTGCAAAATCTTTCTGATAAGTGACTGCAATTAGCTCCAGCCGCTAAAGATAAGGCTGCCGCCAAAAATGTAATCTCACGCATTTTTCATCTTCTGCAATGGCGGCAAAAAAATAACCGCCGGTGGCTTCGGCGGTTGGGTTGGTGGGGTGGGCTTGGGGGTGTTTAATAAGTCGCGTAGGGTGGCGTTGAGCTTGTCTATTGAGTTAATTTTTATTCTCCTTGCTGTTTATTGCCTTTTTTTCGCTCTGAATTTCAGCATCCAAAGCAATTACACTTTCACAAATTTTTTTAAGTGAATGAATAGATTTTATATCAGTGGAGTGGATACCAAAGTGAAGCATATTAGGTATGGAAGGGTTTTCACTTGTTGGCTTCTCCTTGAGGCCTGTAAAGCCAATCATATATTCGCCATCAGCCGCCATTCCTGAAATTGCACATTTATCTTCACCTAAAGATAAAATTAGTGTGCCATTTGGTAAAAAGTTTAGTGGGCTTTCAGCATGTTCATTGATTTCCTGAAACCATGGTTCTAAAGTATTTTGCATCATTGCACCTGTAATCCCTGTAAATGCTCGATTAACTCATGTATTAAGAGACTCAAATTTTGGGTCATGATGATTTGGGATGCACTAAATAGTGTTTCCATATCATCGCCTTGATTTGCTGCTTCTTCTTGCAACATGTCCAGATATTGAATGCGCTTGAAACTCAAATCGTCATTCAATATAAATCGAATTTGTTCATTCCAAACCAAACCTAATTGGGTGCATATTTTTCCATGTTCCAAGTGTTGTTTGACTTCTTCTGATGTTAAATCAGACTTACTCGCTTTAATAATTGGAGCTGCATCACCAACACCCATCAATTCACAATCACTGTCTAATTCAAAATTACCTGCAGCCTCACCTTGTTCTAACCATGTTGTCATTAAAGTGGTTGGAGCCTGTACTGTACGTGGTAATGTTGCCGGCAATCCTCCCAAGGCTTGGCGCAATTGGCTGATAAAGTTTTCAGATTTATTGCTATTGCTTTGATTCACGATAATCAAGTTACCTGGTACATCAATAACTGCCTCACTGTAACGTGAGCGTGTGAATGCGCGAGATAACAAATCGTCTGTGATTTGCTCTTTCAATTCCATTTTTTCTTTGCGGCCGACATTGCGACCATCGGTGGCTTGGATTTCGGCTACTTTTTCATCCAAGATTTCACGTATAACGCTTGCCGGTAATACTTTGTCCTCTTGTCGCAAACTCAAGCGCCAGCTATCTTGAGCATTGAATACCAAGTCTTCACGAAACGGCATAGCACGTTCAAAGCCTTCGCTTTTCCAATCTAAACCTTGGCAAGGCTTGAAGCGTGATTCTTCCAATTTCATTTGGATATCATCCAAATTCAATCCGGTATCTTGGGGTAATACAAAAAAGCTTGCTTGCTTAAACCACATTTCATTTCCTTAATAAAAAATACCGCCTGTTGGCGGTGGGTTAAAAGTCTTTAATTTAATGACCATCAAGAACTGCGGTCATTCCAATGCTTATCAAATTCAGGTAAATGCATTGGGTGCCAGCACGTAATTTCATAGTTTTGGGCATCTTTGCCGATAATTACTTTAGGTAACCATATTTGCTTTGTACGTATAACAATCAGTGAGTAGGAGTCAGGTGGTGTTTCACCATCCTCGGTGTATAGCCAACCGTCTCCACGTTGATTGGCAATGTGCTCACATAAAGTGCTACCAACGTGTCCGTTTGCTGTTGAGTTCAGTTTCGTAAATGTGTAACCACTCAAGAGATGCACAACATGAGTATCTTCATTTTTACAATGATGCAATTCCCACTTATTTATTTGGGTTTGTTTACCACTTGCATCAAAGCGGTTAATCCATACGCTTCTCATGTCGCACCTTTCAAATATGAAATTTGGTGATACGTATCATCCTGAACGCAGTAGCATGTGAGTAATTGACCAAAAACCACACCTGTATCAATGAAGTATGTGTTTCCAAGTTGAACCACTTCTGAATTGACGGTATGCCCAAAGAAAATCTTATCAATGCCTTCAATGTTGAAAGTATCTTTATGTGAAATTCGGCTTCGACCCCAAATTGCAAGGATTTGAGAAGCACTCGACTGTTCTAGATTTCTCTTGAAACAATCCCAATAATAAGAATTGATATCGGCATGAACTACGCCAATATTTCCAGATGCGGTTTCAATTTCAATTGCATAAGGTAAGTCCTTGAGTAGGTCATATAAAATAAGGCCAGATTGTTCATCTAGCCTTGTTGCCCATTCACCGCCGTTTTGGATATACAGTCCAATATCAAATAACCTTAATTGACATTGAATAAACATATTTTCATGGTTTCCCATCACACTGTAAAACCAAGGTTCTGTGAGTAATCTTGCGCATTTCAAACTATCCTTTCCTCGGTCAATTAAATCACCGCAAGCAATCATTCTATCTTTGCATTTATCAAACCCGATTTCAATAAGCATCCTTTGAAACTGTTCATAGCAACCATGCAAATCACCAATGATGTAGTCTTTACCACTTTGATTTTGTGGGAGGTGTAAGGTTTTACTCATACGATTTTCGTTCCCAATAGTTGACTGTAACACCAGGTAAGCTAGGCTTTAAAACCTTCATCGCTGTGCAATTCCATTCTGAAAAATCTACAGTTGGGAAAAACGTATCGCAGTGATAGTGCTTATCAAGGTTTGTTAGAACTAAGTGAGTCGCATGTGGTAAGAATTGCTCGTAAATGCTCGCTCCGCCAATGATGACCAATTCTTCCGTTATTGGCAAATGATTATTGTCGATGAGGCATCTGGTGTAAGCGATGAGCATTACAACGTAATTACTGGTACGCAAACCCAAGACGGCAACAGGACGCTTCTTTTCTCTCAAGGCACAAAAACAGTCGGCTATTTTTACGACACACACCACCGCCTTAGCTATATCAATACATCCATTCATGATGGTGGCTGGATAAATCTACGTTTTAGTTCAGAAAATGCACCACATGTCACTCCGCAATGGTTAAGAGAGCGCCTAACGGAATGTGGTGGCCGTGATTCAAATGAATACAAAATTCGTGTGCTTGGGCTTTTTGCTGAAGACGATGAAAAAACACTGATTAATCGAGTGATTTTGAACCGTGCAATGGAGATGAAGTTACCGGCAATACGCGATGATGAGGCATGGGGATGGTTTTTACTCGTTGACGTTGCTGCTGGTGAGTACCGTGACTTCTCCGTGTGTGTATTAGCGCGTGTCATTGGTAATGGCGGAACATTTGAAGAAAACCCACGGCGAGTTGAATTTGTAGGCCTACCAATCTACAGCAATAGCATAGATGTAAAACAGTTCAAAGGCCGAATCATAGAAGAATATAGCAAGCTATCAAATGCCCGAATCCTTGTTGATGCTGGTGGTACCGGCTTGCAGCTTTGCAAAGACCTTGAAGATGAAGGTGCTGATGTTGTCCGTGTTACATGGGGTAACCCGTGCTTCTTGAATGAAAATAAAAAGCGGTTCATAAATCTTCGCGCCCAAGCCATGGTAGGCCTACGCGATGCCATGCGTGATGGTTACTGTCGCTTCCCCCAAAACTTAGATAAAAAAGTGAGGGAAACACTGGAATTTCAAGCTACACACTTGCCGTATTCTTTCACTGAGCAAGTGCGGTACCAAATGCTAAGCAAAGACAAGATGCGTGCTCAAGGAATTAAATCTCCCGACATCATCGATGCAATGTCTTTTGCGTTCCTTGAACGTATTTACTTCAACGTAAGTGACCGGTCTGGGGTTGGTGGCGCAAAAGAAAAACGATTATCAGCACGCGAGCGATTGCAGCAAAAAATGGCAGAAGCGGCAAACTAGGAGAGGCAATGATTAACCCTGTTTATTTGTATTTGTTTTGGGTTTCTTGGATGGTTTGGCTATAATTTTACAGATGGTATTTTTTTATTAAGATATTGATGGTCTAAATTTAGAAGAGGTTGAAATTATTGTAGTTACAACTTATGATAAGTGCATTTACATAATTTATCATTAAGGTTAAATTAGTGGCATCCAAAAAATTCCCAAAAAATAAATCTGGAAATTCTTCTAATAATCCGGCTGAAAAACAAGCATCAACTTTAAAAATAGTTGTAGGATGTTTAGCAGCATTTATAGCATACGTTATATTGTCTGTTTGGAGCGATTGGGGTGAAGATAAGCCCAATACTGAATCGACTAGCCAACAAGTTAAACCTGTTCCTCAGGCTCCAGTGCAAGAAGTTAACTCTGCTTCTGATAGTTCAAAATCCGTTGCTCCACCTGTAGTTAGTAAACCAGTTTTTTCAGATATTGAGATATGTAAGGCTACTAATGCAATTCTTTTTGGCAGAGATGTGAAAATAATGAAAGTAGCCAATGAAAAAGATTTAATCATTTACTATCTTCGACCTAATGATAATAGTAAATGGTCAAATCAATGTAAGATTGAAGGAAATTCTATCGTTTGGCGTTCTGTCCAGCCAGATGGTTCGTTTGGTAGATGGAGAACTGATGCAGAAGATGAAAAACTAAGTTTTGTTATTGAAGGTGACAAAATTACGATTACGAAACAGTATTCGGATGGTTCAAATTCTGCAAAAACATATCAAAAGAAGCAGTTTAAGTAAACAAAAACACCACCAAATCGGTGGTGTTTTGCTATTGTCGATTAATATTAATTTAGTTGATAGTGTTTCGATAGATTGAAGAACTTTGAATCATTAAATGAATTTATTATGCGATGGTCTTGTATTGGTTGAATCCATTGCGATAACAATTCTTTAGATACTGTATCCAAAGAGTTCCACCAAGGGATTGAGAAATAGGTATTTTCAGAATGTTTAACTATAAGTCCAATCAATATTTTTTCAATACTGTCAACTGATTGTGATATTAATTCTGAGAGCCAATTTTGGACAAAAGAATCATCATCTTCATCCAAAAAATTATTATGTATCGTTTATCAGATAAAGATATTGAATTTATTGAAACTGATATGACCAATTTATCATTAACAAAATCTTGAATTTTTGTATTTGTAAAGGAGTACTTAGGAAGCATTGCAAAACTAGTGAGAAGATTATTCTTACCTACACCCTAAAATATATAGTGTTTTATTTTTTCATGTTCATTTTTAATAAGAATACTATCGTACTTATCTTTTTCTAAATTTTTGTCTATTAGCTTCTGATTGGAGCTTTCTCTAAAATTCTCAAAATTCTTGTGTTGCTCTGAATTAAGTTGCATCTCTTGTGAAATTAACTGTAAAAACTCATCTTCATGTAAAACTGAGTTTTGAATTCTATACCATTCATTAACTACAGCTCTGTAAGATAATAAAAAACATTGATTACTAGATAAAATAAATGGAGAGTTTTCAATTGGTGAGAATATTTGTGCATCATGGATAGAACAGAAGCCCTATATTGGGACAGTCACACTTGCTTGCGGTTTGATTTGGTTGAAATTATGAATGTTCAACAGACCCTAGATTTGCAAAAAAACTAAAATTATAATTCATACGTATTTTATAAAAAACTCTGGGAAAATTTTGTATGAAAGAACAAATATACTTTACTTTTTTGTCGATAAAATCTTGTGCAACTTACAAAATAGAATTTAATCCTAATACATCAAACAATTCATTGATTTACTTTATACAAGATTTCATTCAAACCTTTAATGGACAAGTATGTTTAACGCCCGAAGGTAACAGATTGGAAATAAATTGCTATCAAAAAAATACTTTAGAACTTCAGGCTAAAGTTTTAAAATTAGTTAATCGCAACAAAAGTAACCAGCCTGTAATAAATAAGATAAATGATTTTATAAAAAAATTATCAATCAATGAACATTTTTTTATTTTACCAGTTGATTCAGCATCTATTCCATTAAAAAATCAAATTATGATGGCAAATGAATTAATGAGTTTAAACAACCCATCTCTAGACTATAACGATTTAGAAAATAGCTTCAATAAATTATTTGGACATATTATTGAGAAATACAAGTCATTTAGCCCCTCAATAGAAAAGAAAACCAAAATTGGTAAAGGACTAAAAACAGATAGAGTCTGTCGTTTTTGTCATAAAGACTCATCTCAAACATCATTTAAGAAAATTGCTCACGCAATTCCAGAAGCACTTGGCAATAAAAATATAATTCTAAACGAAGAATGTGACATTTGTAATGAAAAATTCTCACAAACTCTAGAAAAAGATATTTTAGTTTATTTGAGGCTTTTCAATACATTTTATCAAGTGAAAAATAAAAATAATAAAGTCCCAAAAATAAAACAAAGTAATTTTGAGATGGTACATATTAACCCTAGTCTTGAAGAGAATAAGGAAATAATTGAAAAGGCTAAAGAGATATCAGAACATCCGTTCAACCCTAACAATTTTTTTGTAATTGTTTCTAGACAGAATAAAGATTCTTCAGCGCTAAGTGATACTATCCATTTTAAACCACCTACTATTTCATTTGATTCTGACGAAAAAATTATCTTACAAAATATATATAAAGCTCTAGTAAAGTTTGCATTAAGTTGCATTAAAACAGAAGATCTAGAGGGCTTCAAAGAAACATTAAATTGGATTGCGGATGAAAATTTATTTAAAGAAAATTTACCAAAAGTAGCTGTCTTATTAAATCCAGAAAAATTGGAATTACATCCAAGTATAACCATTCATATAAGAAATGATGATGACACCTCCTTACCATATGCAGTGGGTGAATTTCACTATACTACCTTTGTATATGTTTTTATAATTCCAACATTTAATGGAAAAGAAATTGAATTTAATAAATTCAAAGATTTCTTTAGCTATTATCAATTTGATAAACTTCCTTGGGTTTTTAATGACTTTAATGATTCAACACCAAGAAAACTTTCTTTGAAAATAAACTTTGAAGAAAATAAGAAATAATTTAAAATCTGATAGCTAAACCAATAGCTATCAGATTTCTTAGAGTTCTATTGCTCACTAGAAATATATGAAAATAAATTTTCCCATCTATTCCAAATTTATTAAGTTTAATCTCACAGGATTATTGTTCAATAATTCGGTTCATAAATAGGGTCTGTTGAACATTCATAATTTCAACCAAATAAAGCCACAAGCAAGTGCCTCAGTGCCAATGTAACTATTCAACAGCTTGTCGTAACGGCTGGATAATGCACGGAAATGTTTTAAATTAGCAAATGTGTTTTCAACCACATGCCTTGTCTGATAAATCAACCAGTTCATATGGGAATTGCTGGTTTTGGCATTTTTCTTGCGCGGAATATTGGCTTGAACCCCTCGATAATGAATCAGCTCTCTAAACGCTTCAGAATCATAGCCTTTATCCGCATTTAATAACTCGGTATCTTTCAAATCCAAGAGTTGCAGCAGCATGGGCGCTATTTTAATATCGTGGGTGAGTCCGTCACTCACAATAAATTCAAGCGGATTACCATGTGCATCAACAGCCAAGTGTATTTTTGAGCTGTTGCCACCAACACTTTTGGCAATGCATTGATGGTCGCCACCTGCTGAGCCAGCGCTGCTCTGATGTGCTCGAACATGAGTGGCGTCAATTGAGATCCACTCCACATCAGAATTCTTAATCAATCTTTTGAATAATCTGTAAATAACCCTGATGATGACCAGCGTCTAACTGCTTTAAATACGGTATTGGGTTTGCCATAACAGCTGGGTAAATACCGCCACTCGCAGCCTGTTTTGAGGCGATAAATGATTCCTAAAAAGGTCTCTTTTAAACTGGGTTTGTCATAGACATTTAAATCTAGGAGAATGGGCTTTAGCTTCAGCCATTGCTCCTCTGTGATGATGGTTGTAAGCATGGATAGAGGGTGTTGAAAAGATTGTTTGGCGATAAGATTTTAACGCTCTTTATCCACTCCATTCAAATGTTCAACAGACCCTACTTTAACAAATTATATAAATTTTAAAAATTAAATTGCTACTTAAATAAGGGGAACAAGAAAAATTAGATGCCCTAAGCCAAAGATAATAAGCCCATTACAACAGTGTAGTGGGCTTTTTCAATGGCTGATACCAATCCATTATTTACTTGGGATGAACTCAAGGACAACGAAAAAACCGCGCCTAAGAAATTGGTCACTGCGTTTAAACGCGCTGGTGCTGAAATCGCATCATCTTGGGTCGACGGCAAAATCAAACGTGAAAGCGGTATTTCGTACCGTGAAATCACTTTCGTATTGGCTGATAGTCAGCAAATCACATTACGCGTAAAGCAAACTGGTGACGTTTACCAGGTACGCATGAACAACAAAGTTCTTCCAATTAAAGAACAAGACGATATTAAAGCGGCCTTGAGTGAGGTTGTGAAAGCATTGGATGCCAATGCCACCAAATACCAACGAACATTGGCTCGTCGAAAAGTTGAGCTGCCTAAAGGTATGCAATCAACGGTTAAACGCAAAGAGGTCGCGCTTCAAGAACGCGAGTTTGAGTTGGACACCCGTATTGCAGAGGCACAAGCTGAACTAGTGGCCTTACAAGGTGGTGAATGATGGCTATTTTGCGTGATGACAATGGCAGAATAACCAACTTTCATGGCTTAAATATACAAACAGAAGTTCAAATGGGGCGGTACCGGCAAAAGGCTGGTAAGCGGCCTGTATTAATGGCCGCAGATTACGGTGAAATTACAGGCACGAATGGAGCAGACGGTGATGCAGTTGATTGCTACATCGGCGTATTTCCAGAGTGCTTGAATGTCTACATCATCAACCAAACCAATTACACCGGCACATTTGATGAACACAAAGTAATGCTTGGATTTTTATCACAAGAAGATGCTGTAACAGCATATCAATTAAGCACCTTTGGTAAAGAGCCAATGAGTGTAATTTCATGTACAGCCAGCCAGCTTCGATGGTGGCTTGAGCACGGGAATCTTAATGCACCAGTAACAGCAAATTCATTCCCTTTTGACCCAGAAAGCGATATAGCAATGAATCAAAACATATTTGATTGGAGTAATG
Source organism: Vitreoscilla massiliensis (assembly GCF_001457815.1). GTDB lineage: Bacteria > Pseudomonadota > Gammaproteobacteria > Burkholderiales > Neisseriaceae > Vitreoscilla > Vitreoscilla massiliensis. The sequence continues at coordinate 51,472 of NZ_LN898221.1, forward strand.
AAGGTAGAGCGGTATCGCAAGCCTTGTATCAAATGCGCCATACCGATACCAGTGAGCAGCTCTTGGAGGCGGCCTCGTTTGATTCGGTGGTGTCTGAAATCATAGAGAATGAAAACGGTGAATTTGCTGTTTTTGACGCACTGGTCATTCAACAGGCGAAACTTAGCAAAACAGCGCAAATTATTGGCCGAACACTTAATCGCTTTGGCGGTGCCGAAATCCAAGTCGTTGAGAATGGTGTACAGGTTTCAGAACCATTCAAAAAGGCTGGTACTACGAATGTTGCGATGGTGTTTGAATTAAGCGATGGCCAAACCATTTCTTGCTTTCTACATAATCCAGACAAGTCGCCCAACAAATTACAGGCCGATGATAACTTGGTTGCATGGCGTTGGAATCTGAACAAAAAAGATATCACCATTCTTGTTGCAAAAGAAAATGGCAAAGACCAAGAAATCACTCAAATTGCCAAACGCATTATGGCTTTTGCAGAGAAAAACAGCGCCCGATTTACCAAGGCAAATAACAAGCGTGCAGAGCGCCAAGCGGCCTTGGTAGAGGCGGAGGCTCGTATTGCTGAAAAAGAGCAGACTCTTGCTGATTTGGTGGCTCAAATAGATGCCATTAAGAATGGAGGCAGTGTTCAAACAGAAGCAGAAGCTCAAAGCAACATCGAAGAAAATACTTCGACAGAGGCAAGTAATGAGCCTCTGGATACTAATCCATCAGCAAATAAAAAAACACCTTATTCACAGCCTTCTGAAGCAAGTGAAATAGACGATGACAGTGCTATGACGCAGCTGCCTGCTTATTTAGAAAAATCAGAAAGTAAGTTTGATGCAATACGCAATTACGTCAAAGAGAATCTTCAAGGTAAGTATGTCAACACAGTGATTGGCAAAGTATTTCTCTTGGGTTCAACATGGCAAAAAATGAAAAGTGGAGCTCATATTGATGATTTGAAGGTTGCGCTAATTCCATTGGTGCCCCAAATACTCAAAGGAGAGTATGAGAATCCAGAAGGAAATGAGAACTTAGGTGCTGCCTATAAACCTAGAGGGGAATACATCCGTTTCCATTCTTTCAAAAAAACAGTTGTTGTTGATGAGTTAAAAGTTGAGGCACGTGTTTTGGTGGGTGAGCGAAAAGACACTCATGAATTCGAGTTTGTCGCGTACTCATTGCATAAGGATGTGATGCGTCCTGAAATGAAAAAACCCTTAGAAGCTATCGAGGAAATCGCCTCGGACTTGAAAGGGCTTAATCAGTCATCAGAAGATGACAATTCAAATGTACCTTCAGTTATGGACAGTGTCAATTCAGAAGGATGGAATATTCAAATTATCAGCGTAATTGATACAAGTGGTAACCATGTAACTGATTTGGAAGATAAACAAGCGCATGAAACGGCTGAGCAAGTTGAAAAAACCGATGATAAGCATGGAATTAATTTAACTGGCAAAGAGCTTGGCGACTTCGATATTTCAACAAAAGATGGTATGGATGGCTTGCGTGATGCAGCGCATCAGTATTTACGTACATTATTCACAAATCATGAAACGGTCTTTTGTCGAGCCATTAATGACGATGTGAATTTCAATTCTTCGGGTGCCAAAAAAATCAAAAAATTGAGTGTTAATCCTGTCAAAAATCAATTGGCCATTGCAATAAAACAAATTATTGCTGAAGGTAATTTGGTCAAAGGCAATATTCAAAGTTACAGCACTGAAGAACAAAAAATGGGCATTACATATGATGTTTTGCGAACAAAAGTTGTTGTGGACGGAGTTGAATATGGTGCTCGTACAGTATTGCGAAAATTACTTGATGGAAAATATCACTATGATTTGCAAGTAAAAGACAGTTTTGAAGCAATTATGGATGGTGTAAAAACAATGGGCGGACAATCCATGTCGGCTTACGAATCCGATGTAATTGTGCGCCCAGTGTTGGGGTCAGAAGACCTTGAAATCAATACTACACATGATGATGATACTTCACAAGTATTTGATAAGGCAGATATTGAAACTGGTGCATTTGTGATGAATCTATTTGTTGATGTGAAAAATGAACAAGGTGAATGGGTTCCACTTTCTGATGCATTTGAACCTGATGAGCACAATGAATCTGATGATACCCCATCAGCGCCAGTTTCTGAGCCTGTATCGATGCCACCGACGACACCTGAGCCTATGCCTGACGAAGCTGCAGAAAACGAGCCAGAGAGCGATTCTGTTCAGGCAGAGCAAGAGCATTCTACCTCTGATGCCGATATTGAGTTCTTGAATGGAATTATTGCAGGAACGGAAAATATCATGGACAAAGAGTTCCATGACCGTCTGGAGTCCGTGGCTGTGCGCATTAATGAAGGTGGCAAGGAAGAAATGATGGAATTGTTAGTGCAAGCAATTGATGCATATACAGCTAAATTAGACGAATTGAGCAAGGAATAAACATGACTGTTATTACACTAACTCCTATGGAAAAACTTCAATTAAACGGCCAATTAAAAAATGCCATTGATGCACGCAATGCTGCTGAAGACCCAGTTGAACGCCTGTCATTGATTAAAACAGTACAGGAATTACGGGCAAAGCTTGGCTTAAGCAGCTCAATAGTCAATGAGCCAGAACCAATTGCAGATACCAATGCAAAAGACGAAGAGCAGAAACAAGAACAGACCATCATTGATGAGGAGACTGAAACTAATGATGACTTATCGGATGTAACTACTGCTGATAATTACCGGTGGCGTGATACCGCTTACATTGCTGGTGCACGCAAAGAGCTTGCTCAAAAATCCATATTACAGGCAAAGCGAGATGGTAAAAAATTGAATGTAAGTGACATCGATTGGGATGAGTTGGTAAGTGACCCACGCCTATCAGAATCATTGATTGTCAAAGAAAACATTTTTGGCCGTGTAGATTGGCCTGATTTGTCTGAAAAGGGTATGCCGTCTGAAGTTGCATATTTCATAAGCCGTGTGTATGCCAATATTGATAAAGTGCCATTAAATCCATTGCATCAAACCAGCCAAAAAAACTATGTTCAGGCAGTTTCAAATATTCGAGAGCGCTTGGAAAGCTGTCGTACGTTTAAAGAAGTTGTAGAAGTGATGAATGATATTATTCAAGCAATACCATCCTCCAAACTGATGAAAATGCTGTATGACGATGAATTGGCAACAGGTATTTCTCTACTCGAAAATATTGAAACCAACTATCAGCATCTCAGCCAATCTACAAAGGATAAAGCACTATCTTACGAAGGGCAGATTTGGGCTGAACTTGGAGAGAAGTTTTCAAGCTGGCTTAGAAAATCTGTGAATGTCACTTTGCGTAAGGCGCAGCGTGAAAGTAAATACAAGGAGTGGGCTAGTTGGTGTTCAGACTTCAAGAATGGAACCGATAGTGAAGGGAATCCCACACCTGAAGGTGCCAAGCGTCCTAGAAAGCAGTCCTTTCAATTGGAAGCAGCAACCGATATTGAGCGAATTGGTGGGAAAGAAGTTGATTTACAATCTTCCAAACAATTGGAGGAAATGTTCGGCTTTAAAGGCATTCAATCAGGTAATTGGGTTTTAAAAGATAAGTCTGCGGCTGAATTTCACATGAAAAACGCAGCCGCAGCGATGTTGGATATGTCAGATGTCTTGGGCATTGAGCCAAAATACCTGGGCTTAAAGGGCAACTTGGCATTGGCGTTTGGTGCACGTGGTAAAGCCGGTGCATTGGCTCATTATGAACCATCAACAAAGGTAATCAATATCACCAAGATGCGCGGCGGTGGCAGCTTGGGACATGAGTATTTTCATGCGATTGATAATTTGATTAAAGACCTATCTACTCAATCGGTTGGAAGTGCTAAATTCATGGGCACTTCAAATCCTGAAGAATTGCCAGACAAGGATTTATCAAGTGCATTTAAAGCACTACAAACAGCATTGAAAGTGCAAGAAAACGTTTTAGTTTATGACTTCAATAAGCATTACATTGAAGATGTTGATAATGTGAGTGATATCCGTAAGCGCACAATAGAAAGTCATGCCAGGTCAATCATGCGAATATCTGGTGTAGATGAAAAAACGGCTTCCATTGAGGAGATGAATCGTGGCTTGGCCAAAGGTGCGGCCAGTATGGTAGGGATGAATGCCTCATTACGCCCTCGTTATGCAGCGGCTGCTTTATTGTCACGATATTGGGCGCTAGGTGAGCAAAGTGGGGTAAGTATTGTAGGTGGTGTGCTCACACATGAAATTGATGGATTCTCTGCTGATTCTGAGTTCGTTCAGGCTGCAATTGCATTGGATGAAGGTAAGGTAGATAAGTACTGGTCAAAAGATTATGAGATGGCCGCACGTGCATTTTCCGCTTATCTGCAAGACCGGCTGGAAGAACAAGGCCGCAAGAATGATTATTTGGCTTATTCAACGAAGGGCGGCAATGGTAGAGCGGGCGAAATTGCATATCCACAAGGCCAAGAACGTTTGCGGATTAATGCGGCATTTGATGCTGTATTTGCGGTGATTCGTGAGAAAAAAGTGTTTGAAACGGCTAGTGAGAATACTGCTTTGATGGATTCGTTATTTAGTTCTAATTAAAATATATTTGCCGCAAATTTTGCGGCAAATATTTATAAAGAAAAACTTTCAATATGGAAAATATAGAAAAAAATCAAATAGTTGCAATATTATTGAAGTCGGTCAAACGTGATAGGCTGATTGACTCATACTGCCATTTAGGTACTGTTCTAGTACCTTTTTTTGCATCTTCAATTAAAGCCTTTAGATTTATATCTGGATTATTACCTAGAATACACTTCATGCTTTCGTAATATGATTTAGATTTTGATTTAGCAAAAATTTCAAATGGATAAAATGAGCGTGTATACATTAAAGTAGTTGGCCACCATTGTATAAAATATGTATCCGTAGAGTTAATTTCTGCTCTCAAATAAAGAATAAAATCGGCTTGCATCAAATCAATAAATTCAAGGTTTATTCCATTTGCTCTTTCCTTTAAAGTTGTTGCATGTAAATTAGCATATCCAAGGCTTAATCTTTGATTTCTAAATCCGAAAGACTCGCAATGCTGCTTAAATATTAAAAAAGAAGATAATGGTTCTCGACTATCATGATGAAGAAAGTAGAAATTTTTATTCAAAAAATAATTTAATTCTTCAAATTTTTCATTTTTAATCATTAATGCAACAAAATACAAAAATAATTCATTGATGATAAATTTGAAATTATCAAAGTCCCACCCTGCATAGGATGTAATATTTTCAGGCCTAAACAAATATCGAATGTTATTCTCAAAAAACTTATGAATAATATTTATATATTTGTTACTTGATGAATACTGGATAAGTGCTGAAACTAATTGAATGAACTCATTTCTTGCAGGAAGAAAATCACTTATATTATTGAAAATTAAATCGTCTAATTCGATTTCTTTTTCACTAGCAAGAATATCACTTATTCTAAATTTTTCGAGATTAGTATTATAAAGATTTAAATAATCCGCTAATAATCCATTAGTATTTGATTTATCATTCCGTATTGCATCTAAGCATCTTTTATAATGAGAAGTTGTATTTAAGGAGATGTGATTACCTTCATTTAAATAGGCAGGTAACATGCCTATTTCTGGTTTTTGATGTAATGGTTTATTGAAAATCCATCTAAGCAACTTTTCATACTCACCAAGATACTTTTCATCATTACTGCTTAAGTTTATATATATTTTCCCAGCATAATAGGTTGGTATAAATGCATTTCCGTTATCATCATATTCTCTAATTACAGCTACAAATTTTTCTTGAACTACCTTGTTGTACAATTCTGAAGAAACTATTTGAGCTTCAATTCCAACACCACCAGCTCTTGCATTAGCCTTGGAAGCATAAGTTTTATCGCATATCAATAATACTTTTGTAATTTCTGGGTCATTTACCATTCTCTCCATAAAAGCAATAGAGTCATGACCTTCTTTTAAGTCCCATTTATCTAACATGGCATCAACGCCGTCTTGGCGAAGGCTTGTAGCTAACTCAAGAACCCAATCTTCATGTTCAGGGCTTGACCAACTGTAAGAAATAAATAATTTTGGTGGATTAGACATATTGATTTACTTGAAAAATTACGGTTGTAGGAAATAGTTTTTAAAAAGTTAAAATTAAGAAAGTTGCGGTTCATTTGAAACAGTTTGACTCGGTTTTTTGCTGTTATTTTGAGCCAAATTCTGAAAATACAAACCGGTACTTTCATGTACTTTTTTAATAATAAAGTTGGAATATTTTTCAGTATTATCAAAACCAGCAGTATTCACTCTCAAGCAAGTTATATCAGCATTTCGTAATATTAACTCTTTGTTGAAATCACTTTGTTTAGAATGACCACCGCCATCCACTTCAATGACAACAACAGGCTTTCTATCGTAATTGATTAATACAAAATCAACATAAAAACCTCCATGGAGGTCTTTAGGTTTTTCAGAGGCAGTTTGTTTAATAAAAGCTCGTAGTGGTACTTGTGGGCAAACAATCAATTTTAATTTATGTTTTGAAATTATATGATTAAGCGTTAAATAGCAGTAAAACTCGCCCTTATTTATCAGTTCTGTTTGTTCATAAGTTGATTTAGAGATTGCCATTCCACGAGCAGTTGGATTCTCAAATAGCTGCTTTTCTTCAGAGGCCTTTCTCATTGCTTCAAATTTAGGGTTTGGTGTTTTCTTTTTGGTACCCTTATCATTAAGAAATATTACATACCCGACAATTGCGGCTATACAAACTATAGCGATACCTAAAATAATTTCCACTTGAGTATTCCCTTGTAATTATTAATATTGGTAGTTTTCAATAATTATACTGCATATTAGAGCATGTGCTATTGTTTTGAATGATAGAATAAATTGCTGCCAGAAAAGCGGTGATAACCTCGATACCGCAGCCTTCATTGAATGAGCGTGTGCAAGTGATTTCGAGCCTTGCCTGGTAGCAATAAAAAAGGCCTCTAATGAGGCCTTTTTTTAAATTGTTATGATGCTTCCATACAAATCAGCCATTTCATCTGCCAAATCTAAAGCGTATTCATTCGTTTGGTATTTCATAAAATAAAGGCAAGTTGCGAGAATGGCCATGTTGCCATTTGTGAGACCATCAACATCATATCGGAATTTGCCATTGTCGTTAATGCCGGCAATTTGAATGGTATCGCCGACCTGATACTTAAGTAATTCATCAGGAATATCAATGCAACCGGAGGCTTTGAGTTCGTTATAGGCCTGTAATGCTTCTGAAAACTGGTCAGGTGAAAACAAAACATTGAAATCGCGTCGGACAGGCGAATCTGAAATAACAGTGTATTTTTCTTTCCCTTCAAAATTGGTGGCGTCTTCTTCCATCAAATACAGGCACATATTGCCATCATCATCTATTTCAATGCCTGATTTTATTGAAAGAGGTGTGCCTTGATATCGAGTAAATGTCGCACAAATCAGACCTGATTCATTATCGTTTTCTAAATCCATATTTAATCCTATAGGAACATTGAAAATATTAGGGGTTTGACCGTCTATTATCAGTGCATCAAATACCGAATTATTTGGAGTTCCTATGCCTATTGATGCCATCGCACTTGGTGTTGCATTCCGTGAGATAAGCAATGCCAGCAGAGATAAGAAGTCTTATGAAGTTCATTCAACGCATTATGTTCAGCCGCGTGAAACCTTAGACCCAAGCCTTACCAATCAGCACGTGTACAAAAATCGTGCTGACTGGTTTGTTTCAGCTGCAATCAATGGTTTTGTAGATGTTGATGTGCCAGTTCAAACTGGTGGCCGGCGTTACATTCCTCTTGCTGAAGCCATCGCTTTGACAAGTCGAGCATTGGGTAAGAAGAAGAAAAATGGAATGAGGTTGTACTGATATGAAAAAGCAATCAATTACCCAAGATTTAAATCGTGTACATGCGCGTGAAGTCACTGCAGATAAGACACGTGAAAATGCATTAAACATTTTGAACTTGGGTAACGTGGCTAACATGCCCAAAACCCAAGCAGAAACGGTTCTAAATCGTATTAATCGCAATAGTGGTGCATTTGTTGAAAATATTGAGCTGGAAGATTTATCCAAGTTCAGTAAGTCGATGAATGAGCTACAAGATGAATTCAATCGAACAAAGGTAAGAGGCGGCATTCATCCTAAAACGGTTATTAACATGAGCCGTAGAGAGGATATACAACGGTACCAACGTGAAATTAATGCTGCGTTACCGGCGAAAAAAGATAAGAATGGAGTTGTAATATTTCGTGTTAATGCCAGTGCTCAGTCAAATGTATCGCATCATATGGTTCAAGTTGAATTTTTGAATTTTCAGGCCGCCTTGTCAGGGGGGAAAATAACAAATAATTTGGCGGATGCTGTTTTACAAGGTGCAGTACGCTTTGATTGTGATTGTGGTCGTCATCGATTTTGGTACCGGTATATTGCCTCAGTTGGAAGTTTTGCATATGGGAAAGCAGAAACAGGCTTTCCTAAAATAAGAAACCCAAATTTAAAAGGACTGGCCTGTAAACACGTTATTTTTGTAATGCGTATGCTGACACAATCGCAGTCAATGACTGGGTTTATGAAAAATTACCTATCTGAATTTCGTGAAAACCCGTTACAACGCAAGAAAACCTTATCAAATAAACAGGCTGATAAAATCGCGGCTGCAATAGCAAAAGAATCTTGGCGTAACATTAAAATTAGACGAACAAATAACAACGCATTGCCGAAAAACATCCGAGATGTGTTCTCAGCAAGCAGTAACAGCAGCATTCGTGGAACAGGTATAACGCCATCGCAATTGGCCAAAGCGAAAGCAAAAGACATTGCCCCACAAACAGCTGTTCGTGAGATTCAGCAAAAGCTGCAAAATCCTGATGTGCTTAATCAATTATCGCCGCAACAATTGGCGCAAATTCAACAAATATTAGGGGGTGATAAGTAATGTCGTCACTATACGAAAATGGTAATCCAGTCACCGCTGCGGTCAATCGTGCTGTGAGAATGGTCACTTTAAATCATCCCTGGTCAATTGATGCGGTGGTGTATCGAAAAGAACGTGTTGTGCCAGCCGGTGAAGATAATAAATTGATTGGTGGAGCAGCAATATTGGGCGGTATCAGCGATGAAGCCGACTATGAAATCACCGTACAAGGAGCTTGTAAAGTCAAATTTACAGGGCAATCAGAAGCCGCAAAACTTGCAGGAGACGGACTTTCATACACAATGCAGCCCGAAATTACAGCGATGATAGAACCAATCATTGAAAATGAGTTTGTAATTGAAAAATATGACCGCGTTTATTTGATTCTTCCGAATCTGTACATTGCCTATGAAGTAAGTGATATTAAATCGCCTGAAAATCTTCCAAATGGCCGCAGTTATTTGTATTACTTACAGCCTTTGGAGCAAGAAGCACAAACTGATTTAGATAATCTCATTTAACACGAGGGAACACCGCGAATTGCCCGTAGTAAGGCCACCGAAAATGTGAGCCACGCTACGGGATTTTTTCGTTTACCTTTGGAGATTATTTATGCCTCAAGCAATTATTCCCACCACCAATGCGGCCGATTTGCGCCCAGAGGTGCAATCACAAACTGCTCAATACTTCGCCCATGCAATGCAACAAGCTGGTGTACAAGAACAATCTGGCCGTGCTGCATTCGACAGTGTAAAGGCAAGCGAAGCATTACATGCGGAAAGTGCACCAGATGTTGTCGCATCATTGATTCAATCATTGCCAGAGCAAGTGACAGGCATTGGTGGTCGTTCTAAAGACACTGCAAGTATTGTAATGGATGCAGTTGCATCTTCAAGCATTGCATATAAAAAGGAACATGGCCGCCATGCTCCTGATTGGGTATTTGATACTGCAATTCGTCAAGCATTGACAATTGCGAACCCTGAATATGCCCGTCAAATTGGCCTTGGTGAATATGCTGGCAAAGCATCAGTATTTGATGATGTAGGCTCAGTTTCAGGTGGAGCGATGAAAATTGGCCAAGTATTGGTCGCTATCACCCAATCTTTCGCTGAAAACATTCCATTTGCCGGTAATATTGCATTAGGTAATGGCTTAGAAGGCCGAATTTTCAATGTCGGTCATATTGCTGGTAACGATGTTGGTGCCTACAAACAGGGCGATAAACTGGATGGATTGTCAGGCGGCAAATCGTTCATGCAATCTAAGCGTTTGGTTGATGGCGCATTAGACGCTGGCAAATATTCTGGTGTTGTAAAACATCAAGTAGGCGATGCAGACGGTTGTCCAATTCGCCCAGATTCAATTGCAGTGCATGTGAATGGTTTATTGGTTGTATCTTCCGCCGTTTCTACCAGCCGAAACACCACCGCTGTATCAGCTTCAAGTGATTTTAAACTGCCTTCAAGTGCCACTCCATATTCAGTCACATTACGCTGCCCAGATGTGACAAAAGGTGCAATGGAAGCCACATTTACTCCTGATTTACCAGCCGGTGCAGTTGTAGCATTTGCTGCTGATGTGGATTACGAACACAGTTCTATGATGAACGCAAACAAGCGTCCAATTGTTTCTGTAATTGCTGATTCTAAATCATTGCGAGCTCATTACATTTCAGGTCGTTATAAACGTACCCAAGAAGCAAAACATCAGTGGAGTGCAGATGTTGGCTTGGATTCTTCTTCTTTGGCTTCTTTGGCCTTGCGAAATCAATCTGGCGCTGAACGTCACAATATGGCTACCAAATTGATGTATCAAGTTGGTCGTGCTTTTCAAACCACGTTTAGCTTGAATTGGCCAACTCGCTTAGATGAGCGTTCGATGGCGAGTATTCTGGGTGATTTGACTTATGCATTAAGCGAAGCTGATACAGCAATGATTGCTCGTACTCAGGTTTCAAGCATAGGTGTTATCTATGTTGGTCAAGGTGCGGTACCGTACTTCGATTCAATGCCGCCTGAAGTATTCACACCAAGCAATATTCAACGACGAGCCGGTGTTTACCGTCTTGGTACTTTCTTGGGTCGATACGAAGTTTACTATTCACCAATTGAAGAATTGAATGTACCAAACACCGATGGCTTCCAAATGCTGTGTATTGGCCGCTCAAATCAAGTTGGTGCAAATCCGTTTATCGTTGGTGATGCATTAGGCGCTCAATTGCTGCCACAAAATATTAATGATGATGGTGAACAAGGCTCATTCTACTTCCAAGCATTGGGTGACACTGTAAACCCATGGACAGAGTTTGCGTGCGCCGCCGCAATCATCAATGTAACCAAACAATAACCTGAAAGGGGATGAACATGGTAAGACCTAAAAAAGACACCACAACATCCCCTGCTGCAGAAGTTGCACAGGGGACAGTAGTGGGACAAAACGAAGTTGTTGAGGCTGTTACGCCTTTATCTAGTTCGGAAAGTGAATCAGTTGTTGATAGCTCTACAGGAGCAACAGAACAGACACAAGATGAAGAATCACCAATTCAACCAGAAGAACCTCGTATTTTGAGTTTCCCACGAAAAATGGTTGTTTCAAATTTATCACCAACTGCTTTTACCATTCCGCAGTTTTCCATTTTGGTACCAGCCGGTGAGCAAGGGCTTGAAGTGGTGGTTAAAAATGCAGACCAACTGAATTTAGCGAAATTGAATATTGGGACATTCAACTCCCTGAATCGTTGGGATGGTGTCCATGTTGGATTAATTTTGGAAGAAATGCAGGAGGACGTTGAATGAGCGGACAAAATATTTATCAAATGAGCCCATTAATTGGGCAGCAACCAGGCGTGCAAATTAACCCTGCTGTTGACCGCACAGACCGCCTTTTGCAAGAAAGTGGTGACCAAACATTTGCTATTGTTGCAAAGCTTTCTCGCGGCCGAATTGATACGCCAATGCGCGTATCTGCTGACCGTTTGATTCGCTATTGTGGTCGTGCTGGTTCTTTACGTGTATCGGAATTAAACAGTTCCTACATTCAGATTGTGGAAGCAATTACCACCGGTGCAGCTGCTGTGGTGGTGTCACGCTTGGTAAGTGATGAAGCACTGAACCAATTCATGGTAATTAACCATGGCACCATTGATACCAATACACCGACTTCCATTGATGCCATTTTTACATTATCCGAAGAAGCCCCAACCGGTGCTGATTGGTTTGCACAAATCAAGGTGGCTGATTGTATCAATGAAGGTGTGATGGTTGAGTTGAGTAAAGGTAAATCCGCAGACCAACTGACCGTTAAAATTCGCGAACGCAAGTTCAATCGCGCTGGTAAGGATATTGCAACCGGCGAAGTATTGTATGAAGTGACCGGTTCTACAAATGTTGATGCAGTAGATGACAGCAATCAATCTACTTACATTGGTGATGTGGCTGAAAAATATTATGGTGATTGGTTGCAAATCGAAATCAATCAACAAAGCCATTTGATTTTAGCTTCTGATACTTTGGATGGACAGACTATTTCAAAAGAAATGTTGCCATTTTCTGATACCGGTAATTTAACAGATGCAAATTTTGTGGCAAGTGCTGATGCAATCCGTAAAACAGGTTTGCAATATCGATACATCATTTGTGATTCTGCAAACACCGCTTTGTTAAATGCACTGTATTTGGCTGCAGTAGCCAATAATCGCAAAATGATTGCGGATGTACCTGGTAATTTAAAGCCTGGTGCTGCAATTATTTGGAAAAATCAATTTAATTTTGATGCCCAAGATGCGATGTATACAGATTGGATTTGGACTCCAGTAAAGCGACAAGACCCAACACAAAAAAATGGGATTGTTTTGTTATCTTCAGTTGGTCAAAAAGTAGGTTATTCGTGTGAGCGAAACGGACGTACAAATGGTTTTGGTTTGCCGCCATTACACCAACCAATTGCCGGTAGTGACTTCCGTTTGACCGGTACCAATTTCACCCAAATTTATGAACCTGACAATGTCGAATTGGCTGATTTGGCTGAGGCTCGGATTAACCCATGTATCTATCAAGAGTATCACAATGGCTCGGGTTGGGTTTGGTCTGATTCCTTATCTGGCACTGAAAAAACAGGTATCTCTAAGCTTTCCAGTGCGACTGAAATTGTCATTTGGTTAATGCATTACTTTGGCCGTTACAGCAAATCGCATTTGCAAAAGCCGATGACTGAGCGCATTAAAAAGCAAAAAGAAGAAATGGAAAAAATCTTAACTTGGGCAGAGGCCTCAGGTTGGTTGGTTCCAAGTGTTTCGTTGGGTGGTGTTGCATTCACCTATGAAGTTGCACGCAATATTCGTTACCCCGATGACCGCATGGATTGGACTATGAACGTAAGTATTGAAGGTGTCGTTCGCCAAGTGGTTGGTTCAACCAATATGTACTCAGTAGATTAAGAAGGAAAAGACAATGTTTGGAAACAATATTGCGAACAGCATCATGCAAGCGACAAATGCATTGGCAGAACCAACACCCACACAATCTGCAACTTTTGACAGCGTGACTTATGATTCAACAGATGCTCGTTCAACCTATGAATTGACCAATTTGCGTTTAAGTGTTGCTTCTGCAATTGCGGCTTGGGCTGAAACTGATGATTTAGATGATGGTGAAACGCTTTCTGACCGTCTCTATTATTTGATGTGGGGCATCATTGATATCGATAAAAACGGTGAAATTGATGCTGAAGAAGCCGATTTGATGGAAAAAGCCTATCAAATTGCTGCTGATTACTTGGTAGATAAAGGTGCCGAAGAAAGCGATATTGTCGCATTTTTGAATGATGACGATGATGACGCTGCTGAAAACATTCAGGAGCTGTTACGTGGGTCATTACCTGATGGTGAAGAAGCTGAAACCGATGATTTGGAGGCCTTCGCGTTTGGTGAAGGTGATGGCTCGGAAGATACGGCAATGGATGCGGTTTACAAGCGCAAAATTGCAGTTCGCAATGGCAAAAAGGTAATTGTTCGCAAGCGAATTGCTGGCAAAGTTCGATTATCGGCGGCACAGAAAAAAGGCATCATGAAAATGCTGCGTAAATCTCACAATGGTAAGGCTCGATTGAAGCGTATGAAATCATTGCGTAAGCGTAAATCAATGGGTCTGTAAGGCATAAGGAGCAATTGTGAGTTGGATTAATTCATTAGTCAGTGCAGGAATCGAGGTTCTTTCTAAGCAATTTACGCTTACATCGAATTGGGGCGGCCTGAATTCTCAACTAATCTGCACAATTGCTCCTTGTGATAAAAACGGAGCAGTAATAGGGGCGGGGGTTAGTGCCCCTTTTCTTGATGCAAATTTACAGCAGCAAATGAATTGGAGCTCACCTTTTGAAAACATTACCCCAGAGTCACAAAGCCCAACTTTAGCAGCTGCTCTCCAAAGCGGAATGATTGCGCAAACAGTTGAGTCATTAAGTGCTGCAGCAAGTGGTGGCGATGAAGCTAAGTCAGGTTTCATGTCAAAATTGTCTGAGTTTTTGCAACAGGGTGAAGGCAGAACAGGCATAACAAAGCTTAATTCAACACAGGTATTTACGGGCAATGAGCCACTCAAATTTGATGGAACACTGGCGTTTCGTGCGTATGCTGACCCATTAAGCGAAGTGACGCAGCCTATCACTGCGCTTTGGAAAATGGCCATGCCTAAAAGTTTGGCTGATGGAGATACCATTGCCAACAATGCAGTAAACGTAGCCCAAATGGCTACAGGTTGGGTTACAGGCAATACTAGCAGCTCTGATATTAATACCATAGTCAAAGCGATATTCCCATCAGAGGCACCAGGATACGTAGCTCTACAATATCGCGGTAAAACATATGCTCCGATGGTCATTGAAAGTATTTCACAGCCTTTGGTTAATCCAACCAGTGCATTAGGTGATGTATATGCAACGGTACAAATTAGCTTGGGAACACACCGAAGTTGGGATGCAAAAGACATTGAAAATAGTGGTCAGAGTGCACTAGGTAGACTTGTAAGCGATACCGTGAGCGCTGTTTCCAGTTTATTTAAATGAAAGCGATGACCAATGTACAACCCAACAGGCCAAAAGAAAATTGTTGAAGCTGCCGCTGCTATTGGTGTTCCTGCCATTGCAGCAGAACACACTATGGTGATTCGAGGTTTAGAAGACTATCAATACTTGCTTCAATCCTTTGCCATACCAAATAACACTCCTGAAGAAAATATTTTGTATTACTTGCCTGGTGGCATTGAACAGGCGACACAGCAAATTGCTAAGGTGCATCAACAACATCCAATTAGCTTCCGTGAAACAACGGCAGGCAGCATCATTGATTTGTTGGAATACTTGACCGACGAACGCAATGTAACGAGCCGTCGTGAATTTACATTTGACCTGTATCGCGGTACTCCTGAATTGCATACGCGAAAATGGACAGGCCATAATGCTTTCTTGTTTGGTATTGAAGCCACGGAATTTGACTATGAAGACCGCACTACGTTGGTGAAACCCACAGGTCAAATCTCATACAACTTCTACAAATCGAATAAAGGCAGTATGTAACCATGGCAGAGAAAACCATTACAACTTTGGTGGCTGAATACATCGATGCACGTGTAATGAATTTTCTTGATGAATCCAAGCTGACGGCCTTATTTATTGAGGCCGCAGCAGAAGTGTATGGTTGGGGCGATTTGAATAATCATAACCGCCATTATCAAGCTGATTCAAATGGGTGCATGGAACTCGTTGCAGAAAGCATTGCAATTACTGCTGACTTTAAACTTGATGAATCTGATTGTGCCATTATTCTGCCATTTGCCCATTTAAAGGCTGAGAAAGAAACTGCATTATTGCTTGAAGCCAGTAAAAACCATGGATTAGAGCAACATGGGCGACAGAGTGCTGAAATTGAGTTGGAAATCAGCAATTACCGTGAGATGTTGCATAAAAAAACATTTTACGTAGAGCCAATTACGATTTAAAGAGGTTTCAATGTCAATTTATCAGCCAAGCGTGTTTTCAGGCCTTGCTCAAGCCGGTAGTGGCATTTTAGGCAGTGTTGGCAGTGGTTTGGCCGGTGCCCTAGGTAGTGCTGTTTCTGGTGCGCTTGGCGGTGGTGTGGTTGGTTCACTTGCAAGTGGTGCCATTAACTATGGTGCCAATCTTGCAATTGGTAAGGTCGCGCAAAACATCAATAACCTTGGTTTTGAAGCAGACCAAAGCCTGGAACGATTTTTATCAACGAATCTAACAGATTTGGGGTTAGGTGCTTATGGCTCAAGTAATGCTGATAGTAATGCTTTGCTATTTGCCGGCGGCCTGTCTCTTAAAGAAATGCGCCAAATAATTGAATTGGCCGATGGCAAAAATCTATCCCATAGTAATTTCTTCTTGCTTGAAGTAAGTGACCCATATGGTAGTGATGCTACAGAAGGCCTACAACCACATTTAAGCAAGTTCAATCTATTTACCCAAACTTTGGATTTAAACCCAATAGAGACCACTGGAGACCCCATACAGATTGGTTCTGCAACATTGAACATACCAACTCAATCTGGATTGACCGAAATGAACTTGACGGTGCTTGATGACCGTTTTGGAACCATAAAGCGATGGGCAAAACAGAAGCAAGCCATGAGCACCCCATCTGATGGTAGCGTAATGCCGGCTGTGTATCGTACTTTTTCCGTAAGAATCATTTATGGTACCAATAAAGCCTATGATGATTTTTACAATGAGCGTTACACCATGGAGTTGGCTGGCACCCAAGTTCAGTTAAGTAGAACTGAACAAGGTTTGGAGAATATTTCTATTCGTTTAATACAAGAATCAACATTTATGCCCACGAGATATTAATCATGGTGACAATTAATACAAATTTTGTTATGGGGCAAATCGAACATTGGCTTGGAACACTTACAAACGGATATTTGGGTTCAAATTACGGGATTGATTTGTACGAGAAATTGCAAAAACCAATGTCAGAGTTTGATGGTGATTCAATTATTCGGAAAATGCGGCAAGATATACCATTACTTCAGGCAATCAGTAGTGATTCACTGAACATTTATTTTCAACGAGCCTCTTTTGATTGTGTGAAATTTTATGTGCAAGTAAATGGAATGGCGCGAGAGTTTGAAATCAAAGTCTAGGGAACACGGAAAAATACAGGCCGCCGGCCAAAGATAATGATGCTCAACAAAGGTTGGGCATTTTTTCATGGCTTACACAAAAGACGAACTATACAACGAAGCACTTAATGAGCTGAGCAATGTTGAGGCTCTGGCTGAGCGCGTGCAAATCGGTGATGTGACTATTACACAGCCGATTGCAGCAATTGCTCAAATGCTGGCTATGCTTTCCATGCAAACTGATTTGGGTTTGTCGGAATATTGGACACGTGCGCGTGATTCTTTTGTATTGGCTGATGCTGCTGCACGTCAGATTCTGCCATTCGGTTCTGCCAAAGTATTCAAAATTGCAGTACGCAATGATTCAACTGCACCGCTTACTTTGCTTGCCGGTCGACGATTATTAGACCAACGCTCACGTTTATGGGTGGTGCGTGAAGGTGTGATTGTGCCTGCTGGTGGTACAGCAACATTAACGGCCACTCAATACAATGAGTATGAATTTACACATACCGTAACAGAATCAAAATCATTCTATTGGATTGCAATACCGGAGCCAGAAGCGAATCAATCCCTTATTTCAATGCAAGTCATTAAGGCTGCAACTGGAGATGAATTCGTACACACTGAAAAATTCAACAATATTGAATTGGACTCGCTTGTTTATCATGTGATGGGTGATGAAAAGCTGAACATGTACATTCAGTTTGGGCACATGGGCAAATTTGGCTATACACCCACCATTGGTGAACAAATTACCATCAAAACGCGCCAATCGTATACTAATTTCACCATCGATATCGGCTCTCAGTTCAGCCTTGAGTATTCAGGTGAAAAAGAAGAATTTTTAAGCTTCTTTGCTAATGAAGAATTACAAGCTGGTGGTGGGGCTGCGTCAATCAGTGAACTGCGCGAACTTGTCAAATTCCCATATTTGTATGATGAAAATGCTGTGTATTTAGGTGAGTTTACGCAATTAATTCAGCGAAAAATGCGGCCATTTGTGTTTTTGGCAGTATGGAATGAAGCAGTTGAAGAAAGCGTTCGTGGTGCCAATGTAAACAACATCAATACATTGTTTGTTTCATTACTGAAATCCAACACCACTATGGCATTGGCTCAGGCTGAAATTACAAAAATCATTCAACAGGCCGACGACAGCTACAAAATAAAATTTGTTGGAGCGAAAGAAGTACAGGTTTCGTTTAATGTTTCAATTTGGCTTTCTCCATTACATGATTCTGTTGCTGTTTCCCAGAAAATCAAGCTTTGGGTCATTGAAAACTTTGGTCGAAATTCAACCTGGGCACGCCGTGGCCGACAACGCATCAATATTTCTGATACTACTGACAAGCTCAAAGCAGCGGTACCAGAACTGAGCGATGGTAAGAGTGATGTAGTCATCAATGTGGTAGACCCGAATGTCAATCTACCAGAAGCATTTCGATATGTGTCAGATACATCATTGAAAATCACCACAATTGGCTTGGTATTGGATTAATACCATGTACGAATTGTTGCCTTTAAAAAACTCCCATACTGCCAATCAAGTTGAAGCTGAGTTAAATGAGCTCGTAATCTTGCTTTATCAAAAGCTACTGTATGAACGAGCACATGATGCAAATGTATCAGGTTTGCCGTTTTTGGGCTCATATGAGCTGGTTACCAATAGTTTGGTGGCTGGTAATGTGGCTTCGTTTGATACGTCATCAATTTCAGATGCCGATATGCGCTATCTGTTACTTGCATACAAATATCGGAACGGTAAGCGAGGCATTCATTTTTTAAGAACATTCTTGAAATGCGTGTGGGGTGGTGACTTTGAAGTCAATCAGCTTTGGCAACACAAGGCCAAAACCTACCCATTAGAGCAGAAAACCCGTACTCAAATTACGGAAGAAAGTCTCAATATTGATGACTATTTTTTAACTTCACGTCTACGTATTTCACTCATTGCAGAAGTAGCGCAGGAATTTCCCATGGATGTTGCGCAAATGCTTAGAAACACACTTCCTGCACGGCTTTTTATTGCCGAAATATCACAAGAGCAAAAATCTCAAGGAAACATTTTTTTTGCAACACATGCAGTGGCTTATTCGGTGGTGTTTGAAGCAACCGATTTTGTACCGCTCTAGGATTGATTATGGCCGACAAAAAGTTACTCTTTCAAATTACACCAGATGGATACCAAGCAATTTTAAATAATGAGCCTGATAACAATGGTTTCAAAGTCAAACTCACAAATGCACAAGTAATAGATACAGCAAATGTGAATCGTGGTTCTTTTGCGACTTCAGGCCGCTTAATTGGCAGTGACCAAATTACTTTACGTGTAAAAATTGCAGACAGTGTAAATACATATAGCGTTAAAGAATTACGCCTTGTGGATGGCTATGGCGGTAAAGTTTTCGGCCGAATTTATCGCGAAGATGGTTCCGCAATTGATGTCATCAATCCTGCAAAATTTGCTGTGATTATTGCCAATATCAAGCTTTCTGCTGTTCCGAATGGTTCAGTCACCATTATTGATAGCAGTGAATCGGATGCGACATTGGCGGGTGCTTTGGATGGTCATATTGCGTCACCAGCAGCACATAAATGGAGCGCAATCACTGATAAGCCAAACTTGAATACAGGTAATGGTTTGAATGGTGGGGGAAGCTTAAATAATCCACTGACGATTCAATTATCAACACCAAGCACAATTACTGCTACTAGCACGAACACAGCAACTGCCAATACATCTGCTGGTCATAGTCATGCAATTGATAAGGCAACAACAGCGATTGCTGGTATTGTGCAGCTCAATAATACCCTGACAAGTACTTCTGCAAGCCTTGCGCTAACAGCAGCTCAAGGTAAGGTCTTGGAGGATGGAAAAGTTCCATACACTGGTGCCACAAAAAGTGTTGATTTAAACGGTAAAGATTTTACTAATACCGGTTCTATTAAGCTAGGCAATGGTAGCAACAACGCTACGCAATACATTTACTTGGGAAATCACGGATTATCTACAGGGAATGGTAACTACTCGTTAATCCAAAATGGTAATTTCGTTGCTTCTGGTAAATTCATAGGCTTGTCGAATTATGGCGTGGATGGCAATCACATTTCATCAATTTTTTCTGATGAAAGTAATGCGTATGTGCGTATAGGTGCGACAAATTACACACTTGCATTACAGAAAACCAAAGTTAATGCTGGTAATGGTTTAGATGGAGGCGGTGATTCTTCAGCAGACCGGACAATTACATTAGGCACTCCAAGCACCATTACAGCCTCAAGCACCAATAATGTTTCTGCAATCAGTCATACACATGCGATTGATAAAGCTTCTACAACAACTGCTGGTGTCGTTCAACTTAATAATACGTTGACAAGCACATCCACAGGGCTAGCTTTAACAGCAGCACAAGGCAAAGCCTTGGAGGATAAAAAGGCAAATTGGGGTACAACGGCTAGTGATTACAAGATTGGTGATGTGTATACCAAATCCGAAATTAATCCTTTAAACATTAATGACACAACCACAAACACTGTTAACTCAAACGGTCATACTCACTTTGTGCCAAATGCGGCAATTGGTACCCGTGGATTGGTTGCTTTAAATGATACTGTTGGAACGTATTCATTGACAGATGCACCTACAATGACCCGACATACCAGAGATACTTACAAAATACCTGGTACTTCTGCAAATTTAGATGATGCTTCATTGCAGCCACTGGCTTTATATAATTTCACTGCAGGAGATGGTGTTTCTTCATTTGCTGGTTTTGGTTATGTACGAACAGCAATGTACAGTACAGAATCGCAAATGACACAGACGCTTACACCCTATGTTAATAGTGTTGCACCAAAAATGTGGGTGCGTCAAAAATATGGTGGAAACTGGTCACAATGGGGGCGCATAGATGGCGCAGACTTTGGAGCTGCGGTAGGTGAAACAGGTTACATTTATAACAAACCAACTACATTAGCCGGATATGGCATCACCGATGCTATTAATGTAGTGAATGGGTATGGCCGAAATTCATTAACGGTGGGAAACAGTCAGTATCCAGCATTCAGGCTGGAGCCTACAACCGGTGCATACAGTATGATTATGGAATGCAGTGGAACCCAGGGTTACATTGCAATCCGCCCACGTGGTAGTTCTGGCTCTGCAACTTCTCAAACTTTGTATAATTTTCCGTCAAGAAATTCTGGTTCAGAAAATTTGGCTTTAGACGTTGCTACTACAGACCAATTGTTTGTTAAGAAAAATCTTTACTTAGAAGATTTAAATGATATCCGTACTTTTGGCTCATACGGCCAAACAACAAATGTCAATGCAACTAATGCACCTAATTACCCATACAACGAAGCTGGCTCTTTACTTGTATTGCCAAGTGCCTACGGAGCAATGCAGTTTTATGTGACATTGACTGGAAAATTAGCGATGCGTAATGCCAGTTCAGCTAGCGCATGGAGTTCATGGAGAACTTACACGACTCTATCTGACTACAGCATTACCGACGGAGTCACAACCAATACTCAACAAGCAATTTCTGGTGTGAAAACTTTCAGCGACACAACAGGATTTTCAAGTACAAAATTGGTAGGCTTTTCTTCATGGCAAGACGCAGTGCGTCTAAGTGGCACATTGCCAGTCATCAGCACTGGTTCATTCGGTATAGGGTTTCATGCGCCAAACCGCACGATTTACTTAATAGACATTGAAAACCAAAGTTACTTAGCCACATTCAATTTTGCTGATGGTAAAGCAACCTTTACGGGAGCACTCAATGCGGCTGGAGGTCTGTTCAAAGGTACGGTTGAGGCTGCATATTCAAATGTACAAATTCAAGCGGGAACAGGTTTAACTGGTGGTGGCACATTAGCTACCACAAGAGCCTTAAACATTGATAAAGCGTCAGCAGCTCAGCTGACTGCGGGCACATTAGACAAGGTATTAACCGCAGACATTGCAAAGCCAGCATTAGATGCCAAAGCCAACAGTGCCATCACTATGACTGCTGGTATTGGTTTAACAGGAGGCGGCAATTTAGCAGCTAATCGTACTTTTTCCGTGGAAAAAGCTACAGCTGCTCAGTTGACAGTTGGTACTGCAAATAAAGTTGTCACAACTGATGTACTTGCGCCGTTCTTAAACAAAGCATATGTGGATGTGACAAGTTCAAGAAGCCTTGGTGTGACATACACAAACAACACCGGTTACGAAATATCAGTTCATGTAGATGGCCGTGTAGACGGCGGTGCGTCAGCTGCAGTGGCATATGTGAATGGTGTAGTTGTGAATCGATTACACACGATTTCTCAAAATGGTATTTCCATTATCGGTACTTTTTCTTTTGTCGTGCCAACCGGTGGGACGTATCAAGTTACTGGTATGGGTGTAGCTCACTCATCTTCGCCATATAAATGGGTTGAATACCGCTAGTTTTTTAGAAAGATTGTAAGATGATTGATACTCAATTTGATGTTACAGAACATGTTTGGAGTTCTGCAATTCTTGAACAAAAATACTTCAAAGACAAAACAAATAAAGTATTTTGTATTGATATTTTGGCCTCTAATGTCGACTCTTGGGAGAATGAAAAAGGTGTGGATTGGGATGAAATCTCACAAGAATTGGCATTAAAGCTTGTGACTCCACCGGATAATTACCATTACTTCAATGAAGTGAGCCAAGAATGGGAAACTAATGATGAATTACAGGCCGCAAAGCTTGAAAACTGGCGACAAGGTGTCATGGATTTAACACCCAAGCAACTTCGCTTGGTACTTTTAGAAAATGGATTCAATTCAAGTAAAGTTGAAGCGGCCATTACACAAATTGAAGATGAAATGGTAAAAGAAACAGCACTGATTGAATGGCAATTTGGTACAAGCTTTCAACGTACAAATCCGAATTTGGTATTGATTGCCACTCAATTACTCGGATTCAATGATTCGCAAATCGATGAAATGTGGAAACATGCTTTGACCCTTTAGTAGGGGAACGTAACAAATTCACCTTTCCCTGAAACCCATAATAAGACCCAATAGGAATATTGGGTTTTTTTATGTCTCAACAATCAGTGATACTTGATAAAAATGGTGACAATTTTCAATTAGCGACACCAGAGGAAATCTACCAGGCTTCAAATGAGGCCATGGTTGATTTCGATTCAGTCACAATCGGGCAAATGCTGGCTTCAAACCAGCAAACAATACGAAATCGTATTGAGATATATGGTGCCTATCAATACATGGCCAGTGACCCAATCATTGCAACAGCATTGAATCTGCACGTTACACAGTCATTAGGTGCACACGAAACCACAAGTGAAGTATTTTTCATTGAATCCAAGCCAGATGCAAAGGGCAATGAAATTAAAATTATTGAGGAATTGCGCGATGATTTGGCACCACTACTGAATAAAATGGCCTATGAAATTGCCTATTCAGGTGCGACATTTGGTGATGCTTATGCACGTATCTATTCAAAGCCAAAGACCGGTGTAGAAGAAATATACTTTGGTGACAAATTACACAGTGCAATCATTCAGCCAATGATGCGAGGTGAAAAGACCATTGGTTATGTTGTTGCTCTTGAGAATTCAAACAAACGTGTATCTATGAGCACAATGCAAATTGCACGTTTCAAAATGCCACGTATGGGCATGGTGTCTCAGCAACGAATACTCTTAAATGCTTGGAATGACTCAATTCTAGAAGATGATTTGTCAAAACATAAGCCTTTGCCAGATACCATTGGTGGCAGCTTTCTCCAAGATGCTGAACGGCCATATTACTTGCTTCAAAATGCGCTATTTGGCCTAAATTCAAGCCGCATCATGGATGCTGTTCAAGAGTCATTAATCACTTTGAACATGGAAGGCATGAATAACACGCAGCAGAAGAAATTCGTGAATGCCATGACCAAGATGTTGACGGCTACTAAGAACAAGCTGCATGAAGCCATATCCGCCGGCAGACCCATTACTGAACGCATTCGGCACATTCTACCAGTGAGCAGTGAGAAACAGCTTACTCAAATTGATACCGGCCTCAGTGGTTCTGGTAACTCAAACTCTTTCAATATCGATGACGTGATGCTGTACGCACGAATGCTTGCAGCAGCCTTGGGTCAAGACCTGTCTATGTTGGGTTTTGCTGACCAGCTATCAGGTGGCTTAGGCGATGGTGGCTTTTATCGTGTGTCAGCACAAGGAGCGCAGCGTGCTATTTGGATACGCCAAGGTTTTACTGACTTCGTAAATTATGTGATTGATATTCACATGCAGCAAAAATATGGTGGCATTTTCAAGAATAGGCCATACGAAATCACATTTATTGGTGCCCAAACTGCCTTGGAAAAAGAGAAGCAAGATATTCAAGAGCGCCGTTCTATGTCCAGTGCAACCACATTACAGGTCATGCAACAGCTTATTGACCTTGGATGGGATGAAAAAAGCATCATCAATTTCCTTAAAAACCAAATGTCGATGGATGAAGATGATGCACTGCTGTACGCGAAGCAATTGGCGAAGAAACAAAGCGAGCGGCCACAAGAATCAAACGAACAAGATTTCAACGAATAGGATGATAAAAAATGGCAAAAATGACAACCGGTGTTATCCGATACAACATTGCAGACCGAGGCCGTAAGTTTGTTGGCCAACCGCGTAACTTCAATATCCCAAAAGTGGTGGAGTTACTTAACGGTGGTGTAGTACAAGAATTGATTGGCAAAGGTGATTTATTTGGCTATCTGGGTCATGGTGTGCGCGAAGAATATGGATTATTTCCAGATGAAACTGCAATAGCCAATGTAAATGGCAAAACACAATTGACTTCAATTGACCCATGCTGCCGCACTATTTATCTAAAGGCTTTCCCTGATGGAACCATTGAACATGAAGAAGAATTCACAGATACATTCTTAGGCCAAAAGGCTTATGAGTGGCATTGTAAGAAAATCGGTGGTTTTTCTAGTGTATTTGCGCCGAATCCTGAAAATCCAAGTATGTTTTATGGCTTTGATTACGTCCGTATGCCTAATTTTGATGGCAATCGTGGCTATGTTGCTGATGGTGCCATGTTCGACATAGACCCTGGGCGGATTACATCAAAGCAACAGGCCTTACTGATGCAAGAGCGCTTGGAAGAACGTCGTGTTGTTATGGATTCAATTTCTCAAAAACTGTTAATAGCAAATCAACAGGTATTTGCTGAACAAGAACTGAATGCGCATTTACACGGTGATTTTGACAAATTACAGGCCGCTTATGACGAAGCACAGTTTCAATTGCGCGATATGAAGTTTCTATTGAGCCAAGAAACGCCAAAACACGAACCGATGCTTACCCTGAGTGCTGAAAATTGGCTGACAGAATCAGCAAACCAGTCGGTGATGGATTCTATTACTTTAAGCGGTGATGAAATACATTCACTCGAGCCAACAATTGAGCCTTTTGAACAAGATTTATTGGGCAGTATTTTCAATTTCGGTAAGTGAGTAAAGCATGGCAAACTCAATCAGTCTATCGCATGACGATAATGGTTTTTTGGTCGGTAAGAAATTTGATAGAAGCCAATTTGATTTAAAGCTGAAAGAAACGTTAACCAATACCAAAGCCATTTTGAAAAAACTGGATGGCCGCAGAATTGGTAACCGCATTTTGGTCTCTGGTCATATCGCAGTTGATGGTGATGTCAAACAATCGTCACAAGTGGCACCCAAGAGAAGGGTGGTTACCAGCCCACCACCTTCAGCACAGAAAGCAAGTTCTACTGGCCATGGTGGTAATAAAAACACCACCAAACGAATTGTGCTTGGACAAAAACCTATCGCCAAGCCCGTAATGCCCATGATTGTATCCTCGCATAAGGGAGTGACAGTTAAAGGCCGTAAAAGCCAGTCTAGCGCCTCGAATATCGGCAAGGAAGCAATGGATGCACGTGCTGCCAAGCAATTGGCTTTGCGGCAGGAGCGTGCTCAGCAAAAAATCTCACTTGATGATGCCAAAGAGCAGCGTACACAGACTGATTTACTTGAGACCATTGCAAAGAATATCGGTAAAGGTGGCGGAAAAGATTCAGGCGGCCTGTTATCAAAATTACTGCCATCTATTCCATTCCTATCAAAAATACCAAAAATGTTAGGTGGGGGCTTGATTGGTGGCCTATTCAAGTTTGGAAAAAAATTAATACCAGGTTTGGGCTCACCAAATAAGGTTTCACGCTTGGGAGGCTATGCTAAGAGCTTCTCTGAGAGTAAGTTCGGCAAAATGGTCGGCTTATCCAAAGGAGGCTTCTTAAGCGGCCTTATAGGGGGTAAGGGTGGCACCGGTCTCTTAGGTAAATTAGGCAAAGTTAAAGGTTTAGGGGTGCTAGGCCTTGGCCTCACTGCGCTTGAATCTGCCAATGTTGAAAACTCTGAAATGGATAGGGGCGATAAGAACAAGCAACACTTGAAAAATGGTGTGAGTTTGGCCGGTGCTTTGACCGGTGGTGCTGCCGGTATGAAGGTAGGGGCTGTCGTTGGTTCAATAATACCAGGGGCTGGTACAGGTGTGGGTGCCATTCTTGGTGGCATTGTGGGCTCACTGGCTGGTGCTGGTGTTGCTGACTACGCTATGGATGCATTAGATGATGCCATAGACCCTAAACTAAGCAAAAAGATGTTGGGCTCTTGGGATGGGTTTGTATCGACTGCAAAGCAGGGGATGAGCACTCTCTGGAAAGAGATGCCAAAGCCGATTCAGGACGCTGGTAATTACGTCGCTGAAAAATATGAAAAGGCGCAAAAGGTCATAACCACTGTAAAAGAAGGGGTAGCTGACAGTGTTGGTACCGTGGCCGGTGGTGTACGAAATAATGTGAACGATTCTGCTGTAGGTAAAGCTGTAAACAATGCAGTAGAAGGTGCCAAAAAGCTTGTCGGAATTGGTGGCGGTGGTCAAAGTGCTGAGAAACTGGAAGGCAAATTGATTTCCTCCGGTCTTCTTGCAAACAATGGAACCAAGGTAAACAAGAAATTATTACGTAAAAATGTACCAGAGAGTGTCTCAGGTGGGCTTGCTCACGCTGGAACGTATGCAGCTGCAATAGATTCTATTGATTCAGACGTTCAGAAATTTACTGCTTTCCAAGATAGTTACCATATCAATGCAAATGCTGGTTCCTACCATAATAAAGGCTTAGCATTTGATGTAACTTACAAAAATGCTAAAGGCGGCAGTGGTATAGCAACAATAAACAATGTAAATGCCAAGCGCTTTCAGCCCAAAGCTGATGCGATTAAGGCAAGAATGAAGGCCGCTGGTCTAAAAGAAGGAACTGATTTTAAGGTAACGAATGAGTATGACCCTAAAAATAGAGTAGGACATTCTACAGGTGGTCATATTCATGTTGAAATCCGAAATAAGGAAGCAGCGGCTAAATATGCTGCGTTTAATTCCGGCAAAAATTCAGCAGAAAAAGTTGATGGTAATATTGGTTTAATTCCACAAGATTCTCAATTACAACGTAACAACGATGCTGCTCGTCGAGGTGGCTCACCATCGTCATATGTTCCTTCTACCGTTGGCCTAATCCCACAAGATTCACAATTGCAAAAAAATAATGATGCGGCACGGAGAAGTGGGAATTCAGTGTATGTACCGTCTACTGTAAATATGGTTTCGGGAGCTTCAGCTTCTAAATCTAACAGTACAAATTATGAATTTAGTTTTGGAGCCGATGTTGATAATTATATAAAGGAGGCTTCAAAAAAGTATGGTATCGATGAAGAAACACTTAGAGGTTTTATTAAAATGGAGGCTGGTTGGACAGGAAAAATGTCTCCGACTGGAGCAATTGGAACGGGGCAATTTATTAAATCAACATGGAATTCATTAGCAAATCGGAAAGATGGGCAAGAAATTGGGATGACTGAAATTAATAGTTCCAATTTTAGAAAGAAAAATGACCCTAGATATAATAAAAAAGTTAATACATTAGCTACAGGTTTACTGGCTAGTGATAATGCAAAAATACTAGTAAAAGCTGGCTTACCGGTGACAGGAGAGAATTTATATATGTTACATAATATAGGTCCTGGTGTAATTCCTGCATTAAAAGGGAGCGATAATATTTCCAAATCAACAAGATTAGCAATGAAGAATAATGGTATGAAGGAAAATGAATCTCCTGTTCAATTTACCCGGCGTCAAAAAAATATTTTCCAAAGTCATTTCACAACAGCTAACAAACTTAAAAACACTCAAGAAAGAAAGCCAGTAGCTAAACAAAACTTTTCTCCTAGTAGTACCCTGTCAAAAGAAAAGCAGATTAGAGTTACTAGTGAAATTAATAAAGTGAAGCAAAATGTCAGTATTGCAAATTCACAAATACCAGAAATACCAATAACATCATTGAAAAATCGAAGTATGAAAATTTCGAGTAACAATACAATTGATAATATTAATGAAAATATTGCTCATTTACCATCTCGCCAGTTATCTCAAAAGACGATAGCATATGCTGCTTCCGGTGGAACGACCGGCTGACATAAAAAAATATTGGAGATGCAAAGTGCCAAAAAAAATTGCTACAGCTATATTAATATTATTAATGTCTAATACTTCTTTTGCGAGCTCTATTCAGCTTAATCCATTAGGAGATGATAATGAATTGATGATTTCTCAAGCTATAAATATAACTGGTTCTTGTGGAGGGGCAGTTGTCAGAATTTTAGGGGTCGAAGATTATTCTGAAAATTTAAACTTTTATAAAGTTGATATTGATTCTGGCAATATTATCGTCAGAGGTAACAACTTTGAAGTTGATGCTAAAGACCTATTAAGTGACCACAATGGGGTGTCTTGCATGGACAGTTCTAAAAGTAATGCGAAATATGTAATGATATGGAGTAACTGTTCTGGAAGTGCGTGTGGTGATGATTTTAGCTTTTATTTTATTGACCCAAAAAACGGTAAGAATGTAACTCCTAAATCTAAAAGCAATATTTGTGATGCGAATTGTGCTTCACAATTTTTGGGGAATAATTCGCCAAAATCTATAAATCAGTTAGAGTAAATAAATATATACCTAAATAAATTTTTTTGATTCAAAGTATATTAAGAAGAAACGGCCAACAGGCCGCTTCTTCATGTTTAACTCAGCTGCAACATTACCCAATCCAGCTTAGTTTTTGTCAGTTCACTGCAATCATCATAGTGCCGCTTTGCCATTTGTATTAAGCTGTAGTGTCGGTTATCACAACACTGAGCGTATTCTGCAATATCTCCTTCCATACGGCTATTTAAGCGCTCAAAGGCCGGCAATAGGTAAGTAAACAGTTTGCCCATCTTATGAATACAAGCGGCGTTGTAGGCAATTTGGAATATGTCGTCGTCGGTGATGAGGTGCTGGCCAACAGGAGACTCAAAATTGCCACAGGAGGTCACAGGCGAGTTTTCAATCGAATTAAGAAAGCTCATCGCCATTTCAAAATCAGAAGCGTTTATCTCAGTGTAGGTACTGACCTTGCACAGTGCGTGCAGCTTCAAATAAATCGCCTGATGGCTTTCTTTGGTTCGGTGGTGTCTTCTGTTTACGGCTTCTTTGATTTGTTGCTTTTGATGTTCATTGAGTTTGTAATCGGATTGAACTGATTCTTGAGATATCAAGAATGAACGTATAACACGTAATGAAAACTCTGGGTTAATCCACATGCCGTAATGAATAACAAGCTCTTTGCAAACGAATGTCCCAAGTCCTTGTTTTTTAACGATAGACGGAATTCCGTCTATTTCAATTTTACTAATTAATTCAGTAGTTTGTTTATTTTGAAGCCAACGACGAGGGCTATGCTTATCTAAGCTGCCACTAGCTTTGTGAAGGTCATTTAAAGAATATAGACCATTAATACTGCGAATTGTGACTTGTGAAATGGTGATAGCGCTCATGTGAACACTCCTAAAGTATTTGAGATTTACCCATTAAGTATGGGTGGGGGTGCTCTCAGGCTACTCTAGGTATGCCCGTGGTCGTTACCGATACCACACACCCCCGTAACTTCTATGCCTTCTTAAAATATACGACAAGAAGACCTATAAATACGATAGGCGAAAAAACACCGCGCAACTGGCACGGGTACAGCTAGAGTTTTGAGAGAGATTGAATGATAAAACAAAAAAGCCACCTATGCAAGGTGGTTACAATAGGGCGGCCAAGAGGTTCGTAAGCCCACAAAAGATAGGCTGGAGTTATTTCCACTAGGGTATTTTATTCCTCACCCTCTCGACCATAGTTTTGACGCACTATTGAATGAACAATAGATACACGAATTCTATAGACGTAAAAATATCACTTCTCGGTAGTGATTGACCGCTTTTGTGGTAGGTTACGACACCTGAGGCGAATACTAATGCATATTTACTATTCCTGCAATATTACAAATTTACAATATTGAAATCATTTCCAAGTAAATATTTGAATCATTATTGAGCATTTACTATTGAGTTTTATTTATATTCATATATCATTTAAATTTAGTTTAATATTTACTTTTCTTGGGGAAAAAATTGTCATTCCACCTTAACTTCAAAGAACTTTGTACTTCATTAAGAATGTCAAACACTACTGTTGAAACTATTAGGACTAGATGTAATACCATTACGAAAAGAATAAATTCAGATTATTGGTCAATTGATTCTGATAGTAAAAATAGATTGTATGTTGGTTCATATGGAAGGGGAACAGAAATATGGGTAAGTGACATCGACTTACTTGTTATCTTGCCCAATAGTTTCTATCACAGATTTAATGATTATACTAACAATGGTCAATCTGCGTTACTAAACCATGTTAAAGATACACTAAGAAAAACATACAGTACTTCGTTTATTAAAGGTGATGGTCAAGTAGTAGGAATTAAATTTTCAGATGGTATTGAGTTTGAAGTTGTACCTGCATTTTCAGTTACAGATGGTTCTTTTTTGTATCCGGATACAAATAATGGTGGTTCATGGAAAGTAACAAATCCTCGAGCTGAAATAAAAGCAATGAATGAATTAAACGTAATTACTAAGAAGAATTTAAAAAATTTTTGCCGAATGATTCGGGCATGGAAAGAAACAAACAATGTCCAAATTAGTGGAATTTTGCTAGATACTCTTGCCTATAAGTTTCTAGAAAATTGGAAGTACAAGGATAAGGGGTATGTTTATTATGATTGGATGACTAGGGATTTTTTCAATTATTTGATGAATCAAGATATAAACAAAGAATACTGGTTAGCTCCAGGAAGTAATCGTAGAGTTTACAAGACAGGTAATTTTCAAAATAAAGCTCAAAAGGCATTTAATTTAGCTGTAAGTGCTATTCAGGATGAGGAAAAATATCCTGCATTGGCAAAATCGAATTGGAGAGCAATATATGGAACGAAATTCCCAAACTGAATATGGTTTTCAAATAGAATCTCAGATTCGTGAAGCCTATGGGAAATTGGTTTATACATATACATGTCATAATAAAATGCATCATAGACTTCTAAAAAAAAATAATAATTTAAAAATTTGGCAAATAGTTTTATCAGCAATTTCAACTGTAGGATTTTTTGGAATTGTATTAAGTAATCATAAAGATATAGTTGCGATACTCAGCGGAATAGTTTCAGTCATACTTTTAATCTTAAATGCTTATACTAAAAATTTTGATTTAGTAGAATCTGCACAGGCGCACCAAAAAGCAGCTGATGCATTGTGGAAGGTTAGAGAGGAATATGTTTCATTGTTAACTGATTTTGAAGTGTTATCACAAGAAGAAATTATGAACATAAGAACCGAATTACAAAATAAAACCGGTGATATTTATTCCCAGTCACCTAAAACTGACGGTGAAAGTTATAAAGAGGCGCAAAAAGCCTTAAAAACTGAAGAGGAACAGACTTTTTCAGAAAAAGAAATTGATATTTTGTTACCAGAGCCATTAAGAAGATGTAGTCGGAAATTATCAAATTAATACTATAAAAGTAAATGAAATATATGCGGCCAACAGGCCGCTTCTTCTTTAACCCAGCTGCAACATTACCCAATCCAGCTTAACCTTCGTAGGTTCACTGCAATCATCATAGTGCCGCTTTGCCATTTGTATTAAGCTGTAGTGTCGGTTATCACAACACTGAGCGTATTCTGCAATATTTCCTTCCATGCGGCTATTTAAGCGCTCAAAGGCCGGTAATAGGTAAGTAAACAGTTTACCCATCTTATGAATACAAGCGGCGTTGTAAGCGATTTGGAATAGGTCATCATCGGTGATGAGGTGCTGGCCGGTATTGCCACGGGTGGTTACAGGCGAGTTTTCAATTGAATTAAGAAAACTCATTGCCAAATCAAAATCAGAAGCATTTATTTCAGTGTAGGAGCTGACTTTACATAGTGCATGCAGCTTCAAATAAATCGCTTGGTGGCTTTCAAGGGTTCAGTGGTGTCTTTTGTTTACGGCTTCTTTGATTTGTTGCTTTTGGGGTTCTGTAACTTTACCATTACCGGCACTGTGTTGATTGAATGCTAGGCGCTCACACTGAATGAAATAACGTCGAACCATGCGGCCAATATCAGTCTTCTCAATCATGGCGAGTTCTTTTGCCATATTAAGGGTTAGGTGGTAGTCAATTTTGTTATGACCGCCACGCTGTTTTGCTTTCCCGTTTTGGATAGCAAAAGTAAAATCTTGATTTTCAATAAAATTATATTCATCAATACGATTACGAATCCAGGCTGCAAAAGCCTTGCCAACCTGCAAAACCTTATGCAATGTTCGCGCATCCACCAATGATTCATCAACACCATTTAAGGTACTTTGGAATACTGGAACAGAGAAACTGGTTTGTGGCAACGGATGATTTGTATGATGGATTTTGGATGGGTGTCTGGTATAGATTTTGTTTGCATCATAATGTCCTAAATGAAATAGAAATATTTTGCGATAACATTAATGCAAGAATGTATACTGTATACTGTAGGAATAATTTAGGTAATTAATCCAGTATAACTTAGCATTTTGATGCACATTTTTTAGGGTAAGGCTAGACTGGGAACAAAATATATGAATTTAGATATAAACATCCAAAACTTTGGCAAGGTAACTGATGCTTCAATCAAGCTGCGGCAGTTCACAGTCATTTCTGGGCCAAACTCAAGTGGTAAAAGTTTCATTACTAAAGCTCTCTACAGCATTTTTCATGAAATCAATGACGAAATAACCTTAAAATTTCTTAATGAATTATTAAACAAAATTCAAAGTGGGATAGATGAAGTTGAAGCTTCGATTCCTAATATTAGTGCCGGGGAAATAGGTATTTTGGGGGAGGCTAATAAAACTGTATATGAAATATATAATGAGATTATTCATAATGTTGAAAGTGTTCCACTTTCCCAAGAAGAACAGTTAATTAGTCAAATTACTCCTTATGTTTTAAAGTTAGTATCTTATGGCAATGAGTTATTAGATGTAATAACTCCAAAACCTAGAAAATATAAGGCTTCAATTAATAGTATTGATTCTTTGAGAAAAGATTTAGATACTCTTGAAAAATTTACAGAAGATAGAAGGAAGTTTTTTGTTACTGAATTAGCTCGAAAAATTAAATATGCATTAATTGAAAATTTTCAGGTTACTTCTTTGGATAAATTGATAAATTATGAAACTAATAGTGAAGAGTCAATATTTATCCTTAACAGTGAAAATAGCTTTAAAATCTTAAAATCAGGAAGTATATCTTATTCATTTGAAAATAAAGATATTGAAGAACTACAAAGAATAAATAAAATTATTTATTTAGAGTCACCTATTTATTGGAAGTTGAAGCTTCCATTAACAAAAATAAGATTAGATCGTTTGAGGTTTAATCGCTTTGCCAGAAGAAGTCTTGTAGAAACTTTATTAATTGGTGTTCCTGAGTATTTTTATGATTTAAATGATTTATTACAGCAACAGTTTGTTGAAGACAATAATGATAATTATTTTGAGTTTGTCAATAAAATTCAAGAAACTGTTGGAGGGAAAATTAGCATTTCAACTAAGGGAGAAATGCTATTCCAGCAAAATGGCAGTAAAACTAAAATTGAATTAAATGCAACTGCTTCAGGCATTGTAAATCTTGGATTAATTGGGCTATTAATTGAGAAGGGAATATTGTCACCAGACAGTATGATTTTTATTGATGAGCCTGAAGTCAATTTACACCCTAATTGGCAGCATTTGATGATGGAGATTTTGTTTGATTTAAGTAAGTTTGGTGTACAAGTTGTAATTGCAACTCACAGTATTGATATGATTTATAAACTTGAAACTATTGTTCATAACAATGAGAATTTGTTGAACAGTGAGCACTTTGGAATTAATCATATAAATGAAAATGGAATTACTGAAGGTGATTTAGATATTTTGGAATCTATTCAACGTATCAAAAATGACTTGGGTGGTGCATACGCTGATTTATTTAAACAAAATAGTAAAATTTCTGGGTTTTAAAATGGATAAAACTTGGAATTGTTTTTATGAAAAAATGGATCATGAGTTGGATGGTTGTTTAATAGACTTAAATGAACATGGATACAGAGTTGATCAAAAAAAGGGATTTTCAGATGGGCTAAGCAAGTATTGCTTTGATCTAATTAGAGAAAATCGTTATCAAGTGAAATCATGTGATTATTTTTATAAAAGGCCTAATCGGAATTATTTTTGCCTTGAGTTTACGCATTTGGATTTACAGCATACAAACAAAGTACCAGTTGATTCATTAATTAAGACATTAAAAAAAGACGCTAAAAAAACTATAGTTGAGCACATAGGTGACAATTCACGACTTATAATCAAAGAAGTATGTCAACAACTGGAAAAACTTTCTTTTGATAAGGTAATTGTAGAAGAATTATTAAAAAAAATTTCGGATACAGATAGATTGATTAGTCTTATGCATAGAAATAAGTCTGAGTTATTTACTGAGTGTGACCCTGACTTTTTCATAAAGAATTTACCTTTTATTGTGATAATTGAAAAGCCAAAAGATGAAGGTTTTTATAGGGTAATTGATAATGTACAAACTCAAATAAAGGTGCAAACAGGTAGTATAGGCCTAATACATATAGACAGTAGCTCATTCAGAATCATACCAATTCAGGATTTTATAACTTCATGCGAGCCAGTTGCATGATTTATCAAATGAAAGAGGTGGTAAGTTAATGCAGTTACTTATTTGTAGTATTATTTAGCTTCCAATTATTTGAATTGTTAAATAATACTAGCCATAAATATTATTATGGCTGGCTGCAGAATATGACTACAAAAATTAGCAGCAAATCACTCGAAAGCCTATTGTGCACGAACAGTGGGCTTTCATGTTTATCCTTTTGATTCAAATTCAAAGCACTTTTGTTGGCTTACTCACTCCAATCAATTACCATTCAAGGAGCAATGCTATGAAACCATTGCTTTTCTCCGCTATATTACTTCTTACTTCGTGTTCTGATTCAATCCACAGCGCAATACTAGGCGTAAAAGCCGAAAACAAAACGTCTGCCGTGATTAAGAGTGAAGTCATGGCTGCAACAGCAGAATTACCAAAAGATGTAATTTTAAGGGGCGGAGAAGAACATTTTTACGCTGTCCTTGATAAAGATTACAAGCTGCAAATTGGGGATAGAGTTAAGGTTGATTGTGAACAGCTGAAGGATAAATCAATAGGGAATGTAGATTTGCTTTACTCAGAGCATTGTAAATTGATTGATTGAATTTCTGATTTTTTGATATTGCAGAAAGCATTATTACTTTTAGTTATTCAAAGTGAGATTTAAAATAAGGGAACATGAAAAAATCACGTTCTTAAATCCCATCAAAATAACAGCAAGTAGATAGCATTTGCTTCTACGGTTTGATTCATTCGCCTTATGCATGAGGTAGTAGGGGGTTCTAACACCCATATAGAACCTTCCTACGCGAATGAAGCAATTCTGTTCTTATGGGTTGGGTATTAATGATGAATAAAATTTTGCAATTTCCACTACCAATTTTTGGGCGAGTTTCCTAATTACAGCCTCCTTAATATTAATTGCGAAGAAATTGATTTTAAAAGCCCCAAAGTTTAAATACTCAAGGGCTTTTGTTTGTATAATCTTAGTAATTAACTTTTTAACTGTATTCGGTTTTGTGGCTTGAATTGTGTTAGGATTGAAGCATAGCTACGAATTACTTGGTTATATAAATCATTAATATCATATGCTTTTACAGTTATTACTAATGAATAAGGTATAGGCTTTTGTATTCTAGCTTTTTGTGCATTTTCTCTATAATGATAATATACATCAAATACTGGGCTAGATAATTTAGAAGCATCGAAAGTTTGAACATGTTTTATTATAGGTTCCCACTTATTACCCTCATCTCTGTTAATATACTCTGGGCTTTTAAACATTACTGAGTTTGTAAAGAATGTCTCACTAACTGGTTGTTGAGATTGTTTCCCATCAGTGAATCTATATTTAGTTCTATTAGGCCTAAAAATAACTTCGACTCCATGTCTTGTATATGAACCAGGAAACTCAATATCCACATCAGGCGAAATAGCTAAAGTAGCTTTTATATCAATTTTACCTTGTAAATTTACATTGTTAATTGGCACAGGGACTCTAAGATGTTGACTTACTAATAATTCACCTTGATACAAAACTGTAAACTCATTATCTTCAGATGTAATTAATTGAAGTGGGTCTAAAATAGCTCTTCCCCAGCCAACTTCTTTCAATGGAAAATTGAGCTGTTCGGCATGTTGAATCATTAATGCCCTTAATGAGAGATGGCTAACATCTTGACCGAGTGTGGCTCTTAGTGCTGCTATGGTTCTGAGCGCTAGTGGGGAAGCAAAACTGGTACCTTGATTATCAGCTGTTTTGAAACCTGTGACATCTTTTTCAAGTATTTTAAATGGGTTGTCATCAGACCCTCCAAAAGTAACAAAGTCTGGCTTTGTTCTACCAGGGCATCGGCCAGGTCCAAATGCACTGTAGCTTGCCCGTTCCCAATGTTCACCTGTCGAAGTACATGCACCTACAGAAATTACATTAACTGCATCGGCTGGTACTTGTATTCTATTTAAACCTGACATTGCATCACGCTCTCCATTGTTGCCAATGGCTACTGTAGCAACTGAATTTCCTTGTGAAAAAATTTTATCAATAGAAGCTGTCCATAAAGTAACCTCGTCGTCATCAATTGGCAAATCTGGTCCTAAGCTAATATTTACAAAATCATAGTAATTTTCATCCAAATGATTTTTAATTCTATCTAATACATCAATTATTTCAAAATCATACAAACCACTTTTTTCATCTAATACTCTGACATGGTCAAGATGAGAAATAGGAGTTGGAAGTAAAGAGCTTGAATTGATAGAACCAAATAAGTATGCACCTGTAACAGCCAAGCCATGATTTAAATATTCTTGCGTTGGGTTACCTATTCCAGATGGTTCTATATAATTTACCCATTTTTCAAGTTCTTTTGGAAACGGAATTCCTCCATCAAATATTACCGTTTTTATGGATGAATCAATTTCATTTGTTGAGGGAAGAATGATATTAGATTTACTTATTGAGTGGTTTCGAGTTATTGGGGTAAATGGTCGCAAACTAGGCATGCCTCTTGCAACTCTTACAAAGGAAAAATCAGAGATTTTGTTAATAATTAAGCTATTAGATACCGAAACTGGTAAGAACGTTAGCCCATCAATTTTTCTAATTTTACTAGTATTAATTTCTCCGCCTGACTTTTCAACATATTCAATAAATAATTCTGTAATATCTATGTCGTCATCATTATGTAATACAACTTCAAAGTGATGAAGATTTTCATTTAACTCACCTTTAAATTTTTCTTTACCAGCCAAAGTAGATAAATTTTCAATGGTTACAATACCTTTTTCCATTGCATTGGAAATATTTCCTTCATGAAGCAGATTAAACCAGTGAGAGAAGTTTTTTTCTTCACCTGCGATAAAATATGATTCAGTGTTCGCGCTATCTGGATGCTTTGTAACTCCCCATTTTAAAGGAGTAATCTTTTCAGTTTTACTTCCAATGGCTCTAAGATTTAAAGAGTTCAACATTTCGATTGGATAATCAGATTTTGAAATATATCTTGGATGTAACGTTAACTTAGCAACAACCTGATTCTTAGGTTTTGCATCTCCTGGAAGTGATTCAAAAAAATTTTTAGCTTTTATTAAATTACTAGACAACCTATTAGAAGCTTCTGATAATGAGTAAGGAGGTTTTTTTCCATCACCACCACTATTAATTTTGACTCCCGAAGTCAAAATCTCACCGTTACCTATCAAAAAATTATTTTCTCGAGCCATTTCGTATCCCTTTATTTATCTATTTGAAGTATATATTTTATTATTTTTTTTGATTTCTAAAAGTCCCTCTTACTACTCCTGTAATTTCACATGCTTTGCGTTCAGAATATCCCATATCAATAAGTTTGTATGTTACAAATATTCGTTCTTCGCGAGATAAACCTGAAATCGTTTGTTCTATTTCTTTAGCTATCAAGTCTTGTATATTACATTTGTTGATTAATGCATTTTTTCTTAAAATATTGATTAATCTTGTCACTTCGGAAAATGATTTTCCATCATAACAAATGGCCAACAAATCAATTAATTTTTCATTTTCACTTGATAATTCTTTATCAAGTAATTTTGTAATTAGTTGTATTATTTCTAATTGATTTGGACATGGAAAGTCGATAACTCTATCAAATCGACGCCATACAGCTGGGTCTAATAGCTCAGGGTGGTTTGTTGCTGATATTAGCAAGCCATCAGTTGGCCAACTATCTATCTCTTGTAATAGAACCGTCACCAATCTTTTTAATTCACCTATTTCACCTGAATCATCTCTACGTTTAGCAATGGCATCAAATTCATCTAAGAGCAAGACACATGGAAAATTACGAGCATAATCTAAAACGACTCTTATATTATTACCAGTCCTTCCAAGATAGCTACTCATTACAGCTGATAAATCTAGAGTTAACAAAGGTCTATTCAATTTATGAGCTAACCACTTGGCTGCCATGGTCTTTCCGACACCAGGTAATCCGGTAAACAAAAGTGATTTAGTTGGTGAAAGTCCGTTTTCAATTAATTCTAATGATTTTTCACGTTCATTAATTGTAGAATTTAATTCGTTCTGTACATTTTGGGGCCAGATAATATTTTCATTTATTGAGGGTTTAAGCTCTTTTCGTAATAACTCCAATCTACTATCCAAATCAACTGGAACTGGAGCTTCCTCAAAATTTTTAGCTCTCAACAAGTATGCTTCATTCATTAAGTTAATGATTGATTTAGCTTCGCTTGCAAATTCAGAGCGCTCTTTAATTATCTTTGATAATATTTTTTTAGATATTAATGCAGCATCATCATATTTTCTCTGTGAAAGTAATCTAGCAATATGGATAAATTCTTTTTCATAAACCATAATATTGTTCCATAGTAATAATATTGAAATATAAAGGAAATTATTACATTTGGTATAAGTTGATTAATTATTTTGAAAAATTGTACCACAAAATATATTTCATTTTATGAAAAATTCTATTATTTTAGTAGAGGGGAACATAAGATAAATTCATAATAATAATATTCATAATACCCACTGATACTTACAGTGGGTTTTTTCATGGCAGAAAACAA
The DNA here is from genome assembly GCF_001457815.1 of Vitreoscilla massiliensis. Taxonomy (GTDB): domain Bacteria; phylum Pseudomonadota; class Gammaproteobacteria; order Burkholderiales; family Neisseriaceae; genus Vitreoscilla; species Vitreoscilla massiliensis. The sequence continues at coordinate 91,331 of NZ_LN898221.1, forward strand.
TGTTGGCCGAATGCGGCAAGTTAAAATCGCATTCATTGAGCACTTGCTTAAAGGCATGGAAGAAATTCAGCCTATCACTCAGCAACTGAGTCGATTTAAAGCCCGTGAATATACAAAGCGCCTAAGAGCAGTTCCAAGTCGCATGGTTGATGATGTGACCAAAATGCTAGAAAGCTTTTGGACTGGCTCAAATGCGAATAATCAGGCGATTGATGCTGAGTTGCCGGTTATGTTCATCGCTTTCGGTAAGAATGACCGGCCAGCACCCGAAAGCCGTGGTCAGCCTTACGTGGTGAATGAAGTCATGCAGTTGGCCAACGATAGCGGCCATTATGATGTGAAGCTGCCTCATCGTGAATACGATGTACAAATTGTATTTGTTGCCCATGAGCATGAATCAGCCATGGCAATGATGGATTATGTCAGCATGTACTTCAATCGATATGACAATCACCGGTGGCCAATTCAATGGCACTACGATGGCCATGATTTTCAAACCTATGGAATGTTTGATGATGGCTTTGAACCTGAGGCTATGAGCATTGACTTGCCTGTCGAACGTTCAAATATCTGCATTTTTTCTTGGAATTTTTCTATCAGCTTTATGAAGCCATTCATTCAAGGTGGAACTGAAGCTTTGATTGATACAGTAGGTATGCAAATAACACCGGTGCAGAAGTCAACATTATTCGGGTTTACTGATGAAGATACTGACAATCCTAATGGTAATTGGAATGCCGATATTGGGGATTGGAATCCATGATTATCCAACTTGAAAACGGTGAAACAATCGATGGTGCAATGATTCAGTCTGCCGTGCTTCGCAATTCATTGACCCCAATTCCTTTTACATTTGAAGCCACAATCCGCATCGATGAAAATATAGCGGAATTTCTGCTCGAGGATAAGGAGATTAAGGTTGGCCGGAATTTAACACCGGTCAAAATTAAGCATGTAAAAGACGACATAAGCACCGTATATCAAGGAAACTACGTTCAGGTTCGCAATATCATTGCATTGCACAGTGATACGTTTGCAATGAGCCATGTGGCTGAAAAAGGCATATTCTTGGAGCAAACCAATCTATCTACTGTATATCAGGCCTGTGGTGGCAAGAGTCAAATCAACAAAGACTTTGTGATTGATAAGTTTTACTGCTTCAAAGGTGAGTTTCCAAGTGTACAGATTCAGGAGATTTGCCAGGAGCACGGTGGTGTTGTTCGCTGGATGCCTGACACCAATGCGCTGGAATTCACCAGAATTTATGATTTGTTTAATCAAGAGCCAACAATGGGCTTGGGTGATTTGATTCTAGCTGATAACACCAAAAAAAGCGGCCTGTTAGAGCGCCATGAAGTGCCTTCGTATGTCAGCACGGCACCGGACGGCTCTTTCATCAAGGGCAATTTTGATAAAGCACGTAATGTGGTTTACAGGCCTGATAAGTCACAGGCCGAATTGAATTCAATGACTGATGTTATTTTGAATGCAAAATCAATTCCAAGCCGGTATGCACCGGAAATTCACTCGGGTGCAATTATCCAATCCGGTGAAACCAAGTTTGTGATTATTACAGCAGCACATGCTTTCAGACAGCCTAATGGCTCAGGCACCGGTGAAAACAGTTGTTCAGTATTTTGGTTGGGGGTAAAACAATAATGGCCTATATTGCAGCGGTAGTTAAATCATATACGGCATCCAGCCATCGCGCACGTATCGAAATACCAGGCATGACAGATGGAGCTGACACATTGCCAGAAGCGGAAATCATGTATCCCGTTGGCCATTTGCACAGTGATACTGAAATTCTGATTCGTGTTGGTGACAAAGTTTACATCGATTGGTTAATTGACGGAGACAGCCGCACACCGGTGATTGTGGGCTACCGAAATCCAAAAACCGGCAATTTGGTGGATATTCGACGAATACGTCAAACCAATATCGAATTGATTGCTGATGCTCATATCCTCTTAAGAGCACCCAAAATCACGCTTGACCATGATGAAATGACTTCTACAGGTATCAATCAGATGCAAGCACAGACCAACCTCAATGGTGGTGCTTCAACAGAATCCGGAGCTGCTCCTGAAGTGCGAGGCGGCCTAGATGTAAAACAAGGTGATTTGAATGTACCAGACGGCGACATGAGCAATAAAGGTGTCAATGTGGGCTCAACCCACTACCATAACGCTCAAGGTGCAACTGCGCCTACTTCAACGGCGAAGTAACAAGGGAACACTGGAAAGACCATAGTCGTTCACTACCTACAATGAAATCCATGAATTTTATGTAGGTAGATTTATGACAACGATTGTTTTAACAGCCGAAGAATTGGCCAATGTCAAAAACGGAGATACTGACATTGCTTGGATTCAAAAGTGGCTTAATATCCATGGCGCTTTGCCTGTTCTTAAAATAGATGGGGTGGGCGGTACGCTAACTCGAAATGCGTTCATCAACGTGTTTGTAAATAAGAATGCCCGCGCAATCAGCTATGAAGAATTGAACACCATTGCGCGAGAGCTTGGTGATGCGAACACCTATCGTATTAAAGCTGTTTCAGTGGTTGAAAGTGGTCAATACGGTGGCTGGTTTGCATCAGGCTTGCCGGCAATATTGTATGAACGCCATAAATACTGGCAATTCGTCAAAAAAACGGCCAATAAGGTGAAGTCGTGGTTTTCAAATCCTGTTGCAGGGGATTACACGATGGACGCGAATCAAAACGGAATCAATGACAGTTGGGAAAAATTGTCTCTTGCTGTCTGCAAGGAGCCTTTGGCAGCACTGAAATCCGTATCAATCGGTAAATTTCAGGTTATGGGGATGTGGTACCAAGAGTGCGGGTATTCACACCCCATAGACATGCTGTGGGCAGCACGCAACTCCGAACTTGCACACTATCAAATGCTCCGTGATTACATTCTCAAAGTTGCCAATTTACAGGCCGCATTTTTGCAATTGAACAGCAATCCTGAAAATTGTCGTGCATTCGCCAGAGGATACAACGGCACTGGATACGCGGTAAAAGGCTATCACATCAAATTGGCCAAGGAGCTGCGATGAATGAAACCGCATTGTGGGGCTATTTGGCCGCATGGTTGGGCGCTGGTTTGGGGACATTGGCCGGTGCCTTGCCAGCAGAGTGTTTTATTGCTGGTTGCTTCCTTGGATTTTGCCTGGTCGGCGTCCATGGTCGGGTCACACGCTGGAACAGCGTATCAACCATTGTTGTGACCGCCTCTATAGCCGGTAGCTTGCCACCGTTCTTTGGGATGGCCTTGGGTCTACCACGAGAAGCATATCTCTTTGTGGCCGTGTTTTCGGCGATTGCATGGCCGTTTATCTCGCTGCGTCTGAATGAATCATTCTTTGCCGCGCTCAATAAAATCATTATGGCACTGCCAGATATTGTTCCAGATGTGATTAAACGCATTTTGAGCAAGAAATTGGGAGGAGACTAAAATGCTCTATTTAATCCAAATCATTTCGTTGGCTGTGATGTTTGTGTTTTCGTCTTGCGCAGTAGCCAAAGAACAGTTTTGTTTGAATTGTAAGCGAGATGTGGCTCATTTGTTCTTTCATGCCACGTTCGGTACCTATGCTTTAGGTCGAGTTTATTGTATGTTGAAATATGACCCTCAAATCTATTTATGGTTGGTGATAGCAGAAGGGATTACCGCCATATTGATTTGCTTGCGATTCGCGTGTTTACGAACACAAATTAAACGAAGGTTAAAAGAACAGTGCCCAATCAAAAAGGCGGTTAAAAATACTTAGCAGAAGAGTACCCACTTGGGTACTCTTGATAATCAATTTACTTTAGACTGAATTCGCATGCATCTTTTCCGCAAGCTCTGGAGCAGAAGGTGCATAATATGTATTCAAAAGCACGCGTAAATCTTTATGGCCAGATATTTTGGCTAACTCCATGGGCTCGTATAGCTTGCATAGTCTTGTAATAGCCTCCCGACGGGTATCATGGAAGTGCAAATCCTCAATCATTGCCAATTTTTTTATTTTTCTAAATTGAGCATCCATTGAAGCTGCTGGTACTTGAAATGCCGTTAAGCCATTATGTGCACTCATTACCTGTTTTAAAATAATTTTTGCTTCAGGAGATAATGGTACATTTCTGGATTCTCCATTTTTGGTGGTTTCCAAATGCACATAATTTTCATCTAGGAATACATTCTTTTTAAGTAATCCTGCAATTTCGCCTTGTCTCATTGCTGTTTCAATAGCAAAGCAAAAGGCGGCACCAACACGCTGAGTTTGTTTTAATGGCGCATTGTCTTTTGAATAGCCAGAGCACAAGCAAATTTTTTCAATTTCTTCTTCTGTAACGCGTCGGGTTCTGGGTTTTGATTTCTGTGGTTTTTTCATGCGTAACATATAATTCTCCGGTAAGAGTCTCCATTCTTTAACAGTCACTGTTAAAACATGGGAAATTGTTGACCATTCACGAATAACTGCATCATTACTTACTTCGGTTAATCTTTTATCTACCCACTGTCGGAGTTGAATATCCGATAGTTCATTTAACAATACAGTTGCCAACGGGGTTTTAAGAATTCGTTTTAAACGTAATGTTTCGGACTTTTGCCCACCTTTTGTTGGTGTCACTTCATTTAGATAGCGTTCTATTACTTCTGAGAACGGTAACTTGGGCGTTAATCCTGCTCGCATGAGTTGCCAGTCAGTTTCTATTTTACTTGCCCATGCCTGGGCGTCGGCCTTTCTGTCAAAGGTCGATGCTTTATTTATTTCGGGTTTGCCATTTTGTGCTTTGTGTCGAACTTGAACCAGCCACTTACCGTTAGCTTTTTTTGTAAAAGTTGCCATTGAGAAATCTCCTACCGCCAAATATCCAAAACAGGTAAAAAATCTGGTTGCAATGTTGGTTGCAATCTTGTTGCAACTATAGCCCAAAAGAGAGCAAATCAAAACAAACTAGAATTTTGTAACCTGAACCAAGTTAAACTTGTGACACTGTGAAAGTAGTTGATTTATAAGGATTTTGTAAAAAATGGCACCTTTTGAAAGGGTGCCATTTCTTGTAGTTTGGTGCGGATGGAGAGACTCGAACTCTCACGCCTTGCGGCGCTGGAACCTAAATCCAGTGCGTCTACCAATTTCGCCACATCCGCATCGATGAGGAGCGCCATTATATGAAAGGCATACGCGCTTGTAAAGCCGATTATGCAAACTTAATCAAATAAGTCTTGTTGGGCGCTGCCAAGCGTGATTTGCGCTGCCGCTTCGCTGTCATGAAAGATGATATTGATGTGCTGTCCAAAGCGCAAATCATTGGCCGAACTCACCACTTGGCCGCGGTGGTTTTTAACCACGCTAAAGCCGCGTTGCAATACGTGTTGTGGCGACAGCGCTTCGAGCAAGGCTTGTTGTTTGTACAAACGCTGTGTTTGTTGTTGCTGCAACGCCGACCATGAATTCTGTAACACTTTTTGAGTTTGCAACAAATGCTGTTGTAAGTATTTGATATTGGGTGAGGCAGCGTGTAATTGCGCTTGTTGCCACAGCAGTTTTTGTTGCTGGCCGCGCAAGTAATTTTGAAAACTGTAACAGATCTGTTGTTGCTGTTGCGATACTTGTAAACGCTGTGCTTTGATTTGTTCGCTTGGGTGCTTCAATTGGCGGGCATACCAATCGATGCGTTGGCTTAAATCTTGGTAACGGCGTTGCAAGGCCAATAAGGAGGCGGCCTGTAAACTGTGTAGGCGTTGTCGTAACACGCGCACATCGGGGCTGACCAGTTCTGCGGCGCCCGTTGGCGTGGGTGCACGCACATCGGCAACAAAGTCGCTTAAGGTAACATCGGTTTCATGGCCGACGCCAGCGATAACAGGGATGTTACAGGCCGCTATGGCGCGCACCACCACTTCTTCATTAAATGCCCATAAGTCTTCGATGCTGCCACCGCCGCGGCATACCAACAGTACGTCGACTTCATTGCGCGCATTGGCAGTATTGATGGCTTTGGCGATTTGGAACTCGCTGCCTTTGCCTTGTACCGCGGTTGGGTAGACGATGATTTTCAAGGAGCTCATGCGCCGCTTTAAGGTGGTGACGATGTCGCGCAAGGCCGCGGTCGCGGTACTGGTGACAATGCCCACGGTTTGGGGGTGAGCTGGCAAGGCTTGTTTGCGCTCGGCATCGAACACACCTTCGGCCGACAATTGCGCTTTCAGGCGTTCATAAGCTTCAAACAAAGAACCCATGCCGGCCAAACGCAATTGGTTGACGCTGATTTGAAATTCACCGCGTGCTTCGTATAAGGTGATTTTGCCGGTGAGCTCGACTTGGTCGCCTTCGCGTAAGGGCGTACTCAAGCGCTCGGCATGGCTTTTGAACAAGGCGCAGCGCACTTGGGCCTTGCTGTCTTTGAGCGAGAAGTAATAATGACCACTGCTGGCGCGGGTTAAATTGGAGATTTCACCGGACACCCACAAATTGGCGAGGTTTTGTTCCAATAATTGGCGCGCTAAGGCATTCAGTTGTGAGACCGCTAAAGGCGGTGGGTTAAACAGATTATCCGACATGGTGGTAAGCAATATTCTTTTACAGGCCGCGATTATAGCCCAAGTCGCTAAGCTGACGCTGCCATTGTGGTGATTTGTGATTTGTTTTACAGTGCGGCATCGTCATCATTGAAATTGGAAGCATGCCGCATTTGATAGAGCGCCATTGGCGCGAGCCGCGTTGGTATTTGACGGTGGTGTTAAAACCGCTGTCATGGCTGTTTAAAATGTTGGTACAACGCCGCCGGAGACTGGTCTTACAACATTTACCCGCACCGCTGGCCGTTCCCATCATTGTGATGGGCAATGTGCATGTTGGTGGTGTGGGTAAAACGCCGATGGTGGTGTCGTTAACCCAGTCTTTGCAGCAACGCGGTATCAAAGTTGGCTTAATCAGTCGCGGCTATGGGCGCGATAATGATGACACTTTGACCGTCACGCCAGAGAGTTTGGCCAGTCAAGTCGGTGACGAGCCTTTGCTTTTGGTCAAAAAAACCCTTGCCCCGATGGTGGTAGCATCGAAACGCTTACAGGCCGCTTTGAGCTTGTTGGCACAACATGAATTGGATGTCATCATTGCCGATGATGGTTTACAACATTATGCGTTAACGCGGCAATTGGAATTGGTGGTGTTTCCCAGTGAAGATGTGGGTAAGCGCTTGGATGTGTTACCAAATGGGCCGCTGCGTGAACCGATGAGTCGTTTGAACAGTGTGAACGCGGTCATCATCAGTCGCACTCAAACACTTCAAGCCGAACACAGCTTGCGACTGCAACTGGATTTATCCCCATCGGTGGCGCTGTTTCAGGCCGATATTCAAGTTGGGACGGTCTATGGTTGGAACACGCAACAGACATGGCAAGGCAAACGCTTGCTGGCGGTGTGCGGCATAGGTCGGCCTGAACAATTTGTGCAGTCTTTGCAGCAAGCGCAAGTCAATTATGTGGATTTACTCAGCTTGCCCGACCATGCTTTGCTTGATTGGCAAAGTCTGCCTTCTGGCATAGAGGGTATCATTACCACCGAAAAAGATGCGGTGAAATGGCAAGGTTTATTGCCTTTACCGGTGTGGGTTTTGCCTATTGATGCTACAATCATGCCTGATTTGGCCGAGTGGGTAGAGCAAACTTTACAACTCGCGCCGCAAAAGAATAATTAAGGAAACACAACATGAATCAAGCTCAATTGGATATTTTGGTTTGCCCTTTGTGCAAAGGCCGTTTGGATTGGGACGCTGCAGCGCATGAACTGGTTTGCACGGCCGATAAATTGGCTTTTCCTGTAAAAGATGGCATTCCTTATATGTTGGTCACCGAAGCCCGCTCAACCGTCGCTGAGGCGTAAACATGAGCGTTCCATTTGTGGTATTGATTCCCGCACGTTTGCAATCAAGCCGTTTGCCGAACAAGCCTTTGGCCGATTTGGGCGGGCGGGCGATGGTGGTGCGTGTGGCCGAACGGGCGAAGCAAACCGGCGCTGAGCGCGTAGTCGTGGCGACCGACAGCCAAGAAATCATTGATGTTTGCGCGCAATATGGCGTGGAAGCGGTGATGACGCGTGCCGATCATGACAACGGTACTGAACGTTTGGCTGAAGCAGCGAACTTGCTGGGCTTGGCACCGGAAGCCATCATCGTCAATGTGCAAGGCGACGAGCCGATGATAGACCCGAAATTGATTCAGCAAGTCGCGCTCTATCTGCATCAGAATCCTGTGCCTGTGGCGACCGCCGCCCATTTTGTGCGCTCAGCCCAAGATTTTAACAATCCGAATGTGGTGAAGGTGGTGTTGAACAAACGCCAAGAAGCGCTGTATTTCAGCCGCGCGCCGATTCCGTTTCCACGCGACGACATGGCGGTGGTGTTGCAAGGAGCCGATGACAAATTGCCACCGGTGTTGCGTCACATTGGCATTTATGGCTATCGCGCCCAATTTTTGGCGACTTACCACCAAATGCAGGCCTCGCCTTTGGAACAGATTGAAAAATTGGAACAGCTGCGGATTTTGTGGCACGGCCATGCCATCGGTGTGGTGGTGACGGACAACATACCGGTTGCGGGTGTAGACACATTGGAAGACTTGCAGCGCATGCAGGCGCACTTCCAAGCATAGCTTTAACTTAAGCGTCTTGTGGGTTTACAGGACGCTTTTAATTTGACTGGGCTCGTTTGAGCCACTCTAAAAAACCGAAAAGGAAGATACATGAAAGTATTGTTATTGGGCGCACCGGGTGCAGGTAAGGGTACTCAAGCACAATTCATTAAAGAAGCCTTCAATATTCCACAAATTTCTACGGGTGATATGTTGCGTGCCGCTGTCAAAGCCGGCACGACTTTGGGCATAGAAGCGAAAAAAATCATGGATGCAGGTGGTTTGGTGCGTGACGACATCATCATTGGTTTGGTGAAAGAACGCATTCAAGAAGCCGATTGTGCCAATGGTTTCTTGTTTGACGGTTTCCCACGCACTTTGGCCCAAGCCGAAGCGATGAAAGAAGCTGGCGTGGTATTGGACTACGTGGTTGAAATCGACGTACCTGATGCGGTGATTATAGAACGCATGTCTGGTCGCCGTGTGCACATGTCTTCAGGCCGCACTTACCACGTGGTTTACAACCCACCTAAAGTCGAAGGCAAAGACGACGAAACCGGCGAAGATTTGATTCAACGAGATGACGACCAAGCCGAAACCGTACAAAAACGCTTGAATGTGTACCATGAGCAAACCGAAGTCTTGGTGGACTATTATGGCAAACAAAGCGTGGAAACAGGCTTACCTGCTTACGTAAAAGTTGACGGTACCCAAGACGTGAACGTGGTCAAAGACCAAGTGTTGGCGCAATTGCAAGAAACCAACTAAGTTAGTTGCTAGTTTGAAGAAAATCAACGCTGCTGAGGCAGCGTTTTTTTTATGGGACTGTCTTGTGCTGAAAATAACCCATACGGTTTTTCAAAAGCGTGTTTGTTGATTATGGCCATTGCTTGGCTCTGGCAACAAGGCGGGATAAACCGAGCTTTGCCACTGGCCTTGCGAGTGTTCCAGCATCAACAATTGCCATGTAAGCCCATGCGCTTTCATTTCAGTCGTCGTGGCCGCCACGCCCAAAAACGCGCCTGTTGGCGAGAAAACACAGCTCTTACCGGTGGCCATATAGCCACCACTGAAACCACTGTAATTGGCCATGGCCACCAGCATGCCATGCTGGCACGCACAGTGCTGCAATTGAGCACAATCCGAAGCATAGCCTGATTCGGTAATCAATACCGAAGCCACATACACATCGGCCTGTAAATCAGCATAATGCTGTGCATGGCTGTCATACAAGGCATCTGCGCAGATGGCCATGCCTATGCGCCGTCCTTGTAGTTCAAATAGCAAGGTTTCGCTGCCCACGCTCACAAACCTGTCTTCCCCAGCATGCAAATGCATTTTGCAATACACCTGCGCTGGCAGGTGATGGCGCAGCAAAAAACTGGCAATGTAAGGTTTTTCTGGTGCTGCTTCATTGAATAAGGGCGCACCGACTATCACACTGATATGGCAGGCATCGACCAGCGTTTGTATGTGCTTGAGTACAGGGTGGGTGGGTGTCACAGCCAAACGCACCGCCTCAGCCAACTCATAGCCGCTTAAAGACAACTCCGGAAATACCAACAGACTGACACCTTGTGCATGGGCCGCTTGCATAAGTCGCAAATGCGTTTGTAAGTTTTGTTCCAGCGCTGTGTGTAAGTGAGTGCAGGGTGAAAACTGTGCCAGTGCCAGCTTAAACGTCATGGAGAATTCTCCTGTGTGATTTAAAGAGTCGGGATGTGAATACAAGGACAAGGTAGCACAAGCACAGCGAAGGCGAACAGTTAGCCCTAGATTAAAGAAACAAATAAACCATATATTATTGTATCGTTAATTAACATAACGCATTTATGCTGTTAAAAATTTCATAGCCTTAAAATAAGCAAATTAACAGCATAGCAAAATAAGTGCATCAATTAATGACTGTAAAACATTCAAGAAAGCCAACAGAAAAGGAGGCGCAGATAGAAGGGCATTAAAACAATGAATACAGCTGAAGCAGAAGATGCTCAATATAAACTGCACTATTCTCAGTGGCTTTTAAAAAACTGTGTTTACAGGCCGCTTTTCAATGCCACAAACGCCTATTTCAGTACAAATCAGACTTGCAATGAAACAGTGATACCGATAGCTGCGGCCTGTGACATCACAATAGGGCAGCAGCGTATTGCAAAGCCAGCACAGGCATGAAAAGTGGTAAAATGCTGTTTTACTCAGCCGCGCCGCCATGTTACTCAATCGCCAACAAAAACAAGCCATCGAATATTTGGATGGGCCTTTACTGGTCTTGGCCGGCGCTGGCAGTGGCAAAACCCGTGTCATCACCGAAAAAATCGCCTATTTGGTCAATAAAGCCGGTTATCCGCCGCAGCAAATCGCTGCCATCACCTTTACCAATAAAGCCGCCAAAGAAATGCAAGAGCGCATTGCAGGCTTGTTGTCTGCGCAGCAATGCAAGTTGCTGAATGTGTCGACGTTTCACTCATTGGGCATGCGCATGTTGCGGGAAGAAGCGAATGAAGTCGGCCTGAAAAAGAAGTTTTCCATTTTCGATGCCGGCGACAGCGGTAAAATCCTGCATGAAATCATCGGCAGCAGTGGCAAAGACGCGCTGTTTCGGGCGCAGCAACGCATTTCGCTGTGGAAAAATGCCTTGCTCAGTCCCGAGCAAGCCTTGGATGGTGCGGAAAATGAGTGGGAGAAGCAAATGGCCTTGGTTTACGCTTCTTACCAAGACACTTTGCTCGCTTACCAAGCGGTGGATTTTGATGATTTGATTCGCTTGCCGACGCTGTTATTGCAGCAAAATGCCGAAATCCGCTACAAATGGCAAATGCGTTTGCGCTATTTGTTAGTCGACGAGTGCCAAGACACCAATGAATGCCAATATGCGTTGATGAAATTGCTGATAGGGGCTGATGGCAAGTTCACCGCCGTTGGCGACGACGACCAAAGCATTTACGCATGGCGCGGCGCCAATATGGAAAATCTGCGCTTACTGCAGCAAGACTACCCGAATCTGGAAGTGATTAAACTGGAGCAAAATTATCGCTCTAGCGCGCGCATCTTGCGCATTGCCAACCAAGTCATCAGCCACAATCCGAAATTGTTTGAAAAAAAACTGTGGAGCGAATACGGTTTGGGCGATGTGGTGCAGGTATTGGCGTGCAAAAACGAAGAACACGAGGCCGATACCGTTGCCAACCGCATTTTGTTCGCCAAAAACAGCCATCCCAAAATCAAATTATCCGATTTCGCCATTTTGTACCGCGGCAACCACCAAGCCAAATGGTTGGAAGAAGCGCTTCGTAGCGCGCGCATACCCTACAAAATGTCGGGCGGGCAAAGCTTTTTCGACCGCGCTGAAATCAAAGATGTGTTGGCTTACATCCGTGTGCTCAACAATCCCGACGATGATCCCGCCTTTATCCGCGCCATCACCACGCCCAAGCGCGGCATAGGCGAGTCCACGTTGAACCGCTTGAATGAATTTGCGCGCGATCACAATCTCAGCCTCTATCAAGCGGCGCAAGACACTGGTGCTTTATCAACGCTGGCGACCAAGGCCAAGCAAGATTTGCAGGTGTTTATGTTGCAAGTGGCGCAATGGCAAAGCGATGCGGCCTGTAAGCCTGCCGGCGAGTTTCTCAATGCTTTGCTGGACAGCATCAAGTTTGAAGCACACTTATTGTTGCATGAAGAGGGCAAATCGGGCGAAATCAAGTGGCGCAACGTCATGGATTTGCAGCGTTGGATTGCCAATAAAGGCGAAAAAGACGGCAAAAACATCTTGGAAATCGGCCAAACCATCGCCTTGATTACCTTGCTTGAAGGTAAGGAGCAAGAAGAAGTCGATGCGGTCAATATGATGACGTTGCATGCGTCCAAAGGCTTGGAATTTCCGTATGTGTATTTAATCGGCTGTGAAGAGGGTGTGTTTCCGCATGGCGACAGCGTTGAAGAAGGCAATTTGGACGAGGAGCGGCGGCTGATGTATGTCGGTATTACCCGCGCCAAGCAAAACCTGACCTTAACCCATTGTGTGAAACGCAAGAAAATGGGGCAATGGCAGTTTATGACGCCGAGCCGCTTCATCGATGAAATGCCGCAAGAAGACATCGAAATCCTTGGCCGCAAAGACAGCGCGCCCATCGTGTCTAAGGCCGAAGGCAAAAGCCGCTTGTCCAGCATGATGGACATGTTAAAAGACAAAAAATAAGCCTAATTGGCTCTGGCATGGCTTTACAGGCAGCCTATATTGTTGCGCGATGTGCATCAGTAAGCGCGGACTCATCCATCATTTATGCATCATTGCGGTCACGATTACCCACAGGAGCAGACATGTTACAGACTTTGTATCTGATACGGTATGGTGAAAGCACGGCCAATGTCGGTGGCGCGGCGGTGCTGGACAAGTTGATTGAATTGACCGCACGCGGGCAAGAGCAAGCGCAAACCCTGTTACAACGCTTGGATGGGCAACACACCACCGCTGTGTACACCTCAGAAATGCGCCGCACCCAACAAACGGCGCAAGCGATGTGTGAGCGTTGGCAATTGTCCGCGCAAGTTTTGCCGTGTTTGAATGAAATGTGCCCATTGGATTTTGACCGCATTGCCCACGTCAGCGTGGAAGAGCGGCGGCGTTTGGCGAAAGAATATTGGTTACAGGCCGCTTGTGACTACCAAGATGGGCCTTTGGCCGACAGTTTTACGCAGTTTGATGCCCGCGTCGATGCGTTCTTACAGCTCGCGCCGAGCTTGCCCAATCACAGCATGTTGTTCACCCACGGCATTTGGATAGGCTTATTGGCGTGGAAGCTGATGGGTTTTGCCGTGACCGATGTCGCCAGCAAAACCAAATTCCGCCAATTCCAAACCGCGATGAACATGAAAAACACTGTGGTGTATCGATTGTGCAGTGACAGCGATACAGGTTTAAGGCAATTGGCGTATTACGCGTGATGGTTGGTATATCAATGAAAAAATACATTTACAGGCCGCTTGTTCTGATACAAGCGGCCTGTAAATGTTTCTAATATTTGATTTAAATCATTTATAGGGATTGTATTGAAGTCTATGGCTTTTATAGGGCTAATCTGGCTGGCATTACATATATTATTGAAACTTGTTTGCTGGAACTGGCAGCCACCAAAATAGATAAAGCAAAGACATTACCAGAACATTGGCTTTTAAAGCGTTCAAAATCAATCAATTCGATGATTTAGCTAAGAAAATCAATCGAATTAAATTGCATGCATTCAAAACAAATATGCTGCTAAAACAGAATCTCTTTGTGAGTGATGGGTCAGCGGATTTGATAGGGCATACCGCTGAAGCAGAAAGCTTGAGCTTTAATGAGAACCGACTACATCCTGATATCTATATGAATGAGCTGTTAGATAGATGATTTTGTCGTCGATGACTGTCAACTCACTACCCGAAAATGAATGTTTACAGGCCGCTTATATCCCTTATAAGCGGCCTGTAAAGCTTAAGATGCCGCCAAAATGTCTTCCAAGGCTTGTTTCAATTGCAATTGGGTTTTGGTGTCGGCCAGTTTGCCGGATTTGAGCAGGAACGTGTCTTCTACGCGTTCGTCCAGCGTCATCACATGCGCGTGTATCATGCTGATGTCCATGTCGGACAAAATTTTGGCGATGTTGGCGAGCAGACCGCGGCGGTTGGCGGTGACGATGTTGAGCACGTACACATCGCTTTCTTTAATCACATCTTCTTCAAACAAGGTGATGCGCGGCGCCACATGCGAGTGGCGGATGCGGCGTGAGGCCTTGCGTGGCGCTGGAATGGGGATGAATTGTCCAAGGATAAAATGCCCCAAAGTCGCTTGCAACATTGCTGCAATCTCAGGATATTCGTCCACTTCGCTGCCTTCGGGCAACAATAGGTGAAAAGTGTCCAAAATAAACTGATGGCCGGTGACATAAGCGCGCGCAGCAGCAATGTCCAATTGGTGTTGGCTGAAAATGGCGCACAGCTGCGCAAACAACTTCGGCGCATTCGGCATAAACACCATCACCTTCAGCGATTTTAATTCGGTGTCGATTTGGATTTGCGCTTGCGGCTCGTTTTCACGGCCTATCAACTTGCTCACATGCCACAAGATGTCTTGTTTTTCGTGTCGTACCCAATAAGATGGGCCCAAGATGTTCCACAGGCTGCGCTGTTGGCGCTCGTTATAACCCATGTCATCCAATAAGGTGATGGCGGCTTGTTGGCGGCGGCTGACGGTAATGCGCTGATTGCTGCCCAAACCCGACAGCGTGCGCAGCGAGGCTTGGAACAGGTTTTCCAATAAGCCGGCTTTCCAGTCGTTCCAAATCTTAGGATTGGTGCCACGCACATCGGCCACGGTGAGCAAATACAAGGCGATTAAGCGGTCGCGGGTTTTGACATGGGCGCAAAAGCGGTTTACCACTTCGGGGTCGGAAATGTCTTCTTTTTGCGAGGTGGTGGACATGATTAAGTGGTCGTTGACCAACCAGCACAGCAAATCGGTTTCGTAATCGGTGAGGAAATGGTCTTTGGCAAATTTGCGCGCATCGGCCACACCCAATTCGGCATGGTCACCACCACGGCCTTTGGCGATGTCGTGGAACAGCGCGGCCAAATAAAGCACGGTTTTGTAGGGGAAACTCGCCATCAGGCCGGAAGCAAACGGCAATTCGTGGCTGTGCGCTTCTATTGCCAAACGGCGCATATTGCGCACCACCATTAAGATGTGGTCGTCCACTGGATAAATATGGAACAAATCGTGTTGCAACAGGCCGACGATTTTCGCCCACGGGCGGATATAGCGGCCTAGCATGCCGTACAGATTGAAAAAGCGCAAAATGTGCGTTAAGCCAGTGCCACGACGGAACATGGAAATGAACATCTTGCGGTTTTCGCTGTCGGCATAAAAATCTGGGCCGATTTTCTGTGCCGCCTGCCACCATGCCCTAAGCGTGCGTGGGGCGATTTGGTTGATGTCGTTGTGTGACTGCATCACGCGCACGATGTTGAAGATTTCATGCGGTTGTTGCTTGAACAGCTTCACATTGAGCACGGCGATGGCATTGCCGACTTGGTAATACTTGTCGTCGATTTCATAAACATTGCGCGGCAAACTGGAAAACACCCGTCCTTTGAGCATGGGCAACAAAATGCCGTTGAGCTGTTTCACCGTTTTGGTGGCGCGGTACATTTGCTTCATCAGCTGTTCGCTTTTGATGCTGGACTCATTGTCTTGGTAGCCCAAGCGTTCAGCCACTTGGCGCTGCAAATCAAAAATCAAGCGGTCTTCTTCGCGGCCGGCCACCAAATGCAATTCGATGCGCATGCGTGCCAATTGCTTGTGGCTGTGCATCAATAAGCCCGCTTCGGCGCGGGTGAGGATGCCTTCGTGCACCAAAGTGGGGAAGTGTGGGCGCAAGCCTTGCGCCTTGGCCAACCACAACATGGTATGCAAATCGCGCAAGCCACCAGGGCAAGTCTTGATATTCGGTTCCAATTGGCTGGCGGCTCCGCGCGCCTTGTAATGGCGTTGGCTTTGTTCCAGCAATTTGCCTTCGACGAAACCGGCAACATCGCGTTGTAAATTCAGTTGCGCCACGAATTCGTGCGCCAATTTGTGATTGCCACAGACAAAACGGCCTTCTAGAAATGCGGTATCGCTGGTCAAGTCTTCGGCAGCGGCCTGTAACAATTGCACCGTGCTGCCTATCTTGGCCGCAGGTGCCAAACCGATGTCCCACAATACCTGCACAAAACGGGCAATGTCTTGCTCGTCCTCAGCGCTCAATTCTTCGGCGCTGACGATGGCCAAGTCCAAATCTGATTGCGGGTACATTTCTTGGCGACCATAGCCACCGGTGGCGAGCAAACACATGCGCCGATTGACAAAGCTTTCTTGCCATAAGATGCCCAAGCAGCGGTCGAGCTCGGCGCCATAGCGGCGGAAAAACATCGACGCTTGGCGGTGGTGCAAATAGTCTTCAACAATGTGTTGTTTGCGTTGTTGCAATTCTTGGTGAATATAGCTGATCAATTCTTGGTTCATCATAAGGCGGTACTCGCTAAACTGAGTGAGATGGCTTGTAGGCGCGCAGTGCGGATGTTGAGGGGAATAGTGGCTTTGTCGGCCGATGTGGCAGCAATGGCGGCAACGTCTACGGCCAAACACGCTGATAATGCTTGTTGCCACGCCGCTTGCGGTGGCGGCAGTTCGGCCACCGTTGTCATGATGTGCGCTGCCTCCCAAGCCGCTTGCCAACGCTCAGGGCGACGCCACACATCACAGCGCTGGAACACCGTTAACACGGTCTCGGCATTCAAGGCTTCAGTTTGTAACAGCGCAGGGTAGGCGGCCTGTAACACATCAGCGGCATCGGCGCAGTCTTTGGGCACGCGCAGGTGTTGATGCAGGGCAGTCAATGGTGTGGACACATGCACACACATTAAAGCATACGACAGGCTTACAGGTCGCTGTTGTTTTGCAGCCAATATCAAAGCCTGCATGGTTGTCGACCAATACGAGGTGTGCTCATATAAAGCCGCCAATTCGGGCAGAATTTTCGCCAAGGCACCGGCTTGTTGCAATACCTCAAAAAAGCGCTGCGGATGCGGCTCAGACAGAGCACGCGACAGCTCTTGCCACACGCGTTCCGCTACCAAAGCATCGACTTCGCCAGAAGACACCATTTGCTGCATTAAAGCCAAGGTTTCAGCGGCAACACAATAATTGTAGCGGGCAGCAAAGCGGGCCACGCGCAAAATGCGCACAGGGTCTTCGGCAAACGCCGTACTGACGTGGCGCAAGATGCCGGCCTGTAAATCGGCTTGGCCGCCATAGGGGTCGATAATATTGCCGTCGGCGTCTTGCGCCATGGCATTGATGCTCAAATCGCGGCGCGCCAAGTCTTGTTCTAAGGTCACTGAGGCATCGGTATTGAATTGAAAGCCGTGATAACCGACGGCGGTTTTGCGCTCGGTGCGCGCCAATGCATATTCTTCATGGCTTTGAGGATGCAAAAACACCGGAAAATCTTTGCCCACTGGGCTGTAGCCCAAAGCCAACATCTGTGCCGGGGTGGCACCCACCACCACCCAATCGCGGTCTTGTACACACAAGCCCAGCAAACCATCTCGCACCGCACCACCGACCAAGTAAACCTGCATATCACTGCCTTCTGTTTTTAGCTATTACAATTGGATATAACTTGTATATTTACAATAAGCCTGTATATTACTGCCAAAATCAAGGGTTTGATGGGTTTTCTGCGATGCAGCAACAATTTTTTGGTTAATTTAATTTTAATTAGGCAAAGAAGTGTGCTATTTTTTCGCATGACTAGGCTATTTCCGCGACATAAGTGGAAAAGTAACCATAAAAATCGAAACAAAAACGACACATGGCAAAGGAGCGAGATCTTGACGTCGGAAATTTTCATGCAATTGCTGTTAAACGGGCTGGTGGTAGGCTCGATATACGGCTTGATTGCCCTAGGCTATACCATGGTGTATGGCATTATGGGTTTGATTAACTTTGCGCACGGTGAAGTGGTGATGTTCGGTGGCATGATCTGCATCAGCATCCTCACAGGTTTCATCGGCATGGGCATACAATTGCCTGGGTTCGCTCTGGTGTTACTGGCCATGATTTGTACCATCCCCGTGTGTATGGCCATCGGTTATACCATGGAATTGGTTGCCTACCGTCCTTTGCGCCGCGCCCCGCGTTTGGCGCCATTGATTACTGCCATTGGCTTGTCCATCGTGTTGCAACAAGTGGCGGTGATTATTTGGGGCACTTCTTATGTGAAATTCCCTGCGATTTTGGATCACACGCCGATTACCATCATGGGCGCCGTGGTGACCAAGATTCAAATTCTGATTGTGGTATTGTGCTTCGCCATCATGTTTAGCATGCTGGCCGTGGTTAACAAAACCAAATTGGGTCGCGCCATGCGTTCTACCAGCCAAAAACCGGATGTGGCACGTTTGATGGGTGTGAATGTGAACTGGGTGATTTCGATTACCTTTATGTTGGGTTCGGGCTTGGGCGCCATCGCTGGCGTGATGCACGCGGCCAACTACGATCAAATTCACTACACCACAGGCTTTATGATCGGCCTGAAAGCCTTCTGTGCAGCAGTATTGGGCGGTATTGGTAACTTGACTGGTGCGGTGGTTGGTGGTTTGGTTTTGGGCATAGCCGAAAGCTTTTTTGCCGGTACGATTTCCAGCATTACCAACGGATTCTTGGGTTCTAACTACCAAGACATCTTCTCATTCTTCGTGTTGATTATGGTTTTGGTCTTCCGTCCTAGCGGTTTGTTGGGCGAAAAACAAGCCGATCGTGCTTAATTAGGAGGGAATACAGATGCAAAAAAACAATCCCGCCTTAAACATAGGCTTGAATATTGTGCTGTTTGCTGTGCTGATTGTGTTGCCATTTTTCATCGGCAATATGTTTGGTAATTCGTGGGTAAACTTGCTCAACTTTGCGTTGATTTATGTGATGTTGGCCTTGGGTTTGAACATGGTGGTGGGTTTCGCCGGCTTGCTCGACTTGGGTTATGTGGCCTTCTATGCCGTTGGTGCTTACACCTTTGCCTTATTGTCTTCACCGCATTTGGGTGCCTTATTGGGCAACGAAGGTTTGCACCTGCCTTGGTACATCACCATTCCGATTGGCGCCTTACTGGCCGGTTTGTGTGGCGTGTTATTGGGCACACCGGTATTGCGCTTGAAGGGTGACTATTTGGCCATCGTGACTTTGGGCTTTGGTGAAATCATCCGCATTTTCATGAACAACATGAGCCAACCGATTAACATCACCAATGGCCCACAAGGCATTTCCAGCATTGATCCAATCATGTTTGGTGATTACAAATTGAGCTCAGGCTTTGAAGCTTTCGGCAATTCTTACCCCAAAGCCTATGCTTACTACTACTTGTTCTTGATATTGGCCGCTTTGATTGTGTTGTTCTGCAGCCGCTTGCAATACTCGCGCATCGGTCGCGCTTGGGAAGCGATGCGTGAAGACGACATTGCCGCACAAGCAATGGGCATTAACATCCGCAACATGAAATTATTGGCTTTCTCATTGGGCGCCTTGTCCGGTGGTATTGCTGGTGGTTTGTTTGCTTCTTACCAACGTTTTGTGTCGCCAGAATCGTTTACCTTGATGGAGTCGGTGATGATTCTGTGTATGGTGGTTTTGGGCGGTATGGGCAATATCCGCGGCGTCATCGTCGGTGCCATCTTGATTACCTTTATTCCTGAAGTGTTGCGTGAATTTGCCGAGCCTGTGCAACAATCGCTGTTTGGTAAGGTGTATTTGCCAACTGAAAACGTGCGCATGTTGTTCTTCGGTGTGGCTTTGATTTTGATGATGTTAACCCGTCCACAAGGTATTTTGCCGGCCAAACGCCGCGCATCTGGACTGAAAAAGCTGTTGAAAGACGTACAGCCATCAAAACCAACAGGAGAGGCATAAATGTCTGAAACATTGTTAAATATCAAAGGCATCGTAAAGCGTTTTGGCGGCTTGACCGCGCTCAACGATGTGGGTTTGCACATCAATAAAGGTGAAGTGTACGGTTTGATCGGCCCGAATGGCGCCGGTAAAACCACCTTGTTTAACGTTTTAACCGGCCTGTACGTACCTGATGAAGGTGAATTTACCTTTGCTGGCCACAATTTGTTCCAAGTGAAACCGGATAAAGTGGTCAAAGCCGGTATTGCGCGTACCTTCCAAAACATCCGTTTGTTTGGTGAGATGACGGCCTTGGAAAACGTGATGATCGGTCGCCACACCCGCAGCCATGCAGGTGCCATCGGTTCGATTTTGCGCACACCGCGTGTCAAAAAAGAAGAGGCCGCTATCGCGCAAAAAGCCTATGACTTGCTGGAATACGTGGGCATCAGTGATGTGGTCGACGAGCAAGCACGCAATTTGTCTTACGGCCACCAACGCCGTTTGGAAATTGCCCGCGCTTTGGCGTGTGAGCCCAAGTTATTGGCTTTGGACGAACCCGCAGCCGGCATGAACCCATCGGAAACCGAGGGCTTGAAACACTTGATGAGCAAAATCCGCGACGACGGTGTGACCATCTTGTTGATTGAGCACGACGTAAAATTGATGATGGAATTGTGTGACCGCATCGCGGTTTTGGATTACGGTCAAAAAATCGCCGAGGATTTCCCAGAAGGAATACGCACCAATCCTCGCGTGATTGAAGCCTATTTGGGAGCATCGCACGAATGAGTTTATTGAAAATTGAAAATTTGAATGTCAACTACGGCGGCATTCAAGCGGTCTCCGACCTGAACATGCACATTGAACAAGGTGAATTGGTGACCTTAATCGGTGCCAATGGCGCGGGTAAAACCACGACTTTAAAAACTATTACTGGTTTGGTGAAACCGAAATCGGGCACTTTGTTATACCAAGACCAAGACATTCGCAAAACTGAGGTGCACAAATTTGTCAGCCAAGGTTTGGTGATGGTGCCCGAAGGTCGCGGTATTTTCCCCAAACTGACGGTGGTGGAAAACTTGGACATGGGCGCGTTTTACCGCAAAGACAAGGCGCAAATACAGGCCGACATCGAATACGTGATGACGCTGTTCCCACGTTTGAAAGAACGTGCCAAACAATTGGCCGGTACTTTGTCAGGCGGTGAACAACAAATGGTGGCGATGGGTCGCGCGATTTTGTCCAAGCCGAAATTGTTGTTATTGGATGAGCCGTCTATGGGTTTGGCACCGATCATCGTGCAACAAATCTTTGACATCATTCAAACCGTACACAAAGAAGGCGTGACCATCTTGCTGGTAGAACAAAATGCGAAATTGGCTTTGCAAATTTCCAATCGCGGCTATGTGATGGAAAGCGGCAAAATCACCATGGCGGACAAAGCCGATGTGCTGCTGAACGACCCTCGTATCTTGAGCGCTTATTTGGGTGGTTAAACCACATTAACGCAGCAAGTGAATTAAAGCGGCCTGTAATGATTTACAGGCCGCTTTTTGATATTTGGCTGCTACAGATTAAAAGATTCTCTTCATTGTTAGGCATAGCATCGCGGAGCAAAAGAATGAGTGTATCTCTAACATGATTAGCTATGATTACTGTTGACAGAACAATTGCTTAGATTATGATGAAACCAGTACTCTAAGAACGATGGATGAAAATAACGCTGAAATGCTGAGGTAAGCAATGGAAAAAGTGCATTTTGAATTGGAAGTGGATGAAGAGGGTTATCCGCCAGTCAATTGTGAGCAAATAGACTGCGAGCGTGTTGAGGGCGATGTGTTTGTGGTCAAATACATGCCGTTTTACAGCAAGGAGGTTGCACTTGGTGACCTTATTTTCACTGAGTTAATTCAACATGAAAGGCTGTTTAAAAAAGTAAAAAGTCACAGCGATAACAGCACCATCAGAATTGTATTTTATGAAAATAAGCCTCATCAAATCAGTGCAATTCTAAATGAATTATCAGAAAAAGGCCTTGTGCATGAAAAATTTTCTGAACAGTTTTACGCACTCAATCTTCCCAAAGGCATAGACATTGTCAAAATATTACGCTATCTGGAATCATTAGAAAACGAAGACATATTAAGCTATGAAGCTATGAAGCTGGTTATTTGGTGCCATCATTTGGTTTGCAGAATTACATTTTACAAAAATTGGGATTGAAACAAGAGAATTAGTTTGCTCAGCTTACAGGCCGCATTTTATGTTGATACTGACTCCAAAAAAACTGTTTAGATAGAATCTCACCATGAAAAACCCCTTACACTGTCTGCTGGTTCTGAGTTTGGCCACAACCATCACAGCGTGTGACAGTGGCAGTGCTGGCAAGGCCAAAAAAGACGCGGAAGAGGTGTATGACTATCGCAACGAGCGTTATCAAGATTTTTATTCACGGTATATGCGCAAAACCAAAATAGACTATCTGATAATTACACCTCAAGTCATACGTAAAAAATTAGGTTTAGACCCAACGCCCGATGATGTGTTTGCGAGGGTGGATATTGAACGCGTTAAGCCATCCGAGCAAAAAACATTAATAATCAATAATTTGAATAATCAAGAGGAGATTTTGGCGTATTACAATCGCAACGGGACGACGTTTGCACCATGTAATGTAATAGACCAAGTGGAACACTTTTTTGTATCGAAAATACACAATCGCCCAAATGGAGTCAAAGATACTTTTATGTTCCCACTGAATCCATCCAATTTAAGCACATGAATCAGGTCATTTCCATGTCTTGCAGTGAAGTTCACCATGAAAAGAATTGCAATGTCTACAACCACCTCAATGCGCCTTACAATGTCAGTCTTTCGATACATTTCACCGACCCACAAAACTTTTTCTATATCATGCCGTATGTGGAGCAGCATTTTTATGAAGTCACTGGCGAGCACATTTGGCAAACTTTGCCCAAACCGGATTAAGCATCCGCAATAAAGCATGCTCTGTTTGGCTGAGCTTAGGTCTAGATTCATCGCTTTAATTAAATCTTTAAATTGACGCAAATTGTGTGATAGCAATGCTTACAGGCCGCATCGCTGTGTTTATAATGCTGCAATATTGATGTGATGCACACCTGCAATACTCTCCTGATCTAGCTGCGCTTCTGGCAGCAAGATTTTTCAACAGCGAAACAATGAATGGCGGTTTTACGATGTTAGGGCAAGCGCATGAGCAATACGCGGCCGGATTGATTGGGCCTGGCGATAATGAAATCAACACTTACGAAGCAATCATTGCGGCCTTGGCGGCGCAAGATTATTGCATCTCGGATGCGTTTTTTTCGCACAGCGAGGTGGCGCAATTGCGCCAGAATATGTTGCTGCAATACCAGCAGCAAGATTTTCACCAAGCCGCGATAGGCAATTTAGACCATGAGCAAGTGGTGCGTTCGATACGCGGTGATCAGATACACTGGTTGGATGAACGCACACACAATGCCGTGGAAGCGATTTTTTTTAATAAGGTCGGTCAATTCATCCAATACCTGAACCAAACCTGTTACATGGGCATAGAAGAAAGCGAATTTCATTATGCGGTGTATACCGAGGGCACGTTTTACCAAAAACACGTCGATGCCTTCCAAAATGATGACAGACGCACGCTGTCCATGGTGTTGTACTTGAATGAAGAGGATTGGCAAGACGATTTTGGCGGGCAGTTGACACTGTATTTGCCAGATGGCAATGGGGCCGAACAAGAGTTGAATGTGTTGCCCTTGGTCGGGCGCTTGGCGATTTTCAACAGCAAGACCATTCCACACGAGGTCAAACCGGTGAAGCACACCCGTTACAGCATTACCGGTTGGCTGAAAACTCGGCCTATGTCGCTACACATTTGAAACCACGCTGAGCGTGGTTTTTTTTGGACTGTATTTTAAGCGAGGATAAATCATAGGTGTGGATGACTGGCGTTTTTAATTTGTCGTTTGAAACAGATAAATGCGGCCTGTAAAGGTTTACAGGCCGCATCTGCGGTTTAAAATCACATATCAGCACTTCATATTTGTTCGCAAGTTTCTAAACTTGCACCAGCGGGCAATAGCACAGCGGCCATATTCAAGTAGGTGCCACTAGGTTAAACTGCCTAAACACTTTTTTGGAGGAGTCACACATGATGCGCACCTTGTTCACCGCCATATTGGCCTTGAGTTTGAGTCTGTTTTCTTGGAGTACACTGGCGCAAGAAAAACCTTCTTGCGCCAGCAAAATTCAAAAAATGCGACTGAAGTTGGAACAAGCCAAAAAAGACAACAATCACTACCGCATTACTGGCTTGGAAAAAGCCATTGCCAAAACCACCGAGTATTGCCGCAAAAACGGCAAATTGTGATGCCGCATTCCTGCGGCAATGTTTCACAGTCATGATGCAGAGGCAATAAAAAACGCTTAATCCTAAGATTAAGCGTTTGCTTGCTGTTTATGCGGCCTGTAATTAATTCAAGCCATCCAAATAGCGTTCTGCATCCAAAGCCGCTTGGCAACCGCTGGCGGCGCTGGTAATGGCTTGACGGTAAGTGTGGTCTTTCACATCGCCTGCAGCCCACACGCCGGCGATATTGGTCAAACCCACGTTGTCGGCAGTGCCGCCTTGGGTTTTCAAATAACCGGTTTCGTCCATGTCCAATTGGCCTTTGAAGATGTCGGTATTCGGTTTGTGACCGATGGCGATGAACACGCCAGCCACAGCCAAATCTTCGGTGCTGCCATCATTGAATTTCAAACGCGCGCCGTTCACGCCTTTGGCATCGCCCAAAATTTCATCCAAATTGGCATTCAATTTCAAGGTGATTTTGCCTTCTTCCACACGTTTCATCAATTTGTCTATCATGATTTTTTCAGCACGGAAGGTTTCGCGGCGGTGTATCAAAGTCACGTGCTCAGCGATGTTGGCCAAGTACAAGGCTTCTTCGACTGCGGTATTGCCGCCGCCGACGATGGCAACGTGTTGGTTTTTGTAGAAGAAACCATCGCAAGTGGCGCAAGCAGACACGCCTTTGCCGGCAAAGGTTTCTTCGCTAGGTATGCCCAAATACTTGGCAGAAGCGCCGGTACAAATGATCAAGGCATCACAAGTGTAAGTACCCATGTCACCGGTCAAGGTGAACGGACGGTTTTGCAAATCCACTTGGTTGATTTGGTCGAAAATCATTTCGGTACCAAAGCGTTCTGCATGGGCTTGGAAGCGCACCATCAAGTCTGGGCCTTGCACACCCTCAGCATCTGCGGGCCAGTTGTCCACATCGGTCGTGGTCATCAATTGACCGCCTTGGGCAATACCGGTAATCAAAGTGGGCGCCAAATTGGCACGCGCCGCGTACACGGCAGCGGTGTAACCGGCTGGACCTGAACCCAAAATAATCAAACGGCTGTGTTTGCTATCAGACATTCCAAACTCCTTGGTAATAAAGTAATGAATTGATTTTGGCTATTGTCGAAAAAAAAGCCCGTGCTGTCTAATTTATTAAAATTATCTGGCAATAGTTACCGATGTCAGCAAAGTTTGTGCTGCATCATAGACACGGTCTGGCCACAGCTGGGTCAGACAATGTGTGTGGCCCAAAGGGCAGATGCGTTCAAAACAAGGACTGCAATCCAAATTCAGGCTTAAAATCTTGGCCTTGTCGCTCAAAGGCGGGGTGTGGTCGGGGCTGGAAGAACCAAACACACTGACCAAAGGCGTGCCCACGGCTGCGGCCACATGCATCAAACCAGAATCATTGCACACCACCAAACCTGCAGTGGCAATCAAATCGATGGCTTGGTCAATTTGGGTTTTGCCACACAAATTGATGCACTGACCACCGCTTAATTGCTTGATTTCCTCGGCCACTTCGTGGTCTTTATTCGAGCCTATCAGCCAAATTTGTTTGCCATCTTGAATAAAACGCTTGGCCAAGGCGGCATAGTGTTGGCTGGGCCAGCGCTTGGCAGGGCCGTATTCGGCACCAGGGCAAAACACCACTGCCGCTTGCTGGGTCAAGCCCAAAGCGGCCAAAGTCGCGTGTTGCTGCGCCACATCGATGTCCAAATGTGGATGGCTTACAGGCCGCTTTAAAGTTTCTGCCGGCGCTTGTGCCAGTTTGGCATAGCGCTCCACCATCAAAGGCAAGGCGACTTCATCCAATTCATGGATGTTGTTAAGCAAACCGCGGCGCGATTCGCCCAAAAAGCCGGTGCGGATTTTGATGCGGGCAAAAAACGGCACCAATGCCGATTTGAGCGAGCCGGGCAACACCACCACCTCATCGTAATGGCGTTTGGCCAAAGCCCGACCTTCACGATAACGCAAACCCAGTTTCAGCACGCCGTGTCCGAAGGGGTTGGTCAACACCTCATGCACTTCAGGCATGCGGCTGAACACCGCTTTGGACCAATTGGCCGCGTACACATCGATGGTGGTATCGGCCTGACGGTGTTTGAGGCGGTTGAGCAAAGGCTGTGTCATCACGCAATCGCCTATCCACGAAGGCGCGATGATGAGGATACGGTAAGCCATGCGATCAGTGGTGACCGCCAGCTTCGCCTTCTAAACGGTAAACCGTGCCGCAATAAGGGCAACGGATGGTGCTGTTAGATTGAATTGGCAAAAACACTTTAGGATGGTTGTTCCACAAAGCCACATCAGCAGTCGGGCAGTGCAAAGGCAAATCATGAGGGGTAATGGTGATGACTTTTTCGTTATTGCTCATAAAAGGTGTTTCCTGTTTTTAGGTTTTCATTACATACACCCACTTGGGGTGGTAGTTCACACAGTCGGATGCTAATCACACACGCCCGACTGTGTTGGGGATACTGAGGGTAAAACGGCATCGTTGGCGATGCTTACAGGCCGCTATTTTACTGCGATACGGCCATTTTGGCATCAAGCCTGATTGATGTATGTTAACCAATGTTGGTATTGCGGGTTTTTGCCCTGTACCACATCAAAATATGCCTGTTGCAATACGGTGGTGATGTCACCGCGTTTGCCACTGCCTATGCTGCGACCATCAACTTCGCGTATCGGCGTGACTTCGGCAGCCGTGCCAGTGAAAAACAATTCATCGGCGGTGTACAACTCATCGCGGGTAATGCGTTTTTCAATCACCTTATAGCCCAAGTCTTGTGCCAAGGTGATGATGGTGGCGCGGGTAATGCCGGCCAAGGCCACGCTCAAGTCGGGAGTATAAAGCACGCCGTCGCGCACCACGAAAATGTTTTCACCCGAGCCTTCGGCCACATAGCCGTCGGTGTCCAATAAGATTGCTTCATCGTAGCCATCGTTCAAGGCTTCTTGGTTGGCCATGATGGAATTCATGTAATTGCCATTGGCCTTGGCTTTGACCATGATCACATTGACATGGTGGCGCGCAAACGAGGAGATTTTCACGCGTATGCCTTGCGCCATGCCTTCTTCACCCAAATACGCACCCCAAGGCCAAGCAGCGACGATGACATTCACATCGTCTTTGGCAGGCGACACACCCAATTTTTTCGAGCCATAAAACGCCATCGGGCGGAAATAACACGATTGCAATTGGTTTTGCTTGACCACCTCAATATGCGCTTGGTTGATTTGTTCGGCCGTATACGGCAAAGCAATGCCAACGATTTTGGCCGAGTTGAACAAGCGCTTGGTGTGGTCGTGCAAACGGAAAATGGCAGGGCCTTGTGCAGTTTCATACGCCCGCACGCCTTCAAACACGCCCATGCCGTAATGCAAAGTATGGGTCAAAACATGGGTGGTGGCAGCGCGCCATTCCACCATTTCATTGTTGTACCAAATACTGCCATCGCGTTCGGCCATGCTCATACTCGTTACTCCTCAATTCTCATAATATTGTGTTTTTATTGCGGGCAAAGACCATACCCAGCGCGCCATTATACATGCAGGCAGCGCGCAAGACAGGGCAGAGCGCATGCGCGTGTATTTTAGGGCATAATCCGGCGCACTCAAAGCGTTTGGTGATACCTTAAACCATGAAAATCGTATAAACTGCAGGGCAAATTGCATACAAAAAAGGATTAGACGCATGATGAAGTGGCTATCTATCGTCATTATGTTCATCGTATTCATTGCCTTATTGGCAGTGACTTTGGGCAATACCCACAGCGTGGACTTTAATTTGATTGGCTTTCCTACCACCAAATGGCCTTTGGTTGCGTATTTGTGGATCGCCTTTGTGCTGGGCGCTGTTGTCGGGGTGTTGTCCATGTTTGGTCGCTTATTGCGTTTGCGCAATGAGGCCGCCCGCTTGCAAAAAGAAGTCAAAAAATTGCGTTTGCACAACGACGATTTGAGCAAACAACTGTCGGCTTACCCACAACCTGCTGCTAACACCCTCAGCACCGCTGATGTGATTGTTCCAGTTCAACCGTAACGAACGGAAGCCGTAGATGGATACAGTAGTGTGGTGGTGGATCATACCGGTGTGTTTCTTGCCGGTATTTTTTGCCATGGGTTGGTTCGCTGCCCGCGTGGACATGCGTGCCGTGTTGAAACAGGCCAAAACCGTGCCCACAGATTTTTACGCCGGCGTCGATGCCTTGGTGGACAAAAATACCGATGTGGCGGTGCGCGCGTTTGGTGATGTGCTGGCCAAACAAGAAGACACACCCGATGCGTATGAATTGGCCGTGAGCATGGGCAAGTTGTACCGCAACCGCGGTGAAAACGACAAAGCGATTGCTTTACACCAAAAATTGCTCGATTCGCCTGACATCATCGGCGAAAAGCGCCAACGGGTGTTGTACGAATTGGGGCAAGATTTTCAAAATGCCGGCTTGGTTGACCGCGCTGAGCAAATTTTCCAAGGTTTAAAAGAAGGCAATGCCGGCAAGTTGGCGCGCGAAGTCTTGCTCAATATTTACCAACAAGACCGCGACTGGGAAAAAGCAATTGAAATTGCGCAAGAGCTGAGCCACGATGCGCAGACTTACCAATTTGAGATTGCGCAGTTTTATTGCGAATTGGCACAAACCTCCTTGTTCCGTAGCCAATTTGCCGCCGCCCAAGATTACATTGCGCTGGCCTTGGGCTATAACCGCAAATGCACGCGCGCAAATATGTTGCGTGGCGATGTGGCGATGGCCGAACAGCGCTACCAAGATGCGATAGACGCTTATGCAGCCATAGAGCAGCAAAACCATGTGTATTTGAGCATGGTCGGTGAAAAACTGTTTGATGCTTACCAAGCCTTAGACCAAGCCGAGCAAGGCCTGAATGTGTTGATTGGCTACATCCGCACCTTCCCGCAATTGGACTTAATCGACGTTATCTACGAAAAAGCCTTGGTCTTGCGCGGCGAAGAGGCGGCAGCCGCATTGACGGCCGAATTGGTGCGCATCCAACCCGATTTGCGCGGTGCTTACCGTTTGTTGGGCATGCAATTGTCGAATTTAGACCCCACTTGGCGCGCCGATGCCGACATGATGCGCGGTATTGTTGGCCGTTATGCCCGCAAAGCCTTGATGTACCGTTGCCGCCATTGCCATTTTAAATCGCAAGTGTTTTTCTGGCATTGCCCCGCTTGTAATAAGTGGGAAACCTTTACCCCGAATAAAATTGAAGTTTGAACATGAATCCATTGATTTTACCTGAACACAGCTCTGCCCACCCAACACCTGTCATCGTCGCTTTGGATTTTGACAATGCCGAAGCCACGCTGCAATTTGTGCGCCAATTGAACCCTGAACAATGCCAAGTGAAAATTGGCAAGGAATTGTTCACCGCTACAGGCCGCTCTTTGGCCGAAAGCCTGATACACCAAGGCTTTAAATTGTTTTTGGATTTGAAATACCACGACATTCCCAATACTGTGGCATCGGCCTGTAAAGTGGCTGCCGACATGGGCGTGTGGATGGTGGACATGCATGCCTCAGGTGGCCGTCGCATGATGGAAGCGGCAGTAGAAGCCGTGGCTGGCTATGCGCACAAACCTTTGCTCATCGGTGTGACCGTGCTCACCAGCATGGATGAAGCCGATGCGCGCGAAGTGGGCATAGTCAAACCCATCGCCGAGCAAGTGGTCGATTTGGCGACTTTGGCCAAAAGCTCAGGCTTGGACGGCGTGGTGTGTTCGGCGATGGAAGCCGCGCCTTTGCGCGCCGCTTTGGGACAAGAATTTTTGTTGGTGACCCCAGGCATCCGTTTGCCTAACGCACAAAACAACGACGACCAACGCCGCATCATGACGCCGCAAGACGCGTTAACAGCTGGCTCGAGCTATTTGGTGATGGGTCGCCCTGTGACCCAAGCCGCCGACCCAGTGGCGGTGATACGCGATGTCAATGCAGTGGCAGCGCAATTGCAAGGCACAAGCGGCCTGTAAGCCATTGATAAGAAGGACGACGATGAAATTACTGCAACAATTGTCCATGCCGGCTGCAGACTTGAGTCAGCGTTTTGCGGCGGCCAAAGTGTTGGTGGTTGGTGATGTGATGCTAGACCGCTATTGGTTTGGCGATACCCACCGCATTTCGCCTGAAGCGCCGGTGCCGGTGGCGAAAATTGAAAAAATAGACCAACGTGCCGGTGGCGCTGCCAATGTGGCGCGCAACATTGCCTGTTTGGGCGGCCAAGCCAGTTTGTTGTCGATTACCGGCGACGATGAGGCGGCCGATGCGCTGCAAGGCTTGATGAATGATTGCGGCGTGGTGTCACATTTAATCCGCGATGCCAACATTGCCACCACCATTAAATTGCGTGTGGTGGCGCGCAATCAGCAATTGATCCGCTTGGATTTTGAAGACGAGCCAACCGACAGCGTTCTGCACGACAAATTGCAACAGTATCGCCGCTTATTGAACGATTTTGATGTGGTGGTTTTGAGCGATTACGGTAAAGGCGGTTTGGCGCATGTGCGCGACATGATTTTGGCGGCGCGCGAATTGAACAAGCCAGTGCTCGTTGACCCTAAGGGTTCGGACTACATGAAATACGAATCGGCCAGCTTGATTACGCCTAACCGTGCCGAACTCAAACAAGTGATTGGCGAGTGGAAAAACGAGGCCGAATTGGAAGAAAAAGCGCAGCGCTTGCGTGAAAAACTCGAGCTCGATGGCTTGCTGCTTACCCGTTCGGAAGAAGGCATGACGCTGTTTCGCCATGACAACATCGAAACCCAAGGCACGCGTGCACAAGAGGTGTTTGATGTGTCAGGCGCGGGCGATACCGTCATTGCCAGCATGGCGCTGAGCTTGGCCGCCGGACTCAATCACAGCCAAGCCATGCACATTGCCAATGCCGCCGCCGGTGTGGTGGTGGCAAAACTGGGCACCGCCGTGTGTACCCAACAAGAATTGTTTAACGCTTGAAACCGACGTTTTCAAGCGGTGTGAAAGGATAAACCATGACCATCATCGTCACTGGCGCTGCCGGCTTTATCGGCAGCAATTTGGTATTGGCACTGAATAAATTGGGCCGTACCGACATCGTTGCCGTCGACAACTTAAGCCGCGGCGACAAATTCCGCAATATGGTCGATGCCGAATTGGTTCATTACATGGACAAATTGGAATTCATCGACTTGGTGCGCAGCCACAAGCTGCCATTCAATGACATCAATGCGGTATTCCACCAAGGCGCGTGTTCCGACACCATGAACCACGACGGCCTCTACATGATGGACAACAATTACCAATACACTTTGGATTTGTTTGACTGGTGCCAAGACAAAGGCATTCCGTTTATTTATGCCTCCAGCGCCGCCGTGTACGGCAAGGGCGAGGTCTTCCGTGAAGAACGCGAATTGGAAGGGCCATTGAATGTGTATGGCTATTCCAAATTCTTGTTCGACCAAGTGTTGCGCCAGCGCATGCAAAGCGGTTTGCGCGCACAAGTGGCCGGTTTCCGCTACTTCAATGTGTATGGCATCCACGAACAACACAAAGGCCGCATGGCGTCGGTGCCGTTCCACCATTTCAACCAATACCATGAACGTGGCTTTGTGGAATTGTTTGGTGCATACAATGGCTATGGCAATGGCGAACAACGCCGCGACTTTGTCAGCGTGGAAAACGTGGTGGAAGTGTTGTTGCACTTCTTTGAGCATCCTGAAAAATCAGGCATCTTTAATTTGGGCACTGGCCGCAGCCAAACCTACAATGAATTGGCCGCCGCTACCGTCAACGCCTGTCGCGTCAGCGAAGGCAAAGAAGCCTTGTCTTTGGCCGAATTGGTAAAACAAGAATTGATACGCTATATCCCATTCCCAGACAGCTTAAAAGGCAAATACCAAAGCTTTACCGAGGCCGACATCAGCCGCTTGCGCGAAGCCGGTTACCAAGGTGAGTTTTACAATGTCGAACAAGGCGTGGCGCGCTATGTGCACGGCTTAATCCAACAAGCACAAGCATGATTTAGCTTAAAAAAGCGGCCTGTAACCCTTTACAGGCCGCTTTTCTATGGTTTAATAGCCTGAATCACATATTTTTATATAACTCGGTAATGTTTGTCACATTGACAAAGCCATTGCCGCTATCGGAAACCAGACTCAACAGAAAGGCCGCAACATGTCGCACACTCGCTTACAGCCAGTGACAGACCGTCCAGGTGAAAATGCATTGTTTATCGTATTGGGTTTGAATCAAGGCGCTGAGGTCGCCGCCGCGGTGGTGGATTTTGCCGCTGGCTTCTCCGCTTTAACCCGCAGCTTGGTCAACCGTTTTCCCAACAGCCATTTCAACGCCACCATCGGTTTTGGCGCCGACGCTTGGGACAGACTGTTTCCCGATGCGGCCAAACCGCGCGAATTAAGCCCATTTCAAGCGATTAAAGGCCCGAAATACACCGCAGTTTCCACGCCTGGTGATGTGTTTTTCCACATCCGTGCCGACAAACCGGCGCTGTGCTACGAATTGGCCGACATCATCAACAGCCAATTGAAAGACGCCACCCACACCATAGACGCGGTGCAAGGCTTTCGCTATTTTGATGGCCGCGCCATCATCGGCTTTGTCGATGGCACCGAAAATCCTGAGCCAGAAATCGCCGCCGAATACGCATTGGTCGGCGACGAAGACCCAGCATTCACTGGCGGCAGCTATGCCTTTATCCAAAAATACACCCACGACATGGACAAATGGCGCGATTTGAGCGATGCCGAACAAGAAAAAGTCATCGGCCGCAAAAAATTCAACGATGTCGAATTGTCTGACGAAGAAAAACCGGCCACCGCGCACACCACCGTCAGCAAAGCCCGTGATGCCGACGGCAATGAAGTCAAAATCATGCGCGCCAATATGCCGTTTGCCAATCCGGCCAAAAACGAATACGGTACCTTCTTCATCGGCTATGCGCGCAGCTTCAGCATCACCCAACAAATGCTCACGCACATGTTCCAAGGCGATGCCGACGGCAACCTCGACAGCTTGCTCGACTATTGCACCGCCCAAACCGGCTGTTTGTTCTTTGTGCCTACCGTCGACTTTTTAGATGATTTGGGTGATGAATAACACGGTTTAAGCCTTGAACTGTAATTGAAGCGGCCTGTAAATGGTTTACAGGCCGCTTTTTTGTCTTTCTTGAGACACACTACTGACAAGCTGACCCCATTCATGGCAACATAAAATACATCTGGCTAACATTCAATTGACGAGGTTTTTATGAGCAATACCATCCAAGACATCAGTGTGAACGACATCAGCGGCCAGCCCGTTACTTTGAGCGATTTTGCCGGCAAGGTTTTGCTGATTGTCAACGTAGCCTCTAAGTGCGGTTTAACGCCACAATACGAGGGTTTGGAAGCCTTGTATGAGCAATACCGCGAACAAGGTTTTGCCGTATTGGGGTTTCCAGCCAATGAGTTTTTGGCACAAGAGCCGGGCAGCAATGATGAGATTGCCGCGTTTTGTCGTGGCACCTTTGGGGTGCAATTTCCGATGTTTGCCAAAATCGTGGTCAAAGGCGAGGGCCAACATCCACTGTACCAACGCTTAACCGCCGCGATTCCTACGGCGCAAGCCTTGCCAGACGGCAAACTCAAAGCACGTTTGAGCGAAAAAGGCTTGATAGATGGCAAAGACAGCGACATCACCTGGAATTTTGAAAAATTCTTGGTAAACAAAACCGGCGAAGTGGTGGCACGCTTTATGCCCGATGTGCCACCGCAAGACGCGCTGATTGTGCGTGCGATAGAGGCAGAATTGGCCAAGTAAGCCTTGCTGCTGTGCATAGCTATACAAGCGGCCTGTAACATCGTTTACAGGCCGCTTGTACCTGTCTAAGTGTGCCAAAATGCTTATCACTATCGTGTTAAGGCACAGATTTGATGGATGATGGCTGCTCGCCGAAGTTATTTTTTAGCATAGGCAGAAACACACGCTGTTCTTGTATGCGTCTTGCTAATGCGCTGTGCCGGCCATTCTGTAGCGATAAGCATTAAGCATGGAGCAAAGGATGGCGCAAAGGTTTGAAAGCGCTTACTACTGCATGAACTGGCAAGCTGCACCAACCAATCTGCATCCGCTTTCGATGTGGGGTGAACAATTTGCGTTTACAGCGGTCAAGCACACATCAAAAAAATTTAATTTTCATATCCAATCAGCATTGGTACAGAAAAAGCTAGTTTCAAAAACACGGCCACGCCAACGAGCTGGCTTTCAAAAAACAGGATTGCAGCGAGTTTAAAGGAGACGACATGACTGCATATGCTTACGCTTTGGCTGAGATGTTGATACGCCGACCCACCGCAGAAGTGTTTGAAGCCTTTATCGATCCTGCCATTACCAGCAAATTTTGGTTTACCCATTCTACCGGCCGCTTAGACCAGCACAAAGACGTGGTGTGGACTTGGGAAATGTACAATCACAGCACCGAGGTCAAGGTGATGTCGATTACCACCAATCAGCGCATCGAGATTTTATGGGGCGAGGCACACGAGCACAGCCATGTGGTGTGGACGTTTACCGACCATCCGTTGGGCACGTTTGTGTCGATTACCAACGATGGTTTAAAAGGCGAGGGTGAGGATTTGATGGCTTTGGTGCGCGATGCGACTGAGGGTTTCACGCTGGTGCTCGCCGGCGTCAAAGCCTTGTTGGAACACGGCATACATTTGAATTTGGTGGCCGATCGCTATCCCAAATAAGATGTGTATAAACAAGATACTGTATTGATAAAGTCAACATTATTATTAAAATTCGTTGGTTTTTGTAGTCAATATTGCAGAAATTGTTAGGTTTCTATGCCTACGGCGTGTCTCACTTGCGACGCCGCAAGGGCAGGCAGTTGAAAAGCCAACTACCTACCCTTGGGCTGAGTGTTTTTTGGTTGGTAAAGTGTCAAGGGTGAAATGCACGGCTTTGCCGCCCTTGACACTTAATTTCACGATTGTTGGTTTAGGATGGTTTTTGGGTCAAACTGATTACCTGTTTTCAGAACGGTGAAGCAGTAAACCAAGAGCTTGCGCATCATTGCACAAATAATCTGCTTGTTGGTCTTTCCCTTGTCTTTTAGACGTCTGATGAATGGCTGATATACCGCCATTCTGAACGCTACAACGGCTGGCATGTACAGTGCTGACCTGATGTACTTGTCGCCCATCTTTGAGATTGCTAAATGCCTTGTGGACTTGTTGCCTGACTGCTTGATGATGGGATTAAGACCAACGTACTTTGTGGCTTGTTTGGCGGTTTTGAATTGCTTATCTGCAAACAAAGTGAGGATGTGCGGTATGGTGCCATCGCTGATTGCTGTGATTGATTTTAGAAGCTTTGCCTGTTTATCCAAATCATCATCGGATTTGATGCGCGACTGGATAACTTTCTCAATGACTTTGATTTCTGCTTTTGTGTTTTTAATACTGGTCTCTATATAAGGTTTTACAGAATGATGTGCGACCAGGAAACGATTGTTGTGTGATGTGAGCAAGTCTTTCAAACCGTCTAAATATCGTGTGAGGGCTTTTAATTCTCTTTCAGATGGTGAAGCAGGTTTATACAACTCTGGTTGATTTCGTTGGCAGTAGATCGCAATGCTTTTTGCGTCTTGTTTGTCTGTTTTGACATTTTGTAATTCACTGGTAACGAATGCTTTAATGCGTAATGGATTGACTACTGAAATCTTGTGGCCTGTATCGTGTAGATAGTCGGCTATGGCTTCACTGTATGACCCAGTAGCTTCACAACAGGCGTAAACCTTGTTTGCGGTGTGTTTTTCTAACCAGTTTGTCAGCTTGATGAAACCCTCTTGATTGTTTTCGAATGTACGGTGCAGGTATTTTGTATCGTGCATTAAACAACAATCAATCTTTGCCTTGGCAATGTCTAAACCTAAATACATGCAACTCCCCTTATATGCAAGCTGGCTTATTCCCTTTGCCGCTTTTGATACTGTTCAGATTTTTAGACAATAGAAAGCCCCAGTTACCAATCTTGTTTCCAAGCTCGAGGCTTAGCGGCTAGTGCGGTATATCTGGGGCTGGTACAACTTAATTTTTCTTTTGGCCAAATAGCATCCAACCAAAAAAAACAGATGTATAAAAAACAAGTTCTTCAATTGTGAATGTTAGCTCACCAACACGAAAAACATTAATAACTTTAAGAATGACTATTACAACAAATAAAATTACTAAAAAACGTTTCATCACTGAGCATCAAGTTTTACAGATGGCCTCATTGTGTCTTTTGTAGTGCTATCAGTCAATGACAGTACATTGGCATTGTTTTGTTGCTGGGCTTGTTGCTGGCCTTGCTGTACTGGCGGTATTGGGTCACGGTACGGGTCAAACGGTAAACCTTCCTTTGCCCACTTTTTACAGAACACATCGGAGACATTAACGACCGTGCCTTGTTGGCTGTAAGCAGTGCATTTGCCTTTGCTAATCATCACCCCTTTAACCTGTTCAAATGTCTTGGGCTGGCGTATACCGTCGTAGAGTGGTTTTGATTCAGGTTTCTCAGGAATCGTGGGTACAAAGTCGGTAGGCTTTAAAGACTGTCCAGCTTGCGGAGTATCGTTATTTGATACTGCTCGATTATCCTGGACACCTTGTTTAGTAGCATTTGGTAATACGTCGCTTGCCATTTGCGCATCTAACTCTGTTTTTGGGCTTGTATCAATGCCACCAATATCTTGTTTGGCTCGATTACTTAAATGATAGAAACTGTATGCAATAAATAAAATGCCTACCATAAGAACGTAAATAACTGGGCTTACACGTCTTTTATGTTTAATGTGTATTGAGCTGGATTTGTAATATTTGAATGCGTTTTTAGGGGGCTTATAAAGCCTCTGTGTGGCATCAGCAAGCGATTGCTTGCTGAGGTTGACCATGCATTCATTCCATTCATACAGCCGCGTTGTGGCTTGTTTACGGGCAACATGGATGTGTCTTGAGACGAGATTGCGAACATAGATGTCTATGTTCGCCGGGTGTTG
Organism: Vitreoscilla massiliensis; assembly: GCF_001457815.1. Lineage (GTDB taxonomy): Bacteria > Pseudomonadota > Gammaproteobacteria > Burkholderiales > Neisseriaceae > Vitreoscilla > Vitreoscilla massiliensis. Next base: position 128,856 of record NZ_LN898221.1, read on the forward strand.
CGTCATGATAATGAGTGTGTGGCCTTGATGGCGTAATTCTGTCAGTTTTGATACGTACTCTGGAACAGCTCTGGCACTGGAACGAACGGGGTAAACATAGTGACATTCATCAACGACTATCAAAGAACCATCGGGAAACAATTCAGCCAGTGGTGCAGATGACATGGTTTCATGGGAGACACGGGATGCGCCAAGCTTTGTAACTTTCAGACCGTCGATGTGTGAGATGTAATAAGGGCGTTTTATCCACTCGTAATCGGATGCTTTAGCTGCGGTTTCATCATCTTCATCGGATTCATTTTCATAATTGTAGTCAGGGTATTTCCACTCTTCTTTGCCATCAATTCGGGCAGGCATCTGGCCCAATTTGTCTTTGTTGTTGGCAATGGCATCGATGACGTAAGAAGTCTTGCCTGTACCCATATTACCTGTAATCAGGATAATCATATACCGACACCTGTCACACCCATCATGATGCGTTTGCCGACGTTTAGGGCGATTTTAAAGGCAATGGCACCGAAGATAATCGACAAGGCATAACCTAAACCTGCAATCATCATAATGTTATAAGCCTCGGGCTGTGTTCTACTGAACTGAGTCAATATGATGTCTTTAAACTGCGTAAGAAGGTATGCAGAAACACCGCCAGTAACGAACGCTATACCAAAGGCAGCAATCAGCTTAATGACTAAATAACGTGCAATATACGCAAGAACAGCTGCTAAAACGGCTGGCATCAGTCTTTACTCCTTATGATGAGATACAAACCTACGAGTGATGAAATAATGATGATGAATGGGCGCAACATTTCAGCCGCTTCACAGTGTTTTTCATAACTTTGAACGATGGTTCCCATGCTAAGCGTGATGGTTTTAGGAGCAGGGCAAGTACCTGTCGATGGTAAAAAGCTATCTAATTTAAATTCTGCAGGATTGGCAATTTCAGGGATTTTGATTTTGTCAAAGATTGATTCGGCTTCCTCACCTGTTCCAGATTGCAAACATGCACCCGCAGTGGGATTTTGTTGACAGAACTCGGCAATATCAGTGAACTCAGGAAATTCGATGTTGATGTCAGGTACGGATGGATTAACAACCTGTGGTTTTGTGCCAGTTTGCTCGTTTGGCTTAGCCACTGGAGCAGTATCTGTGTTGGTTAAGTCAGGACGAGCAACTGGAGTCACTTGCGTGGGATTTAATGTGCCACTTTGACCGAGAGACGGATTGTATGTCCAAGCGTCATTTGTGCCTGAATTCACGCCTATGCCTGAGCTACCACCACCAATAATGACCTGGTCTTGTTGAGCGGTTCCTGTGATTGGATTCGTGTAAGGAGGGCCGATAACGCTAACTGGAGAGCCAACAACGCCCCCAGTAAGCTGAACGTCTTTGATATTTTTGCCTTGAGTGGGTTCGTTAACGCACTCGCTTGGAAATTTTGCACACACTTCATCGAAATACTTTAATAAATCACGGTCTTGCATCAATCTTTCTTCAGTGAGAGTTGGTGATAAAGTAGACCACGAAAAAGAATAACCATCATAACCTGTCTGCGGAGCCGGTCTTTTGTAATAACAATTGACATGAACATTGACATTGCAATATTCAAGCGTTGAGCCATTAGGATTAACAGGCTTTAATTTTGACTGAACAACGGCAATAAGCTTGTCATGACTGACATATTCATCACGTGTTGCATAAATCGTATTTGTAGTCACAACTTGTTGCGTAGCAGGATTGACAACTTTTGAGACGTACATGTATTCGACTTTTTGTTTGCAATCCACTTCATCACAATTAATACCATCTGTTCTAGCAGCCTCCAAAAAATACGCTAAAGCACCACCCATAACAGCATTTTTAGCAGCATTTTTAAGAGCGAAGTTTTTAAAAGTATTCCAAGCCACAGTTCGCCCAATAAAGCCACCCACACTTGGTGCCAAACGAGCCAACCAAAACCATGTGTGTTGGTATTGACCTTTGTTTTGGTAATTGAATGGTTGCTTGATGTAATTCGCGTACATGATGCCATCAGATTTTTTGTTTGCTACAACTTGCTCTAACCAATCATCAGATGTGTACTTGGTTTTCAAATCCATGTTGACTTTGATTTCTGCGCTGAATCCTGTGGTTTTGTCATACGTCCAAGCCCTATTATCAAAAACGTAAGGGTCAAGATTGAAGTACAAATTACCCTGTTCAGCATAGACATAGTTGCCGCCACCAAAGCCAAGGTAATTGATTGCGTGTGAGAATGTCGGAAGCATCAAAATGATGGCAATGAGGATACGGTACATATCAACGCCCCATCGTCAGTATGCCCATCGCAACGATGACGCAAGCAGCTAATCCGAGAAGTGTGTAGATAGACATAACGAACCTCACAAACCACGTCTAAGAATGGCAACACCAACCATTGATACTGCTACTACAATCAAAGCCCAACCCATTTCGATACCGTCTAGAACCTGCTGTAATGGGCTGCATTGGGGGAATGAATCAACGATTTGTATGCCGTTTAATTGCCATTGTTGGCCAACTTGCTCGGGCTGAACCAGTTGGCCGTTTTGATTGATAACAGGGGCAACAGAGCTGTATTTATAGTTCTGCGCTTCTTGAAGCGTTTCAAAGCACTGGAAACCTACTTGATAACCCATGTTGCCCCCTGTTAATTACAATGCGCGACGCAAGTATTTAACAACCATGATGGCAACCAATCCTGCAAAGATTGCCCATGCTACCAAGGCACCATCGGTACCAATATTGGTAATCACATTGGTTACGTCCGCTGGAACCTCAGCGTGTGCTGCTACTGCCAATGCTGCCAATGATGCGCCAGCGCCATACTTCACTACCTGGTTAATGCGTTTCATAATGAAACTCCTTGATTAAATGTGTGGCCATGAAAGCGTGACCCCTTCGCTTAAAAACTCTTCAAAATCATCTAAATTCAGACTGAACTCTTCTTGCGGCTCTAATTCCCAACCATCGTCGCCAAGGTGTTCGATGTCGCCATCGGGATTCATGCGGTAATCTGAATTTCGGTACTCGTTGCCTTCATCGTCGATTTCACCGCTCATATCGTCGATGTCCCAATAGCCTGTCATTTGTTAGGCTTCATCGGCTGAGCGATGGATTTCATATGGGTTAAGCTGACTTGTGCGTTACCTGATTTGTCGATGTAGGCTGATACAAAGATGGGTAAGCGCAACAAGTCACCTGATTGGAAGTTTTCATCTACAAACTGACAGGTTTCTGCACTGACACGGATGGATGTGCGACCGTCATTGTTGCGGGGTAAACCTGAACACTCTTCCAAATCCATGAAGTACATGGATTCTTTCTTTTCACCGTATTCATGACGGCGAAAGCCTGCGAATACACCAGTGGCCACCAACGGATGGCCGCCAGTACCTGCTGATTTTTGTTTGGGTTCATAAACTTGGCTCATTTCGATACCTCTCATATTTCTTGTGATAAAACGATGTCGCGGCACTTGTAACCCCAAGAGCTGCCGACCATGAAACACATCATTTCGCTGTAATTGTCAGCGTTTAATGTGATTGTGTTGACCATGCCAAATGCTTGTTGCACGCGGTTCCATTGGTCTTGGTTCGTTTCGATGTAAGCTTGGAGCTTCTTGCGCCACAGTGTTGAGCCGTAGCTGAAGAAGGAGAAATTGCTGTTAGCCACTTTCCAGCTATGGCCTGAATCTTGGGAGCATTGGACGAGGCGAACGCCTTTGTCTTTTGCTATGCGTGATTGAACGTGTTTGCTGATGTATTTGCCGACGTACTTGGCAAGACGTGCAGAGCAGGTGCGAATCGGCAGTAATTCGTGACGGCCAAAGCCATATTTTTCCATCGAATCACGGAGCAATTTCCAAATCGCTTTTAAAGCCTTGTTTGCTGACTTGTAACGGCCGTAACGTGGCAATTTTTTGTTGTAAAACTGTTTGAAATCAAAGCCTGTCAGGATGTCTACTTTGCAATCTAAAATCAGGTGGTAATGAATACGGCCATTTTCTTGGCGTTCGTAACAGCGGATGTAATCACCGAAATATTTGTGTAAGCAGTATTTGTAGAATGATTTGAAGCGTTTTTGGGCTTCTTTTGGGCATTGGATGTCATCGGCAAAAGTCAGGGTCAGGAAGCCAATGTTATTAATCGGGTAATAATTGCAAAACGCTTCTACATTCATCTCAAGTGCTGCGGTGGATTTCTTGCCTTGAGAGGACAATTCAAACTTCTCAGATTCAACAATTGCACCTTCGGCGCAGTTGTTACTATTTTGACAAGGAACGTCCAAAACCTTGCGGTTTTGAACGTCTCCAGCAGCAGAATTGCGTGAATTTTGAACGCATGCAGAACACAAAGCACCTTCGGTCAACATGAATTTGAACGTGAAAACGCCACAGCCTTTGCACTGATGCTGTAACTTGAGCGGAACACCATGCATGAACTTAGCCATGATGTACCTCACTGGATGCAGAAGCAGGGGCGGACTCGTCAGCTCGTCCATCCCCTTGCTTCTGTTCTGTTTTGTTTGATTGTTTTATGCGGCGTTTACGCTTTGGACGTGAATCAAAATCAATAAGAAATTTTGAGATTAGGAGGAACAAATAGCAGGCAAGCATGAGCATAACGCCCAAACTTAGACCCTCAGTAACACCTTTAACATAAGCAGAACTTACATCAGGGGATGCATTGGCAATAATTTCTTGGCAAAGTTGTAAAACTTCAGGCTGTGCAGTGATATTGGAATTCATACCGCACTCCCCACACGAATCAGGGGCAAATTGTTCCAATGAGCAAAGAGGATGCAGCGGAATAGGAAATTGTATTGACGAACTGGGGAGCGTTTACCACCATCGACAAGCGTCACAATGTATTTGCGGCTTGGAGTACGTGAAACCTCAAAATATGCGGTTTCAATATCAAACTCTGGTAATGGTCTTTGCATGTAAAACGCCCCTATGAATGAAATCACAGGGGCGTTTTCGCTTATGGATGCAGGTTTTTTAGCAAAATTTCAGCTAACACCTAAGATACTGTTCAAACTAATGATTTTGTCATGCCCGAGTGATGGGCAAAATATAAGCGGCCTGTAAACCGATTATATGGGTTTACAGGCCGCTTAATGATTGAAACACAGCTTATTTGGCGATGGAGTCTGCCGTATCGGTCTTGCTGATGGTCAAACCGCTGAAACCAAACAGCAGCGTCAACAGCAAAGACAAATAACAGAAAAACGCAAACGGCAAATACGCCCACACCGACACATGCATGGTGTGGCTGATGAACACGCCGCATACGCTCCACGGCACCAAGGGATTGATGACCGTGCCCGCGTCTTCCAAGGTACGTGACAAATTGCGCGGATGCAGGTGCAAGCGTTGGTACACCGGTTTGAAGGTATTACCGGCCAGCAACAAACTCAAATACTGCTCACCAATCAACACATTCACGCCGACGGCGGTGGCGGCCACGGAGAAAGTCGCGCGCGCGGCATTGCGCAAAAAGTGTTGCATGCCAGCGAGCAAGGCCGGTATCACGCCCAAGGCAAACAGCAAACCACCCAAACTCAGCGCCAAAATCACCACGGTTTGCACGAAAAACATCGATTCCAAGCCACCGCGCGCCACCAAAGCATTGATGCTGCCCAAGTCTTGTTCCAATTTAAAGCCGCTGAAAAAATACTGCCCCAATTGCGCCATGCTGGGGCTGCTGTGCACATAGGTCACGGCGATGGCCACGACGATGGTGCAGAACATGGTCGGTATCGCGTCCATTTTCTTCAGCGCCAGCAACACCAATACCACAAACGGCAACAAGCTGTAGCCATGTACCAAACCTGTCGCCTGCAATTGCTGTTGGTACATGTCTATGGCCGACACATCGGTGGCAACGCTGTGGCCAGACAAATACGCGTACAAACCCATGCTGATGATAAAGGCGGGGATGGTGGTAAAGGCCATATTGCGGATGTGTTCAAACAAGTCTATGCCAACGATGGAAGCGGCAATGCCAGTGGTATCGGAAATGGGCGACATTTTGTCACCAAAAAACGCACCTGAAACAATCGCGCCGGCGGTAATGGCAGGATTGGCGCCAAACACATCGGTCATGCCCATAAAGGCCACGCCCAAAGTGGCGCAAGTGGTGAGGCTGGAGCCGATGGCAATGCCGATGATGGCAGTAATCACAAAAGCAACCAAGTAAAAATAATCCGGCGCAATCAGATTCAAACTGTACGACATCAAAGTCGGAATGGCGCCGCACATCATCAAGGCGCTGACCAACAAACCAATGAAGAAAAACAGGTAGATGGCGCCCATGCCACTGAAAACCGCATCGACCATGTGCGCTTGCATGTCGCGTATGCTGGCTTTGCGCACGCGGCCATAGCAGACCAAGGCCATGATGGCGACCAAAATCACCATTTGCGGCGTCCATTGCCACGCAATGATGCTGACGCTCATCAAGGCCACCACGGCAATGGCCACGGTGGCAGCTTCTTGTAAACTCGGTTGTATCAACGAGGGTTTAAACACTGGCGCCTCGACTTTCTGGCGCAGCTAAGGCAGTCTTTGCCCACAAAAATGCTTCCATTACTGCTTTCTCAAACAAAAATATCATTAATTAAGACACGTTAGCATTATTTTATCATTTAAACCGCTTAGCCACGCTGAATAATGGTTTTGACTCGATGTGAATTAAATTTGAAAATTGAAAAAAGTGTTGTTGGTGCTGGCGACAAGATGACAATAAAGTCTGTGAACACAATAAGATGCGATATTTTCACTTGCTAGAAACACCATATTTTAAATAATAAATTAACTATGATTGTCTATTGTATTTTTATCAGGTAAATTGGTTTTTAATGGCGATACGGCCTAAAAACAATAAACCACAGACAACAGACAAAGGACTCACAAATGGGATTTGAAACTTGGGACAACCCCATGGGCACCAACGGCTTTGAATTCATTGAATACGCCGCTCCCGATCCGGTGGCCATGGGCAAGATTTTTGAGCAAATGGGTTTTAAAGCCATTGCCCGCCACCGCCACAAAAACATCACCTTATACCGCCAAGGCGAAATCAATTTCATCGTCAATGCCGAGCCGAACTCGTTTGCGCAGCGCTTTGCGCGTTTGCATGGGCCGTCGGTGTGTGCGATTGCGTTTCGCGTTGACAATGCGCAACAAGCGTATGAACGCGCCATCGAATTGGGTGCGTGGGGCGTGCCTTCTGGCAGCGGCCCGATGGAATTGAACATCCCTGCCATCAAAGGCATAGGAGATTCGCTGATTTACTTGGTCGACCGCTGGCGCGGCAAAGAAGTTGGCGGCATCGGTGACATCGACATTTACGACGTTGATTTTGTTTCCATCAATCCGGAAACCGCCGCACAAGACATCCACCACCAAGGGGCAGGGCTCGCTTACATCGACCATTTGACCCACAATGTGCACAAAGGGCGCATGGTGGAATGGGCAGAATTTTACGAGCGCTTGTTCAATTTCCGCGAAATCCGCTATTTCGACATCGAAGGCAAGGTCACCGGTGTGAAATCCAAGGCCATGACCTCGCCTTGCGGCAAGATCCGCATACCCATCAATGAAGAAGGCACGGCCGAAAAAGGCCAAATCCAAGAGTATTTGGACATGTACCACGGCGAGGGCATCCAACACATCGCCTTGGGCACGGCGGTGATTTACGATGCGGTCGAAGTCTTGCGCGAACAAGGGGTGAAATTCCTGAGCACGCCCGATACTTATTATGAATTGCTGGACAAGCGTTTGCCGGGGCACGGCGAAGATGTGCCGCGCTTGCAGCACAATAAAATTTTGCTCGATGGCGGCCCCGACAACGATTTGCTGTTGCAAATTTTCACCGTCAACCAATTGGGGCCGATTTTTTACGAAATCATCCAGCGCAAAGGCAATGATGGCTTTGGCGAGGGCAATTTCAAGGCCTTGTTTGAATCGATAGAGTTAGACCAAATGCGCCGTGGCGTGGTCAAGCAAGTGGATGAATAAGCGTTAGAATAGCATCGCCAGTTTAAGCTGTATAACTGAGCGATTTAATATGAAAAAGCGGCCTGTAAATATTTACAGGCCGCTTTCTTATCACTTAGCGCATGCATCAAGGCAATACAATCCATCCCATGATTTACGGTTGTGCACCAAAGTCCAATTTCAAATTGCGCATGTTTTTGCCAAAATACGCTTGCGGCTTGGACGCGGGATAGCCCATGGCGCTTTCTTTGTTGCTGATGCACTGATTGACGTTTTGGTACAAGTCTTCCCACGTGCTGCTGTGCTCAAATTGGCTGATGATGCAGCCGTCCCAAAACGTGTATTCTTGGTCTTCTGAGCAGCCAAACGATGGCCTATCGGCGGCAGCGGCGGTGAGGATGATGCGGTTGTCGGCGTGCAGTGGTTGCACAAATTGCCCAGAGTAACAGGCGGATACCAACACCACCGTCGGCGCGCTGCCACAACTCCAGTTTAAGGCAGTGTTCAATTGCGATGGCGTCAGCTCGCCATCAATGGCGCGCTTCATGTACACACCATTGCCGTGTTTGCCGTGCGACGACACATAAAACAAACACGCGTCTTGCTTGGGGTTGATATTGAGCTGGCTAAAGCTGCGGCTTAAGCCCAGCAAAGACGCTTGGTCATCGCGTTGGTTTAAGGGATCGGGGAATTGCGAATTCAGATGGTGTTGGTTGTGTAAAGACAGGCCTTTATTGGCCAATAAGCCGCCCAATACCACACGGCTGTTGTCAAAATTGTCTATGCTGTCGTCGCCACTGAGCATGATGGCGTGCCAAGCGGCTTGGCTGGTGGCGGGCACGAACGCACACACAGTGAGCAGGGCGGCAATGGCTGATTTCATCTGGTTTTCCTCATGTTTTGTTCTGCATTTGGACTTAATGCTAACACAGCTTGCTCATATCCATAAAAATGCGGCCTGTAAATGCTTACAGGCCGCTTATTTGATCACAACAGGGGATTACGCGCGTTCTTTGGCAGCGATGTCGGCCGCAGCAGTAAACAACACGTCGGTAGACGAGTTCAATGCGGTTTCGGCTGAGTCTTGAATCACGCCGATGATGAAACCGATGGCCACCACTTGCATGGCGGTATTGGTGTCGATGTTAAACAGGCTGCACGCCAATGGAATCAGCAATAAAGAGCCACCGGCCACGCCAGAGGCGCCACAAGCACACACGGCCGATACCACGCACAACAACAAGGCCGAACCAAAATCAACAGGAATATTCAGCGTGTGCGCAGCAGCAAGAGTCAACACGCTGATGGTACAGGCCGCACCGGCCATATTGATGGTGGCACCCAAAGGAATCGATACCGAATAGGTTGCGTAATCCAAACCCAAGCGCTCAGCCAAATTCATGTTCACGGGGATATTGGCGGCAGATGAGCGGGTAAAGAACGCAGTGACGCCGCTTTCACGCAAACATTGCCACACCAAAGGAAACGGATTGCGGCGGATTTTCCACCACACGATGATGGGATTGACCACAAACGCCACCACCAACATCGAGCCCAACAACACCGCCAACAAGCGCACATAGCCCATCAAGGCATCGACACCGGCGCTGGCCACAGTCGAAGCCACCAAGCCGAAGATGCCCAAAGGCGCAAACCGAATCACACATTTGATAATCCACGACACGCCATCAGACAAGTCGTTGACCACTTGGCGCGTGGTATTGCTGGCATGGCGCAAGGCAATGCCCAAACCAATGGCCCAAGCCAAAATACCGATAAAATTGGCATTGGCAATGGCTTTCACTGGATTGTCGACCACGCTCAACACCAAGGCTTTTAACACTTCGGCAACATTAGACGGCGGTGCGGTAGCGGCCTCGGCCGCTTGCACCAATGCCAACGGTGTAGGAAACAACAGACTGGCAATAACGGCGACAATGGCCGCGCCCAAAGTGCCGACCATGTACAACACCAAAATCGGTTTGATGTGGGTAGGCTGATTGCTGTCGTAATTGGAAATGGCGGCGGTGACCAAAATAAACACCAACACCGGTGCCACCGATTTCAAGGCGGTAATGAAGATTTGCCCCAAAATCTCAATATGGCCTGCCATGCTTGGCCACAATAAGGCCACCAAAATACCGGCGATCAAGCCGATGAAGATTTGTACCACCAGACTGGTGCGGTTCAGTACGTTAAAAAAGTCATGCAGTTTCATGTGTGTTCGATTATTGTGTAAATGTTAATTAACACAGATATTGTAACCGATTTACACCATGGTGTTGAGCAAGACAGTCTATTTTGCCATTAGCCATGGCATAAAATAGACCAAAATATTTTATTGCTGCAATTTAAATTCATGGGTGTAGGAGTGCTGCCCTTGGGTATTGTGTGCGTTTGATAAATGTAGCGGCTTTGCGTACTAACGAGGTTTTGAAGGTGTTTTGCTTAGCGCTGTGTTGCATCTGCTTAAGCTTACAGGCCGCATTTAAGCGGCCTGTAAAAGATATCTGCACAGAATTTCGTTTGATAGATGGTTAATACTCATACCATATTCATTGTCTCAATATATGCAGCGTCGCTTGGGGCAAGGGCAATTGCAGTCATCCCTTGTATGGCGTTGTGATGCTGAGTTTTTTATGGCTTTCCTTGGTCTGCATAACATAATCAGTTTACAGGCCGCACCTCAGCAGCCTGTAAAGGATTGCTAAGCCGATATAATCCGCTTAATGCTTGTCTAGAGTCAAAGGCACGCTCACTTCCAAGCGCGTGCAGCCTGCTTCGGAGTGCAGCGTCAATTGGCCATTTAAACGGCTCACGCGTGTGCGCATGCTGTTCATGCCTATGCTGATGCCCGATTGTTGGCTGGCAGCAACATCAAAACCAACGCCATCGTCTTCTATCAGCAGGTATAAGCACTGAACATCGCAGTAAAAACGCACGTTCACCTGCCGCGCTGCGCTGTGTTTGATGACATTGGTCAGCGCTTCTTCTATGACACGGTACAAAGTCAGGCAATGGGCCGCTTGCGGCGGTGTGTGCCAAGCCTTTGCCACCTCCCAGCTCACGCTCATGTCCATGCTCTCGCACAATTGCACATAGCGGTGGCGCAGCGGCGCCAACCACACCACTGGCGTAGCCGGAATATTGGCCGCTTCCGCCGAGAATTGGTCGATGATTTGGCGCAAATCGCTGCGTAGCAGCTTGAGTATGGACAGGTTTTTGGCATTATCGACCGGTTCATCCGCTTGTTCCAACACCATAATCGAGCGGATGAGGGCGCCGCCCAAACCATCGTGTAAATCATGGGCGAGGTGGGTGCGCTCTTGTGTTTGCATTTGTTTCACCGCCGCCGTGTGTTGCTCGGCCAAGCTGGCGGTGAGGTTTAACTCGGTTTCGCGAATTTTATTGCCCAGTTCATGGTGAAATGCCTCGATGCGCTGCAGGCTTTGGGTCAGCCGCATTGCCAAAATCAGCGCCATAAACACGGTTAACAATAATGAAGTGTAGGCAACCAAATTCGATGGCAAGGTGAAGACGCGCAGATAGGCCAGCAAAGACAGCAAACCCAAAGCAATGCACGCCAACATGGTCAGCGCCAACAAACGCGAAGCCAGTTCGCGGCTGCGCCAACCCCAAACTGTAACCAACACGCTGTTAACACTCAAAATCAACACACAGCCAAAGAAGAAGCAGGCCAAGACAGCGGCCTGTAAATGCGCAGGTGAGGCCCAAATGCCCAGTAAAGCCAATACGCAGTAGCCACACAAACCCAGTTGCAAACGCGGCGCCTCATGTTGGATAAACCGCCATGTAAAGGTGCAAAAACACAGCGTGTACAGCACAAACGCCGAGATGTGCACTTGCATAAACACCTTGGCATTGGGAAACGGCGCAGTTTCGGTGGCAAGCAAATTGTACAAAAACGCCAACCATGCCAGCGATGCCAACACATACCAGCCCAGTGCCGTCTCTTGGCGGCGCAACAGCCAAATGCAGGCGCAAAACAGCCCCAGACTGGCCGACAAGATCGCGTTAATCAAAAACAAGGTGCGGTGTTGCCATTGTTTGTTTTGCTGTAAAGCGGAGATGGTGTCGACATCGGCAATGCGCAGCGCGCCCATACCTGGTGAATTCAAGGCATCGCCGCTGACACGCACATACAGGTGTTGTATGGCTTGGTTTGGTGTGGATGGTGGCAAGGTCAACATGCGCGGGCGGTTCCAACTGCGCGACAGCGGCTCTTGCAAATGGGCATCGCGCCACAGCAATTGCTGCTCGGCATAAATGGCGCCGGCCATGCTGATGGCGTCGACATACAGCGCCATACTGATATTGGGAGCAGCACAGGGCGCTTGCCAGCTGATGCGGTACCAGGCCACGCCTGAGTGTTGTGGCCAGCGCTGGCTCCAATTGTCGGGCAAATTGATGTTTTGCCATTGTGTTACTTCAGTGGGCAGTTCGGCCGCGGACAAGGCCGCCGATACTTGTACGATGTTGGCCTCACAGGTATTGGCCTGTGCCAACGGCAGCCAGCACAGACAGCATAAGCAAACCCATATCTGCCAACAATACCTCATAACAAACCCAAATCGCGGGCTTTGTGCACCGCCTTGATGCGGCTGTTGACCGCCAGCTTGCGGTAGACTTTGCGGATGTGAGTTTCTACGGTAAAACGCGACAAATAGATTTCATCGGCGATTTCTTGGTTGCTCAAACCGGTAGAAACCAAGTCCAATATCAAGTGTTCGCGCGCGGTCAAGGCCACGGTGTCATCGTCTTCGTTGTCTTCCTCGCGGCTGTGCTCATTGGCATTAGCGACGTGAGAGTGATGGGTAGCCGCGCTGGGCAATTGTGCCAACACAAAGCGGGCGATGGCTGGATCTATGGGCGAGCCACCACGCATCACGCTGCGCAGCGCCACCAACAATTCCAAATCGTCGCGTTCTTTTAACAAATAGCCATTGGCACCGGCCTGTAAGGCTTGCAACACCATATCGGCGCTGCTGAAAGCGGAAATCACCATAATCGGGATTTCAGGCCGCGCCTCGCTTAAAGCAGCAACCACGCTCAAGCCGCTGCCGTCAGGCAAACCCAAATCAATCAAAGCCATATTGATGTCGACAAAATCAATGTCCGAATGCACTTGGGCGAGAGTGGACGCCAACTTAATCTCCGACGCTTGCAGGCCCAACTCCAATAACAAACGTTTGATTCTCATCTGCATGAATACATCGTCTTCAAGCAGCAATACCGGTGCAAACTTGTTCATTTACTTCCTGTGTGTGGTGTTTTAACTTATTTTAACCGATGTGCAGATTGGTGTTGCGTCATCCGCATGGGTATTGGCATATTTGTGCAGGTTAGCTTGGCACTTTATGCACAATATAGGTATGAATTTAACATAAATACACATTGCATGTATGCATCGAAATGACTGATTTGTAGAGGTTTTACTGCAATGCACTTGGATTTCAGTTTACCTCGAAGCCCATGTATGGCTTGCCAGACCGATGTTTTTTAATATTCGCCATATTAGGAAGGCGATAAGATGAGGAATATGCTGATTGGAGCAGACGCAATCACCATAGTATCGATTTCATTGTTTATCGTTATAGGCTTTGTAATGGCACCAGATTGATTTAGGTGTGGGTAAAGCAATATCAACTGCTCAGTTATTTCAAACGCATGAAAGCTTTTATGGTAAGTATCTATTAGCATGGCGACTACACAGAAAAAGGTGAAAAATTAAGCCTAATTGCAGGATTTTGGGTATGTGACTGCATTTGTAACAGTATTTGATGTATATAATTTAACATAATATATATTATGCGAACTAATGAGGTTCGTGAAATAATATGCTAATCTCCACTAAACCGACGTTTCTTGTAAAACCCAACTGGCACTCGTACATTGTAAGTCTTAATCACTGACTTAAAATACTCAGTCTTCAAAAACTCTTTTTCATCTTCACGCGCTTTGTAGAACTCACAAGAAACAAATATCTGCACTGGGTCTAGGTCTAAAGCCTTAGCTATCATCAATTTACGCGCTACCGATAATTTACGCTTCCCAGTTTTAAGCTGTCGAATTTCAGCAGTCGTCGTATTCCAGTGAAACGATAATTTTCTGTCTGATGTGATATTCAATTCCTGTTTGTACAGGTTCATCCATTGTTCTTGCGTTTGCATGTCATCCCCAATTATTAGCATTAACTGCTTATTGTCACAGCATTTTTGGCACTGTCAAGCCTGTATTTTTACAGAACTTATAAATATTATTTGCACAAGTTCACATTGTACTCTGTAAACGTCTAGCGAAAGGACGCCAAGCCATGCACAAGCCACTTCCTGCTCATGACAAGCACACTGCTTACATCGAAATATCGAAATCGGGTTTTAAGTTCATTTGCGTCTTAGTAGCTGAAAAACGCACGCCAGTACGCATGTTCACCAGCTTGGTTAAATGCAAGCAATTCGCTGCTGACAATGGTTTGGATTTTCAACTGGTGGGAGCTTTGGCATGAAACAGCGTGAATTTCCTTGTATCACTCTTTGCTCAGTACAAGATTCTTATTTTTTATTCTTCCATCGTGAATTTGGTTTTTTCTTTGAAATTGAAGAATCTACAGATTACAAGCAAATCGCTCTTCGTGGCCTTCAATGTTCGCATGCTATTAGAGTGCCTTTTTACAATGAGGTGAAATCATGATTCGTTACACAGTTTATTGCTTCTTGTGGTGGGTAAATTTTATAGCCTGTGTTTTCAATAGCATCTTCACTTTTGTAACAGATAAATTTACAAAAAATGAGGTGAAATTATGATTCTTTCTCCAAAACAGCTTTACATGCTTGACCCCAAAGCACGCAAATCTAAACCACTAAATACAGACAAAAAAGCCCCTGTGCTGGAGTTCGTCGACCCATTAAACCAATCGGATAAATTTGCCGCGTTCGGCGGTATAGGTCGCGCAAGCGACCAGAGCGCCGTCGCTGCGGGCGATAGCCCCCCGTTATGTAACACGGGGGGAACATCAGAAGCTGTTTTTTATGCCATTGGTTTGCAAAACCACGGCGAAAAACAAAAGCAAAAACTCTTTAAACGCGGCTTGGATGGCATCGCCTTTATAGACACCCTCACCTTTACCCTGTCTGAGGACGTTTTTATCCCCGATACCGAAATGCCCGAACCCGAAGTGATTGCCAACAACATCAGCGCATTTTTATACAGCATCTTCGGTTTCGGTTTGGTCGCCAAGTGCAACGGCTTGCACGGCTATCAAATCAGTTTCTTGATGGGTCAAGCCAACGCCGAATATGGCCGTGCCGCCTTTTGGGGCAACAAAAACACGGTTTACATCAACCTTACTGGCTTGGGGCTAACAATGGCTGCAGATGGTTGGGAAGAACGCCTGTATGATTTTTTTCAGACCCATGCCCCTGAAGCCAAGATTACCCGCATTGACCTGTCTCACGACTTCTTAAATGGTGAGTACAGCATCGACCAGTGTTTTCAAGACTGGAAAGACGGCAAATTCAAAAACATTAAATCAGCCCGAAACCCAGTGGCCGAACAGTTCGGCACCGATTGGCTTAACGACACCAAAACAGGTCGCACCCTGTACATCGGTTCTGCGAAGTCCGACAAGCGTTTGATGGCATACGAAAAAGGCAAACAACTCGGCGACCCCAATAGCCCTTGGGTACGTCTTGAACTGCGCATGCGCAACCACAAGCTCACCTTACCGCATGAAATGCTTATAAACCCTAGCCCGTTCTTTGTCGGTGCTTACGATGCCATAAACGACATTTTCAGCAATTACAACTTGAAAACCGACAAACCAGCGGTCAAGCAAAAAAAAAAGGATTTGGGCATTTTGCATGTAACCAAGTACGCCAAGATGCAAGTTTCCCCTGCTCTGAAGCTGCTTACTGAAGAACTCGGACTGACCAAAGAACAAGCCTTTGACAGCCTGTTCAATGATAAATGCAAGATGCCCAAACGCTTGCTTAAAGATGGTTTAACAGACAGCACTGAAATGACGTATTTCCATGAATTTGGCCGTTTACCGCAGTCGATTGAGGACATGACCCGAATTTACAAAATTGATTTAGTACGCAGCAACGACAAACCGTATTGGATGACAGACGAAGAATACCAACGCTTACACCCTGAAAACATACTGACCGTACAAGACACACACGACACTTACTTTGACTTTACAAAACCACTTTCTAATCCGATTGGAGCTAAAAATGTTAATTCTGCAATGCACTTTACTCAACATCATCGATAAACCTGAAACCGTCAACCGTCAAACAGGCGAAGTCATTCCAGCTAAAAAAGTGTTACAGGTTCAAGACCAAACACGCCAAAAAGACGGCCAAATCAAGTTCATGCAACACGATTTGTCGTTCACAGGCAATGCCGACATTTTTAAGGGCTTGGTAGGCAAAGAAGTTCATATCAATGTTTCTGCATACTCAAAAGACCAGTTTAACGTTGGTTACACCATGCTAGGTCTACACGGTAAACAAACAGATTAAGCCATTTGGGGGCGTGGCTTTGGCACTTTCGCAGCCCCCACAAACCAAGCTTTAAAACTTGGGGCGGTTTTAAACCTTGCCGAATCTGCCCCAAGTATTGAGGTTTGCTATGTCAGATTATTGGGATATTGATGATTCAACAGGTGAAATTGACATTGATGGCAATGTTTATCGCAATGAATCGTTCAGAGAAACACAAGACGGTGAAATTGAAGAGTTAACAGACAAAGGCTGGGAATACTCAGCCATGAATGACTTTGCTCTTGAATTTGAACATGATGAGGATGGAAATATTGTGGGTTCTCATCAGGTTGATGCTGATGGTAATGAGCTTGAAAGCTTTGATTTGAATTTTGGTGATGAAGAAAGTTTTGATTTGGATTTTGGTGATGAAGGGGATTTGAATTGGTAGTTTTACGGGAAGCAAACACCCTATTTTGTTTGCAAATTTTGGAGAACGTCTTATGAAAAACGTAACTAAAAAAGCTGGCATCTCAACTGCCGTTGCAACTGCTTTGACTGTTTCTGCGCCTGCTGCTATGGCTGCTGATGCTTTTACTTTGGATACCACTGCTGTTGTAGCCGCTGCTGCTGTTATTTTGGGTGCTGTTGGTGTGATTGGTTCTGCTTTTATGATGATTCCTGCAGCTATCAAAGGCTGGGGTGTTGTTAAAGCAATCATCTTCCGCAGTTAAGGTGTGATATGGGCTACTTTGTTGATGGTGTGTGTGTATCTACCAAGGAGCAGGCAGAAGCCATGCTGTATAGCAAGGTAGCCCCTGTAATCACAGAAAACGGCGTTAAGCAGTTGGACTATATAAACGGGCAGTATGTTTTTGAAAGCCAAGTCTTAACGTCTGTTTTTCCTGAATGTTCACAGGCTGCAAACTTCATACAAGGTGCACAATTCGGCCTGTATATCGGTTTGTTCTTTGCAGCAGCTTACGGTTTTATTGCAATGAAAAGGGCCATGTGATGACTTTCCAAGACCCTTATTTCCTAGCTGGTTTTATATCTGTCCTTGGCTTCGCTTGGATATTTTTCTCAAGGCTCTGATGATGAAATATTTGATAAGCATTCTTCTACTGTTTATTTCTTTTCAAGCAAATGCTGTCAATTACCTCGGCTTTGGCGGCGGCAATTATGTGTATGCTGAACAAGGTAATCTGTATTTCAACATTGACGAGTATGCATTTGATAACAGGGCTTGGACATATGATGGTCAAAAGTTCACAAGTCAAATTAGTATCAAAATGGATTTAAAAACAAAGTACACGTCAGATTGGTATGAACAAGTATTAGTAAACAAAAAATCAGATGGTTTTATGTATGCAAATTATATTAAGCATCCATTTCATTATCAAAATCGTGGTGACTATCAAAAAGTTTTTTGGCAAAGATATGCGGCTGCGGCAGTTGGTGGGCAAATCGTAAGAACTGCATCATTTGGAGCTTTTAAAGGATTTATAAAAAATAACTTTCCAAAATTTGCTGCTACTGTAATCGGTAGTTATTTTATTTCTCTTGGAGTTGCTGATAGTGTTAATTGTGAATCAGGTGATTGTAAGCAAACAGTTGAATATATGTATGTTTCAAAAGTAGTCAATCCCTCAACACAGCAAGTAGTGACAACTAATACGATTTACGCCACTCGTGATGAATATGTCAGTCACGAAAAACTCATTGCTGTTGTTCAGTCTAAATTAAAACCTGTTAACTCTAATGGTTCAACGCTTGAATATTGTAATGTTAATGTCAATGTGAATTGTTATTACAAACGTCCTTCACCTCAGACCGGCTATGACGGTTATGCGTTTTCATGGTCTACTTTACCTTCAAAATTAACTGAAGAAAGACTGGTTCAAGATAGGGACTTGCTTAAATACTTTGATGAAGTCTGTGCAAAATTTCCAAGCGAATGCATTAACGAACCTAGTGATGGTAAAAAAATTAACGATGTTCAATTGACTGCAGGCAGTATTAGCGGTGGGGTTAGTGTTACCGGTCCACCTTACACAAATCCTATAACTGGTAAAGCAGAGCAAGATCAAGTGGTTATAGGTGGCACAAATTCTGGTATTGGTGTGCCATCTTCAACAAATAATTCTTGGTTCGACAAGGCTACTTTAGGTCAAAGTGCAATTTCAAATACTGTTACGGTTACAACTACGGCACGTCCTGATTTGACTAATACTGGTGAGGCTGAGGTCGCTAAACCTAATGAGCAAACGGGTACTAAACCACAAGTTGTTGTACCTCCTATTACAGTTCCTGAATTCAAGGATTTAAATGACATGATTGACTTCTGTAAAGCCAATCCAAACGCACTATCTTGTGTAGAAGTTGAACAAGTAGATGAATCTAAAATTGAAATTCCACAAGTTACAGAAAACCTTAATTTACAAGTCAAAAATTACATAACAAGTTCTTCAGGTGCTTGCCCTCAAGGCTCGACTTTCAGCGTTTCCATGTTTGGTGTAACTCAAACAGCAGAATTTAGTTTTACTCCTGCTTGCCAGTTTGCCAATTATCTAAAATATGCCGTTTGGGCTGCTGCTTGGCTTCTTGCTGCTCAGATTGTAATGGGGAGAAACCAATCATGACGCGTTTACTTGCTCTTATTGTAGCCGCTTTAAAGCGCTTTGGTGTTGAATTGCTTGCTGCGCTTGGTTTTTCAATCGTGACTTATGCGGGCATGAATACTGTTTTAAGTTCGCTTATTGGTGAATTGCAAACAATGATGAATAATCTTCCTTCAGCTACATTGCAGTTGTTCTTTTTAGCTGGTGGTGGTGATGCAATCAACATCATTCTTTCAGCTTATGCGTTTAAGCTCACCATGCAATCTGCTTCTAAAATCAAAATCAGTGGAAAAGCCTCGACATGATTTACTTGATAACAGGCTCCCCAGGAACGGGTAAAACTGCAATGGTTCTGTCTTGGATACGCAAAAACACAGACGGCTTATTTAAATATCCTATGCTCATGGGTATTGATGATAAAGGCAATGATGTATTTGAAGACATGCCTCGCCCTATCTTCGTTAACGACATCGACGACATTGATCATGACTATTTCGGCACACAAGATATATCAGACGATGAGATAAAAGCTGGCGCTATTGAAACTGTTGTGCCTACCCCTACTCCTGATGACCCTGACATTATGGCGCCTGTTTTGATAGTAGACGAAGCTCACCGCATTTATCCAGTTCGCTCTGCTACAGCAAAAACACCTGAATATGTTGAGTCACTCGCAAAACTTCGACATCACGGCGTTACTTTGATACTACTTACTCAACATCCCAGCACAATAGACAAATTTGTTCGTGATCGTGTTGGTAAGCACATACACATAGTTCGTTCAAAGGTTGGAAGTAAAGCATACACTTTCTATGATGTGCAAAATACGCTTACCCGCTCAGCCCTTCAAAGTGAGGGTATGATGGATTTTTACACCATAGACAAAGAAGTCTGGTCGCATTACAAAAGCGCATCAACACACGTGAAATTCAAGAAGAAAACGCAAAAAATACTCTATGTGTTTCCTGCAATTATCATCATGATGGTTATTGGCTTTAGCTACATTGCAATGAATTTTGGTAGTTTGACCAACTTCGGCGGCGCTAATGTTGCACAAGCTTCTGATGTCTCTACAGTTACAGAGCTTGATAAAGCTATGGCCAGTAATGCCATAGGTGCAAATAATGGTACTCAATCATCATTGTCCAATGCATCGAGGGGTTCAAATAACGATACTTCTCAGAATTTGAAGCCTGAAGATT
This sequence comes from Vitreoscilla massiliensis, assembly GCF_001457815.1. Lineage (GTDB taxonomy): Bacteria > Pseudomonadota > Gammaproteobacteria > Burkholderiales > Neisseriaceae > Vitreoscilla > Vitreoscilla massiliensis. Next base: position 149,208 of record NZ_LN898221.1, read on the forward strand.
ACGTTCCAAGCATTCCAGAGCAACCATGGTCTAAGCCGCTTTACAACAATGTCAGACAAGTTAAAAGTTTTGAATATCCAGTTGGTTATAAGGTTTCAAGAGGCAAATGCACTGCGTATAGTGAGCAAGGCACTGAATTAAATATTCCTCAAAAGGATTGTTTTAGGTGGCAAAAGAACGGTTTATTCAATCCGTATCGTGAGCCTGTCAAAGTTGAGCAAGCACAGCCAAAGCAGCAAGACAGCAAACAAGGTCAATCAAACAGCATATTATCGTTGTCAGACAGTACAAATCATGATGCAATGAGGCCGTCTATAAAACTTGATGCTCAGTAAATGATTAAATTTATACTAATAATATTTGCACTGTTTGTTCTGGTAGCAATTCTATTTTTAATTTTTGTAGCTACTCTTAAGAATAAAAAGGATTTTTCAACTGATAAAGCACCATGGCCATTTTATTCAAAACGCCCATTATCAAGACCTGAACAAGTTATGTATTTTAGATTGATTGAGGCGTTGCCAGATTTTGTTGTTTTACCACAAGTTGGATTATCAAGATTTTTAGGTGTTAAAAAAGGAAATAATTTCGGCCAGTGGTTTAATAGGATAAACCGAATGAGTGTTGATTTTTTGGTGTGTAGTAAAGATTTTAAAATCATTAGTGCAATTGAATTGGATGATTCGACACATAATGATGAAAATCGCAAAATTGCGGATGCCAAGAAGGATAAGGCTTTAGATTCTGCGGGTGTGCAGATTATTCGCTGGCAAGTTACAAATTTACCTGATGTTGAAAATATCAAAAAATTAATTTCAGACAGTGATTCTATGAACCATAAACTTTGAGAAACTGACAATCCCGTCAAGGGGAAGCTTTGTAAAGGCGCTTGCGTCTTTATGAATACCCCTTGATGGCGTGCCAATAAATAAGCTCGGGTAAGGGGTGCAGATGGTTTTCTATCTGCACCCCTTGCCACATGGCGAATGCCGCCGGAGGCGAAGAAACTGGGGAATTGCAGCAATAAAATGAAGACAGGGGCTATAAAAATGCAGGGTGCATATTATTTATATGACATTGAAATGGGGCTGTATTTTTGTAGTATTTGCGCTACTAGCATGGATAACGTTACATAACAAGATATTATGCGAACTAGATTAGATTGCCAAATGAAACACAAATCCACATAATCATTTCAAGCCATGCCACCCATAACTGCTCTAAGGACTTTGAGATGGATACCAAGATGATTGAAGATTTTGAACAGCAACGTTTTCAAGCTTTGATTATGCAGGATTATGACTTATTTACGAGTATGTGTGATAAAAATCTCATTTATGTGCATAACAGCGGCAATGTCGATACTTTAGAGGGTTATTACCACAAATTGGTCAGTGGTTATTATCGTTATTTGAGCATCGATTATGAGATTTCTCATGTGGAAATCTTTACAGAATGCGTGCTGGTATTTGCCAACTTAAAAGCACATATTTTGGTCAATAATGAAGAAAAACAGTTAAATAACCGTTTATTGTCGGTATTAAAACGCAACCATTCGGGGCTTAAATTATTGGCACAGCAGCCGACACCGATACGCTAGCATCGGTTTTAAGCATGGGTGCTGATGATTAAGGTGTAGAAGCCAAGAAAATTTTCGCATTTTTGTGTTCAATTTCAATGACTTGAAGTTGCTTTCCTTTGCATGGCCCATCGATACACACGCCGGTTTCAATATCAAATAAGGCCGAATGGTGGGCGCACATGATGACTTGGTTTTGATACAGCGAGAATTGCCCCTCTTTGTAATCCAATTGCACTGAAAAATGGGGGCAAACATTTTCATAGGCGTAATAGCGTTGATCTTTTTGAATGATGACCACACTGATTTCTTTGTGTGGATGGGCCACTTTAATCGCTTGTTTTTCATTAAATTCAATGGTTTCACACAGAATGACTGCATCTGCTGCTGTATTTTTCTCCATATCAGCCCTCTTTCGTCAATACAAATGAATATTGAATCAGATGAAATGGCTGTTTGATTTCAAAAAAATCGGTCCAATTTGCATCTGCAAGCTTGGTTTCGTAGGCCACGATTAAACGCTCTTTTACCCCAAACACCGCATCACCATTCAAATGTTCGTCTCCTTGGATAAACAAATGGGTGACCAAACGTTGGTATCCAGGTGCTTGTATCATAAAATGGATGTGAGCTGGGCGCCAAAAATGACGTTTGGCATAATTCAACAGCTCGCCTACTGTCCCATCTGAGGGAATTTGGTAGCTGATGGGCAAAATAGACTTGAATGCATACGCCCCTTGTTCATTGCTAAAAAACTTACCGCGCAAATTTGCTGGTGGTTGGGCGCTGTCTTGGCCAGAATACATGCCATTGTCAGCCGTTTGCCAAACTTCAATTTCCGCGCCAACGATAGGTTTACCATCATGATCCAGTATGTTTCCTTGTACCAATAGAGGCATTAAATCGTCGCCTCCCTCTTCTACAATGTTCTCGCCATACATACGGGTTGGCATGCCTGCCACAAAAAACGGGCCAAATACGGTGCTGGGGGTTTGTTGCTCATTTTGGCTGTGATTGATTTCATCCACCAACATGGAAATGCCCAATACATCAGAAAGCAAAATAAACTCTTGTCTTGGGCCTTGGCACATGTGGCCTGTACGGGTGAGAAAATCAATGGCGGTTTCCCATTCCGTTTGCGTGAGTTGGACTTCATCTATGTATTGGTGCAAGGTTTTAATCAAGGTTTGTAACACATATTTGCTGCGTTCAGAATCAATTTGATCCAAGCTTTTCAGTACACTCTCGGTTACAGGCCGCATGGTTTATTCCTCCAAATCAAGCTGGTGGCAGACCTTGATATGCCAAAGTCAGTAATCGGGTCAACTCTTGCTCATCGTACGGCCTTGGATTGTAATAAGGTTTAGCACAGGTAATGCGTGCCACCTCTGCCGGACCATCTTCGGGTAAGCCAATGTCTTTTAAAGCCATAGGAATGCCCAATTTTTGATTCAATGCATAAATCAATTCACCCACTTGTTCATGACTTTGTCCGCCCAACGTTTGTGCCAGCAAATCCATGGTTGGAATGTCGGTGTTTTGGTTGTAAAAAGCCGAATAAGCCAAGGTAATGGCATGAGCTTGAGCATGCGGAAGATTAAAAGTACCACCCAAGGTATGGCACAACTTGTGGTGTATGGCCATGCCCACTGAGCCCAAACAAATTCCAGCCAGCCATGCCCCATACATCGCTTGTTTGCGGGCAGCCAAATCTTGCGGTTGTGCCACAATTTGCGGTAAAGCCTGATACAGTGATTTAATCGCTTCCAGCGCCATCATGCTGATGATGGGGTTTTTGTCCTCGGCATACAAAGCTTCCACCGCATGTGCCATGGCATTCATGCCTGAACTGGCTGAGATTTCTGCTGGCAAAGTCAGCGTCAACTCAGGATCGTAAATCACCACTTTAGGCAAGACTTTTAAATCTTTCCCGGTGGTTTTGACATGGTTTTCTGTCAAACCGTATACCGTGGTCATTTCACTGCCCGCATAGGTGGTGGGAATGGCGGCAATGGGTAAGCCAGTTTTCAAGGCGATGGCTTTGGCCAAACCAATGGTAGAACCGCCACCCAAGGCCAAACAACAATCAATATCGTGGTCTAAAGCGTATGCCACCGCCTTGTCAGCAACCTCTACAGGAACATGCATGACCGCATGTGGGTACACGCCTGCCGACAACTCTCCCAATTGCTCGACCATTTTCAGGCCGCTTTTCTCTTGCTCGGGCGTGGTTAAAATCAATACCTTACGGTATCCTTCGTCCGCCAAGATGGATTTCACTTGTTTGGATGCCCCTTCGGCGAAATACACATTGATGGGCAAGGCTTTGTAATGAAAATTGCTGATCATGATTCATTCACCTCTGTGAAAATGTGGCGGAATTTGTGCGTCTACATTCACCCAAACCGATTTGACTTCGGTGTAATCATGGATGGCTTCAAAACCCATTTCACGGCCATAACCCGATTTGCCTACACCGCCAAATGGGCTGCCTGGATTGACCCTTTTGTAGCTGTTAATCCAGCACATACCAGCTTTGATTTTTTTGGCAAACGAGTGTGCACGTTGCAAATTATTGGTCCACAAGCCGCTGCCCAAGCCATATTCAGTCCCATTGGCAATTTCTAAAGCCTCGGCATCGTCTTTAAAGCGCAATACAGTCACAAATGGGCCAAAAACTTCTTCTTGGGCCACGCGATCGCTGGGTTTGGCCTCGACGATGGTTGGCAACACATAATAGCCATTTTGTAAGGCCGCATCATCGGGCGCTTTGCCACCCAACAGTATTTTACCACCCTGCTCTTTGGCGATTTGAGCATAAGACAAGACTTTGTCACGGTGTAAATCTGAAGTCAGTGGGCCCATTTCGGTATCTGGATCCAATGGATTGCCCAAGCGGATGCTGGCCGCCAGCTTGATGAATTTTTCTAAAAATTCATCGGCGATTTTTTCATTCAAAATCAAACGTGAACCGGCAATACATGCTTGGCCTTGGTTGTGGAAGATGGCCCAAGCTGCTCCATTCACCGCCGCATCAATATCAGCGTCTTCAAACACGATATTGGCACCCTTACCGCCCAACTCCAATTGCACCCGCTTCAAATTACCGGCCGATGAATTGACGATATTGCGACCTGTTTGGGTAGAGCCTGTGAACGAAATTTTGCCGATGTCAGGATGCTCAGCCAAACGCTGACCTGCCGTTTGACCATAACCAGTCACGATGTTCACCACCCCATCCGGAAAACCGGCTTTTTTAATCAATTCGGCAATTTTCAAGGTGGATAAAGGGGTGATTTCAGAAGGTTTCATCACCACCACATTGCCTGCGGCCAAAGCCGGACCCAACTTCCAACTGGTGAACATCAAGGGGAAATTCCACGGCACGATTTGTCCAACCACACCGATGGGTTCACGCGTCACATAGTTCAAAAAGCCTTTTTCGACCGGAACAATCGTGCCCTCGATTTTATCGGCCATGCCACCAAAATAGCGAAAACAGGCCGCTGTGCGAGGCACATCCAAGCGCCGCGAGTCTTTAATCGGGTGCCCCGTATCCAAAGATTCAATTTGCGCCAACTCTTCAGCATGTTCTTCAATCAAATCCGCCAATTTCAGCAACAAGCGCCCTCTCTCCGCTGCCGGATATTCAGACCACACTTCAAATGCTTTTAAAGCTGCCACCACAGCGCGGTCAACATCTTCGGCTTCTGCGGCCGCAATTTGGGTAATCAACGTGCCATTGGTGGGGTTCAATACATCAATGGTACCGCCTTTGAGCGCAGGTACAAATTCGCCATTGATGAACAATTGTGTGTTTAATTTGGGCAAAATGTCTTGTTCTGAGATGATGGTGTTCTTGGCATTCATGGTGTCAACCTTTATGTATGTTAGGCGTAGCAGTTTGGTGGTGCATCACTATCGCGGAACTAAAAACTCACAGGGTATGGTGGCAACTCGCCCGACTCGTATTTTTCCGGTAAATTCGGGGTCGCATTTTCCCAAACCAACAACATCGAACGTTTGGTCGAATAACCTTGGTGGCGGATATTGGCGGGCATGGCGCAAATGTCACCGGCTTTCATGATGATGCGGGCAAACGGGCTGCCATCATTTTTGTCGGCGATGTCCCATGTGATTTCGTCCGAAATTTGCATAAACCACTCTACACGGTCGTTGCCGTGGCAAATGGGCAAGATGTATTCTTCTGTGGTTGGACAGAACAAGCTGGCCTTGCACACCGACGTTACCGAAGGATTCCAAGTCACATCTGAGCGCGACATGTATTTAAACAAATTGAATGCGCTTAATTGGCCTTCAAATTCAGGTTCGCAGTGCACCAAAGGCTCGTCTTGCGGCACATCCAAGAATTGGCGGTTGACCGGCAAATCTTCACGCAGTGGCGAATCATCTGGCATACCCGGCATGCGTTTGGTCGCGATGCGGTAGCGATCTATCGCTTCGGCATTGAAGCCGTGTTTGCGACCAAAGGCACTGCCGGTTTCTTCGGGAGCGGCAAATGGATCAAACCCTTCATTCACCCAATCGTGCAAAATGGCTTTGAATGTGGCCATGATGACCGGCGTGTCAAAATTTTCCACATAATCCACACCTGCGGCTTTCAAGACACCATTGAACGTGCCTGCATACATATCAACGCTGCCATAGTGGTTTTGGGTGCCGATGACATGGTCAAAATTCACCCAACCGTAGAAAAAGCCCCAAGCCACATCACGCATGACTGCTCGCAAGAAGGCATCAACAGACATCAAATGCGAGTGCTCTTGGCCTTTGGCTTGCCAAGTGATTTTGGCAAAATACTCGTCGCGATCGAATCTGAAACCGCCCAATTTAAACGTGGTGTAACCTGAAATGGCATCTTGACCCAAGACTTCTACCAACTCGCTGGCAAATGATTTTTGTGTTGCGCTCATAACCGTTCTCCAATTTGAATTATTTCAAGCAAATGTCTGCCCACTTCTCAATCGACAGTGGTCCTTTGATGGTGTGCAACAACACAGTGGCTGGTTTGGCGCTGTTGATGCGGTATGCGGTGCCTGCCGGCAAGATGGTTTGGTGGCCTTGTTGTAACACCACATAGCCCATCGGCTTGCCATTCGGTTGCTCACCTGCCAATTGCGTGCCTTCAATACTGGCATCCACGGCTTGCGGCAATTTTAAGAATTCCACTCGCACTTCACCGTCCATGGAAATCAAGAATTCATCGTGTGAGCAGGTATACCAAACCGAAGTGCCTTCGGCGCGAACCGACTCAATCACGTATTTTTGGTTAATGCCGACGACAGTTTTATCGTAAGGTTTGGCGTTTTTGGCGACTTCAAAAATATTTGAAAAAACATAATGAGAAGCCTTACCTTGTATCATTTGGATGCTGCCTTTTTCAAAGTTATCCAAGCTGGCGAAATTGGTGTGATATGCATTCATGTTATTTCCTTGGTTGCCTTAGTGCGATGGCTGCAAATTACTAGCAGCACTTACAAATGACAATGCAACGAACATCGACAATACTGTTCGTGAAAATCGAACAATGTACACCATGAAATGTTTGATATTAATGATATTTTTTGATTATTGATTTTGATAGATGAACAATGACTTGCAAGAGCCATACATCAAGTAAACGCATCAACCGCAAAAATATTCACACACTAACAGTGAAATTTAAAACTAAAGAAATTGCACTAAAAATGGGCACTTACCCATCACGTTAAGGAATGTAAATTCTGATGCAAGTGCGGTATATTGCCATTGTGCTATTGCAGCAACTGCTTTGTGCGTTGCACGATTTACCAGCGCTTTACCGTATCAACTGATGTCTCTACAGGCCGGATGAATAAACCAGGTTTCAGCAGCTTATCCCAAGAGTGTATGCGGCCTGTAAACCTGTTTTGACCGCTGTGAAATGACACAGCACAGCCTTGCTTGGTTTGCTATTGCGAACAATCACGGCTAAGGTAGCAACAAACCGAATTCTGAGGATGGGCTGATGGACAAATTACAGTGTTTGGAAGCGTTTGTGCGCGTGGCCGAAAGTGGCAGCTTCATCAAGGCAGCGGAGCAATTGGGCGTAACCCGCTCGGTCATTACCTTGCGCATCCAGCAATTGGAAAAATTCGTCGATGCACCATTGTTTTTTCGCAGCACACGCTCAGTGCGTTTGTCCGAAACCGGTTTAACGTATTACAAAGAATGTGCCGAATTGATAGGCCAAATTGAAAACCTGACCGACCAAATGGCCAATTCCAAAAATACCTTGCAAGGACGTTTGCGCATCCACATGGCGCCGGGGTTTGCGATTGATTATTTCGGCAAACACCTGACCTCGTTTCTCGCGACCTATCCCGACATCGACATGGACATCGTCGTCAACGACAAAATCATCGACCCAATTTCGGCCGGTTTCGATGTGGTGTTTCAAATGTTTCCGCCGACAGGTGAATCACTGATAGAACGCAAGCTGTTTCACATCAACCGCGTCGTCTGCGCTACACCTGAGTATTTGCAACAACACGGCCGCATTACCCATCCCAGCCAATTAAACCAATACACTTTGGGGTTTTATTCTGGTTATCCCAGTCGCAATAAGCTGCAATTCTTGATCGATGGCGTGTTTCAAGATGTGAACCTCAATGTCAAAGTCTTGTCATCTTCCATCCATTTATTGCGTGATTTCGCCCTCAGCCACGGTGGTGTGGTGTGTTTGCCGACCATCGTCGTGCATGAAGCGATACTGCAACAGCAATTGGTGACGATTTTGAACGATTTTCCCTTGTCCCATTATGGCTTGCGCGCGGTTTTTCCGGCCAACTCCAAAAACATCAACAAAATCAGAAGCCTATTGGACTTCTTAATCAGCCAACATGCGACCTTACCCGAGTGGGATGAGGCCTTAATCGCAGCAGGCCATTTGTCGGAAGTCGTACGCGGCTACCAATAGGCATGCGTCATGCTGGCTGCAGTTTATGGGTGTCTGTTCAGCCCATTTACCAAGGAGTCGCACATGTCATGGTTAAAAAGTATTTACCGCGGCGGCTGTTACATCGTGTATTTCTTGATGATGCTGCCATTTGTCAAAGGTTTGATGGTGTTGTACGCCTTTGGCGTGACATTTATGGCAATCATCGCCTATGCGCTGCACAGCCCCGACATGGGCTATCAAATTGGCAAAGCGATAATCGTCAATGTGCTGATTTGGCTCCTGATGTTGCAGCATTATTATGGTTGGTTAATGCCCAAAGCGCCGGATTAAGCCCTTCAGTCTGGTGTGTCATATGGGTTTGGCGGCCATAATGAATTACAATGTTTACTTTCCTGTTGTGCTTTTTCCTATTGGATACCCTTATGTCACTTATTGAAAGTCCGTTAAGCAGTCAGGCCATTTTTGATGGTCACATCATCAAAGTCAGCGTCGACAGCGTGACCTTACCCAATGGCAAAACCGCGACCCGTGAAGTGGTGCGCCATCCTGGTGCCGTGGCCGTGTTGGCAGTGACCGAAGCCAATGAGGTGATTTTGGTGCGCCAATACCGCTATGCTTGCGGCACCGAATTATTGGAAATTCCCGCCGGCAAATTGGACATCGTCGGCGAAGACCCTGTGCACTGTGCTTACCGCGAATTGGCCGAAGAAACGCCCTACACCGCCCAATCCATGCGCTTAATCCACACCTTCTACACCGCCGCCGGCTTTTGCGATGAGAAAATGTATTTGTATGTCGCCGATGGCATCGTCAAAAACAGCACCGTCGCTGCCGATGAAGACGAATTTGTCGAATTGGTGACCATGAGCCGCGAGCAAGTGCAAGCAGCTTTGGCCAACAATCATATCCACGATGGCAAAACACTGGTGGCCTTATACCATTGGTTGGCACAGGCTTAAATATAAGCCACTGATACATAATAAGCGGCCTGTAAATCGTTTACAGGCCGCTTGTATATGTTTGGAAGGTGCAGCTTAGGTTTTAAAACATGGTTTGCGTTCAGCTTAGTTCGGTAACGATGCCTCCAAGCGATTGAATAAAGTCACTATGAGCATGACTTTAATATTAAAAGCGGCCTGTAACACAGTTTACAGGCCGCTTATTAATCTGCAATCAACAGTGTTTAGGCTTCTAAACGGATTTTGCTGTACGTTTCCGCATTCATCAACACCATGTCGCAAGACAGTTGCACAGGCATATTTTGCTTGGGCAAGGCGCTGTTCAGCGCTGCGGTAATAGCATCGGCCAAGATTTTTTGCGCTTCATTGGTGCGCTCAGGCTTGCGCAGCAAACGCACATCCACGTGCACAAACGCCTCGGCACTGTGTTCGCCCACAATCACATCTTCACACACCAGCGCGCGCGATTTGATGTCTTGGTTGGTGGTCAACACGCTGTCCAACATCGCTTGATGAGCGGCCTGTAATAAGCCATGTTTGTGTTCAGCCAAGTCTTGGCTCACAGACAAAATCAAATGCGGCATAAACCCTCGCTTTCTGAATTAATGGGCTTGCTGATTCAAGGCATCGAGCAACAATTGGTGTATGCCACCAAAACCGCCATTGCTCATCACCAAAATATGGTCGCCCGCTTGTGCGGCAGCAACGATGTCTTGCACCAATACTGCCAAATCGCTTTCCACTTGAACCTTAGCGCCCAATGGTTGCATCGCCTCGGCCACGTCCCAATTGACGCCGCCGCTGTAGCAAAACACCGCATCCGCATCTTGCAAACTCTCAGGCAAGGCGGCTTTCATCGTGCCCAATTTCATGGTATTGGAACGCGGCTCCAACACCGCCAAAATGCGCGCTGTGCCCACTTTGCCGCGCAAACCGGCCACAGTGGTGGTAATTGCGGTTGGGTGGTGGGCAAAGTCGTCGTACACGGTCACACCGGCGGCCACGCCTTTGACTTCCATGCGGCGTTTGACATTGGCAAAGCGCGACAAGGCTGAACACGCCGCTTCAATTGATACACCGACATGGCGCGCCGCAGCGATGGCGGCCAAGGCATTCATGCGGTTGTGTTCGCCCATCAAGGCCCAATCCACATGGCCGACGGTTTCGCCTGCCAACACCACATCAAACACGCCTTCGGCAGTGACATTGGCCACTTGCCAACCTGGCGCCGCGCCAAACACTTCTACCGGCGTCCACACGCCTTGTTCCAACACGCTGTCTAAGGCGGGCTGAGTGGCATTGCTCACCACCAAGCCCTCACCCGGCACGGTGCGCACCAAATGGTGGAATTGGCGCTCAATCGCCGCCAAATCAGGGAAAATGTCGGCATGGTCGTATTCCAAATTGTTCAATACCGCTGTGCGTGGGCGGTAATGCACGAATTTGGAACGTTTATCAAAGAAAGCAGTGTCGTATTCGTCGGCTTCTATCACAAAAAATGGGCTGCGCTCGCTGAAACTGGCTTGCTGTATGCCTTGTGGGGTTTTGAAGCCGTCTTGTTGGGAAATCTGTGGCAAACGCGCCGATACCGAAAAATTCTCAGGCACGCCGCCAATTAAAAAGCCCGGTGCCAAGCCCGCGTCTTCCAATATCCACGCCAACATCGAAGAGGTGGTGGTTTTGCCATGCGTACCGGCCACAGCCAACACCCACAGTTTGTGCAACACATTCTCGGCCAACCACTGCGGGCCAGAAATGTACGGCAAGCCGCGGTTTAAGATGGCTTCGATAACGGGCATGCCGCGTTTGGCCACATTGCCTATCACATACACATCGGCTGGAAATTGGTCCAATTGTTCAGGCTCAAACCCCTCAATCACGTCTATGCCCAATGCTTCCAATTGGGTGCTCATCGGTGGGTAGATTTTGGCATCACAGCCAGTGACTTTGTAACCTGCTTCTTTGGCGATGGCGGCAATCCCGCCCATGAAAGTACCGGCGATGCCGATGATGTGGATGTGTTGCATGTGGTGCGAACCCGTCAGCGAAAAATGGGCTTATGATAGTCCAATTTGCCTAGGCTGTGAATGTGCAGGCGCTTTGTTTGCATCAATTGATGGTATTTGCAAACAAAGCGGCCTATAAATGGTGGATTATCGGCTTAAAGCATTGAAGACGCCTCCGGAGCCGGCGATTTTGAATTGAAACGCCGGGTCAGATGGTTTGCGCTGTTCGCGTGGCGAATAGCCGTAATAGCTGCGGTAAGCCTTGGAAAAATGCGACGAGGTGGAAAAACCGCAAGCCACCGTCACCTGCATGATGCTCATGCTGGTTTGCGCCAACAATTCTTTCGCCCGCTGCAAACGCAAACGCAAATAGTATTGCGCCGGCGACATCTGACAGTAGCGCTTAAACAAGCGCTCCATTTGCCGCAGCGACAGCGGAATCAAATCGGCGATTTCTTGCATCGCCAATACCTCATCCAAATTGGCCTGCATCAATTCGATGGCGGTGTGCACATAATCGTAACCGGGGCCGATGTGTTCGGTGTGTGGCTTGTATTGGGTGGTGGAATCGTCGCGAATGCGCTCCATCACAAATTGTTGCGACACCGCCGTGGCCAAAGCCTTGCCGTGTTGCAAACGAATCAGGTGCAACATCATGTCCATAGACGTCGTGCCGCCCGAGCAGGTATAGCGATTGCGGTCTAGCGCATACAATTGCTCGCCAAACTTCACCTGCGTAAACGCCTCTTTCGCTGCGGGCAAACTCTCCCAATGCACAGCGCTGCGGTAACCATCGAGCAATTTGCTCACCGCCAAAGCCACTGAACCATTGCACATGCCGCCCAAGATGATGTTTTGCTGGTCTAGCTGTTGCAGCAAGGTTTTGATGCTTGGCGTGGTCGCCGATTGCACGTCTATGCCACCGCAGACAAACACCATGTCGCACTCAAACAAACCAGCGGCATCGCAAGTGTGTTCCAAACGCAGGCCATTGCTGGCGCAAATGTCGTCGTTTTCTTGGTAGATGTGCCAAGAATACAGCTCTTTTTGGCTGAGGTAATTGCTCATGCGCAGCACATCGACGGCGCTGGCAAAGGTAATCATGGTAAAACCACGCAATAAAATAAAGCCGATTTTTTGGGGTTTGTGTCGTTGTGGATGCAATTTGCTCATACGTCCTCTATTTCTCAGTATTTTTATGTATTTTCATTATTTTAGTATTTTTATTAGGCGTAAAATGACCGACATTGGCGTTTCATTACCGTCTATTATCGACGCATTCATATCAAAAAACGACATCGCCGTGAAAAAAATGCCTCTCAAAGTCCATGGGTTGAGAGGCAAAGAAGAGACTGCAAGGATAAAGAGAAGGTTAATCGGATATTAAGCGCTGTAGCGTTGCCAATCTGGCTGCGCAAACTGCCAGTGTTTGCTCAAACCATAGCCATATGGCTTGCTGGTTTTATCGAAAATGCGCCACAGATAATCGGCAAAACTGCGCCGGAACAACAACACATAATCGTCATCGGCGAGTTTGTGCAAAACCACTGTGGTTTTCTTCAATACCGTCGACACCACTTGGCCGGCCTGTAAGCTGCCTATATTGTAGGGGCTCAGATGGCGCAAGAACGTGCTTGCCGCTGTGCCTTGTATCTGTAGCAGCATCAAACCACCACTGTTGTCTACGATTTGCGCAAACACGCCTAGACAAGCGGCCTGTAAACGCTGCAACAGCTCGTTTTTACGCGCATGTGAGCACACCAACATCCATTCATCCGGTGACAACCAGAAAATGGCGGCTTCGGCGGCGTACACGCTTTGCTTGGGCGCATTCGGCAAGGCCACGCCCAACACGCTGTCTATCGCCGCCACAAACGCAGCATCTGAAAGCAAACCGCGCACATTGATGATGCCGACCGCACCGCCGCTGCTCAATTGCAAGGCAGTGTGGTTGCTTTGTTCAGGAATGTTCGCCCATTGGAAATGCAAAGGGGTGTGCCAGTAAGCTGGACTCTGGGTATTAAGCATGTTGACGTTCTCCTTTGGCATCGACAAAGACAGAGCTGTCGGCCACTTTAAATGCAATGATGTTGCCACGGGCATAGGCGTACAAGGTTTCACCGATGCGGTTGCGACCGTTTTCGACCACGGCCATCGCTATCGAGCGACCCAAGAAAGCGCTGTAATAGCTGGAAGTGATGTGGCCGAGCAAAGGCACGGGCGCATCGTAGCCGCCGGCTTTGGGCACTTGCACTTGACCATTGGCGATGATTTGCGCGCCTTCAGGGATGACCGCATGTGGGTCTACTGGCAACAAACCGACCAAGTGTTTGCGGTCGTCGCGAGCGGTGTCGCTGCGTGAGAGCGAGCGTTTGCCCAAGAAGGAATACGGTTTTTTCATGCCCACGGCCCAAGCCATGCCCAAGTCTATTGGCGTGTTCGAGCCGTCGGTGTCTTGGCCGACGATGATAAAGCCTTTTTCCGCACGCAACACGTGCATGGTTTCGGTGCCATACGGGGTGATGTCAAACTCTGCCCCTGCTGCCATCACCTGTTCCCACACATAATGGCCATAACCCGATTCCACATTGATTTCATACGCCAATTCACCTGAGAACGACACGCGGAACACACGCGCAGGCAAACCGGCTACCGTACCGGCTTTCCAATCCATGAATGGGAAGGCTTCGGCAGAAAAATCGATGTCGTCGCACAGTTTTTGCAAGACCTGACGGGCTTTCGGGCCGACCACGGCGATGGTGCCCCAATGGTCGGTGACCGAGGTCATCCACACCTTCAATTCTGGCCACTCGGTTTGGTGCCAACGCTCCAACCAGCTCAGCACATTGGCCGCGCCGCCAGTAGTGGTGGTCATGTAGAACTGCTCGTCATTGATGCAAGCAGTCACGCCGTCGTCCATCACCATGCCGTTTTCGTTCAGCATCAAGCCATAGCGGCATTTGCCCGGTTCCAATTTGCTCCACGCATTGCTGTAAATGCGGTTCAAAAATTCGCGTGCATCCGGGCCATCGATTTGAATTTTTCCCAAGGTCGACGCGTCCATCACACCGACGCCATTGCGTGCGGCCAAACATTCGCGGTTGACCGCCGCGTGCATGTCTTCGCCATTTTTGGCGAAATACCACGGCCGCAACCATTGACCCACTGGCTCAAACGCCGCACCACGGCTTTGGTGACACTGATGCATGCCGGTCACGCGTTCAGGGTCAAACGTGTTGTCGGCATCCAAACCTGCCAATACGCCAAGGCTCACCGGCGTGTAAGCCGGCCTGTAAGTGGTGGTCGACACTTGTTCTATCGGCGCGCCCATCGCTTCGGCGGTTAAGATAAAGCTGTTCACGCTCGAGAGCTTGCCTTGGTCGGTACCGAAACCAAACGCGGTATAGCGCTTCACATGTTCCACGTGGCGGTAGTTTTCTTGGATGGTGATTTTGATGTCTTCCGCGGTCACGTCGTTTTGGTAATCGACAAACGCTTTCGCGCCTTTGCCCGCCGGCAAACCATCAGGAATGCGCACCGCCAATTCCATCGCTTGTTGGCTTTCTTCGCGCACTTGTGGCATGGCCAATGCGGCCTGTAAACCTTTGCTGCCCAAAAAGTCTATCAATACCGCTTGCGTTTGCTCAATTGCCTGTTGCCAAGTTTTGCTGCCGGTGACGGCGCCGACATTGCACACCGTCGCTTTACAGGCCGCATATGTCTTGGGCACGATGAAAGCCATCGCGGCCGCGTCCCAAATCGGACGGCTGGTGTCGTGGCAATACAGGTGTACCGTCGGCGACAAGCCGCCGCTGGACAACACCGTTTCGCATTGCCATGTGTGTTTGGCTTTGTTTGCCAAATCTATGAATTCGACCGCGCTGACTTCGCCCTTGCCCATCACTTGGGCAATGCCACTGTGCAACAACACCTTCACTTGGCGCGGCAAAAAGCTCGGTACTTTGCTGTGCTTGCGCACATCGGCCACCACCACTTCGGCGCCAGCCAAGGCCAAGTCCCGCGCAGCCAAGTAAATTTCGTCGTTATTGCCGCAAATGGCGATTTTTTCGCCCAATAACACGCCGTAGCGGTTCAAATACGTTTGCGCGGCCGACACAGTAAACACTCCTGGCAAGTCGTTATTGCCAAACACCAATGGGCGTTCGATGGCACCCGCGGCCAAGATGACTTTGTCGGCGCGAATGCGGTGCAAGCGTTGGCGTGCTTGTTGCGCATTGCGTTCGCGTATCGGAATGTGGTCTTGCAACAATTCCACCGCCTGCACCAAATTGTGGTCGTGCAAGGCAAACGCGGTGGTGCGGGTCAACACCGTTACTTTGGCATGCTCAGCCAATTGCTGCGCCAATTCGGCCGCATATTCAGCGCCGCTTTTGCCATTGAATTGGCTCGCAGCATCGGACAATAACCAACCGCCCAATTGCGCTTGCTCATCCACCAACAACACTTGTAAACCATTGTTGGCGCAGTTCAATGCGGCCTGTAAACCTGCCAAACCGCCACCAACCACTAACACATCCACATGATGGTGCAAATGGTCGTACCACTCGGCATCGGCTTGCGTGGGCGTGCTGCCGAAACCGGCGAATTGGCGAATGACATTTTCGTATTTCGGCCACATTTTCGCCGGCCATTTAAACGTTTTGCTGTAAAAACCCGGTGCCATCAAGTCTTTGCCGACGCTGCCAATGACGCCTTTAACGTCAAACTGCAAGCTCGGCCAACCTGAGGTGCGGTTGGCGTTCAAGCCCGCGTACAATTCCGCTTGCGTGGCCTTGATATTGGGGGTGCAATAGGCGCCGCTTTCCATTTGCACCAAGGCATTCGGCTCTTCCGCGCCCGCGCTCATGATGCCGCGCAAGCGACCGTATTTGTAGCTGCGTGCCAAGGCTTTGACGCCATTGGCAAGCAAGGCCGAAGCCAAGGTATCGCCTTGTAAACCGCTGTAAGTCTTGCCATCGAATTCAAACGTCAGCGACTGCTGACCATCGACTTGTACCGAGGGTTTTAAAATCCGTTTCGCGCTCATGCCGACTCCTCTGCTGCGTATTGTTCTAAGAAATGCTGTTTGCCCTCTGCCAAGGTATACGTGGCTGCTATGTCATTGCTGACGTTGTGGCGCTTGACCACAAACACTTTGCGACAGCCAGACACATGTTCCCACTGCTCCCAAATCCAGCCTTTGTGGTTGCTGCGCATAAACACATAATCGCCCCACTCCTCATCGCTGCACTCTTCTGGGTTTACAGGCCGGGCAATAAAGGCTTCACCAGCATAATGAAACTCTTGCTCATCGCGCTTTTCCGCGCAAAACGGACAATGGATGTATAACATATTGTTCTCCTAGTGGGCCACGCCGGCAGCACCGTGCTCATCAATCAAGCGGCCTGAATAAAAGCGGTCTAAGGTAAAGCCACGGTTTAACGGATGTGGATTGTCGTTGGCGATGGTGTGGGCAAACACATGGCCCGAACCGGGTGTGGCCTTAAAGCCGCCGGTGCCCCAACCGCAATTGAAATACAAACCTTTGACCGGTGTTTTGCTGATGATAGGACAGGCATCTGGGGTGGTGTCGACGATGCCGCCCCATTGGCGGTTCATACGCACCCGCGACAAGGTTGGGAACAATTCAATGATGGCGGCAGCGGTGTGTTCGATGACATGTGGGCTACCGCGTTGGCCATAGCCCAAATAGCCATCAATGCCTGCACCAATGACAAATTCACCTTTATCGGATTGGCTCATATAGCCGTGTACCGCATTCGACATCACCACGGTATCAAACACTTTTTGCATCGATTCAGACACAAAAGCCTGCAATGGATGGCTTTCTATCGGAAAACGCAAACCGGCCATGCCGGCCAATACCGAGGTGTGACCCGCAGCGACCACGCCTACTTGGTTGGCGCGCACAAAGCCTTGTGTGGTTTGCAAGCCTTGGATGCGGCCTTCAGAAATGTCCATGCCGATGACTTCGCAGCCTTCAATCAAGTCCACACCCAAATGGCTGGCGGCGCGGGCAAAACCGCGGGCGACTGCATCGTGGTGGGCGATGCCACCGCGCGGTTGCCAGCTCGCACCCAATACTGGATAGCGTGAGCGACGCGAACAATCGAGCAAAGGAATCTTGTCTTGCACTTCTTGCGCCGTCAAAACATGCGCGTCGATTCCAAGCAAATTATTGGCATTGACGCGACGCTCGATGTCGCGCATGTCTTGTAAATTGTGACCCAAGTTGAACACGCCACGTTGGCTGAAAAAAGTGTTGAAATTCAAGTCTTCTGACAAGCCTTCCCACAATTTCATCGAGTGTTCATACAAATTGGCCGCGTCTTCCCACAAGTAGTTGGAGCGCACCAAAGTGGTGTTGCGCGCGGTATTGCCGCCGCCCAAATAGCCTTTTTCCAATACGGCAATTTTGCCGACATTGTGGTTTTTGGCCAGATAATACGCGGTTGCCAAGCCATGTCCGCCACCGCCAACAATGATGACATCGTATTGCGATTGCAAAGTCGCCATGCGCCGCGCTTGTGGCCATTGTTGGTTTTGCTTCAAGCCATTTTTGATCAATGACTTCCAAGAATACTCACTGCTTTTATCGAATATGCCGTTGCTCACTGTGTTTCTCCCGTTTCTCAGCACGCTGTTATGTTCGCCATTATTGGCTTTTTTTGGGCTTAAAACCGTCATGTCAAGACAGAATCTGGTCAAAAAGCGACACGACATTGTTTGTCGCAAAAAACGCCTTAGATGTCGCAATTGGATGATTGCCTTTGGCCGGATTTTGCCATGATGGCACGGCAGCGCCTGAATGCGTTTGCATCTGATCAACCGACCCGAAAGACCACCATGAGCCCACAACGCTATGTTTTGAATTTCGCCGCCCCCAGTCAACGTGGCCAAGTTGGCCGTTTAACCCAAATCCTCGAACAACATGGGGCGTACATCGAGCAATTCTCGGTGTTTGACGACAACCGTTGCCAGTATTTCTATTTGCGCAGCGTGTTTTACATCGAAAATCCCGCTTTTGATTTGTCTGCCTTACAAAACGAATACCATGAATTTGTCGCGGCGCAAGGCGGCGAAGGCCATATTTGGGATGCCAATGAGGCAGTGAAGGTATTGATCATGGTTTCCAAAACCGACCATTGTTTGAACACCTTGATAGCGGCCTGTAAATTGGGTGCTTTGAACATGGACATCGTCGGCATCGCTTCCAACCATTTGGATTTAAAGCCGATTGCCGATTTGCACCAGATTCCGTATTACCATTTGCCAGTCAATGCCGACACCCGCGCGCGCCAAGAGCAGCAAATCATTGATTTGAAAACCCAACTCGATGCCGAATTTGTGGTGTTGGCGCGCTATATGCAGGTGTTGAGCAACGCCACTTGCCAAGTGTTGCACAAGCAAGCGATTAACATTCATCACTCGTTCTTACCCGGTTTTCGCGGTGCCAAGCCGTATGAGCAAGCGTATGAGCGCGGCGTGAAACTGATAGGCGCGACTGCCCACTTTGTCACGCCCGACTTGGATGAAGGCCCGATCATTGAGCAAGAGGTAGAACGCGTAGACCATGCGTATTCACCGGAAGATTTATTGCGTACAGGCCGGCACAGTGAAAGCGTGGTGTTGGAACGGGCCTTGAAAAACGTGCTCGAACGCCGCGTGTTCATCAATGGCGAGCGCACAGTGATTTTGCGCTAAGCGCCATTTTGCTTTTGCCAGATAAGAAAACCCCAGCCTAGGCTGGGGCTTTTTTTTGTGTAGGTTAGCGGTTGGTCGTCGCATAGCCTTTGCTGGCGCTCTGAGCCACACGTTTGCGCTTGATGGTGTGCACCACCATAAACAGCAATAATACAAAACCGACATAGCCATTGATGACGTAAATCGCGTTCACCAGCTTGTCAAATGGCACGTTCAAACCCACAACCACGCCGATGACGGTCAAAACCACGGTCAATAGCTTAAACGCCGCCGATTTGCCATCGGTAAAACGGGCGGACGCTTGCCACAACAAAGGCACGGCGGTGGTGTAAATGCCAGCCAACACAATGATGGAAAACACCGTCGCAAACAGCGGATGGATGCTGGCGGCCAGTTTCAAAGTCGGCACCATAGAGCCGGCGATGAATTCCATGTTCGCCAACAGCCCCAAGGCAATGATGAACAAGGCCACGCTGAAACCGATGGCGCCCAATACCGCACCGAATGTTACTTCGCGCAAATTGTTGGCGCTGCTGCCCATCAAACCCATGAAGCCAGCCAACCACAACATGCAAAAACCCACATACGACAAGGCGGCAAACAACCAATTGCTGGAAGCTTTCATCAGGTTTAGTGGTGCCAAAGTGGCGTTCACATCGCTCAAGCCTTGCGGGTGTTTCAAGATGCCCCACAGACCCAATAAAATGGTCAATACCACAATGGCGGGGCCAACTTTGCCCAACACATTGACGATTTTGTCCAAGCCACAGATGACAGTGCCCGCAACCACAATGCCCATGCACACTGCGCCTGTCCACGGCGCCATGCCATATTGCTGCGCCACGGTGGCGCCCGTACCGCCTATCATCACGATAAACGACATGTAGATAAAGACAATGGCAAAATAATCAAAAAACCGCCCCAACACCTTGCCGCATAAATAAGTGTACATCTGGCCACTGTTGTGCACGTTTTGTGCCTTGCCAATGAGCACAAATTCTCGCCCCACGTACACGAAGAGCAACATCACCACGCCGATGCCAAGCAAGCCTTGCCAGCCATAAGCGCTGAAATACTGCACCACCTCTTGGCCAGTGGCAAAGCCCGAGCCGATTAAAAATGCAATGAATGCGCCAGCATAAGTGGCGACCCGCCCCCAATGTGTGCTTGTGTTTGTCATCTGTTCTCCTTTTCTGTGTTTGGTTTATGTGCAGCTGCAACATACGGCAGTTGCCCACAGCCAAAAATTCAGAAAACGACAGGATTTGCGCACAAATCTGACATCTCACTCATTGCCTTATGAATGGATTATTGACAAAAATAAGCTGAAAACGTGTTATTAAATAGCAAATAGCATTGATTAGCATGGTATTGGTATTGCTATTCAAAAACAGCGTTTGTCGATTAAAAAAGCGGCCTGTAAATGCTTACAGGCCGCTTGGATTCAACACTCGATGTGATTATTAATCGTTCAGTGCATTGTTCAATTCACGTGTTTCATTGAACACGATGTCAGGCCAACGCTCTTGCGTGAGGTTCAAATTGACGCGGTTCGGTGCCAAATAGGCCAAATTGCCACCGGCATCTATCGACAGATTCATGCCATTGGCTTTTTCAAATTCGGCCAATTTTTTCTTGTCTGGGCAAGACACCCAACGTGCCGACCAAATGCTGGCCGAATCAAAAATCGCATCCACGCCGTATTCGGCCGCCAAACGCGAAGCCACCACTTCAAACTGCAATACCCCGACCGCGCCCAAAATCAAATCGCCGCCATTGTGTGGTTTGAACACTTGCACCGCGCCTTCTTCACCCAATTGTTGCAAGCCTTTTTGCAATTGCTTCATTTTCAATGGGTTTTTAATGCGCACGCCACGGAACAATTCAGGGGCAAAGAATGGAATGCCGGTGTAAGTCAGCACTTCGCCTTCAGAAAAGCTGTCGCCGATTTGAATATTGCCATGGTTGGGGATGCCGATGATGTCGCCGGCAAACGCTTCTTCCACCAATTCGCGCTCGTGCGACATGAAGGTCACCACGCTGGAAGCGGCGATTTCGCGGTTGATGCGCAAATGCTTGATTTTCATGCCGCGTGAGAATTCGCCTGAGCACACGCGCAAGAAAGCGATGCGGTCGCGGTGTTTCGGGTCCATGTTCGCTTGGATTTTGAACACAAAACCAGAGAATTTTTCTTCGCCCGGCTCTACCACGCGCTCAAGCGCAGCGCGGCCTTGCGGCGCAGGTGCCCAGTTGACCAAGGCATCCAAGATTTCGCGCACACCGAAGTTGTTAATCGCCGAACCAAAGAATACTGGCGTTAATTCACCGGCCAAGAATTCTTCCAAGTTAAATTCATTGGAAGCGGCCTGTACCAATTCGATTTCAGCACGCAAATTGTCCATTTCCAATGGAAACAATTCGTCCAAACGCGGGTTGTCTATGCCTTTGATGACTTCAAATTCGTGCGATAATTTTTCCGCACCGGCTTCAAACAGGTAAATTTCATCGTTGAGGATGTGGTACACCCCTTTGAAGTTTTTACCCATGCCAATAGGCCAAGTCACAGGCGCACAGCGGATTTGCAACACGCTTTCCACTTCGTCGAGCAATTCCAACGAGTCGCGCACTTCACGGTCGTATTTGTTCATGAAGGTCACAATCGGTGTATTGCGCATGCGACACACGTTCAACAATTTAATCGTTTGTGCTTCCACACCTTTGGCCGCATCGATGACCATCAGCGCGCTGTCTACCGCAGTCAATACACGGTACGTGTCTTCCGAGAAGTCTTGGTGTCCGGGGGTGTCGAGCAAGTTGACGGTGTGGTCGCGGTAATCAAACTGCATCACCGAAGACGCAACCGAGATACCACGTTGTTTCTCGATGTCCATCCAGTCCGAAGTGGCAAATTTGCCGGATTTTTTGCCTTTTACCGTACCGGCAGATTGAATCGCACCTGAAAACAGCAATAATTTTTCGGTCAAAGTGGTTTTACCGGCGTCAGGGTGCGAGATGATGGCAAACGTTCTTCTGCGCTTTGCCTGTTCTTGAATCATGTTTAACATAAATACGCTTTTTTGAGATTATGTACACGGTTATGTACACATTATTTTGCATTGGGAATAGTGAAAATAGTAAAGACTTGGTATAACCAAGTCTGTTTGAATCTTTGCGGCGATTATATCAAATCGGCTGTATTGCTGTTCAAGTATTTTTTAGCGGTTTATTGCTGTCGCATTAACGATTCGACCTGTGTTTGAGCTTATGCCGCAAACAGGCTATGGGTGTTCAATGAAAACATTGTCAATGCATCAATTGAGTTAACCAGCTGTTCATTGATAACCATGCATGATTGATTTACATGAAATAATTTTAGGGGAGAATTCATAATCAATTTGTATCAACTACTTGGTATTGAAACCAATGCCAGTACTCAAGAAATTCAAAGAGCCATCGCCAGACAAGAGCTGTATAAAACATTGTCACCTGAAGCGATCAATAAATGTAAAGCCTATTTGCTTAATGCAGAAAACAGACAACGGTATGACTTGAAATTATTTTCTGAACACCCTGAACTGGTTCACCATCAAACCAATGCTCATTTAAACGAAAATAAACAACAATCTAATACTGTTTTCAAAAAAGGTTTTTTTATTGGTTTTTCTGTGGCCACTTTGCTAGGTGGTTCAATATGGGGGGCACAATATCTTTATGACCAATATCGCGCCAAAACCATTTTAGAATCAATCGAAGAACAAAAAACGGTTTTTTCAACCAGCATTGAACAAGCCTACTTACCTTCAAGCGAGGTGAAGCCAGGTTCACTGAGGCGACAAATATTCAGTCTGATGCAAGAACAAGAATCGATTCAAAAAGATTTGGTTTTAAATTTACCAGCTGCAGAAGGCGTGCAATATGATTTTTCTTCATTGGTGCTCAGTGTGTATTTGAATGGGAATGGTTTGCCCAGCTCATTAAAAGGCTACAAAATGGAATACTTCCCCAGTTATGAGAATCAAACGTTGACTTGGAAGTGTGTTTCAAATTTGTCTGATGAAATCCGTCCTAAAAACTGTCTGCGTCAAATTCAACCCATGACAAAAGAAAAGATTTTAAAGAACATCTTTGAAGCTGAACTTAACCAACTTAAACAGCAATCCAGTCAGCCTGATTTAGCAAAACCATTGGATACCTCTACTGGCAATAACTTTATCCCACCCATTACTAATGAATGTACTAAATTCCAAGAAAAATTAAAGCAAAAACAATTTGATGTATTTGCAGCAGGGGCTTACTCAGGTCAATCCAGTGAATACCAAATTGACAGCAGTGGTCATCAGGCGCATTGGATGGATGTTTCTGTGATGCACAATAAACCGGTGGTCTTGATTCTAGGTGCTTATGAACCCTCTATTTGGCGCATCAAATGGGAGCCCAATACCGTGATTGTAGGCGTAGTATTAACGGGTTATCACGATCAGAAAATACTGGGTCTACCCAAATCGGTACCTGTATTGACAACGACATCTCAAAAAAATGAATGTGGTGCCAACTATGTTTCCAGTGAAAATGCTGGAGCAGTAAATCAGTTATCAAAAAGCATTTTAAAACAAGATATTAAATCTTTGGTTTTAGCCAAAAATGGACAAGCGTTGATTGGAAACATTACCGCTCAGACCCCATTGACCATGTCATCGGATACCACTTTAGAACAAATTATTGATAAGAATATGCCTTTAGCAGGAAGGAAAGGCATTGAACAAGCTGTTCAAAAAGGCTTGTTAAGACCCGCACTGCCTGCTGATCTTAAGCAATGGCAGAAGGCATACGATCAAGCCCACAATGTACACAGGCCACCGATTGTTGGTGAAGAAAGGCCACAAAATGGCTCTTATTTACTCAGAGGTGGAGACAGCGCCTACGTTATTTTAAAGCCCATGACCATCCCAGCAGGTTTGTATGGTGCCCACTCAGTAGAATTTTTACTGCCTAAAGGGATTCAAAAACCATCGGGTAATCTAGGGCATTCAACGATTTATGATTTAAGCAATGGCCAATGTTACGGACCACATCCCAAATGCCTCAGGCAGTAAAGCAGCAGCTGGTAATCCCTTTTAAGAGGGATTACCAGCCTAAACTGACCTATACCTTGCAAACTGTTTTTGGGCCAAATGCGAATACTCGCTCTCTTCAAGTGATTGTGTGCATTTCAGAGATTCAAATACCCGTTGTTATTCAAATAATTTTACGATGAATTGACCAACTCAGATGCCGCAGCTAATGTTGGTTTTATTTCGGATAACAAATAATGTTTTGAAACACCACGGTGCTCGACTTCGCTGCGTACACATGCGGTTGGTCGGCGTAAAAGCGCAGGCTCTCGCCCTCGTTTAAGTCATGCCACTGATCATCAAACAACACCTGCATCTGCCCTTGCAACACATGTACGTGCTCGATGACGCCAACGCTGTGTGGCGATGATTGTTGGCTGTGTGCGCCGAGCAAGGTGATTTCAAACATTTCCATGCCAGTATCGGCCTGAAACTCAAACAAGGTGCGCACCTTCATCTGCGCATCGTCGGGAAATGCCCATTCATGCTCGTGCAACTTGGCTTCAGCGGCAAAAAATGCCGAAAACGAGGTATCCAAACCACTGGCGATTTTCCACAAGGTGGCGATGGTGGGACTGGATTCTTCGCGTTCAATTTGCCCTAACATCGCTTTGGACACACCGGTGGCCTTGGCGGTAGCGTCCAAACTCAAGCCTTTGTGTTGGCGCAAAGCCTTGATGTGTTTGGCGATGTGGGTTTTAAAACTGTCTTCTTGCACACTCTTCCTCTTGTGCGCTATAGCGCACGGTATTATGATGGCGGCTGTGCGCAATAACGCACACAGACATTCTAACATCGGTTTTGAAAGTGCACTATGCTGAACAAGGTTTTTAACATCAGCCACATTTCGGCTGGCTTTACCGCGGTATTGGTAGGCTATACCAGCTCTGTGGTCATCATCATCCAAGCGGCAACTGCCGCTGGCGCCACACCGGCGCAAATCGAAAGCTGGCTGTGGGCTTTGGGCGTGGCCATGGGCTTAAGCTCTTTGCTGTTTTCATGGTTTTACAAGCGGCCGGTACTGACCGCTTGGTCGACTCCAGGTGCGGCCATGTTGGTGGCAGCAGTGAGCCAATACGACATGCCAGTCATCATCGGAGCGTTTGTGATTTCCGGTGTGTTGATTGTGTTGACCGGCTTGATTACACCGTTGGCGCGCTTGCTGGAGCGCATCCCGCCATACTTGGGCACGGCCATGCTGGGCGCGATTTTATTGCCGTTTTGCTTGAAGGCGTTCCAACCCTTGAGCAGCACACCCGTGGTGTTTTTGTTGATGTTTGGCAGCTATTTGGTCGCTAAATATTTTGTGCCACGCTATACCATGTTGATTTTGCTGTTGGTCGGCATTGCATGTGCGGTGTTCGGCGGCAGTTTCAGCCATGCCGGTGTGGCCTTGAATTTGGCGCAACCGCAGTGGGTGACGCCGCGTTTTGATGTGTTGGCAATGATCAATCTCAGCCTGCCTTTGTATGTGTTGACAATGTTGTCGCAAAACCTGCCGGGTGTGGCGATGATGCGCAGCCACGGCTATGAAGCGCCGGTCAAGCCGTTGCTCATAGGCACCGGTGTGACCAATGTGTTGTTTGCGCCGTTTGGTGGCTTTAGCGTCAATTTGGCCGCCATTTCTGCCGCCATTTGTATGAACGATGGCGTCGATGCCGACCCCAAACAGCGCTACCGCGCGGTGATGTGGGCGGGCGTATTTTATTTGATTGCCGGCGTGTGGGCCACGACGGTGGTGGCTTTGTTCTTGGCTTTGCCCAAAAACATCAGCCAAATTTTGGCCGGCTTGGCCTTGCTCGGCACTTTGCTGATGTGTTTGCAAATCTCGTTTAAAGAAGGCAAGCAACAAGAGTCCGCTTTATTGACCTTCTTAATCACCTTGTCGGGCGCATCGTTCTTGGGCATCAGCGCCACCTTGTGGGGCTTGTTGGTGGGCATGGTGTATTTAAAGGTAACGAACAAATAAGCTAAGCGGCCTGTAAACCCACATGAGCCACATGAGCCACATGACCCACGATATGGGCACACAAAACATGAAAACACGCTCATACGGGTTTTACAGGCCGCATCTCACCTGACTTTACCTGCTTTAGCAAAAATTCCACCGTGTCTACACCGTCAATAGAAGTGTTTTGCCGTACAATATCGGCAAATTTTTTTGTACAAGAACCATCATGACGCACTTTCACATCCTCGATTTAGACACCATGGGTCAAGGTGTGGCCAAAGCCGACGGCCACATCACCTTCATCGCCAAAACCCTGCCTAACGAGGTGGTCGAAGCCGACATCTACCGCAACAAAAAAAACATCCATTTTGCCCATGTGACTGAGGTCATCACTGCCGCGCCAGAGCGCCAAGAAGCGCCGTGTCCGCATTATGCCCAATGTGGCGGCTGTGATTACCAACACGTCGATTACCCAACCGAATTGGCATACAAACAAAAGGCTTTGCGCCGCCATTTGCGCCATTTCCCCGATATTGACATCACCGTCCACGCCGCGCCTCAGCGCTGGCATTACCGCAACCGCATCCAATTGCACTACCATGCCGATAAAAAAGTCTTGGGCTTAATGGACGTGAATTACGAGCCTTTGCCGGTACAAAACTGTCTGTTGATCCAAGAGCAGGTGCGCGACAAAATGCTGGCCTTGTACCAAGACGATGCGTGGCTAGAATTGTTGCAAGACGAGCCCAAACGCGGCCATTTGGAACTGTATTGCCGCGACGAAGAAGTGCAAGTGAGTGTGAACGAACCGTATGCCAATGGCGGCTTTACCCAGGTGTTTCCACACATGAACCATTATTTGACCACTTGGCTCAGCCATCAGGTCAACCAATACATGGACGACGATGCGGTGATTTACGACTTGTTCGGCGGCAATGGCAACTTAAGTCTACCTTTGGGTCGCCCGACCGTGGTAGTAGACCAATATGGCGAACACCAACCGCAAGACAATGACACTCAAACCTTTGTGTCGCAAAACTTATACGCCAAAGATGCGCTGCAGCGTTTACAGGCCGCCATTCCTGATGACATGCAGCAACCGACGTGTCTGATCATAGACCCGCCGCGTTCTGGATTGAAAAACCTCAAAGACTTTGTCAGTACCTTCAAACCCAAAGCGGTGATTTTCATCGCCTGTGAGCCTACCAGTTTTGTGCGCGACATAGCCACTTGTTTGGAACACTACACCTTGATGAAAGTGGACTTGTTCGACCTCTTCCCCGCTACCCAACACTACGAAACCGTAGGCGTGTTGGTGCGCAATGAGCTTGTTTGAGCCCATACCTGCACACAACCTCATCCCGCAAGATGGGGTGATCAACGATTTTGGCTGCGTCTTGGATTTACAGGCCGCATCGCAGTGGTTTGACACCTTAAACCGACTGGTTCCGTGGCAACACGATGAAGTCGAAATATTTGGCAAGCGCATCGTCACCGCGCGCAAAGTCGCTTGGTATGGCGATGCGCCGTATTTTTACAGCGGTGTACTCAAACAACCACTGCCGTGGAGCGAGGCCATGCTGGCCTTAAAAGCCTTGGTGGAACAACACACGAGTCATCACTTCAATTCTTGCTTGGTCAATTTGTATGAAAACGGCAGCCAAGGTGTGGGTTGGCACAGCGACGACGAAACCACTTTGGGCAAAGCGCCCATCATCGCCTCTTTAAGCTTGGGCGCCACGCGCCGCTTCTGCTTCAAACACAAAATCCACGCGTTAAAATGTGAAATGGCCTTGGAATCAGGCCAATTAATCCTGATGCAAGGCGATTTACAACGCTATTGGTTGCACGCGATACCGAAAGCCGCACAAGTACACGCGGCACGGATTAATTTGACCTTTAGGCAAATCCACACTGTGATTTGATGCATCCAATGTAAATCTAAGCGACCTGTAAACAATATGAACAGGGTTTACAGGCCGCTTATCAACAATCTAAACATGATTACCATGAATGCACTCAATACCTGTGAGCGACAAATTGCTTTAAGCCAATGATTTATTGCTGCAGCCTCGCGTCATGCATTGAGCAACACAATGCGTTGCATGGTTTCGCCGTATTTGAGCGCGTCTTTGCTGTGCATGTCCAAACAAAATGCGCAGCCATTGATTTGCGAGGCGCGCAGTTTAATCAATTCTTTTTGGGTGTGGTTCAGACTGATGTTGGCCAAATACAGCTTCAGCCCTATCATCGCCTTATGGCCCATAGGGGCAACTGCTTCCATATCAAAACGTTGGCTCATGTGTGTCTTCTGATGTGGTGCAAAACGGCATCATGCTGTGGCATCTGCGCGCTGGTGTGTTAACCGAATCGCAAAAGCCTTATGAAAGCGGCCTGTAAGCCATAAAAATGGTTTACAGGCCGCTTTATATCATGGCAACACAGTGTATGACTGCTTATTTGGTAGTTTCACGCACTTGTTTGTCACCCGGTACGCCCAAGCCAGACCAGCGCATGATGTTGGCGACTTCAAACTCGTTCAACTCGTAGAAGCTGCCGCGTTTCAAACGTGCTGGCAAACCAATCGGGCCAAAGCGCACGCGCACCAAACGGCTGACGGTCAAGCCCAAGTATTCAAACAAACGGCGCACCTCGCGGTTGCGGCCTTCTTTCAACACCACGTTATACCATTTGTTCACGCCCTCGCCGCCTTGCTCGAACATGCGTTCGACTTTGGCAAAACCGTCTTCCAATTCCACGCCTTCGGTCAATTCTTTCATTTGATCGGTGCTCACTTCGCCCAATACGCGCACCGCGTATTCGCGTTCCACTTCAAAGCTAGGGTGGGCAAAACGGTTTACCAACGCACCTGAGGTGGTCAAAATCAGCAAACCACTGGTGTTGACGTCCAAACGACCGATGGCAACCCAACGGCTGGAAGCCGCTTGTGGCAAGCGATCGAAAATGGTGGTACGGCCTTGTGGGTCGTCACGGCTGACGATTTCGCCCTCTTGTTTGTAATACAACAAGATGCGTGGCAAACGGTCTGGCCATTTGAGTTTGATGTGGCTGCCGCGCACTTCAACGTGGTCGCTTGGGCCGACTTTGTCGCCCAATTGCGCCACTTTGCCATTGATTTTCACCGAGCCTTGCAAAATCCACTGCTCCATTTCACGGCGTGAACCCACGCCAGAAGCGGCC
This sequence comes from Vitreoscilla massiliensis, assembly GCF_001457815.1. Taxonomy (GTDB): domain Bacteria; phylum Pseudomonadota; class Gammaproteobacteria; order Burkholderiales; family Neisseriaceae; genus Vitreoscilla; species Vitreoscilla massiliensis. The sequence goes on from NZ_LN898221.1 coordinate 178,680, forward strand.
AAGGCTTTTTGGATGCGCGCAGGTTCGATATTGCTGCTGTCGACGCGTTTTTCACGGAAAAAGCGCACTTTTTCTTGAATTTCTTGATTCGGTTGGCGCACTGCCAATTTTTTGGCACGGGTCGCGCGCACTTTCGGTTGGCGACGCTCAGTGCGTGCTTCGCCTTCTGCACCACGTTGTGGATTGGTTGTACCGCGTTGTGGGCGCTCTTGGCTTTGTTCATGGCGGCCTGTAACACGTTCGTTGCGTTGTGAACTTTGGCCAGCGGCTTTGCCACGGCCTTGTTCGCCGCGGTCTTTGCGCTCTGCGCGTTCATAACGCTCTTGCTGTTCGCGTTCTTTTTCCAAACGTGCACTCTTGCTGTGGCTGAGTTTGGCGGGTTTGCGTTTGCTGGTTTTGCTGATGCCGTCGCGCATTTGGCGCTTGGTTAAGGCAGGTTTGCCCATATTGTTCTCCTAACACTCGGTTTGAGGTTCTTCTGCGGCAGGGATTGCGGCAGGGTTGCTGATTTCGGGCAGAATTAAACTGCCCAATTCGGTTAAAGGTGGTAAATCGCCCAAGTCTTGCAATTGTAAATCGGCCAAAAACTGTGGCGTGGTCGCCCACAATACAGGCCGGCCCAGCGTTTCTCTGTGGCCTATGCTTTCTATCCAACCGCGCTCTTGCAGCGTTTGTATCACTTGCGTCGACACGGTCACGCCGCGTATGGCTTCAATATCGCCACGGGTGACCGGTTGCTGGTAGGCAATGATGGCCAAGGTTTCCATCACCGCACGTGAATAACGCGGTGGCTTATCGGCCTGTAAATGTTCCAAACGTTCGGTCACTTCGGCCACAGCATGAAAACGCCAACCTTCGGCAGTCTTGCTCAAGGCCAAACCACGCTCGCGCCAACGCTGTTCTAATACCGCCATCACCACATCCAATTGCGCTTGTGACAACGCCGGTTCTGTGTGTTGACGCAATTCGCGTTCCGACATAGCGCGGTTTTGCGTCAGCAACAAGGCTTCAATCAGGCATTCGGCAGACACAGTCATTTCTTGCGGTCCAATTGTTTTTGCGCCCGTTCTTCACGCAATTGCGCTTCAAACACCCGCGCCGCCGCCAACCATTTGGTCCACTCGTTCGGCAATTCCAAGGTGATGTTGCCGATTTGGCCACTGCGAAAATCGGTTAATACGATTTCTGCCGCTTTTTGGTAGTCGATGCGACCGCCACTTAAAATGGTGCCACGCTTGCGGGCAATGGCTTCCAACCATTGCTCTTCACGCCACGTTGCCATTTCATCGTGCTCATAATCCAATTGATAGCGGCCTGTAAGCAAGTCAAAATAATTGTGACTGAGGTATTTCAACAATTCCAAACTGACTTCTTCTTCGTCCAAGGCATTGCGACCAACTGCGCCACTGGCGGCCAAATTGTAGCCACCTTCGGGCACGATGATTTTCGGCCACAACATCCCAGGGGTGTCGTACAACCAGAAATCGTCGGCCAAGAACAAGCGCTGCTCGGCCTTGGTAATGCCAGGCTCATTGCCGGTTTTGGCGGATTTTTTGCCCAACATGCTGTTGATTAAGGTCGATTTGCCAACGTTGGGAATGCCACAAATCAACACCCGCAGCGGTTTTTCGATGCCGCCACGGTTGGGCACCAACTGGCGCGAGGCATTGATGAGTTTGACTGCATTGCCGCGCTCAGATGCATCCAAGGCGATGGCTTGGGTTTGGCTTTGGCCGCTGTAATAATCGAGCCACAATTGCGTGCGCGCATCATCGGCCAAATCGCGTTTGTTCAGAATTTTCAGTTTGGGTTTGCGACCAGACAAGCTTTCCAACAAGGGATTGGCGCTGGAACCGGGGCATCTAGCGTCCAAAACCTCTATGACCATGTCGACCGATTTCATGCGATCGCCAATGGCTTTCTTGGCCTTGTTCATGTGTCCTGGAAACCATTGGATTGCCATAAGACTGCTTTCGTATCAAAACGGGCTATTATACCTGAACTGAGCGGCGGCCATCGAACGGATTACAATTGTCGGTGCCGTATGAGCACATCACGGTCTTGAAAGATTTGCGCCAAGGCTTCCACTATGTAGACCGAGCGGTGTTGGCCACCAGTACAGCCGATGGCCACCGTTACATAACTGCGGTTTTCCATGTCTATGCTGGGCAGCCATTTGTGTAAAAAAGTCGCGATGTCGTCTATCATCTCTTGCACTTGCGGATAGCCAGAGAAATAGCGCTGTATCGGCTCGTCTATGCCGGTTAAACGGCGCAAGTCTTTTTCATAATGCGGATTGGGCAGGCTGCGCACGTCAAACATAAAATCGGCATCGCTGGGCATGCCGTGTTTGAAACCAAACGATTCAAACACGATTTGCAAGTTGCGATTGGGCAAACCGACCCATGCGGTGATGTATTGGCGCAACTTGGGCGTGGTCAATAAGGTTGTATCAATGACATGTGAACGCTCGCGCAACGGCATCAGCCATTCACGCTCATACGTTAAGGCTTCTTCCAAAGTGCAATTGTCATTGGTGAGCGGATGGCGGCGACGGGTTTCGGAAAAGCGGTGCAGTAATTCGTGCTCTTGTGCTTCCAAAAACAACACATCAAATTGCCCTACCGAGTGCTGAATGGCATCGAGCATGGGCAAGAAATACTGTTGGCTGATGCGGGTGCGCATGTCCAAACACACGGCCAAATCGGTGATGCCGGGCTTGGCTTGGTACAAAGTCACCAATTGCGGCAACAATTCCAACGGCAAATTGTCGACGCAAAAAAAGCCCAAATCTTCCATCAATTTCAGCGCAACAGACTTACCCGAACCGGACAAACCACTAATCAGAATGACTCTCATCGTTTAACTGATCCTCTTTTAAGACTTGAGTGTGGCGTTCGATGAATTGCTTGGTGCTGTCCAAGCCACGGCTTTGCAAGATGAAATTGCGTACCGCGGCTTCCACCAATACCGCCAAGTTGCGGCCAGCTGCCACAGGGATGCTGACTTTGCGGATGTGCACATTCAAGATGTCTTGCTTTTCAGACTGGATGCTGAGTCTGTCCAAGCTTTGCATCAATTGATCGTCGGCGCTGACCAAATTGATGATCAGTTTCAACGGTTTTTTCGGACGGATGGCGGTTTCACCAAAGATGGCACGGATGTTCAGCACACCCAAGCCGCGCACTTCTAAAAAGTCGCGCAATACCGGCGGACAACGCCCTTCCAAGGTTTCGGGGCCAATGCGGTAAATCTCCACCGCATCATCGGCGACCAAACCATGACCGCGTGAAATCAGCTCCAAAGCCAATTCGCTTTTGCCCAAGCCGGATTTGCCCATCAGCAACACGCCGACCTCGAACACATCCAAAAATACCCCATGCATCACCGTCGACGCAGCCAAGGCGCGTTGCAAATAAATCCGCAACACGTCCATCAAATACGGGCTTTCCAATTTGGACGTCAATAAAGGCACGTTGTGGGTGTGGCAATAATCGCGCAGTAAAAACGGCACCGCCAAATCGTTGGCGACGATGACCACGGCGATGGTCTTGCCAAACAATTCGTTCAAACTGGTGCGAATTTTACTGGCTTCCAAATCATTCAGGTATTTGACTTCGGCAGAACCCAAGACCTGCACTTGATTCGGATGGATGAAGTTCAGATGGCCTACCAAAGCCAATAAAGGCTTGTCGGCTTCGATGCTGATGCGGTTGTCTATGCCCGCAGTGCCTGCCGCCCAAGCCAATTTGAGTTTGCTTTGATTGTCTTGATAGAGGCGTCGCACTGAAATACTGGGCATGGTAACTCCGTTATTCTGACATTAAGATGTTTTGAACCGCTTGTTTGTCAGTGGCTTGCAACAATTGTTCGCGCACCACTTTGGATGAGAAACGACTGGCCAAATGTGACAACACTTCCAAATGCACACTGTTAGAGCCTTCTGGCACCAACAAAGCGAAAATCAAGTTCACAGGCTTGCCGTCAGGGGCATCAAAACCGATGGGCTCAGCGGTGCGGATGAAAGCGCCAATCGGGCGTTTCAGGCCGGCATAGCGACCATGCGGGATGGCCACGCCTTGACCCAAGGCGGTTGTACCCAATTTTTCACGCGCAAACAGACATTCAAACACGTCACTTCTGGCCATTTCGGCTTTGTTTTCGATCAACAAGCCAATTTGTTCAAACAAGCGTTTTTTACTGCTAACCGGTAAATCCAAGACGATGTGGTCGAGAGGCAAGATTTCGCCTATCACATTCATTACCATTTTTTTCCACTTTCTTTACGATGCGTGTCGGATTTTACGCGGTTAATGGCGCCGCGACAATGTTGACTTTAGGGCAAAAAACCGCTATCACGACCACCAATAATGCAAGATTAAACCCAAGCAAATCACCCAACCAATGCGGTTATTTTTCAAAAAGATTTCAAAGCATTTTTGACGGTCACGGCCTTTGATTTGCGTGTATTGCCAGCATTGCATGGCCACCGCAATCAACAAAGACAACCAATACGGCCAAGTGGCGTCTATGTCCCAGCCAACGATGGCCATCAACACAATAAACACCGCATGGCACAACATCACCGCATTGACGTCTTGCTCACCAAAGGTAATCGCTGAGGTTTTGATGTTGCCCAATTTCAAATCGTCTTCTTTGTCTGCCATCGCATAACAGGTGTCGTAAGCAATGGTCCACATCACATTGGCGCTGAATATCAGCCATGCCAATGCTGGTACGGCATTGGTTTCGGCGGCAAACGCCATCGGCACGCCAAACGAAAACGCAAAACCCAAATACAGTTGCGGAATCGGGAAAAAGCGTTTGGTAAATGGATAGGTCACCGCCAAAAACACTGCTGGCAAACTCATCCACCACGTCAAGGTATTCAGTGGCAACAAACACAACAGCGACACCAAACACAGCCCCGCCGTCAACAACAAAGCCTCTTTCTTGCTCACCTGCCCCATTGCAAACGGTCGACCTTTGGTGCGCGCCACCGCGCCATCAATGTCACGGTCGGCAAAATCGTTGACGACACAGCCGGCGCTGCGCATCAAAAACGTGCCCAAGGTAAACACCAACACCATCAGCCAATCAGGGCTGCCATCGGAGGCGATTAACAAAGCCCAATACGTCGGCCACAACAGCAATAAGGTGCCTATCGGTTTTTCCACCCGCATCAAGCGGCCATATACCTGCAGTTTTTGCTGCCAATTCATTTTTTGTGTGTCATTCATCATGTGGTTTTAATGTGGGTAAAAAGCTTTCAATCAGCAATAAAGGCGCGGCCTGTAAATAAAAACACGAGCGCCGCGACACAATGATTTCATCGCAGGGATTGGCCGGATGCTCTGGGCTCAAATAGGCAAATTCAAACTCAGTGCGCCTGAGCGGCAATTCATACAAGCGCATGCCCAAAGGCTGGGTGCCACAGTCCATGATTTCATGCCAAGCCGCATCATCGCCAGCGCAGACGCTGCGCGCCCAAACCACCGTCTGCTGCTGCAAACACAAACCCACTTCCCTACTGTAGCCCTGCTCTGTGGCAATGTAAACCTGTTCATCATTTGCCACAACACTGTGTCCCAAATGCAGCAATTCTACCGAGAATTGTGGGCATTTGGCTTTCAAGGCCAAAGTCAGCGGGATGGCCTGTAATATGTCGGCAAGATAAGCCGTGTTATCATCTAAACTGAAGCCGTTTTCGAGCGTCAGCCAAGTATCTAAAGGTTTCATGACGCGCATTATGCCCATGCAAACAAGGCAACGCAAACCCCCAATTTGGAGCAATCATGGATTTGATTTTATGGCGCCATGCCGAAGCCCGCGACGGCAGTCCCGATTTGGAACGCCAACTCACGCGCAAAGGCAGCCAGCAAGCCAAGGAAATGGCTGAGTTTTTGAATCTGCATCTGGCCAAAAACACGCTGGTTTGGACCTCAGAAGCCAGCCGCAGCATCCAAACCGCCGCTTTTTTAAACCGCCCCAGCAGCGTACAGGCCGCCTTGAACCCCACTTGCAACAGCAGCGATATTTTGCCGCTGTTGTTGGCACAGCACAAACAGCCATTGCTGGTGGTCGGACACCAGCCGTGGCTGGGCGAAATTTGGGAACATTGCATGAGCGGTGGTGTGGCGCACAGCGATTATTGGAGCATCAAGAAAGGCGCGTTTGTGTGGCTGAAATTGAAAATGCAAGCCGAGGGTTTGGATTGCAAATTGGTGGCAGCGCTGGCGCCGGCGTTTTTAGGGGTCATCTGAACACGGGCTTGGTGTTTGCATTAAAGCAAACCGAATAAGCTGATGATGGGATAAACCATCTTACGCATCAATCTCATACACCAAGCCTCTCCAGTACTCAGCGGCCTGTAAACTCTGTTCATATACTCATGGCGTAGTTTCGCATTGCCAGCGTGTTTACAGGCCGCATCATCAAGGACGCAATATGTTGATATGGCAAGAGCAAACCATTGCTGCGGTGGTGTTTGATGCCTTTGGAACCGTCATCCACTATCCGGTCAAGCGCAACCCCTATGCTTTGTTGCGCCACCACTGGCACAGCGAACAAGGTTTTAAACACGCATGTTTGACCCAAAACATCGCCTTGCCAGATTTATTGCGCCAGTTGCAGCTTGAACATTTGTGGCCACAGATACAGGCGATGTTGGCCGAAGAACGCGCCCATCTGGCCTTGTTTCCCGAAGTGTTGACGGTATTGCAGCGCTTAAAACAGCTGCAAGTCAAAACCGCAATATGCAGCAATCTGGCGCACGCGTATGGCGAAGACGTGCGGCGTTTGTTACCCGATGTCGATGCTTCTTTGCTCAGCTATGAAGTCGGCCATGCCAAGCCGGAAGCGGCGATGTATGCGGCGGTAGAACAGCAATTGCAAGTGCCCAAAGAGCAGATTTTGTTTATTGGCGATACCCAACGCTGCGATGAAACCGGCCCGCGTGCTTATGGTTTTCATGCGCAGTGGCTACAGCGCGATTTGGGACAAGATTTGCAGCAGTTGGTATTGGAGCAATAACAGCGCTGCCCAACCAAAATAAAAAACCAGTAAGACCGCATTGCGCCCTATTTCACAGCCATTGCTGGTCAAGCACATGGATTTTGACTTAAACCATCCCTAATACACTCAAACCTCCATCGCCATGATTAAAGAAACACGCATGCGCAAACACAAGAACATCTTCCTAATGGGTTTGCTGTTGCTTATCGTGGGCTTGCTCTTGAAATTTGCCCTGCCAGACAGCAATGCCAACAATCTTGCCATCGCCACGCAAGCGCAAAGCGCACAAGAGGCGGCAGCAGCCATCGCGAGCAATAATCAAGGCGATGTGTTAACCCGTTCGATAGCGATGTTTTTATTGGGTTTGGGCGGCGTTTTGACCGTGGTCGGGGGCTTAAAACTGTTAACGGGTAAGTCTGCTTAAGTGCTTAACCACTACACTGTTTTAGAGGCCTCATCCATACAAAAGCGGCCTGTAAATCGTTTACAGGCCGCTTTTCATGCTTATTTAGCTTGTACAAGCATTATTTCTCAAAACGGTTGGCCGCGAACGGTTGTGGATTCACATAGGTTGCGTGGCCTAACATCATTTGTGACAACAGTTTGCCAGTGGCAGGGCCTAAGGTAAAGCCTTGGTGGGCATGGCCGAAGGCAAACCACAAATTGCTGTGTTTGTGCGCAGGGCCGATGACCGGTTTCATGTCGGGCATGCAAGGGCGATGGCCTATCCATGCTTTGTCTTCGACTGCTGTGGTCAAAGGCAGGTATTCACGTGCTTTTTTCTCCACATCGTCCAATTGGCGCTCATCAGCTGGCGCATTTTGGAAGGTGAATTCCGCACCGGTGGTGATGCGGATGCCGGCCGCTTTCGGGCCGATAACATAGCCGCAATCATAATCGAGCACGCTGTGGTTCAATACCTTGCCGTCGGCAATGTGGTAATGCTTGTGGTAGCCGCGCATCGGGAACAATGGGTAATCGTAGCCCAAGCCTTTTAACACATCGGCAGACCAAGGGCCGGTGGCCACCACCAAGTGTTTGGCGCTCAAACGGCCTTGGTCGGTATTCACCTGCCATTCGCCATTTTCTTGTTGCATATTGTACATTTGGCATTGTTTGAACTCGCCGCCTGCAGCAACAAAGTTTTCCGCATAGGCTTTGACCAAAGCGCCAGGATTGGTGACTTTCCAAGTGTTTTGCCAATGGATACCACCGACGAACAACGACGTGTTCAAATCCGGTTCCATTTCACGCACTTCATCCATATTGACCAAACGCGATTGCACGCCATAAGAGCGCGCCAATTCCGCTTCGGCAATGGCTTTGGCATAGGTTTCGGTGGTGCGGTGCAATTGCAGCCAGCCGGTTTTGCGCACCAAATGCTCGGCATGCGCCGCTTGCATCATTTCATCGTGGGTTTCGGTGCAATGTGCTATCAGTGTCGACCACTCATCCACCACGGTTTTGAAGCGTTTTGGATCTGAGTAATACCAGTATTGCATCAACGGATGTTTAAAATGCCACAAAGCAGCAGGACGGTAGCGGATGTCCAAATTGTGATTGGGTATGACTTTGAAGATGTCTTTCACATCGCGTGGAAACGCATGTGGAAACACCGCTTCACGCTGGATTAAACCGGCATTGCCGTAAGAGGTTTCCTCGCCCGGCTGTTTGCGGTCGATCAAAGTCACTTGCATGCCCTGCTGTTGCAAATGCCAGGCCACAGACACACCCACCATCCCTGCGCCAATGACGATTGCTTGTTCGCTCATTTTAATACCCTTGCTACATGTTTCTCTTGTTGATGAAGTGACGTCACACTGATGATGACTGTCGGTGCGCTATTATAGCGCCGACTGCCGCTCAAATAGTGAATTTATGCAGTAAATTTTAAAATAATTTAGATAATACAATGCAAAAATGAAGATTAAAAGATGATTTAACCATACATTCACATATTTACAGCCGATTCTGAAATATTTTTATGCTTGTTTAAGCTGCCAGTTCGCCAGTTCTCGTAAGATGTCAACAGCGGTGTTTTGGGATATGGAAAGTGTAGCACTACATTGTGGTGGCTAATGGAGTAACAGTTTGTTGTTATCAAAATGGTTTCATTGTTTGAAATGCAAATCAGCATACATAAGCGGCCTGTAACATTTACAGGCCGCTTTTCATCATTTTAAGTGCTGGATTTGTTTGCTTGGTGCTTATCCAAATAAAACTTCATGCCTTGGCTTTTTAAATTGAATTTGGCGATACCGCTGTTATTCGTGCCCACCCAAATATGTTCCTCGTCCAAAACGGCAATCGAATTCGGTTCCATGCGGTTGTAGAAAAAGTAAAAATAGCGCTGTCCTACGCCGTCTTTTACCACATACAAGCTGTTGTTGCAGATGATGTACCACGCTCCTTGATAAGACACCACGTCCACTGGGGCGCTGTCTTTGATGTGCAATACTTCTTGATAATCATATCCTTGCTCGGTGCTGGTTAATTCAAACAAACCACCTTCGTAGCCATCCAAGTGCATGCTTGCTTCTAAGAAATACAGTTTGCCATCGAGAGTCAAATCTTTTTGAAATTGCCATATTGCGCTTCTTTGATTTTTAAAGGTGGATTTGAGGAACCATTTGCTTGGAAATACAATTGTGCGCCCCATTCACCCCGATTGTTAAAAATCAACTGACCATTGGCGACTGGATAAGATTGAGGCTGCGTGTTTCCCACACTGATGTACAAACGCCCCGCTTGATTTTCTACCCGATAAGGGGTGCGAAACTTGCTCAATGCGATGGCAGACAATCGCCATTGCTGCACTTCGGCACTGTTTTGCATGCTACTGGGTATCGGCGGTAATGGATAATGTTCAAATGAGTAGGTGATTTGCGCTTGAGCAGTTTGCCCGCTAGCCATAGGGTTCTCAACAGCATGGGTTTGAACAAGGTTTAAACGCTCAGGGACTACCGCACAAGCCGCTGTATTTAATATTATCACAATGCCGACTATGCCTATAAACCCTGTGTGCATGTGCTTATGCCCTTATGTAACAAAGGCTTCAGCATAGCAACAATGCCCAATGAATACAAACCCATAACAAAGCGGCCTGTAAACTGTTACAGGCCGCTTTTTAATCACTGAGATTGCTTACAAAACCTTAAGCAATCACCTCACGCCAACGGGCGATTTGGGTGCGCACTTGTACCGGTGCGGTGCCGCCGATGTGGTTACGGGCGTTCAACGCACCTTCTGGGGTCAGGTGTTCAAACACGTCTTCGGCAATCAAGTCGCTGAATTGAGCCAAATCGGCAAACGCCAATTCGCTCAAGTCCACGCCTTTGTCGTCGGCAAAGCGCACGGCGCGGGCCACCACTTCGTGGCTGTCGCGGAAAGGCATGCCTTTTTTGACCAAATAGTCGGCCAAGTCGGTCGCCATCGCAAAGCCTTGCATCACGGCAGCGCGCATATTGTCGGCTTTGACGGTCACGCCGCGCATCATGTCGGCGTAAATGCGCAAGGTGTCGACCAAAGTATCTACGGTGTCAAACAACGGCTCTTTGTCTTCTTGGTTGTCTTTGTTGTAAGCCAAAGGTTGTGATTTCATCAACACAATCATGCCCATCAAATGGCCGACCACACGGCCGGTTTTGCCGCGCACGAGTTCTGGTACGTCGGGGTTTTTCTTTTGCGGCATGATGGAAGAACCGGTGCAGAAGCGGTCGGCGATGTCGATAAAGCCCACGCGTGGGCTCATCCACAAAATCAATTCTTCCGACAAACGCGACAAATGCACCATCACCAAGCTGGCGGCGGCGGTAAACTCAATCGCAAAATCGCGGTCAGACACGGCGTCCAATGAGTTTTGGCAAATTTGTTCAAAGCCCAACAATTCGGCGGTAATGCTGCGGTCGATGGGGTAAGTGGTGCCGGCCAAAGCCGCTGCGCCCAAAGGCATGCGGTTCACACGCTTGCGGCAATCGACCATGCGTTCAAAGTCGCGACCCAACATTTCCACATAAGCAAGCATGTGGTGGCCAAAGCTTACTGGTTGCGCCACTTGCAAATGGGTGAAACCTGGCATTACCACATCGACGTTTTGTTCGGCCAAATCCAATAAAGACGCTTGTAAGGCCTTAATCAAGTCTTGAATGATGGTGATTTCATCGCGCAACCACAAACGGATGTCGGTCGCCACTTGGTCGTTGCGCGAACGACCGGTGTGCAAGCGCTTGCCCGCATCGCCGATTTTATCGGTCAAGCGACGCTCGATGTTCATGTGCACGTCTTCCAAATCCAACGACCATTCGATGTTGCCAGATTTGATATCCTCAATGATTTCGGCCATGCCTTGTTGGATGGCTGCCAAATCTTGCTCAGACAGCACGCCCACACGTTTGAGCATTTCGGCATGCGCCAATGAGCCGTCGATGTCCCATTTGGCCAAGCGTTTGTCAAAATCAATCGAACCGGTGTATTTTTTCACCAACTCTGATACGGGTTCATTGAAACGACCTGACCAAGTTTTGTTATCATGCATGCTGTTTATCCTGCGAAAGTTTAGCTAAAAATGGCCATTATACGCCAACCTATGACCCTATTTGCAGTGCCTGACTTCAGAAATTTGAGTCTTATTTTGCGTGTGTTTGTTTCGGTGTCGATTTTGCTGCTGCTTTTGCCGCTGCTCAGTGCCGATAACCAGCAAGATTATTACACGCAAGCGGTGACTTTGGCGGCGTGGGTAGCGCCCTTCGTCATCATCACTTTGACGGTGTTGCTCTTGTGCATGCGGTTTGTGCTCAACCATGCTTATGATACGGTCATGGCTTGGGCCATCACCATGGCGTCTTATCTGTTTTGCGCCATCTTGTTTCAGTTTCCAAGCGAGGCGTGGTTTGCCGACATGATTTTGATTTCGGTATATGTATGGGGCTTTATGCATTACCACGCCATTTTGCAACGCGCCTTGTCCCCTGCTTTAAGCGAGGCCAAGTTGGCCGCCTTGACCGCGCGCATCCGCCCGCATTTCTTGTTCAACAGCTTGAACGCCGCCATTGCCTTGGTGCGCTCGCGCCCAGCCGAAGCGGAAATGGTGTTGGAAAACTTGGCCGATTTGTTTCGAGCGCAATTAAAAGACGGCAATCAAGCCAGCACTTTGGGGCGCGAAATCGAGTTGGCACAAGGCTATTTGGCCATCGAAACCATACGCATGGGCCATCAGCGTTTGCAGTCTATGTGGTATGTCGATGCGCCTGAGCAAGCGGAAGTGCCACATTTATTGTTGCAGCCTTTATTGGAAAACGCGGTATACCATGGCATAGAACCATCACACCGCCCCGGTGAAATCAGCATCAGCATCATCAAGCGCCAAGACTGGATTTACATCCGCATCGACAACCCCTTGCCAGAAGAAAGCAACAAAACCAAGAAACGCCAAGGCAACCAAATGGCACTGGCCAACCTGTCCGACCGCCTCACCTTGATGTACGACGCCGATGCCACCGTGCGCAGCAGCAAACAAGGCGACATCTTTCGCGTCGACATGCGTTTGCCGTATCGCAAGGCGGTGTGAGGGTTGTTGCAATGGTTTTAAATGAGCCAGTTACTGCAACACAGCGAATACATTGGGCTTGCACTTGAACGTCTGCTTGAACAAGTCAGCCACTGTGTATAAACACTGTATATAAATATGTAAAAGCGGCCTGTAACAAATTTACAGGCCGCTTTAATTCCATTCTTTGAGCTATTTTGAGGTCTTTATTTCACCTTCTTACGCCCCGTAAACATCGCCCCGACCAAATCCGATTTGGTGATGATGCTCATCACAATCACCGCCAACACATGCAAGGCCACCAAGATTTGTAACACAGTCACCAAGGTTTCATGCACGTTTTCTGGCCAGTCTTCCATGTAATACGGCGAGTCTATGGTTTGCGCCCAACCGCTGAAGCCCAAGCCCAAAATCACCGCGATTAAGGCAAAAATCATCAGCGCGCCCAAGGCATTGTGTCCCAAATAGTCTTCTTTTTCGCGTTTTACCAAGGCACACAAATGCGCTTTGATTCGCTTCGGAGTGGGGAAAAAGTCGCTGAAGCGCGCGTATTTGCTGCCAACAAAGCCCCAAACAATGCGCAAAACCACCAAAGCCACGGCGCTGTAGCCGACATACTCGTGCACGGTTTCACCCTTGGCGGTAAAAAACAAATTGGCGGCAATCAGGCCGACCAAAGCCCAATGAAACACGCGTACGAACACGTCCCACACCATTACTTTTTGCGTCATCTCCACTCCCTTGGCTGCAATTTCATCATCATTAAGCCATGATAACACAGGCGTGCACACACACTATTGCGCCAAATGAACAGACAAACTGGCTGCGACCTGCCGCGCCGTCTGTGCTAACATGCGGCCTGTAACGATAAAAGGAAACACCCATGGCCAATACGCGCCTGATTTTTGGCTTTCACGCCGTCAATGCCCGCTTGTGGCAAAACCCCAAATCCATCACCGAATTGTATGTCTTAGATGGCAAACAAGATGCGCGCATGCGCGATGTGCTCGACAAAGCTGGCGCGGAAAACGTGCGTGTGATTTTGGCCGACATGGACAGACTCAATACCTTGAGCAAACACGCGCGCCACCAAGGCGTGGTCGGCTTTATCGACGCATCGAAAAACCATGTCGATTTGGACGATGTGTTGGAAAATCTGAATGAGCCGCCGTTCTTGTTGATTTTGGACGGCATTACCGACCCGCACAATTTGGGTGCGTGTTTGCGTGTGGCCGATGCCATGGGCGTGCATGCGGTGATTGCACCGAAAGACAAATCGGCAGGTCTCAATGCCACCGTCAGCAAAGTCGCTTGTGGCGCCGCCGAAGTCGTGCCTTACATCACCGTCACCAATTTGGCCCGCACCATGCGCCAATTGAAAGACGAGAATATTTGGATTGTCGGCACTGCCATGGATGGCGACGCCGATTTGTACCATTACGATGTGCCGCAAGCGGTGGCGTGGGTGATGGGCAACGAAGGCGACGGCATGCGCCGCTTAACGCGCGAACATTGCGATGCACTGGTGTCGATTCCCATGTTCGGCACAGTCGAAAGCCTAAACGTATCGGTCAGCTCTGGCATGGTCTTAAGCGAAACCCGCCGCCAACGCGTGTTACAGCAAGAGCGCAGCAAAGCATAGCCTCTGTTTTACGCATGGATGACATGCAATTCATACAGTTGCAAACACTTACAGGCCGCTGAATGCGGCCTGTAAGTGTTTAACTGTTGGTAATTATCAACAATTTGTATCTTACCTCTGCATTCCAGTCAAATATTCTCTCGGGCATAGGATATAAATGTTCCATCTCCTGAGTCTATGTAAATCCTATCGCATTTTGGGCAAGAATATAAATTCGTACCGAACTCAATTAATCCCTCATTCAAAAGTTCAACTGATGTTTTATTTGTATTAGGAAATTTTTCATTTTGTTCGATTCCATCCAGAATGGCAGCAATATTTTTTTCTGAGATTACCACTGATTCAGAATCGCTCCAGAGTTCAGAGAGGTTCATAATATAACCGCAAAGGCATGTAAATTTAGGCATATTCTTGTTTTCTCTTTCTGTAAAGGTTTGACTGCTACTGACTATACTTTACGCACAAGCTTCATTTTAAAAGCATACGTCAGCGTCTCTCCCATCTCCTCCCGCAACCACGCACCAAACTCGGCAGTTTTGGTGTGCGTGCTGATGTCGTTGCTGCTGAGCAAGTAATAGCTAGAACCGTCGGCCGTAAAAGGCTGCTCGGCCTGTAAAATATGTTGGTCTAGTTCATCGGCCACCATAAAGAGCGATGCCATGGCGGTGCCCATACCGGCGATAGCGGCCTGTATCGCCAGATAAAAATGTTCAAACGTGGTACTGGGCATCGCGGCATAAGCATCCGCGACTTCGGCATTTTGCTCATGTTGCTGTGCCAACCATGTCTTCCAAGCGCTGGCGCGGCTGTTGCTGTGCAGGCGCAACGCTTTGTGTTCGCCCGTTCGGCTCACCGGTGCCATGTACTCATCCGCCAATTTGTGTGCCTGCACATGCTTGGGCCAAGCAAAATCGTTGCGCCGTATCGCCACATCCACATGTTGCCCAGCAAAATCCACCGCCCCACCCGCGGCCAAAATCACCACATTCCACTGTGGATGGCGGCGTTTGAACTCTGGCAAACGCGGTATCAACCACTTCATCGCCAGCGTTGGCTCACACGACACGCGCAAATCGCTGTCTTGCTGTTTGATGTGCAGCAGCGCTTGTTGCAAGGCGCGGTATTGCACCTCGCATGCGCCATACAAGTGTTGCCCTGCCACATTCAACACCAAATACCGCCCTTGTTTGACAAACAAAGCCGTGCCCACCGCCGCTTCCAAGCCTTTGATTTGCTTGCTCACCGCGCCGGCGGTGACATGCAAACACTCGGCGGCGGCGTCCAAACGCCCCAAGCGCGCGACGTGGTAAAAAAATTTCAGCGCCTGCCACGGCAATTTATCAATACTTTCCATATGCTCAACTTTATGCGACCAATATTCGCTATTCACCCCGAGTATTTTCACACAAAATCGTGTTTAAGCCTATTTTGATTGAGCATAAGGAAAGTATGATGCAGGAGTTTTATGTGGTGTTGGCGGTAACGCTATTGGCGGTGGTGAGTCCGGGGGCAGATTTTGCCATGGTCAGCCGCAACAGTTATGTGTACGGACGCATGGCCGGCGTGAGTACTGCCGTTGGCATCGCGGTGGCGATTTGGCTGCATGTGGCCTATGCTGTGCTCGGTGTTGGGCTGTTGCTGCAGAACACGCCGATGTTGATGCAAGTGGTGCAAACAGTGGGCGCGCTGTATTTGGCCTATATTGCGTGGCAAACATGGCGACAGCCGCCGCTGTTGCCTGACAGCGACACTGATAACAGCCACAGTAAATCGACGTGGGCAGCGTTTAAAAATGGCTTGGTTTCCAATGCCTTGAATCCAAAAACCACGCTGTTTGTGTTGAGTGTGTACAGCCAAGTCGTGCGTGCAAACAGCGCACTGTGGCAATTGCTCGTTTATGGTGGGCTGATGTCGTTGGCACACTTGCTGTGGTTTGCGTGGGTGGCGGTGGCTTTGTCGCAAGCGCGGGTGCGGCGCTGTCTGCTCAGCAAACAGCGTGTGGTGAACCGTGTGATTGCGAGTGTGCTGCTGCTGTTGGCTGGGGTGTTATTGTGTGCTTAAGGGATATTTACAGGCCGCATATTTCATCTATTAAGCGGCCTGTAAACTAAATCGGGATGCGCATCACCACTTTAAGCAAGACCCACAGCAATAAGGCCAGCAACGCAAACATTGCAAAACCTGCGGCCAAGGTGTAATACAGCGGCGCCATCAAGGCGCGGCCACCGCGCTGTTGCAATTCCATGTGGCTGGGCGTGTGTGGGTCGTACAAAATTTGTACGGTGTCGCCGACTTTGACCGGCGCTGGATTCATGCCGGTATGGGTGCGCGAGCGCATGACAGTGCCATTGGGCAGGCGAAATTCAACCACGGTAAACGCCGCTCCGCGATGGTATTGTTGGTCGCGCCGCTCTGCATCAGAATTGTGCCACTGCACTTCCACCACCACACCGGCTGTGGCCGTTGCCCGCCGCTCAAATTCACGGTAAAACCGCCCTATGCGGCGACCTTGATAAAACATCAACACGGCCGCCGTCAGCAACAGCAGCACCACCAACACCATTAACATCGTGAAGCCCATGATGTCACCTTTAGCTTGAACACTCAGTTGCCACTGTAAACTCAGCCTGCTACTGCTTCCAACAAGATGTTTGCAAACGACTGTTTGCGAGGGCTGAAAGGCAGTGCGGCTATGCTTACAGGCCGCATATGGCTACACAAATGCGGCCTGTAAGCATGCAACACAGTCTATAAGCTTATGCTGAGTGCGCCCCATAAAGTTAACGCAAACGTGCCGCCACTTGTCCACCAATATAGCGCTGAAAATCAGGTTGTTACTGGCGGTAATATGCATTCCAATAGCTGAGCAAATGGCTTTGCGTTTGCTGGTAAAAACGCGGATTTTCAGCCAGAAAACCCGTCCATGCTTGCGCATAAACCGCATTGTTCAACAGCGGTGCCAACAGATACACAATCGCCGCCACATACTCGCCAGCCAAACGCAGCAGATGCGGTATGGCAAAATCGGGCATAGTCTGTTGCAATAACAAACGCAATGCGTGTTCGCGCACATGGCCATTGTGGTGGCGGTTGTACATACAGGCGAGAATGGCGCGTTCAGCATCGGTATCAACGTCGCCAGCAAGATGTTTATTAGCAAGATATTTAAGAGGAGATGCAAAGAAATACACGCGTTCAGGGATGTTGAGGCAAGCACTTGCGAGGCTGATTTGAAAACTGTCGATGCTACTTTTACGGGGATGGGCGCGCAACGTCGCTTGCAAACGCTGACACACATCCGGCACCTCGGCCTGTACGCTCGCGGGAAAAGCGTTACACCACAATGTTAGCCACGACTCGCATGAGCTGGCCATAGGCAGCTCAGCCTAGGCCAAAATCATTTCTTGCATCAGCTTCATTCCCCATTGCCAACCGAATAAGTCGTTGTCCAAATGGCCAGTGTGTGGGCTTTGCAAGGCTTTGCCGCCGAGCTGGGCGGCGATGTGCTGCGCTTGCTCAAGTTTACAGGCCGCATCATCGGCGCCGATGACCACAGCGGTGGGAAACGACGCGCGAGCGCGTTGTAAGGTGTTTTCAGCATCGTTTTGCCACTGCAAAAACAGCGGCGCCACCAACATCACGCCCTTGATGCGCTTTTGTTGTAACACACTGCTGTCAAACAACCATGCGCAAAACGCGGCGCAAGCAGCGCCGTGCGCGACCACAAATAAGGGCGATTCTGCGGAAGCGCTATCAATAGCGGCCTGTAACTGGCGCGATTGTTCAGGTAAACCATTTGCTGCAGCAAACTGCGCCGTCACCACTTGCGGATAGCTCACTTCCCAGCGGTCTAGCCACATGCGCTGCCGGACGTCCGCATCGCGCAACAACAACAAATGCAAGTCCTCGCGCTCGCGCAGGTTCATTGCATTTACAGTTCGTAATCGACCACCAACGGCGCATGGTCGGAGAATTTTTCGTCTTTGTACACATGCGCTTCGCGCGCCAAGGCGTACAGGCTTGGGGTGGTCATGTGGTAATCAATGCGCCAACCCACGTCTTTGGCATAGGCTTGGCCGCGGTTGCTCCACCAAGTGTAGCCTGGGTTTTCCGGATAGAGCTTGCGCCAAGTATCGACCCAACCGACTTGCTCCAATAATTTGGTCAACCATGCGCGTTCTTCAGGCAAGAAACCAGAATTTTTCTGATTGCCTTTCCAGTTTTTCAAGTCGATGTTGTTGTGGGCGATGTTCCAATCACCACACACGACGATGTGGCGGCCTTCGGCCAACAAGTCTTGCAATACTGGCAAGAACGCATCTAAAAATTGGTATTTATACGCTTGGCGTTCTTCGGCGCTGGTGCCTGAAGGCAGGTATAAAGAAACGACGCTGAGGTTTTTGTCGTCGAAATCGGCGCGGATATAGCGGCCTTCATTGTCGAATTCTTCCAAACCCAGACCGTATTGCACCCGGTCGGGTGTGGCCTTGCTGTAAATGGCGACGCCGCTGTATCCGGCTTTTTCGGCACAATGCCACACACCGTGCATGCCATTCGGTTTTTTCAATTCATCGGTGAGTTTGTCTTCGCGTGCTTTTAATTCTTGTACGCAGACGATATCGGCATTACTCTTTTGAATGTATTCAATAAAACCTTTTGATGCGGCAGAACGAATGCCGTTGACGTTGGCGCTGATGATTCTAAACACGGGCTTCCTCGGGTACAATACGCAAAAATTGAACGGCTCAAGCCGTAATGTAAGCCACATTGTACCGATTAAGGATTATTCATGTCAGATTTTCGTCAACAGTTTCTCAAATTCGCACTCGAGCAAGAGGTTTTGAAGTTTGGTGAATTCATCACCAAAGCCGGCCGCCCTTCTTCTTATTTCTTCAATGCTGGTTTGTTTAACGACGGCAATGGCATTTTGCAATTGTCGCGTTTTTACGCCGATGCCATCATCGCCAGCGGCGTCGAGTTTGACATGTTGTTTGGCCCTGCTTACAAAGGCATTATTTTGGCAGCAGCCACCAGCATGGCCTTGGCCGAAAAAGGCGTGAACGTACCGATTGCCTACAACCGCAAAGAAGCCAAAGACCACGGTGAAGGCGGCGTGTTGGTTGGCGCACCGGTACAAGGCCGCGTGTTGATCATTGATGACGTGATTTCTGCCGGCACTTCGGTGCGCGAATCGGTGAAACTCATCGAAGCCGAAGGCGCCACCCCTGCTGGTGTGGTGATTGCTTTGGACCGCATGGAAAAAGGCACGGGCGAAACCTCAGCGGTACAAGAAGTGGAACAACAATACGGCTTGCCGGTGGTGTCTATTGCCAATTTGCACGACTTGTTGGCGATGTTATCTGATGATGCGACTTTGCAAACTTACTTGGTGGCTGTTCAGGCTTATCGGGATAAATACGGTATTAACTGATTTTTAAGTGTTTGATTATTAAAGCCGACTTCAGTCGGCTTTTTTGTTTTCAATTTTGGAAAATAACAAAATTATAAATGCGTTATGTTAATTAAAGTATGAGTAATATTATGGATAAGGACTTTATCTGCATATTCCATGCTGCTGACTGATGTTTAATTAAATCTTGTGATTGCTTATATTTGCTGGCTACACCCTGTTTGTTCCGGTCTGTATGCTCTTCTCCACTCACCTAGTACAGCATGATGAGAACCCAATCACCCTACATACCCACCCCGCGGCTCAGCGGCGCACGCAGGCTATTGCAACAAGTTTAGATAGCAAATATGCACAAAAGCGGCCTGTAAACCCAATAGAAAGGTTTACAGGCCGCTTTTATACCACCGCATTCACCTACTCAAGCCATCGTTAACTGCCTGAAACAACGCCGCGTTTGCTGCATACTGGTTTGCGAGAGTGTAATAAATCTTGCAAGGCCGCGTTTAATTCTGGGTATTGGAACACATAGCCGTGCTCAAGCAGGTTTTTCGGGGCAACTTTTTGGCCGTTTAACACCAAATCGCTCTGCTCGCCCATCATCAAACGCATGATGCTGGCAGGCAAACGCAGCGGTGCGCTGCTGTGCAAAACTTGACAGGCGCTGTTGACAAAATCGCCTTGGCTGGTGATTTGCGGCGCCACCACGTTGTAAACATCGCTATGCCAACGCTGTTGTTGCAACAGCCACAACACCACCGCCACCACATCGTCTATGTGCACCCACACCAACGGTTGACGACCTGAACCGACTTTGCCCACTTTCAGGTATTGGATGGGTTTCATCATCGCCGCTAACACACCACCGCCCTGCCCCAACACCACCCCCAAGCGCAGCTTCACCACTTCTGTGCCAATACGGGCGAACTCATCCGCAGCCTGCTCCCACAAACTGCACAATTGCGACATAAACACCGTTTGCGACGGGCTGGTTTCATCGCAGACCTGTTGCCATTGCTTGCTTATGTCTATGCCGTAATAGCCTATGGCCGAGCCATTGATCAAACGCTGTGGCGGCGCGGTCTGTTGCTCGGCCCACGCCAGCAAGGCCTGTGTGGTCTGCACACGGCTGGCAATAAAGCGCTGTTTATTGGCATCGCTCCAACGACTGGTGCCAATATTGGCGCCGGCAAGGTTGATGATGGTGTTTACAGGCCGCTTGATATTGGCCAAATCGCTCACCGCTGTGACGGTATCGCCAAACTCGGCTAGGATTTTGGCCAAGTCGCGCCCCCATACCGTCACTTGATGGCCTTGTTGCAACAACACAGGAATCAAATGCTGTCCGATAAAACCGGTGCCGCCGCTGATGAGGATGTGTTCAGAGGTTTTCATGGTCTTGTTTCCTGATTTGCGCCGCTTTTTGTTGCACAGACAATTCGCAATAGCCGTCTTGGCACACGTCTTTGATGTCTTTCACATTGAGCCCCAGCAACCATACCGGCATGCGATAGCGATGGCGGGCAAACACTGGATAGGCGACATCAAAAAAATTGCGCAGCAACGGCAAACTGGTAAACCAAGCAGTTTTCGGCTTGCCCAAGCGACGGTACATCACCCGTATTGCCTCCATACCGATGTGCAGCTTGCCTTGTTCGTCTATTACATGCATCAAGGTCAACGCGTCTTCGAGCTTGATGTCATGTGCCGCCAATATATCAGCTTGGGTGGAAATGGCAATCAGATTCATTTGTTCGGCATGTTGGCGGTACATCTGCATCATCTCGGTACGGCAAATCGGGCACAAATCATCATGAAATATGGTTAAAGCCATGACGTTCTCCTTAAATAAATGGGTGATACCTACAATTCATCGTTATTAGCACGCTGGCTATTAATGCTTCAAAGACCGTATGTGTTGCAATTTTTCGTTTAAGTCGCAGCGACAATAGCCTTGGGCACAGTGCAAGCGGGCATTTTTACCCAACAGCCAAACGGGCACACGGTGGCGATGGTGCACAAACACGGGATAAGCCCATTCCAATACAGGCTTAAGCAACGGTAACATGCTTAGCTGTGCCAAACGCTGTTTGCCAAAACGGCGGTATAACAAGCGCACCGCATCCAAACCTTGGTGGATGTGTCCCAGCTCATCAACCACGCGCAATGCCATCAAAGCGTCTTCAGTACGGATGCCATAGTGTTGCAAGCGCTCAGATTCGGTCGACAAGGCCACCAATTCAATCTCATTGGGATATTGCCATGCAAATGCGTGCATCTCGGTACGGCAAATCGGACACAAATCATCATAAAACACGATTATTTTCATGGCTTTCTCCACAAAACGCTGTTGCTGCAAGTTGAATAAATCATATTTTAAACTGTAATTTCTGTCAATACTGAAATTTATATTATTTCCATCCAACATAATTTTGCACTGTTCTTTGCTAGAATGGCGCCACTTCATTCATAAGAAAGCGCTCTCACACCATGATGATGCACCCGAATTTCGACCCAGTGGCCTTACAACTGGGGCCTTTGGCCATACGCTGGTATGCCTTGAGCTACATCGTTGCCTTTGTGTTGTTTATTTGGCTCGGTCGCCGTCGCATCAAGCAAGGCAATACCGTGTTCACCAATGAAATGCTCGATGATTTGCTCACTTATGGCGTGGTCGGGGTGATTTTGGGTGGCCGCGTTGGCTATGTGTTGTTTTACAATTTTGCCCAATACATGGAACACCCATTGTCCATCTTCAAAGTGTGGGAAGGCGGCATGTCGTTTCACGGTGGTTTCTTGGGGGTATTGCTGGCGATGTGGGTTTACGCCAAACGCCACAAACTGACTTTCTTCCAAGTGACCGACTTTATCGCACCGATGGTGCCGGCAGGTTTGGCTTCAGGCCGCATTGGTAACTTCATCAATGGCGAATTGTGGGGCCGTGTCACCGACATCAATGCGTTTTGGGCCATGGGTTTCAAACAAGCCAATTACGAAGACGTGGCCATCGCACCGACCAATCCGCAATGGCTGGCTTGGTTTAACCAATACGGCGTGTTGCCGCGCCATCCATCGCAGCTCTACCAATTCGCCATGGAAGGCGTGTTGTTGTTTGTGATTTTGTGGCTGTTTGCCAAGAAACCGCGTCCAGTCGGTCAAATCTCAGCGCTGTTTTTGATGGGTTATGGTGCGTTCCGCTTTATCGCTGAATTCGCGCGAGAACCAGATGCACAACTGGGTTTGCTCGGTTTGGGCTTGTCCATGGGACAATGGTTGAGTCTGCCCATGATCATCGCCGGCGCATTATTATTTGTGTATGCGCAAAAGCGCGCAGTAGCGTCTAAGTAAGGTCGCAGTAAAAAGTCACAATAAAAAAATGACAAGTTGGTGTTTCATATTCAGGCTAACTTAAGCTAATATCGAAACACCAAGCTTTAAAGCGGCCTGTAAACCTGTTTAGGCTTATGGCACGCCCTTGGTACCGCCTACATGGCGGTATTATTACATCAAGAGAAAACGAACGGAGAAACCATGCAAACCAAGATGAAATCATTGGCATTGATGCTGACTTTGGCCATAGGCATGCCCGCCATCAGCCACGCCGCGCCTTTATTGGCCGACCAAGGCGAGCCTGCCGCCAAATTGGCGCGCGTACCGCAAGCGAATGCGTGGTTGGAAATCGACAGACAAGCGTTTACCGACAACATCCGCACCTTGCAAAAAGAATTGGATGGCAAATCGAAAATCTGCGCGGTGATGAAAGCCGACGCTTACGGCAACAGCATAGACTTGTTAATGCCGTCCATTCTTGAAACCAATGTTGAATGCGTGGGCATCACCAGCAACTCAGAAGCCGCCATCGTGCGCCAACACGGTTATAAAGGCCGCATCGCCCGTTTGCGCGCCGCCACCACCAATGAAATCTTGGATGCTTTGCCTTTGGGTGTGGAAGAATTGTTCGGCAACTTAGAACAAGCGAAAAACATCTCCAACTTGATGAAATCGCGTAACCACACCTTAAAATACCATTTGGCCTTGAACGCAGGCGGAATGGACCGCAATGGCTTGGAAATGGTCACACCCAAAGGCAAACAGCAAGCGGTGGAATTGTCCAAACTGCCGAATTTGAAAATGGTCGGCATCATGACCCATTACGCGGTTGAAGACGAAAAATACGTGCGCGACCATTTGAAAATCTTCTTGGAACAAACCGATTGGCTGATCAAAACTGCCAAACTCAAACGCGAAGACTTGACCTTGCACACCGCCAATTCCTTCACCACCTTGGCCGTGCCCGAAGCGCGCTTGGACATGGTGCGCCCAGGCGGCGTATTGTACGGTGACAGCATCCCAAGCTACACCCAATACAAGAAAACCATGGCCTTCAAAACCCAAGTGGCGGTGGTGAACAGCTATTTGAAAGGCTCTACCGTCGGTTACGACCAAACCTACACCTTAACCCGCGACTCACGCTTGGCCAACTTGCCATTTGGCTATTCCGATGGCTACCGCCGCGCCTTCAGCAACAAGGCTTATGTGCTCATCAATGGCCACAAAGTGCCAGTGGTAGGCAAAGTATCAATGAACACCACCATGGTCGACGTCACCGACTTCCCTGACATCAAATCTGGCGATGAAGTCGTGGTCTACGGCAGCCAAGGCAAAGAAGAAGTGAAACAAGCCGATTTGGAAGAATACAACGGTGCATTGCTGGCCGATTTGTACACCGTCTGGGGCAACTCGAATCAGCGTAAATTGAAACAACAATAAGATCGTCAGCAATCCAAGCGGCCTGTAACTCCTTGCATGGGGTTTACAGGCCGCTTCTTTTATGGTCCATACCCACTGCTTATCCCTTTAAATATTCATTACTTTTGCGCATACCAATATGCCCACTATTCAATCTACAGCCAGCAAATTTGACGTAGTCTGAATCAGAAAATTGCAAAAAATTTTCGTTTATTCGCAGATACAACAAAAAATATACATTGAATAACAAGCTAATTTAACAAAGGATGAATTGTGCACAATAATTTTAAAATTTCACTTTTAGGCATTGCACTGGGAATGTCCTTGCTGCACTCCAGCCATGCCGCCCCTTTATTGGCAGGTCAAGACCAACCCATCGCTCAAGCCGCCAAAATACCCGCTGCCAATGCATGGTTGGAAATCGACCGACAGGCCTTTGCCGACAATTTGCGTACCTTACAAAAAACCTTACAGCCCCAAACGCAAATGTGTGCGGTGATGAAGGCCGATGCCTATGGTGCGGGTATTGATTTGCTGATGCCTGCCATTTTGGAAACCCAAACACCTTGTGTCGGCATTACCAGCAATGCCGAAGCCGCCATCGTGCGCCAACATGGGTTTACAGGCCGCATCATGCGTTTGCGCGCAGCCACCAATGAAGAAATCATCGATGCCTTGCCTTTGCAGATAGATGAATTATTGGGCAATTACGAACAGGCTCAAGCCATGTCCAAATTGCTGCAACAGCAAAACCAACTTTTGAATTTTCACTTGGCCCTCAATTCAGGCGGCATTGACAGAAATGGCTTGGATGTGAGTGACAATAAAGGCATGAAGCAGGCTGTGGCCATGACCCATTTACCCCATCTTAAACCCGTCGGCATCATGACCCATTACGCCGTCGAAGATGAAAACTATGTCAGAGCACACTTAAAGACTTTTTTAGAACAAAGTGGCACCATCATCAAACAAGGGAAGTTAAAACGTGAAGATTTGATTTTACACACTGCCAATTCATTCACCACCATCAAAGTCCCTGAAGCCCATTTGGACATGGTCAGACCGGGCAATGTAATTTATGGCGACCCCAGCATCGCTGGTTTACCAGGTTATAAGCGTGTGTTAAGCGCCTTCAAGACCAAAGTCACCATGGTCAATACCTATCCCAAGGGTTCAACCGTAGGCTATGACCAAACCCACACCTTAAGCCGTGCATCGCGTTTGGCCAATTTGCCCATTGGTTATTCCGATGGTTACCGCCGAGCCTTTAGCAATAAGGCTTATGTGTTGATACGTGGACAAAAAGCCCCTGTTTTGGGCAAAATTTCCATGAACACGGTAATGGTCGATGTGACCGATATCCCCGCTGCACGCATGGGCGATGAAGTGGTGTTGTTTGGGCACCAAGGCAATAACGAGGTCAAGCAAGAAGACTTACAAAACCTCACCGGCGCCTTGCTGGCCGACAGCTATACGGTGTGGGCACATTCCAATCAACGCAGATTGAAACAGCCTTAAATTGATCATTTGAATCCAAAAGCGGCCTGTAAACTGATTCAATGCGTTTACAGGCCGCTTATGCTTGATAATCACAGATTGAACCAAGCAATTCTCAGCGTGGCCACCAAAACCCACACCATCCAAGCGCCATACCAAACAAACATGCCGCATTTCAATAGCGGCGGCAGCTTCAGCAAATGTCCAATATAGGCCATATTTTTCGATTGCATCTTCGTCAATCCATGAGTATGTCTGGATTGAAACCCTATCGACTCATACAGAGCAAACAAGGTATTTGTAAAGGCCCGCATGTCCAAACCAATAAAGCCGCTCCAATACCCATCACCATGGTATATCCGCCCTTGATTGCTCAGACACAAACCCACCATCAACACCGTCACCCACAACAACGACCACGCGCTGCGGTCAAACACCACCGGTATGTCCCAAGCCAAAAAACACAAAGTGACCATATTCCATACCGAAAAGACCAAGAAATACGGCCCAGCCACTCGGGTATAAAACCAACCTATCAAATCATTCAAAGCCGACACGTCCTGCCACAGTTGGCGCACATCTCGGTCTGGTATGTTTAAAACCCGCTCATCATCAATGTGAGCTCGTTCTAAAGCGCGTTTGCCTGTCTGATACAACAACAGACTGACGCACACCGCTAAAGGCATCCAAAACCAACGTCCAAAGAAAAAATCACCCACATTCAATACTCCCATGAATTTGCAATAGCGTGCCTTGAGCGGTCTGTAACTCTTTACAGACCGTTTATTGGGCTTGGTGTGTTTGTTTAGAAAAGTGGTTTACCACCACACAAAAACCACCTCTCCAAATCGAATACACGCCTTCACTTCAGTTCAAGATTCTTATGTCTTTGATGTAACAATAATCACAGTCTTTTTCTGACACTGTGTATTCATAAACCACCCCATTTTTCATGTATTTCATCGATTTCACATCCACTTCAATCACTCCTTTGGTGGGCTTCTTGGTGATGTGATTAAAATAAATCTTTGGGTTTCTCAGTTCATTATTGACTTCAGCGAGCGGAGCTCTAGATTGAAACACTGCTTGTATCGACAGTATTTTTAATGACGATTCATACCGTACATTGGATTTAAAAAAATGGTCTTGACCTGCAATGTAAATAATTTCATTGTGCTTCTCAAAATCAGAAAAAAAACTACCCACTAAATTCAATTCCCTTATTCTGTATAAATTGAGCTTGTAATTAAAATCATGCTCATCAGCAATTTTTAATTCTGGCCACCTACCTCGACTGCCTCCGTCCATTTCAAAATAGGCTGTTTGTATGTCAATGCTGTTGATTTGATAGCTTACCAAAGGATTACCACTGTATTTTGTGTTCTCCCTAAACGCTTTAATAAACGGTGGTCCTAGCCAAAATGCCATGAAGATAAATAAACCAATAAAGAAATACCTCACAGTCGTATCAAAATTCATCATTCACCTATTTAAAAAATGAAAATGAAAACGTGTTTAAATCCATAAATAAGGCTACCTCAATCGGTATTTTTATTTGAATAATGCTCATTTTACTTACTATTGATGCCTCAAAAAGCCATCGCAAACATCATCGTCACACATAGCCCTCAACACCTCACTATTCATCCAAATACAAGGTACTCGCCGCATACAGTTTGGCATAACCGCTGACGATGACTTTTTTCGCCACCAATTCCCCATACAGCACACCACCGCGGGCGGAGATTTGTTTGGCGGTCATTTTTTGTTCATGCAAACGCACGCCCCAATACGGAAACAGGCCGGCATGTATCGAGCCAGTCACAGGGTCTTCATGGCCGCCATTGGCAGGCCAGAAATAGCGTGACACAAAAGCGTATTCGCCATCACATGGTGCGGTAGCAACCACATCGTAAGGTTTCAAGGTCTTTAGTGGCGCTTCTTCTATGTTCAATGCGCGCACCTCTGCTTCGCTGGCGTACACGGCAAAATACGCTTGCGGGCTTTGCAACACGGTTTGCGGCGCTATCGACAAGCCGGCCAGCAAGGCCGGTGGTACATCTGCTATTGCAACCGGAGCACGGTTGGGAAACGTCATGCTGATTATGCCGTCTGCTGCAATGTCTATGCTGAATTCGCCCAATAAGGCGCAAGCAAACACAATGTGTGTACCCACGCCATAAAAGCGCTGCAACACATAGGCGCTGGCCAAACTGGCGTGACCGCAAAAGTCAATTTCGGTCAGCGGCGAAAACCAGCGGATGTGGTACACGCCGTTTTTGGCCACCACAAACGCCGTTTCGGATAAATTGTTTTCCGCAGCGATATTTTGCATCAAGCTTTCCTCTAAAAACGCCTCCAACACCACCACCGCTGCTGGGTTGCCACCAAACACTTGCTGCGTAAACGCGTCCACCACATATTGTTGTAATTGCATCTTTTTCTCTTTGCATTTTGGTTTCAATCAAGCCATGAGCATAACACAAGCGGCCTGTAAGCTTGGCATGGGCTTACAGGCCGCTTTTCAAACATGTATTTGGGGTTAGGCAGACATATCTGTACAAGGTGTTAGCGCAATACCGCATCATAATCACCCACGCTCTGGCGACAATGTGTGTTAGCTTAAGCCATATCTTTTCAGCAGGAACACATGATGCCACCCAACAATCAGCAACAAGCACAGCCCGCAGCCCGCATACTCAACATCGCCAGCGATTGGCAGACGCTGCTGCAAACAATACAAGCAGATGTGCCACTGCATGTATTACTCAGCAGTCACGACTTGTATCTCAACCTTGCGGCCTGCTCGCAGCTTTATGCCAGTTTAAAACACCTCCCGCTGCGCACTATCACCATTATGGGGCCACATGCACACGCCAACTGGGTGGAAGATTGTGTTGATGCGGCATGGGAGCTTGAACATTTAGGCGAGGATATAGAAAATATGCCACTGCAAGAGGTTCTGATTAGCGTGAGCTTGGCGTATGAAGATGAGGATTTTGAATTTGCCGCCAGCGACATGTTTCTGCACAGCCACTTATATGCAGAACAAACTGAAACAATGTCTGCGGCCCAATATCTGGCGTGGTTTCATCCGCAAATAGCCTATGAAACCCAAGCCATGCATGCACTCATCGCTGCGGCGAAGCAACAAGGTGTGCAGACAGGGCTAATAAGCGGCCTGTAAAGCCATAAAAGACTTACAGGCCACATGGATGCTATTGCACAGTAATGTATGGCTCCCACAACTGCACGATGTCTTCATTGTTGTGCTGCAAAATTATCCAGGCACATCTTCATTCAGGCCGCTTACCAGCATCAATACCATACATACCATAATCTTATGGCTTTTTCTTAAAAATTGGGTTACTGACGGCTTGGTATTCTGGCAATTGTTCTACCGCTTCCTTGGCCACGCGCAAAGAGCAGCGGTAAATGCGGCGGTAACAGCGCAAGGCCAGTATGTTTTCACCGATAGACAGTAAAAAGCGCACATCTTGCAGCGATTCACCCAATTTAGGATAGCCCACGTGCTTCGGTTTTATGGTCCGTGATCGACGACAAGGCCACTAGCAGCACAAAAATGCCGGCCACCAACAGCAGCAATACCATCATAATGGTCATCATGGTGTTCCTTAGTGTTTGTTTCAGCAGCAAGGCTTACAAAGTGGCCAATACCGTTTGCCATTGGTTCCAAGTCAGGCGCGGTGTGGTGCTGATGTGGCGGTTATACGCTTGGTCGAACAACACATGTTGCCATTGCGGCGCACGGTGGCCGTGAATTTCGGGTCTGTCGTCAATGAGCACATCGCCATAAACCAGCGTTTTGTCTTTGGTCACAATCATGCGCCGCGTCCATTCCATGCCCAAATGCTCTTCCACCCATTCGTATTTCTCAGGCACACAGTGTTGGTATTCATTGATGGGCGCAGTACAAATCACCACCTCATGCCCAGCCTCTTGCATGGCTTTCATGCCATTGATGGCGCCCTCTATTGGACGCAGATTTCTGAAAAAGCCTTTGCTGGCGATGATGTCGCGCGTGGCTTGCGCATATTGCGTTGGGTAATCGTCACGCGGATAAAAATGGCGGCGGTGTTCAGGCGCGATGGCCGGAAAATCTTGCTGCATGGGGCTGCGTTGCCATGCTTGATAAAACGCCTGTTCAAAATCGGCCAACACCCCGTCTTGGTCTACCAGTATCAACATTAAACCTCTCCCTATCTGTAAAGCTTGATTTGTACATCGACCCTGTCAATGCTGTGAACCCAACAACCAACACACTGTGACCATCATGTTTGTGCAGTCCCTTGTTCGATGGCACTTTTAAGCGCTTCAAAAAAATCACGGTGTGTTTGGCTGTAATCAGGTCGGTTTAAAATGTCAAAAACACAGGCCATGCCTTGATGAATGGCCGCTTGGTCTTGTTGGAGCAAGCCATGCCCCAGCAAGATGGCACAGCACTTTTTCAAATCGCCACTCGGCCATTTGATGATGGGCTGCAAGTATTCCTGCACCACAGCTGCCAGTTCCAGCCTAGGCTCAAGAAAGGATTTCTCGCAAGCCGCCACCTTTTCAACAAAACACACAGCCACCGCCATGGCAGCCGCCTCATCGCCTATTTTAAGCAAGGTTTTGTCTGACGCATGCCTGTCCACTGCCGCTGCAAACGAGCACACCATTTTATCGTCGCATTCAATCTTGGCGGCCTGTAAAAACTCAGTGTAGCGTTGGGACGCAGTGACATAATGGCAACCAATGCTGGCAAACACTGAATATGGCAAGCTGTTCCACAAAGACACGTGAAAAAACCACGCCACTTCAGTAGAAACATCTTTGACAAAAAAACCATCTTGCACATGGCGATAGCCCAAAACACCCGCAGAAATTTCCACTTGCCTTAAAAACAGTCTCTCTAGGTTTTTTTTGCGGCTCATCCGAATGTCCCTGTCTAAAATATCATCGCGTCTGCTGCTTGCACAGTGGCAACAAAAAGTGAACTGCCTGATTCTTTGCAGGCCGCTTCCATCTCGATAGCTAGCCACAATGACACCAACTTACGCACAATCAAGGTGCAAGCGGTGTTTGCTGCAGTCCACGCATTGAAACAAATAACCGGCCAAATCGCCGTCCACACGCAAATGTTCGCGCACCCATGCCACAGGGATGCCATGCTGCAACACATCGACTTCAATCTCAGACCAAATCGGTGCCAGCATGGCGCTGTCGGCATAGGCGATGAACGCACATGGCTTGCCGCAGCACACCAGCCATTGTCCTTGTTGCCAGCTGGAATAAGCGGGCGTGTGTTGGCACACCTGTTTGATGTCAGCCTCGGCCAGCGTCCAAGTGACCTTGACTTCGCCATCAGCGTCCTCCGCGCCAAATTCTGTGCCCTCGATGCCCATGGCATCATTGAATTGTCCCGAATATTTGGCAGCGGCAGAGCCATCGGCCACACACCAAGGGCAGATGTAATCGACCTCATCTTGGCTGTAAAACACACCTGTATACTGGTAATCACGTGGCTGTTCACACACCTCACACACGCCAGTTTCGGCTGCAAACAGGTTCAAACGGTAGGCATTGGGGTGTAATGGAAAATGAGGTAAATCCATAAGACGCTCGCTGAAAAAATAGAATGTTTCACCCAACACATCTTAGCAGCCGCAGCAGCCTCATTTCAAGCCGCGCCGCTTGGTGCACTGAATCAGTCTTCAAGGCCTCATCGGCACCATAAAAAGCGGCCTGTAAACCCTATTAAGATTTACAGGCCGCTTGTATTCAATGCAAAGCCTAAGGCGATAAGCAATCGTTTATTTCAACACACGAATGCCCACGGCTTCGCGCACTTGTGCTAAGTGCTCGTGTGCCACTTTGCGCGCTTTATCGGCGCCGGCTTGCAAGATGTCTTCGATGCGGCTTGGATTGGCGGTGAGTTCGGCGAAGCGCTCGCGCTTTTCGGCCAATTCGGCGTTGATCAATTCAAACAATTGCTGCTTGGCATCGCCCCAGCCGATGCCGTCGGCGTAAGCCTGTTTCATTGCCGCTTGTTGTTCTGCAGTTGCAAACGCTTGGTAGATTTCAAACAAGGTGCTGCCATCGACTTCTTTGGGCTGACCCGGTTCCAAACTGTTGGTAACGATTTTCATCACCGATTTGCGCAGTTTTTTCTCACCTTCAAACAAAGGAATGGTGTTGCCATACGATTTGCTCATTTTGCGGCCGTCCAAGCCAGTCAAAATCGCGGTGGTTTCGTCGACCACTGCTTCAGGCATCACAAACAATTCTTTGAAGCGGTGGTTGAAGCGGCCGGCGATGTCGCGCGCCATTTCCAAGTGTTGGATTTGGTCACGACCCACAGGCACATGGGTGCCGTTGAAAATCAAAATGTCGGCGGCCATCAACACCGGGTAGCAATACAAACCCATTTCCACGCCATGATCCAAGTCTTCTTGGCCGGCATCGACATTGGCCTGTACCGCGGCTTTGTAAGCATGGGCGCGGTTCATCAAGCCTTTGGCGCAAATGCAGTTGAAAATCCAATTGAGTTCCATGGTTTCTGGAATGTCAGATTGGCGGTAGAAGGTGACGTGTTCTGGGTCTAAGCCGCAAGCCAGCCAAGTGGCGGCCACGGCCAGCGTTGATTCGTGGATTTTCTCAGGCTCATGGCATTTGATTAAGCCGTGGTAATCGGCCAAGAAAATAAACGATTCAACACCCGCTTCTTGGGTG
Source organism: Vitreoscilla massiliensis (assembly GCF_001457815.1). Lineage (GTDB taxonomy): Bacteria > Pseudomonadota > Gammaproteobacteria > Burkholderiales > Neisseriaceae > Vitreoscilla > Vitreoscilla massiliensis. The sequence continues at coordinate 211,269 of NZ_LN898221.1, forward strand.
GCCGCGATGGCCGGGCGGATGGCGCCCACATAATTGCCCAAATGCGGTATGCCTGTGGTGGTCACACCGGTTAACACTCGCTTGTCAGTCATGACGTTTCTTCTTTCTGTCTTAACAACATAAACAAAGCGGCCTGTAACAACTTACAGGCCGCTTCTTCAAGGATACAAATCGTGAGTAAGTTGGTTTTACTGTGGCACAGACGCAGCTTGCCAACGTGTGTTCCACATACGCCAAGCACGCACAGACACCACCACTTGTTGGTGGCGGATTGGCAATGCTGTTGGGTAAGTGGCTGGGGACATGGTTGGCGTCTTTGGCGTCTGTGGTTTCAAATTTGCGTCTATTCTAATTCAATTGCCGCCGCCAATAAAGACAAACGTGCCATCACCCCGTAAACATAGAGGCGATTGTCTTCACAATTGGCCGGTGATTCACGGTCGGCCACGCCCAAAGTGTTCCACTGTGCATAGCGGCGTTTGTCGGCGTCTTCGCTTTGGTAAGGGATTTCTTGGTCCATAGGAATAAAGCGCATGCCTGTCGCATTGAGGTTTTCATCTATGCCACGCGCCTCGTTCACACGGTAAAAACCACCGATGACAAATCTGTCCATCATGTACACTACCGGCTCAGACACGGCTTCGCCGACTTTTTCATAGGTGTAAATGCCTTCTTGCACGATGACCTCCGACACTTCCAAACCCTCTTTAATCACCGCCATTTTGTTGCGGTTTTTACGGTTGAGTTTGCGCACCTCATCGGCCGATTTCACGCTCATCACGCCCATGCCATATGTACCAGCATCGGCTTTGACAATGACAAACGGCGTATCTTGTATGCCTTTTTCGTCGTATTTGGCCTGTATCTTGTCCAATAAGCGCTGCACCACTTCTGCCAATTGGTCTTCGCCCTCGCGCTCGTGAAAATTGATGCCGCTGGCTTGTTCAAAATACGGATTGATGTCCCATTCGTCTATGCCGATGACTTGGGCAAATTCCGCCGCCACTTGGTCGTAAGCGGCAAAGTGTTGGGTTTTGCGGCGTGTGGTCCAGCCGCCTTTGAGCGGTGGCAACACCACTTGGTCTAAGCCTTGTAATAACTCAGGCACGCCGGCGGACAAATCGTTATTGAGCAACACCAAACAAGGATTGAAACCATCGGCCAATTGCAAACGCTCGCCAACGCGCGTTAACGGCTCTAACACCAATTCATTGTCCAAAGCCGTGGTAAACGCAGTGGCCTCGGTGATTTCCGGATTCAGAGACCCGATACGCACTTCAAAACCAGCTGCTTCCAAGATTTTGCTCAAGGCATAGACGTTTTGCAGATAGAAGGTATTGCGGGTGTGGTTTTCTGGCACCAATAAAATAGACTTGGCCGTAGGGCAAGCGCGTTCAACCGCGTCTTGCGCCGCGATGACGGCGGTGGCCAAAAAATCGCTGTTGAGGTTGTTAAAGCCACCGGGGAACAAATTCATGTCGATGGAAGACATTTTGTAGCCGGCATTGCGAATGTCAACAGAACCATAAAATGGAGGGGTGTGCTGGTGCCATTTGGCCCTAAACCAAGCTTCGATTTCGGTTTGTTTGTCTAAAATCACTTGCTGAAACGCAGCAGTATGTTGTTCAAATTGATCCAACATCGGAGTGTTCATAAACGGCACGCTTTCTAAAAATTAACATGTAGGCAAGGACTTGTCGCAATAAAGTTGGAGACAAATCAACAAACCAAAAATAAGTGTAACACAGCGGTCAACTACCACTGTTCAAGGGTAATGGCTAACGATATCATCACACGGCATCGCCAACATTACAAAAATAATTACTTCTAAATTTATACTCAAAGGGTCTATAAAAGGTATGGTTAAGCATTCAATTCGCAATCTCTTCTTGGCCAGTGTCATCAGTTTGACTTTGGCCGCCTGTGGCAACGACATCAAATCCGACATCATCTTGCTCGATCAAGCCGTCAGCCAATCGGGCATGAACGACAAAACCATGACCGAGCTGCAAAAAGAAATCGCTGCCGCCCGTTCACCGGAAGAATTCACCGTCGCCGCCGGCAAAATTCGCGATCAATACCAGCGCTACCACCAAGCGATCAATGCGCTGAATTTTAAAACCGACGAGGTGCGCGGCATCCGCGATGAATTGAGCACACAAAGTGGCGAATTGGTAAGCAGCTTGGACGAATTCGTCAACCTGAACATCCGTTCCAGCGTTTCTTACACACCAGTACAAGCCGATCGTGTGCACGCCACCATCGCTCGTGCCGAAAACCAAATCCAAACCTCGGAAAAAAACACCTTACAAACGCTGAAAAAACTGCAGGCTTTGGGCAAAGATAATGGCGTGGACTTGCAAATTCAATAAGGCCAACGCGAAAAACATGCCACCGCAATGGTGGCATCGTTGTTTTACAGGCCGCCTATTCTAAAAATAACCTTTATTTTCAATATTTTCTCTGACTTCCCTGCCGCTTAGAGCCAATTTGTGAGAAAATGCTGCACTTATAAAATTGCACGGCAAGACCTCATAACAGCATGAACACACATCCTTCGGCGCAAAAGCCGATTTTTTCGTACAAAAAATACTGGGCCAAACGCTTTGGCACCGCGCCCTTCCTGCCCACCACCCGTGCCGAAATGGACGAATTGGGTTGGGATTCTTGCGACATCATCATCGTCACTGGCGACGCTTACATCGACCACCCGAGTTTCGGCATGGCGCTGGTTGGCCGTTTGTACGAGGCGCAAGGCTATCGCGTTGGCATCATTGCCCAACCCGATTGGACCAGTGTGGATGCCTTCCGTGAATTGGGCGAACCGAATCTGTTCTTCGGTGTGACCTCGGGCAATATGGACTCGATGATTAACCGCTACACCGCCGACAAAAAACCCCGCTCCGATGATGCCTACACCCCCAATGCCGAACCCAACAAGCGGCCAGACCGCGCGGTGGTGGTGTATTCACAACGTTGTAAAGAAGCGTATCCGGGCGTGGACGTGATGATAGGTTCGATTGAAGCGAGTTTGCGCCGCATCGCCCAATATGATTTTTGGTCGGACAAAGTGCGTCCGTCCATCCTCATCAATGCCCGTGCCGACATTTTGCTGTACGGCAGTGGCGAACGTGCCTTAATCGAAGTGGCCGAGCGCCGCGCCAAAGGCATACGCCTCAAAGACATCCGCGATGTGCGCGGCACCGCTTTCTTGATTCAACACGGCAAAACCCCCGACAACCAAGAGTGGACCGAAATCGATTCCACCACGGTGGACGTACCCGGCAAAGTCGACACGCTGTTAAGCCCATACATGGAGTACAGCCCCGAAGAATTAGCGGCGCGCGATGAAGAAGTGAAAGAACACGCCAAACCAGTGGTGTTCATGAGTGCGAAAGAGCGTGCAGAAGCCCGTCGCCAAGCGCGTCACCAACAAGTGGTGCGCATACCGAGTTTTGAAGCCGTGGCTTACGATCCTGTGCTCTATGCACACGCCAGCCGCACCTTGCATTTGGAATCCAACCCTGGCAATGCCCGCGCCTTGGTGCAAATGCACGGCGAGCGCGATGTGTGGCTGAATCCGCCTCCCATCCCATTGACCACCGAAGAAATGGACTATGTGTTTGGCTTGCCATACGCGCGCAATCCGCATCCAAGCTATGGTAATGCCCACATCCCGGCTTGGGAAATGATTCGTTTCTCCATCAACATCATGCGTGGCTGTTTTGGTGGCTGTACCTTCTGTTCGATTACCGAACACGAAGGCCGCATCATCCAAAGCCGTTCGCACGAATCGGTAATTAAGGAAATCGAAGAAATCCGCGACAAAACCAACGATTTCAAAGGCTATATTTCCGACTTGGGCGGCCCTACCGCCAATATGTACCGCATGGCGTGCAAATCGCACGACATCGAGAAAAACTGCCGCAAGCTTTCTTGTGTATGGCCAGACATATGCCCGAATTTGAATACCGACCACTCGTCTTTGATTGAGCTGTACCGCAAAGCGCGTTCGGTAGAAGGCGTGAAGAAAATCAGCATAGGCTCGGGTCTGCGCTACGATTTGGCGGTGGAAAGCCCCGAATACATCAAAGAATTGGTGACCCACCACGTAGGCGGTTATTTGAAAATTGCCCCTGAACACACCGAAGCTGGCCCATTGTCGATGATGATGAAGCCTGAGATGAAGAAATACGACCGATTCAAAGAATTGTTTGAAAAAGCCAGCAAAGAAGCCCGCAAAGAACAATATTTGATTCCGTATTTCATCGCCGCCCACCCTGGCACTTCAGACGAAGACATGATGAATTTGGCGCTGTGGCTGAAGAAAAACAACTTCCGCCTCGACCAAGTGCAAACCTTTATGCCAACGCCTATGGCTTTGGCGACGACGATGTGGCATACAGGCCGCAATCCGCTGAAAAAACTGTCGCGCAGCTCCAGCAAAGTCGACATCGTCAAAGAAGGCAAACGCCGCAAATTGCACAAAGCCTTTTTGCGCTACCACCATCCAGACAACTGGCCAATGCTGCGCAATGCCTTGCACGATATGGGTCGCGACGATTTGATTGGTTATGGCAAGAAACACCTGATTCCGCCAACTCAGCCTGCTGATTGGGTGCCGCCGGTGAAAGGTGCCTCCAAAGCCAAAGGCAAGCAAGGACAGGCCGCCACCAACAGCGCTGCCAATCCTAGCCGCCAAACCACCAAAGGCAAATTCCAAACCGCGCGCACGGCTTGGCATCCAAACGAGCGTTTCCAAGATGCGCCCAAAGGCAAAACCGCGGGCAAATCTTCGCCTCAAGCAGGTAGCAAAACCGGCGCGGCAGGCAAAGCCACAGGTGCAGCCAAACGCGGCAAACCCAAAGCGCGTTAAGCCGCCACAAAATTGAAAATCTCTGCATACCACAGCCACGGCTGTGGTATTTTTTATGCTATGGTGGTGTTGGCAGTCTCTGTATTTACCACTCTTTTTTGGCAACTCTTTTTCGTGCACAAGGACAGACGATGGACAATCAACAATGGTATATCGGCAGCAATAAAGGCATAGAACACATCTTAAGCCGGCCTGTAAACGCCGCTGCGGCGCCACAAGCGCATGAAATCAGCGTCGCCATCCACAGCAATTCCTTGAATTACCATGATTTGGGCGTGGTGATGGGGATGATGCCAGTTGAGGGAGAACGGGTATTGTTATCCGATGCTGCCGGTGTGGTCACGGCAGTGGGCAGCGAGGTCAGTGAATTTAAGGTCGGCGACAAAGTCGTGTCGACGTTTTTCCCTACTTGGCACCGTGGCAAACCCGAATTCATCGGTTTTGGCGGCGTTCCGGGCGATGGCACCGACGGCTATGCGCAACACCACGTCACGGTAGACCAACACGCGTTTACCCACATTCCCGCGCATTTTGATTTGGCCCAAGCGGCGACCATCCCCACTGCCGGCATTACCGCTTGGCGCGCTTTGGTGGTAGAAGGCCAGTTACAGGCCGGCCAAACCGTGCTCATCCAAGGCACTGGCGGCGTGTCGGTGTATGCCTGCCAATTGGCGCATGCCATGGGCGCGAAAATCATCGCCACCTCGTCCAGCGACGACAAATTGAGCGAGATGCAAAAACTCGGTGCCGATGTGTTGATTAATTACCGCAAACACCCTGATTGGGGGCAGCAAGTGGCGGAATTGGGCGGTGCCGATGTGGTGGTGGAAGTGGGCGGTGCACAAACCATGGTGCAGTCTTTATTGGCGGTCAAACCCGCCGGCGTTATTGCCTTAATCGGCGTGTTAAGCGGCATGGACAGCCCCTTGCCGATAGGGTTGATGCTGAACAAGCAAATCGCCATCAAATCCGTGCTCACCGGCAACCGCGAACAGCAATTGGCCTTTATCGCCGATTTGGAACGTTACCGCATTCAGCCCATCATCAGCAAAACCTTTGCCATAGCCGATTTACAGGCCGCTTTTGCCTATCAAGCATCGCAACAACACTTGGGCAAAATCATCGTCACCCATCCCATCGCACAGGCTTAAAGCCACAGCTGTGTTGAATACACCACACCCCAAGTCAGCACATACTGGCTTGGGGTGTATTGATGCGGCCTGTAAACCTTAGACTATGCTACTTAAGCCATGGTATGTATGGTGTTTTTAAAGCGTTTCAAGGCCAAGTAAAAGAACACGCTGCCGATGATGAACAGCCCTAAAAATGATGGCCACACCACCTCAAACCCGGCACCACGGAACAAAATCGCTTGTGCCAATTTGATAAAATGCGTGGTCGGCGCCGCCAACATCAGGTGTTGCACCATCTCCGGCATGCTTTCACGCGGCGTTTGCCCGCCCGACAGCATTTCCATAGGCAGCAACACCATCATCAACAGCAAACCAAATTGCGGCATCGATTTCGCCACCGTGGCCATGAAAATGCCCATAGAGGTGGTGGCAAACAACATCAACACCGCGCCCGCAAAAAACAGCGTCAGCGAGCCAGCAATTGGCACCTCCAGCGCCCAACGCACCACCGCTTGCAAAGACACAAACGCGGCAATCAACACCACCAAACTCATGGACCAGACTTTGGCGGTCATGATTTCAAACACCGTCACCGGCATCACCAGCAAGTGCTCAACCGTGCCATGCTCGCGCTCGCGAATTAAGGCCGCGCCGGTCAAAATAATCGACAACATGGTGACATTGTTGACCACTTGCATGATGCTGTTGAGCCAAGTGCTGTCCAAAGTTGGGTTAAAACGCGCGCGCAAGGCCAATCCCACCGGCAGCGCGTTGTTGCCACGGTAGCGCTGGCTGAACTCATTCACCTCGGCATTGATGATTTGCTGAATCGCGCCATTGCCGGTAAAGGCCTGACTCATGCGCGTGGCGTCGATGTTCAATTGCAAACTGGTTTGTTTGCCTGCCACCACATCGGCCTGTAAACCATGGGGAATAATCAAGGCAAACGTGTACAAGCCCTCGTCCATACCGCGGTCTATGTCTTGGTAGCTGACCATTTGCGCCTCGGTAAAATGCGGCGGGTAGAAAGCGGCGGCGATTTTGTTCGACAATTGCGATTGGTCTTCATCGACGATGGCAATCGGCGCGCGCGTTAAGGTTTCAGGCACAGCCTTGGAGCTGGAATACACCGAAAACGTGAACGAAAACACAATCAACACCAACATGACCGGATCGCGCCACAAACTCCACAATTCCTTCACCCCCAAGCGGTAAATATTCCACAAAGATTGCATCATTACCGCTCCTGCTTTTTCAATAATAAGATGGCCACACCCAAAATCACCGGTATGGTCACGGTCAGCATCCACAAATTGTGGTGCAAATCAGCAAAATGCAGCGCTTTGTTGAACACACCGCGGCTGATGTTAATCATCGACGTGGTTGGATAAACCTCGCCAAACACGCGCCCAAAACCCTCCATAGACGACACCGGATTGATCATGCCGGAGAATTGCACCGCCGGCATGATGGTGCCGATTAAGGTGAAAAACATCGCCGCAATTTGGCTTTTGGTCAGCGTTGAAGCGAGTAAACCCATGCCAGTGGCGATGATGACGTACAGCAACGCCGCCAAAGACAAGGTCAAGAAACTGCCTTTGATGGGCACCCCAAACAGCGTCACCGCCAACAGCGTCATCAACAGGTAATTGATGAAGCCCAACACGATGTACGGCACTTGTTTGCCCAGTAAAAACTCGGTCTTGCTCACTGGCGTGACATACAAATTGATGATGGAGCCGTTTTCTTTTTCACGCACCACCGCCAAAGCGGTCAAAATCGCGGGCAACATCAACAGCAACAGCGGTATCACCGCCGGCACCATCGCCGGTAAACTGGTGACGTCTGGGTTATAGCGATAGCGGGTTTCCACCGTGACCGCACTGCCAACACTCAGGCCGATTTTGGCCTTGATTTGCTCGAGCAGCCACGTTTGGTGTATCGCTTGCACATAGCCTTGCACGGTTTCAGCACGCGTTGGCATCGCGCCGTCTATCCACGCTGCCACTTCCACTGGCTGACCGCTGCTGCTTTTCTTGGCAAAATTCGGCGGGATTTCCACTGCCAAGGCCAATTCGCCGTTTTGTAAGCGTCTGTCCATGTCGGCCTCATCGCTTAAAGGCGTCTTCTCGATGAAATACGGCGAGCCCGACAAACTCAAGGCGTAATTGGAGCTGAGCGTGGACTGGTCACGGTCGAGTACCGCATAGGTCAAGTCTTCCACGTCCATGCTGATGCCATAACCCATTACCAACATCAAAATGATCGAGCCCATCAAGGCCATGATGGCGCGGATGCGGTCGCGTCTGAGCTCCAAGGCTTCGCACCAGGTGTAACTGAGCAAACGCTGCAAACTGAAGTAACGCGGCCTGTAAGCGGCCTGTAAGCCCGTTTTTGCATTTTCTGTCTGGTCGGGTAACGCTATGGCGGTGTGATTGCTCGCTTCTGACTCTGGTTCTAATTCAGGTTCAGGCTCAGTTACGACTTGTTCTGCTGGTTTGGCAGCCGCATCGGTGCCCGCGCCCGCTTCCAGCAAATAACCAATAAACGCGTCTTCCAATGAAGCCGCGCCACGCTTGGCCACCAGCGCCGCCGGTGCATCGCTGTCCAATACCTTACCTGCGTGCATCATCGACATGCGGTCGCAGCGTTCGGCCTCGTTCATAAAGTGGGTGGAAATAAAAATGGTGACCCGATCTTGGCGCGACAATTGAATCAAGAATTGCCAAAAATTGTCGCGCGACACTGGGTCTACCCCCGAAGTCGGTTCGTCCAGAATCAAGATTTCAGGGTTGTGCACCAAGGCCACGGCCAAAGACAAGCGCTGGCGCACACCCAAAGGCAAGGCATCGGGCAAGGCATCGCCCAGCTCGGCCAAATCAAAGCGCTGCATCATCGCCGCCACGCGTTCATCCAACTCGGTTTCCGGCACATGATAGAGGCGCGCATGCAAGACCAGGTTTTGCAACACCGTCAATTCCGAATACAGCGAAAACGCCTGTGACATATAGCCGACACGGCGGCGGGTTTCAATATTGCCACTGTTGACCTCTTGCCCAAACAGCCACGCCCGCCCTTCGCTGGCAGGCAGCAAGCCGGTCAAAATCTTCATGGTGGTGGACTTGCCGCAACCATTCGAGCCCAGAAATCCAAAAATCTCGCCACGGCGTATTTTAAAATTAACATGGTCGACTGCGGTAAAATCGCCAAAGCGTATGGTCAAGTCTTCCGCTTCGATGGCATAGGCTTCGCTCTCATCCACCACCAAAGGCGGAATGTGGATTTCTTGGTAATTGTTTTTCTTTTCAGCGGGCAATAATTGGATGTAAGCCGCTTCCAAATCGGCGCTGCCTACCGAGGCCAACAATTCGGTCGGCGTGCCCGTGGCCAAGACCTTGCCCGCATCCATCATCACCAGCCAGTCGAAGGTCTGCGCCTCATCCATGTAAGCGGTGGCCACCATCACGCTCATTTCAGGCCTATCCACACGGATGCGCTGAATCAATTCCCAAAACTGTGCCCGTGCCAACGGGTCGACGCCGGTAGTGGGTTCGTCCAAAATCAGCAAATCCGGGTCGTGAATTAAGGCGCAACACAGACTCAGCTTTTGCTTCATGCCGCCAGACAACTTGCCCGCAGGCCGGTCCAGAAACTTGTACAGGCCGGTGCTTTGGGTCAAATCGTCGATGCGGCGCCGCCGCTCAGCGGCATTGTGGCCAAACAAGCGCGAGAAAAATTGCAGGTTTTCTTCTACCGACAGACTGTGGTACAGATTCTTGCCCAAGCCTTGCGGCATGTAAGCGATATTGGGGCAAACACGGTTGCGGTGTCTTTTCAGCCCCATGTCACCGCCCAGCACCCACACCGAACCTTCTTGTATCTGGCGTGAGCCGGCAATCAGCGACAGCAAACTGGATTTGCCGACGCCATCGGGGCCGATAAACCCCACCATCTTGCCGGCGGGCAAGTCCAAATCAATTTGGTTCAAGGCCAAGGTTTTGCCATAGCGCAAACTCACCGCCGTGATTGTGGCGACGTTGCCGCTTGCTTGTGTTCCCATTACTCAGCCTTTTTGGTGATGCCAGCAGGCCATTCGTGTTTCGCGTCCAAACGCACCCACGCCACCCCTGGCAAACCGGTTTTCACCAATTGCAGGTGTTGTTGCAACAGTTCTGGCGGAATTTTGGCCTTGACCTTAAACATCAGTTTTTGGCGTTCACTTTCGGTTTCGACGGTTTTGGGTGTGAATTGGGCAGTATCGGCCACATGAGACACCTTGGCCGGAATGGCATAGCTAGGCAAAGCATCCAAGACCAAACGCACGTCGGTGCCAACCGGAATTTTGCCGGCCATGGTTTCAGGAATGAAGAAAGTCATGAACACATCCGACAAATCAATCAGGTTCAAAATCTTGCCACCAGAGGCCACGGTTTCGCCTTTTTGCGCCACCAAATACTGCACACGGCCATCGCGCGGTGCCAAAATTTCGGTGTCGGACAATTCCGCTTCTATGCGTTCGATGGTGGCTTTGGCCGCATTGACATTCGATTTCGCCCCCACCACTTGCGCTTCTACCGCTTTAATCGACGCTTCGGCCGTATCAACTTGTGCACGCGCCGCTTCTAAAGTCGCCACTGCGGCCTGTACGCTGGCGCGGTCGTCGTCCAATTGCTGTTTGGAAGCCGCACCTTCTTTGGCCAACACTTCCGAACGCGCCACACGGCGTTTGGCCGCATCCAATTCGGTACTGCGCTGCGCCACACTGGCGATGGCCGCTTGTTTGTCGCTCTTGCCCATTTGCACTTGCGCTTGCGTGGTCAAGACCGCATTGCTGGCTTGTTCCAATTGCGCTTGCGCTTCTTTCAATTGCGCTTCTAAAGCATGCGCTTTGATTTTGGCCAAGACTTGTCCGGCTTTGACAAAATCGCCTTCTTTGACATAAATGTCTTCGACATTGCCGCCGATTTTGGCCGACAAATCAATTTCAGTCGCTTCGATGCGACCATTGCCTTTGACAAAGCCTTCATACGTGCCATCGTGCTGGTTTTGCCACACAAAATACGCCACAGCAGCAATCGCCACCGCGCCGACCAGATACGTGATCAGGGTTTTGGTTTTTTTGTTCTTCATGATGCGAGACCTAAGAATTCATTGAGGGTTTGAGGTAAGCATCGCCACCTAAGGCGAAATACAGCGCCACTTGCGCTTGCAACACATTGCGTTTGGTTTGCACCCAGCTTTGCTGCGCACTGAGCAATTCGCGCTCAGCGTCCAATACTTCCAAATACGTCACCACGCCGTAGTCGTAGCTGATTCTGGCCAAGCGCGCGCGTTCAGATGCGGCCTGTAAGGCTTGCTTTTGGCTGAGCACTTGCCTGTTCAACCACACTTGGTCACTCAAGGCATCGGCCACTTCGCGAAACGAGGTTTGGATGGCTTTTTCATAATTCCCCACCGCCATGTTTTGGCGAATTTGCGCCAAATCGACATTGGCGCGCAAACGGCCGGCATTGAAGATGGGCACGCTGATGCTCGGCACCACGCTCCAAATGCCATTGCCACCGCTGAACAAATTGTTGAACTCATTGCTGGCGGTACCGACATTGGCGGTTAAGGCGATGCGCGGGAAAAAGGCGGCGCGGGCGGCGAGAATGTCGGCGTCAGCCGCTTGCAATTGGTATTCAGCGGCAACGATTTCCGGCCGATTGAGCAGCAGATCCGACGGTGTGCCCACCAATAAATCGCGGTTGACAAAGTTTTCGGTATCCAAGCGGCCTGTAAACACGCGCACAGGCTCACCCACCAATACCGACAACATGTGCTCGTGGTTTTGCTTTTGCTGATTCAATTGGTGCAACAAGGTATCGGCATTGCTGAGCAAGGTTTGCGCCTGCACATACTCGGTTTTGGCGCCCGCCCCCACCTCATAACGGCGCTTGAAGATGCGCACCGATTCTTGAAACGTCGCCCGCGATTGCTCGGCCAAGGCAATGCGCTCATTCAATTCGGCCAAGGCCAAATACTGATTGGCCACTTGGTTCATGATGCTGTTGCGCACGGCTTTGGCATTGGCTTCGCTGGCAAAAAAGCGCTGCAAAGCGGCGCGGTTCATGTTGGCGATGCGCCCCCATAAATCCAATTCCCAACTTTGCAAACCGACACTGGCGCTGTATTGCTCATTGATGGCAGGCAAACCCGGTAAATTCAAATCTTTGGCCGTGCGTGCGCGCTGTCCATCGACACCGGCATTGATACTCGGAAATAATTCCGAACGCTGTATGCCATATGCCGCTTGTGCTTCGAGGATTTGCAAACTGGCCAGTTGCAAGTCTTTGTTCGACACCAAGGCACGGTGCAATAAAGACTCCAACACATCGTCTTGAAAATACTCATCCCAATACAAGCTGCGCATATTGTTGGACTGAGTGTGGGGATAAGCCCCCACCAATTGTTCGGTATTGTGTGGCGCGATGCTGTGTGGGTATTGGCTTTGACAAGCCGCTACCAGTGTTAACATCAGCGCGGCCAAACCACCACTGCGATAAATACTGCGTTCCACCCTTCCCCCTGACTGTGAGATGGTGCGGCCTGTAAGAAGAAGTCACACCGTTTTGAGTACGATTACAGCTTCAGTGTAACAGGGGAAATTTTTGAGGGTCAAAACTGCGACATCGACTAAAATTGGCATGATTATTGGCAATAACTACCAAAATACCTGCCAACAATCAAAAATACACGCAATAAAACTGCCAAAACCTCACCACACATTCAGACCGACAACCCAAAGCCCTGCCTTAATCATGTTGCAATGCCGCAAACAGACTCGCATGGCTGGCCATGTATTGATTTAAATCATCTTTTCGGCAGTTATATGTATTTTGAAGCGTGGCATTTAACATACATTCAAGTATGTATTGAATTTTTGAGGTAGGTTGCGCGACTCAAAACCATATTCAGCGAACGCCAAGTTTCGCCTTCCAACGTCACGGTTTTGCTATTTGCAGGCCGGATTTGAAAACCGACTTTTTGATAGCATCGCCGCGCTGCCACATTGCCCTCGAACACATTCAATTCGGCCATATCGTGCGCAAAACAGCGAAAACCTTCGTCCAATAATTGTTCTACCAACCATTTTCCCCAACCTTGCCCACGAAAACTTGCATCCCAAATCAAGATGCGTCTGAGCAAGAAACTGTCAGTCAAATTTTTGATTTGCGCATGGCCGACCACGCGGCCGTTCGCATCAATAAAGCTGAACAACACCACCGCGCCATCGTCCACATCGGCTTGAATTTGTGCGGTGGTCAATGGGTAGTGGTAATGTGGGCCAGCAAACTGCATCAACATGCGTGCATCGCTGACGGCGGCAATCAACGCGGCCATGTCCGTGGCTTGAAACAAACGCAAAGTCAGCATATCGGCCTTAACTTAAGTAATTGTTGTTAAATCCCCATAAAATCGCAACAAATGTCGCTATAATCTGCGCAGTTGGCGCTGCCGCGCTGCTGGGGAATCCTCCCACACAGTATGCAATGTCAGTTGCTTCTTTGCCCATACTTCTTTGAGAAAAAATGCGTAACCCTGCCATATTTTGGGGCGTGATGGCCCTGTTACAGGTTTTTTGGATGGTCATCGCCTTGGGCGCATACTGGTGGCTACGACCACTGTTGCCCAAACGCCCGCACCCGTGGCTGGCGATAGTCGCCACTGCCTTGCTCGGCAATGGCTTATTGCTGTTGTTTAATTTTATCGTGCCCGAATGGCGTTGGCGCGGCACCATGGCAGTATTGCTGTTCGCCGCTTATGCCTTGATGTTCACGCTGCTGTGGAGCGCTGTGCATGTGTTGCTGCGCTGGCTATTGCCACGCGCTACGCTGAACCGCGGCATCCGCATCTTGGTGCCACTGGCTTGGTTGGCCGCCATTGCAGCCGGCCTGTACGGCGCTTATGTGCCCAAAGTGGTGCATTACCAAGTGCATATCGACAAGCCTTTGGCCCAACCAATCAAAATTGCCTTGGTCAGCGACACCCATTTGGGGCGCTTCATCGGTGCGCGCCATTTGCGTGAATTGCAAGCCATCTTAAAGCGCGAACGCGCCGATGTGTTGCTGCTGGCGGGCGATGTGATGGACGATGTGCCCACGGTCTACCGCAAACAACACATGGCCAGCTTAATGAGCGGCCTGAAAACACCACTCGGACAATACGCAGTCTTGGGCAACCATGACAATTACGGCGGCGAACAAGCCGGCATCGTCAAAGACTTACAGGCCGCTGGTTTCACCACGCTCAGGGATGAGCGCATTACGGTGGGCAAACAATTTGTGTTGGTCGGCAGGCGCGATAAGGTTGAAAACCGCGACAGCGCCAAAACAGTCATTCCGAATTCCAAGCTGCCCGTCATTGTAATGGACCACCAACCGGCCGATATGGACGCCATTGCTAAAACAAGCGCCGATGTGGTGGTGTCGGGGCACACGCACCGAGGACAAGTGTTTCCCGCCACGTTGTTGATCAAATACTTCCAAGCCTATCCGTATGGGCACTACCGTGTGGGCGACACACAATTGGTGGTGACCTCAGGTTATGGCTTGTGGGGACTGCCATTTCGCTTGGGCGCGCGCTCGGAAGTGGCGATGATTGAATTAATTGGCAAATAGCTACAGGCTAGAGGCCGCATTACGCTATAATACGCCATTCGTTTATTGACGGCGCTTTTTGCAAGCGTCGTTGTCTTTCATAAAGGATTAAACATGCAAACCTTAGCGGTAAACCATCAAGGCAGTCATTTGCGCATCGGCATCGTACAAGCCCGTTTTTCAGACGGCATCGGCAGCCATTTGCGTGAGTCTTGCATCCGCAAATTATTGGCTTTGGGTGTGCAAGAAGACAACATCACCGTGGCCACCGTGCCCGGCGCTTTGGAAGTACCGTTGGTATTGCAAAATTTAGCGGCTACGGAACAATACGATGCCTTGATTGCCTTGGGCATCATCATCCGTGGCGAAACTTACCATTTTGAACTGGTTTCGAATGAATCAGGTGCAGGCGTTACCCGCGTGGGTTTGGACTTTAACATTCCCATCGCCAATGCCATCTTGACCACCGAAAACGATGATCAAGCCATTGCGCGCATGAACATCAAAGGTGAAGATGCCGCAGTGGTGGCCGTGGAAATGGCCAATTTATTAGCAGACATCCATCACGCAGACGCAGCAGAATAAGGACTTAAGCATGAAAACAGCACGCCGCCGCGCGCGTGAATTTGTGGTACAAGGTTTGTACCAAGCACAATTGAACAGCGCTTTGACTGCCAGCAACATCCGCAGCAATTTGCTCGACAACGAACAATTCTTAAAAGCCGACGAACCTTTGTTCACGCAAGTGTTCGATGGTGCGTTTGAAACCCAAACCGAATTGTTGCAATTGATTACCCCGCATTTGGACCGTGACTTAGCCGAAGTCAGCCCGATTGAACGCGCCGTTTTGTTGATGGCGACATTTGAATTGCGCGCCATGCCAGAAACCCCCTACCCAGTGATCATCAATGAAGCGATTGAAATCACCAAAACCTTTGGTGGCACCGATGGCTTTAAATTTGTGAACGGCATTTTGGACAAAATCGCCCCACAATTGCGCCCTAACGATCCTCCACGCAAATAATACTGTATTTGCAGTAATGTTCTGCATGATTGTGTTTTAATCAAAAAAGCGGCCTGTAAATCCCTATTGGTTTACAGGCCGCTTGTCTGTCATACACTGGCAATGGCTTAATCGGTTTCTGTTGCCTCGTTCAAAAAACCGACTTTGATTTCCGCTGGCAAGTCTTGGTGCCACCATGCGTAAATGCTGGCTTTGATGTCGGCGTCCTCTTCGGGGTCGTTGAAAGGTTCGTCGTCTTCGCGCACCAATTCGTCGCCATCGTATTTGAACCAAAATTCCCACGGGTCGTCGTCGCCACAACCCCATGCCTGCACTTGGATGCCGGGCAATAAGTCATGCACAAACGCCACGATGCTCTCCATGTTCTCATCGCCCATAGAGCCGTGCACAAAATGGACGATGCTAAAACCTTCAGCGTGTTGCACCGCATCGGGGCGCAAATCCCATTCGATTTCGTCAACCGAGTCTATCAAGTCTTGCGCCAGCTCAGCGCCCTGTTCGGCATTCAAGGCTTGCGCGGCGGCGATGATGTGTTCAGCATCGCCCTCATGCCCTTGCCACAAACCATCCAACTGCGCCATCACTGCTGCTTGTGGATGGCGGTAATACAATACGCTGTGTAACTCCATATTTCCCTCGTTTCTGTTTTGTTTTCACCTTGTGACTGGCTCGCGCTGCGTGATTCCCGTGCCTGAGAGCAAACCCATCGCAGCGCCAAATACGTTAAAGCAAACAACAAGAGCAAACAAATCAAAATTCAAATGGATAAGCGGCCTGTAAAGCAATAACAAACTTACAGGCCGCTTATACAATGAAATCTGTGCTGCTGATACTGCATATACTCTGTAATACGGCTATTGCAATCTCTGGTGCCACACACATCATCACAGTGAAAGGTTTACAGGCCGCATCTTGTTTACGCAGAAACCGTCGGCAAGCGTGGCAATTGTTGCCAAAACCCACAGTCATCCACTTGTAAATACGCCAAGGCCTCGGATACTGAAACGGTGTTTAAATACACACTGGCGACGGCGCGAAAGAAATCG
The DNA here is from genome assembly GCF_001457815.1 of Vitreoscilla massiliensis. GTDB lineage: Bacteria > Pseudomonadota > Gammaproteobacteria > Burkholderiales > Neisseriaceae > Vitreoscilla > Vitreoscilla massiliensis. The sequence goes on from NZ_LN898221.1 coordinate 227,987, forward strand.
TCAAACCCGCACGCCAACAATACCGCGTCTTTCTCCTCGCTATCCACGGCCAATACTTCGCCGCTGGTCACATCCAAAATAATGGCATGTGTTTCAGCGATGGCAATGAGTATGCGGTTTACAGGCCGCTTATCGCCTTGCCACCAAGAGTTGATGATGCCTGCTTGGTTCATTTGCCACACATGGTGCAAATAATTCTCACCATGCCCAAATTGCACATTGGCAATGGCAAAATCGTCTACTTGGTAATGGTTTAGAAATTGCACAAATTCGTGCGGCAAGACCACAGCCAGCGCCTGCTCAAATGCGACAATGGCCTCGTTGGGAGACAACAAATGCGGTATCAACAACAAGTCGTGCAAATCCAAGATTTCATCGTCATCCACCACATGGGCAAAATGGCGCAGCAAGGCAGTTTCAATTTCGGCATAGGTTAACAACATGGTTTTCATCCATTTTTTTCAAACAATACATGGCGGCTTGCATGGCAGCGTTCACACATCCAGCCTTAAACACGCCAACACATCCAAGCGCCAGATAAAAAACCCAAGCCTAAGCTTGGGTCTGTTTACTGTTGCGGCACAGCTTACATGCGCTCTATCATCGCGTCGCCAAAGGCGGAGCAACTGATTTCATGCGCGCCATCCATCAAGCGGGCGAAGTCATACGTCACTTGTTTGTCGCCTATGGCTTTTTCCATGGAAGCAATGACCAAATCCGCCGCTTCGGTCCAACCCAAGTGGCGCAACATCATCTCGGCCGACAAAATCAACGAACCCGGATTGACCTTGTCTTGACCGGCGTATTTCGGCGCCGTGCCGTGCGTGGCTTCAAATACCGCGTATTCATCGGAAATGTTCGCACCAGGAGCGATGCCGATACCGCCCACTTGCGCTGCCAAAGCGTCAGAAATGTAATCGCCATTCAAATTCAAGGTGGCAATCACATCGTATTCGGCTGGACGCAGCAGAATTTGCTGCAAGAACGCGTCAGCAATCGAATCTTTCACCGTGATGGTTTTGCCGGTATTCGGGTTTTTGAATTCACACCACGGACCTGCACCGATTTCAGTGGCGCCAAATTCGTTTTTGGCCAAGGCATACGACCAATCGCGGAAACCGCCCTCGGTATACTTCATGATGTTGCCTTTGTGCACGATGGTCACGCTGCTGCGGTCATTGTCTATCGCATATTGAATCGCCGCACGGGTCAAACGCTCGGTGCCTTCGCGCGATACTGGCTTCACACCTATGCTCGAGGTTTTCGGGAAACGGATTTTGTTCACGCCCATTTCTTTTTGCAAAAAGTCTATGACTTTTTTGGCATCGTCGCTTTCGCCCATCCATTCAATGCCGACATAAATGTCTTCGGTGTTTTCACGGAAAATCACCATATTGACTTTGCTTGGGTCTTTCAATGGCGACGGCACGCCAGTAAAGTATTGCACTGGGCGCACGCATTGGTACAGGTCGAGCTTTTGGCGTATGGCCACGTTCAAAGAGCGAATGCCGCCGCCAACCGGCGTGGTCATCGGGCCTTTGATCGACACTTTGTATTCTTGTATCGCTTCCAAGGTTTCATCGGGCAACCACACATTGTCGCCATAAATGCGCGTCGCTTTTTCGCCGGCGAAAATTTCCATCCAGCTGATTTTTTTGGCACCGTTATAGGCTTTGGCCACGGCCGCATCAATGACTTTAATCATCACCGGGGTAATGTCCACACCAATGCCATCGCCTTCGATAAACGGGATAATGGGATTATTGGGTATGGCTTGGCCGGGAACGATTTTCTGGCCTTCAGTTGGCACTACGATATGGCTCATGTAACACTCCTGTTAAAATAATGATGGGATATACACCACGTCAATAACGTGTTTCAGCGGATGAAGCGCTCGCGATGGTCAAATGCTATGCGGTACTGAGCAACACTAGTGGCAACGGTGACAACGGTTGCAAGCGTGTTACGCAGCGATTGGAAACTCAGTCTATCAGAAAATGTGGGCGACAGGTGTGACTGTGTGGGGCATAAATTGCACTGACAAACTCGCCATGATGCTGCTCATAAGCGGCCTGTAAACCTCTGAAGCAAGCTCTTAAGCTAATGGTTTGTTTCTTTAAGATATTTCTCACTCACCAATCATCTTCCAGCTTATTGTTTATCTTGTAAGCTGCTTAATACAGGCTTGATTTACCCATTAAATTACCGAGAAACAGACGCAAAAAAGCCAGTGTTTTGCAACACTGGCTGAGTTGATGCGCGTTTAAGCAGCGCTTACACGGCTGCCAAGATGGCGTTCAAGGTAGCGCTAGGACGCATTACCGTGTCCACTTTGGCTGGATCTACTTTGTAGTAACCGCCAATGTCAACTGCAGCGCCTTGTACCGCTGCCAATTCGGCAACGATTTTGTCTTCATTGTCGGCCAAAGCTTGAGCCACTGGCGCAAATTTGGCTTGCAATTCCGCATCTTCGTCTTGAGCTGCCAAGGCTTCAGCCCAGTATTTGGCCAAGTAGAAGTGGCTGCCACGGTTATCCAATTCACCTGTGCGACGTGATGGCGATTTGTTGTTGTCGAGCAATTGACCCGTGGCTTGATCCAAGGCTTTGGCAATCAATTTGGCGCGAGCATTGTTTTCTTTGATGCCCAATTCTTCCAAAGACACGGCCAAGGCCAAGAATTCGCCCAAAGAGTCCCAACGCAAGTGGTTTTCTTCAACCAATTGTTGTACGTGTTTTGGTGCAGAACCACCGGCACCAGTTTCGTACATGCCGCCACCGGCCATCAAAGGCACGATAGACAACATTTTGGCAGAAGTGCCCAATTCCATGATCGGGAACAAGTCGGTCAAGTAGTCACGCAAGATGTTACCGGTCACAGAAATGGTGTCCAAACCGCGAGCCACGCGTTCCAAGGTGTAACGCATTGCACGTACTTGTGACATGATTTGGATGTCCAAGCCTTCGGTATCGTAATCTTTCAAATAAGTTTGTACTTTTTTGATCAATTCGTTTTCGTGTGGGCGGTATGGGTCTAACCAGAAGATTGCTGGCATGCCAGAATTGCGCGCGCGTGTCACAGCCAATTTCACCCAGTCTTGTACCGGAGCGTCTTTGACTTGGCACATGCGCCAGATGTCGCCTTCTTCCACGTTTTGTGACATCAACACTTCACCAGTGTCCAAATCGGTGATGTTGGCTACGCCGGCTTCAGCGATTTCGTAAGTTTTGTCGTGTGAACCGTATTCTTCTGCTTTTTGCGCCATCAAGCCCACGTTAGGGACAGTACCCATGGTGCGTGGATCGAAGTTGCCATTCCATTTGCAGAAGTTAATCATTTCTTGGTAAATGCGCGCGAACGTTGATTCTGGCATCACGGCTTTACAGTCGTAAGGTTTGCCATCAGCGCCCCACATTTTACCGCCGCCACGAATCATCGCCGGCATAGAAGCATCGACAATCACATCGTTAGGCGAATGGAAGTTGGTAATGCCTTTGGCAGAATCCACCATTGCCAAAGCAGGACGGTGTTCTTGGCAAGCGTGCAAATCACGGATGATTTCTTCGCGCAAAGAGGTTGGCAAAGTCGCGATTTTTTCGTACAGGCCGGCCATACCGTTGTTGACGTTAATGCCCAATTCGTCAAACAATTTGGCGTGTTTTTCAAACGCTTCTTTGTAGTAAATTTTCACACAGTGACCGAACACGATAGGGTGAGACACCTTCATCATGGTCGCTTTCACGTGTAAAGAGAACAAGATGCCCGCTTCGCGGCAGTCTTCCAATTCTTTTTCATAGAAATCGCACAAGGCTTTTTTGCTCATGAACATAGAATCGATGATTTCTTTGTCTTGCAAAGCCACTTTTGGTTTCAAGACGATGGTTTCACCTTTGGCGGTGATCAATTCCATTTTCACATTGCGCGCACGGTCCAAAGTCATGGATTTTTCACCGTGGTAGAAGTCGCCTTCTTGCATGTGTGACACGTGGGTTTGTGACCAAGGTTTCCATTCACCCATAGAATGAGGGTGTTTTTTGGCGAAGTTTTTCACCGCAGCAGGTGCACGGCGGTCAGAGTTGCCTTCACGCAATACTGGGTTTACCGCAGAGCCCAAACATTTGCCAAAGCGTGCTTTTAAGGCTTTTTCTTCTTCGGTTGTCGGGTTTTCTGGGTAATCAGGAATCGCAAAGCCTTTGGCTTGCAATTCTTTGATACAAGCAGTCAATTGCGCCACAGAGGCACTGATGTTAGGCAATTTGATGATGTTGGTATCAGGATTTTGGGTCAAACGGCCCAAAGCAGCCAAGTTGTCAGCCACTTTTTGGTCTTCGTTTAAGAAGTCTGAGAATTCAGCAAGAACACGTGCAGCAACAGAGATGTCACTTTTTACAATTTCAATACCCGTAGACTTGGTAAAAGTCTCGATGATGGGAAGAAGCGAGTAAGTTGCCAATAATGGCGCCTCATCGGTCAGGGTGTAAATGATGGTTGACTTTCCACCAGTCATATGGAGCTCCTTGCTTTTGATATTAATTGGTTAGGGCTGAAATATGTGTGTCGCAGCCGCTGCAAACCAGTTTGCTTGAATGAAACCTTGAGAGTATCGACCCTCACAGCTTTTCAGTCAATGGATGTTGGCCCGAATTGACCCATTATTAAGAAAATAATCGCAAAGATTTCGCTGTTTTTTTAGAGTTTCATCCAATAAAGCCTTGCTCATGTCTTCTATTAAGTCAATAAAAGCGATGTTACTGCCATTCTCTGATAAACAGGAAATGGTCATGATCATAACTGCATTGACAAAATCCAGTCATACCATATGCTTAATTTTATATAAAAAACCCTGTTTCTGTCCATCCATAAACATGTATCTACCAAGCAAACCGGCGATTTTTATTCACCATTTGTTCATTACATAAAATTTTCATAAAGATGATAATTAACCAACACTCGCCCGCATTAAATTGGCTCATACTTGGACTTAAAAGCGAATGTCAACTCTGTCCAACCCGCCATCAGCCCGCACACTGCAAGCACAATCGTCTTTTTTCACTGGCAGCAAGCGTAGAGTGCTTGTAAAATTTCGGCCATGAATGATTTAATCGTATTGAACAAACCTTACGGGGTGATTTGTCAGTTCTCCGAACATGAAAAACACCCTACTTTAAAAAGCTTGGTCGACGTGCCGCATTTTTACCCTGCAGGCCGCTTGGATACCGACAGCGAAGGCCTATTGTTGCTCACCAACAATGGCTCTTTGCAGGCGCAGATTGCCAATCCGAAATTCAAGGTCAAGAAAAAATACTGGGCGCAAGTGGAAGGCGTACCCAGCGAAGACGCGCTCAACCAATTGCGCCGCGGTGTCGATTTGGGCGACTTTGTGACCCGTCCGGCGCAGGTACGGGTGTTGGAAGAAGCGGAATACACGCAATTGTGGCCGCGCAATCCGCCGATACGCGTGCGCAAATCCATCCCCGATACGTGGATAGAAGTGCAAATCTCCGAAGGCAAAAACCGCCAAGTGCGGCGCATGACGGCCAAAGCTGGTTTACCGTGCCTGCGCTTGGTGCGGGTGGCCATCGGCGACATCAACTTATTGGATTTGGGGGTGGAACTGGGCGCGTGGCAATATGTGAACCAACGCCCTTAAACACTTAATCTCTCGTGCAGTGACGGACCAACGCCATGCCAGCCACCTTAAAAGTATTGATACTCAGCGCCCGAGCACCGGTGGCGCTGGACTGGGCCAGACAAGTCGCTGCCGCGGGACACACGGTGTATTTGGCCGATTATGGTGCGGGAGCTTTGGGCGGATGCAGCGCACTGGCGGCGGATTTTTTCAACTTGCCAGCGCCGGCGCAAGCGCCTGAAGCCTTCATTGCCAGCTTGGCCGCCTTGATTGCACAACACCAGCTGGACTGGATTATCCCCACTTGCGAAGAAATCTTTTGCCTCGCCCATTACCGCCATTTACTGCCCGCCTCTTGCCAGATTTTCTGTGATGATTTTGATACCTTGCATCTGCTGCACCACAAACAGCGCTTGTTATTACAGGCCGCCTCATTGGGCACAGACACACCGCACAGCGAGTATTTCGATGAACATGGCTTAAGCGATGTGTGGCGCAGCCAAAAACGGGTGCTCAAACCAGTGTACAGCCGCTTTGGCCACCAAACCCACATCCTCGACGCCGGTGCCGATTGGCCTAATCACATTCCACGCGATGGCACTTGGCTACAACAGACTTACATCACCGGCCGCGAAATTTGCAGTTACAGCATTGCCCATAGCGGCCGCATCCTCACCCATGTCAACTATCTCGGTCGCTACCGCTATAAAAACGGGGCCTCGTATTATTTTGAGCCGCTTGAGCACGAACACATCCGTGCCCAAGTCGCCAAACTGGTACAGGCATTGAATTTCACCGGCCAAATTGCCTTTGATTGGATAGAAGAAGACCTTACAGGCCGCTTGTGTGTGTTGGAATGCAATCCGCGCGCCACCAGCGGTTTGCATTTATTGCCGCACGACGGTGGCGTCTTCCAAGCTTTGTTGCAACAACAGCCATACCAAGCGCCACTGACGACCAAGATGTTTGCCGCAATGATGCTCAGCGATGGCCTCAAACACGCATGGCAACAAGGCTTATTGGCCACATGGTGGCAAGATTGGCGCCGCGGCACCGATGTGTTGGGACAGCTGCGTTTGTACCGCGGCGTGTTGCAAGACAGTTGGGTATTTTACCGCCTGTCCAAACGCTTACAACTGCCACTCGAAGCTGCCACCAGCCATGCTTTTGAATGGAATGGCCAAACTTGGCCTAAACTTCACGATGTGAATAACATAGGGGTATTGCGAGGTGAGCGCTGATGTTAAACAACCACCGCGACCGTACCGAGGCTTTTGCCGCATTGCTGCAGCAACACCCACTGACCGATTTGCTCCACAACGCGCCCCATGTCAGCATGGACATCGTGCGCAGCGGCGACTTGGCCGTGCCCATCAGTGTTTGCCACGACGACGCGCCGCAAACTTGGGTGACCTCACCGCTGGCCATGTACGCCGATTACACCCAAGAAGAAAGCCGCCGCCACCTGCCCGCTTACGCCGCCCACCCCATCATCGCCGCGGTGGAATTGCTCAAACGCTATTTGCGCCAACAACACTTTGCCCGCGCCGTGACTTTGAACAATTGGCTCATCAGCACCAATTTGTATCCCGCTTTAATCCCCCAAGCGGCCTGTAAGTTGTTGCAACAGACGCGCGAACATTATCCGCAGCATGCGCTGTGGTGGCGTTCGCTCAATCCCATCCAACACAGAGATTGGCTGCAATTCTTACAACAACAAGGCTGCCTGCTCATCCCCGGACGGCGCATCTTTATCTTGTCTGACCCAGCCGCCGCACGGCAACGCCACCGCGATTGGCAACACGATGCACGATTGCAGCGCAATACCCGTTTGCATTATTGCAGCGATGCCGATTTTCAGCGCACCCAGCCGTATGAGCGCGTGCGCGATTTGTACAATCTGCTGTATTTGGCCAAATACTCACAGCTCAATCCGCAATACAGCCACACTTGGATGCAAGCCTTGCACCAACATGGTCTGCTGCACCTGCAAGGCTATGCCGATGACAGCGGTGAATTGTTGGGCGTGGCAGGCGTGGTGGCGAACGAAGCGACGCTGACCACACCGATTTTTGGCTTCGATACCAGCGTGGCACAAAAAGTCGGCCTGTACCGTTTGCACAATGGCTTGGCCGCCGATTACGCCATAGAACAAGGTTTGAGCATCAATATGAGCGCCGGCGCAGGGCAATTCAAGCAACACCGTGGCGCGGTGGCGTGCATGGAATACAGTGCCGTCTACGCCCATCATCTGCCACGTTCACAACAACGCGCCATACGCGCCGTGCAGTTCATCAGCCAATATGTGGCGGCGCCGCTGATGCAGCGTTTGGATATGTGAGCATTGGCACCAGCCATGATTGTGCCTATTGTGATTGGTTTAAAACGCGCTATATGCTGCGCAATTGATTAGCCAGTATTGGCGTTTGGATAGGTGAGTTTGACTGCAAGCAGCCGAAAATAGTGATGCAAAGCGATGGTGAAACAAGCCGCGACATCAAACGGTTTTCAAACAACGCCTCCCAATAATCGGGCAAAGTCCAAGCTTCGCATGCCCGTTGCATCTTGCTGATGGCTTATGACCTACAAACCGCCAGCAGCATTGACCATCAGGCTAACCCGCCATATCCACTTTAATACGCCGACGTTTGATGACCATCGCAGTGATTTCAACCGTGTCCGACAACGTCCACACCAACCCATCCACATCGACAGATTGCTGGCGCATATATGCCATCAATGCGGCCTGTAAACGCTGTAAGTCGGTGTAACTGGCTTGGGCTTGTAAACTTAAAGCTCTGGCAGCGGTTTGCGTGAGTTGGTAATCAGCGTGCATGGGCAGGTGTTGCGCGATGATGCGCTCTAAGGCATCGGCAAACAAGGCCACCGTAGGCTCTGAGGGCGATACTGTGTCTGCGTGCACACGCGGCAAGCGCAACACATCGTTCAAACGCCCTTCTATGCGTTTAATCACACGGCTGACGCGCCCACACGGGCACGGCTGGTCATCATGGTGCAACACATCATCGAGGCGGTAGCGGATGATGGGCTGACTGCTGCGGGTAAAATCGGTGATGATGGGCACATAGCGCACCTCGTCCAACCATTCTTGCTCCACCATCAAAAATTCTTCATTCAAGTGCAAGCGTCGGTGCTCACACGTCACCGCCAAAAAGCCTTCGGTGGCTTGGTAGACTTGGTGCAATTCGGGAAAACTGCGCTCGATAACGGCGCGGTCAGCATCGCTCAAAACTTCAGCTGCGGAGATAACGCGCTTGGGCTGGAGGGACAGCGTACCTTGTTGCTGCGCCACGGCCAAGGCACGCAAGACTTGTGCTGGCGCGACGATGATGCTAGGCCGATAAGCCTGTAATTGGGTTGCAATCTCATCAAACGATTGCAACAAATCAAAAAATCGAAAGGCGATAAAGCGGTTGTCTATGGTCTCGTACAAATTGTTGTTCGCCCGCAGCAACAAGGCCACGCGTTCGCCACTGAACAAGCCTTGCGGCAATAATTTCGCCAAAATCGTGCCGGCCCAACGCGCTTGCTCGGCGCGGCTGACCACAAACACGCCACGGCTGGCGGAAGTGCCCGACGACAGCCCCACGCTGTAGCCATTGAGCGTCGGTGCAAAATCGCGCTCTTGCTCGGCACGCTGCGCCAAGGCAAAAGCAGCCTGTAAATCAACGCCAGCAGTGTTCATTTGATTAAAATGTTCCAGCATCAACGCCTTGTTCATCAATGGCCATTGTGCCAACGGCAGACCAATATACGGGCGAAAATAAGCGCTGCGCGACAATACTTGCTGCTCAAAACGCTGCCACTGCGTTTGCTGGTAGGCTTCCAAAGCGGCGCGACTGTCAAAGTGCAAACGCTTGCCGCGCCAATACGCATGCACCAAAGACCACAATGCCATGTCACTCCTCCTCGTGGCTCAAGTGGATGCGCACCTCGCCACCCGCATCGAGTTGTTGCAATTGCCGCAGCGTGTGTTTGAACGCCGCCGCCTTGTCCATGATGATGTAACTGAGCGGCGATGGCAGTTTCCAGTCTTGGTAATTGGCACGGCTCCACGCCGCATCGGCAGCAAGCAAATGCCAACCATCATCACACGCCATCAACACGCCAATGTGACCGGCAGCATGACCGGGCAAATCCAGCAACAATATCTCGCCATGACTGTGCGGCAGCACATAAGCGGCCTGTAAAGGCGCTGCCTCACTCGGCAAGGCCACTTGCGCCAAGCTTTCGATGGCGACAAAGCGTTGGTCTGTGTCTTCAGGCATTAATTTGGGCACAAAGCCTTGCAATAAGGCGCGCACCCCATCCAAACGCCGCACTTGCTGCCAACCCTCGCCACTGCCGATGATGGGAACATCAGGAAAATCTTTCAGGCCGCCGATGTGGTCACCATGAAAGTGCGACACGATGACGCCGCTTAGATCGCGCTCATGCACGCCAAACTCGCGCAATTGCAGCCGCATCGCTTCGCTGTCATTGAAATACACCGGCGTGACCTGGCGGTACAAGGCAAACACGCCTGTGGCGGTGGCGTCCAAAAAGTGTTGCGCATAGCCAGTGTCAAACAGCCAAAACCGCCCCGCCGCTTCCAGCAAAAACACTTGCGCAGGGAACTCACACGCTGCCAAGCCCGCACCGCGCACCGCCATACAGGCCGCATGGGTGCAAAAACCGGCTTTGAAGGTGTGGATTTTGGCCATGTTTATTCCAGTGTTTTGAAGCGTTCCGCAGTGTTTATAATGGCTTGTTGCATGTCAACAAGCGGCCTGTAAGCCAGTATTTGTTGTGCTTGGGTATTGTCCAACGTCATGTCAAACGCCAATGCACCTATGGAATACGGCGTGAATTGTGGCTCTTTGCCGCTGATGTTGGCCCATGTTTGTGCCAAGGCAGCTACCCGTTTGGCCAAGCCATACGGCACCGACTTCACCGCCATTGGTTTGCCCATAGCCGCAAACAGCTGTTCCAATACGGCTTTGAGCTGCCATGGCTCTTGATTGGTAATGTTGAACACGCTGCCCGAGGCAATGTGCGGACTCACGCTGGCCAAGTGCATCGCCTGCACCACATTGCCGGCGTAAGTCATGTCCATCAACACCTCGCCGCCACGCGGCAGCTTGAACACGCCGCCACCGCTGCGCCACAATTGCAGCAAACGCGGCATCAACACGCGGTCGTGTTCGCCGAATATCGCCCGCGGTCGCAACATGATGTATTGCGTTGCAGGATAATCGGCAGCGGCCTGTAAGATTTTTTGCTCGGCCAACCACTTGGTTTGGGCATAAAAATTGGCAAAGCGCGGCGGCACAAAGCTTTCAGGAATGTGATGGCGCGATTGAAAATCAAAATACAGCGACGGCGTGGAGATGTGTACAAAGGTCTGCACCCCGGTTTTGCCGGCCGCCTGCGCCAATTGCTCGGTGGCATGAACATTAGCGGCGTAAAAATCGTCGTAGCGTCCCCACGGCGACGATTTGGCGGCGCAATGCCACACCGTGTCATGTCCTTGCAGCAAGCTCAGCGCATCTACTTGGTTAATTAAGCTTAAATCAGCGGCCTGTAAGGCGACTAGAGCGATGGCTTGATCTGATTGCAAGGCCGCGCGCGCCATCTGATGGGCTTGTTCTTCGCCCAAATCGCGCACATTGCGTGCGACTGCGGTGATAGATAGGTTGCGCTCCATCAACACCTGCAAAGCGCTGCGACCCAAGCCGTGGCTGGCGCCGGTGAGCAAGACTTTGTTCATAGCGTTAACACCATGCCCGCAATGCTAAAGCCGGCGGCCGTACCGATGAGCATCATGGTTTGGCCTTTGCGCGCGCGGCCAGTGCGAAACGCCTCATGCAAGGCGGTCGGTATCGACGCCGCCACTTGGTTGCCGTGGGTGGCGTAAATGTCGATGACTTGCTCACTGCTGAGGCCCAAGCGCGATTTGATGTGTTGCATGGCCAAATGGCTGGCCTGATGCGGCACCACCACATCGATGTTTTGCGGTTTAAAGTCCAGTTCGGCAAACAAACACTGCATAAACGATGGCATCAATTGCGACGCCAGTTTGAATACAGGTTTGCCTTGCATGCGGAAATAATGGTCGCTGGTGTCCAAACCCATGCGCGGATTGCGGTGAGTGCCGCCGGCGCGGATTTCACACAAATCGCGCCCTTGTGGGTGGGTTTCCAAACGGTAGGCAATGCAAGCGGCGCGGCCATCGCCTTGTTCGACGATAACAGCGGCCGCACCGTCACCAAAAATCAACGAAGACTCGTGGTCTTGCCAATTTAGACCGCGCGAGGCGATTTCCGCTGAAACAATGGCAATGCGGCGGTACAGGCCGGTTTGTAATAAAGCCGTAGCTTGAAACAAGGCAGTGACGAAGCTGACGCAACTGGCATTGATGTCAAACGCAGGCAAGCCCGCTTTAAGACCACTGGCGGCAATGATGGCACTGGCGGTATACGGCAATGCTTGTTCAGGAATGGCGCTGGCGCAGATGAGCAAATCGATGCTGTCCAAGGCAATGTCGTGGTGGGCGCAGGCATCGTGTAAGGCAGCGGCGGCCAATTGCGATTGGCTGGTTGTGTTGTCGGCGAAATGGCGCCACAACAGGCCGGATTTTTTTTCAACACTGCCGGCTTTTAAGCCCAATTGGGCATCCAAATCGGTCGATAACACCCGTTGAGAGGGCAAGGCTTTGCCGGTGGCAATGATGGAAATGGGCAGTTTCATGGCAGCGCGTCCGCAAGTACGACGGGATTTGATGATGCCACAGCATACAGCAAATCCCGTTATTCACCACAAAACAGCGGCATATTTTGCTACTTGTTTACTCGATATTCTGTACTTGCTCGCGCATTTGCTCAATCAGCACTTTCAGCTGCATTGAGGCGTTGGAACACTCGATGGCAATGGCTTTGCTGCCCAAGGTATTGGCTTCGCGGTTCAATTCTTGCATCAAAAAATCCAAGCGTTTGCCCACTGCGCCTTTGCCCTCGCTGACGATGCGTTCCACTTCGGTAATGTGGCCTTTTAAGCGCGACATTTCTTCGTCGACATCGGCTTTTTGCATGAATATGGCAAATTCTTGTTTGATGCGGTCGTCTTCGATGGTGTCCAAAGCCTCGCGCAAACGCTGCTCAGACTTGTCCAAATGCGCTTGCACCAAGTTTGGGAACACGGCCTGTAACTCGTCAACGATGACGCGCATTTGCGCCAAACGCTCCAACAAATGCTGCGCCAATTTCTCGCCTTCGCGTTTGCGTGAGGCATTGAAGTCTTGCAAGGCGCTGCTTAACATGCCCAAGACAGCGGCCTGTAAACCCTCGGCATCGGTTTCCGATTGCGCCACCACGCCAGGGAAACGCAAAATATCGGCCACACTCAAAGCCTGCAAATGCGGGTATTCGGTGGTCAAATCGCTGTTAATGGCCGCCAATTCATCGACCAATTCGCGATTCAAATGCAAACCGCTTTGTTCAGCGATGGCTTGGATGTAAACGCGGCATTCCAATTTACCACGCGCCACCGCCGCGGCGATGCTTTCACGCATTTTGCCTTCGAGCACGCGCAAATCGTCTGCCATCTTAAATTGCAAGTCCAAATAACGGTGGTTGACGGCGCGCAATTCCAAATTGATGCGCTCACGGCCAAAGTCTTGTTGGGCACTGGCAAAACCAGTCATGCTGTTGATCATAATGGGTACTTTCTAAGCGGGAAATACAACATGCCATCACCATAACGGCCACAGCAAAAGTTAATAAATGCGTTAATTAAGTTGCAGTGCAAAAAAATCTCATGCAGCCCCGCCTCAATGCGGTTTATCTAGGCTATAATCGACGTTTTGAAACACCTGTGTGCCTAGCTTACATGAACGAGCCCATTATCCGCCAACACCGCCAGCCAAATCAAATCCGTCCGATTACCATTACCCCCAATTACCTGCCGCATGCCGAAGGCTCGGTATTGATTGAGTGTGGCAACACGCGCGTGATTTGTACCGCTTCGGTTGAGGAAAATGTACCGGGCTTTTTGCGCGGCCAAGGTTTGGGTTGGGTCACGGCCGAATACGGCATGTTACCGCGTTCCACCGGTTCACGCATGCGCCGTGAAGCCGCGGCGGGCAAACAATCGGGTCGCACCCAAGAAATCCAACGCTTAATCGGCCGCTCTTTGCGCGCGGTGGTAGACCGCAGCAAATTGGGCGAGCGCCAAATCTTGATCGATTGCGATGTGATTACTGCCGACGGTGGCACCCGCACCGCCAGCATCACCGGCGCGTTTGTGGCTTTGCAATTGGCAATCAATGGTTTAATCAAACAAGGCTTGATTGCTGAAAATCCCATTACTGAGCAAGTGGCCGCCGTATCGGTAGGCGTGGTGAATGGTGTGGCCTTATTGGATTTGGATTATCCCGAAGATTCCGGCTGCGATTCGGATGTCAATGTGGTGATGACAGCCAGTGGCAAAATCGTCGAAGTGCAAGGCACGGCCGAAGGCGCGACCTTCAGCATAGACGAATTGAATACCTTATTGAAATTGGCCGAACACGGCATCAAAGAATTATTGGATCATCAACAACATGCCCTGCAGTCACAAGCTGCCTGAATATTCTTCAGCAATACCATCATTACCGATGATGGGGCACAAACTTGATGCGCTTGACTTAACTTAAACGGAAGCAAAGAAACATGGCATTAATCGTACAAAAATACGGTGGCACTTCAGTGGGTTCGCCAGAACGCATTAAAAACGTGGCCAACCGCATTGCCAAATTCAAAGCAGCTGGCCACGATGTGGTGGTGGTCGTGTCTGCAATGAGTGGCGAAACCAACCGTTTGGTGGCTTTGGCTGAGGCGATGCAAGAGTATCCAGATCCGCGCGAGATGGATGTGATTTTAGCAACGGGTGAACAAGTGACCATAGGCTTATTGGCCATGGCCTTGAAAAACATCGGCTTGGATGCCAAGAGCTATACCGGTTGGCAAGTGGCGGTCACCACCGACTCTTCGCACACCAAAGCACGCATCGAAGACATAGACGCCGATCACATTCATGCCGACATCAAAGAAGGCAAAGTCATCATCGTGGCTGGCTTCCAAGGTGTGGACAGCAATCGCGACATCACCACTTTGGGGCGTGGCGGTTCAGACACTTCTGCCGTGGCGATGGCGGCGGCATTGAAAGCCGACGAATGCCAAATTTACACCGATGTGGACGGCGTTTACACCACCGACCCACGCGTGGTGCCTGAAGCACGCCGCTTGAAAACCATTTCATTTGAAGAAATGTTGGAATTGGCGAGCTTGGGTTCTAAAGTTTTGCAAATCCGTTCGGTTGAGTTTGCCGGCAAATACAAAGTGCGCTTGCGCGTATTGAGCAGTTTACAAGAAGGTGGCGAAGGCACCCTGATTACCTTTGAAGAGGACGAAGACATGGAAAAAGCAGCAGTGGTAGGCATCGCCTTCGATAAAAACCAAGCACGTATCAATGTACGCGGCGTACCTGACAAGCCAGGCATTGCTTACCAAATCTTGGGTGCAGTGGCCGATGCCAACATCGAAGTGGACATGATCATCCAAAACGTGGGCAACGAAGGCACGACCGACTTCTCATTCACCGTACCACGCGGCGACTACCAACGCACCTTGAACATCTTGCATGAAGTGCAAAAAAACATCGGCGCGCAAATCGTTGATGGCGACAACACTGTGTGCAAAGTGTCTATCGTAGGCGTGGGCATGCGCTCACACGTGGGCGTGGCGTCTACCATGTTCCGTACCTTGGCCGAAGAAGGCATCAACATTCAAATGATTTCAACTTCAGAAATCAAAGTATCGGTGTTGATCGACGAGAAATACTTGGAATTGGCAACCCGCGTCTTGCACAGCGTGTTCGGCTTAGACGACCCAAGCAAAGTGGCACAAGCTTAAACACGGCAACACACATTAATAAAGCGGCCTGTAACTGTTTACAGGCCGCTTTCTCATGCCACACATAATTGTATTGCATCCAATCACACATTGCTGTTTGAATGTGGTGTGCGCAGCGTATGTTTGTCCATAAGCATGCAGTCGTGAGCAACAGTTTGTGTCTCCAAGCTAACCCATAATCCGATGAACTTCACAAATCCATTGCAACGAAAAGCCATTCAACAAGACGCTTATCCCATTACTGCACATGCGGCCTGTAAACGCCATAAACATACGCAAAACCAGCACCACACAGCTTAAACCCAAATTGGATTCACCTTATGACTACAGCGCCATCAAACCAGCCCACACAGCAGCATTCTCAGAGACATCCACTCACGCCTTAAACGTAAACCACGGCTTGAGTCTGGCCACGGGTTCGAGCAAGCCCGCCGCTTGCTGCGCCGCGATGACGGGCTTTACCGCTTTATAGGCTTGCGGCGCTTCCTCGCGCAAACGCTCAGGCTTTAAGGTGATACATTCAAACGGCAAACCGTTATGCTCAGACGCGTTGTGCTGGCGCATCGCTTGGCGCCGCACCGAACGCCCCGCCCCGTGTGAACATGACCACAGCCAATCGGGATGGCCCAAACCTGCCACCACAAACGAGTAGTCGCCCATAGAGCCGGGGATTAAGGCCAGCTTGCCTGCATGCGCCGGCGTCGCACCTTTGCGGTGAATGTTCATGCCTTGCTCTTGCAAGACGACATTGTGCGACACATCCACCACCACGCGGCTGTGGTCGCTGCCCAAGACTTGCCGCAAACCGGCACGCACCAATTCGGTGATGGAGATGCGGTTGGCCCACGCATAGCGCGCCGCGCCGCCCATCGCCAACAAATACTCGGCGGCGCTGCTGCCGGCCAAGGCAAACAAACCTGAAGTGGGGTATTTTTCGGTCGCAGGCCATGCTGCCTTGGCCTTGTCTTGCCAACGCTGACCGACATAAAAACCGACATCGCGCGAACCGGTATGCACCATAATGACCACCTCGCCCAGTTTCAGGCCGGAAGCATACGCCCAGTGGCGTTGCAAAATTTCGTCTACCACTTGGATTTCGACAAAATGGTTGCCCGAACCAACCGTGCCCAAACTGGCAGGACGCAAGATGGCACGCTGTTCAAAAAACGCTTCAGGCGCATAGCGACTGTCGGCCTGTATCTTATCGGCATCGAGGATGTGCGCCAGCTCTGCCTGCATGCGCGCTCTGTCGGCATGTTGCCACAGACCCGCTGCTGGCAAAGCCGCCAACCATGCATCCAAGCCCTGATCAAACAGCGCCCACATCGCTTGCGGTGTCACCGGCAAATCGCGCTGATCCTCCAATAACAAGGCTTTCAACACTTGCTTTAAACTGGCCACATGCGGCAATAACTGTTTCATTTGCAAGCCGGTGGCGATTAAGCGCATGCCGCAATTGATGTCGGTGCCTATGGCCGCAGGGATGACCATGTCGGCACTGGTAGCAACAATACTGCCGACAGGTGCGATGCTGCCAGGATGAAAATCAGGCGTGGCGCGAGCACTGAGCACTTTGCCTGGGTGCTCAGGCAGGTGTACAGCGGCAAAATCCAGCAATTGCAACACGGCTTTTTCTTCTAAGGGCAAAGCCTCAGGCAACAGCAATTGCGCGTGCGCACCATCGCTGGCGCGATGGAAACGGTAAACCGCATGATCATAAGTGGTGTGTATTCCCAAACGGGACAGGCGTTTTTGTAAACGCAAAAAAGAAGACATATGAGCTACTTTCAGAAAAACAAATACATTGCCTCCAGCTGTATTCACAGCCAGAGACTTGTTTTTCCTGCAGCAGCAGAGTCAGGAAGAATGGCGTGCATGATAAGAGGCCACACTCTAAAAGTAAACCGTTTTTTGTGATTTGTTAAGCCACATCAATACCAGCGGCCTGTAAAGCTTGAAAATACGGGCACGGCTGTTATGCTGCCTGTCGAAACAATCCTACACACATCCTAAAGAAGTTTGCATGTTAAAAATCCCTCTCAGCTGCGGCTTATTGCTGCTCAGCGCCCACAGTCCCCTGCTTTGGGCCGAAACCACTGCTCAAGCGGCGCCAGAGCGCAATGCCTTAGGCGAGCTTATTGAAACCACGGTCGAAGATTGGGGCGAGCGTGTGCCACAATTATTGCCCGCGCAAAGCGACCGCGCTACCGTGCCGCCGCAAACCGAAACCGAAGACGCCACCAAGCTAGACCAACACCACGGTAAATGGCGCCGCCGCATAGACACTTGGGCACATGGCATAGACGATTGGTTTGGTGAACCCGACCCCGACCGCCCTGCCAGCGCCAATGTGCGGCTGATGTTAGACCAAACATGGAGCGAGCACGAAGGCTACCATGTCAAACCTCGCATACGCGGCCGCATCAAATTGCCGACCTTGGAGCGCCGCTTCAGCGTGGTGTTTGGTGACGACAGTTTGGACGACCAATTGGCCACATCTAGCCAGTTGCAAGACAACCACAGCGCCGTCAACTCAGACAAACGCTACGATGCCCGCAACACGCGTGAAAGCAATCAATCTTTGGCCTTGCGTTGGTCTAAAGGGATGAAAAACATCGGCGTCGATACTGATTTGGACTTGGGTGTGCGCAGCGGCGACGATGTGTATGTGCGCGCCAAAGCCAGCAAAGACTGGCGCATTGCCGAACATGTGACCACGCGCGCCGAGCAAATTTACCGCTATGGCATAGACAGCAAACACTATGTGCGCAGCAATTTTGAAATCAAACACCAGCGCGATGGCCAGCCGTTTATTGCCAACCAAGTGGATTTGACTTACGCCGATGACGACCAAGACGCCGGCATCAGCTGGGGCAACACCGTGCTACGCGAGCACCAATTTTTCAAAGGCAACCGCATGTCTTATGGCATCAGCGCCAGCGGCTCCAGCAAGAAAAGCCATTTCAACAGCTATGGGCCGTTTGTGTCGTGGCGCCAACCGTTTTTGCGCGATTGGTTTTTTGTGCAAGCCGATGTCAATTACAAAAACAACCGCGACGAAGACCGCGACCATGAAATCGGCACGTTTGTGCGCTTGGAAGCGATTTTTTAAACCTAAGATTTTTAAACCAGCACAGTGGATGTCAACCCAAGCTGCGGGTTGGGTTTTGCATGCCATCGCTGTCGGTATGAAACAAGTGACTGTCATTGAATAAGATAAAATACGTATGTTGCAATGTTTACAGGCCGCATCAGCGACCTGTAAACACATAAATAGCTTGGAGATAGTCTGTTAAGCTTGCGGGGCAAAGCGACCGCTTAAACGGTAGCGACTGCTGGGAAACCACAAGCGCACAAACGTCACCACCGCCCCTTGACTCCACGTGCGGCGTTGGATGACCAAACACGGCTCGCCTTTGGGCATGTACAGCGCGTCGGCGATGTGTTTGGGCGGCAACAGCGCTTCGACAATGTGTTCACCTTCGGAAATGGGCGCCATTGCGCTCAAATAATCATGTGCAGTGGTGCGCTGGTAGTCTTGTTCCAAATATTGCGCCGCCAATTGTGGGTTAACCCAACGGTCTTCAAATTGCACCGCGCGCCCGTCCTCATCGTGCACCATTTGGCTGTGAAACACTTGCGCGCCCGGCACCACATTCAAGGCCAAAGCCACTTCAGCATCGGCGGCCACCCGTTCCAATGTCAAAATGTGGCAGCTGTGCACATGGCCACGGGCACGGATTTCATCGGCAATGCTGTGCACCTCAAACAAGGCCGATTGGCTTTTGGGCTGTGCCACAAACGTGCCCACCCCTTGCAAACGCACCAAGCGCCCTTCATCGGTCAGTTCACGCAAGGCGCGGTTGATGGTCATGCGCGAAAAACCAAATTGCGCCACCAACTCGTGTTCGGAAGGCAGGCGCTGATTCACTTGCCAAACACCACTGTCGATTTGCTGCAATATGTGTTGTTTGACTTGCTCGTATAAGGGCTGGGGTATGTTCAGACTCATGGTCGGTCGCGGCTGTGACATGGTAAATGCCCCATTGTAGCTGATTATGGAGAAAGACAGGCATCTTGCGCCGCAAGATGCCTGACAAATACCCACTCGATGCTTAAGCCATGCTCACAAAAATGTGTTGTGGCAACAAGTGATTCAATATTCGTTGTTGCAATAAGGTCGCGGCTTGCTCGATATCGGGCGCAAAAAAGCGGTCTTCTTCGTAAAACGCGACCTTGGCGCGCAAAGCCTGACGCGCTTCTTCCAGCAACACCGTGGTTTTCAAACCCTCGCGCAAATCCAAACCCTGGCACGCGCCCAACCATTCTATTGCCAAAATGTGGCGCACGTTTTCGCTCATTTCCCACAAGCGCGCACCGGCACGCGGCGCCATAGACACATGGTCTTCTTGGTTGGCCGAGGTCGGAATGCTGTCGACCGAATTCGGGAAGGCCAAAGCCTTGTTTTCGCTGCACAAAGCTGCAGCCGTCACTTGCGCAATCATAAAGCCGGAATTGACCCCACCATTTTTCACCAAGAACGGTGGCAATTGCGACATGTGTTTGTCCATCATCATTGAAATGCGGCGTTCAGACATGGAACCGATTTCGGCAATCGCTAAGGCGATGTTGTCGGCGGCCATCGCCACTGGCTCGGCATGGAAATTGCCACCAGAGAGCACATCGCCCTCATCGGCAAACACCAACGGATTGTCGGACACGGCATTGGCTTCGATTTCCAAGGTGATGGCCGCATGGCGCAATTGGGTTAAGGCCGCTCCCATCACTTGCGGCTGGCAGCGCAGACAATACGGGTCTTGCACCTTGCCACAATGCTCGTGCGACAAGCCCACTTCGCTGTCGTGGCCCAATAAATGGCGGTAAACCATCGCTGCATCAATTTGCCCCGGCTGACCACGCACCGCATGGATGCGCGCATCAAACGGTGTGCGCGAGCCCAAAGCCGCTTCTACGGTCAAACTGCCGGTGACACTGGCGGCGGCATACAAATCTTCCGCTTCAAACAAGCCTTTTAAGGCAAACGCCGTCGACACTTGGGTGCCATTGAGCAAGGCCAAGCCTTCTTTCGGCGCCAATTCGATGGCCGGAATGCCAGCTTGCTTTAAGGCGTCTGCCGCCGACAGCCATTGCCCTTGGTAACGCGCCTTGCCTTCTCCCAACAGCAGCAAAGACATGTGCGCCAACGGCGCCAAATCACCAGAAGCGCCAACCGAGCCTTTGAGCGGTATGTGTGGATACACACCCGCATTGACCATGGCAATCAAATGGTCGATGACAATTTGGCGTATGCCAGAAAAACCGCGTGCCAAACTGTTGATTTTCAATACCATGATTAAACGCACCAGCGCATCGTCCAAAGGCGCGCCCACACCAGCGGCGTGGCTTAACACGATGGAGCGTTGCAGTTTTTCCAAATCTTGTTGCTCAATGTGGGTAGACGCGAGCAAGCCAAAGCCGGTATTGATGCCGTAAGTGGTGCGGTCTTCGGCGACGATGGTATTGACGCAGGCCACACTTTTGGCGATGTTGGCAGCGGCATCGTCGCTCAAACTCACATGACAAGCGTCCTGTAATACCGCGCGTAAATCGGCCAAATTCATTTTGCCTGGGTTGATGGTCAATGCATTCATGGGAACACCTTTGTAGAAATGGGGGGAATTGTATTTATCGTTGTTTATCGTTGTAATGTGACTTGTAGTTATCGCTGCATGTTTGGGTTTACAGGCCGCATTGTTAAAGATGCGGCCTGTAAACCATAAGCATTATTTACCGGTAATCATCGGCAAATTCAAGCCTTGTTCATGCGCACAATCGATGGCGATTTGGTAACCGGCATCGGCATGGCGCATCACGCCTGTGGCTGGGTCATTGGTCAATACACGGGCAATGCGCGCTGCTGCTTCATCGGTACCATCACACACAATCACCACGCCCGAGTGTTGCGAATAACCCATGCCCACGCCACCGCCGTGGTGCAAAGACACCCAAGTGGCACCGCCAGCAGTATTGAGCAAGGCATTGAGTAGTGGCCAATCCGATACCGCATCCGAGCCGTCTTGCATGGCTTCGGTTTCGCGATTCGGGCTGGCTACCGAGCCCGAATCCAAGTGGTCGCGACCAATGACGATTGGCGCAGACACTTCGCCTGAGCGCACCATCTCATTAAACGCCAAGCCCAATTTGGCACGCCAGCCCAAACCTACCCAGCAAATGCGCGCTGGCAAACCTTGGAAGGCGATGCGTTCGCGCGCCATGTCCAGCCAACGGTGCAAATGGGCATCGTCAGGAATCAATTCTTTGACTTTGGCATCGGTTTTGTAAATGTCTTCAGCATCGCCCGACAAAGCCACCCAGCGGAACGGGCCCACGCCGCGGCAGAACAATGGACGGATGTAAGCTGGCACGAAACCCGGGAAATCAAACGCATTGCTCACGCCCATGTCTTGTGCCATTTGGCGAATATTATTGCCATAGTCAAACGTCGGCACACCCATTTTTTGGAAATCCAACATCGCTTGCACATGCACCGCCATCGCTTGTTTAGCGGCCTGTACCGTCGCTTCAGGATTGGTTTTGGCCTGTTCGCGGTATTGCTCCCACGTCATGCCTTGCGGCAAATAGCCATTCAACGGGTCATGCGCACTGGTTTGGTCGGTCACCATGTCTGGGCGCACACCGCGACGCACCAATTCAGGCAACACATCGGCAGCATTGGCACACAAGGCAATCGAAATCGCCTTACCTTCTTTGGTGTAACGCGCCAAACGCGCCAAAGCATCGTCCAAATCGGTCGCTTGTTCATCGACATAGCGCGTGCGCAAACGAAAATCAATGCTCGCCTGTTGGCATTCGATGTTCAAAGAGCTGGCGCCGGCCAATGAAGCCGCCAACGGCTGTGCCCCGCCCATGCCGCCCAAACCGGCGGTCAATATCCATTTGCCGGTCAAATCACCGCCATAATGTTGGCGACCCGCTTCAACAAACGTCTCATACGTGCCTTGGACAATGCCTTGCGAACCGATGTATATCCAGCTGCCGGCGGTCATTTGGCCGTACATGGCCAAACCTTTGGCATCCAATTCATTAAAGTGCTCCCAAGTGGCCCAGTGCGGCACCAAATTGGAATTGGCTATCAACACCCGCGGCGCGTCTTTGTGGGTTTTGAACACGCCCACCGGTTTACCAGACTGCACCAACAAGGTTTCGTCTTCATTCAATTCTTTTAAAGTCGCGACGATCTTATCGAAACATTCCCAATTGCGCGCCGCGCGACCGATGCCGCCATACACCACCAATTCTTTCGGATTCTCAGCCACATCAGGGTCGAGATTGTTCATCAACATGCGCAGTGGCGCTTCGGTCAACCATGATTTGGCGGTCAATTGGGTGCCACGCGGGGCACGAATTTCCACATCGCGGAAGCGGTCGAGGTTTTGGGTGGCAGTCGTCATGGTTGCATCCTTTGCAGAGTTGTTGGTTTCAATTCAAGATGATCTAACTTGTATAGACAACATAGTACAAATATTATATTCTGCATGCAAGAACTTTTTATGCTGCCTCGCAACAAGCTTTTTCAAATGCTTATCTGCATAATCACCACAACACTTAAGGAGTAGCCATGCCCACAACCTTATGGCGCAATGCCACCTTAGTCACCATGGACGCGCACATCGATGGTGCTTATGGCTTATTGCCACAACACGATGTGTTGGTGGAAAACGGTCACATTACAGCCATCCAAGCTACAGGCCGCTTGAGTGCCGATACAGTCATCGATGTGCACCAAAGCCTGATCACGCCAAGTTTAATCGACAGCCACACTCATTTGGTGTTTGGCGGCAGCCGCGCTGGCGAATGGGAGCGGCGCCAAAATGGTGTGTCTTACCAACATATCAGTGCCGAAGGCGGCGGCATCAATGCCACCGTGCGCGCCACCCGTGCCAGCAGCGCCAGCGATTTGTATGATTTGAGCGTCAAACGCTTACAAAACTACCTGAACGAGGGCGTGGGTTTAATTGAAATCAAATCGGGTTATGGTTTGAATCTAGAAGACGAGCGCAAGTGTCTGCAAATTGCCACAGAATTGGGGCAACGCCACCACATCGACGTCAGCCGCACCTTACTGTCTGCCCATGCCATCCCGCCCGAATACAAAGACCGCGCCGATGACTATTTGCAAGTGGTCATCAACGACATCATGCCGACCTTATGGCAAGAAGGTCTGTTTGAATGTGTGGATGTGTTTTGCGAAAACGTTGGCTTTACCTTGGCGCAAAGCGAGCGCTTGTTTCAGGCCGCGGCCAAGCTGGGCATCCCCATCAAAGGCCATACCGAACAATTGAGCCTCATGGGCGGCAGCGCTTTGGTGGCGCGTTACCAAGGTTGGTCGGCCGATCACATTGAGTATTTGGATGAGGCCGGCGTTATCGCCATGGCCAAACACGGCACGGTGGCGAATTTACTGCCCGGGGCTTTTTACTTTCTGCGCGAAAGCAAAAAGCCGCCGATAGACTTGCTGCGCCAACACGGCGTGCCCATGGCGGTGGCATCTGATTTCAATCCCGGCACCAGCCCGTTTGCCTCGCTGCGCTTGGCCATGAATATGGCCTGCGTGCAATTTGGTTTGACCCCATTGGAAGCTTGGCAAGGCGTGACCATCCATGCGGCGCGCGCGCTCAGGCGTGAACATGATTTTGGCCTGCTCAAAATTGGCAAACCGGCGCATTTCAATGTGTGGGATTGCGATCATCCCGTCGATATTTTGTACGAATTGGGCCGTCCATACTTAAAACAGCGCGTGATTCATGGCCAAAGCCAGCTTGGCGCGGCACCTGCTTGATGGCGAAGCTTGCAGCAACACTTTAATCATAATAATGAACCATTGATCATTAACCATAGGGAGAAATGCCATGTGGCAAGCCAGCAAACCTGAGCTTTGGACGGGTCGCGATGACAGTCGCGAAAGCGACAAGGCCAAACGCGTGTTCCAAACCCTCGATGTCGCCAACACATGGCAACCCGAACTCAGCCGCAACAAAATCGCCTTATTGGGCTTTGCCTCAGACGCAGGCGTGGCGCGCAATTTGGGTCGCATCGGTGCGGCTGCTGGGCCGCCCGTGTTGCGCAAAGCCTTGGCCAATATGGCCAGCCACACCAGCGCCTATCCTTTGGTCGACTTGGGCGATATAAGCTATATGGGCGATGATTTGGAAGCCGGCCAAGCCGAGTTTGCCCAAGCAGTGGTCGACATCCACGCCGCACGCGGCAAAACCTTGGTCTTGGGCGGTGGTCATGAAACCGCGTTTGCGCACGGCAGTGGTTTGTTTCAAGCCTATCCGCAGCAACACATCGCCATCATCAACTTCGACCCACATTTGGATTTGCGCCGCCACCCTACGCCAACTTCGGGCACGCCGTTTGCCCAATTGGCCGCCTTGGCCGCAGCGCAACACCGCGTGTTTGACTACACTTGCATCGGCGTCAGCCGCGCCGCCAATACCGCACAATTGCTGGAAGACGCCCAAGAATTCGATGTCAACATCGTGTGGGACACCGAAGTGAACTGGGGCAATGTGCAATACGTGAACACCACCATTGCCAAAGCGATGGCACGCGCCGATGTGGTGTATTTGACCGTGGATTTGGATGTGTTGCCCGGCCACCAAATGCCGGCGGTATCGGCACCAGCGGCGATGGGCATCCCCTTGGATTTGCTGATGCACCTCACCGGCCCGATTTTGCGCAGTGAAAAACTGGTCGGCGCCGATGTGGCCGAATTCAGCCCCCCTTTAGACATCAACGGCCAAGGCGCACGCGTGGCCGCACGCATGCTGTGGCATATGTGGCAATCGTGGTATTAAAACCAGCTTGCTGGCATTAGAATTTGAATATGAGCACATAAGCGGCCTGTAAGCCTTTACAGGCCGCTTATATTGATTTCAATCATTCCGTGTCATTCCTGTTTCATCATTATCACCTGTATATTTATTGCAACATTCAACCGATTTCGTTGCCATAAACCAACACATCAATACCAATAATGGCTTAATCGTTGCCAAAACACGACAAACTCACTTAAGCTGGCGGCTCATTATTTCAGTTCACCCACTTGTAAAGGAGACCACCATGCGACACCTCACCATGCACCCTCACCTTTGCAATCGTGCGTCTGTTTAAAGCCTGAGCTGCTTTCTGAACCACACGCGATTGCGTGTTTTTTTGTCTTTTCAGAAAGTGAAACATGGGCAATCTTATCCCAAGCGCCAAGGTCAACATCTTGGCAAATCACAAGGTATGGCTAGAAGACAATGCCATCCAACAATTGCACACCACTGCCCAATTGGCGCACATCCGCGCCGCCGTTGGCTTGCCCGATTTGCACGCAGGTCGCGGCTATCCGATAGGTGCGGCATTTTTTTCCACTGAGCATTTTTACCCCGCTTTGGTCGGCGGCGACATCGGTTGCGGTATGGCTTTGTGGCAAACCGATTTGCTGCGCCACAAAGTGTCTGGGCGCAAATTGGCCAAACAATTGGGCAATATCGATGGCAGTTTAAGCGGCGATGATTTACAGGCCGCTGCTGACGCTGTGCAACAATTATTGGCGCAACATGCGCTCAGACATGACTATGCCTCTTTACCTCTGGACGCGCACAGCATGACAGCCAGCGTGGGCACCATAGGCGGTGGCAACCATTTTGCCGAATTGTTGCAAACCGATACCGTTTACGACAGTGACACCGCACCCGACCCCAGTCGCGTGTATTTGCTGGTGCACAGTGGCTCACGCGGTTTGGGCGGCGCCATCTTGCGCGAACACGTCGAACAATACGGCCACCACGGTTTACAGGCCGCTTCTACTGCCGCCAGCGCCTATTTGGCTCAGCACAATACCGCATTGGCCTATGCCAAACTCAACCGCGATTGGATTGCCAAGCGCATATTGGCGGCGTGGAAAACCCCAGCGCGGTGCTTGCTCGACATCCACCACAACCATGTGTTGCCAGCGCGCATCAACGGTTGCGATGGCTATTTGCACCGCAAAGGTGCCACGCCTTCCGACCAAGGCTGGGTGATGGTGCCTGGCTCGCGCGGCGATTATTCGTATTTGCTCGCGCCCACCGACAGCAGCGAGTATCTGTACTCCTTGGCGCACGGCGCCGGGCGCAAATGGGCGCGCCAAGACTGTTATGGGCGCTTGTCTGGCAAGTACACGGCGCAAGACTTGCACCAAACGCGTTTTGGCAGCACCGTCGTTTGCGGTGACAAAGGCTTGCTGTTTGAAGAAGCACCAGCTGCGTACAAAAACGTCGATGCGGTGGTAATGACTTTGGTCGAAGCCGGTTTGTGCCGCCTCATCGCCCGCTACAAACCGATGCTCACCTACAAAAAAGGAGACAGCGCATGTTGCTAATCCAAATCAGCGCCGCGCAAGGGCCAGCGGAATGCGAATTGGCGGTGAAATACACGCTGCAACGGCTGCTCAAAGATGCGCAAACAGCCAAGATAGAGGTGCAGCTATTGGAAGCGCTGCCCAGCCAACACGGCTATTTGTCGGTATTGTTACAGGCCGATGGCGATGGCGTGCAAGCGTGGGCAGACAGTTGGTGCGGCAGCATACAGTGGGTGTTTCAAAGCAAAATTCGCCCCAGCCACAAGCGCAAAAATTGGTTTGTCGGCGTTGCCGCTGTTGCCCCAGCCGCGACCTTGCCCAACGACGACAGCATCGTGTTTCAAGCCTGTCGCGCCTCAGGCAGTGGTGGCCAACACGTCAACACCACCGACTCGGCCGTGCACGCCACCCACGTTGCCACTGGCATCAGTGTGAAAGTGATGAGCGAGCGCAGCCAACACGCCAACAAAAAGCTTGCACGCCAACTCATCGCCTTGAAACTGCAATCCTTGGCCGAGTCGGCACAAGCAGACCAGCAGCAACAACGCCACCAGCAACATTGGCAACTGGAGCGCGGCAATCCCGTGCGCGTGTTTAAACTGCCTTAAACACACACAGACAGACCGAGGTCTGTCTGTTTTTTCATCTGTCTGTTCAAAATCTGTACTTAATCGACCTTGTTCACAACGATTTACAGGCCGCATCTATATTGATGCAAACCAATAAGGGACTTCTGCAAAAGCCTGCATCACCGCATATAAGGCATCCTCATCCATGATGTAGACGTGTTTAAACTCCCAATATTGCTGGCGAAAACCCCATTGCGGTTCTGCCCAACTGATGCACATCTGATATTCCTGTGCCTGTGTGCGGCTCAACTGTAGCTTGAAAGTCCCATCAAGGTTTTACAATTGTGCTTGCACCCGACTTGCGAGTGGCAAAGCTTGTATATCCTGCTGAAACAAACGCAGCTGAGCGCACTCCATGTAGAATTTTAAGCGATGCGCAGATTCAGTTTCAAACGACGATGTTTTAAGCGTAACTTGCACGGCCGCAGTAGCCTCTCTGTCTTCCAAGGCCAAGATGTCCAAGCAAAACTCACACGGGTGATGAAAAACAATTTTCAATTTTGCCTCTTTTCTAGCCCATTATTGCTGGCTGCTTAGGGTTTACGCTAACCTATTACTTAATCATTTCCTAGAAAAAATCCATCGCAAACATTGCCTTGCATTTCATGGCAATGAAACAGACCCCGCACAGCAATCTTCAATACTGCAACACCACCCGTTCTGCCATGCAATCACTACAGCTGGCATTGATACGGCGCTGATACTCGTTTACAGGCCGATTGTATGCCTTTCAATGGCATCAATACACCGCAACAAGAACCTTGATGGTGATGCATCCAAATCATGCTGACATGTTACATTAGCGCATTATGATTTTGACAGACTCACACATGCACACCGAACCCATTTGTTGTGAACACTGTTTGGCTGCATTGGTAGCGCGTAAATGTCTGACTGCGGTGGATTTTTGGGTGGAAGCGAATTACGATGGCCGCTTGCGCTTGAGTTATGAATATGTGTGTCCACGCTGTTATGCA
Source organism: Vitreoscilla massiliensis (assembly GCF_001457815.1). GTDB lineage: Bacteria > Pseudomonadota > Gammaproteobacteria > Burkholderiales > Neisseriaceae > Vitreoscilla > Vitreoscilla massiliensis. Next base: position 256,584 of record NZ_LN898221.1, read on the forward strand.
CAGCGACAGCGGTGGTGTAACGACTTAATCCCCGAAGCTTGCCAGCGCTGAGGTGCAGACATCAGTCTGGGCGAATACCATCTTTACCCTAGCCATCACGCCAATGGCAAGTCATTGTTCATTCATGGGGTCAAGCACACCAACGAGTGTGAGTTTTTGTGTGCCACTTGCCATGCCGCTGCCAAATCAGCATCGGCATCCTAGGCCAAATGTGGAATTTGGGTTAAGCTGACCATATCTTCTTACCCACATGCACCACCATGACCGACCGCGAAATTGCCATTACCCTTATCGTCCTCATCAGTGCGGTGTCGATTTTGACCACGCCGTTTATGCTGATGAAACGCGGCCAAGCGCGCGCGGTGCCGGTCAAACGCAGCCCCTTGGGTTGGGCCTTGGTCATCGCCAGCAATGTCGCTATTACGGTGTTGTTGTTGTGGTTGGGCTTTTATCTGTACCAAAATTTAAGCTAAAAAGCGGCCTGTAAGCGGATATTTATGACTGTTTATCCATGCCAACACCATGATGTTGATTTTTATCGCACAAAACTCCACCATTACTTGATGATTTTGTGACATTTAACACACTATTTAGTGGTTTCTCGGAAAAACACGCGTTTGGGACTTGTGCGCGGCAGCAATTTAAGCCACTATTCTAGAGCAGTTCTGGTAATGTTTTCAAAGCAGTAAATCGTAGCACTGTCTTCTTTTAACTTGGACATTGGCAACTTTATCCGTTGCCCACAGTCTTAAAGTTTCATTTTGCATAAAATGAGGAGGTAACATGGCATACAAACGTGATTGCGCAAGAGCCGAGAGCATACGCATTAAAGATGCTACCGACGCGCACATACGCTCACTCTTTCGTGGTTTACCTCATCCCAAACCAACCGATAAACAACGTGAGCTGGCCAGCCGTCGCATCGCCGCCAGCGTTGATCGTTACTACTTAGAAAGCACCCTCGAGTAAGACTTACCTTGGTTTCTCTGGTAAAAAAATAAAGGCGCAAACCTTAAGGTTTACGCCTTTCGCTTTTTAAATGCGAGCCAACTGGGTTTACAGGCCGCTATTGCTGCTGCTGAGCCATTGTTTTTGCATTACTGCGCACTCAGCTTGTTTCCAATCCAAGTTTTCAACAAAACCATGTTTGTCGAATTGCACTTGCAAATCACAGCGTTGGTAATCTTGGCTTTGCGGTTTGCGGATGTCCAACACATAATTCCACACTTTGGCGCCAAACACGCCTTCGTCAAAATGCGGATTGCCGAGCAAATGGCGCACTTGGTCTTTGTTCAGATTTTTTTCCAAACGCACCACATCGCCTGCTTCATAGCGTTTGACTTGTTTCAAATAACTTTGGTCGAACTCGGGGAAATCCACTTTGCGTTCTTCATTGCTTTGTTTGGGCATGGCAAAAGCCGATACCACCAAGCAAGATGTCACTCCTGCCAACACGTATTTCAATAATTGAGTCATGTTACTCTCTGTTAATTGCGATGCTCGGACAGGTTTACACCTGCCCGATGTCTGCTAGATGATTAGTTGATGATGCCACTGAAGCCTACGCGCACACTGGCGGCACCTTGTGAACCTGCGGCCACACCACCGGTGATTGACCAACGGCCGTTGTCAGAGGTTTTGCGCAAGGTCGCACCGACGGCGTTTTCACCACCGTGGTAAGCGGCGCCCACGGCATAAGTGTATTTACCAGCGATAAACGGTGCGGTTTCCATTGCCATGGCGGCAGCGATACCGGCATTGGCCTTTTTCTCAACATCGTCTATGCGTTGGTTCACATCGCGCAAACCTTGGTTCAAATTGGTGATGCTGTTGCCCAAGGCTTGGTCTTGCTTGTTCAAGGCATCCAAGGCGCCGCCGACATTGTCATAGGTTTGGGCATTGTCACCGTGACCGATGGTGTAGCTAGGTGCGGTCATGACATTGTTTTCCATTTTGGCACCGCCACCCAAGGCATTGGCGATTTGTTGGTTGCTGGCATTCAATTGCGAACCATTCACAGCATCGGTCGAACTTGAATTCACCGCACCTGCAGCCACACCGGTGATTTGGGTATTGCCGGCATCGATGCCTTTAGATGTGATGCTGACATTGCCCACTTGCACTTTGTCTGCGGTCACAGAATCAAATTTCACATCTTTGGCGGTAGACACGGTGTAAATGCTTTGGCCATCTGCACCGGTAGATTTGTTCACCACGATGTTATCGCCTTGCACTACTTCGGTTTTGGCCGCTTGCGCTGCTTGGTTCACATTGCGGATGGCATCGTCTATCGTTGATTGGCCTGTACCACCGATGTCATTATTGCTGATGCTGCCATCAGGGTTAACCGTGGTATTGCCACCGATGATGTCGGCGGTGTTTTTACTCGCATCCAACATGGCATTGTTCAAATCACCGGCGTTCACGCCTTTATTGGCATTGGCCACGTCTTTGTAATCGCCGGCGCTGGCCACATTATTCAAGCTGGTGCCACCGGTGGTGGTGATTTTGCCTGTGGTCGCATCTTGATTAGATGTGGCTGGGGTGCCTTCAAACGTCACGCTGTCTTTGTTGACACTGCCATCGGCATTTTTGTCGTATTTCACCGCAGAATCATTGGCTGCTTGTTGCTCACCTTGCAATTGGTCTTTAACGGCCTGTAACTGCTCTTCGGTCGCCGCACGGCCTGCTTGGGCAAAGTCGCTGGCGGATAAATCGGTATTGCTCAAGCCAGTAATGGTATTGCTGCTGCCACTCATCAACACATTGCCCACCATCACCGAATCAAAATTCACATTGCGCGCCGTGGCCACAGTGTAAATGCTTTGACCATCGGCACCGATGCTTTCGATGACTTCAATATTATCGCCTTCTATCACTTCGGTTTTGGCCGCTTTAGAAGCAGTGTTGACCTTTTTGATCGCATCGTTAACATTGCTTTCACCTGTATCGCCAATATTGGCGTTAGTAATGCTGCCATCAGGATTGATGACGGTATTGCCACCAATGATGTTTTGCACATTGTCTTGTACCACTTGCACTTGCTCTTCAGTCGCAGCACGGCCTGCTTGGGCAAAGTCAGCAGCAGACAAGTCTTTGTTGCTCAAACCGGTCATGGTGTCTGTGGCTTGATCAAGCTTCACATTGCCAACAGTCACAGTGTCAAAATTCACATCTTTTTTGGTCGCTACGGTGTAGATGCTTTGGCCATCTGCACCAGTGGTTTCGGCCACTTCGATATTATCGCCTTCTACCACTTCGGTTTTGGCTGCTTTAGACGCAGTGTTGACCTTTTTGATTGCGTCGTTAACATTGGTTTCGCCTGTACCACCAATATCTGCATAGCTGATGCTGCCGTCGGCATTGATCACAGGTGTACCACCAATGGTGTTCAAGACATTGTTTTGTACCACTTGCACTTGTTCTTCAGTCGCAGCGCGGCCTGCTTGGGCAAAGTCAGCAGCAGACAAGTCTTTGTTGCTCAAACCGGTCATGGTGTTGGTGGCTTGATCCAATTTCACATTGCCAACAGTCACGGTATCAAAGTTCACGTCCTTTTTGGTCGCTACGGTGTAAATACTTTGACCGTCTGCACCTTTGGTTTCGCTGACGTCAATATTGTCGCCTTCCAAAACTTCTGTTTTGGCCGCTTTGGCAGTGGTGTTGACGTTTTTAATCGCATCGTTGACGTTGGTTTCACCCGTGCCACCGATGTCAGCATAGCTGATGCTGCCGTCGGCATTGATCACAGGTGTGCCACCGATGGTGTTTAAGACATTGTTTTGCACCACTTGCACTTGTTCTTCTGTGGCTGCACGGCCTGCTTGGGCAAAGTCAGCAGCTGACAAGTCTTTGTTGCTCAAACCGGTCATGGTGTTGGTGGCTTGATCAAGCTTCACATTGCCGACAGTCACGGTATCAAAATTCACGTCTTTTTTGGTCGCTACGGTGTAGATGCTTTGACCATCAGCACCTTTGGTTTCGCTGACGTCAATATTGTCGCCTTCCAAAACTTCTGTTTTGGCCGCTTTGGCAGTGGTGTTGACGTTTTTAATCGCATCGTTGACGTTGGTTTCACCTGTGCCACCAATATCAGCATAGCTGATGCTGCCGTCAGCATTCACAACTGGTGTACCACCGATGGTATTTAAAACATTGTTTTGCACCACTTGTACTTGCTCTTCAGTTGCAGCGCGGCCTGCTTGGGCAAAGTCAGCAGCAGACAAGTCTTTGTTGCTCAAACCTACCATGGTGTCTGTGGCTTGGTCTAGCTTCACATTGCCAACAGTTACGGTATCAAAATTCACGTCTTTTTTGGTCGCTACGGTATACACCGCTTCACCATTGGCTCCGACTGTTTCAACCACATCCATATTGGCACCCGCTTTTACCGCACTGCGAGCGGCCTGTAAGGCATCGCCAACATGTCATAAGTGCTTGTGCCCAAGGTGTAAGCAGGCGCGGTAATGCTGCCAGTGGTAGAGTCTAATGCAGCACCACCGCCCAAAGCATCGGCAGTAGAATTGGCAATGTTGTCTGCATAAGTCTTGATGGTTTTCAATTGCGCCACGTTCACAGCATCACTGTTTTCCGTACCCGCGGCCACACCAGTGATTTGACGGGTCACGCCATTGGCGACATCACCGACAGATACGGCAGCGCGGCTAGAATTCCAAGTGGCATCAGTGGCGGTACTGGCCAAACCGGTAATCGGGTCGTAACCGGCCACACCTTTGTCTATGGCAGAAACAGAGTCTGTACCGATGGCCACGCCGCCAGCCAAAGTGGCTTTGGCGCCTGTACCGATGGCAGTGGCATCAGCGCTGGCTGAAGAGCCGCTGCCAATCGCAGTTGCATTGTCACCGGTGGCTTGTGCACCACCACCAGCGGTATTGCCTGAACCAATGGCAGTAGAATTCACACCTTGCGCATCGGTATTCATACCAATGGCAGTGGCACCTGATGCGGATGCGGTAGACACCGCACCAATGGCCATCGCACCTTGATCTGTGGCCAAGGCACGCGTACCCATGGCGATAGAGGCAATGCCAGATGCTTCAGAACGGGTACCAATAGCGACTGCAAAAGCCTCACTGGCCACATTTTGCATGCCCAAAGCGGTAGATGCTGCACCTGAAGCGGTGGTTGGAGTGTAAGCGCCAGCTTTGAGCACGTCGCCAGTCAATGCGGTGTATTTGGTACCGTCAGAGGCAATGGCTTTATCGATGTCATCACCACCAATCGCCACACCAGAGTTACCAGAAGTACGCACATTGGCGCCAAAAGCTATGGATTGGTCACCTGAAGCCCATGCTTGATTACCAATGGCTATGGATTGACCGTGATTACCCGTGCTAGACGCATTTTTAGCGGTTGAGGCATTGTTACCGATGGCAATCGATTGTTGCGTCGGGGCACAAGCGCCATTGGTGGTAGGCGTGGTTGCAGTAGGATCTGAACCGATGGCGATGCCTGAATCCATTTTCGTACCTGAACCGGTACTGTTGGCGGTACAGTTGGTATAGGTACTGCCGCCGCCGGCTTCATAAGCCATGGCGTTTTGGCTGGCAGCCATTAAGCCGACAACGGCGATTGCTGTGGCCAAAGCGCTTTTCTTCGCTTTGGTTTTTGATGCTGTTACCTCCGAAACCACTGCCCATGCGTTAATGCTTGTATTCCATACCAATTTGTATATTTTATTCATTATGATTTCTCTTGTGTGTGCGATACCAAAAGTGATATTTGGATTCGATGCCTGTAATTAATATGTAAACATTATATTTACGTAAATTTCCAATGTAAAACAAAAATCTCAATATTTTCAATTAATAACATTACACAAATTACATATTATGACATTAATATATTTAAATTAATTAGACCCGTAAACCCAATAAGAATAATTTATTGCAAATATCTTGATTTAAATCAATACTTTAAAAAATAAAAATATTCTTAGCTCATACTCTATTTTCATTTTGCACAATATTTTGTTGCATTATTCAAATTAAAAAGTAAATGCTGCAAAAAACCAACATTTCGGACATTTTTATTCAATCATAATTTTTTTCTGACATAAAATTACAATTTATAAAAATATCAGGCATTAAAGTTTCATTATCAACTGTTTTAGAGCTCTACTTTTAGCTTCAATACCTGTCTATACCACTGTGCATATCGGTGCTAAACCCGCGACTACTCATGTGCGAAGCCTCATCAAAGCACCATCACAAACCCATGTTTTCATTGATAAATCAATTGAAAACCTCAAATTAACCCCTATCGTTCCCTGCTTGTGATGCCAAACTCAAATACCACTGCCAATTGGCTTGTTCGGCCAATATTCGTGACACTCAGTCGATAAACCCTCTCAAATGAAACAGCTTGCTTGGGCTGACAGCGCCGATAGGGGCCATAAACACCGACACAGTGCGGCTTGCCTAAGCAAAACCGGTTTACCACAGCAGTTGAAATACCAAGGCTGATACAGCATTGGCCATAGAAGTGTCTTGATGGCACAGTTTTGCCAGTACAGACGCAAAAGCGGCCTGTAAACCGCATATTGGGTTTACAGGCCGCTTATTGATTGCTGAGCCACACATTATTACTGTTTGATTATTGCTTGCTATCGCTTAATGCTGTGAATGAGGCTTAAGCCATCTGTAAGCAATGGGACAGCGCACAAACACCACCGTGCGCTTAAAACAAATTGCTAAAACAGCTTATCACCCCACACAGCTCGCTTCGGCTGTGGCCGGTTTTTGCAAACGCAACACCGCATAGCCTGCTACGCCAGCCAAGAGCGAGCCGGCAAACACGCCCAGCTTGCTCAAGTCTTGCCATTGCGGCTGGACAAACGCCAACACACTGATGAACAAACTCATGGTAAAGCCGATGCCACAAAGCAAGGCCACGCCATACACATGCCACCAATTGGCGCCTTGTGGTCGCGTTAACAGTCCAAGTTTCTCGCCCACATACACCATGCCAAACACGCCCACTTGCTTGCCCACAAAGAGGCCCAGCGCAATGCCCCACACCAACGGCTGCGCAAGGTCGGTCCAGCTGATGTTGGCAAACGACACGCCAGCATTGGCCCAACCAAACACCGGCACCACCAAAAAACCTACCCAGCGCTGCAAGCCATGTTCCCATTGCAACAGCGGTGGCCAGCCATCGCCGTGTGGATTCACCACCCGCAGCGGGATGGTCAAGGCCAAAGCCACGCCAGCCAAGGTCGCGTGTATGCCGGATTTCAATACCAACAGCCACAGCAACAAACCCAATATAATGTAAGGACTGTGGCGGTACACATGGCGACGGTTAAGCGCGTACAAACACAGCAACACCAGCGCCGCCGCCAGTAAATACAGCCATTGCAAGCCGCTGCTGTAAAACAGCGCAATTACCACGATGGCCGCCATGTCATCCATGATGGCCAGCGCCGCCAAAAACACCTTCAAACTGCTCGGAACCCGCGAGCCCAATAAGGCCAATACACCCAAGGCAAACGCAATGTCGGTGGCAGTGGGTATCGCCCAGCCCGCCATTACCTCAGGATGACCCCAATTCATGGCCACAAAAATTAACGCCGGCACCAGCAAACCCGCCAGCGCCGCCAAACCTGGCAGCAAGCGTTGTTGCAGGCTTTGCAAAGCACCACCGATAAATTCGCGCTTCATTTCCAAACCCACATACAAGAAAAACACCGCCATCAAGGCATCGTTAATCCAATGCAAGATTGATAAACCAAAAACGCTGTGGTTTAAAATTTGAAAATAGACAGGCGCAAACACACTGTTGGCAAGCGCCAAACCCAATACCGAAGCCAACATCAACACAATGCCGGCAGCAGGCTCAGACGCAAAAAAGACTTGAAAACGTTTGATCATCAACACTCCATAAGCTCGTTCAATCCACAGCCCGCCCCATGCAGCCTGTAAACTCAAAAAACTCAACTCAGTATTGAAACAGAGGCTGAATTATAACCGATTTGCATTTATTCACCCATAAAATCGGCATCTGCATACAAAAACTTACATTAATCAACATTTCACACAGATACCATCATGCAAAAAGATGCGGCCTGTAAACACTGAAACAGGTTTACAGGCCGCATCTTGGTATCGGTCACCTTGTCCATCATCGAAATAGGTAAAACAGCAGCGCAATCAAGCCAAAAAATCCCAACAGCCATATCAAACCAGCGCCCAAGAAACGCAGCCATGCCCACGCTTCAGCATCGACAGCGCGAAAACCATGGCGCAAATGGCGCCAAAACACCCGCAAGCCCTCCAGTATGCCTTCAAATACAGCTTCCAAAATAAGCTCAGGCAACAGCCACACCACCAAGGCGAGCAAGCCTAGCCCCAACAATGTTTCTAACATGGCCCACGTTTATCCATCAGGTCTGGCTCCATTTGCGGTCACTTTCTTTGCTGCAAACCACATCAATGCCGCTATGAATCGCCGCATGTGTTTACAGGCCGCATAATCACGGCGGTTTAAGCCAACACCCATATCATCCCATATATCAGTACTGCGCTAATACCAACAAATAAACCTGCCCACAGCAACATCCGCATGCCCCAGCCCAAACACCCGCGCACATCCTCATTCACCCAGCCCCAGAGCCGACAAATGTGCACCCAGCCACGATAAGCTTTGAGACACACCAGCCGTAACAGACCCCATAAGGCTGCAATCCAAATCTCAGGTGACAATACCAGCACGCAGATGGCCAATAAGCCATGCACAGCCAGCACACAGCGCCACAGTGCTTGCATGATGGTTTGCGCCCATTTATCCAACATCCCCACTCCCGATCATGAACCACACCCCTATCGACATACCACCTGATGTCAAGCCAACAGTTTGCCTTACCATCTCACCTCCAGCCTTAATGCAGATTGCATTCCAATACCGTCGCCACCTATTGAGCAATACATCGCAACGGCTGTGTTCTTACGCCAAACAAACTCTCTCAATCAATAACAAGCGACCTGTAAACGCTGAAACAGGTTTACAGGCCGCTTGTTGTTAATGCAAAAGCGTTGAAATACATGCAGTGTTTTAGGCAAAGAGATGGATGAGCTTAAACCTCGCGCTGTTGCAATTCTGAACGCACTTGCATCAGCGCAAAGCCCAATAAATTCAAGCCTTGCCAGCGCTGAGCTTGTTTGGCATGGGCATGGTTGGCGGCCAAGCCTATGCCCCAAATGCGGTCTACTGGCGAGGCTTCGACCAACACCCGTTTGCCGGTAGCCAACAAGAAGGTTTGCAAATCAAGGTGCTGCGAAAATTTGGCCAGATTGCCAGCGCACACGATGGCAAAGCGTTGCGCCTCCCATACGTCTTCTTGATAGCCGCGCACTTGCCGTCCCAAGTCTTTGGCCTGTTTTGGTGTAGCGGCCTGTAATACCTGCGCAAACACCGCTTCATCGCCAAACAATAAGGCTTTTTGCGCCATCATATAGTGTTCAGCAGTAGCATAAACATGCCCATCCACACTGAACGGCGCCGGATACCACTGACTGAAGCAGCTTTGGTCCACGCTGTAGCCAGCTTTCGGCGTGTGCCCCCAAAAACACAGATAATCGAAACATTCACCCTGCGCACACGCTTGCTGCAATTGCTGCACATACTGCTTGTCACTCATGTTCACCTCTCATGCCACCACTTACAGGCCGCTTCAAATCAAATCGTCATCATCATAAGGCAAGCTGTCGACATCGACATTGATGTAATCAGGCGCAGGCGTATGGGGCAAACGCTGCGCGGCAATGTGGCTGTGCCCTGCCAACACGGCTTTAACGATGCGGTGCATGCCATCCATCAAGCCGCCTTCGGCATCAATGAGGATGGGATAGGCCAAGTCCGCCGCTTCAACCAAACGCATGTGTACAATCAGTTCCAGCGTAGTAGGATGGCTGTCGGCATACCAATACGCTTGCTGCAATTCGGCAATCTCGGCCAGCGCCAATTGTTCTGTTGGCAAATCGGCGTGCACGCGCAGCAAACGGTTCACGTCCCACACATGGGTGTCGCTGCCGACTTGGCGGATGTGGTATTGCTGGCGCATCGCTCGTCCTTACAACAATTGCAACAATTGCTCAGGCGTGTCGATGACTGTGTCGGCCGGCCACGCAGCGATGTTGTCATCGGCATGGATGTAACCCCAAGACACCAACACGGTGTGCATGCCAGCATTTTTCCCGGCTTGCATGTCGCGCTCGGCATCGCCAACGTACAAACACGCTTCTGGCGCGACATCAATTTGTTCACACGCATACAACATCGGTTTGGTGCTGGGTTTGGCTTCGGCAGTGGTGTCGCCACTGACCACCACATCCGGCGCCACGCTAAAGCCCAATTGCGGCACCAAGCGGTGGGTGAAGGTGTGCGGCTTATTGGTGATGATGCCCCATTTCAAACCGCGCGCATGAATGGCCTGTATCAAGGCGTCTATGCCGTCGAACAAGACCGTGTCTTGATCGAAACAGGTTTCGTAAGTGTCCAAATACTGTTGGCGCAAACGCGCGTGGTTGGGGTCGGATTTGTCGAGATTCATGCCCAGTTTCAATAAGCCGCTGGCGCCGTGGCTGGCAACAGGGCGTATCTCGTCCATGCTCACGGCGGGCAAACCGTGCTCACGCAACATGGTATTGAGGGCGCCGCCCAAATCCAAGGCGGTATCGGCCAAAGTGCCGTCCAAATCAAATAACACTGCTTTGATGCTCATGCCTGTCCTTTAGCTTGAGAAATTAAGTTTGTTGGTATTGCTGAAATGATGGTATCAATGTGGTTTAAACGCGGCTTAATGCCTGTTTCCATTGCGGCGCTTGTTGGCTTTGAGCGGCCTGAAAGTCTTGCAGCAGCGCCAATTCAAACGAGCTAAAGCCAGCGCGTTCGCGCGCTTCCACATTCAAATGGCCACGAAACAAAAACAAATCGTAGCGCTGTATCAATTGCTGAAACAGTTGTAACGCGTCCAAACCACGCTGTTGACACAACACATGGTACCAATGATTGCCCACTTGCACATGGCCGACCTCATCGCGGTAGATGATGTCCAATACCGCGCACGTTTCCAAATCGCCGCGCTGTTCGATTTTGGCACGCATCGCCGGCGTCACATCCAAACCGCGCGCTTCCAATACCCGCGGCACCAAAGCCATGCGCAATAGCGGATCGTAAGCGGTTTTGTAGGCCATGTCCCACAAATGGTTGTGCGCTTCAAAATCACCATAATCAAAACCCAAGGCGCGCACGCGCTCGCGCATCAAGCCAAAATGGTAAGCCTCTTCAGCCGCGATGCGCAGCCAATCCAAGGTAAATTGGACATCAATGTGACGAAAACGGTAAGCGGCGTCCAAGGCCAGATTGATGGCATTGAATTCGATGTGCGCCACCGCATGCAATAAAGCCGCATAGCCTGCTTGTGTGCCCATTTTGCGCGGCTTCACATCTTTGGGATCAACCAGCAGCGGCCGCGCGGGCTGACCGGCACGGGCAAAATCCAAAATGGGCGCATCCGCATCCCACACCACGTCCTGCGTCAACGCTGCTTGTTGCAACTCGGCGGTCAATTGGCATTTCACATCGGGATTGGTCGCCAATAAAGCGGCCTGTAACTGGGCAAATAAGGCTATCACGGCATCAGCCAACAATGAAAACCGCCATTTTAGCCGCAAATGCCGATAAATTCAGCCCAATCAAGCATAGTATCGACCAGAGTCAAATCATGCCGCACTTAATTGGCATCCAAATCATAGCCTTCGGGCCAATAATCTTGATCCAAATCGTAGCTGTCTATGCTGAAACCTTGAAAATCGGGATGTTCGGCATCGTAATCGATGAGATTGGGGTGGTCACGAAAACCGCGTTGCTGCTTCAAGCGTTCTATCGCGGCCAGCGCATTTTCTTGCGTGGTATAAATGCCCACCCATTTTTGCTGCTCTTGTTCAAAATCGGGTGGCAATAACACCACGTGGCTGAGTACAAATACTTGTTTCATTGTAACTTCCTGTCTGAACGGGTTGCTCATCAACAAATGGTTGTCCTACCCACTGGAATTTTACACTGCAAATACTCATTTTGAGACACATAATCAATGCTTTTCAGGCCGCCTTAAGGCTTGTATCATGGGGCGCTGTGAGTTTTTTATCTTATTCGGAGGCAGTATGCAAGCCCAAGCCGTGATCGAACACATCGTCAACTGGTTAAAAGACTATGCCGCACAAGCCCGTGCCAAGGGTTTTGTGATAGGTATTTCAGGTGGCATCGATTCTGCGGTGGTATCCATATTGGCAGCCAAAACCGGTTTGCCGACCTTGCTGCTGGAATTGCCGATACGCCAACAAGCCGACCAAGTCAGCCGCGCCCAATTGCACATGCAGCAATTGCAGCAGCGTTTTGCCAACGTCAGCGCCGCGCGCGTGGATTTAACCCCCACTTTCAACCAATTTGCCGCCGACAATGAAGTCGATGGCAATGCGTTTACCAATAAAGCCTTGGCTTTGGCCAATGCGCGCTCGCGTTTGCGCATGGTGACTTTGTATTATTACGGCCAATTGCATGGCTTATTGGTCACCGGTACGGGCAATAAAATCGAAGACTTTGGTGTCGGTTTCTTCACCAAATACGGTGACGGCGGTGTGGATTTAAGCCCGATTGCCGACTTGACCAAAACCCAAGTATACGAATTGGCGGCTGCTTTGGATGTGGACGTGTCGATACAAAAAGCCGTGCCTACCGATGGCTTGTGGGATGAAGAACGCACTGACGAGCAACAAATGGGCGCGACCTATCCTGAATTGGAATGGGCTATGGGCGTGTACCCCGACCATACCGCTGCCGATTTCAGCGGCCGCGAGCAAGAGGTGTTTCAAATTTACGACCGTTTGCACCGCGCCATGCAGCACAAAGTTAATCCGATACCGGTGTGTGTGATTCCTCAGGCCTTGCTGTAAGCGCTGTCGCCTGAAAATTCATGCAAGTTTGTGTTACGATGACACGCAGATACTTAGCCGATTTTATCGGCTAATTTTATTGTGTCACAGGTGTTTAGCTCGGCATTAACCTTGCTTCACATAGCAAAGCGGCCTGTAAGCCCCCGCAGACAATGTGAATGTTTTGGCCTATAGTCTGCCCAACATTCATACAAACATACCCGAAAGAGGTTGTAATGAAATCGACCGTATTAAAAGCAATCGCCGTGAGCGCCGTATTCGGCTTCAGCATTCAAGCCCAAGCCAGTGGCATTGATGCCTTGAAAAAATTCAATAACGATGCCAATGGTTTGTCTGGCAGCTTCAGCCAAACCGTGACCTCGAAAAAGAAAACCCAAACCTCCAGCGGTACTTTTAAAATCTTGCGTCCTGGTTATTTCCGTTGGGACTACACCCGTCCTTACAAACAAGTGATTGTTGGCGACAGCAAAACCGTGTGGCTTTACGATCCTGAGTTAAAACAAGTGACCAAAAAATCACAAGCCGCGGCTTTGGGCGACAGCCCTGCTGCCATCTTGTCTAACCGTGGTGCCTTGGAAGGCAGCTACACCTTGAAAGACGAAGGCAACCAAGGCGGCATCGATTGGGTGCGCGCCACCCCGAAATCATCCAATGCGGGATATCAATACATCCGCATCGGTTTCAAAGGCGACCAATTGGCACGCATGCAATTGCGCGACAGCTTCGGTAACAACACCACCGTCAGCTTTGGCAGCTTGAACAACAACCCCAATTTGTCAGCCTCCAGCTTCCGCTTCACCCCACCCAAAGGCGTGGATGTGTTGAGCAATTAAGCTTTAGTAATCAGATACAAAAAACCACTGCACCGCAGTGGTTTTTTTGGTTTACAGGCCGCATTGCCCTCAAAGCAGCAGCTACGGCGATTTAAAGCCTAATTCTTTTGGTGAGTCTTACACTGTTCAAGTCAAACCACTTCAATACAGTGGTTTTTGGGTTTACAGGCCGCATCCATTTAGCTGCTGCGTCTGCTTAGGCTTGGTTGGCTCAGAACTTTTGAACATCAATAATTGGTCTTAGCTGATGCAGTTAAAGAAAAAACCACTGCCAAACAGTGGTTTTGATTGATTTACAGGCCGCATCAAACCGCATGCATGCTTAAGACTTGGTTTTCTTGGCTTTGGCCTTTGACTTTTTCGCTTTGGCCTTTACCGGTGTGGCTTCTGCTGCAGCGGCATCGGCGGCGGCAGCCGCTTCTTCAGCCGCCGCAACAGCTTCAGCAGTGAACGCTTCGGCATCGGCCGCAGCCTCATCGCCCTCACTGTCTTGGGCTTTTGCTTCTTTAATCAATTGCCAAATCGATACTGTCGGCTGGGTATTCGGGTTTAAGGTGAATTTCGGATTGCCATAACCGTGCATTTTCACGCGCGACACATACACCAAAGCCTTGGGATTTTTCTTGCCCGTCATCACCATGCGGTCTTGGATGCCGAGCACGCGACCACTGCGGCTTAAATACAAGTCTTCATGTACCTTAGGCATTTGACCCATTTCTTTTTTCAATTCGTCCAAAGCATCGTTGCCAGAACAGGCCAATTCCGATTTCATGGCAGCGCTCAAGCCGCCCACTTCGCTGCTCTCGGTCTCAGCCGTTGCCGCTGCTGCCGCATCCACTGCTGCTTGGGCATCGCCGTCTTTTTTGCACTCATTGCTGTCGCCACCGAGCAACATTGCCCCCAATAACAACACCGATTTGGCATCGTTATAGGCTTTTTCTGAGATGCCGGCTTCAGGTTCTTCGCGTTGCAAACGCAAAAACTCTTGGTTATAGCCTTGTAGCAAGGCCTTGCTCCACTTCAAGCTGTCTATGGCATCGTAAGACACTTGCACACGGTAAGCGGCGTGCAATTCACGTCCATATTCGTCCATAGGCTGCAAACTGAATTTCTCGGCTTCCATCGCGCCCAAATACGCCTCTAAGCCTTTAGGAAAAGCACGCAACAGGCTTTTCACCGGATAGCGCTCTTTCATGTCTTCTGGCTGTTTGATTTCCAACAAAGCGCCATTTTCCAAACGCTTGATGCCATCCAATTGCTTTTCTTTGCTGCTGCCTAAGATGGCCGCTTCCATCCAGCCAGCATAGCCTTGGGTGTCGAGCAAAATGCTTTCGCGTTTGGCATCCACCTGGATGGGCAAACGCCCCCACATGCCGTAATTGCTGGTGGCCATGTTCAAAGAAGGAATCATTTCCACTTTGCCTTGCGGCAAATCCACCGCACCTTCGATGCGCACATTGGAATTTTTCAAGAACGACTGCACCAACGGATAGCGGTCGGCTTCGGTCAACATGGTGTCAAACACCTCATTCCAATCTTCTTTGTGGTGCGATACTTCAATGTCTTCATCGGCACTGGCGGCAGCGGCGATTTCCGCTGCAGCAGCGTCAACGGCGGCGGCAGCGTCTGCTGTAGCTGCGCTATCGACCTCAGTGCTTGCGGCGCTTTTGGCAGCACTTGCCGCATCGGCAGCAGTGGCCGTTTGACCCAAAGCCAAAGTCGCCGCGTCCAAGCTGGCCTTGTCTTGCATCTTAATCGTGGCTTCGCCACTGAAATTGTAGCGATTGTCTTTTTGGAGGTTGTTCATCACCGCTTGGCGGTACATTTGATCCGGACGGTTGGTGTCCATGGTGGTACAAGCAGATAAGACTGCGGCGGCAATACAGCTAAGCATCAGAGGACTATAACGCATACGATTCTCGGGTGTCAGTTGGAAAACAGCTCGATATTAGCATGGAAAAAATTAAATACTCAAAAAAAAGCGCCCTGTTTGTTACAGGACGCTTGATATGCTACTTAAATGAACACTCAGTGCACGATTTTGCTGATGCTGCGCAGCAAAGCCGACAACATCGCCAAGTCTATGTGCGCATACGGCTGCATGGTCGCCACTTGCTGTTGGATCAATTGCAGCTTCTGTTCCAACACCGCTTCGCCACTGGCGTCTTCCACCACCAACATTTGTTTGGTGATGTCCAGCAGCAGATTTTGCGTATCTTCACGGATGGCCAAGCAAGCTTGGTTTTGCCAATGGTTTTCACGCGGCAAGGCGGCGATGGTGTGGTAAAGCCAATCGCTGTTCAATTTGGCACTGGCATCGAAATAATACTCGGCCACCA
Source organism: Vitreoscilla massiliensis (assembly GCF_001457815.1). Classification (GTDB taxonomy): domain Bacteria; phylum Pseudomonadota; class Gammaproteobacteria; order Burkholderiales; family Neisseriaceae; genus Vitreoscilla; species Vitreoscilla massiliensis. Next base: position 272,727 of record NZ_LN898221.1, read on the forward strand.
TCGCCAACGGCTGCTCGGTTTTTTCGCTCAAATCAATCAAATTCAACAGATTTTCAGCGTAGGGCAAGCGCGCCAAGAATTGTGCGGTATCCGCAGCGATGGCTTCTTGACCAGACAACACTTCCAGCGAATTGACCACGCTAGGATGGATATCGGCTTTAATCAATTGTGGCAATTGACCCAACAAGTCTTGCACTGGCGCTGAATAATGCTCTTGCCATGTACGGATGTCGGACAAGTTGGCATGGTCTTTTAAGAGGCCACGCGCCACACGGCTGATTAAGCGCGCCAATGCCGCCATCAAACGCATTTGCAATTCGGCATTAATCTCGTTGTCCCAGCTTTCAATGTGGGCGAAATGGCGCTCAGCTTGATACAGCTCGCTGGCAATCCAATACGCACGCACCACATCGTCTATCGAGCGGCCCATCTCGGTGCTCAAACGCTGCACAAAGCTGATACCCATGCGGTTCACCACTTGGTTGGCCACTTGGTTGGCGATGATTTCACGGCGCAAATAGTGGTTTTCAATTTCGGCCGCGTATTGCGTTTGCATCGCTTGTGGGAAGTAATTCACCAAGACCGAATTGAAGGCGACATCATCAGGCAAATCGCCCGCCAACAATGCGTCTTGTAAATGCATTTTGCTGTAAGCCATCAATACCGCAATTTCCGGATTGGCAAAGCCTTGGCCACTGGTGAGGCGCTGTTGCAATTGCGCCGCATCCGGCAAGAATTCAAGTTTGCGTTGCAAACCAGCATGCTCTTGCAAATACGCCATCAACTCGGTCAAAGCTGGCAGATTTTTCACCACATCCAATTGGTTCATCGCCAACATTTGCGTTTGCAAGTAATTGTTGCGCAATACCAAATGTGCGACCTCATCGGTCATGGATTTGAGCAATTCATTGCGGTCTTCTATGCTCAATTGACCCGCTTGCACGATGCCACCGAGCAAGATTTTGATGTTCACTTCGTGGTCTGAACAATCAACGCCGGCGGAATTGTCGACCGCATCAGTATTACAGCGACCACCGTGTTGCCAGTATTCAATCCGCGCCAATTGGGTCATGCCCAAATTGCCGCCTTCGCCTATGACTTTGGCTCCGACTTCGTCGCCGTTCACGCGCAACACATCGTTGGCCTTGTCCATGGCATCGGCATGGGTTTCCGTACTGGCTTTGATGTAAGTCCCAATACCACCGTTGTACAACAATTCCACATCGGCCTGTAAAATGGCTTTGATCAAATCATTCGGTGCCATCGAGCCTTCAATCACATTCAGCCATTGCTGCACTTGTGGGCTCAAGGTGATTTTCTTGGCGCTGCGATCGAACACGCCGCCGCCTTCAGAAATCAAGTCGGTGTTGTACTCGCCCCAACCAGCCACTGCTTCAAACAAGCGCTGACGTTCCAAATAACTGCTGGCCGCATCGGGATTCGGGTCTAAGAAGATGTGTTGGTGGTTGAACGCCGCTTTCAAACGAATGTGCTCAGACAACAACATGCCATTACCAAACACGTCACCGGCCATGTCGCCAATACCCACCACGGTAAAGTCTTCAGTTTGGATGTTTTTGCCCAAGTGACGGAAATGGCGTTTCACCGATTCCCATGCACCGCGTGCGGTAATGCCCATGCCTTTGTGGTCGTAACCAGCAGAACCACCAGAAGCAAACGCATCGTTCAGCCAGAAATGGTTGTCTATGGCAATTTGGTTGGCGATGTCAGAGAATTTGGCCGTGCCTTTGTCTGCTGCCACCACCAAATACGGGTCTTCAGCATCGCGGCAATGGGTGGCTTGAGGGTGTTCCAAACTGCCATCGGCCAAGCGGTTGTCGGTTAAATCCAATAAACCTTGGATAAAGCGTTGGTAACAGGCGATGCCCTCGTTCAATACTGCTTGGCGGTCTTTCGGATTGGGGCTTTGTTTGCACACAAAGCCGCCTTTAGAACCATTCGGTACGATGACGGCATTTTTCACCATTTGTGCTTTGACCAAACCCAACACTTCGGTACGGAAGTCTTCCATGCGGTCAGACCAGCGCAAACCACCGCGCGCCACTTTGGCTCCGCGCAAATGCACGCCTTCTATGCGTGGGCTGTAAACCCAGATTTCAAACATCGGCCAAGGCTTGGGCAAGAAATCGATTTTGCCCGATTCAATTTTCATGCTCAGCACCGGTTTGTGAGCACCATCGGCATCTTGTTGCCAGAAGTTGGTGCGCACCACCGCCAAAATCACGGTTAAGAAGGCATTCAAAATGCGGTCTTCGTCGGCATTGCTGACGTCATCCAATTGCTGCTTGAATTGTTTCACCACAGAATCGGCTTGCGATTGGTTGGCCTGTTGTGGATGCAAACGCATTTGCCACAAATTGCACAAACTCAATACCGGCGCGATATTGTGTTGCAAGCATTGCTCCACATAGGCTTGACTGAATGGCAGCGTTGCTTGTTTCAAATACTTGGCCAAAGAACGCAACACCACGGTATCGCGCCAAGCTATGCCGGCTTTCAACACCAAGGTATTGAAACCATCGACTTCCACTTGTTGGTTAAACACTTGCTGTAACAAAGCGGTAAATTCGCTGCGCACCTCGTCCAAATGCAAGCGCTCACTGTCTTCGGCTTGCACTGCCAAACCAATGTCACTGATGGAAATCAGCGAGCCGTCTGCCAAGGTGAATTCATATGGAATTTCCTCGTACACGGTCACGCCCAAGCTTTCTATCATCGGCAATACTTTGGACAAGCTCGGCAATTGGTCGCGGTAATACAAACGCAAACGCCAAGGAATCTCAACATCGTCGCTGGCATCCAAATAAATGCCCACTTGCTGGTCGGCAATGCCATACCAACGTTGAATGTCTTGCCACGCTTCTTCCGGTTTGTGTTGGTCTTGGTAAGCCTTGCTCAAAGAATCTATGCTGAATTGGGCAAAGCTTTGTTCCGCTTCGCTCACATCGGCAAGTAAGACCTTGAATTGGTCTTGCCAACCGCGCACCAATTGTTCAATTTCTTGTTCCAAAGCCGTTGCATCCACAGGTGGCAACAATTTGGCATCGGTACGGAACATGAAGTGCAGGCGCGCCAACGGGCCATCGCCTTGGTTAACCGAGAAATCAAAATCACTGGAGGCAAACGCGCGTTCCAATACCGCCGCCACACGTTCACGCAAATTGGTGTTGAACGCTTCGCGCGGCAAAAACACCATCGCGCTGACATAACGCTTGAAATCGTCAACACGGGTGAAAATGCGCGTGCGCGGACGCTCTTGTAAGGTCACCATGCCTTCAACAATCGGTGCTAAAGCTGGCGCGGTGATTTGCAATAACTCATCGCGTGGATAAGATTGCAAAATAAAATGCAAAGTCTTGTCTTTGTAACCACCGGCGACATAATCGCATTCTTGTACCACATAACGGCATTTTTGGCGGATAACAGGGATGTCCCATACCGAGCTCAAATATGTTTGCGCGGTGTACAAACCCATGAAGCGCCATTGTCCCACCACTTCACCAGCGGCATTGAGTTTGTGGATGCCGATCAAATCGTAATGGGTGTTGCGGTGTATGGTGGCACGTTGTTGTGATTTGCTCAGGATTAAACGTGGGCCGCTGAGCCAAGTGGCTTTTTCATGCGGCTCCAAATTAGAGAAACCGCTGGAATATGGGTATACAGGCCGCAATTGGAACAAACCCAAGCAACTGTCTTGGTGTATCGCCAATTGTTGCGCGCCCTCATCGTCTTGGGTCAAATCGTATTCACAAAAGCCCATGAACAAGAAATGGTTGGCCGACAGCCAATTCAAGAACGCCAACACTTCTTCATTGTCTTGGTGCCATTGTTGCTGCACTTGTGTGGTCACTTGCGACAACGCACGGCGCATCAAACCCTCATCGCTGACCACTTTGTACAAAGTCGCCAAAGTAGATTCGATTTCGCCTTTTAATTGGTTGGCATGCGCTTCCGACAATTGGTTTAAACGGATTTGTACCCAAGATTCACGGCCATTGTCGGTGCTGCGGCTGCGCGACCAGCTTTGCAACTCGCCTTGCTCATTGCGCTTGATGGTGAATATCGGGTGCACCAACAATTGCAAATCCACTTTCACTTCACCACTTTGTTGTGGTGGGCGGTTGAGCAACATGATTAAAGAGTCGATGAGAAAAGGCAAATCGTCGAAGACGATGTTGATGACGGTTTCGTTGGCGGCAAATTCTGCATCGGTATGTTGCTGCAGGATTTCCACATGCGATTGACCGGGCAAACGAGGTAAGGCGGCGGTGCGTTGGTGGCTGCGGGCAGCAGCAACCAAATCGCTGACCGGCAAGAGGGACAAATCTTCGCTGTCCACATCTTCATAATAGGTTAAAAAGAAGGTTTGACCCGCTTCATTAATATTATGCTCTTGAGCATATTGTTGCAATTGTGTCTGCCAAGCGTGTTGCATCGACATACCGCCTCCACTCTCTTATCCGGTAATATAAGTAAACTCAGTCCAAATTACGCTGTATCCAGCCTCTATCCCGACTGAATATTGTTCTACTCACCACCTTAGCGTAGACGCTCGAAACGCACAAGAGCCACTCGGTACGGATTTTTTAAACCATTAATACACAAAAAGCACTGTTAATATCATAACAGTGCTTTGAAAGGCCAAATGGGGCAACGATGTTGCAGTGCTTATAAGAACAAGCGGTAAGCCTCATTGTTGCTGTGGTCTTGCCACACAAAGCCCAACTTCTCAATAAACTCAGCCAAAGCGGCATCGTCTTCCGGTGGCACATCTATGCCGATTAAGATGCGGCCATAGTCGGCGCCATGATTGCGGTAATGGAATAAGGTAATGTTCCAGCCCGTTTGCATCGAGGTGAGGAAATTACCCAAAGCACCAGGACGCTCAGGGAATTCAAAACTGAACACACGCTCATTCGCCACCTTATCGGTACGACCACCCACCATATAGCGAATGTGAATTTTGGCGATTTCATTCTCAGTCAAGTCTACCACTGGCAAATCAGCGGCCTGTAAGGCTTGAATGATGGTGTTTTTGTCGGCAGTGCCATTGGTTTGTATGCCGACAAAGATGTGCGCTTCGTTTTCATCGCCATAGCGGTAATTGAATTCGGTGATGTTGCGTGAGCCCAAAATTTGGATGAACTTAAGGAAACTGCCGCGGCGCTCAGGAATGCTCACCGCCAAAATCGCTTCGCGTTTCTCACCCAATTCGCTGCGTTCGGCCACATGGCGCAAGCGGTCAAAATTCATGTTGGCGCCACTGGTCACCGCTACCAAGGTCTGGTCTAACGCTTGTTCGCGCTCTATATAAGCTTTCAGGCCGGCCAAAGCCAAAGCGCCTGAAGTTTCGGCGATGCTGCGCGTGTCATCAAAAATGTCTTTAATCGCAGAGCAAATGTCATCGGTATCGACCAAGATGATTTCATCGAGCAAATCGCGGCACATCGCAAACGTTTCTTCGCCCACCAATTTCACCGCCGTACCGTCGGCAAACAAACCCACATCTTTCAGCTCTTTGCGTTCGCCCGCTTGGATGGATTGGTACATCGCGCACGAGTCTTCGGTTTGCACGCCGATGACTTTGATGTCAGGGCGCACGTTTTTGATGTAAGCGGCCACGCCTGCGGCCAAACCGCCGCCACCGATGGCCACAAACACCGCATCAATTTTTTTCGGGTGTTGGCGGCAAATTTCCATTGCCAAAGTGCCTTGGCCGGCAATCACATCCGGATGGTCAAACGGCGGAATGTAAGTCTTGCCGGTTTCTTCCACCAATTTCACCGCATGTTGGTAAGCATCGCTGAACGATTCGCCGGCCAACACCACCTTGCCACCACGGTTTTTCACCGCATCCACCTTAATATTGGGCGTGGTTTTTGGCATCACAATAATCGCCTCACACCCCAACAATTGCGCCGACATCGCCACGCCTTGGGCATGGTTGCCGGCGCTGGCGGTAATCACGCCTTTGGCCAATTCTGATGGCGACAATTGCGCCATCATATTGTAAGCACCGCGCAATTTGAATGAGAACACCGGTTGCAAGTCTTCACGTTTTAAGAAGATGTGATTGTTCAAACGTTGTGACAGGCTTTTGGCAGCGTCTAAAGGCGTTTCTATGGCGGCATCGTATACCGATGCGGTCAGGATTTTGGTCAGATAATGTTGATACGAAGAACTCATGATGGGTTTTGCCATGAACGAAATCGAAAAAAGGATTTCAACAATAACGCGTCAAGAGACTGGATGCAAGCCTGATTAATGTGTATCTTTACATCTCTTAATCAACTAGCATGCGCAATAGCCGCCGTATAGCCGCTATAATGGCTTTTACAGGCCGCTTACTTTAATGTTTCGCTCTAGGGTAGCGGCTGATTATTGTATTGTTAATTATCACCCTTTAAACACGGTTGTATTGTCACATGAAAAAACATTTGCTTGCACTGGGCTTGTCTTTATTTGCCTTTCAAAGTTTTGCTGCCGATGTCCCTGCAGCGCCTGCATTAGAAGCTTCTGCGTATTTATTTTTTGATGCCCAAAGCGGACAAATCCTTACCTCTAAAAACCCAGATGCACGCATAGAACCCGCATCGTTAACCAAATTGATGACGGCTTACCTGACTTTCGATGCCTTGAAAAATGGCCGTTTGAAGTTAGACCAACAATTGACCGCCTCAGAACGCGCGTGGAAAAGCGAAGGCTCACGCATGTTCTTGGACCCGAAAGTGCCCGTCAGCGTCGACAATTTGATCAAAGGCATGATAGTGCAGTCGGGTAACGATGCCTGCGTGACCTTGGCCGAAGCCATTGCCGGCAGCGAAGAAGGTTTTGCGCAAATGATGAATGCGCAAGCCAAAAAATTGGGCATGAACAACACCCATTTCACCAACGCCACCGGTTTGCCTGATCCACAGCTCTATACCACCGTGCGCGACTTGGCGACTTTGTCCAATGCCTTAATCCGCGATTTCCCGCAATACTACCCAACGTATTCCATCAAATCGTTTACCTATAACAACATCACCCAACCCAACCGCAATTTGTTGCTCTACCGTGATTCCAGCGTTGATGGTTTGAAAACCGGCCACACCGATTCGGCTGGCTTCAACTTAATCGCATCGAGCAAACGCGATGGTCGCCGTGTGATTACCGTGGTGGTGGGCACCAAGTCTATGGAAGCGCGCGCGACCGAATCAAGCAAATTGCTGAATTGGGGCTTGAGCCATTTCCAAACGCCTAAGCTTTACGACGCGGGCAAACCTCTGTCCAAAGTGACGGTATACAAAGGCAGCGCCAATGAATTGGACGTCGGCTTCTTGCAACCGGTATACGTGACCTTGCCGCGCGGCAGCGAAGAAGTGACACCGGTGTTGGAAACCGTGCAACCGGTATTGGCACCAGTGAAAAAAGGCGCGGAATTGGGCACTTTGAAACTGATGTCGGGCAATAAAGTCTTGGCCGAGCGCAAAGTGGTGGCCTTACAAGACATCGAAGAAGCTGGCTTCTTCGGTCGCATGTGGGACAGCATCGTATTGTGGTTTAAAAATACCTTTTAAAACCACTTAACACAGGAGATGGCGATGGGCGTGATGCAATTGGGTAACCACCTTGCACCGAGTTTTGAAGACCCCATCGCCATGCTTTTGGCCTGTCACGATAAAATCCGCCGCTTTTGCGCCGAACTCAGCTTATTACCCTCCTATGTGGCCGAACACGGCTGCGATGAGCAAGCCCACGCTAGCGCAAAGCGCATACGCCAATACTTCAATCAAGCCGCGCCCTTACACCATTTGGACGAAGAAGTGGATTTGTTCCCCGCCTATTTGCCCATGGCCCATCCTCAAGATGCCGCATTGATACGACAATTGTGCGCCGCCCACACCGATATGGAGCAGGCTTGGCAACGCTTAAACACACAATTGCACAATCTTAGCGACAGCTTATCTGCTGCTGACATACAATTATTCTGCCAACTTTACCAACAACACATGGCCTTAGAAGAACCGTTGTTTACACGCATACAAGCAGGTTTACAGGCCGATGTCTTACTCGGCTTGGGTCACAACATGGCCAACAGACGTAAATAGTATTTTTCTATACACGCATAAAATATAAAAACCTTACCGCAGCAACTTCTTAAGTAATATGGCATCAGAACTTCTTGAACCACCTCTTAAACCATAAGGATGCGTATCATGTCTGAACAAAAAAAAGCTGGTCCTGCGCTGTACACTGTCGCGGGTGCACCCGTCGCCAATAACCAAGACTCGATTACTGCGGGTGCCCGCGGTCCCGTGTTGTTAGAAGATGTGTGGTTGATTGAAAAATTGGCCCATTTCGACCGTGAAGTCATCCCTGAACGCCGCATGCACGCCAAAGGCTCAGGTGCATTTGGCACGTTTACCGTTACCCATGACATTTCCCAATACACGCGTGCCAAACTGTTCAGCGAAGTGGGCAAAAAAACCGATTTGTTTGTGCGCTTCTCTACCGTTGCGGGCGAACGCGGCGCCGCCGATGCCGAACGCGACATCCGTGGTTTTGCCGTAAAATTTTACACCGAAGAAGGCAACTGGGATTTGGTCGGCAACAACACGCCAGTATTCTTCTTCCGCGACCCATTGAAATTCCCAGACTTAAACAAAGCCGTCAAACGCGATCCGCGCACCAATTTGCGCTCCGCCACTTACAACTGGGATTTCTGGTCTTTATTGCCAGAGGCGATGCACCAAGTCACCATCGTCATGAGCGACCGCGGCATACCTGCGTCTTATCGCCACATGCACGGCTTTGGTTCGCACACTTACAGCCTGATTTCTGCCGACCAAAAACGCTATTGGGTCAAATTCCATTTCCGCACCCAACAAGGGATTAAAAACCTGACCGACGCTGAAGCCGAAGCCATCATCGGCAAAGACCGCGAAAGTCACCAACGCGATTTGTACGATGCAATTGAACGCGGTGATTTCCCGAAATGGACTTTGAGCGTACAAATCATGCCCGAAGAAGACGCGGAAAAAGTGCCGTACCACCCATTTGATTTGACCAAAGTGTGGCCACATGGTGATTACCCATTAATCGATGTCGGCGTGATGGAATTGAACCGCAATCCAGACAATTATTTCGCCGATGTCGAGCAAGCTGCATTCTCACCGGCAGCCGTGGTACCGGGCATCAGCTTCTCGCCCGACCGCATGTTGCAAGCGCGTTTGTTTTCTTACGCCGATGCCGCGCGCTACCGTTTGGGTGTGAACCACTTCCAAATTCCGGTCAACGCCGCCCGCAATGGCAAACCAATCTACCACCGCGATGGCACTGGCCGCGTCGATGGCAATATGGGCTCAACCTTGCATTACGAACCCAACAGCTTCAACACTTGGCAAGAGCAACCCGACTACAGCGAGCCACCATTGAAAATCGGCAATTCGGCACAGCGCTACGATTTTCGCGCCGATGACGACAATTACTGGTCACAACCGCGCGCGCTGTTTGAATTGATGTCGGCCGAGCAAAAACAAGTGTTGTTCGACAACACCGCCCGCGCCTTGGGCGACGCCTTGGACTTCATCAAAGAGCGCCACATCGCCAACTGCGGCAAAGTGCATCCAGACTATGGCGCGGGTGTACAAGCAGCGGTCAATAAATTAAAGAACGCATGATCTTCAGCGTGTCTGAGCAATAACAAAGCGGCCTGTAAATGTTTACAGGCCGCTTTTTGATGTGGGTTCAGACTCGGCTGTGATGGTTTTCATACCGTATTTATGCTGCAATGCACACTCCGCGCAGTCACACCGAGGCTGATGAATCTAAGCTGCTTGTTTGATTAGCCACTGCAGCCGTATTTTGCACTGCAACATTTAAACCACAAACCCAACCCAGTGATGCTTTGTACCATAGCAATGCCCAAGCACAGTAGCGCGCCCACTCATCGACACCGTCATCAATATCATTGGTGTCTAAGCTCCATATGCCCCGGCTCTAAGCTGCATTACCAAGCCTGCCAACACTGTTGCCACGCCACAGCCGCATCTGTGGTCTATCAATTGATAGCCCGCTGTTTTTGATTGTAAAAATCGCCACGAAACAATTCGGTTGCGGAACTCTAAAGCTTCTAGTAAAGTCTGAATATGTGTTTTGCACTGCACAAATTATTGGTAACTTACCCACCTCACACAAGGGACAGACACCATGACCGAACATGAATTACAACAGACTTTATGGTCCATCATCACCACTGAGCCGGTCATCTTGACCGATGCCCGTTCTGCCTTACAGCGCTACCAAGCCGCCGGCGGCACCCGCCAGCAAGCCGAGCGTTTGCTGCACCAAATGAATACCGCCAGCCACGGTTACAATGAAAATGCCATATACAATGTGTTGGACATGGTGGTCGGCAGCGACGCGCACAAACAACGCATTTGGCAATAGCCACTTATAGCACTCAGTTTTACGTCTTCTTTCCCTGCACACACGCATGGTCATAGGGATTTGTTGTAGGTTCATTCATACTCAAACCCACATGCAAATAAGCGGCCTGTAAACCGATTTACAGGCCGCTTTTAAACCGTGACGCAGCGCTAGACTTGGACTTTATGCCCTTTCAAGCCGAAATAGACGATGTAGACATAACACAAAGCCGGCACGATAAACGACAACATCAAGCCGATGTGGTCGGCAAAAAAGCCTTGCACCACCGGCATGATGGCGCCGCCGACGATGGCGGTACAAATCACACCCGAGCCGGCACTGGTAAAGCGCCCCAATTTGTTCACCGCCAATGAAAAAATGGTCGGGAACATGATGGAATTGAAGAAGCCTATGGCCAACAAACACCACATCGCTGCATGGCCGCCCAGCGTCATGGCCAAGGCAATCAACAGCACATTCATCAAGGCATTGAACGCCAAATACACATTCGGGGCAATTTTGCTCATCACCGCGCTGCCGATAAAACGCCCGACCATGGCACCGCCCCAATACATGGCCAAATAGCGCGCGGCGCTTTGGTGGTTCAAGCCCGCCACTTCAGGCAAGCCCATCACATTCACCAACAAGCTGCCTATGCCCACTTCGGCGCCCACATAACAAAAAATCCCCAAAGCGCCCAAAACCAAGTGTTTGTATTGCCATACCGAGGTTTTGCCATCGTTTAAGCTGTGGCTGCTGTCGGTTTGCACTTGCTCGGCCTTGGGCAAGCGTATCAAAGCCACCGCCACTGCCAACACCACCAATACCGCCGCCAAGGCCAAATACGGCATTTGCACCGACGCAGCTTGTTCAGCTTGGTAAGTGGCCAAAGCGCTGGCATCCAATGCCGCTTGTTCCGCCGGCGTTTTCACCACCGCCGCCAGAATAAACACCGAGCCCAATAAAGGTGCGATGGTGGTGCCCAAAGAATTGAATGCTTGCACCAAGGTCAAGGTGCTGGATTCCTTACCCGGCTTACTCAGCAAGGTCACATACGGATTGCCCGATACCTGCAATAAGGTCACACCGGTGGCCAAGATGAACAAGGCAAACAAAAACAAAGGGTAAAGCTTGGAAGAAGCCGCAGGATAAAACAGCAAACAGCCGACGGCGGCAATCAAGAAACCACCAATCACACCGTTTTTATAACCCAGTTTGATGATGAATTTGCTTGCCGGTATCGACATGATGGCGTAAGCGCCAAAAAAGCAAAATTGCACCAACATCGCTTGCACATAGCTTAAGGTAAACACCTCTTTCAGGTGTGGCACCAAAATGTCGTTCAGACAGGTGATGAAACCCATCATGAAAAATAAAGACGTCAACACCACCAAAGCGTGGTTGTGACCTGATGCTTGCGTGTGTGATGGCATAGCCGCTCCTTTGTATTGTCTCGACTTGGCAGTTGTTTTTAGTGTTGTTGCTTGTAGGAATTAATGCTTTTTTTGGTACGGCTTAATTGTTCACTCGCGCCGGGCATGGCCAAGGCCAAGCCTGTGGTCAACACGTCTATGGCCATCAATTGGCACAAGCGCGCAATCATCGGGATGTATTGGCTGTTGTCTTCGGTGGCTGGAATCGGCAGTAGCGCATCGGCCAGTATGGCCAAGGGTGTGTCGTTTTGGGTTAAGGCCAATAAGGTCGCACCAGACTGTTTGACCAAATGCGCCACTTGCAAGATTTCTTCGGATTGCCCCGACAAAGACACCAACACCGCCACATCGTGTTCGCCCAGCACAGACGCGGCCATGCGCTGGCTGTGGCTGTCGGTATAGGCGATGGTGTTTAGGCCAAAGCGAAAGAATTTGTGTTGCGCGTCTTGGGCAACGATGCCGGAATTGCCCAAGCCATAAAACTCAATGCGCCGCGCCGCCATCAAGTGCCCTACACAGGTTGCCAACAAGGTTTCTGACCACAAATCTGGCAAACGCCCTAAGGCATTTTGGGTGTTTTGTACCATTTTGTGGGCAATGGTGGTGTAACTGTCGTCGCGGCTTAAATCGGCGTGCACAAACGGTGTACCTTGGTGTTGGCTGAGGCTGCCAGACAATTTCAGCTTAAACTCAGGCAAGCCGCTGCAACCCAATACCCGACACAAACGTATCACCGTAGGTTCGCTCACGCCAACTGTCGCGGCAATGTCGGCCACCGCCGCTTGCATAAACACTTGTGGCTGTTGCAGCGCGTATTCGGCCACTTGCTTTTGGGCGGGACTTAAACCCGGTAAGGCTTGCGCCACTTGCTGTAAAAAAGTGGCCATCTTATGCCTCCAAAGTTTGTTGTAAGGCCACGGCAGCGCCCAATAAGCCGGGACATGGGCTCAAGACCACATACACCGGTATCGCCGCCAAATAGGCATCGAAACGGCCTTTGTTTTCAAAACGGTCGCGAAACGGCGATTGCTTAAAATACTCAATAAAACGCGGAATGATACCACCGCACAAATACACGCCACCGCGCGCGCCCAAGGTTAAGGCCAAATTGGAGGCGATGGTGCCGAGCATGGCGGAGAAGATGTCCAAGCTCAAACGGCACAGTGGATGCTGTCCGGTCAAGGCACGGCTGGAAATGTCTTGAGCGCTCAATTTTTCGCGTTTAATGCCTTCGCGTTCGGCCAAAGCCTCGTATATCAGCGACAAACCAGCGCCAGATAAGAAACGCTCGGCCGACACATGGCCAAACTTGGCCTTGGCATAGGCCCAAATGGTGGCTTCGGTGTCATCAAATGGGCTGAAACTGACATGACCGCCCTCGCCGGCCAAAGGCGTATAGCCATGGGCATGCGGAATCAAACCCGACACGCCCAAACCCGTACCCGGGCCGATGACGGCAATGGGCATTTGCTCGATTGGACTGCGACCACCGATTTTCACCAATTCGTCTTTGGGCAGGTGTGGTACCGACAGCGCTTGCGCGGTGAAGTCGTTGAGCAAAATCAGCGTTTCCAATTGTAAGGCTTGGCGGGTGGTTTCAATGGAAAACGACCAATGGTGGTTGGTCATTTGCACCCAGTCGCCGACTATCGGATTGGCAATGGCAATGGCGGCATGGCTGACTTTGATCTGGCCCACTTGCTGCAAAAAATGGCGGATGGCATCGGTAATGGTGGCAAAATCATTGCAGGCCAACACGCTGACATCGCTGAGCACCAACGGTGCGGTTTCGAGAGCAAAACGGGCATTGGTGCCGCCGATGTCGGCCACCAAACGCGGCCACAGAGGTTCAGCAATAGACATGAACAGGGATTCCTTGTGAGTGATGCAAAACCAAGCTGATGGGCAAGTTCACATCGGCTTGTTGGGCTGCTTGTTGCAACACCTTGCGTTTGGGTGCGCCAAAAGCGGCGATGTAGATGCTTTTGGCACTTACGATGGCAGCTAGTGTCATGCTGATGCGCCAATACGGCGCGGCCGGAGGCTGCAGAAGCAGCAACGGTGTTGCATTATCCAAATCAATGCCCGCGGCCAATTGCTCAGCATGTGCAAACAACGATGCGGTATGGCCATCTTCACCCATGCCCAACACCACCACATCGGGGCGCTGATAGGCTTGTAATGCGGCCTGTAACACTGTCATGCGCTCAGTTTCGGTCAATTCTCGTGGCGCGTCATTGGGATTGATAACTGGCAACAAGGGCTGCCACTGTGCTTGCGCGGCATGGTGTTGCAATAAGTTGGTTTCAATCAACACGCTGTTGCTGTTGACATGGCCACGACTGAGCAAGCGTTCGTCCACCCATTGGATGGTGACGCGTGACCAATCCAAATCTGCTGTGCTCAAGGTTTGCATCAGCGCACGCGGTGATTTGCCACCGGATACGGCCAGCAGCACGTGGTTTTGGCGGCTGAGCAAATCACGCAACTGACTGATTAAAGCACTGGCCAAGGCCAAATTAAATTCGGCCTCGGTCGCAAACTCATGCCATTTTTCCAGATGTTTTTTATCAGGCTTCTTCATGCCACATCACCCCGTTTTTGGACAATAAGGCGCTGGAAGCCGCAGGGCCCCAAGTGCCGGCGGTATAGGATTTGGGTTCATCGCCTTGCTCGGCCCACGCTTGCATGATGGGTGTGACCCATTCCCATGCCGCCACCAATTCATCGCGGCGCATGAACAAAGCCAGCTTGCCATCGATGACATCGAGCAATAAGCGCTCATACGCCTCGGCACGGCGGCCATCAAACATTTGGCAAAAATCCAAACTCAGGTAAGTCGGCTTCACCTTCATTGCATTGCCCGGCTCTTTCGCCATCAAATACAAGCGGATGTCTTCTTCTGGTTGCAAACGGATGACCAAGCGGTTGCCCGCTGCCACGCCGCCAGCAACTGGAAACACTGCGTGCGGCACTTCGCGAAACTGAATCACAATTTCGGCCACTTTTTCTTGCATGCGTTTGCCGGTGCGCAAGAAAAATGGCACCCCCGCCCAACGCCAATTGTCGATTTGTGCCTTCAAGGCGACAAACGTCTCGGTATTGCTCGCCTCGGGCGTGTCTTCTTCGTCCACATAAGCGGGCACGCTGAGGCCATCAATCGCACCGGCTTTGTATTGGCCGCGCACCACTTGTTTGGCGACATCGTTAATGCGCAGCGGCTTCAAGGATTTCAACACCTTGAGTTTTTCATCGCGTACGGCATCGGCCTGTAAACTGTGCGGCGGTTCCATCGCCACAAAACACAGCAATTGCAGCAAGTGGTTTTGCACCATGTCGCGCAAAGCGCCGATGCCATCGTAAAACTCACCACGACCGGCCACGCCCAATTTTTCTGCCAAGGTGATTTGCACATGCTCGACCCATTCACGCCGCCACAAAGGCTCAAACAACACATTGGCAAAACGCATCGCCAGCAGGTTTTGCACCGACTCCTTGCCCAAATAATGGTCAATGCGGTAAATCTGGTTTTCGGCAAAATACTGCGCGATGGCTGCATTGATGTTGTTGGACGAGGTCAAATCGGTGCCCAACGGCTTTTCCAATACCACCCGGTGTGGCTCGTGGTTCAAGCCAACGGCGGCCAAATTCGCGCAAATGGGCTCGAAATACTGCGGCGCAGTGGCCAGATAATAGACATTGAGCACACCTACATGACCGTGCAGCTTGGCTGCCAAGGCTTGATAATGTTCGGCTTGGGTGGCATCCACTTGCACATAATCGATGCGCGCCAAAAAGCTGTCCCAGCCTTCGGCATTGACGCCTTTGATGCGCGGCTTGGCCTCGGCTTCCAATTGCGCCACATAGGCAGCGCGACCCAAATCCTTGCGACCCAAGCCGATGATACGGCCTGTAGGATGCAGCAAGCCATGTTGGTGGGCGGCATACAGCGCCGGCAAGAGTTTGCGCATGGCCAAATCGCCCGTGCCACCGAACAACACCATATTGAACGGCGTTTTGGCATGAGGTAGGGTTTTCGACATAGGGATTCCCAGTTGAACATGTGTTAAGGTAGTAATATTACTTCATCATTGGCAACAATTCCATATTTAGGCATTGTTTTGCGGCATTTTTGAAACTTGTGTAAATACCCTTGTACAATCACCGCCAAATCCACGTAAAATATGTAATAAAATTACAAGCATTGGAACAACCACCATGAGTTCTGTATTGAATGCCGATTTGGCGCGCATCACCGAGCGCATCCGTGCGCGCAGCGCCAACAGCCGCCGCGCTTATTTGGACATGATTGCCAGCATGCGTTTGCAAGGCAAATTAGAGCGCAGCCAATTGTCGTGCACCAATTTGGCGCATGCGTTTGCCGCCATGCCCAATGCCATCAAAATCGAATTGCAGCAACAATCCGCGCCGAACATTGCCATCGTGTCGGCCTACAACGACATGTTGTCGGCGCACCAACCTTTACAAGCCTATCCAGACATCATCAAACAAGCGGCCTTGAGTGTGGGCGCGACGGCACAGTTTGCTGGCGGCACGCCAGCGATGTGCGATGGCGTGACCCAAGGCCAAGCTGGCATGGAATTGTCGCTGTTTTCGCGCGATGTTATTGCCATGAGCACGGCCGTGGCCTTGTCGCACCAAATGTTTGATGCGGCTTTGTATTTGGGCGTGTGCGACAAAATCGTGCCCGGTTTGCTCATCGGGGCTCTGAGTTTTGGCCATTTACCAGCGCTGTTTGTACCAGCCGGCCCGATGGAAACCGGCATCAGCAATGATGAAAAAGCCAAAGTGCGCCAATTGTATGCCACCGGCCAAGTCGGGCGCGAAGCCTTATTGGCCAGCGAAGCCGCGTCTTACCACAGCGCCGGCACGTGCACGTTTTATGGCACCGCCAATTCCAACCAAATGCTGATGGAAATCATGGGGCTGCACCTGCCTGCCAGTGCATTTGTGCATCCGAATACCGAATTGCGCACCGCCTTGGTCAAGCAAGCGGCAATACAGGCCGCCTCTTTGGCCAAAAGCGAACACATTATTGGTGTGGGTGAGATGATAGACGAGCGCAGCATCGTCAATGCCATTGTTGGTTTGATGGCAACCGGCGGCTCGACCAACCACACTTTGCATTTGGTGGCCATCGCCCGCGCGGCCGGCATCCGCATTGATTGGTCAGACTTTGACGACATCTCCAATATGGTGCCACTGCTCGCCCGAGTCTATCCCAATGGCAAAGCCGATGTGAACCAATTTCACGCTGCTGGCGGCATCGCCTTCATCATCCGCGAATTGCTGGATTCGGGTTTGCTGCATGAAGATGTGCGCACCGTGATGGGCACAGGTTTGCGCGCTTATGCGCAAGAGCCGTTCTTACAAGAGGGTCAATTAGTATGGCGCGATGTCACCGCGCACAGCTTGGACGACGGCATAGTGCGGCCTGTAAATCTGCCTTTTGCCAACAATGGTGGCTTGAAACTGTTACAAGGCAATTTGGGGCGGGCGGTGATTAAGGTTTCGGCAGTTGCCCCCGAGAACCGCATTGTTGAAGCACCGGCGGTGGTGTTTACCGAGCAAGCGCAAGTGATAGAAGCCTTCAAACGTGGCGAACTCAATCGCGATTGTGTGGTGGTGTTGCGCTTCCAAGGGCCACGCGCCAATGGCATGCCAGAATTGCACCAATTGACGCCGCAATTGAGCGTGTTGCAAAACCAAGGTTACAAAGTGGCTTTGGTCACCGACGGGCGCATGTCTGGCGCGTCTGGCAAAGTGCCTGCCGCCATCCATTTGACACCAGAAGCCTTGCTCGGCGGCACCATCGCCAAAATTCAAGACGGCGACATCGTGCGCTTAAACGCCGAAACAGGCGAATTGAGCGTGTTGGTGGCCGATGCGCTCTTGCAACAACGCCCTGTTGCCACGGTCGACTTGAACCCACACCTGCACACCGTCGGTCGGCGCTTGTTTGCTGGCATGCGCCAATTAAGCTCCAGTGCCGAGACTGGTGCCATGAGTTTCGGTGGTGATTTCAACTAAGGATTTTTTGCAATGAATACCCGTGAATTACTCGCTTTAAGCCCCATCGTACCGGTGATGGTGGTCACCGATTTGGACGACATCGTCCCTGCCGCGCAAGCCTTGTTTGATGGCGGCATCCGCGCTTTTGAAATCACCTTGCGCACACCGATGGCCTTAGAGGCGATACGCGTGTTAAACCAAGCTTTGCCTGCTGAAGCTGTGGTCGGTGCCGGCACCATCACCAACCCTGCTCAATTACAGGACGCTATCGCTGCCGGCGCACGTTTCGGTGTCAGCCCCGGCTTGACCGCAGATTTGGCTCAGGTCATACAAGCTACAGACCTGCCTTTCTTGCCCGGCATTGCCAGCGCCAGCGAATTGATGCAGGCTTTGGACTGGGGTTTTGATACCTTGAAACTGTTTCCTGCCGAAGCAATAGGCGGCGTGAACTTGCTCAAAGCCTTGGCCGGCCCATTTGCACAGGCGCGCTTTTGTCCAACCGGTGGCATCCATGCCGGCAATGCGCCCGACTATCTGTCTTTAAACAATGTGTTGGCAGTCGGCGGCAGTTGGGTCTTGCCACAAGACAAGATGCTGCAACACGATTGGCAAGGCATACGTGAGTTGGCACAAGCAGCGTGTGCACTCAAAGCTTGAATATCAAACCCATCTTTAAATAATACGGCCTGTAAACCCATATCGCTGTCGATACAAGAGCGGCCTGTAAATCATTGCCAGCAGTGGATTCTAGGTATTTACAGGCCGCATTCTTGTGTTTACACGCATAAAAAAAGCCAGCCCTAGGGCTGGCTTCGTTACTCTGAATCAGTTTAGTGCATCTTGAAGAACACACCGGCACCGGCACCAAACTTGCCTTGGCTGTTGCCCGTGGCTGAGGCTTTGAACACCCAATTGCCGTTTTCACTGATGGCCGAATAACCTACCGCATAGCCCGATTCACCTTGGTAAGTACCGACACCCAAAGACATACCGCCTTCACCTGCGTAAGCCGGTTGTGGCAAGTTGGCCATCGCCATTGCCGCTGCCGTACCGGCATTGGCATTGTCCTCGACATCGTTGATGCGGTTGCCCAAATTGGTGATGTTATTGCTCACTTCTTTGAGCTGGCTCACGTTCACCGCATCGGTGTCATTTCTGCCCGCTGCGACATTGGTGAGGGTTTGGTTGCCCGCATCAATGCCGGATTGGGTAATGCTGGCGCCGTTTTTACCGTCTTTGCCCTTGATGGTGACACCGTTGCCATTGACGACGGTGCTGCTGCCATCGGCATTTTTGGTGGTGACGCTGTTCAAATCCAAGTCTCTGGCAATGTCGACTTGTACTTGGGCACCGGTTGTGGTTTGCGTTGGCGTTACGGTGACATTTTTGCTGCCGGCGGCAAACTCAACATTTTTACCATCGGTAATTGGCACGCTGACAGAACCACCTTTGCCATCTTTGCCCGTCACATTCCAATCATCCATGCTGCCCGTACCCGTGCCGCCGGTTTTTGAAGACACGGTATAAGTGTTGGAATCCTTGTCGTAAGTCACGGTGGTGCCATCTTTGCCAACAATGTTGAGGCTTTCATTCGGCAAAATGGTGTCACTGCCGTTTTGGACATGCAAGCCAGCGTATTTCGAGCCGGCGATGGCTTGATTCAATTGGCTCAAGTTCACGGCATCGGTCAAAGCGGTGCCCGCGGCGACATTGGTAATGGTTTTGTTGCCGGCGTTGATGCCATTAACGGTCATACTCGGGCCATTGTTAATGGTAAAGCCTTTGCCATCCACCAATACATCACCCATGACGATGCTGCCGGTACTGCCCAAATCGAGGTTTTTGTTGAGTTCAAAATCAATCACATTGCCATTGCGGCTGACCTTGATGTTTTTCTCGCCATCGGCCACACCAATGTTAACAGTATCGCCCGGTTTCACTTGGCTGGCTGTATCCCCATCGGTTTGCAAATTCCAACCTTTGCCTGCCGTGGTTTGCACCGCAGTCAATTGGTCGACGTTCACCGCATCTTTGCCATTTTTACCCGGCGCCACATTGGTAATGGTTTTGCCACCCGCATCAATACCGTCGATGGTAATGCTAGGGCCATTGACGATGCTCAAACCACCATTGTTAATGGTCAAATCGCCCATTTTGACGCTGCCAGTGCTGCCCAAGTCGAGATTTTTGTTGAGTTCAAAATCAATCACATTGCCATTGCGAGTGACTTTGATATTTTTCTCGCCATCGGCCACACCAATGTTAACGGTGTCCCCCGGTTTCACTTGACTGGCTTTGTCGTCATCGGTTTGCAAATTCCAACCTTTGCCCGCCGTGGTTTGTACCGCAGACAATTGGTCTACATTCACTGCATCCGTGCCTTTCACACCAGGTGCCACATTGCTGATGACGGTATTGCCAGCATTGATGCCTGTGGTTTTGTTAATCACCACACCACCCACTGTCACTTGGTCAAACGCCACATTCGGTGTAGTGGCGATACTGATTGCATTGCCTGATTGGGTAATGGCAATATTGCTGCCGTCTTTAAACTCAATCTTCGACCCTTTGCCTATGCTGCGCGCCGGATCATTGTTTACCACCAAATCCCAATTGCTGCTGGAATTGGCGATGGCATTGTTTAATTGACTGACATTCACAGCATCGGTTAAGGCAGAGCCAGCAGCCACATTGCTGATGACGGTATTGCCCGCATTGATGCCTGTGGTTTTGTTAATCACCACACCACCCACTGTCACTTGGTCAAACGCCACATTCGGCGTGGTGGCGATGCTGATGCTGTTGCCGATTTGACTGATGGCAATGTTTTTGCCTTGGTTAAAGTTGACGGTTTCACCGGCGGTGATTTGCTCGGTAGTCGCGCTGTTATTGCTCGCCAGCGTCCAACCTTTTTGCAACTCGGTAATGTCATTGCCGTGTTGGTTCAAGGTCGTGGTGTGCTGCGCCAAAGTATTGGCATGTTGGTTTAAGATATTGCCTTGTTGCGTCACAATGGTATTGGTTGCATACAATTGCGAACCGTTAACCGCATCTTTAGAACTTGAGCTTAAGGTGCCTGGTGCCACATTGGTAATCTTCAAATCACCTGCATTGATGCCTGTGACATTGTTAATCACCACACCACCCACTGTCACTTGATCAAACACCACATTCGGTGTGGTGGCAATGCTGATGCTGTTGCCAGTTTGGCTGATGGCAATGTTTTTGCCTTGATTAAAGTTGACGGTTTCACCGGCGGTAATTTGCTCGGTTTTGCTGCCATTGTTGCTGGCCAGTGTCCAACCTTTTTGCAACTCGGTAATTTCGGTTGTGTGTTGGTTGACGATGGTATTGGTCGCATACAATTGCGAGCCATTGATGGCATCGGTGCTGCTGCCAGACAAGCGGCCTGCAGCCACGTTTTGGATTTGGCGCTCCTTGCCCACAGAACCGACGCTGACCACACCCACAGGCGCTGAACCTGCAAAGCCAGCCACAGGCACAGCCGCTGTATCGGCTACCGAATTGGCACCCAAAGCAATGCTGTTATCAATGCTGGCGGCTGCACCATTGCCCACTGCCACACTGCCCACACCTGCCGCATTGGCATTACTGCCCACGGCTGTGGCGGCATTGCCTGCTGCCACAGTGTCCACACCGATGGCAATCGCATTCACACCGCTGGCACCGTCATTGCCATAATTGCCTTTGCTTGGGTCTTTGCTGCCTATGCTGACAAAGTGGATGGCGCTGGCATTGGCTTGCGCGGCCAAGGCATACAGTTGTGAGCCATTGATGGCATCGGTACTGCTACTGGAGATGCGACCTGCAGCCACGTTTTGGATTTGACGCTCTTTGCCCACAGAACCGACACTGACCACGCCAACAGGAGCGCTGCCGGCAAAATTAGACAAGGTCACATTGCCTATGGTCACGCCAGAGGTCGGCGTGGCCGCGGTATTGGCGACCGAATCTGCGCCCAAAGCCACGCTGTTGGCCACCGAAGTCAAGGCATTGCTGCCCAAAGCCATGCTGCCGGCGATGCCTGTGCCCACCGTCGCATTGCTGCCTATGGCCACGGCTTGGTTGGACTGCGCCAAACTCAAATTGCCCAAAGACACGGTATTGCTTACTGCCAAACCACTTGCGGCCACTTCATTGCCATTGCGATCGAAATACTTGTTTTGGGCACTGTCGTAAGACACCAAGCTGCCCGCCATTTGCCCCAGCAACACATTGTCACTGCCTTGCAAGGCCACACCAGCATTGCTGCCATTGATGATGTTGTTGTCGCCTTTGGCGGTTAAGCCGGCCTGTAAGCCTTGTGCTTGGTTGAAATTGCCTTGTAAACCACCACCCGCGAGTTCACCCGCGAATTGGTTGTTATTACCACTGGACTGAATACCGGCTTGTGCGCCAGACATGATGTTGCCATTGCCTTTGCTCATGCCTCCGGCTTGCACACCCATGATGATGTTGGCCATGCCCTCAGACTGCATACCGGCAGCCTGACCGATGGCAATGTTGACATCGCCTTTGGCGCCGGTTGCCACATTATTGCCCAGCAACACATTGCCAAAGCCTTCGCTTTCAAACGCAGCAGCATTACCCACAGCAATACTGCCTGACACTTTGCTGTTGGCGCCTGCATTACTGCCGGCCATAAAGTTGTATTCACCTACGGCATTGCTGCCCGCATACTCACCTATGGCCGTATTGTGTCCACCGCCTTTAGTATTAAATCCGGCTCCCAAACCGATAGAGGTATTGTTGTCTCCTTCGGAGCGACTGCCAGCACCGTAACCCAGCACAGAATTGTTATTGCCCGTGCTGGCCAAACCCGCGCCCGTACCCACGGCGGTATTGAAAGAGCCTACCGCATCATTACCGGCTTGTTGGCCTAAGTAGGCATTCATGTCGCCTTGAGAATTGCGCCCTGCGGCCACGCCGACGGCCAGATTGTTGTCGCCAACCGTGTTTTCACCTGCAGATTTACCAATGAAAGTGCCATAAGTACCGGTGGCGTTGCTGCCAGCAGAATGGCCTATTGCCACTGTTTCCACACCCAAAGCCTGCGCGGCCAAACCAATGGCGATGCTATTGGCTTGTGCGGCATACGCATTCGAGCCCATGGCCACGGCATCGGCACCATCAGCACGTGTATCTACACCGATGGCAATCGCATCGGCACCTTTGGCACCATCGTTGCCATAGTTGCCTTTGCTGTCGTCTTTACTGCCTATGCTGACAAAGTGGATGGCACTGGCATTGGCTTGTTCGGCCAAGGCATACAGCTGTGAGCCATTGATGGCATCGGTACTGGTCTTGCTGATTTGACCCGCGGCCACGTTTTGGATTTGACGCTCATTTCCTGCTGAACCCACGCTGACCACACCGACAGGTACTGCACCAGCAAACTGGTAGGTGGTGCCATTGATGGTCGCACTGGCAGTAGGCACTGCCTTAGTGGTAGTGGAGTATGCGCCCAAGGCCACGCTATTGGCTTCAGTAACCACCGCGCTGGTGCCCAAAGCCACAGCCCCAGTCACATCCGCTTTGGCATTTTGACCCAAGGCTGCACCAGCCACGGTTCCAGCTGTGTTGACGCCATTAAAGTAAGTCGCTATCGCGCCATCACCGAAGGCCGCACCGCCATTGCCAGCTCGTGAGCTGGCACCCATGGCTATAGAACCTGTCGCGATTGCATCACGGCCGATGGCAATGCTGTCCACACCCAAGGCTTGTGCGGTCACACCCACGGCCACCGCACCGGTATTGGCACGACTGTAATCACCGATGGATACCGCATTGGCCATGTCGGCCTTGGAGGCAAAGTCAATATTGTTGCCTAACAAGATGCTGTTTTTGGCGCTGGTGGTGGCACTGCCCACCACCATATTGTTGCCCATGGCGATGACATCGGCGGCATTGGTGATCGTATTATTGGTGCCCGTGGTAAATACACGAGCAGTATTGTTAATTTTGCTGTCTGAACCTGAGATTGAAGTGAAATAAATGGCATTGGCTTGTTGTGAGAAGCCTTCCACTGAAGATTTATTGGCATAGGCAACATTATTGCGTATACCGCTCACCACAGTATTATTGGCATTGTCCAATTTATTGCCAGCACCGATTACCCCAACCTGACCCAATTCAGTTTTACTGTCTGCAATAATGCCCGCAAGATTGCTGTCATTGAGTCCACTTAAAATACCACTGATGTCTATTTGGTCTTTGTATGAATTGGTAATGGAGTTGCCATAACCTGCGATAAACGCACCATTGCTGTCTGTGACTTTGTTGGCAGAACCCATGACACTGACCGCAACACCACTGTAAGGCTTAGGATTGGTGGTATTGTCTGAATTGTTAAGGCCTTTTTGACCAACGGTGTTATAAGCACCCATGATGCTGGTAAATGCACCTTGTGCCACAAAAGGTCTGCCCAATAAATCATTCACCGTAATGCGTTGGTTGACCAAAACTTGACTGTTATTACCCATTACTGTGTTGTACAAGCCTTGCGCCGCAGCTTCGTAACCTATTAAGGTACTGCCTTTTCTGAATGCACCGGTGTGACCACTGTCATTACCACGCACGGTGGTGGTACCAATGTGTATGGATTCAACACCAGCATAAGCCGTTTTACCTATCGCAATCGTGTTGGTTTGGGTGGCATCTGCACCATTACCCATGGCCACGCTGTCATTGCCGGCTGCAGTATAGGTACCTACAGCGATAGCATTGGTGCCATCTGCACGGGCAGTAAAGCCTAAGGCCACAGATTGGTTTCCGGCACTGGTACGCTGCCCATTTCTATCTGAGAGACCAGTACCTATGGCCACACCACTGCCACCTACGGCTTGGGCATTCACACCCATGGCAACACCATTGTTGGCAGTAGCATTGGCATAGTAACCAATGGCAGTGGATTTACTACCAGTAGCATTGCTGTCACCCAGCGCTATGCTGTTCAGGCCGCTTGCATTGCTGCTGTAGCCCAAAGCAGTGGCGTAATTGCCATTGGCAAATGCATCCACACCCACGGCGGTGGCTTCTATGCCTTTGGCACCATCATTGCCATAATTGCCTTTGGATTTGTCTTTGCTGTTGATGCTGACAAAATGGATGGCAGAAGCATTGGCTTGTTCGACCAAGGCGTACAGTTGCGAACCATTGATGGCATCTGTGCTGCCTGTCGCCACTTTACCGGCCGCCACATTGATGATTTGGCGCTCACCGCCTTGTTTACCCACACTCACCACACCATTGGCCACTGAGCCAACACCGTCAAATTGGTAGGCTTTACCATCTATGGTGATGCCTGTTTCCGAAGTGGCTGCACGGTCAGTCGACACATTGCCCAAAATCACGCTATTGCCTTGGGTGGAAGTGATGTCATTACCGAGTACAAAGGTGTTGTTTTGCGCGATATTGTTATTGTTACCTATCGAATAAGCCGCATCTCCGGTCACCACGGTTGGATCACCGAACGCACCTGAAGCATTGCCAGAAACCTGATTGCCCACACCGATGGCAATGGATGAGGTACCAGTAACATTGCTGTTGCTACCTATGCCTATCGAGTTAGCACCACCCACCATCGCATTGGTGCCTATGGCCACAGCTTGATCGGCCTTGGTCAAACTCAAATTACCAATGGCCACGGTATTGCTGACCGCCAACACCGGCGCAGTCGTGCCTGTAAACAGCGCACCATCACGGGTACGGTAGCTGTTGGCCGCGCTGTCCCAATACAACATACCATTGGCAGCAGTGCCCATGGCCACATTGTCATTGCCTTGTAAGCCAGTACCACTGGCAGTACCAATCAGACTGTTGCTATTGCCTTGCGCCCAAGCACCGCTGCGGGTACCGATAATATTGCTGTTGGAAACATTGCTGGCATTGCTGCCTGCTCGTGTACCCATCAGGTTACTGTTACTGATTTGTGAGGCATCTCGGCCAGCTTGTGTGCCTATTAAAGAGCTATTGGAAACTTGACTGCTGTTATAAGCAACGTAAGTACCCATCACATTGCTGTCAGACAATGCTTTCGCATAAAGACCTGCGTAATTACCAATGACAGTGCTTTGCGAAACGTTGTTAGCATATGCGCCAGCCCATTCACCTATCATGCTGCTGCTGGTGACATTTTTCGCATCACTGCCTGAGAGATAGCCTATCATATTGCTTTTAACAATATTGTCGGCTCTTCTCCCTGCAAAGCCGCCTATCAAATTGCTGTAATTGATGTTGTTGGCTTGATAACCACTCAAACTGCCCAAATAGCTGCTGTTAATCACATTTTTGGTTTCTTGACCGGCGGAGTTGCCGGTAAAACTACTCATTGAAACGTTATTGGCTAACTCACCACTGTGCACGCCGGTAAAGCTGCTGTCGGTGACGTTGTTGGCCCAGCGACCACTTTGCAGGCCGACCATACTGGTCACGGAAATCTTTTGGGCCTCATAACCGGCTTCATAACCGATCAAGCTGGATTGCGACACATTTTTGCTGTCTTGACCGGCGCGATAGCCAAAATTCAAATTATTGCCATCGCCTGATGAGCCAGTGCCCAGACTGGTTTGACCCACACCGGCTTGTTTGCCTATGGAAACGGTTTGACCTGTAGCGGCCAAAGCATCTGTACCTATGGCTATGCTGTCTGTGCTTAAGGCCACTGCATTAGAACCCATGGCCACACTGTAAGCACCATTGGCTTGAGCCATCACACCGATGGCCACCGCATTCACGCCCTTGGCGCCATCATTGCTGTAATTGACCAAACCACTGGATTTATTGTTGATGCTGACAAAATGGATGGCACTGGTATTGGCTTGCTCTTGCAAGGCATACAGTTGTGAGCCATTAACAGCATCAGTACTGCTGTCAGAGACACGACCGGCCGCCACATTTTGAATTTGACGCTCACCGCCTACCTTACCCACACTGACCACACCCGCTACTGTGTTACCCGCAAACGCATAGGTTTTACCATCTATCACGGTATTGGGGGTTGGCGTACCTGTCGCAGTGATTGAGCCTGAACCCAGTGCCACGCTGTTGTTGGTGATGGCTTTGGCCGCAGTTCCCAAGGCGACACTGTTATTGGTATTGGCAAAGGATTGATGACCTAAGGCCACCGCATTGCTTTGAGCAGCATTTGCTTGCAAACCCATGGCAATTGCATTGGTCGCATTGGCTTTGGCATACGAACCTATGGCAACACCACCACTGGCACTGGAGGTCAAATAGCCCAAATTGGTGCTGTTGGTTTGACCTGTAGACATATGCCCAATGATGGTGCTTTGGCCAGTCCCAGTTGAACTGGATAAAGAACCGATGACAACAGACCCCACCCCTTGTGCATTGGCAGTATAACCAATGGCCACATTATCGGTTGCATTGGTGTTGGCATAATTGCCTATCACCACGCCGTTAGTCGCAGCCTTACCTAAGACGATGTCTTTGCCAATAGCCACAACCTCGGTCGAGTTGCTGCGTGAGCCTACGCCTAACACCATACTATTGGCGCCCGCAGCACCTTTATTATCATAGTTAACGGCACCAACCACACCATTGTCATTGACACTCAAATAAGGTTGTATCGCAGCTTGAGTGGCCGCAGCGGCGGCAATTTGCAATTGCGCCACATTGACCGCATCGGTCAATTGTGTGCCCGCAGCGACATTGGTGATTTGACGGGTATTGACCACATTTTTACCATCGTATGGATCATCTCCGCCCACAGACACAGCAGCCAATGTCGATTGCCATACTGGCGAAGTATTGCCTGTTGGTGCCAAATAACCTGTGATGCCCTTATCAGTGGTAGCAATAGATTGACTGCCTAAAGCCACACCTTCAGAGACAGTCGATAATGAATAATTGCCTAAAGAGACGGTATTGCTGACTTTACTCATTGCCAAAGCAGTTACAGGTGCACCGCTGCGCTGGAAATAACCCGTGGCATTATCGTTAAAGCCTATCAGAGAGCCTGCCATGCGCCCTATGGCAACATTACCATCACCTTGCTGTTGGCTACCGGCATTCACCCCTAAAGCCGTATTGGAACTGCCATTGCTGTACAGGCCGGTAAATGTCCCCAACATGGTAGAATTTTTGGCACTAGTACGAAAACCTGAGTAATAACCCATATAGGCATTGTTATCATTGCCAGTACCTTGCGTACTCGTAGCCGCATTGTAACCTAACACACTGTTATTATTGCCACGCAAACCGGGCTGAATGGCACCCGTATTGGGGTCTACATCAGCAGTACCTGCATAAGTACCCATGATTAAGTTGTGGTTGCCTTGCACTCCCCATCCAGCGCCACCGCCTAACATGTAATTGTTTTGCCCTTTGGCTTCTTCACCTGCTCGATTACCAATGGCGACATTGTTGCCACCATTGACATTCTTACCCGCTTGCCAACCGATGGCCGTGTTGTAACCACCGTTGGCATTCAGGCCGGATTCCTCGCCTATGGCCACATTACGCATTCCACCAGAATTGCTGCCAGCCTTATAACCCATCGCCACACCCGCATAGCTGCTGGCATTGTTACCGGCTTGATAACCGATGGAGACGCTGAAAGCATCTTGGGCTTGTGCGCGGGTGCCTTGTGCAATGGCAAAATTGCCTATGGCTTGGGCATTGCTGCCCAGTGCAATACCACCTGCATTTTTGGCATAAGCGTGGTTGCCTATGGCAGTGGCATCGTTCCACACGGCCTGGGCATTGGTGCCTATGGCGACGGTATTGGGGAAGGAAGCCAAGGCATTGGTGCCTATGGCCACCGCGCCTTTGCTTGCAGCCGCACCATTGCCCAATGCCACCGCATTTTCAGCGGCGATGGTCGGTGTCGTACAACCGGTGCCTATGGCCAAGCTGTTGTCGCCAACCAAGTAGCCTGAGTAATATCCAGTCGCGGGCACTGCAATCGGTAAACCACTTTCATCGTAAATGGCTTGAGGTGGGTAAGGCAGTGGGCTGTTACAAACCGTCCCTGCGGAAAAACCATCGGTCACATACGGAGCAGCACCAGCACCACCGGTTGAAGTGGCATCTGCCTGTACCAAGCCAGACATCAATAACACCCCAGCAGCGGCAACCACAGGGGCCAATAATTTCGTGCCTCTGCTGGCTTTACCCCGTGCATGGGTAAATTCGGCCACGGCGACATAAGACCGGTGTGTTGATTGTAGATGATGCGGTAGGTCTTATTCATGTGTATCTCCAGGCCTCTGCTACAGGCCGCTTGCAGTGTGTATGGGCGTGATACGCTGATTGGATAAGGTAAATGAATTTTAAAGACCGTATTCAGTGCGTGTGTGTTGAGCTGACACTGACACGGCCAATTCCGTTTGTTTGATGCGCATGATAGACAAGTGAAGCGATTACTGTGCCCAAATCAAGACTGAGCATGGCTTCTAGGCAAAAAAGTCATGTTGCATAGTCAATTGCACCGCTAAAAAATCCCATTTCAATTTGAGTTAATACTGATAAATCGTCGCAATCATAAAAAAAGGCTTTGATTTTGTAAACCTTTTAGCGAGTCTTAGGCACTTAACTTCAAAAATACAACATTTTTAGAATAAGCCACTTAAATATTCCTATGCAATGAAATTAACTGACAAAATATGTCGATGATTCGGTGTAATTTATTCCATATAACTAAAAATGGCAGCCCTTATCCTTACGAGGGCTGCCATAGCAGAAAGTTTCATTTTTTAAGACAGTGTTTTAATCTGGCAAGACTTTGCCTTGATTAAACAGGCAATTTGGATCGAGCTGCTTTTTGATGGCGAGCATCAAAGCCAACTCAGTGCCGCTGCGCATTTTGTCCATCCACTTGGTTTTAAGCTGACCAATGCCATGCTCGGCGGCGACCGTACCGCCGACAGCAAACACTTGCTCGTACACCAAGGCATTCATGCCGGCCTCGTATTGATACACATCGTTGCTGAGCACATCGGGCATGAACACATTGTAATGCAAGGAGCCATCGCCCAAATGCCCAAACACCACGATTTTGGCATTGGGATAAGCGGCCTGTAACACCGGTGCACACGCGTGCACAAACGAAGCCACACTGCGTATTGGCATGGCGATGTCGTGTTTGATGCTGGCGCCCAAATGCCTTTGCGCATCGGAAATGTTCTCGCGCAAAGACCACAATTGTTCGCGCTGTTGCTCCGATTCGGCCAAAACCGCGTTTTCAAAACCAGCGCCCAGCAAACACTCGCCCAATTGCTCAGGCAATAAGGTATTGTCGGTGCTGTCGGTCAATTCCAATAACACATGCCAAGGCGCGCTCAACGGCTGGCTTAACTGCGTGTGTTGCGACGACAGCTCCAAGGCAAAGTCGCTGATAAGCTCAAAACTGCTCAAGCGCTCGGCAAAATGTTGCTGCGTCAATTCCAGCAAAGCCACCGCATGGTCTATGCTGTCCACGCCCACCCACGCGGTCACATGCGTGCGCGCTGGCGCAAACAATTTCAACGTGGCGGCGGTGATGATGCCCAAAGTGCCTTCAGAACCGATTAACGCGTGTTTGACATCAAAACCGGTGGTGTTTTTGTGCAGCGGGCTCAAATGGCTGAGCAAGTCGCCATTGGGCAACACCACTTCCAAGCCCATGACCAAATCGCGCATGGGGCCATAGCGCACCACATTGACACCACCGGCATTACAAGCAATATTGCCCCCGATTTGACACGAGCCTTCCGAGGCCAAACTCAAGGGAAACATCCGTCCCACTGCTGCCGCGTCTTGCTGCACTTGTTGCAACACCCGTCCGGCTTCCACGGTGATGCAGTTGTCGGCCAAATTCACCTCACGCACCCGATTGAGCTTGGACAGCGACACAATGATGCCCAAACCAGCGACGCTGTCCGATGGCGTGGCACCACCGCACATGCTGGTATTGCCGCCTTGCGGCGTCAGTGGAATCTGCTGCTCATAACAATAGCGCACGGTTTTTTGTACCGCTTCCACGCTGTGTGGCTGCACCACTGCCCATACCTTGCCCTCAAAGCGGCGGCGTTGGTCTATGCAAAAACCAGCCATGTCTTGCGCATCGGTGATGATTTCATGCGGCGCTAGCCACTGGCTTAATACCTGCAAATGCTGTTGTGTGTTGCTCATTGCATGCGTCCTGTAACTTAATGTGCGCGATAAGTGTATTTGATGCCGTCCAAAACCGCACGGAACATCGCGCCAGTGTGGGTTTCGGCGGGGTAATGCTCACTTTCTACACGCAAATGCTGATTGGGTAAAGCCTGCAGGCGTTTGGCCATGGCATCGACTTTGTCCACCATTTGCTTATCGGCCAAAATCTTGGCGCGTTCGCCATTGGCGTCCACATAAGGCGAAGCCGCTTGTTCATACTCACCAACGGTGATGCGCACAAACTTGTCTTGCTTGGCCTGTAGCAAAGGCTTGAAATAACTGGCGGGCAGATGTTGCAAAGCGCCCTCGTTCCACCACATCGACGGGCTGGAGATAATGTAATGGCTGAAGTCTTGTGGGTGTTGCAACAGCGCGTACAAGGCCAACACGCCACCGTAAGAATGGCCGATGATGGCAGCTTTATCGGCTTGTAAACGGTATTGCTGTTGCAACTGTGGTTTCAATTCACTGCGCAACATGCGCAAAAACGCATCGGCTTCACCGCGCTTGGGCTGAGAATCGCTGATTTTGCCCTTGGCAGCCATCGGCGGCGTGTAATCGAGCGAACGCATCGGGATGTCCAGTAATTTGCCATTGTCGTAACCGATACCCACAATCAACAAAGGCTGAGCGCCATTGTCTTTGGCATGGTGGTAAAACGTGTAAGCGGCGGTGGCAGCAGTGGGAAACATCATGTCGCCATCAAGCACATACACCGGCATATAGCCTTCGGTAGGCTGAGAACCCACCGCCATGGTTTGAATGCGGTAAGTGCGGCCTGTAAGTTTAGAATGCAACAGGTATTGCTGTGTTTGCGGCAAGGTGGCTGCGGAGGCAGATGGCTGTTGTTGCGCAGTCTGCTGCAGGTTTACCGTAGCTTTAGGCAATACTGGTACAGCCGTATCCGATGCAGTACCCGTAGTGGTTTGCGCTTGAGCAACACCCGCGAGCCATCCCGCCACCAATACAAATGATAATAATTGTTTTTTCATATTTAATCGCAAAAAACCGCCATCACGGCGGTTGCAGAGGTTTAAGCGTGTTTGCGGGCCAATACCTTGGTGGCATAGCTGCAAGAGCTGCTCAATTGGATGTTTTCCGCCTGAGCATGGGCATCGGCGGCATCGACCAATAGTCTGGCAATGCCTTGACCTTGCAAAGACGCATCGACGCCAGTGTGATGAATGTGCCAATGCGCATCGTCGCGCACCAGATAATTCAATTCACCTTTGACTTGCCCATCTGCCAACACATATACCCAACGTTGCTCGTTGGGGCGAAATTCAATTTGACCCGCCATCACGCTTCCTTTTTTTCAGTTTACAGGCCGCTTACGCGTCCAAAATCATTGAACCGACACCGGCATTGGTGAACAATTCTAATAACAGCGCATGCGGCACCCGTCCGTCTATGATGATGGTGGCTTTCACGCCGCTGGTGGCCGCGTCCAAAGCCGAGGCGATTTTCGGCAACATGCCACCGCTTAAGGTACCATCGGCAATCAAATCGTCAACCAGTTTTGGCGTCAAATCGGTCAAGAGCTTGCCTTCTTTGTCCAAAATGCCTGGGGTATTGGTCATCATGATCAGGCGCTCTGCCGCCAATTCCTTGGCCAAACGACCCGCCACCAAATCGGCATTGATGTTAAACGCCTCACCATTGCGGCCCACACCAATCGGCGCAATCACTGGAATATAGCCTTTTTCGGCCAAACCGCTGATTAAAGTGCCGTCTATGCTGTCTATGGTACCGACTTGGCCGATGTCGACGCCGTTTTTATCCGGCGTGTTGATGAACAGTTTTTTGGCCTTCATAAAATGGCCGTCTTTGCCGGTCAAACCGACGGCTTTGCCGCCAAATTGGTTTAACATCGACACGATTTCCTTGTTTACCGAACCGCCTAACACCATTTCCACCACTTCCATGGTTTCGGCATCGGTCACACGCATTCCTTGCACAAATTCGCCGTGTTTGCCGACTTTTTCCAACATGTGGTTGATTTGCGGGCCACCGCCGTGCACCACAATCGGATTCATGCCGCACAGCTTTAACAACACCACATCTTTGGCAAAGCCTTCTTTTAAGGCCGCATCGGTCATGGCATTGCCGCCATATTTAATCACTATGGTGGCACCCGCATATTTGCGGATGTACGGCAAAGCCTCGGCCAAAATCTCCGCCCGCTCTTGAGCGTGATTGGTGTTTTCAGTGGACATAAACGTCTAACCCTATCATTTTGTAATGGACAAATGTGTGTTGGCAGCGACTGACACACCACCAACCATGTTAATGAACTGCCCATATTAGCCCATCAAACCGCAAACGCAAATGCCCAAAACGTGTTTTTGTCACATCAAGCGGCCATGCGCGCTGTTTACAGGCCGCTAAAAACAGACACATGCGGCCTGTAAAGCCATGGTGATGTGTTTTGCAAGACGATTAAGAGTTGATGTAATCACCATCGTAATATCAGCTTACTCTGGCGTTTTAAACCTTTGTTGTGAAGCCAAATACGCCAAGTAAAACACCGGCAAGGCAAAAAATGCCACGCTCCAAAAGTCCAATTTCACATACAAAAATGCGCCTAAAAACGCCCCAACGACAAAGCCAAACACAATGCTAAAGCTTTTAAGCAAGGCTTGCCGATGTTCGGCACTGCGATGGCGCAAATAATTGGACAAGTCTATGCCCAATTGGGTGGTATTGCCCGTCATCATGGTGCTGGGGCTGATGTGTTTGATGAGGGTTTTGCTCGAAGTATTGCGCACCGCCAAGGCCATCAAACCCAAGCCACCGGTGATGGCAACGTGCACGCTATTGGGATTATCGAACGGCTCAAAACTCAAACCGGCCAGCATAAACGCGATCAAAAATATCCCCTCAAACAGGAATAAATACGTCAACGCATGGTGTTTGTGCTGACTGCGGTCGATAAAGGCTTTGGTAATCAACACCGTCAGTATGAACAAGGGAATGGCCGCGAGCTTAATCCAAATGCCTGCGCCGTCTTTCACCCAAGCCGCGCCCGCCAACACCAAGTTGCCGGTCACATGAGCAGTAAAAAAACCAAACAAGGCAATAAAACCAATGGTGTCTATGGCGCCGCCAACCAAGGCCAAGACGATGGGATCGCGGCAACTTTGCCAAAATCCTGATGGAGGGTGTTGCTGAGTGGACATAAGCATTTCTTTGTGAGGGTTGATGAAAAACAGCGGTAATCACGAGGTCTTACCGCTGTGATGCGCTTACAACATGGCTTTGATGATGGGAATGAGTTGCTCACCAACGACCATGCCCAACAGTCCTACCAAGGCCACGTACGGCGGCGCGGGCGATTTCACATTCAACAGGTAATACAACACCCCCACCAACAATCCCATCGCCATGGCCAACACATAGGCTTTCATCGTCTGCTCCTTAATTCGTCAAACAGATGGTGCCACAGGCCTCAGAACGCGAAACAAGAACAGCCTAAGGCACCCCAAAACGCTTTTTTACTGTTGTCCCGTACCGGCACATCCAATAACCACGCATGCTGATGGCCGTGCATGCCACACTTGCTGGAACACGCACAGGCAGCAGATGCGGCCTGTAAAGGACGATCTGAGGCCGCATTTCTGCCCTCAGACAAACGCCAACCGCCACCAAAACGCTTCACTGGCGACCAGTCTGGTGAAGCCGGTGGTAAGGCGGGATCATCGTGTTTGAATTCGGCCGCGGCATACACCACTCGTCCGCCCAATACCGTCAACACCGATTCTATCCACTGAATGTTTTCAGGCTCAACTTGAAAATAGTCGTCGGACAACACCGCCAAATCGGCAAATTCACCCTCAACCACCGCACCTTTGAGCGCTTGTTCGCCCGAAAACCAAGCAGAACCCTTGCACCACAAGGCCAAAGCGGTTTGCCTGTCGAGCAAACAGCTGTCTTCGTACAAAGACAGGCCGCCCAAAGTCTTGCCCGTGGTCAGCCAATACAAACACACCCACGGATTGTAAGAAGCAACGCGGGTGGCATCGGTGCCCGCGCCCACCGGCACGCCCAATTCCAGCATGCGCTTAATCGGTGGCGTGTTGGCCGCCGCTTCTTTACCATAGCGCTGCACAAAGTGTTCGCCCTGGAAAGCCATGCGGTGTTGAATGGCGATGCCGCCACCCAAGGCACCGATGCGCTCGATATTGCGCTCGGAAATGGTTTCGGCATGGTCGATGATGAAACGGGTTTGGAACGGCTGTTTGGCATTGACGTTTTCAAACACATTCAGAAAACGCTCTATGCTTTCATCGTAAGTGGCATGCAGGCGAAACGGCCATTTTTTCTCGGCCAGTAACTCCACGATGCGCTCCAATTCCGCTTCCATATTCGGCAGCAAATCGGGACGCGGCTGCATGAAGTTTTCAAAATCGCCGGCCGACCAAGTGAGGTTTTCACCCGCACCATTCATCTTCAGGTAATCATCGCCGTCGCCCGGGAAAGTCATCTGCGTCCATTCTTGATAGTTTTGGAATTCAGAGCCGGCTTTTTGGGCAAACAAATTGTAGGCGATGCGGATATTGAGTTGATTGTCGGCATGCAAACGCTGAATCACCGCGTAATCATCAGGATAATTCTGGCCGCCACCGCCCGCATCAATGACCGAGGTAATGCCCAAACGATTGAGTTCGCGCATGTAATGGCGGGGGGGATTGACTTGGTCTTCCAGTTCCAGCTTCGGTGCCATGCCCAAAGTCGAGTACAAAATCATCGCCGATGGCGTGGCCAGCAACAAACCTGTTGGTTCACCGTGGGCATCGCGTTGGATTTGGCCACCGGGCGGATTGGGGGTGTTTTTGTCGAAACCCAAGGCGCGCAAGGCAGCGCGATTGAGCATGGCACTGGCGTACAAATGCAGCACAAACACCGGTGTATCGGGCGCGGCTTGGTTGAGTTCATCCAGAGTCGGCAAGCGTTTTTCGGCAAATTGAAATTCAGACCAACCGCCTATCACACGCACCCATTGCGGCGCAGGCGTGTTATCGGCCTGTTCTTTTAACAAACGCATGGCATCGGCCAGTGAAGGCACGCCTTCCCAACGCAATTCCATATTGTAATTCAGGCCGCCACGAATCAAATGCAAATGGCTGTCGTTTAAACCCGGAATAACACGGCGGCCATTCAAATCCATGATTTGGGTGTTGGCGTCTGCCAGTTTCATCACGTCTTCATTACTGCCCGCGCGCAGAATTTTGCCAGCCGCAATGGCCACTGCCTGTACTTCGGGTTGGGCTGGGTTTAAGGTGGTGATTTTGCCGCTTTTGAGTATCAATTGAGCATGGGTCATGGTTTACCTCACGAGAAATGTGAACGGTGAATGACGCAAGAAATGCATCACAGGCAAACAAAAAGGCAGCTAACAAGGTAACTGCCTCCCAAGGTTTACTTCGCCGGCACAGGTGCCAAGATTTCGTGTGCACCTTGCGCGCGCTCAGGCGCTTTGTGCACCATGGTGTAGCAATAATCAACACCCATGCCATAAGCACCAGAATGCTCTTTCACCAAAGCCATGACCGCATCGTAAGTGTCGCGGTGCGCCCAATCGCGTTGCCATTCCAGCAACACTTGTTGCCATGTCACCGGAATCACGCCCACTTGAATCATGCGCTGTATGGCCATATCATGCGCTTCTTGTGAGGTGCCGCCAGAGGCATCGGTGACCATGTAGATTTCATAATCGGTGTCGTGCAAACAGCTCAAAGAAAAGGTCAAATTGCACACTTCCGTCCACAAACCCGATACCACAATTTTCTTGCGTTGGTTTTTGGCCAAGGCATCGCGCACTTTTTGGTCGTCCCATGAATTCATCGACGTGCGCTCCAACAAAGGCGCATTCGGAAACACGTCTAGCAATTCCGGAAAAGTATGGCCAGAAAAGCTTTCGGTTTCCACCGTGGTAATGGTGGTGGGAATGTTGAAGATTTTGGCGGCTTTGGCCAAGCCAACCACATTGTTTTTCAAGGTTTGGCGGTCTATGGATTGCACGCCAAACGCCATTTGCGGTTGTTGATCGATGAAAATCAGCTGACAGTTGTGAGGATTGAGCAATTCTAATTTTGATGATTTAGACACGGAATCTTCCTTCATGTGAGTGAGGTTTGCAGGTGGCAACCGAAAACGACCGCTGCATGTTAAGTTTCAAACTCAAATTACCGAGCATTGACTTAAGACCAAAAACAGAAGTTCAGCCACAAAACGCTGCAAGCCGAAAGTGTTTGTTTTTCCTATCCATTCAATCTGCGCATGGGATGATGTGGTGACCTGAGAGCGGCCTGTAACGAGTCAGGCATAAACCTAATACATGCAAGGCTTTGATCATGGACACGCGCCGATTATGTTGATTTTTATCCAAAATAACAATCTGCTTTCACACCGAAAAGCGGCCTGTAAATGTTTACAGGCCGCTTTAACAGGGGTGTGTGAGGGTAAAAATAGACTGCAAGCACAAGCCCAATCGGTATTTGTCTGAGTCTGTGCACACCTTGCACATTTACACAATTTGATGGGGCTTAAACTGAATTTTCACTTGCGCTTCAATAGAATTTTTTGGCTTGCCAGATATTGACCGGGCATTTGAGTTTGGGTGGGACAGGTTTTTCCAAAGCAGTGCGTTCTAAGGCTTCGTCTATGGTGTCAAACACACCCAGCCTCACCCCATCGCGCTTGGCGACATAAAAAGTTCCGTTTTCGTCTTTTAGGATTTTGACATACAGATTCACTAAACACCTCCACAATATTAAGTGACAGTTTTCGCAAATGAATCAGTCTTATACCATTTATAAACATTTAAATCAAATTCAAATAACAAAATGAAATATAATGTTTATCTGTTTGAATCAAAACCATTTGTTAAATTTTTTAATAAACATGCCATATGGCATGTTTATTAAAACATGTTGACTGTGTGATGATGGCCTAGTCATCGCGCTGAAAACCACACAACTGCTGACGCCAACACCCTCCACGGTTTAAGAGCTAGGCTATTCAAGCAAGATGAAGCAGCCACTGATTAAATGGCTGCACGAAGCGTGTTATAAGCTGTAGACGCAGATTTGCAGACGCCTACAAAACATACATGGCGAGATACCGCAAGTCTGTCTTGACGCATCCCATGCCGCGACAGCGATGAGAACATGGTAATGGACGCGCTGCTCCAGCGGCTATCTGATGATTCTTTTGCTACCATTCAATACCAGTAAAAATGGCGAAACACCTTATATTTATTGTTTAGGAGCGGCGCTGCCATGAATAAAATTTTCACCCATGAACACATCATATCGATGTTGGGAACGCAGACGGATACCGCGCAGCTCAAGGCGATGTTGGATTATTTTGGTCTGTCTGTGGGTAATATATCGGTGGTGGACAAAGATTTTATGAGGCGAGGCATCAGCTTGAAGCACATCGGGGCGTTCTTTTTTCTGGATAAACTCGAGACACACCCAGCATTAAACCATCATGTGCTTGGTGCAGGACCTTACGTTCTGGAGCAACTGACATTAACCGGCTACCGGGACAAGTATCAAAAATTCTGTCAGTTCCAATTGCAGGGCCGATGTTTGAATCGTCCTATCAAGATGTGGTTAACACTGTCGGCGCAGCCTATCATCGCCCCGACAATCCTACCGACCCGGTCGCTTGAAAATTTGATGGCTACAAGTTTTCCATCCATTGGGCCGAAGACCACAAAATCAGATCCATCACTATATTGGTGCTTGCCATAAACTCTGGCAAATTGTGCGGGCAAGCTTGTGTGCGTGTGCAAGCTATCTCATATCATCTGTAAACGCGCTATATAAAGCCAAAACCAATAAAAAGCGGCCTGTAAACATTACAGGCCGCTTATACATGCTCTTCAAACCACACCATAAGAAGGTATTGCAGAAGTTATTCTGTTATTCTTCTGTGTGTCTTTGCACTTGCTCCATCGCGCCATTTTCAAAGAACGTCATCAAGATTGCTTGCGCAGCCACTTGGTCTAGATAGGCTTTTTGCTTCTTGCCATACACTTGCGCTTCGGCGAGCAGACTTTCGGCATACACCGATGACAAGCGCTCATCAACCAAAAACACCGGCAAGCCGTAGCGGCCGTGCAAACGCTGCGCAAATTTGCGGCACAAGGCCGAGGTATCGTGTTCGACCCCGTCCATGTAAGCAGGCAAACCCACCACCAATTGTTTCGGTCGCCATTCCTTGATCAAGGCTTCGACTGCCGCAAACTTCTTGCTGTTTTCGGTTTCGTGGATGGTGGTAATCGGGTGCGCCATGGCCACTTCGGCATCACCCTCGGCCACACCGATGCGCGCCATGCCAAAATCAAAGCCCAGTGTGGTGCCGCGTGGTGCTTCAAGCATGGCCAGCTCCTTGCACCAATTGCCCTGCGTCTATGCCCAGCAATTTCATCGCCGCTTGGTAGCGCTCGTCCACTGGGATATCAAACATGATGTGTTGGTCTGCTGGCACAATCAGCCAGGCGTTTTCTGCCAATTCTTGCTCCAATTGGTTCTTCTTCCAACCCGAATAGCCGATGGTGGCCAAGGTTTTGTTGGTGTGGTTATCGTGGTTTTTGGCCAAGTTTTCGATGATGTCGCGCGAGGTGGTAAAGGCGATGTCATCAGTAACGAGCAAACTGCTTTCCCATGAACCCACCGGTGTGTGCACCAAAAAGCCACGGTCGACTTGCATGGGGCCACCGAGCAACACTGCGGTTTCATCGTATTGCAACGGCGTGCGCGCGTTAATCGCCTCGAAAAACTGGTTCATCGTGAGCGGCGACGGCTTGTTAATGCACACGCCCATCGCGCCTTCGTCATTGTGCTCGCAGATGTAAACCACGCTGCCAGCGAAAAACTGATCGTCCATTTCGGGCATGGCAATCAGGAAATAATCGGTTAAGTTATCAATTTTTTTGTTCTTGATTTGCATGATGACACCCCCTTTGCTATCTAAACAGTATTTTTAATTGATGTTGTATATGGGGTTATACATTGAGTTTGACAAGTCTTGCGCCTTATAATTGCAACTTTACCACGGTATGCACTGGCTTACCGTGATTGTTTTGAATTCCAAAGGCCCCACAGTGAACATTACCAAACCCATCGTCTTATTGATTTTAGATGGCTTCGGCTACCGCACCGAAACCGAAGACAACGCCATTGCCGCAGCCAACACGCCAAATTTAGATGCCTTAATGCGCGATTACGCGTTTGGCACCATAGACGCGTCTGAGCGCATGGTGGGTTTGCCGCGTGGTCAATTTGGTAATTCAGAAGTTGGCCATTTGAACATCGGTGCAGGTCGCGTGGTCGAGCAAGACATCACCCGCATTGATGTGGCCATCGAAAACAACAGTTTAAAAGACAATGCGGTGTTACAGACCGCTTTTGCCCATACCAACGGCCACAAATTGCATTTAATCGGTTTGTTGTCTGACGGCGGCGTGCACAGCCACATTGCCCATTTCTTTGCGGTATTGGACGCCGCCATCGCCGCGGGCGTGCAAACCATTGTTGTGCACCCCTTCTTAGACGGTCGCGACACACCACCACAAAGCGCTGAAGCCTATTTGCAACAATTGCAAGACTATGCCGCCGCACACGTGCAAGTGCACATTGGCGCTGTGGTCGGCCGCTTCTTCGCCATGGACCGCGACAACCGTTGGGAACGCGTACAAACCGCATACGATGCTTTGGTCGGCGTGGGTGCACCTTATGCTGCCAACAGCGCGGTAGAGGCTTTACAGGCCGCTTATGCACGCGGTGAAAACGATGAATTTGTACAAGCCACAATTATTGAACCCGATATGTTATTGGCAGATGGCGATGCGGTATTGAATTTGAATTTCCGTGCCGACCGCGCACGTGAAATCACCCAAGCCTTGCTCAATGCCGATTTCGACGGTTTTGTACGCGCCAAACAACCACAACTGTCGTATTACGCCAGCCTCACCAGCTATGGCAAACAATACACCCACCCAGTGATGTTCGCACCGCAAACCATCAGCAATGGCTTGGGCGAGTATTTATCCGCACAAGGCTTTAGCCAATTGCGCATTGCCGAAACCGAAAAATACCCGCACGTGACTTATTTCTTCAGCGGCGGCCGTGAAGAGCCGTATGCGGGCGAAGAACGTATTTTGGTGCCATCGCCCAAGGTCAAGACATACGACATGCAACCAGAAATGAACGCACCCATCGTGGCGCAAAACATCGTCGAAGCGGTGGAAAACCAGCGCTTTGATGTGATTATGTGTAACTTCGCCAACGGTGATATGGTTGGCCACACTGGCGTGTTTGATGCGGCAGTGAAAGCGGTGGAAACCTTGGACGTGTGCGTCGGCCAAATCGTTGCCGCAGTGCAAAAAGCCGGTGGCGAGGTGTTGATTACCGCCGATCACGGCAATTGTGAAAACATGTTTGACCATGCCCACTACCAAGCGCATACCCAACACACCACCCAACCGGTGCCGTTTATCTATGTGGGTCGTCCTGCCACAATCAAAACTGGCGGCGCTTTGAAAGACATTGCGCCATCCATGTTAGCCATGCTCGGCATTGCCCCACCCGCCGAAATGACGGGCCACAGCTTGATTGCGTTCAAATAAACATGCGCATCAAGCCTTATTTGCTTGCCATCAGCGGTCTCACCGTCCTCAGTGCCAGTTTGGCCTTATGGGCGGCGCCGGCTGCCGACGATGCTGCGCAGCTACAGCAACAGTTGCAACAAGCGCAGCAAAAACTGCAGCAACAGCAGCAGCAAAAGCAACAGCTCGCTGGCGACATCAACCGCACCCAAGCCGATTTACAGGTCGCATCAAAAGAGCTTGCGGCCTTGAATGCCAAGCAAAAACAATCGGCCAGTGAATTGGTGCGTTTGCAACAGCAATTGTCACGCTTGCAAACGCAAAACCAAGCCAATAAGGCGCAAGTGCAGCGCCTGCTCAACAGCCAATACAAAAACAAGCAGGCCAATGCCTTAGTGTTGATGTTGAAAAACAGCAATCCCAATGACAAAGGCCGGCAAATGGTGTATCTGCGCTATTTGAACCGTGCCAATGAGCAAGTGTTGGGCGATTTGAAACAGCAATTGCAGCAAATCAACCAACAACAGCAAAAAATCAACAGCCAACACGCTAGCCTGAACAAATTGCAACAGCAAAGCGCGCAAGCGGCCAAGCGTTTGCAAAACCAACATGCCAGCCAAGTGCAGCAAAACACGGTCTTGAGCCAAGACATTGCCAAACAACAAGCGCACATTCAGCAATTGAAACAAGACGAAGCGCGTTTAAACCAATTATTGGCCTCGCTCAGCCGCAAACAGGCGAGCAAGCCCAAAGTGCACGCAGCCAAACCAGCAGACACGGGCAAAACACCTAGCGTCGTACCAACCAAACCGAAACCACAAGGCTTGACCCACGAAGATTTGGCCTTGTCCGCTCCTGCGGCCACGGCAGAAATCAGCCCTGCCAACCGCTTTAGCCAAATGCAAGGGCGCATGGGCATGCCGGCCGCCGGTGCGATAGCCGGCCGTTTTGGTGGACCACGCGCCAGCGGTGGCACTTGGAAAGGCTTGTTCATCGCCAACAATGGTGCGTCTGTGCACAGTGTTGCCGCCGGTGATGTGGTCTATGCCGCACCGTTGGCCGGCTATGGCAATACCGTCATCATTGACCACGGTGCTGGCTATGTGACGGTGTATTCTGGTCTGGCTGGCATCAGTGTCGGCGCCGGTCAAAACATCAGCGCTCGCCGTGTCTTGGGCAGCAGCGGTCGCTTGCCCAGCGGTGAAGTCGGCCTGTATTTTGAAGTCAGATACCAAAATCGAGCCATGAACCCACTGTCTTGGGTTGGATAAACAACCGCTTAGCAAAGATTTACCCCTTAACGGTTGTGGCTTACCCTAAAAATGAATATGCTAACGCCCTAGCAACCTTGTTGACCAATGGTAAAGAGATAATGTCGAAACAAAACAATACGGTTAAAAAATTAGCGTTATATGGTTTCGGTACCTTAACCGGTATCGCCTTGAGCTTGAGCGTACAAAGCTTTGCCAATGAAAAAGACAAGAGCGGTTTGCCGGTGCAAGGCATACGCACTTGGGCAGAAGCCTATGGCCAAATCAAGGCCAATTATGTGGAAACCACCGACGATGACAAACTGTTGGAAAATGCCATTCAAGGCATGGTTTCCAGTTTGGACCCGCATTCTGACTACATGTCGCCCAAAGACTTTGTCGATTTGAAAGAAAACACCAGCGGTGAATTCGGCGGTTTGGGCATGGAAATTGGCTCGGAAGACGGCTTTATCAAAGTCATCGCCCCAATTGAAGACACCCCTGCCGAACGCGCCGGTGTGAAAAGTGGCGACTACATCACCAAAATCAACGAGACCTCAACCCGTGGCATGTCGTCTACCGAGGCAGTGAAATTGATGCGCGGCAGACCCGACACCAAAATCACCCTGACTTTGTCACGCAAAGACACCACCCAACCAATTGTCGTGCATCTGACCCGTGCCGTGATTAAGGTCAACAGTGTGCGCAGCCATTTGCTCGAACCGGGCATAGGCTACATCCGCATTACCCAATTCCAACAACCGACTTTGGACTTGCTCAGCCAAAACGTGCAAAAACTGACCAAGCAAAACGGTGGCGAACTCAAAGGTTTGATTTTGGACTTGCGTGACGATCCAGGCGGTTTGCTGACAGGTGCGGTCGGCGTTTCTGCAGCATTCTTGCCAGCAGACAGCAAAGTGGTCAGCACCAAAGGCCGTGATGGCAAAGAAGGCATGAACCTGAAAGCCAATAAAGACGATTACGCCGGTGGCGCCATCAAAGACCCATTGGCCGGTTTGCCTGCCAGCATCAAAAACATTCCGATGACGATTTTGATTAACTCGGGTTCAGCCTCAGCGTCTGAAATCGTTGCCGGTGCCTTGCAAGACCACAAACGCGGTGTATTGGTGGGCACGCAATCGTTTGGTAAAGGCTCGGTACAAACCGTGTTGCCTTTGTCCAATGGTGGCGGCATCAAATTGACCACAGCCTTGTATTACACCCCTAACGACCGCTCTATCCAAGCGCAAGGCATCTTGCCCGACGTGGAAGTGAAAGATAAGAGCCGCACGTTTGAAACCCGTGAAGCCGATTACCGCGGTCACATAGCCAATCCGAATGGCGGTGAAGAAAGCAAAGGCGGCCCACAGTCTTATGAAGAAGACAAAGCCGCTGCCAGCGAACCGGTGGTCAAAGAAACTGAGGCAAGCAAAGACAAAAATGCCAAAGACAAGAAATCGGTGATAGATGAGGTGTTGGCTTCGCGCATACCGAATCCCGCCAAAGACGCGCAATTGGCCAAGGCTTTGGAATTGGTGAAATCACCTG
The DNA here is from genome assembly GCF_001457815.1 of Vitreoscilla massiliensis. GTDB lineage: Bacteria > Pseudomonadota > Gammaproteobacteria > Burkholderiales > Neisseriaceae > Vitreoscilla > Vitreoscilla massiliensis. The sequence continues at coordinate 317,219 of NZ_LN898221.1, forward strand.
AGGCGTATAAAGCCGCCATAGGCAAGGGTTTGGACAAGGCCAAATTGGCCGCAGCCAAAAAAGAGAAGGATAAAGACAAGACAGATGAGTAAATCTGAATTGCCGACCACTGCCCGCTTAGCGGGCAGTTTTGATATGCGGCCTGTAAGCACCAACGACGACAGCAAACTCTCCACGCCGCCATTGCCGCCCAAAGTGGTAACGACTTTGGCGCAGCTGCACATCCACACGCTGGGCGACCTCAAACAACACGGCGCTGCGAAGTGTTTTGCCTTGCTCAAAGCCAGCGGCCTCACCGTCACCAAATCCACGCTGTGGCAATTGGGTGCTTTGTGTTTGCATGTCCCAGTACAAGCACTCACTACCGAGCACAAACAAGGCTTACAGGCCGCTTATCAAGCCTTGCCACCAATACACATCCCGCCCAGCGCCGATGAACAACAGCGCCACATGCAAGCGGCGCTGGCAGAAGCACAATTGGCGGCGGACAAGGGTGAAATTCCCATCGGTGCGGTGGTGGTTTACCAAGGCAACATCATTGCCCGCGCCCACAATGAATGTGTTGGTCGCCATTTTGTCGGTGCCCATGCAGAAATGTTGGCGTTGGAACGCGCTGGCGCGGTGCTTGGCACTTACCGTTTGACGCAATGCGATGTGTATGTGACAGTAGAGCCGTGTGTGATGTGCGCCGGTGCGCTGCTGCAAGCGCGGGTAAAACGGGTGGTGTATGGCATAGACGAAGCCAAGACCGGGGCGGTAACCAGTCAATTGCAATTGGCGACGCACGATTGTTTAAATCATCATACTGCCTTCTTTGCCGGCGCAAATGCGGAGCAGTGCCGCCATTTAATGCAAAATTTCTTTAAATCCAAGCGTTAAATTTTATGTAAATGGCTTTTTTAAACGAAAATGCCAATATATTGCGTATATAAGGCGTTTTCACCTTTTGTTAAGTTATTTTTAATCTCATTTTTAGCATAATCAGCGCCAAACCACCCTGTTGCACAGCAACATCTGTTAATACTGGTTAAAACACAAAATACAGTCTTTTTAACCGTTTAGCTTAGATGGTTGATACTACATAAGATTTATCTCAATTTGAGAACAAAAAAAACCTTTGACGCAGAGCAACATTTTTCGTATGTTTACAGACCCAAGTTTAAAAATAACCTCCTCATCGACACAGACCAGCGTCAGAAAGGTCTTTAAGACATGTTGCACGATCGCTCCTTGGTAAAAGACAATTGTGGCTTCGGCTTAATCGCCCATTTAGAAGGCCAACCCAGCCACAAAGTTGTCCGTACCGCTATTTTGGGTTTATCCCGCATGCAGCACCGTGGTGCCATCCTCTCGGATGGAAAAACCGGTGATGGTTGCGGCCTACTCTTACAAATGCCCAAATCCTTCTTCCAAATCGTCGCTGAAGAGAATCATGTACATCTTGCAAAAAACTTTGCAGTTGGCATGATTTTTTTTCCCCAAGACGATGCACTCGAAGCCGAATACAAGGCCATCATTGAAGAAGAATTCCTGCAAGAAACCTTACAAGTGGCATGGTGGCGCGATGTGCCCGTGGATGCCAGCATTTTGGGTTCCATTGCCTTAGAATCAATGCCGCGCATCCGCCAAGTCTTTGTCAATGCCCCATCGGGCTGGCGTGAAAAAGACATGGAACGCCGCATGTTCATCACCCGTCGCCGCATTGAAAAACGCATCGCGCACGAAGATTTTTATGTGTGCAGCATGTCCAACCAAGTGATGATATACAAAGGCTTGTGCATGCCCAAAGACTTGCCTAAGTTCTATTTGGACTTGGGTGACTTGCGCATGCAATCGGCCATTTGCCTGTTCCACCAACGCTTCTCGACCAATACCTTACCGAAATGGAAATTGGCGCAGCCTTTCCGTTACTTGGCGCACAATGGTGAAATCAACACCATTTCTGCCAACCGTGCTTGGGCACAAGCGCGTGCGTACAAATACCGCACGCCATTGATTCCCGATTTGCAAACCGCCGCGCCGTTTGTCAATAACTCAGGTTCGGATTCGAGCTCGCTCGACAATATGTTGGAATTGTTCGTCAATGGCGGCATGGACTTGTTCCGCGCCATGCGTTTGTTGGTGCCACCAGCATGGCAAAACAACCCTGACATGGACGCCGAATTGCGCGGCTTCTACGACTTCAACTCCATGCACATGGAGCCTTGGGATGGCCCTGCTGGCATCGTGTTGTCTGACGGTCGCTATGCGGCCTGTACGCTAGACCGCAACGGCTTGCGCCCTGCTCGTTATGTGATTACCGATGACAAGTTAATGACCATCGCGTCTGAAGTCGGCATTTGGGATTACGCACCCGATGAAGTGGTGTCTAAAGGCCGTGTTGGCCCCGGTCAATTGCTGGTGATTGATACCCGCAGCGGCAAATTGATGCACTCGCACGAAATCGACAACGAGCTCAAAGCCCGCCACCCTTACCGTGAGTGGTTGGACAAAAATGTGTTGCGTTTGATTCCATTTGAACAAATGCCTGACGATGAGGTTGGTGATGCGTGGCTGAACCAAGCCGAATTGGATATTTTCCAAAAACAATTTGGTTACAACCAAGAAGAATTGGAAAACGTGTTGCGCATCTTGGGCGAAAACGGTCAAGAAGCCGTTGGCTCTATGGGCGACGATGCACCGTTTGCGGTGTTCTCGCACAAATCGCGTTTGGTTTACGATTACTTCCGCCAATACTTCGCGCAAGTGACCAACCCACCGATAGACCCATTGCGTGAAGCGCATGTGATGAGTTTGGCCACTTCGATAGGCCGCGAAATGTCGGTGTTCTTTGAAGCCGAAGGCATGTCCAGTCGTGTGAACTTCAAATCGCCGGTATTGATGTATTCCGACATGCAGCAATTGTTGCGTTTGCCAGCCAAAGACTACCAACACCAAGTATTAAAAGCGGTTTACAACCCCAACACCACCAGCTTACAGGACGCCATCAAACGCTTGTGTGATGAAGCCGTAGAAGCGGTGAAAGGCGGCGCGGTCTTGTTGATTGTGTCTGACCGTGAAATCGGCAAAGATTTGATCCAAATTCCAGCGCCTTTGTCTGTCGGTGCCATCCAACAACGCTTGGTGGAAACCAATTTGCGTTGCGATGCCAACATCGTGGTGGAAACCGGTTCGGCGCGTGACCCACACCATTTTGCTGTGTTAATCGGCTTGGGTGCGACCGCGGTTTACCCTTATTTGGCGTATGAATCTTTGGCCAATATGGTGGCGCGTGGTGCCATCAGCAAACCTTTGCGCGTGGTCACTGCCAACTTCCGCAACGGCATTAACAAAGGCCTGTACAAAATCATGTCGAAAATGGGCATTTCCACCATTTCGTCTTATCGCTGCGCCCGTTTGTTTGAATTGGTGGGCATTGGCAATGAAGTGGCCGACTTGTGCTTCAAAGGCATGGTCAGCCGCATCAATGGCGCCGGCTTTAGCGAGTTGGAAGGCGATTTGAAACGCTTCCACAAAACCGCATGGCGCAAGAGCCAAACCTTGGATGCGGGCGGCTTCTTGAAATACAAACCACAAGGCGAGTACCACATGTACAACCCTGATGTGGTCAATACCTTGCAACGTGCGGTCAATTCTGGCGACTACCAAGACTACCGCGCTTACGCCGATGTGGTGAACAACCGCCCTGCGTCGACCATACGCGATTTGCTCCGTGTGAAAACTGAAAACGCCACCGCCATTGATGTGGCCAAAGTGGAAGCAGCCGAAAATCTGTACAGCCGTTTTGACTCGGCCGCGATGTCAATCGGCGCCTTGAGCCCAGAAGCACACGAAGCCTTGGCCACTGCCATGAACCGCTTGGGTGGTTTCTCCAACTCAGGTGAAGGCGGCGAAGACCCGAAACGCTACGGTACCGAACAGGTTTCGCGCATCAAACAAGTGGCTTCAGGCCGCTTTGGTGTGACCCCTGCTTACTTGATGAGCGCCGATGTCATCCAAATCAAAGTGGCACAAGGCGCCAAACCAGGTGAAGGCGGCCAATTGCCGGGCGACAAAGTCACCCCTTACATCGCGCAACTGCGTTATGCCGTACCCGGTTCAACCTTGATTTCGCCGCCACCGCACCACGACATATACTCGATTGAAGACTTGGCACAGTTGATTTTCGATTTGAAACAAATCAACCCAACCGCCTTGATTTCGGTGAAATTGGTGTCTTTACCGGGCGTGGGCACCATCGCAACCGGTGTGGCCAAAGCCTATGCCGACTTGATTACCATCTCGGGTTACGACGGCGGTACCGGCGCATCGCCATTGACTTCGGTAAAATACGCCGGCAGTCCGTGGGAATTGGGTTTGGCCGAGGCACAACAAGCATTGGTGGAAAACAATTTGCGCCACAAAGTGCGTTTGCAAGTCGATGGCGGCCTGAAAACTGGCTTGGATATCGTTAAAGCGGCGATTTTGGGTGCAGAAAGCTTTGGCTTCGGCACGGGTCCTATGGTGGCCTTGGGCTGTCGTTACTTGCGCATTTGCCACTTGAACAACTGCGCTACCGGCGTGGCCACCCAAGACGACACTTTGCGTCGCCAACACTTCCACGGCTTGCCTGAAAAAGCGATGAATTACTTCAAATTCATTGCCCAAGACGTGCGCGAGATTTTGGCTTCATTGGGGGTGGAAAAACTCACCGATTTGATAGGCCGTACCGACTTGTTGGAATTGGTCGAAGGTCAAACCGACAAACAACGCGGCTTGGACTTGTCTGGTTTGCTTTATGCGCCAGTTGTGCCTGAAGGTTCGGCGCGCCATTGCACCCAAACCAACCCGCCGTTTGACAAAGGTTTGCTCAACCAAGCCATTGTCGAATCGACTGCGAAGGCTTTGGAACAAGGCAAAAACGTGCAGCAACACTTTGACATTTGCAATTTGGACCGCTCGGTCGGCGCCACCGTGTCTGGCATCATCGCCAAACAATTTGGCAACCGTGGTCGCATTGAGCAAAGCATAGACTTGCACTTCAATGGCACCGCTGGCCAAAGCTTCGGCGTGTGGTTGGCAGGCTCGGTGAATCTGTACTTAACGGGCGATGCCAACGACTATGTCGGCAAAGGCATGGCTGGCGGTCAAATCGTCATCCGTCCGCACAACGGCACCGCGTTCAAAGCCGAAGAAGCCACCATCGCTGGCAACACCTGCTTGTATGGTGCCACTGGCGGCGCTTTGTACGCCTCAGGCTGTGTCGGCGAACGCTTTGGTGTGCGCAATTCTGGCGCCACTGCCGTGGTAGAAGGCATAGGCGACAATGGTTGCGAATACATGACCGGCGGCGTGGTGACGGTGTTGGGTAAAACCGGCATCAACTTCGGTGCGGGCATGACTGGTGGTTTTGCTTACATCTTGGATGTCGATGGCGGCTTTACCGGCCGCATCAATGGCGAAATGGTGGAAGGCTTGTCCATCCGCGATTTGCCTATGCACCAAGAGCACTTGCGCGGCTTAATCGACACCCATGTGCAATTGACCCAAAGCAATGTGGGTGAACGCATTTTGGCCGATTGGGAAGCCTACATCGACCAATTTGTGTTGGTGAAACCGAAAGCCAATGACGTGAATGCCTTATTGGGCCACAAACGCCGCAGCGTCACCGAATTGCGTGCCGTTACCCAATAAACCAGCGCCCAAAGCGGCCTGTAAGCCCCACTTGACTTTACAGGCCGCTTGTTAAGACCAAAACTAGGAACACCCTCATGTCGCAACAAGAAAATGTTTACCAATTTATCGACTTACCGCGCGTAGACCCGCCCAAAAAACCCCTGTCTGCGCGTACCAGCACGTTTGTGGAAATTTACCAAAGCTTTACCGCCACCCAAGCCGCCTCGCAATCTGACCGCTGTTTGGGCTGTGGCAATCCATATTGCCAACACAAATGCCCGTTGCACAACAACATTCCCAACTGGCTGCGTTTGGCTTACCAAGGTCGCATCATCGAAGCGGCCGAATTGGCGCACTCGACCAACAGCTTGCCAGAAGTGTGTGGCCGCGTGTGTCCACAAGACCGCTTGTGCGAAGGCGCGTGCACGTTGAACGATGAATTTGGCGCCGTCACCATCGGCAGCGTCGAAAAATACATCACCGAAACCGCGTTTGCGCAAGGCTGGCGTCCGACTGTGCAACCTTTGGAAGCCGATGCCAAACGCGTGGCGGTGATTGGTGCAGGCCCTGCAGGCTTGGGTTGTGCCGATGTGCTGATTCGCAATGGCGTGGCCGTGACTGTGTATGAGCGCGCGCCCGAAATTGGCGGCTTGCTCACCTTCGGCATCCCTGCGTTCAAATTGGAAAAAGAAGTGTTGATACGCCGCCGCGAAGTGTTCACCGAAATGGGCATCGAATTCAAACTCGGTGTCAATGTGGGCGTGGACGTGACTTTGGAACAATTGGCGGCCGAATACGATGCCGTGTTCATAGGTGTCGGCACTTACCAAGGCATGCAAGCCGATTTGCCGAACGAAGACGCCGACGGCGTGTACTCGGCCTTGCCATTTTTGATTGGCAATACCGAAGACTTGATGGGCTACGACAACGGCAATTTTGTCTCCATGCAAGGCAAACGCGTGGTGGTCTTGGGTGGTGGTGACACCGCCATGGACTGCGTGCGCACCTCCATCCGCCAAGAAGCGGCCGAAGTCATCTGTGCCTACCGCCGCGATGCCGACAATATGCCCGGTTCACGCAAAGAATTCCAAAACGCCAAAGAAGAAGGCGTGAAATTCAAATTCAATGCCCAACCGGTGGCCATCGAAACCGATGCCGCAGGCAAAGTCACCGGTATCAAAATGGTGAAAACGCAAATGGGTGCACCGGATGAACGCGGCCGTCGCCGCGCCGAAATCGTGGCTGGCTCGGAAGAAGTGTTGGCTTGCGATGCGGTAATTGTCGCCTTTGGTTTTGCGCCACACGCGATGCCATGGTTGCAAGCTGTGGGTGTGAACGTGGACAGCCGCGGTCGCATCGCCCAAGAAGGTGAGCTGAAACAGCAAACAGCCAATGCCAAAATCTTCGCCGGTGGTGACGTTACCCGTGGCTCAGACTTGGTGGTAACCGCCGTGGCCGAAGGCCGCGACGCTGCCCAAAGCATCTTGGAATACTTGGACATTTAATCCCTTATCTTGCTTGAGATAACATAAGCGGCCTGTAAGCATTTACAGGCCGCTTTTAGCATGGCTAAAACAGACTCTTACTGCTGCTGTGGCAATACCTCGTTTAACAAGGCTTGAAACTCAGGGCAGTCCAAATGTTGCGCATGAGCACACGCCGACAAATGCTGTAACAAGGCTTGCATGGTTTGCAAATGCCGTATTTGCTCGGCCACTGCTTGTGCTTGCAGGTTAAACGTCTCGCGCCGCACCGCAATCTGACTGCTTAAACCAAACGCCGCATCGATTTGTTGCAGCGACATGCCCACTTTTTGCCCCAAGTGGATGAGGCGCAGATTCAACCACACCCCATCGGCATACACCCGCTTTAAACCACTGCGGCTCACCGCCGTAATCAAACCGCGGCTGTCGTAATAGCGCAAAGTATGCGCGGCGATGCCGCTTTGTTTAGCCAATGTGGCGATGTCTATCATGTATGCATTCCCTCTGTTTGTATGGCAGCGCCACCGCAGTGTTACCGTTTTTCATCATGCAACCCTTAATGGGCATGGGCATCGCCGCCCGCAATACCGCCACGCCGTGGCGCAATCGTGGCAAGTCTCTTGTTGTCCATGTTTTATTTGGCCTCAGTGTGTATGTGGTCGCACAACTGCTGTATTAAACATGCGGCCTGTAAAGCTGATACTGGGTTTACAGGCCGCTTAATGTGTTCAATCTGGCTCTGATATCCAACACCACGCTTTGTATGTTTGATTGCCAGAAACACACTGATGCCAGCAAATGCACAAAGCTTAAGACACATCAATATTGCAAGACTAGAGTTTAGATACAGTTGCCTCATTTTGCGCTGACGCTGTGCTGCAATCAGCCCAAAGCAATGGTCAATCATATTCAAAGGAACAAACAATGGCTTTAGAAATGTGGATAGATGGTTTAATCAAAGGCGACGAGCCTGTCTTGCCGGTGGCACGCGATGCGATGATGCTCAATGGCTTGTCGGTCATCGATGCCATAGAGTCGCATGTACACTGGCGCAACAAATGGTTCAAAGCCTTGCGTTTAGAAGATCCAAACGCCAAAGACGCGGAAAAAATTGCCTGCGACCATTTGTGCCAAGTCGGCCAATGGATTTATTCCTCTGGCAAAGTCTATGAGCACTTGCCCGAATACGCCGACTTAAAACAACGCCATGCCGCCTTCCATGTCTGCGCCAGTGAAGCGGTCAATCTGCACAATAAAGGCGAATTTTTAGAAGCCGTGGCCTTGGCCATGGGGCCGCTCAGTGTGTCATCCAAGACTGTGGCTGTTGGCTTTGTCAATCTGTTTAAAGCCAGCGCCAGCAAAGCCTAAACACACTCACAATAAACTGCTGTACATCAACAAGCGGCCTGTAACGATTACAGGCCGCTTGTTTGGTTTCAATACCCCACTTTAAACACTTGTCCGGTTTGTATGCCGGCGATGCTGCGCTCGTAGGCCCGTGCTGCTTCGGCGCCGGCGACACTGCCAAAACCAGGAAAATACGGTGCGAAATCAGGCAAGGCTTCGGTCAACACATTCGGGCTGACGGCATTGATGCGAATGCGGTTGGGCAATTCCAACGCCGCCGCTTGCACAAAACCTTCCAAGCCCAGATTCACCGCCGTGGCGTTCACACCTGCGGCGATGGGTTGGTGCCCAGTAATGCCGGTAGTCAAAGTAATCGAGCCACCTGCGTTTACAAAGGCTAGTCCGATCAAAGCCAAACGCACTTGGCCCAAGAATTTGTCTTGCAAACCCAACATAAATTGCTCAGTACTCATGCTGCTCAAGGGTTCAAAACTCACCACACCGGCAGTGGAAACAATCGCATCGACCGTGCCGGTACGAGCAAACAAAGCGCGCACACTGGCATCGTCGCGGATGTCGACCCGCTCCATGCCACTGTTGCGACTGGCGGTGATGATGTCGTGACCTAAAGCCTGCAAATGCTTCACCACAGCTTGTCCCAAGATACCTGAAGCACCTACCACAATGATTTTCATGTTATTTCCTGTGTTGTTTAACCATGTCGCCATTATTCTCCTAAGTTTTCATTGCATAAATATGCTATAAATTTGGAATAAATTAACTTTGAGTTAGCAATGGTGGCGATTAATGGACAAAATGCGTGCTTTAGAAGTGTTGGTGGCTGTGGTGGAAAGTGGCAGCTTCAGCAAGGCGGCAGACACACTCGGCATCTCGGCGGTGATGGTGGGCAAATACATTGCCGCCTTGGAGGCCGAAGTGGGCACACGCTTGATTGAGCGCAGCACGCGCCTGCAAAAACTCACCGCTGCTGGCAACGCTTTTTACCAACAGGCCAAATTGACTTTGGCCCAATTGCAGCACACGTTTACCGTGGTAGAGCAGTTACAGGCCGCCCCCACGGGCACACTCAGCATCAGCGCCCCGCCCTCGTTTGGCGCACAAACCATCGCGCCTTTGAGCGCGGCCTTCCAAGCCTTGTATCCCGCCGTGAAAATCGTGCTGGATTTGAGCAACCGCCGCGTCGATGTGTTGCAAGAAGATGTCGACATCGCCATCCGCATCGGCGCCTTGCACACCGATGCCACCGTCGCCAAATACCTGTGCGCCTACCGCATGGCCATCGGTGCCGCGCCCGTGTATTTGCAGCAAGCTGGCACACCCCATAACTTGGATGACTTGTACCAACACCGCGTGCTGGTGCACAGGTTATGGCACGACTTAGACCCGCAGCAATACCCGCATTTGCAAGCCTTGCAATTGATGCAAGAGCAATCGACGTTTGTCAGCAATGATGGGCTGGCCTTACGCATCGCTGCCGAGGCTGGCGCCGGCATCATCGTGCAACCCGAGGTATTGCTGCAAGACGCGTTTGCCAGCGGCCGCTTGCTGCGGGTATTGCCGCACATCACCTTGCCCGAACAGCCGGTGCATGTGTTGTACGCGCCGCACAGCAAGGCCTTGCCTAAGGTGGCGCTGTTTGTGCAATTTTTATTGCAGAACATAGAAACATATGTGCCGGTGGCTTAATCCAAGCTGCCAAACAGCAATCCCGTTTTGCGAAACAACATATAAAAAAAATAGGTTCAAACACAGCCGCATCAGCATATTGAGTTCGTGCTTCGCAGTAATTAAAGCGGCCTGTAAGTGTTTACAGACCGCTTTAATATCAAGTTAATAATACAATATTAATTATCAATTTAAATATAATGATAACCAATATTATTTAATAACTTCAATAATATTGAATGCTAATTATTACCTAAATTTTCAGTATCAATAACAGGGTTTTCATTAAACTGAGCATTTTCAGCTTTAATTTCAGACTGCTTCAAATCCAATGACACTTGTTTAACACACTTTTTAAATGCGGGCATATCTCTTTTATTCTCCATAATTTTTTCAAATATTGAAATTGCTTGTTTATTACTTTTAGAATTTTTAATAAATGCATTTAAGTTACTTTTGCATAAGTCTAAATTCAATTTCGCAGCTTCTAAGCGTGCCATATTCAATGCTGTATCAGCTCTATTTGGCTTTAACCTTATCGCCTCTTTTAATGCTGCTTCAGCTATATCTAAATCTTGAGTAAATATTAGCGAGTAACCTAAGTTGTCCCAATATTCGACTTCATTTGCATCTTTTTCAACTGCAATCGAAAATAAGGCTTTAGCAACATCATAGTCTTTCTTTTGTATACTTTGCCTACCAAGTTTATTAATTCTTTTTGCATCTATAGCCTGAAAAGATTGTTCAATACGCGTACCGTCTGGTTCAGTATAAATATAACTAAATATCTCATCGTCAGTTAATAAATTAAAATCTACATATTCTAATTCACTTTTTCTTTCAATATTATTTGATACTATGTTCGGTGTAGCATCTATAACATTATCAGATACAGAATTTATATCCTTACTAACATTATTAAGCGTAGTGATATCTTGCTTTTCATTTTTAATAACACCTTGACCTACATAATAGTCTTTATAAACAAAACCACCTACAAGAATTACTGACACGATTGGCAAAAATATAAATACAATTGTTTTTCGATGAATTCCAATAAAACCTTCATCGCCTGAAGTGGAATCAGTTACATCTGTGAATTGAAACTGGTTTGCTTGTGTTTTAAACTTTTGGCTCTGTTTATTTTTCGCAACTGCATCAAAATCAATCTCAGTAACAACTGTATTCATGATACTAAGACACACATCATTTACTTCTGACCGTGATAGTCTTTTCAGATTTAAAATTACATATGGATTATTGACTGAATCAATAAGTAATTTTGATATAATTTCCTCACTCTCTTGATAATTATGTAAGTTAAATGCATAAAATGCTTTTTTAAATGCAATGTTTATATCAGATTTTGCCTTGAAGTATAAATACGCATCTTTCAAATAAAATAATATATTCTTAACCATTAAACTTTTTCCAAGAGTAGCTTTTTATTTTAGTAACCAAATACAATATTCCTCAAGCATAATGAATAAAAATCACTACAATTATGGTAAATTTGCTACCTCATCCTATCATTTCAAATAAAAGAACATCCAAAAAATTATGCCCACAATTTACATTACACACACTTCACTGTGTGAGTAATTTGTATATCAATAGTTAACTTAATACGTAAATCAATAAGAAATTAAATCAATTTTCAGGCTAAGCACGCAGCGAAAGCCACGCGCGGCGTAATACGAGTCGGCGCCATTGTGGTAGACAAACACCGTGTCGTAACGCCGGTTTCCAAACAGCGCCCCGCCCAAACGGCGAATCGCATCAGGTGTGGCCAGCCACGATGAGGTTTTCAAATCACACGGCCATAGTTGTTGCAAGACTTGGTATTGTTCGCTGTTCATCAAACTCACGCCCATCGCCGCGGCCTGTTCCATAGCGCTGCCTTGTGGCGGGTGTTGTTTGCGCGCATGCAAAGCGGCCTCGTCGTAACACAGACTGCGCCGCACCTTGGGGCTTTCAGCCGCAGCATCGCCAAACCACAGCAAGCCCTTGTCGGCATCGTAAGCAAATACGCTCGGCTCGCCATCGCTGGCCTCCATTTGTGCCAACGACCACAAAGCCGTGGTTTGTTGTTGCAAAGCCAGCGCTATGTCTTGCCAAGCCACATCGGGGAAATGCGTTTGCGTGGTTTCAAAACGGCGGTGCAATAAAGCCAGTTGTGCGCTGGTTTGCGCGGCGTTCAATTGCTGATGGCTCTCATCCATGCGCCACTCCTGATTTTGTAAGGTTCGTGTTTGCATAAAAAAAACAAACATCAGTTTAATCTGAATGCGGCCTGTAAACACAAAAAAGCCCGATGTAACATCGGGCTTGTTAATTTAATCTGTGTATTAGCGTTTCATTTGATCGAAGAAATCGGCATTGTTTTTCGACGATTTGATTTTGTCTTGCAAGAATTCCATCGCTTCGACATCGTCCATAGGATGTAAGAATTTGCGCAATAACCACATGCGTTGCAATTGGTCGTTTGGCACCAACAATTCTTCGCGACGTGTGCCAGAGCGGTTGAGGCTGATGGCTGGGAACACGCGTTTTTCGGCCAAGCGGCGTTCCAAATGCAATTCCATATTGCCCGTGCCTTTGAACTCCTCGTAAATCACATCGTCCATGCGGCTGCCAGTGTCGACCAAAGCGGTGGCGATGATGGTCAAAGAACCGCCTTCTTCCAAATTGCGCGCGGCACCAAAGAAGCGTTTCGGACGGTGTAAGGCATTGGCATCAACACCACCGGTCAAAATCTTGCCAGATGCTGGCACGACGGTATTGTAAGCACGCGCCAAACGCGTAATCGAATCCAATAAAATCACCACATCTTTGCCATGCTCGACCAAACGCTTGGCTTTTTCGATGACCATTTCGGCCACTTGTACGTGACGCTGCGCCGGTTCGTCAAACGTAGACGACACCACTTCACCGCGCACTGAGCGGGTCATTTCGGTCACTTCTTCTGGACGCTCATCAATCAACAACACAATCAATTCCACTTCAGGGTAATTGGTGGTGATGGCGGTGGCGATGTTTTGCAACATCACGGTTTTACCGGTTTTCGGAGGCGCTACCAACAACGCACGTTGGCCAAAGCCTATCGGTGCCACCAAATCAATGGCACGGCTGGTGACGTTTTTGTCTTCTTTGTTTTTGCCTTCACGTTCCAATTTGAATTGACGTGTTGGAAATAACGGCGTTAAGTTTTCAAACAGGATTTTGTGTTTGCATTTTTCCGGATCGTCACCATTGATGATGTCCAGTTTCACCAAGGCAAAATAGCGTTCACCGTCTTTGGGTGTGCGCACGCTGCCTTCGATGGTGTCACCGGTGTGCAAATTAAAGCGGCGGATTTGGCTGGGGCTGACATAAATGTCGTCAGGGCCGGCCAAATAAGAGGTGTCTGGGCTGCGCAAGAAGCCAAAGCCATCAGGCAAAATCTCTAAAGTACCTTTACCAGTAAAGCTTTCGCCTTTTTTCACTAGGGCGCGCACAATGGCAAAGACCAAGTCTTGTTTGCGCAAGCGGTTGGCGTTCTCTATGCCGTGTTGTTCGGCCAAAGTCAGTAATTCAGAAACGTGTTGTCGTTGTAATTCAGAAACGTGCATGATATCGATTTAAGTGAGTAAGTTTTATTTTCCGCATCGAGCTTGCGCAAAGAATGTGTTTTGTGCAAAACACCCGAGAATCTATATAAAGAATGTATTTTAGAGAGATTGGGACCCAGAGAATATTGCTGCTTTAGGCGGGGTCATACTAAAGGTTTTTTTAAGCGCTTGTCAAGCGAGTTTTACAATTGCGCCTTGGCCGTGGTAAGCCTTGTCACACATTGGCTTGTATCCTCTATTATTTAAGCCTAACGCTCTAATACTTCATAGGTTTTGAGTGTATTGCCCCAACCCCAAGCCTGTTGTTTGTCGGGTTCGATATCCAAGGCGAATTCGTGCACTAAACGCAAACGCCCGGCAGAATCGATGGAAATCTCTGCCGTTTCCAAGGTTTGCTGCTCGGTATAAAACACGATGTGCGTACCATCCAGCCGCCAATAACTCAAACGCGGCTCTAACAACACACACGCGCCTTCTTCACCTTCGACATCTTGGTAGATCGCATAAGCATCGGCGCGCAAGCTGTAGCTGCGTTGCAATCGACAGCGGTTAAAATCATATGGTTGTTCTTGTTCAGGCGTCACTTGTGTGTCTATCCTGCCCGCTTGCTGCAAACGCCAATGGCCTTGAACCTGCGCCACCGTCACCGGTGCGGCCTGTAAACTGCTTGCCAAACCTAGTAATGCGGCCAATGCCCACAAACGTGTTTTCTTGGTTGGGATTACATCAGACAGAAACATGTGTGCGCTTTCTATGGCAAAAGACCATGTTAAGCCGTTTACAGACCGCATGCATGAAAAAACCCGATATCAATAGACATCGGGTCAGGACTCAAACTTGAAGCAATTAAGCAATAGAAGCGTCGATGAAGGCTAACAATTGACCTTTGGCCAAAGCGCCCACTTTGGTGGCGACATTTTCACCATTTTTGAAGATCATCAAAGTAGGAATGCCGCGCACGCCGTATTCGCTAGGAACGGCTTGGTTGTCGTCCACGTTCACTTTAACAATTTTCAATTTGCCTTGGTATTCAGGAGCGATGTCGTCCAAAACAGGGGCAATCATTTTGCAAGGACCACACCAAGGGGCCCAAAAGTCTACCAATACAGCGCCTTCGGCTTTCAATACTTCGGCTTCAAAGTTGGCATCGGTGGCATGGATAATCAATTCGCTGCTCATTACAATTCCTTTTAAGGGGTTTTTATAGGCTCAGGAGGGAGAATATAGGCATAACCCCTATTTTTCAAGCCTAGCGGTGTTGCAATAGATTTTGTGTATACGGGTGATTAGGTGCGGCAAATATGGCGGCCACTTCACCTTGCTCCACCACTTTGCCATGTTGCAACACCAGCATGCGTTGTGACAAGGAAGCGATGACATCCAAATCGTGGCTAATAATGAGCATACTCAAACCATATTGCTGTTGTAATTTGGCCAGTAAACGCAAAATATGTTTTTGCAAACGCACGTCTAAGGCGCTGGTTGGTTCGTCCAAAATCAACACTTGTGGCCGTACCACCAAAGCACGGGCAATGGCCAAACGCTGGCGCTGACCGCCTGAAAATTCGTGTGGATAACGCTTTAAGCTGTCGTGCGGTAAGTCGACATCGTCTAATACCTGAAGCAAACGCTGTTCGCGCTCACTATCGTTCAAGGCAATTTTCTGGATAAGCAAAGGCTCAGACAGCGCTTGTTCCATGGTCATGCGCGGATTGAAGGCGGAAAACGGGTCTTGAAACACCATTTGCATGTGGTGGCGCTCAGGCGTGAGTTCATTCATGCTTAAGGCCAGCCAATCTTTGCCAGCGATGTCGACCTTGCCCGAAGCGGGCAGCAAGCGCATCAAAGCCTTGGCCAACGTGGTTTTGCCACTGCCCGATTCTCCAACAATACCCATGGTTTCACCACGCTGCAAACGCAAACTCACCGGCTCCAATAAGCGAATCTTCTTAGTCTGAAACCACGAGGCCGCTTGCTTGACTTCTACTCCCACGTTTTCGATGGCCAAGACGGTGTGCGCCTGATCCACATCAGGATTGCACATGTTTTCGGGTTTGGCATTGAGCAATTCTTGGGTATACGGATGTTGGGCGGCGCTGAACAAGGTTTGCGTAGGTGCATGTTCGACCACATGCCCTTGCTGCATCACCACCACCTCATCGGCAAAACGCTCAACCAAACGCAAATCGTGGCTGATGTAGAGCAAGGCCATGTGGTATTCGGCCTGTAAACGCTGCAGCAATTGCACAATTTGCGCTTGCACGGCCACATCCAAGGCCGTGGTCGGCTCATCGGCAATCAGCAATTTGGGACTGGCGGCCACGGCCATGGCAATCATCGCCCGTTGGCGTTGCCCACCCGACAATTGAAACGGATAGGCTTTGACTTTGGTGGCTGCGTCTTGAATGCCGGTTTCTTGTAAGATGTCTATCGCCGCTTGCCATGCTTGCGCACGCGTTAAGCCCAAATGCTGGGTATACACTTCGGCAATTTGGTTGCCAACGGTAAACACCGGATTCAAGGCCGTCATCGGCTCTTGAAACACCATGCCGATGTCGCGACCGCGGATTTTGGCCAATTGCTTTTCAGGCATGGCCAACAAATTTTGCCCTGCATACTGAATCTGTCCTTGCCAGCTCACATCGGGATTCAAACGCATGATGCCTTGTGCCAACACGGTTTTGCCGCTGCCAGACTCGCCCACAATGGCAACTTTCTGTCCTGCCGCCACTTGCAAATCGACATCAAACAAGACTTGTTTGGCGCCAAAATAGGCATTGACTTGCTCTACCGACAACAACGCATCCATGAACATCCCCTTAAGTGTTGCAAGCTTTATAGCAGCTGCGCTGGCTTTGAACAAGTTGCAATGGTTTACTTGGCGCAAGCGAGTGCTTATCATGCGTAAGCCGCGCAAAATTTGCGTTTAACTATTAGCGTTATGTCAATTAAGGTAGGAATAAAAAAATGAACCCTGTCCGCACCGCCAGTATTGCCGCCCTTGCCGCTGTTTGCGCCTATGCCAGCAGCGCCCAAGCGGCCCCCATCAAAGACAGCAGCACCGAAATGGACCAAGCCAGCCAAGCGGCGGTCACGGTTTACCGCAACAAAGGCAACCCTGGCCTGCAACAAGCCATCAACGATTGCTACAAATCGGTGGGCTATGCCACCCCGTTTTGCGTGTACATGGATGTGGCCGGCCGTGAAATCGACTTCAGTGTCGCCCAGGCCTACAAAGAATTGGGTCAAAACGTCGCCCCACACACGTATTTCCAAAGCAAGGCATTTGGTAACCGCGTCGCCTCGTTTTACATCTTGCACCACCAAACTCGCAGCGAATCCAACGCCCATATGCGCAAAATTCAGCCGCAAATCCAAAAACGGGTTGAGAAAATTCTGTTTCCAAATGGCTGATAGTGAAGCCTGAAACACATCAAAAAGCGGCTTGTAAATCGTTTACAGGCCGCTTTTAGCATTATCTTCATCTTTATTGTGTGGAGTACTAAACTGCTTATCTGTTGACGCTCTATCAATAAGGCTTTGTATTGCACCAGATGTATGTAGGGCTTTGATGAAAATGGCAACGCAGACACTGACCTTACCCACGCCACCGTATCCAAGGCCATCAAAGTCAGATTTTATCCATATCAACCTACTCATCATTTAATATATTTGACGCTGTACATCCATGCATCTCTAGATACAATGCAATCAATACATAAGCGGCCTGTAAACTGTGTTACAGGCCGCTTATATCGATTATTGATGTGGGTTTGCATTGAGTTTGCAATGTGTATCAGCTGATTTTATCAAACTGCCTTATGTGCTAATTGCTCTGCTCAGACATACCAATGCTGCAAATCCAGCCTAGGCGAACAATTGACCAAGCTCAGTCCAACTCCTGCTTAAGCTTGTTTATTCACCGCCACTGCTTTCAACCACAATTGATTGCCAACCAGCCCAAACAACAACACCGCCAATACCGCCAACACGCTGCCGATGTAGCCGATAAATGGCAAACCCAGATGCAAGATGACTTGGCCACCCAATAAGGCGCCGCCGCCGATGCCGATGTTGTACACGCCCGAGAACATGGCGATGCCGATGTCAGACGCATCGGGCGCCACTTCCAAGACTTTATTTTGCAACACCATGCCAAGTATGGTGATGGCCATGCCCCAACACAAGGCCAAGACCAACATTGTTGCAATATGCAAACTGGCCATGTGCAAAGCCAATAAACACAGCAATAACAGTCCCATCGGGATGACCAATAAGCGCAGCGGATGGCTGTCCAAATTGCGCGCAAACACGATGCCGCCCAAAATGCCAGCAATGCCCACCACAAACAACACCGCCACCACCCACGCATCCGACATGCCGCCGACTTGGTGCAAGAATGGCGACACATACGTGTAAGCCGTGAAGTGTGCGCCCACCATCAGAGCCAAAGTCGCGTACACATACACCAGCGTCGGCCGTTTGAGCAATTTTGGTAACACGCTAAAACTGCCCGATACCGTGCTCGGCAAACGTGGCAATACCATCAATAGCAACACCAAAATCAGCGCCGCAATGCCACCTATCAGACCGAAGGTCACGCGCCAACCCAAATGTTGGCCGATGACCGTGCCCAAAGGCACGCCCAAAACGGTGGCCAAAGACGAACCGGTGACAATCAGGCTCAAGGCCTTGGCTTTCTTGCCTTCAGGTGCCAAACGCACCGCCATTGGGATGGTAATCGCCCAAAACACCGCATGTGCCGCCGCAATGCCCAAGCGCCCCATCAACAGCGTCGTGAAATTCCACGCACACGCCGCCAACACATGGCTGGCCACAAACAACACAAACAAAAATGCCAACAGACCACGACGCTCAAAACGGGCGCTGAGCATGGTTAAAGGCAAGGAAAACAGCGTGACCGCCCACGCGTACACCGTCATGATCAGGCCGGTATGGGCCACATCCATGTCAAAACTGGCGGCGATATTGGGCAACAAGCCCACAGGCACAAACTCGGTGGTATTGAAAATAAATGCCGCGATGGACAAGGTGATGACGGCAAACCATGAGTGTTCTGGCCGCGCCTTACTTGGGGATAAAAAAGACATATGCATTCTTGAGGAGGTGGTGTGCGGCCGCGCAAACAGCTTATACTGAGGGCTGACTGACCGCCAATTGAAAGTAAACCATGATTGTACTGCAAATTGATTTCCCCAGCAGCGGCCCATTTGGTGCCGAAATGACTGCCGCCTTCAGCGCCTTGGCGCAAGACATCGCCCAAGAACCTGGTTTGATTTGGAAAATTTGGACTGAAAACGCCGCCGAAAACAGCGCCGGTGGCATTTATTTGTTTGCCGACGAGGCCACCGCCTTGGCGTATTTGCACAAACACACCGCGCGTTTGGAATCGTTCGGCCTCAGCAATATTCGCAGCAAAGTCTTCCAAGCCAATTTGGAATTGTCAGCGATAGACCATTTCACCCCACCGAAGTGATTGATAACAGTGACCTAAACACTGATTCCAAAATGGTTTTTCAACACATCAACAAGCGGCCTGTAAGGCTTACAGGCCGCTTGTGTGTGGTATCTAGGAGATGATGATTTTGATAAGCCACCTCTTTTCATCAAAACCATCGCTGTAAACATATCAAGTGCAAACTTACACGGCTGTCGCGCAGCATTTATTTATGTCTGCCCAAGTGCTGACACCCCTATCTTATCCGCCCTCATCCCCTCACGATGCCCACAATTTATCCGAACCTGTCCCATCACTAATACCCAAACTTATCCGCACCTGTCTCATCATTAACACCCACAGCTTATCCGCATCCGTCCCATCGCTGATGCCAACATCTCATCCACACACCACGCCACAGCTCAAACCAAGCGACACCACGCAGCCACCATTAAATTTTGCTATGCAACAACGGTGTTTTATAGTTTTAAGCCCAGATTCAAACCCTTGAAATTTCAGCTTTTCCATGTTTTACACATCTTGAGCACATACAAACTTCATAATGCGGGTTTTCGTCAAAATCGCGCTATTTTTTTACGAATTGGCGCTTATTTGGGTTAGATATGCCAATTTTTGCGTAAAGACAGGTCAAAATCGCGGCGATTTTATTGTCAGCGCTTCGCCTTGTTGCCTAAGCTTTAGCGCAAGCACTGCTGCAGTGCCCACTGCATCAACCATTTTGAAATGTCATAGACAAAAGGACTGTAAACATGAAGAAAACCATCTCTGTTGTAGCCACTCTTGCCAGCTTGGCGGTGTTAAATGCTTGTGCCAACACCCAAAACAGCAGCACCGACGCCGATGCGGCCAACGCACCACCCGCAGTTGAAGCCGCCGCCAGCGCCGCCAGTGCAGCAGATGCCAATGTCTTTCAAGGAGAATAAACATGAAAACTGTTTTGACACTGTTAGCGACGGGCATTTTCATCAGCTCATTGACAGCCTATGCCAATACCATCAATACTGACGCTGCAATTTCGCAAACCGTCACAGACGCGAGTCAACCTCAAGCCAGCGCACCCGCAGCCAGTGCCACAGCCAGCAGTGCACCGTTTGTGAGTGATGAAGGCCTACCAGACCAGCAAGGAATCTGATTATGAATTCATACCTACGCTCTATTGCCGTATTGACCACCGCCGCCACATTGGCCGCTTGCTCCAGCATGGGCAGCAAGAAAGAAACCCCTGTTGAGCCTGTCAATGCCCAGCCGCAGCCGCAAGCCCAAGTGCAATTGCCCAGCCACATCAATCCTTACGAAAGCCTGATGTTGGGCAAAACTTGGGTGACCATTGCTGCGGTGGACCAAGACAAAAAACAAATCTCAGCCACCGACAAACGGGTGAGCAATTATTTTGGTTTTGCACAATATGGCGTTAATGGCCAATTCATCATGTATACGCCAGATCAAAAGCCAAAAATGCAAGGCGACTGGAGTTTCTCTGAAGACGGCAAAGTGCGCACTTTGATTGCCAAAGATGCTGCTGGCAAAGTGTTGTTTGAGCGCAAAGTCGAAAACGTGGGTTTGAATAATGATATGTATGCTTACCGCATTTATCCAAATGCGAAAAACAAGAAAAAATACATTGATATCGTCCATCAAACGGTAGAGTCTTTGCAGCGCGCACAAGCAGCCCAAGCCGCGCAGCAAGCACAATAGGTTTTTTCATCCGCAAGCGGCCTGTAAATATCACAGGCCGCTTTTTTGTATTGCGCCACTGCGCGTGCAGATTCTCACCAGACACTTATCAAGCCCATAGCAACGGCTTAGTTCTATGGGGAAAACACCCATGGGCATAAGCTCAAAATCTATGGTCTGTGCAATCGATGACGAAACGATGTGTACACTGACAAGTTGTTTTATAGTTGATGATGGTGAACCTTAGAATTGCGCAGTGCGATTGCATCTGGCCAGCAATGGCTATCCATTAGCTGCGAAGTGATATGAATCATGTCTCAAACACTAGTGCCGACAGACATAAGCATAAGCGGCCTGTAAACGATTTACAGGCCGCTTATTGGATACCTTGCTGATACGCACATAAGCCATGCAATAGCAGCTGGCTCGCACACTGCACTAAGTTAGCGCAGTGGCGCCTCCACCGTGACCGTGGCCAAAATGGAATTGGCGATGTAGCAAGAGTGGTGAGCCAAAGCGTGGATTTTGGTGACGGTGACCGCATCCGGTTGCTGGGCGCCGCCAAACACGATGTCGGGACGCAAGAAAATTTGCGTGATGGCGTCGCGATTGGCGGCGTTTTTCGCCATGATTCCTTCGGCTTGGTCGTCATACGATTCGACCACGATGTCTTTTTTGGCGCAAATGCCCAAAAACCACAGCATATGACAAGAAGACACCGCTGCCACCAACGCTTCCTCAGGGTCTACCGCCGCGCTGACCGAATGCGGTAAAGGCACTGAGTGTACCGAAGACGAAGCCGGCACACTCACACCCTCATCGAATTGCCATTGATGCAAACGGCTGTAAGCATTGTCGGTAAACGCCTCTTGTGGCTGACGCAGCCACACCACCCGTGCTGCATATAAAGACATGGATTGCCCTTCTGTTTTTTGTTCAAAGAATGGCCAATATAATTGAAACACATGGCCCACGCTGCGACCGCCATCGAAATCAAATGTGGGCAATACGTGTTAGCTACCTGTGCAAACATTCATACGCATACCTGAAGGCTTTAAACACTGTTGCTGACAGAAAACCGGCTCACCCAACCCTCTGTTCTATCCTGCGTCTGTTTAAAACGGCCTGTAAGATTCTAAAACCGTACCAATCGCTTACAGGCCGCATGCTGCATCTTGATATCCACATCATTGCGTCGCACGGTAGAGGCCATAACCTGTCAGCGCGCCGGCGACGTTATATGCCATGTCGCGCCAACTGAAGCCGCTGCCACCACCGCGGGCATCGCGCAATTCTTTGCTCGTGCCCAAGGCCAAACTCACACCTATGCCTATCGCCGCTTGCTGACCACGCCTGTCGCTGTGATTGGCAGCGGCATGAGTAGCGGCCGCGCTCAAAGCCGCCGACACCGCAAAATGCTTGGCCTTATCCCGCCCCGTCCATGCATCGTCGGCATAATGGAAGGTTGTGCAGGCATTGCACAACAGCAAGCACAGCAGTGTGAACACTTTCAATAGCGGCCTGTAAGCATGGCGCTCATGCATTTCACATCCTTTTTGAGCATGGATCATCAACATCACCCAACTGCCGTCACTATTGCAACAGTTTCAACACCGCCTTCACCTGCTTGATGCGTTCTTCCACAGTGTCGTTCACCATTTTCACTTGCAACTTGTCCGCGCCTTGCAGGCGGAAGTTTTTGTCCGACTGGATGAGCTGAATGATGTTGGCAGGGTCAATTTGATTGTGTTTGCCTATCACCAAAGAAATGGTTTCGGTGGTGGCATCGATGCTGTCTATGCCCATGGCCTTGGCTTGCAAGCGCAGGCGGTGCGACTCAACCAAGGTTTTGACCGGCGTTTCCGGCAGGCCAAAACGGTCGATCAATTCTTCTTGGATGTCGTCAATTTCGGCCGTACTTTCGCAAGTGGCCAAGCGTTTGTACAACACCAAACGCTCATGGATATCAGGACAATAGCCTTCTGGCAACAAAGCCGGACTGTGCAATTTGATTTCGGTGGTCACACCCAGCGGCGCATCCAAATCGGGCACACGGCCTTTTTTCAAATCGCGCACTGCCTGTCTGAGCATTTCCGAATACAAGGTCAAACCGACCTGTAAAATCTCACCCGATTGGCCTTCTCCCAATATTTCACCGGCGCCGCGAATTTCCAAGTCTTGCATTGCCAAGGTAAAGCCTGAGCCGAGTTCATCGGCGGCGGCAATGGCATCGAGGCGTTTTTCCGCATCTTTGGTGATGTATTCCGGCGCGAGCAAATACGCATAAGCTTGGTGGTGCGAACGGCCAACGCGGCCGCGCAATTGGTGCAGCTGCGCCAAACCGAATTTGTCGGCGCGGTTGATGATGATGGTGTTGGCATTGGGGATGTCGATGCCGGTTTCGATGATGGTCGAACACAGCAACACATTGTAGCGGTGTTGCATAAAGTCACGCATCACCTGCTCCAGCTCACGTTCGCGCAATTGGCCGTGAGCAATGGCGATTTTGGCCTCGGGCACCAATTCGCTCAAGCGCTCAAACACATTTTCAATGGTGTCGACCTCGTTGTGCAGGAAATACACTTGGCCGCCACGCTTGAGTTCGCGCACAATGGCTTCGCGCACCGTCGCCTCAGAAAACGGTTTCACAAACGTTTTCACCGCCAAACGGCGGCTCGGGGCGGTGGTAATCAACGAAAAGTCGCGCAAGCCTTCCAAAGCCATGGACAGCGTGCGCGGTATCGGCGTGGCGGTCATGGTGAGCACGTCGACATTGGCACGCAAACGCTTCAATTGTTCTTTTTGGCGCACGCCAAAACGGTGTTCCTCATCAATCACCACCAAGCCCAGATTTTTAAACTCAACATCGGGTTGCACCAATTTATGAGTGCCGATGACGATGTCTACCGTGCCGTTCTGTAAACCTGCCAATGCCGCTTTGGTTTCCTTACTGGAATTAAAACGCGACAATTGCGCCACTTTGACGGGAAAATCGGCGAAACGGTCGGCAAAATTTTGCGCGTGTTGCTCGACCAACAGCGTGGTCGGTGCCAATATCGCCACTTGTTTGCCGCCCATTACCGCCACAAAAGCGGCGCGCAGCGCCACCTCGGTTTTGCCAAAGCCGACATCGCCACAAATCAATCTGTCCATCGGTTTGCCAGCCAACAAGTCTTTGATGGTGGCAACGATGGCACTGGCTTGGTCTTCTGTTTCTTCATAGCCAAAGCCATCGGCAAATTGTTGGTAATCGGCTTCGTTCAAGCTAAACGCATAGCCTTCCAGTGCCGCGCGTTGCGCATACAAATTCAATAATTCGGCGGCGGTATCGCGCGCTTTTTCAGCCGCTTTGCGTTTGGCCTTGCCCCAAGAGGCATTGCCCAATTTGTGCAAATGAATGTTGTCGGCCGCATGGCCAGCATAGCGGGAAATCAAGTGCAACTGCGCCACCGGCACATACAATTGGCCGCCATCAGCATACTCGAGCAACATCATTTCATTGTCGCCCTCGCCCAAATCCAAGCTGACCAAACCCATGTAACGGCCTATGCCATGCTCTTCATGCACCACTGGGTCGCCGATGTTGATTTCGGCCAAATCGCGCAAAGCACTGTCGGAAACATCGGCGTGTTTGCGGCGTTTGTG
The DNA here is from genome assembly GCF_001457815.1 of Vitreoscilla massiliensis. Lineage (GTDB taxonomy): Bacteria > Pseudomonadota > Gammaproteobacteria > Burkholderiales > Neisseriaceae > Vitreoscilla > Vitreoscilla massiliensis. Next base: position 341,800 of record NZ_LN898221.1, read on the forward strand.
GCGGCGGCCGGTACGCAACACATGTTGGTACAAATCGGCTTCACTGATGACAGCCAGTTGTTCCTTCGGCGCTTGAAAACCGCGCGCCACCGGCGCCACGGCCAAATTCAAAACCGCTTCACTGTGCAAAAAGTCTTGCCAAGAAGCCACGGTTTGCGCGCCCAATTGCTGTTGTTGCAAGAAGGCCAACATGGTTTCGCGGCGACCCAAGCTCTCAGCACACAGCAATATCTTGCCTTTGAATGCGGCCTGAAAGTGTTGCAAAGCCTGTAGCGGCTGCTCTTTGCTGCGGTCTACCGCCACCACGGGCAAATCGTAATCATGGCTTTGCGGCTGCAATACAATGTGCGCCAGCGGTTTTAAGCGCGCCCCCAATTCGTCTTCGCTCAAAAACAATGCTTGTGGCGGTAACGGTGGGTAGCTGGGGTCGGCTCCGGCCATGTCAAAGCGCGACTTCACATCCAGCCAATGGCTGTGCGCCGCCGCCATGGCATCGTGCACCGACACCAATAAGGTATCGGGCGGTAAATAATCAAAAATCGTTGCCAACGGTTGTTCAAAAAACAGCGGCAAATAATACTCAACGCCGCTGCCAAACTGGCCTTTGCTGACGGCTTGGTAGACCAAAGCTCGCGTCGGGTCGCCGTCTACATGCTCACGAAATTGATTGCGAAACAGGTTTTGCGTTGCTTCATCGGTGGGAAATTCGTGTGCGGGCAATAAGCGAATTTCCGACACCGGCATCATCGTGCGCTGGCTATCGGGGTCAAACGTCTTGATGCTGTCGATTTCATCGCCAAATAAATCAATGCGGTACGGCCACTCAGAGCCCATAGGAAACACATCCAGCAAACCACCACGCACCGAAAACTCGCCCGCTTGCACCACATTGGAAACATGGTTGTAACCGGCATCGACCAATTGCGCTTTGAACTGCTCATCGTTGAGCGCCTCGCCCACTTTCAACCAAAACGTGCGCCCTTGGATGTAAGACAGTGGCGCCAATTTTTGCATCGCCGTGGCCACTGGCAATAACACCATGTCGATTTGCTGGTTTTTCAATTGCCACAACACCGCCAAACGCTCAGACACCAAATCTTGGTGCGGTGAAAAACGCTCATACGCCAAGGTTTCCCAATCGGGGAAAAACGCGGTTTTCAACTCTGGCTGGTAAAACGATAAGGCTTCTTGTATGCGCAAGGCCTGATCCACATCCTCGGTTAAGACCATTACAGGCCGCTTACGCGGTAAGTGATGGGCCAATTGCCACGGGGCAGTGCCCAAAGACATGTCTGTCCATAGTGACTTTTGACCTGCTGCGGGAATTGTAAATAAACCACCTGTCATACTGTTTACCTTAAAATTTGATGCCCATCAAATAGCTGAGATTATCCGTTTGTAACATAAGACTTATTTTCATTTATATATTAAAATAGAGGTTTTGGTGCTGCGCATATCATATATTAATAATGCATATGACAGTCAAAAGCCTGACACACACTTGTTTTACCGTAATCGAAAGCACACATCATGAGTTTAAACATCAACACGGCCAATGATGCAGATTTGGCCGAATTTTTAAGTCACAATGGCTTTTGCGATGCCGATGCCGCTTGTTTAGTGGCCTTACACCCACACATCAGCCCTTTTTTACCACAATTAACCGAGTCATTTTATGAACGCATTTTGGCCTCAGATGCCATGCGTCCATTCGTCATCGACCGTGTGGATTCTTTGAAAGAAACCCATTTGCGTTGGATGAACATGTTGTTCAGTGGCCCGTTTGATGACCAATTTGTGCAAATTCACCAACACATTGGCGAAGTGCATTTGAAACAAAAAATCCCACCTTTGTTCGTGGCTTCGAGCATGGCCTATTTGCGCGCCGAAATGCCCAAATTGTTCACGCCCGAATTGTTGGCCAAATTCCCACAATACGATTATGCGTTTTGTACCGCCGCCTTGTTGCGCTTGATAGACACTTGCCAATTTTTGGTCGACCGCACTTACTACCGTTCATTGATGGAATTGCTCGGCATTTCGCCAAAACTGTTCTTGCGTCTGATGACCTCAGCCAGCAAATAAGCTGCAATCAAAATTCCCCGCCAAGTGCGGGGAATTTTAATGGTTTTAACCCACTCGGTAAAATGCCAAGCTGCCGAGCAAATTCGGCAAAAAATCTATGCGTTTGCCACCCGACATCACCGTGCGCTCCAGCACTGCCAAGCCATTCTTCTGACACAAAGCATCAAAATCGGCCAGCGTACACCAATGGATATTCGGGGTGTTATACCACTCATATGGCATGGATTCCGATACCGGCATCCGCCCTTGCGCGATTTGCAGGCGGTTGCGCCAATAGCCAAAATTCGGGAAGGTCACAATCGCTTGGCGTGCCACCCGCTTCATTTCCTGCAAGATGATTTCGGTGTTTTTCATCGCCTGTATGGTTTGTGATAACACCACCACATCGAAACTGTTGTCGGTAAAGCCTTGGCGCAAGCCGCTTTCCAAATCCGATTGGATCACGTTCACGCCCAAATCCATCGCGGCAATCACGCTGTCGGTGTCCAATTCCACCCCATAACCGATACAGTTTTTTTCTTCGACCAAAGCCGCCAGCAATTGACCATCGCCACAGCCCAAATCCAATACCTTGGAATTGGGTGCAATCCAATCATAAATCAAGCGCAAGTCTTCGCGTAATTCGCGCATCATGCCACCTCTTTCGCAATTTTGCCCATATAGACATGCATGCCGCGCATGTATGCAGCATCTTCCATTAAAAACGCATCGTGGCCGTGTTGTGACAACACTTCCAAATACTGCACCGATTTTTCCGCCGCAATCAAGGCACGCACGATTTCATGCGAGCGCTCAGGACTGAAACGCCAATCGGTCGAAAACGACACCACAAAACACTTGGCACTGATGTGTTTGAATGCGGCCTGTAAATCATCATCAAAGTCGACCGCCGGATCAAAATAATCCAAGGCCTTGGTCATCAATAAATAGGTATTGGCATCGAAAATCTCGGCGAATTTGTCGCCTTGGTAGCGCAGATACGACTCCACTTCAAAATCGATGTCGTAATTGAATTGGTAATCGTCGTTGCGCAGGGCGCGGCCGAATTTCTTGCCCAAACCGTCTTCCGACAAATAAGTGATGTGCCCCATCATGCGCGCGATGCGCAGACCGCGGCGCGGCAAAGTCTGGTGTTCTTGGTAATGGCCGGCGTAAAAATCAGGATCGGTAATGATGGCTTGGCGTGCCACATCATTAAAAGCGATGTTTTGAGTCGACAGCTTCGGTGCCGACGCGATGATGATGGCGTGGCGCACGCGCTCAGGCATGTCTATGGCCCATTGCATGGTTTGCATGCCACCCAAGCTGCCGCCTATGACCGCCGCCCATACATTTATACCAAAATAATCGGCCAAACGTGCTTGGGTTTGCACCCAGTCTTTGACCGTAATCATCGGAAAGTCGGCACCATAAGCCTTGCCCGTTTCCGGATTGTTGCTCAATGGGCCACTGCTGCCGTGACAACCGCCCAAATTGTTCAGGCCGATGACGAAGAACACATTGGTGTCTATCGGTTTGCCAGGGCCGACCATATTGTCCCACCAGCCACTGTGCTTATCGCTGTCGGCATGTTTGCCCGCCACATGGTGGTTGCCCGACAAGGCATGGCAAATCAACACCGCATTGCTTTTTGCCGCATTGAGCGTGCCATACGTCTCTACCATCAAATCAAAACGCGGCAACACTTGCCCATTTTGCAATGCCAACGGCTGTTCAAATGCAATTTTTTGTGGCCTTACCAAACCAACACTGCCAGAATTTTTCGTCATCGTTTCAACACAAGTTAGCGCTTATGCGCAAATGATGTCATTATAATGGTTTTAGCATGATTGACTAGGTAGAACAGGTGCAGATACTGACAAAATTATGGCAATTATCTGCATGGATTTTGCTGGGCATGGCCGCCATTGCCCTGTTTCTCAATCGAAACCAACGCTTAGCCTTGCATGGCTATGTGCGCTTGATAGCGGCGGTATTGCTCACTGGCGCCGCCACCGCCCTTGTTTGGCATCTGCTTACTTAGTTAACAAAGTCCATACCATGACCCAAAGCCCAGAAACTTCAGCCCGTGTGCGCTTAAGCGCCGCCTTAATCGTCAAAAACGAGGCCGCCAAACTCGATGCCTGTTTGGCCAGTGTTGCCGATTGGGTCGATGAAATTGTTATTGTGGATTCGGGCAGTACCGATGCCACTTTGGACATCGCCGCCAAATACGGCGCCAAAGTACACACTTATATTGATTGGCAAGGGTTTGGCACCCAACGCCAGCGCGCCCAAGCCCATGTGCAATGTGAATGGGTAATGTGGTTAGATGCCGATGAACGGGTGACCCCTGAATTAAAACAATCGTTACAGGCCGCATTGCAGCAATACCAGCATGAACGCAATGTGATTTTTGAATTCAACCGCTACAGCTGGGCGTTTGGCAAGTTTATCCGCCATTGCGGCTGGTATCCCGACCGCGTGTTGCGCGTGTACCGCAGCGATTACACCGCTTACAACGATGCTTTGGTGCACGAGTCGGTGGTGCAGCCGCAAGACGCCAAAGTGGTTAACTTACACGGCGATTTGCTGCATTACACCTTCGACAGCTTACCCCATTACATGGCCAAGCAAACCCAATACGCGGGCGCGTGGGCACTGCAAAAACAACTGCAAGGCAAAAAAGTCGGCTATGGCAGCGCTTTAAGCCACGCCGCGTTTACCTTTGTCAAAATGTATGTGCTTAAACGCGGTTTTCTCGATGGCAAACAAGGCCTGTTATTGAGCGTGTTATCGGCGCAATTTGTCTACGTCAAATACATGGATTTGTGGCTCAAGCAAAACACCGCCTCTGCCCACGATTACGAAGCCAAACACCCACTACCCAAGTAAGGGCTTGAAATGTGCCAAGCTCGCCATCGCCAGCACACACACCATGCTCATCAACCACCACAGCCACGCCCTGCGCTGTGGTGTTTTTTTCAGGGTTTGGTAACCCAATAACACATACACCAGCAACAACACCAACTTCCATCCCAACCACATGGCATTGCCAAACGGCACCCAGCCACTGCAGTACAACAAGCCCAAACCACTTAACAATAATAAGCTATCGTTCACATGCGGGGCGATTTTGGACCATTTGGGCAAATGGCTGGCTTTTTGTCCCATGTGCATGCCAAAACGCCAATTGAACAGCAACACGCTGATGAGCACCAAAGTCATGTGTGTGTGTTTAAGGGCGAGATAAGTCATATTGTTGCCGCAATCAGAAAATGAGTGATTGTAAAATGCGCCAAATTTGCGGCATTTGATACAAACCAAATAGATGGAAAATGGGATTTTACAGGCTGATATTTATACAATTTGTCTAAATTATCCATATTGTCCAATAAAATTGACAAAATATCGGCCTGTAAATAAATATTTTGGACAAAATCTTGCCAAATGTTGCACAGCAACCTAATATAAGCAGGCACGAACGTCTAATAATCAGTTAACCAACCGGATGCACCGCATGAGCGCTTTAACCTTATACGATAAATTATGGAACAGCCACATCGTTGACGAAGCCGACGATGGCACAGTTCTGCTTTACATAGACCGTCACTTGGTGCATGAAGTCACCAGCCCACAGGCATTTGAAGGCTTGAAACTGAATGAGCGCCCATTGTGGCGCAAAGACAGCATCGTCAGCACTGCCGATCACAATACCCCAACCGACCACTGGGATGAAGGCATTAAAGACCCGATTTCCAAATTACAAGTCGATACCTTGGATGCCAACATCAAGGAATTTGGCGCTTTGGCGTATTTCCCGTTCAAAGACAAAGGCCAAGGCATTGTGCATGTGATGGGTCCTGAGCAAGGCGCGACTTTGCCGGGCATGACCGTGGTGTGTGGCGACTCGCATACCTCTACCCACGGTGCATTCGGCGCATTGGCACACGGCATAGGCACGTCTGAAGTTGAACACACAATGGCCACCCAATGCATTACCGCCAAAAAATCCAAATCCATGTTGATTGAGGTGAATGGCGAATTGGCCGCTGGCGTGACCGCCAAAGACGTGGCTTTGTACATCATCGGTCAAATCGGTACCGCTGGTGGCACTGGCTATGCGATTGAATTCGGTGGCAGCGCCATCCGTTCACTGAGCATGGAAGGCCGCATGACTTTGTGCAATATGGCCATTGAAGGTGGCGCCCGTTCAGGCTTGGTCGCGGTTGACCAAACCACCATTGATTATGTGCAAGGTCGCCCATTGGCGCCAAAAGCCGAGCAATGGGAACAAGCGGTGGCGTATTGGAAAACCTTGGTGTCTGATGAAGGCGCACAATTCGATAAAATCTACCGTTTTGACGCGGCCGACATTCAGCCACAAGTGACTTGGGGCACTTCACCTGAAATGGTGTTGTCTGTTGATGGCAAAGTGCCTAACCCTGCCGACGAGCAAGACCATGTCAAACGCGAAGGCATAGAACGCGCCTTACAATACATGGGCTTACAGGCCGGCACAGCTCTAACCGACATCCAAGTAGACACAGTATTCATCGGTTCTTGCACCAACAGCCGCATCGAAGACTTGCGCGAAGCGGCGGCAGTGGCCAAAGGTCACAAAAAAGCCGACAACGTCAAACGCGTGCTCATCGTACCGGGTTCTGGCTTGGTGAAAGAACAGGCCGAGCAAGAAGGCTTGGACAAAGTCTTTATTGAAGCTGGCTTTGAATGGCGCGAACCGGGCTGCTCTATGTGTTTGGCCATGAATGCCGACCGTTTGGAGCCGGGCGAACGCTGTGCCTCGACATCTAACCGTAACTTTGAAGGCCGTCAAGGCAATGGTGGTCGCACCCATTTGGTCAGCCCTGCCATGGCAGCCGCTGCCGCCATCAATGGCCATTTTGTTGATGTACGCAGTTTCTTGTAAAGATTAAGCAGCCAAGGAACCATTGCAGCTTAGGGTTATCAGACTAGTCGTTACTTGTCTGTCATGAGATAGACGGACAAGAGCACAAAACGTCTATTCAATTGTTTTGAATGGGTATTTTAAACTCTGAAAACCACTGATGCACAAGTCTTATACAAACACCAAGACTTGTGTTGCTAAGGTTCCAAAAGCTGCTTGTGACACCGTAAAAGGTGCTGGACAAGCCATCAGTGCCCGCAATACGCACAACAGTGCTGCGGAATCCGTTTTTAGACGTAACCATCTGTTAAGGAGATGAAGTCATGAAACAAATGCTCTTGATTGCTTGTGCAGCAGTTGTGTTTTTAGCTGGTTGTAACACCGTCAAAGGTGTGGGAAAAGACGTCAGCCGTGGTGGTCAAGCCGTGACCAACACCGCCACTAGCGTACAGCAAAGCATGTAATATTGCTTCGGGCGGCGTTCGCGTCGCCTGCTTTCCCCAGCCAGCTTTTATTTGGAAAACCTTATGAAAGCCTTTACCACTGTAAATGCCGTCGTTGCCCCATTGGACCGTGCCAATGTCGATACCGATGCCATCATTCCGAAACAGTTTTTGAAATCCATCAAACGTTCAGGCTTTGGCCCAAATTGCTTTGATGAATGGCGTTATCTTGACCATGGCGAACCGGGCATGGACAACAGCAACCGCCCCTTGAATCCCGATTTCAGCCTCAACCAAGCCCGTTATGCCGGTGCCAATATTTTGCTCACACGCAAAAACTTTGGCTGTGGCTCTAGCCGCGAACACGCGCCTTGGGCTTTGGATGATTACGGTTTCCGTGCGGTGATTGCACCGTCGTTTGCCGACATCTTCTTCAACAATTGTTACAAAAATGGTTTGTTGCCGATTGTGTTGCCCGAAGAAGTGGTCGACCAATTGTTCCAAGAAGTGGAAGCACAAGAAGGCTATGCTTTGACCATAGATTTGGCCAGCCAAACCTTGAGCACACCCAGCGGACAAAGTTTCAGCTTCGACATTACCGAACACCGCAAACACTGTTTGTTAAACGGTTTGGATGAAATTGGCCTGACTTTGGCACATGCGGAGCAAATTAAAGCGTTTGAAACCAAACACCGCAGCGCACAGCCTTGGCTTTTTCAAGATTAATCCTCTAAAATACCGCAAAACATGGCAGGTATGAACTTACAGGACGCTTGAAGCGTCCTGTAAAACACTCTATAGCAAACAAGGCATACTCAATATGACTCAAACCATTGCAGTTTTACCCGGCGACGGCATCGGCCCAGAAATCATTGCACAAGCAGTGCGCGTGTTAGACGTATTCAAGCAACGTGGCTTAGACGTAGACTACCAATTTGCCCCACTCGGTGGTGCCGCTTACGATGAATACGGCGCACCTTACCCAGAATTCACCCAAAACATCTGCCGCAAAGCCGATGCAGTATTGTTGGGTGCGGTGGGCGGCCCACAATACGACAACATCGAACGCGCCTTGCGTCCTGAACGTGGCTTGCTCGCCATCCGCAAAGATTTGAACTTGTTTGCCAATTTGCGCCCTGCCATCTTGTACCCAGAATTGGCCAATGCTTCTACTTTGAAACCCGAAGTAGTTGCTGGTTTGAACATCTTGATCGTGCGCGAATTGACTGGTGATATTTACTTCGCCGAACCGCGCGGCATTGGCCAATTGGCCGATGGCACACGTGAAGGCGTCAACACCATGCGCTACCACGAGTCTGAAATTCGCCGCATCGGTCACATTGCCTTCCAAGCAGCGCAAAAACGCAATAAAAAACTGTGCTCAGTCGACAAAGCCAATGTGTTGGAAACCACAGAATTGTGGAAACAAATCATGATTGAAATCAGCGCCGACTACCCAGAAGTGGAATTGAGCCACATGTATGTCGACAATGCGGCTATGCAATTGGTGAAAGCGCCAAAACAATTCGACGTGATGGTCACCGGCAATATTTTCGGTGACATCTTGTCTGACGAAGCCTCTATGTTGACTGGCTCTATTGGCATGTTGCCATCGGCTTCTTTGAATGAAACCGGCAAAGGCATGTACGAACCATCACACGGCTCTGCACCTGATATCGCCGGCCAAGACAAGGCCAATCCATTGGCGACCATTTTGTCGGCCGCAATGATGTTGCGCTATTCCTTCAATCAAGACGCGTTTGCCGATGAAATCGAACAAGCGGTACAAACCGTGTTGAAACAAGGTTTGCGCACAGCTGACATCTATGAAGAAGGTTGTACTTTAGTAGGCTGTACTGCCATGGGCGATGCCGTGGTGGCAGCTTTACAGGCCGCTTAAATGATCAACCGGCACGTTTGGCAACGCTGGTGGCGGTTTAAACGCTATTTGAATGTTGCCAACCTGCCTGCCCACAACGTGGCCTGTCCATGTTGTGGCACACAGGTGAGCTTGCCCAGCTTGGGCCAAGCACAACGTGCCAATTGTCCGCAATGCGGCGAATTGCTGGTCAAAATACAATCCAATCCGTTCGTGGCGCCGTTGGCGTTTGTGAGTGCGGGTTGGATTTTGATGTTATTGGTGGGCACACAATTTTATTTGGGCATGGACATGATGGGCGTGGTGTCGGAACACCTGACCTTAATTGATGTGTTCGACAATTTGCGCCGCCATGAATACGGCTTTCTGGCCACCGTGATGTTGTTATTGGTGTTTTTCACACCGGTATTGTTTTTATCGATGTTCATGTATGTGCACATCGCCTTATACCAACAAGTCAACCTGCCGTTTGTCAACACCATTACCCGCCACATGATACGCATCAAGCCGTGGTTGATGGTGGATGTGTTTTTTATTGCGACCTTGGTTGCCATTGTCAAAATTGCCGCCATCAGCGAGGTCAGTTTTGGCCCTGCGTTTGCGCTGATATTCGCCTATGCTGTGACCTTGATTCACATGGGGCAAATGGTCAATCCGCACTGGATTTTTTACCAACTGGCCAAACTAGACCCAGAACACAAAGTCTTTGTCCGCACCCAACACCGTCACGATGTCATCAATTGCCGCCGCTGTCTGTATGACCAACCGGCAACTCAAGACGATTGCCACATTTGTGGTGCCAGTTTGTACCACCGCCGCCCGTACAGCATCCAACAATCGTTGGCGATCTTGCTTGCGGCATGCATCTTGTTTATTCCCTCCAATGTCTACACCATGATGCGCACCGAAAGCCTCACTGCCGACGTGCAAAGCAATGTCATTGATGGTATTTTCATCTTGTGGAATGAGAATGACCGCTTGGTGGCGGTGATTATTTTTACCGTGAGTTTGGTCATCCCCATTGCCAAAATCATCATGATGGGCATCTTGCTGTACAGTGCCAAATTCCGCTTGCTGCTGCATGCGAAAACGCTCAGCAAGATGTACCATTTTGTTGAATTCATCGGCCGCTGGTCGATGATAGACATATTCGTCATCATCATTTTGATGGCGGTATACCGAACCAACCTGGCCCAAGTCACTCCTGGCTTGGCCTCGATTTACTTTACTTTTGTGGTGTTTGCCACCATGGTATCCGCCGAAGCACTGGATATCCGCCTGATTTGGGACAAACAACGCCAAGCTGATGCGGCGGGAGAACAACATGAACGAGCCTGAACAAGAACAGGAACACGAGCCGAGTCAAGATACTCAGGCCAGCAGCACCGACACCGCCCAAGCCGCGCATGTGAAGAAAACCCGCGTGTTTTCGATTGTGTGGTCGGTGCCCATCGTCGCCTTGGTGGTGGCGCTGTTTTTGCTGTTCAATTACATCCGCAACAATGGCACCGAAATCACCTTGTACATGCCCAATGCCGACGGTATTGAAATCAACAAAACCCAAATCAAAATCCTCAATGTGGAGATTGGCAAAGTGGTGGATGTGCGCCTCAATGGTGCCGATGGCGTGATACTAACGGCCAAAGTCAAAGCCAATATGGCCGACAAACTGCGCAAGGATTCGCAGTTTTGGATAGTAAAGCCGCGCATAGACCAAAGCGGTGTGCGTGGCTTGGATACTTTGGTGTCTGGCTCTTACATCGGTTTTAAACCGGGCACAGCCGAAGAAACCAAACACGAATTTGTCGTCAGCGACAATCCACCCTTGGACGATTTGGGCGATGGTTTGCGCCTGCGCTTGGTCAGTGACAAGGCCAAAATGTTGCCGGTGGGCGCGCCGATTTTGTACGAAGACTTGCAAGTGGGCCAAGTGCAGCGGGTCGAATTTGATTCTGAAACCCAAAAAGTGCGTTACGACATTTTCATCACCAAACCAAATGTGGTGTTGGTCGGCAGCAATGTCAAATTCTGGATCAAGTCTGGCGTCAACATCCAAACCAACAGCCAAGGCATCCAAATCGATGCCGCGCCCGTGGGCAGCATCTTAAGTGGAGCCATCGCCTTTACCCAGCCTTTAAATGTGGGCAAAGGTGCTGCGGTGAAAAATGGCCATGAATTCCACCTCAATTCCAGCATTGCCGATGTGATGGAACCGGCCAGTCCACGTGCGTTCTATTTGGTGGCCTTCTTTGACCAGTCCATGCGCGGTTTAACGGCAGGCTCTACTGTCGAATACAAAGGTTTGCCCATCGGTGTGGTTGAGCAAACGCCGTTTTTTGAGAAAAACGATCAAGTCAATTTGCTGGAAAACAGCCACATCCCCGTCAAACTGCGTATCGAGCCGGCTGCCATCGAAATGGGCGCAACCGCACTCGATCCGAAAGTGTGGCGTGAAAAATTCGATACCGCCATCCGCAAAGGCTTGTACGCCACCATGGTCAGCAACAATTTGGTCACCGGCAATATGTCGATAGACTTGACCGATGAGGCTTCACCCGACCCTAGCCTGCGCCCACACAGCGTGTATGGCGGCTACAGCGTCATCCCTACCCGCGCCGTCGGTGTGACCGCAACCATCAAACAATTGAACCGCATGTTGATCAAGTTTAACAATTTGCCGCTGGAGCAATCGGTGGGCGAATTGAATGCCAATTTGGCCGAGCTTAAAACCACCATCAAATCGGTGAACGGCTTGCTGGGCAGCAAAGACACGCAAAACATGCCTAAGGAATTGAACCAAACGCTGATGCAATTGCGTCAGACCTTGGCCGGTGTGTCGCCCGATTCACCCGCCTACCGCGACATCCAATCGACTTTGCAAAGCCTAGACCGCACCTTGCAAAAAACCGATCCGCTGTTGCGCCAATTGGGCGAAAAACCGAATGCGCTGATTTTCAATGACAAATCACCAGACCCGATACCGAAAGGCCGCTAAATGAAAGCTCTGTTATGCGCGGCAGCGACCGCACTCGTATTAAGCGCTTGTGCCAGTGCACCGGCGACCGAATACCACCGCTTGCCCGATGCGGTCTACCGCCTGCCCGACAACCACAAACCCAGCGTGGTATTGAAAGTGGTGTTGGCTGAGCCGCTTAAAGGCAATGCTTTGCTGTACCAAACCGATGCCCACACCGTGCATTTTGCCAAGCAACACCTGTGGTCACAGGCTTTGGACATCGCCTTGCGCAACCAATTGGCGAACGAACTCAATCGCCGTGGCAGCGCGTGGCGCTTTGTGCCAGCTGAATTGAAAACCTCCGAGCAAGAGCTGGTGGTGTACATCGAAAGCTTCCAAGGCCGTTACGATGGCTCTACCCAAATCGATGGCTATACCGCGTGGCGCAACAACAATCAAACCGTTCCGGGTCGCAATTTCAGTGTCACCACGCCACAGCAAGGTGATGGCTATAACGCCATGGTGGAATCGCTGAGCTTGGGCTTGCAGCAAGTGGCGGCAGAAATTTTGCCTTAATATCCTTGTTACAATCATGGTTTGCATACTATAAAGCGGCCTGTAAACCCAGTTATTGGGTTTACAGGCCGCTTTTTCATGTTGGTTTCGCAGTCACTACCGCCTCATTCAAGCAAAAACACCCTTTCTCACCTCACACCACCTGCGTGCGGCTTTCACATTGCCATCTAAACCAAGCTCCTGTCTTTACAGTATTGATAGCAACAATGTACATACACCTGAGCACTCTAAAAAATAGGCTTGGGCGGTTATTGTTGCTCACAGGACTGACTTAATTGAATCCGTAATCCAATCTAAGCCACCGCTGATGGGCCTTGATTCAGCTGATATCTGCCACTCAACATGGGAGGATTACCGATCCATAAACTGCAATGAAATTCATTTTCAGCATGAATTAAAATAAATACTAAATATTGATTAGAATTCAGTTTTATAATCCAAAAAACCAATTGAGAATCTCGAAATGGCAGACTTTAAACCCAAGCCTTATCAATGGTTGATGGTGGCTGCAGTGATGGTGCCATTGGCAGTTGTTGCTTTTTATCAAGCTAAAAAAACCTTGGATTTTCCATTGATGTTGAAGCAGTATGAACGTGGTACACCAGCTCGGATACGTTCATTCGGATGTGGTTTGCCTACAAAAGATGGGCACCAATATGCCTCGGTTCAACAAGGTGCGATGACGCTAAAATTTCCTCAAAGTGAAGAAGTAGGAGAAGTGTATCGTCTCAATGACATCAAAGACGGTTGTATTCCAGATCGATTTAGAGTTCGTTTGTTTTGGTACCAAGGTCAGCTGCTTAGCAGTGATGAATATGAGGCATTATCAGCCCTACCCAATGCCCCTTATGTTGAAAATATCAATCGGTATACAGTCTATTTAAGCTTTAATGGTTTGGATGTCCCTGAGAATCTGTATCTGCAGCGTTTGTTTGAAAAAAATCTGTTTTTTGAAGCTGAGCGCTATACACCCAGTTTTGAGCATAGGGTGTTACCACTAACTTACCATCCCAATTTTTTTGCCAAAGAGCTGAGTGAGGGGCACACTGGTTTTGATACGCCTTACTCTATTAAAGACAGTCACAGTTTTATTACAGGCTTACCCATAAGGGTGTCGTGCAATATCACCAGTAATACAGATAGTAAAAATAAATCGGCTTTAGAAAGAGCGCTCACTACCAGAATGATGACTTTGAAAGAATGGGGCGGATCCCATTGCCAAGGTGTAGATGCAGTGAAAAAAAATGGGCAATACCTGAAATTCGCATTCGATGTTGATCCTGATGCTGTGGTTGATTTGGATAAGATCCATCAAGCCATGTTAACAAGAGTCAAATCCTATATTCAGGAGTAATTCCCAATTACATTTCAATCTTGGGCGATACAAAAAAGAACCTGAATTGAATACATTCAACCTGATAAGGTAAGCCACAGCAAAACGCTTATATTAAGCGTTACAAACGCATCGTCAGGTATGGGTCGTTAAATCAGCATTTGTTGAAGAGTTTTGGAAGACATTCAAGATGGTGCTAGCAATTGGTTATGGTTTTTCAAAAATGAAAGACCCCATCGCGCCCAGGCTGGTAAGTCTGCGCTGACGGGTTTTGATTTTACTGAAACCTGCCATAAATATGTGAGGATTGGCACTGTGCTAGCAACAAGCCCCTGTCCAAATTGTCGCACTCAATCTGACATACCAACCATAAAAGCGGCCTGTAAACGCACAAAGCATTTACAGGCCGCTTTAATAGCGATGATGAGTAGACTATTCTTTTTCGTGGAAGAAATCGTAAGTCACGTCGTGGAACACATCGGCTTGTGGGTGGTTGTGGTAGTTCAATTCGCCACTGGTGTTGTCGAAGGTGAATTGGATGGATTCAATCACATCCACGGCCAAGTCTTGCGGCAAGCCGCGGATGATGCCTTTGATGGCGGCGGTGAGCACGCGGTTTTCCATGCGCACCACTTCGATTTGTTCTTCCAAAAATTCCAAACGCTTTTCTAATTCTAAAGACATGTCGCTTCCTAAGCTGTGTGTACCAGACGCATTTTAACGTGTTCTACACCACCATCGTCAAATACCTCGCCCTCGCTCACGAAGCCAAAACGCTGATACCAAGCTTGCAGCGGCGTTTGCGCGGCGATGACCACGTCCAATTGTGGGAATTGGCGCTGCGCCGTGTCCAATGCGGCCTGAAACACTTCCGTACCCAAATTTTGACCACGGTAAGCACTGGCCACCACCACGCGTCCGATTTGCGCATGTGGGATGCTCAAATGCGGTGGCACGATGCGCGCGTAGGCTGCCAATTTGGCGCCGTCGTACACCATCACATGGGTGGCGTTGACATCGTTATTATCGGCATCCAAATACAGGCTGTGCTGCTCTAGCATAAACACTTGCTGACGCAGTTGCATGATTTGCTGCAATTGGATTAAGCTCAAGGCTGCAAACGGTTCGATGATGGTTTCAAATTGATTCAACATACAGACCTTCACGGTGGCAAAGCCCACACCTTAACCGCAAAACCCATGTCAGTCTAATCAATCCCGACTATGACCACACAGAAAGAAATGATGACTCAGCGCGCCCATTTACTCAAACTTGCCACTTACAGCTCGGTTGCGGTGGCGCTGTTACTCATCCTCATCAAAGCCGTGGTGTGGTTCATGAGTGGCTCGGTCAGTATTCTGGCGAGCTTGGTCGATTCCTTGATGGACGCAGGCGCCAGTGTGCTCAATTTGTTGGCAGTGCGTTTGGCCTTACAGCCGGCCGACCATGAACACCGCTTTGGTCACGGCAAGGCCGAAGGCATTGCCGCCTTGTTTCAGGCCGCTTTCATCATGGGTTCGGCCTCGTTCTTGATGCTCAATGCCATAGACCGCCTGCGCCATGCCAGCGCATTGCACATCACGCCGGTGGTGTTTGGGGTGATGTTGGCCTCGCTCATCATCACCATCGCCTTGGTGTCGTTTCAGCAATGGATTTTAAAACAAGTGCATTCCAGCGCCATCGCCGCCGACCGCTTGCACTACCTCACCGACATCCTCAGCAACATCGCCGTGCTCATCGCCTTGGGACTGAGCTGGTATGGTTGGCACCAAGCCGACGCCATCATCGGCATAGGCTTGGCCGTGTGGATAGGCTGGAGCGCTATCGGCATAGGCCGCGAGGCTTTGAACATGTTGATGGACAAGGCCTTGCCCGACAGCGACATCGCTGCCATCAAAGCGGCAGTATGCCAAACCAGCGGCGTTTTGGGTTTGCACGATTTGCGTACACGCTTATCCGGTGAAACCCGCATCATCCAATGTCACATCGAATTACAAGACGATTTGCCCTTGCTGCAAGCACACGACATCGCCGTGGCAGCCGAGCACAACATCGCGGCGCTGTTTGACGACAGCGAAATCATCATCCACCTCGATCCTCAGAGCGTGGTCAACACACACACAACAACACACACACAAGGTTGTAATTCATGAGCGGTTTGGACAAAGCAGGTGCTTTACTGGTAGTGGTTTTATGGGGTTTGAATTTCTATTTTATCCATTTGGGTTTGCTCGATACCTCACCGTATTTATTGGGCTGTTTGCGCTTTTTGTGCGTACTCTTTCCAGCCATCTTCTTTATTAAAAAACCGAATGTGCCGTGGAAATGGCTGATTTTGTACGGTTTGTTCATCAGTTTTGGGCAATTCAGTTTCCTGTTTGGCGCCATCGCCGCCGGCATGCCTACTGGTTTGGCGGCGATTATTTTGCAATCGCAAGCGTTTTTCACCATCGTCATCGCGGCCTGTATGATAGGTGAACGGGTCAAGACTTACCAAATCCTCGCCATGCTCATCGCTGGCGTCGGCTTGGGTTTGATTGCGTTTGGCCAATACCAAGGGCAGTTGCCGGTATTGGGGGTGTTATTGGTATTGCTGGCGGCGCTGTCGTGGGCCATCGGTAACATCACCGTCAAATACGTCGGTGCTGTCAACCCACTCGCCTTGGTGGTATGGGGCAATTTGATTTGTCCGCTGCCGTTTTTCATTGCCGCCGTCAGCATAGACGGTTGGCAAGCTACCATAGAGCAGTTGCAACACTGGAGTTGGGGCCGCATCATCTCTTTGGCGTATTTAAGCTGGGTGGCCAGCATTGTTGGCTATGGCTTATGGGGCAAGCTGATGAGCAAACACAGTGCCGCCAGTGTCGCCCCTTTGTCGCTGTTTGTGCCGGCAGTCGCGCTGGTGGTGGCCTTTTTTGTGTTGCATGAGCCGCTCAATCAATGGCACATCTTTGGCATTGCGGTCTTGCTCATCGGTTTGATGGTGCATTTATTGCTGCCTTCATTGCGGAAAACCGCATAATTTTTGATTGCTGCACATCTTTTTTACCGTTGTTACAGGCCGCTTGAGTGCTGAATCCATCAATATAAGCGGCCTGTAATTGGGTTTTGACAAAATAATTTCACTTTTTTGGGCATGGATTAATTCGGCACAAATGGCCAACAAAGCCCAAAGCGTTCAAACACTTGTTAACAATCACCGTGTGCAAACCCTGCCAGAATCAGGCCAAACATGACATGTGCACGAAAAATAATTGCAAAAAGCGCTTGCCAAGATGGCAGAGCATCCCTATAATTCGCCTCCGTTGTCGCAGTTAAGCAATCACAAGCACAGCAAGTGATTAACACCGCACCCGTAGCTCAGTTGGATAGAGTATCTGGCTACGAACCAGAGGGTCGGGCGTTCGAATCGCTCCGGGTGCACCATTAACTGCCACATCATTGCGCTCATCGTCTAGCGGTTAGGACACTGCCCTTTCACGGCGGCAACCGGGGTTCGATTCCCCGTGGGCGTACCAGTTTTCAAAAATCCAAAGCGATTTGGGTTTTAACCGAAGTAAGTTTTTAGTTGTCGCAGTTTTGAATCACCCCTGTTTCAGTAGTGATTGATACCGCACCCGTAGCTCAGTTGGATAGAGTATTTGGCTACGAACCAAAGGGTCGGGCGTTCGAATCGCTCCGGGTGCACCATTAAACTGTTTCATCTATGCGCTCATCGTCTAGCGGTTAGGACACTGCCCTTTCACGGCGGCAACCGGGGTTCGATTCCCCGTGGGCGTACCATACAATGATTCCTCGGAATCTACATTTTGTTGTTACAGTCACGGTTTCGCAAGAAATGCACCCGTAGCTCAGTTGGATAGAGTATCTGGCTACGAACCAGAGGGTCGGGCGTTCGAATCGCTCCGGGTGCACCAAAAACTGTTACATCAACGCGCTCATCGTCTAGCGGTTAGGACACTGCCCTTTCACGGCGGCAACCGGGGTTCGATTCCCCGTGGGCGTACCAACATTTAAAGCCAGCTTTTAAGCTGGCTTTTTTGTCGCTTGCATTTTGCTCAGCGCTTGGATTCACAAACCGCACGTCTGAACACCATCACCACAAGCACATTCAAACCCACACTCCAATTACTGAAGTTTAAATAATATTTTAATAATATGACCAATGCGGCCTGTCATAATGTCAGGCCGCATTTTTATTAGATTCAATACCTATAAAGATAAAGCCATAAGTGCATAAAACCCACAATCATTTATGCATTAACACAGTTTTGCCTATGTCAAAATGCTTGAAGAGCTGCCTGACTCGCAAACCGCCCTAGGCACACTTAAGCAAGGCCAACAATGCGCTAGCGCCAACTTGCCATTGGTCATCGCTGCTGCGGTTTGCATGTTCAAGCATTTTGGGCTGTGCACAGACAGCAAAAACGCCGCAGTGTTTGACTTGGCCCCATGAAAGCCCCTGCCAAAACGGGTACAATGTCGCGCTATAATAATATTGAAAGAAAGTCATGAATTTCCCACCTCGTTACACACCCTCTACCCGCATGCGCCGCATGCGTCGCGATGCTTTCTCGCGCCATTTGATGCAAGAAAACACATTAACGGTTAAAGATTTGATTTTGCCAGTGTTCATCTTAGAAGGCAGCAATGTTGAACAAGATGTGAGCTCCATGCCCGGCGTGAAACGCCAAAGCTTGGACAAATTGTTTGATACCTGCGAAGAGTGTGTGCAACTCGGTATCCCCTTAATCGATTTGTTCCCTGCCGATTTGAGCAACAAAAGCCTGTACGCCGAAGAAGCCTACAATCCAGACGGCTTGGTGCCGACCGCCATCCGTGAAATCCGCGCCCGCTTCCCTGATTTGGGCGTGATGACCGACGTGGCCTTAGACCCTTACACCACCCACGGCCAAGACGGCATCATCGATGCCGACGGCTATGTGATGAACGACATCACCATCGAAGTGTTGATCAAACAGTCGTTGTGCCATGCCGACGCTGGCGCGCACATCATCTCGCCTTCAGACATGATGGATGGCCGCATTGGCGCCATCCGCGAAGCCTTGGAAGACGCAGGCCACGAATTGACCCGCATCATATCTTACTCGGCCAAATACGCGTCTTGCTTCTATGGTCCCTTCCGTGAAGCCGTCGGTTCGGCTGGCAATTTGGGCAAAGCCGACAAAAAGACTTACCAAATGGACCCTGCCAACAGCAACGAAGCCTTGCACGAAGTGGCTTTGGACATCCAAGAAGGCGCGGACATGGTGATGATCAAACCGGGCATGCCATATTTGGACGTCATCCGCCGCGTTAAAGACGAATTCGCTGTTCCCACTTATGCTTACCAAGTGTCAGGCGAATACGCGATGTTGATGGCAGCGATACAAAACGGCTGGCTAGACCGTGACCAATCCATCTTAGAAAGCCTGATGGCATTCAAACGCGCTGGCGCCGATGGCGTGTTAACGTATTTCGCCATTGAAGCGGCGAAATTAATCCGCCAACAAGCGTAATACCTCGTTGTGATTCAATCAAGCGGCCTGTAAACACATGATGTGCTTACAGGCCGCTTTTTATGTTGTTTACCATCTGTTTAACTTTGTTGTGGCTGCTTTTACATACGCAACACCCACAGAGCATTAAACCTTAACGGCTGCGCTGTTCATACACCCGTCCCCAGCGCGAATTTTGATTGCTGGCTTGGGCATGCACTTGCAAGGCTTCGTAACGCATGTTTTTAAACGCCTCGGCCGCTTTGGGGTAACCCAGCTCTGCCAGCGGCGTGGTGCGGGCGAAATCGGCCAAAGAAGTGCCCATGCGCACGGCGGTAAAGCGGTTGACCCGACAGGTGATTTCATCGCCTGCACTGGCGCTGCAATCATTGGGATTGAAACCCACGTTTTGGTTTTCGGCATAAAAGCCGTCTACCAACACGATTTCACTGGGGTTGACCTTGAAGGTGGCAAACGGCTGGTCCAGCCCCACACGCAAACGCAGATTTGGCACTTGCTTGGATTGAGTCGCCAAATACCAACCCGCCGCCCGATCGAGGCTGCTGTATTCATACGCATAATCCGAATACTGCACACAAGCACCGCTGGCCGTGTGCACCAAGGAGCAATAGCTTTGCGTGGCCGTTTTGGTGCTGTAACGGTCGTTAGACCACTGCGGCTCTTGGTGATACTCCGTCGCTTCGATCTGCGCAATCAACACCTTGCCCAAGCCGCCGCTTTTCAATTTCGCTTGCGGACTCAACACTGGCAAAGGGCTGCGCGGTCGCACGGTTTCACTGGCCTTCAAGCCATAACGCCCCGGCGCCACAATAAACACCTGATAGGCAGTGCGCCCGTCGACCAATTGCAAGTGCGCGCTGTGCTCTTTTTTCGTGTGCCAATACAGGTGCCCAGGCCCAGCATTAAAATATTGACCAGGGATGTCCAAGTTTTGCCATTGCATGCCCGAATCGCGCAACATATTGAACGTCACCATGTCATCGGCACGGCTAAAATCCCAACCGCCTATGCTGTCCAAATTCGGTGTGGTCATCACCACCACTCCCATGCCGGTTTGCACCGCCGCGCTGATGCGCACCTCCACCGCATCCCGCGCTTGCTTGCTGCCATTGCGATTGCCTATGTACATGCTGTTGCTGCAGGCACTGAGCACACACACCGCCGTCCCCACTGCCATCCATTGCCCCATGCGCAGGCGCCGCGTGCTGTTTGGCATGTCTTGTTGGTTGCTGTTCATCGTGGCTGCTCCCGTGTCTATCGTGTCTTGTGAGTATGTAACGCCGCCGTGACCACTACATTCATTTGGCAAAATAAAATATTTGCATCTGTGCGTCAACACTTGCCTACAAGCGGCCTGTAAACCTGCATGTTCAATTGCAACTTGTGCAACAAACAAGGACTTAGCCCCAAGCACGCACACGAAAACACTTGAAATTGGCCGCCGTTCTGCTATCTTCAAGTCAGTCCACACACACCACCACACCTTCCATGAGTTTTTTGTTAAGCCCCATAGACACTGTTGACACCATTACCCGCGCCGATTTTTGCCAACACTATTTGTTGCCGCGCAAACCGCTGCTCATCAAAAACATGACGCACTCATGGCCGGCCTACCACAAATGGAATTTGGATTATATGAAGCACGTGGTTGGCGACATCACCGTGCCGCTGTACGACAGCGCCAAAGCCGACCCTGCCGCCCCCATCAATGCCGCCAGCCGAGAAATGCGTTTTGGCGATTACATCAATTTAATCCAACGCCAACCCACCGACTTGCGTATTTTCCTGTTTGACCCCATCAAACACGCGCCGCGCTTGCTCGATGATTATGGGTTTCCCACCGATTTGATGGGCGGCTTCTTGGACAAACACCCGAATTTATTCTTTGGTGGTCAAGGCTCAGAGACTTTTTTGCACTACGATTTGGACTTGGCGCACATTTTTCACAGCCATTTTGGCGGGCGCAAACGCGTGTTATTGTTCGCCCCCGAGTGGAAGCAGCGCCTGTATCACATTCCTTACGCTACCTATGCCTTAGAAGACTACGACATTGCCAATCCCGATTTTGAGCGTTTTCCAGCGTTAAAAGACATCGAGGGCATAGAGTGCATACTGGAACATGGCGACACCTTGTTCATGCCCAGCGCTTGGTGGCATTGGATGCAATATGTGGACTGCGGCTTTTCGCTGTCGCTGCGCGCATGGGACAAATCGTGGCGCATCAAGGCGCAATCGCTGTGGAACCTGACCGTACAGCGCCAATTTGATAATTTTATGAAAGCCAAATACCAAGGCCGCTATATGGCATGGAAAGAACAACAGGCATGGCAGCGCGCCGACAAGGCTTTGCGCAATCACTTGCCCAAATAAGCTTGTGACCATAGAGCAAGCGCTTGCCACGACACAATGTTCTAAAACACTGGGTTAAAACCAGCGCAGTGACAGCGATAATAGCGCTATCAAAGCCATGCCCAAGCGCTGTATCGCAAACTCTGTATCTTTAGCATAAGCGGCCTGTAAATAACTTTGTTGCGTTTCCATATCCTTGTGCGCACATACTGCATGCATTTAATGATGGCAATAGCACAGCAGAATGTTTGCATGCGCTGCTTCGCTTCCTCTATGGTGATTTTATTGATTGCCTCCACAATGAAACATCGCTAAAACCACCGCAATACTCATCTAGCGACTGCCCCCTGACTGTGCCCATTTAAGCAAGAAACACCTGTAGATGCGGCAACATCTGTGCCACTACACCGCCCAACTGCACCGAAATGCAGCCTATGTGTAAATAACAGGCCGCTTGTGAACACTTTTGCACCTGCGCAGTCTATGCAACATCTTCCCTCTGCGACGGCTTTAGCGAAAGGTGACGGCCATGACACTGAAAACCTACCACGTTTTTTACCATTTTTATGCCAATGGTGACTCAGTGCCATCGGAGTTTCCGGTGTCCATGAATGAAGCCGACATCTACTCGCCCTTATTGGGAAAACTGCACCAAGATGGGGATTTTTTGGGTTTGATTGATGCACAAGGTGAAACACTGCAAGTGATGTACGAAGCCGACAACGACTTGTATTGGATAGAGGTGTTGGCCTTAGAGCAACGCGGCTCGTATGGCAAATACGTCGGCTTTGATGAGTTGACCGACTTCTTCAAAGCCTTGCCCGAACATTTTCAACACGACAGCATCAGCAACGCCACGTTTATGGCGTGGTAAACACGGCAGATACGGCCATCACCCCACAATATTGTCTCTATCACATCACAAGCGGCCTGTATGAACGATTTCCATGCTTACAGGCCGACTTAAATCATGACATGCTCTCAACCTTCACCTATGCATGCTTAAAAACACATGCCTAAGAGCAATCGCCTTATCTGTGCGCAGTACCAAGCGACTGCGCCGCTTGCAAGGCCTGAAGTAAAGCCGCGCGCGTCAGCAAAGTGCAATACGCAGGCGTGCCGTTTTCAAAACGCCAACCTTGTGCCAAGTCGCCAACATCCACGCAGTCCAAACCGACTGCATTAACCAAGCCTGCGACCACGCTTTTCGCCGCCGCATCGTCACCCGCCATAGGAATTGCCACCCGTGTTGCTGTTCCTGCCGGCGCGGCCACTGCGGCGATGTCTACCATGCGGATGGCGTTAAAAGTCTTGACCACGCGCGCCTGCTGAAAATGCGCTTGCACCATGGCGCTGGTTGAATTTAAGCCTTGGTCTAATGCGTAGATGTGACCATCGCGCTCAGGATAGTAATTCATCGCATCAATAACAATTTTATCGGCCAAGACCGCAGCCGGAATGGTCGCAAATACCGTAAACGGCATCGCCAATATCACCACCTCACCGAATTGCGCCGCCTCCACGCTGCTGCCGGCCAAACAGCCCAAAGTCAAACGCAGGCTGAACAAACTCTCAGGTGCGCGCGAATTGCTCAACATCACCTCATGCCCTGCCGCCACCAAGCGCTCAGCCAAAATGCGACCCACATAACCTGCGCCCAAAATCCCGATTTTCATGTTGTATCCTCAATGTGTTTTGATGCAAGCAGTTTAATTCAGCGTAGATTTATGATAAATAAGCTGACAATAACAACACTAACAACTGTGAGTGGTGAATCATGGAAAAATTGCACAGCATGGCCGTGTTTGTCAAAACCGTGGAATTGGGCAGTTTTTCCGCCACTGCCGAAGCTCTGAATCTGTCGCCACAAATGGTGGCCAAACACATCGCCAGTTTGGAAGCGCAATTGGCGAACAAATTAATCCACCGCACCACCCGCCGCCACAGCCTCACCGATGTTGGCCGCGCCTATTACCAGCGCTGCAAACAAATTTTATTGGACATAGAAGCGGCCGATGCCATGGCCAGCGACATGTTGGTGCAGCCCAAAGGCGTGCTCAAGGTCAGCGCACCGCTCACATTTGGGGTGTTTTCCCTGCCCAATTTCATCAGCCAATTTTTGGCGCGTTATCCCGAGGTCAGCATCAATTTATCGCTGAACGACCGCTTTATCGACCCCTTGGTGGAAGACATCGAAGTGATGATACGCATTGGTGATTTGGGCAATTCGGGTTTAATTGCGCGGCGCTTGGCGGATGAGCAATTGCTGATTTGCGCCGCCCCCAGTTATTTGCACCAGCGCCCTGAGCCGATGACGCCCGCCGATTTGAGCACACATGAATGCCTGATTTTCGGCCAATCGTCCTTGCCCACGCCAACGTATTGGCAGTTTCAACACCAAGGCAAGAGTATCTCGCAATTGGTACAAGGGCGTTTGCGCAGCAACAGCGGCTCGTGTTTGATACAGGCCGCATTATCCGGCATAGGCATCATGCTGGCACCGGCACGCATGGTCGCGCCAGCCATCGCCGATGGGCGCTTGGTCCAGTTATTACCGCAATACTGCAATCCTGCCAAACCCATGCACGTGCTATACCCTGCTTCACACCAACCCACAGCCAAGGTCAGCGCATTTGTGAATGCTTTGTTGGAAAGCTTTGGCGACACGCCAAGCTTGTAAAGCAGCACCGCAGTGGTTAAAAGTGATGACAGTGTACATGCGCAGCCCGACACGGGCACTGAAAACCGACACCATCAACACCGAATCCATATTGCTAACTGACAGAATCATCGCCACCACTGCCAACACCTTAAACAAAGCGGCCTGTAAACGTGTTTGCACATTTACAGGCCGCTTATGGCATATATGGCCATGCATGCAGACTGGCGCTGTAGATGTTGACCCTAAACCACCATCAACATTGCCATCTGCATTACATCACCAACACTGTGGGCTTACCAATCCATGCGGTCTAACACATGGTGCATTTGCACGATTTGCAACAAATTCTGTTTGACCTTAGCGCCTTGGGCATTGGTCAATACCGTATCGCCGCGCTGCAATAACAAGGCTTGGCTTTGCTTTTGGTAGGCAAACGTCCACACCGTGTCACCACAATTGTGCGGTTCGCAAAACGTGCCAACGCTGACGGTTTGATTGGTTTCAAACGTCTTAATCGGCGTCACCACCATATTACCCGACTTAAAACCCGACAAAATCCAATCATCGGCCAAGCCGTTTTCACCCAATACTGCCAAAATATTGATTTTCAAAGCAGGCGTGGCTTTCAACACCGCATCGACATACGGCTCACCGGCGCGCTTTTCCAAAGCCGCGGGCAAAGTGCTCTCGGCCCACGCCGCTTGCAGGCAGGCCAATAAGGCCATGCACATCATGGTTTTTTTCATATGGATTCCCTTTAATGATTTCTTTGGCTGGTTTCTTTTGGATTGTTGCAATACATACAAATGCGGCCTGTAAACCGATTTCTGTAGTTTACAGGCCGCCTCATACATTCATGGCACAGGCTTAACCATAGCGTTTTTGGAATTCGCCCATGAAGTCGATTAAGGCTTCCACGCCTTGCAATGGCATGGCGTTGTAAATGCTGGCACGCATGCCGCCCATGGTTTTGTAGCCTTTGAGCAAACGCAAGCCGCGGGTGGTCGATTCTTGTGCGAACAATTTGTCCAATTCTGGTGTTGGCGCATGGAAGACCACGTTCATTTGCGAACGCGCGCGCGCGGCCACTTTATTGGTGTAGAAACCGCCACTGCCGTCTATGGCTTCGTACAATTTTTTCGCTTTTAAGGCATTGATGGTTTGCATCGAAGCCACGCCGCCTTGCGATTGCAACCAACGGAACACCAAGCCTGAGATGTAAATCGGGTAAGTCGCTGGCGTGTTGTACATGCCTTGGCGCTCCACATGCGATTTGTAATTCCACACGTCTGGGATGCGGTCAGAACAGCGATCCAACAAATCTTCACGAATGATGACGATGGTGGCGCCTGATGGGCCAATGTTTTTTTGCGCACCGGCGTAAATCAAACCAAAGTCGGCGACATTGATCGGACGTGACAAGATTTCGCTCGACATGTCGCACACCATAGGCGGCAATTGGTTGGCAAATGGCTTAGGCACGTCGCGGTATTGCAAGCCGTGCACGGTTTCGTTAATCACATAGTGCACGAAAGCCGAATCTGGGCTCACATCCCAAGTAGAAGGATCGGGTAAGTCGGTGTAATCGTATAACTCACCACCATGCGCGGCCAAATGAATCTTGGTATCCGACAATTTGCCCATTTGATTGTGGGCGATGCGACTCCAGTTACCTGTTACCACTGAATCAACGCGTTTGAAACCATTGGCAAGGTTCATTACCACCATATTGAACTGGGCGCTGGCGCCGCCTTGTAAGAACAATACTTTATAGTTATTGGGAATGTTCATCAGTTGACGCAAGTCTTGTTCGGCGTGATAGAGAATACTCATAAACACGTCGGAACGGTGACTCATGGTCATCACTGAAAAACCGGTGCCGTTGTAATCGAACATCTCTGATTGCGCTTGACGCAATACTGATTCTGGTAAAACAGCAGGGCCTGCAGAAAAATTGTAAATAATGGGCATGGTCATGGTGAATCGGCCTTTATTTGGCTTGGTTGGCAAAACTTTGGCGCCGCCCTCACGGGTGTAACGTCACACTTTTCTCTCCACCCCAACAATTTGGTGATTTATTCTCAGAAATCATCAAAAAATAGGAGTTTATGGATTCTAGTGCGTTGCAACATTAGAGGCAAGCCAAAGTTTGTGTGATTTTCTGTGCTAAAAATGCCTTAATACTTTCTTTTCCCACTTAAAACGGGTAAAATCAGTACGTTTTTCAATTTCGAGAAATGGGCTTCAGCCCATTTTTTTATTTGTGGGAGCCAAATGGACGTCCAAACCATATTAGACAAAACCTTACCTGGTTTAGGTTATGAGTTGGTTGATTTCGAATTAACCGCCCAAGGGGACTTGCGAGTTTTCATCGACAGCCCAAACGGCATTACTGTGGAAGATTGTGCCACAGTCAGCAACCACTTGAGCCGAGTGTTTTTGGTTGAAGACATCGATTACAAACGCTTGGAAATTTCCAGCCCAGGTCTAGACCGCCCGTTGAAAAAGGCCAAAGACTTTGCGCGCTTTAATGGTCAGCTGACCAAATTAAAAACACGCTTGCCAGTCGACAATCAAAAAAACTTCTTGGGTCGCATCATCGCCAGCAATGACGACAGCGTGACTTTGGCTTTTGACGGCAAAGAAGTAACCATCCAATTAAGCAATATCGATAAGGCTCGATTGAAGCCAGAATTTTAATCCATCGGAAAAACACGTTTGGAGAAAACAAAAAATGAGCAAAGAAATATTAACTTTAGTCGATGCCTTGGCCAGTGAAAAAAACGTAGACCGCGAAATCGTGTTCAGTGCACTGGAATTCGCCTTGGCCACTGCGGCAAAAAAACGCTTTGAACAAGACCACATTGATGTGCGCACTGAAATCAACCGTGAGTCAGGGGAATACCAAAACTACCGTCGTTGGTTAATCGTTAAAGACGAAGACTATACCTACCCCGATACCGAAATGACTGAGGAAGAAATCGAAGAGAAATTCCCAGGCATGCATTTGGATGCGGGCGAGTATTACGAAGAAAAAATTGAAAACGTTGAGTTTGGCCGCATCGGTGCACAAACCGCCAAGCAAGTAATTTTGCAACGCATCCGCGATGCCGAGCGCGAACAAATCTTGAACGAGTTTTTGCAACGCCGCGAAAACCTGATTTACGGCACGGTAAAACGTGTTGAACGTCACGGTGCAGTTATTGAAATCGGTCGTTTAGAGGCTTTGTTGCCACGCGATCAAATGATTCCTAAAGAAAACTTGCGCACCGGCGACCGCGTGCGTGCGTACTTGAAAGAAGTGGCACAACAAGGCAACCGTCCTGTAGTCATTTTGACCCGTACTTCAGGCGAGTTTCTGGCCAAATTGTTTGAGATTGAAGTCCCTGAAATCGAAAACGACTTGTTGGAAATCAAAGAAGTGGCCCGTGACCCAGGCTTCCGCGCCAAAATTGCGGTAAAAGCCAACGACCCACGCATAGACCCACAAGGCACTTGTATCGGTGTGCGTGGTTCACGTGTGAACGCCGTGACCAATGAATTGGCGGGCGAACGCATAGACGTGGTGTTGTGGTCACCGGATACCGCCCAATTCATCATCAATGCTTTGTCACCTGCTGACGTGACCCGCATCTTGATTGATGAAGACCGTCACACCGTTGATGTGGTGGTGGCCGAAGACCAATTGGCATTGGCCATTGGCCGTGGTGGTCAAAACGTGCGTTTGGCGGCTGAGTTGACTGGCTGGAGCCTCAACATCATGACGGTTGAAGAAGCCGACGAGCGCCACCAAGCCCAAGATTCGCAAACCCGTGCGTATTTTGAAGAGCATTTGAACATAGACAGCGAAGTGGCTGAAATCTTGGTACAAGAAGGCTTTGTGACCTTGGAAGAAGTGGCTTATGTTCCGATTCATGAATTGCTCGAAATCGACGGCTTTGACGAAGAGCTGGTAAACCAATTGCGCAACCGTGCTCGCGACGCCATTTTGACTTTGGCGATTGAATCTGAAGAGCAATTGGAAAAAATAGACGATGATTTGAAATCAGTAGCAGGCATAGACCAAGACATGTTGCGCGATTTGGCCCAACATGGCATCACCAGCCGCGATGATTTGGCCGAATTGTCGGTGGATGAATTAATTGAAATCACTGGTGTAGACACCGATGCTGCGAAATCCATCATCATGGATGCAAGATCGCACTGGTTCACCGAAGAAGGAGGTGCGAATGAGTAATACGACTGTTGAACAATTTGCTTTAGAACGCAGTATGCCAGCCGAACGCTTGTTAGAACAATTGCGTGCAGCAGGTGTGAGCAAACACTCTACCGCCGATGTTTTGAGCACTGAAGACAAACAAAAATTATTGGCGTATTTGAAACAATCTCATGGTGAGACCGAAGGTCAAAAAATCACCGTGAGCCGCAAGCAAAACAGCTCAGTCAAAACCGCCGCAGGAACTGTGCAAGTGCAAACCCGCCGTCGTCGCAGCATCCAAATCGACGACGCTGTTGCCAGCGAAGCCCCTGTTGCCGAAGTGGCAGCGACCGAAGCCCCTGTTGCAGCTGCAGCAGAGCCTGAAGCGGTTGCAGCTGTGGCTGCAGCACCAGTTGAGGCTGTTGCCAACGACGACGCAGAAGCACGCCGCGCCGCTGCCAAAGCCAAGGCCGAAGCCGAAGCCGAACGCATTGCCCGCGCCAAAAACAAACAAGCCACTCCTCCTAAAGCTGAAGTGGCACCCGAAGCTGTGGCCGTTACTGCGGCTGCAGAAGCACCCGCCACACCAACCCCAGCTGAACCAGTTGCGGCCGTCGTGACCCCTACCGAGGCTCCCAAAGCCGAGGCTGCGCCACAAGCCACTGCTGCGCCAGTTAAAGAAGTTAAACAGGAAGCCACAGAAGAAGTGTCAATCGAAACTGCCAGTCCAAGTCCAAGCAAAGCCTCTAAACCAGCCGCTCCTGTAGCAGCCCCTTCAGCACCTGTGAATGTGATTTCTGCTGAAGAACAAGCTGCTCGCGATGCCGAAGCCAAACGCGCTTCTGCTTTGCGCGCTCACCAAGAAGCTTTGTTGCGTGAAAAACAAGAGCGTCAAGCGCGTCGTGAAGCGGCCAAATTGCAAGCCCAACAAGAAGCGTTGGCGCAAAAACAGCAAAAAGAAAACCGCTCAGCCAGCCCTTCTGCCAAAAAAACAGAAGCTAACCAAGCCAAAGCCACTGCCGCAGCCAAACCTGCCGCTCAAGGCAGTGCTGACAAACCAGCTGAGAAAAAAGCCGTGGTGGCACGTACCAATGCGGACAAACCTGCACGTACTGGTCACCAACAGCCGCAAAATGAAGACAACCGCGGTGGCAAACCGAAGTCTAAATTAAAAGGCCGCGGTGAAAGCCAACGCGACGACAACAAATGGCGCTCAGGTAAAAAAGGCAAAAAAAGCGGTCGTCACCAAGTTGAAATTGACAACCAACACACCTTCCAAGCCCCTACCGAGCCTGTGGTACACGAAGTCTTGGTGCCTGAAACCATTACCGTGGCCGAATTGGCACACAAAATGGCCATCAAAGCCGTTGAAGTGATCAAAGCCTTAATGAAAATGGGCTCTATG
Organism: Vitreoscilla massiliensis; assembly: GCF_001457815.1. Lineage (GTDB taxonomy): Bacteria > Pseudomonadota > Gammaproteobacteria > Burkholderiales > Neisseriaceae > Vitreoscilla > Vitreoscilla massiliensis. The sequence goes on from NZ_LN898221.1 coordinate 372,093, forward strand.
GTTACCATTAACCAAGTGTTGGACCAAGAAACCGCCATTATCGTGGTGGAAGAATTGGGTCACATTGCCAAAGCAGCCGAGCCAGATGATCCAGATGCATTCTTGATGGACGGCGAAACCTCACATGCCTCAGAAGCCGAAGCCTTGCCTCGCGCCCCTGTGGTGACGGTAATGGGTCACGTTGACCATGGTAAAACCTCTTTGCTCGACTCGATTCGTAAAGCCAAAGTGGTGGACGGCGAAGCCGGCGGCATTACCCAACACATCGGTGCCTACCATGTGAAAACCGCTCGCGGTATGGTGACCTTCTTAGACACCCCAGGTCACGAGGCGTTTACCGCCATGCGTGCCCGTGGTGCCAAAGCCACCGACATCGTGATTTTGGTGGTGGCAGCCGACGACGGCGTGATGCCACAAACCATCGAAGCGATTAACCATGCCAAAGCGGCTGGTGTGCCTATGGTGGTGGCGGTGAACAAGATCGATAAAGAAGCGGCCAACCCTGAGAAAATTCGCCAAGAATTGAGCATCCACGGTGTGAACCCAGATGCTTGGGGCGGTGACACTCAGTTTGTCGACATTTCTGCCAAAAAAGGCATCAACATCGACGGTTTGCTCGAAGCGGTATTGCTTGAAGCCGAAGTATTGGAATTGACTGCGCCGGTTGACGCACCTGCCAAAGGCATCATCGTGGAAGCGCGCTTGGACAAAGGCCGTGGTGCGGTGGCAACCTTATTGGTGCAATCAGGTACTTTGCGCAAAGGCGACATGCTGCTTGCCGGTTCTGTGTTCGGTAAAATCCGTGCCATGACCGACGAAGATGGCAAAACCATTAACGAAGCTGGTCCATCAATTCCAGTGGAAATCTTGGGCTTGTCGGATGTGCCTAACGCTGGTGAAGACGCGATTGTGTTGGCCGATGAGAAAAAAGCGCGTGAAATCGCCTTGTTCCGTCAAGGCAAATACCGCGACGTGCGCTTGGCCAAACAACAAGCGGCCAAATTGGAAAACCTGTTTGCCAATATGGGCGAAGGCGAAGTACAACGCTTGTCTGTCATCATCAAAGCCGACGTACAAGGTTCTTACGAAGCCTTGGCTGGCAGCTTGCGCAAATTGTCTACCGACGAAGTGCAAGTGGATGTGTTGCACAGTGGCGTAGGTGGCATTAACGAATCTGATGTGAACTTGGCGATTGCTTCTAACGCCACCATCATTGGCTTTAACACCCGCGCCGATGCTGCAGCACGCAAATTGGCCGAGTCTGAAGGCATTGATTTGCGTTACTACAACATCATTTACGATGCCATCGACGATGTGAAAGCAGCGATGAGCGGCATGTTGGCACCAGAGAAGAAAGAACAAGTCATCGGTACTGCCGAGATTCGTCAAGTCATCACGGTGTCCAAAGTCGGCAATATTGCTGGCTGTATGGTGACCGATGGCGTGGTGAAACGCGACGCTTCTGCCCGCTTGATTCGCAACCACGTGGTCATCCACACTGGCCCACTCGACTCGTTGAAACGCTTCAAAGACGACGTGAAAGAAGTGAAACAAGGTTACGAATGTGGTTTGATGCTCAAAGGCTATAATGAAATCGTCGAAGGCGATACCTTGGAATTCTTCGAGATTGTTGAAGTCGCACGCAGCTTGTAAGCATTTAAGCGGCCTGTAAACATAAGCTGTCTGGACGCTTAGGCCTCTGGACAGCTTTTATATTAGGAAACACAACATGAAAAAACAACAGCGAGGCTATGCCCGTCAAGACCGCGTGCAAGAACAAATCATGCGCGACTTGGCCGAATTGACCCGTACCGGCTTGAAAGACCCGCGCGCTGGTTTCATCACCATCACCGAAGTCGAGCTCACGCGCGACTACAGCCACGCCACCGTGTGGTATACCGTGATGGACGAGAAAACCCGCGAAGTCACCGCCGAAGCCTTGGACAATGCCAAAGGCCATTTGCGTTCGGAATTGGCCAAACGCATCAAAGTGTTCAAAACCCCAGAATTGCATTTTGAATACGACGAATCCATCGAGCGCGGCATGAACATCTCCAGCCTCATCGACCAAGCCAATAGCGAAAAACCGGTACAAGATTAATCACATGCTGCTCATCAGCATGCTTTAAACTGAGTTTTAAATATTTACAGGCCGCTTAGATACTTTCTAAGCGGCCTGTAAATATCTATCCTAATCAAAATCTAACTAAGCTCCCTAACTTACTATATATTTCAAAATATAAAGTTGCATGTATGGAGTAATATTCTTAGTCTACAATGTTTTAACCGCATATATAACATTGGGCAAATTTTTTTATTTATAAAGTTATTATATTTCATTAAATTGACATAAAATTCGCTATATACAACTCTTTCAATAAAGATACTGAAAACATTATAGGGTAAGTTTTATATGCATATTTTTGAAATCTCTGACTCTCAAGCTTTAAGCTTGCTTAATTTGGAAGAAAACTATCTCAATGATGTAAAAGCAAAGGAGATTAAGCCCAGTAAGCTTTCTGAAACTGTTTCTGCTTTTGCAAATGCAGCTGGTGGTGATTTATATATTGGGATAAAAGAAAATCAAAGCCAAAGCTTAAATAATTGGGATGGATTCACTACTAGAGAACAGGCAAATGAAATAATTCATGTTCTACAAAAAGCACATTCTTTTGGTAATCATTTGAAATTTGAGTTTTTAGCAAATAATAATTATCAAGGCTATATCTTGCACATTACTGTCAGCAAAGTTAAAGACATTGTTAAATCCTCTTCAGGTGAAGTTTTTATACGTTCCAACGCTGGAAAAATAAAGATATCTACCGATGAAGAGCTTGCTAAATTAAAGCTAGATAAAGGAATTGTTTCATTTGAAAATGAATGGGTTGATATCAATATTCGATTAATTGAACAAAGCAATTCAATTAATAAGTTTATACATAATGTAATACCACATTCTGAACCAAGAAAATATCTATTAAATCAGGATATTATTAGGGATGAAAAATGTAAAGTTGCCGGAATATTACTATTTACCGATGAACCACCTATTTATTTACCCAAAAGGTCAAGTGTAAAAATTATGCGGTATAAGACTTCATCAGATGACATTGGTCGAGAGTTTTTAGACAGCGACCCATTAACTGTGGAAGCCGATATATATAATTTAATTTATAATTCAGTGGAGAAAACTAAAAGCATAATACAAGGCATAAAAAAACTGGGAGAAAAAGAACTAGAATCTATTGCATATCCAGAAGAAGCATTGCATGAGGTTATCACTAATGCTGTTCTACACCGAGATTATAGTATCGCACAAGATGTTCAAATTAGAATATTTGATAATCGAGTTGAAATTGAAAGCCCAGGAAAGTTGCCAGGACATGTAACTGTTTCAAATATCCTTGATACCCAATCTGCAAGAAACCCTACCTTAGTCAGATTAATTAATAAATTCCCTAGTCCTCCAAATAAAGACGTTGGTGAAGGATTAAATACTGCATTTAGAGCAATGGAACAATTACGGCTTAAAGCTCCTATAATTACGGAAAAAGATAACTCTGTACTTGTTATTATTAAGCATGAAATGCTCGGTTCACCTGAAGAAATTGTACTAGAATATTTATCAAAAAATGAAGAAATTACAAATTCAATAGCAAGAGGTATCACAGGTATAAAAAGTGAAAATACAATGAAAAATGTTTTTTTACGATTGAAAAAAAGAAATTTACTCGAACCCAACCCAGATAAAAAAGGTTCTAAGTCCACATGGCGGAAACCTAAAAAATAACGTGCAACAAATTTTATAACTCCGTAGTAGTCTCTTTAAGGTACCTCTGTGGTGTAAGACATGAAAATTGTACACAAATTAGCAATGCCACTGTTTGTCATTGTTTTAACAATCAGACAAACATGATTTCATCTGCTAAATCCCTCCCAGCACAGAAAGCCGCCCATGTATGTAGGCAGTACCGATGCACAGCGTCCCGAGCGATTTGTGGTGTTGGAGCGAGCTGATGCTGCCGCGGCCTTGCTTGATTTTGTGCATGAGCATGACTGCCACAACTTCATCTTGGATGGGCAGCTGTGCGAGGTGTCGCTTTGGACGCAGCCTGAATACGAAAGTGTTTTTGCCAAAGCCGATACCGTGCATGTGGCACATGTGGATTTTGCCAACAATCAAGCCATCGCGGTGTTGCAAGCGAGTCGGCGTTTGGAATTCAAACACTGTCGTTTTCTGGGCAAGCAAGCACTGGATTGGCGGCAGTTCTCGCGCTTGCAAACGCTATTCGTGCCGTATAACCGCCATTTTGAACACCTGTTTGCGCATCCGCTGCTGCACACCTTGTTTGTCGACAACTTCAATCAAGCCGATTTCATCTTTCCCGCCAATTCCAGCTTGCGGACTTTATCAATTACGCGCAGCAAGCCTTGTGCTTGGCACAGCTTAAGCGGCTTTAGCGCGCTAGAAGCACTGTATTTAAGCGACATCCCCAGCCTCACCGACCTCTCATGGCTGCCACAACTGCCAGCCTTACAAGAAATCGAGTTGCACCATTGCAAAAACACGCTGCAGTTATTGCCGACTTTGGCACAGCTGCCCAAGCTGCAACACCTGTGGCTCAGCCGCATGGGCGCGCTAGAGAGCTTAAAACCATTGCAAGCCTTAAACGAACTGCGGGAATTGACCATAGAATCCGGCGGCAAACTCGCCGACCGTGATGTGGCCTTCTTAAAACAGATGCCTTGTTTACAAGACTACAGCATAGAAATGGCCAATTTTGCTTACAGCCCAGCCTGTATCGATTGATAGCAAGATAATGCAAGACTACATGATGACCAAGTTTACAGGCCGCTTTTTCTGTTCTTAAGCGGCCTGTAAACGCTGTTTATGACTGATTTGTACATGATTCAGCTGTTTATGATTGAGCTTTATGATGCAAACGCCATTCACGCCACTTTTTGGCCAAAGCCAATAGCGACAAGGCCAGCACTGCCCACACACCCCAGCGGTGTTCGTACAGCCACAAATAGCCTTTTTCATCCCATGTCAGCGTAGACCACAGCTGCGATGCGCCAGCACAAGCATTCATGTTTGGAATTTGGCCTTGCTGGGCCATCAGCAACACTTGGCTGCCCACTGCCAGTGAAAAACTGAAATCATCAAACGTCCGCAGTGGCCCTTCTAACTTATGGGTTTGCACATAGGGCACACTGCTCGCATCGCCTTTATACTGCCATAGCACCCGAAAGTCATTTTGATACACCTGCGTATTGTCGGCGGCTTTAGCACCGATGGGCGTGACCTTGGTAATCTGCACCAACATCACCGTATCGGCGGCACTGACGCGCTCGTGCAAACTGGCCGATTCACACACCGTGGCTTGAGCTTGACCGCCCAGCAGCATACACATCATCAAAGCGAGCATCCATGTCTTGACTGGTTTTTTGTATTTTGTTTTCCACATCATTGAGTCCATCCGTGTTGTTTCATTGACCCATATAAGTACGACATCTGCACACGCCATCACCAACATCACTGATGCAGACAGGATTGAGCCACCTGTCCATAAGCAGCCAACAGCTTAGCCACGCTCGGCCGCCTTCATCTGCACGCCCATCTTAGCGGCCTGTAAACTCACCCAACGCAATGTGCTTGGGAGTGCTTGCATTCGGTGGTAAACTCTGCCCCATTCTAGACACTGTTAACACCTGCATGACCTCAGCCAAACTTCCCAAACGCCGCATCAGCGGTGTGTTGCTTTTGGACAAACCCAAAGGCAAATCCAGCAACATCGCCTTACAAATCAGCAAACGCCTGTTTCAAGCCGAAAAAGGTGGCCATACCGGCATTTTAGATCCCTTGGCCACAGGCTTATTGCCGGTGTGTTTTGGCGAAGCGACCAAATACGCGCAATACTTGCTCGACTCCGACAAGGCTTATATTGCCGATTTGCAATTGGGCGTAGAAACCACCACTGGCGACGTTGAAGGCGAGGAATCGTCACGCACCGATGCGCGCATCAATGCGGCACAGTTTCAGGCCGCTTGTGTGGCGTTCACGCGCACGTATGAGCAAATGCCACCGATGTTTTCGGCTTTAAAACACAATGGCAAGGCTTTGTATGAGTACGCGCGGCAAGGCATCAATATCGAGCGCAAACGCCGCACCATCACCATTTTCAGCATAGCAGTGTTGGCATTTGACGAGGCCGCACAAACCGCGCAAATCGCGGTTTCGTGTTCCAAAGGCACTTACATTCGCACCTTGGCCGAAGACATCGCCCGCGAGGCTGGCACTTTGGCGCATTTGACCGATTTGCGCCGCACCGCCACCGCCGGTTTCAGCATCGCCCACAGCCACACTATTGAGGCCTTGGAAGCGCTGGAATTGGACGGACGTGATGGCTTATTGCTGCCATGTGAGGCTTTAGTGGCACATTTACCTGCGATTACACTGGCAGACGCGGAAATTGTTCGTTTAAGGTATGGGCAACAGGTGCAAACTTCCGTGAATTATGGAATAATGGCGGCCTTACGGGTGTATGACGTGCAGCAGACGTTTATCGGTTTGGTGGAAGCCTTGCCTGAACAACGTTTAAAAGCCTTGCGCTTGATGAGCACGAATTAAACACGTATTCGGAGGTAGTAAGGGTCTCGGCTCTGCTGTCTTGTCGGGTTTGAATACCCATTTTATATTTTGGAGCATTACAAATGGCATTAACCGTAGAACAAAAAGCACAAATCGTTAAAGATTTCCAACGCAAAGAAGGCGATACTGGTTCAAGCGAAGTACAAATTGCTTTGTTGACTTTCCGTATCAATGATTTGACTCCTCACTTCAAAGCCAACTTGAAAGACCACCACAGCCGTCGTGGTTTGTTGAAAATGGTTAGCCAACGTCGTCGCTTGTTAAGCTACTTGCGCCGTACTGACGCGGTAACTTACCGCGACGTGATTACCCGTTTGGGCTTGCGTAAATAAGTTAAGCTTTACCTTAAAGTCGCAGCAGACGCTGCGACTTTGTTCTATCTAGAATGGTTTTTTATTAATCTGGGATGCGATTCTGAATAACTAACCATGCACATTGGTATTTTGCTGTGTGTGCATCATTAGTGATTCAGGTCGGTATCCAAATCTCTTAAAGGAAGTTCATGTTTAACAAACACGTTAAATCTTTCCAATACGGCAACCAAACCGTGACCATTGAAACCGGCGAAATCGCACGCCAAGCCACTGCAGCGGTGAAAGTTGCCATGGGCGACACCGTGGTATTGGTGTCTGTGGTTGCGGCCAGCAAAATCAAAGAAGGCCAAGACTTCTTCCCATTGACTGTGGATTACTTTGAACGCACGTATGCGGCCGGTAAAATCCCTGGTGGCTTCTTCAAACGCGAAGGCAAACAATCTGAAAAAGAAATTTTGACCAGCCGTTTGATCGACCGTCCAATTCGTCCTTTATTCCCAGAAGGCTTCTACAACGACATCCAAATCATCGCGATGGTGGTGTCTGTAGACCCTGAAATCGATTCTGACATCCCTGCCATGATTGGTGCTTCTGCTGCTTTGGTATTGAGCGGTGTGCCTTTTGCTGGCCCTATCGGCGCGGCTCGCGTCGGTTATGTGAATGGCGATTACGTGTTGAACCCTACCAAAACCCAATTGACCGAAAGCCAATTGGACTTGGTAGTAGCCGGTACATCTAAAGCCGTATTGATGGTGGAATCTGAAGCCAAAGAATTGTCTGAAGCGGTGATGTTGGGCGCGGTGGTTTATGGTCACGACCAAATGCAAACCGTGATTACTGCCATCAACGAATTGGCTGACGAAGTGAACCCAGCGGTATGGGAATGGACTGCGCCAGTAGAAAATGTGGAATTGAAAGCCAAAGTCACTGGTTTGGCTGGCGTGCAAATCGCTGAAGCCTTCAAAATCCGTTCTAAACAAGAACGCACGGCCAAATTGAACGAAGCTTGGGCAGTGGTTGAAGCGGCTTTGATTACTGAAGAAACCGCCACTTTGGAAGTGAACGAAATTCGCACCATCTTCAAACATTTGGAAGCCGAAATCGTGCGCGGTCAAATCTTGGATGGTCAACCTCGCATCGACGGTCGCGATACCCGCACCGTGCGTCCTATCGACATCCAAACCAATGTGTTGCCACGCACCCACGGTTCGGCTTTGTTCACCCGCGGTGAAACCCAAGCCTTGGCCACTGCCACTTTGGGCACGCAACGCGATGAGCAAATCATTGATGCTTTGAGCGGCGAATACACCGACCGCTTCATCATGCATTACAACTTCCCTCCGTACTCTACTGGTGAAGTGGGCCGTGTGGGTATTCCGAAACGCCGCGAAATCGGTCACGGTCGTTTGGCCAAACGTGCGTTGATTGCCGTATTGCCAGCACAAGAAGATTTCAACTACACCATGCGCGTGGTGTCTGAAATCACCGAATCTAACGGTTCATCTTCTATGGCTTCTGTGTGTGGTGGTTGCCTGTCATTGTTGTCTGCAGGCGTGCCTTTGAAAGCACACGTGGCTGGTATCGCCATGGGCTTGATTTTGGAAGGCTCTAAATTTGCGGTCTTGACCGACATCTTGGGCGACGAAGACCACTTGGGCGACATGGACTTTAAAGTGGCCGGTACCGAAAACGGTGTCACTGCTTTGCAAATGGACATCAAAATCCAAGGCATTACCAAAGAAATCATGCACATCGCTTTGGAACAAGCCAAAGAAGGCCGCGCGCACATCTTGGGCTTGATGAAAGAAGCGGTTGAAGGTCCTCAAGAGATGTCTACACACGCACCGCGTTTGTACACCTTGAAAATCAACCAAGACAAAATCCGCGATGTGATTGGCAAAGGTGGTGAAACCATCCGTGGCATCATCAAAGAAACCGGCACCGAAATCAACATTGAAGACGACGGTACTGTTGTCATCGCTGCAACCACGGCCGAAGCCGGCGAAGCCGCGAAAAAACGCATCGAAGAAATCACTGCGGAAGTGGAAGTGGGCAAAACCTACGCTGGTACCGTATTGAAAATCTTGGACAACAATGTTGGCGCCATCGTGTCTGTGATGCCTGGCAAAGACGGCTTGGTACACATCAGCCAAATCGCGCACGAACGCGTGAAAAACGTGTCTGACTACTTGCAAGTGGGTCAAACCGTGAACGTGAAAGCCTTGGAAGTGGACGACCGCGGTCGCGTGCGTTTGTCTATCAAAGCTTTGTTGGAAAAACCTGAGGCAGAAGCCAAAGAGCCAGCAGCAGAATAAGCGGCCTGTAAGGTCACAAAATGCAACCGCCTGAGAAATCAGGCGGTTTTTTCATGGCCGCGTATGCAAACTGATGGGTTGTTTGCTAGACTGCTTGCACCAAACCTCAAACCGACTGTCATACGACTCAGCCTAAGGAGCACGCCATGTGGTCTTACCGTTACTACCTCTATCTTGCCTTACTCGGCCTCATCAGCGCTTGTTCCACTCCCGTCATGCGCGACAGCAAAACCAATGTCAGCGAGGAGATGAGCAGCAGCCGCGCCGACAGCAGCGCACGCAGCCAAACCGCCGCCGCATCAGAACGCTTGGGCACGCAATGGGGCGACGATGTGACTTCGCATGTGAGCAGCGTCGACCTGCGCCGCGTCAGTTCTGCGCCGATTGCCGAAGCCAGCTTGCGTTATGCCGACAAATCCTATGGCGGCCGCAGCATCAACAGCATGTCTTTGGCCGCCGGCAAAGTGGAGCTCAGCGTTGAAAGCGACCGCGGCCGTGGCCTGCCGCTGTACCGCGATGGCAGCCAATACTATTTGAAAGGCGAAGCGGGTCAAGCCTATCGCTTGGTCTACCGCAACAACAGCAACAACACCTATGAAATCGTTGCCAGTGTCGACGGTTTGGACGTGTTAAACGGCAGCCGCGCCTCGCGCTATAACAACGGCTATGTGTTGCGCCCGAAACAGCGCTTGGTGATAGAGGGCTTTCGCAAAAGCAACAGCGCCGTCGCCTCATTCATCTTCAGTAAACCAAGCGATGCTTATGCCGCCAACACGCCCAGTGGCTCGATTAACAATACTGGCATCATCGGCACCGCCATTTACGAATTGTACGACCCTAATCAGCGCAAGCGGCCCGTCAGCCGTGGCAATGATGGTTTAGATGCTTTCCCTGCCGACGAAGGCTACGCACCAGCGCCGCGTTAAAGCGGCCGCAACTTTTCAGACCATCTGCACACCAAAGACATCTGCCCAGTACGACAGATGTCTTTTTTTATGGCATTACCACAGCCAGTTCCAAACCAAGCCTATGCGGCCTGTAAGTTGCTTTGACACCTTATCGACTTGTTACAGGCCGCATCCGTTTAGCTGATTCATTACTACCGTGAGGTTTTCCGCATGAACATTACCCCGTATTTGAGTTTCGATGGCCAGTGTGCCGAAGCGATGGCATTTTACGCGCAAGTGTTTCAAGGCCACATCGTGTACCAATCGACGTTTGGTGAAATGCCCGCCGACCCCAACATGCCACCGCTACCCGATACCGCCAAAAACCGCATCATGCATGCGCATCTGCAGTTTGGCAGCAATAACATCATGGCCTCAGACACCATGCCCATCTTGCCCGGCATAGATGCACAAGCCTGTGGCGGTGGCTACCAAAAGCCACAAGGATTGTGGATCTCCATCGGTGTGGACAGCGCCGACGAAGGCCTGCGCGTGTTTGCAGCCTTGGCAGAAGGTGGCAATGTCACCATGCCGTTTGCGGCCACGTTTTGGTCTGAAGGTTTCGGTATGGTCACCGACCGCTATGCCATCCCGTGGATGGTGAATGTGGCCAGCGCTGGCTAATCTCTAAGACAATACCTACACCCATGCAGCTTAGTCATCAGCAATGCGGCCTGTAAACTTTATCCCGTTTACAGGCCGCATTGCTGTGTGTATTGATCAAACTGTGCCTTCATCAAATTGCACTGCCATTCCCTACTCATAACTGAGATGTCGCCAGCCACACTGTTCAAGTCGAAAGCTTCCCACTAAAATACGCGCCGATTGCCAGCCTGCACGGGTTTCATGCCGCAGCACAGTCAGGCAAATACGCGTTTTAAACCCACCATAGTCGCTCTTTGCGCGCCTATGACAACACACAGACAGACCATGATGAAACCACACAACATATTATTCAGCGCCGTGCTCGCACTGTGCTTACCTGCAAGCCACGCCGCCTTGCACCCAGACCAAGCCTTAATCGCCGCCCCACCGATGAGTTTGTTTCAAGGCTGGAACGCGCCAATTGAACCGTTTGAAATTTACCCACAGGTGTATTACGTGGGCACCGACAATTTAAGCTCGATTTTGTTCGATACCGGCAAAGGCTTGGTGCTCATCGACAGCGGCATAGATGCCTCAGCGCCGCAAATCAAGGCCAATATCGCCAAACTCGGTTTTGAAATCAGCGAGGTGAAATACCTGCTCAACAGCCATGCGCGCTTAGACCAAGCCGGCGGTTTTGCCCAACTCAAAGCATGGAGCGGCGCGAAACTGGTGGCCAGCGCCGCCAATGCCGAAATGTTGGCCAACGGTGCGGCCGAAGACTTTGCCTTGGGAGACCAATTGCGCTTTCCACCGGTACAGGCCGACATCATCGTCGGCGATGGCGATGCAATCCGTTTGGGCAAGCTGCGTTTTACCGCCCACCTCACCCCCGGTCATCTGCCCGGCGCCACCTCATGGAGTACCGAAGTCGGCAGTCTGTGGCACAAACAAAAAGTGGTGTATGCCGACAGTTTGTTCACCGGCGGTTATTCGCTGTTAAACAACAAAAACTACCCGAACATCGTCAGCGACATGCGCCACACCTTTGCCACTTTAAATGGCTTACAGGCCGATATCTTCTTGGCCAACAAAGCCGACCGCTTTCAAATGAAGGCCAAATTGGCCAAACTCAAAGCCGGTGACAAACACGCCTTCATAGACAGAACGGGCTTGCAAACCTATGTCGCCGCCGGTCAACGCGATTTTGAGCAGCAATTGTCACAGCAGCTGCACCCTTCTCACCCTTAAACACATTTGGCAGCCACCGCACCATTGCAGTGGCTGCTGCACTTCAATTAATACGCCACTGCCTACCTGCCCTCAAATCGCCGTACTTGGATGCATGGCGTCCTTCTCAACCGCCACAGCATGCCCCGCTTTTATGGTGACTTCCATCAGCTGTGCCGGTTGTCCGCATTGCCCTTAAACCTCCCAGTTGCCATACCGTTCTCATGCTCCCGATGCGACTTAAGCCCAAGCACGGCTGAATGGAGTTAAGCGTGCGCAATAGCGCACAGCCAGATAAAACGTTTGTGTCAAATTTCGGCTTTTTTTGTCAGTTAAACCCATAAAGCATGGGTTATTTGAATGTAAATTGACTGAACATACGAAATCATCTTGAAAATTGCCCGAAAATTAACCAATTTCTATGCAGTTTTCACCGAAATTAAACAGCGCTTTTTTGTGATTTTGACAAGACATGCTAGATTCAAATCGTTACACAAAATCCAAATATCATAATTACTGTAACAAGGAGAAACCTATGGAGAGCTTGAAAAACCTGTTTGACACCTTAGGCGGCTGGGTTTGGGGTCCGTATATGCTGGTTTTATTGGTCGGTACGGGCGTGTATTTGACCATCCGTTTGATGGGCATACAGTTCACATTATTGCCGTTTGCATTGAAGCAAGCCTTCACCCCGCAAAAGAAAGGCGACGGCGATACCCAAGAAGGCGATATTTCCCACTTTGGCGCATTGATGACGGCACTGTCTGCCACCATAGGCACCGGTAACATTGCCGGCGTGGCCACGGCGGTGGTGGTTGGCGGACCCGGTGCGGTGTTTTGGATGTGGATCACCGCCATTTTTGGTATGGCCACCAAATACGGTGAAGGCGTGTTGGCGGTAAAATACCGGGTGCAAAACAGCAAAGGCGAAATGTCTGGCGGCCCGATGTATTACATAGAACGTGGCATGAAGCAAAAATGGTTGGCAATCTTGTTCGCAGGTTTTGCCACCATTGCCTCGTTTGGCATCGGCAGCTCGGTGCAATCTAACTCGGTTGCCCAATCGATTCATGCCTCTTTTGGCATCGAGGGCTGGATTACCGGTGTGGTCTTGACCGCGTTCACCGCCGTGGTGATTTTGGGGGGCATTAAAAGCATCTCCAAAGTGTCGTCTGTCATCGTGCCTTTTATGGCGGTATTTTATGTACTGGGCGGCCTCATCATCATCTTGTTGAATTTGGATGCCTTATTCCCTGCCTTACAATTGATTTTCTCGGATGCCTTCACCGGCAATGCAGTGGCAGGCGGTGCCTTGGGCACAGTCATCCGCTACGGCGTGGCCCGTGGGGTGTTTTCCAATGAAGCGGGGATGGGTTCGGCGCCAATTGCGGCAGCCGCGGCCAAAACCGATCATCCAGTGCGTCAAGCCTTGGTGTCGATGACTGGTACCTTCTTAGACACCATCGTGGTGTGCAGCATTACCGGCATCGTGTTGGTGATGGGCAATATGTACATGGACGGTGAAACCGGTGCGGCTTTGACCACCCACACGTTTAACAAATTGCTGCCTGGCCCAGGTGGCTGGATCGTCACTTTTGGCTTGATTTTCTTCGCCTATTCTACCATTTTGGGTTGGTGTTATTATGGCGAAAAATGTGCCACCTACCTGTTTGGCGACAAAAGCATCACCGCCTACCGCGTGATTTATGTGGCAACGGTGATGTTAGGCACCGTCGCCAGTCTGGATTTGGTATGGGCAGCAGCGGACACCTTCAACGGTTTGATGGCCATTCCTAACCTGATTGCATTATTGGCCTTGTTGGGTGTCATCATCAAAGAAACCAAAGACTTTAAAGCCAAACGCCAAAGTGGCGAATTGCCTTAAACCACACGGCAATTCAACCACAATATCTTAAATGCAATGATGTTCTTAAAGCGGCCTGTAAACCTGATGATTTGGGTTTACAGGCCGCTTAAGCATTGATACTGCTAATCTATATGCAACATCACCCCACACACCGCGCTATCCAAACGCCCATAAAAAAACCGCCCTTGCCTCAACAAGAGCGGTTTTGCGCTTTTCAGCCTCAACTTACAGCTTGGTGCCTTTGTGCAAGGCCACCACGCCGGCTGTCAAATTGTGGTAGTCCACCAAGTCGAAACCCGCGTCGTACATCATTTGTTGCAAGGTTTCTTGGTCGGGGTGCATGCGGATGGATTCGGCCAAATATTGGTAAGAATCGGCATCTTTGGCGATGACTTTACCGAAAGTCGGCAAGAATTTGAACGAGTAAAAATCGTAGACCGGTGCCAACGGTTTGGCCACTTTGGAGAACTCCAATACCAACAATTGGCCACCCGGTTTTAACACGCGGTACATTTCTTTCAAGGCTTGGTCTTTGTGGGTCATGTTTCTGAGGCCAAACGCCACCGATACCAAGTTGAAGTAATTGTCTGGGAAAGGCAATTTTTCGGCATCGCACAAAGCCACCGGCAACACCGTGCCTTCGTTCAACAAGCGGTCGCGGCCAACGGTCAACATCGAAGAATTGATGTCGGTGAGCCACACTTCGCCTTTGTCGCCAACGCGCTTTTTCCAACCGCGTGACAAATCGCCCGTACCGCCGGCGATGTCCAATACTTTTTCACCTTTGTGCAAACGCGCGGTATTGATGGTGAAATGTTTCCAAACACGGTGCAGGCCGCCCGACATCACGTCGTTCATGATGTCGTATTTCCCCGCAACCGAATGAAATACCTCCGCCACTTTGCCGGCTTTTTCTGTTTCGTCTACGGTTTTGAATCCGAAATGGGTTTGTTTGTCTGTCATGTTTTTGCTTCTTCCAATGCGGCCTGAAAGCCTGATTGTAACCTACTCAGAGGCATTATGCGTCACGAGATGCGCCGGCTGCGGTCAATCTTTGCAAATATTGCTGCCATTTATCGGCTTCGGTTTGCGCCAATTCATGTAAATACGCCCAATCGTACAAACCCGAATCGTGGCCATCGCTGAACACCAGTTTCAAGGCGTAATTGCCGACGGCTTCGACGCCGATGATGCGCACGGCGCGTTTGCCCACTTGCAACACTTCTTGGCCCACACCGTGGCCGCGCACTTCGGCGCTGGGCGAGTATACGCGCAAGTATTCGGCATTTAAGGAAAACTGCGCTTGTTCATAATCCAAATGCAACACGGTTTTGGATTTGTCCAAACGGATGGCTACGGGAATTTGCGTCATGCTCATGCCTTTAAGAAATTAACTTATGCTTTGCGCGTTAACACCATCGCATCGCCATAGCTGAAGAAGCGGTATTGGTGCGCAATCGCGTGTTGGTACAAAGCCATGATTTCATCATAGCCGTGAAACGCCGACACCAACATCATCAATGTCGATTTGGGCAAATGGAAATTGGTAATCAAGCGGTCTATCACCTTGAATTCAAAACCGGGGGTAATGAAGATGTCGGTATCACCTGAGCCGGCCTGTAATTCACCTGACAATGCCGCAGACTCCAAGGCGCGCATGCTGGTGGTGCCCACGCCCCACACTTTTTTACCAGCCGCATGGGCGGTATTGATGGCATCGACCACGCTTTGTGCCACCCAAAAACGCTCAGAATGCATGTGGTGGTCTGCGATATTGTCGACGCGCACCGGCTGAAACGTGCCCGCACCGACGTGTAAAGTCACATAATGGATGCTCACGCCCTTGTCTTGCAAGGCTTGCATCAATTCAGGCGTAAAGTGCAAACCGGCAGTCGGTGCGGCCACGGCGCCGTCGTGAGCAGCATAGACAGTTTGGTAACGCTCATCGTCGTCGGCATCATCGGCGCGTTCAATATAAGGTGGCAACGGCATGTGGCCTTGTTCTTCCAATACCTCCCACACGGTTTTGTCACCGGGGAAATCGAGCACAAACAGCTCGCCTTTGCGCTCGCGCATGATGGCTTGCTCGTCGCCAAACAACAATACCGCATTTTGTTTCGGTGATTTGGAAGAACGGATGTGTGCCCACACTTCGTGGTCGTTGATGACGCGCTCAACCAATACCTCAATTTTGCCGCCACTTTGTTTTTGACCAAACAAACGTGCTTTGATGACTTTGGTGTCATTCATCACCAACACGTCACCGGCCTCAAAAAATTGACTTATGTCAGCAAAATGCAAATCTTGTAATGCCTGTTGTTGCCACGCTGCCAAGAGGCGGCTGCTGCCACGAACCTCGGGAGGATGCTGTGCTATCAGGCTTTCTGGGAGTTCAAAATCAAAATCATTAATGTGCATGGTCACTGCTTTAAAACAACAAAGGGCGCATTATACGCTTTTGCAGCCAAAATAGCGGCCTGTAAAACTGTAGCAACACTCGAATAATTCATGGCACTGGTGCCGACAAAACAGTACAATGCGCATCTTTATAACCTTGGTGTCTTTACTTCAATCGCACAAAACAGCATTCCTTTTATCTGCAGTACTGGACTGTTAGCCGAAATTGCGTAAAAATAACGACATTACTATCTCGAAACCAGTGTATGAGCGACTTATTGGTCTTGCACGGCCCTAACCTGAATTTGTTGGGTAGCCGCGAACCAGAAATCTATGGTGCCACCACCTTGGCAGACATCAATGCCAAATTAACCGACATGGCACACTCAGCCCATCTCAGCATAGACACATTGCAAAGCAACGCCGAATACGTGTTGCTCGACCGCATCCATGCTGCGCGCTTGGATGGTACGCGCATGATCCTAATCAATCCAGGTGCGTTTACCCACCAAAGCGTGGCCTTGCGCGATGCGTTAACCGGTGTCGCCATACCTTTCTTAGAAATTCACTTATCCAATGTTCATGCACGCGAACCGTTTCGTCATCACTCGTATTTATCCGATGTGGCCAAAGGCGTGATTTGCGGCTTGGGGGTACACAGCTATTACCTCGCCATGCAATACGCCATCACCACATTGAAAGCATAAAAAGGAACCTTCCATGGATTTACGTAAACTTAAAAAATTAATCGACTTGGTTGAAGAATCAGGTATTGCTGAAATCGAAGTAACCGAAGGCGAAGACAAAGTGCGCGTTACCCGCACTTATGCTGCCCCTGCCGCTACTTATGCAGCGCCTGCTCCTGCTTATGCTGCTCCTGCTGCC
Source organism: Vitreoscilla massiliensis (assembly GCF_001457815.1). Lineage (GTDB taxonomy): Bacteria > Pseudomonadota > Gammaproteobacteria > Burkholderiales > Neisseriaceae > Vitreoscilla > Vitreoscilla massiliensis. Next base: position 389,285 of record NZ_LN898221.1, read on the forward strand.
GCCGCCCCTGTTGCGGCCGTGGCCACTGCTGAAGCAGCAGCCGCTCCGGTGGTGTCTGCTGCCAATGCCTTGAAATCGCCTATGGTAGGTACTTTCTATCGCTCAGCCAGCCCGACTTCAGCAGCTTTCGTTGAAGAAGGTCAAACCGTTAAAGTGGGCGACACCTTGTGCATCATCGAAGCGATGAAATTGATGAATGAAATCGAAGCCGACCGTGCGGGTGTGGTGAAAAAAATCTTGATTACAGATGGTCAGCCAGTTGAATACGGCGAGCCGCTGTTCATCATCGAGTAATATTCCCCACATTCTTTACAGGACGCCTTAGGGCGTCTCTACATTCAAGGCCTAAGACCATGTTCAAAAAAATTCTGATCGCCAATCGCGGTGAAATTGCGTTACGCGTATTGCGTGCCTGCCGTGAATTGGGCATAGAAACCGTGGCTGTGCATTCCGAAGCCGACCGTGAAGCCATTTACGTCAAAATGGCAGATGAATCTGTGTGCATCGGCCCTGCCCAATCTGCACAAAGCTATTTAAACATTCCTGCCATCATCGCCGCTGCCGAAGTCACTGGCGCCGAAGCCATCCACCCCGGTTACGGCTTCTTGTCTGAAAACGCCGATTTCGCCGACCGTGTTGAGCAATCTGGTTTTGTCTTCATCGGCCCGCGTGGCGACACCATCCGTACCATGGGTGACAAAGTGGCCGCCAAAGACGCGATGAAAGCCGCAGGCGTACCGTGCGTACCCGGTTCAGACGGCGCTTTGCCAGACGACCCCGCACAAATGATTAAAATCGGCCGCGAAGTCGGTTACCCTGTCATCATCAAAGCCGCAGGCGGCGGTGGTGGTCGTGGCATGCGCGTGGTTGAACGCGAAGAAGACTTGATTTTGTCGGTGGAAATGACCAAAACCGAAGCCGGTTCTGCCTTTGGCAACTCTACCGTGTACATGGAACGCTATTTGCAAAAACCGCGTCACGTCGAAGTGCAAGTCTTGGCCGATGAACACGGCAATGCCATTTACTTGGCTGAGCGCGATTGCTCTATGCAACGCCGCCACCAAAAAGTCATCGAAGAAGCACCGGCTCCGGGTATTACCGATGCAGAACGCAAAGCCATTGGTGAAGCGTGTGTTGCGGCCTGTAAACGCATCAATTACCGCGGTGCCGGTACGTTTGAATTCTTGTATGAAAACGGCGAATTCTTCTTTATCGAGATGAACACGCGCGTGCAAGTGGAACACCCGATTACCGAAATCATCACCGGTGTTGACATCGTACAAGAGCAAATCTATGTGGCCGCTGGTTTGCCATTGAGCTACAAACAAGAAGACATCGTCATTCGTGGTCATGCGTTTGAGTGTCGCATCAATGCGGAAGACCCGTTTACCTTTGTGCCTAGCCCAGGTTTGATTCAGACTTACCACGCACCGGGCGGCCCTGGCATCCGTGTCGATACCCACATTTACGAAGGCTATTCGATTCCGCCATATTACGACAGCATGATAGGCAAAATCATCAGCTCCGGTCACGACCGTGACAAAGCGATGGCGCGCATGCGTGTGGCCTTGTCAGAATTGGCAGTTACCGGCATCAAAACCAATACCGAATTGCACCGCGAATTGTTTGCCGATCCCGGCTTTATCCAAGGTGGCACCAGCATCCATTACCTCGAACACTGGATGGAAGAACACCACCCTAAAGGCAAGGGAGCGTAAGCATGCCGTTTTTGCAAGTGAACATCGTCGTGCCTTCTAGCCACGCCGAATTGTTATCGGATGAATTGATGGAAGTGGGCGCTTTGTCTACCGCCATTGAAGACGCTTACGCCGGTACCGACAAAGAGCAACCGATTTTTGATGAGCCGAATGAGCCCAGCGCCGAAATTTGGGAACAAAGCCTCATCATCGCCATGTTCGATGCCGATACCGATGTCGATGCAGCAGTGGCGGCTTTGCCCGCCAATATGCGGCCTGTAAAAGAAGCGTATACCATTACCGAAGTGGCCGACCAAGATTGGGTGAAATTGACCCAATCGCAATTCGACCCGATTCATGTATCGGAACGCTTGTGGATCACGCCAACTTGGCACGAAGCGCCAACCGACGGTTCAATTAACATCGAACTCGACCCCGGTTTGGCCTTTGGTACTGGCAGCCACCCAACCACCTTCTTGTGTTTGCGTTGGTTAGACGCCAACATGCCACAAGGTGCGACGGTATTGGATTACGGTTGTGGTTCGGGCATTTTGGCGATTACCGCGGCCAAACTCGGTGCCAGCCATGTGGTCGGTGTCGACATCGACAAGCAAGCCATCCGCGCCAGTCACGACAATGCCGCGCAAAACAATGTCAGCATAGACGTGTACTTGCCGGATGCGCAGCCTGAAGGCCAATTTGATGTGGTGGTGGCGAATATCTTGGCCAACCCACTGCGCATGTTGGGACAAATGTTGGCAGGACGCGTCAAAAATGGCGGTCAAATTGTGTTATCTGGCATTTTGGCCGAACAAGTTGACGAAATCTCTGCGCTGTATCAACAATGGTTCGACATGAAACCTGCTACCATCCAAGACGGCTGGGCCTGCTTATTTGGTACTAAACGTGCTTAAATAACTGTTGTCCTGTGGTTAACCTGTGATAGGCTTATGCTTCGTGCATCAGCACCACACAGGTTAACCTTTTATTTTGTCATTAGGTGAGTTATGACCGAAACGTCACAAGTGGTTTATCACGCACAGTGCCCACACTGCGCAACTATTCGTAAAATCAGTCATGCACAATTACAGGCCGCCAAAGGCTTGGTGCAATGTCGACAATGTGACCAAACTTACCCCGCTCGTGGTAACTTGTTAAAACCCGATCAAGTCAAATTAATCGTAGATCAACCGTCCATCGCCCCGAGTGCGACGCCGACACCGGTCACCATTACCGCACACCCACAAGTCATGACCAATCATGACCTGAACCAAACAAACACCCAAACTACTCCCCATATCGACAGCTTGGATACTCCCAGCGACACCTCCGTCTTGGACGATATTTTCGAGCGCTTGGCGGCCGATGCCAGCATCCAAGCGCCAGCTAGCGAACAAACAGGCGCTGTCCAAGCGGCTGTAGCTACCGGTGATGCCGATGAAACTTCTCCAGTAGCAGCGAAGAAAGTCAAAAGCAGCGGCTTGTTTGCCAAATTGTTATCACGCAAAAACCAACACCAAGAAGCGCATGAGGACGATGAAGCCGACATCATTTTTGAGTCCATCGATTTGGAAGACGGCTTCAAAAACCACAAAGCACAATTGCATGTGGACGCCGATGCGCGGCCACAAGCGGTGTTGATGGAGCACATCAGTGCTGCCGACAGCGATGACATGGTGAAAAAATACCGTGAGAACAAGCAAGCGGCGAATAAGCGGCCTGTAAGCGAAAGCGCCACCGCCGCTGCCGATGCCATATTGGCCACCTTGCAAGGCGCAGGTGCAACGGTGCTCAGCGCCGACAACAAGCCCGCCGCCGAAGCTCCTGCAGCACCAGCGGCCACCACCACCCGCCATGCCGACGACTTTGTGTTTCAACTGCAAGAAGACTTCAGCCTCGACGGTGTTACTGATGACAGCAGCGAACCTGCGCCCAGCAAAGCCAACAAACCGAGCTCGCACCAAAGCAAATTGCAATCATTGTTGGTGCGCGAACAAGCAGACGAACGCGCCCAAGCACCATTGACCGAAGCCGATGTCATCGCGCCCGATTACGATGCCAATAAAGAATGGTTTACCCAATTCTTTAACAGCTTGAACCAAAACCAAGCCATGTCCATCTTGGGCAATCCTGATTTACAGGCCGATAACACCACGCTAGATGAAAACGGTGAACCGATTGCGGCGGCCAAACGCATGCACGACGGCGGCAGCAATACCGTCGCCATGCGCTTGCCTGAAAACAGCATGTTGGTGTTCACCTTAGAGGATGATGGCAGCAGCCACAGCCAATTGTCGTTTATCGATATCCAAGAGCACTTGCCACACAAAAACCCAGAAACCACCCACACCACCATCGTGCAACAAAGCAATCACAATGAGCACACGATATGGACGGTGGCCTGTATCGTGGCGATTTTGGTGCTCATTATTCAGATGTTCTATTATTTCTTGTTACTCACCCCATGACCGAACACACAGAACTCGATTCTTTTGTACGGGCGTTCCGCGAGGCAGCGCCCTATATTCATTATTTGCGCGACAAAACCATCGTCTTGGCCATCAGCAGCCACGTCATTGCCGCCGAGACTTTTCAAGCCTTGGCGCAAGACATCTCCTTGCTCGGCAGCTTGGGCATCAAAGTGGTGGTGGTGCACGGTGTGCGCAAATACATCAATGATTTGATGCAAGAGAGCCACGCCACTTTGCCGTCTTACCAAGGCCGCCGCATCACCAATGAAAAAACACTGGTCAAGGTCAAACAAGCCTGTGGCGAGGTGCGCTTTGATTTGGAAGCGGCATTGTCGGTAGGCTTAAGCAATTCGCCACAATACGGCACGCGCAACCGCTTGGTATCGGGCAACTTCATTTCCGCCAAGCCTTTGGGCGTCATCGATGGCGTCGACATGGGCTATACCGGCACCATACGCCGCATCGACTTCACCCTCATCAAGCAATTGTTGCAACACAATTGCATGGTCTTGGTCAGTCCCATCGGCCATTCGCTCAGTGGCAAGACCTTCAGCCTGTCCATGGACGAGGTTGCGGCCGAAGTGGCCATCGGTTTGCGTGCCGAAAAACTGGTGTTCATCAATGAAGAAGCCGGCATCATCGATGCCGATGGCGCATTGGTGCGCAATCTGTCTGCCAACGAAGCGGCGGCGTTTTTTGAAGCGGTGCCACAGCAAAAAGCGATCAAGCGCTTGTTGCCATCGACTTTGCGCGCCTTACAGCAAGGCGTGAAACGGGTGCAATACATCGGTGCCCACACCGAAGGCAGCTTGTTCAGCGAATTGTTCACCAAAAATGGTTCTGGCACTTCGTTTGCGCAACACGCGTTTGTGCACATCCGCCAAGCCATCAGCGATGACATCCCCGACATCATGCGCATGATACAGCCGCTGGAAGACCAAGGCGTGTTGGTACACCGCAGCCACGATTATTTGGAAAACCACATTGATGAGTTTTCGATTTTGGAACACGACGAGCAAGTGTATGGCTGTGTGGCGCTGAAACGCTTCCAAGGCAGCAATATGGGCGAACTCGCGTGTTTGGTGGTATCTCCCGATGCGCAAGAAGGCGGCTATGGCGAATTGTTGCTGGAGCATGTGCAAAAACAAGCGCGTTCGGCCAAATTGAAAACGCTGTTCTGCCTGTCTACCCATACCGGTGAATGGTTTAGCGAACGCGGCTTTCAAGATGCGACTTTGGCGCAAATCCCATTGGAGCGCCAACGCCAATACCACCAAGACGGCCGCGGCTCACATGTGTATCTGTTGCCGCTTTGATGGGCAAAAACGGCGGCTTCGTTTACAATAAGCGTTTAATCAGCAGCACTATTAAGGAATACAAATGACTCGTATGGTTCAGTGTGTCAAATTGGGCAAAGAGTTGCCAGGCATGAAATTTGCGCCCTTGCCCAATGCTTTGGGACAAAAAATCTTTGAAAATGTGTCACAAGAAGCTTGGAATGGTTGGCTCAGCTACCAAACCATGCTCATCAATGAAAACCGTTTGAGCTTGGCCGATGCGCGTGCGCGTGAATACATTGCCGGTCAAATGGAAAATTACTTCTTTGGCGAGCAAGTAGACGGCATCAGCGGCTACACCCCTCCTTCTGCATAATCAAGACCGGCTCGTGCCGGTTTTTTTATCGCTACGGCCTGTATTGTCACCAAGCTGTCAAATAAGTACATTATCATTTATAAGATTTATTTTGAGGAATAAGCATGCCCCAATCCGCTAATTTACTGTGCCGCGAAATGAGTTTGTTGGCATTTAACCGCCGCGTATTGGCTCAAGCTGAAGACCAACGTGTGCCCTTGCTCGAACGCTTGAAATTCCTGTGCATCGTGTCATCGAATTTGGACGAATTTTTTGAAGTGCGCATGGCATGGTTGAAACAGCAATTGCGCTTGAATCCGCACCAAGCCTTGGCCAATGGCGAATTGCCGCAGCAAGTCATCCACAATGTCATCGCCGAAATTCGCAACATCATCACCACCCAATACCAATTGTTCAACCAAGATTTGCTGCCGGCTTTGCAAGACGAAGGCATACGCTTTTTCCGCCGCCGCGAATGGACAAGCGCCCAAGCCGCTTGGGTAGAAGAGTATTTCCTGCGCGAATTGAAACCGATTTTAACCCCCATCGGTCTGGACCCATCGCACCCATTTCCGCGCTTGATGAACAAATCGCTGAATTTCGCCGTCGAGCTCGATGGCAAAGACGCGTTTGGACGCGAATCGGGCATGGCCATCGTGCAAGCGCCGCGCATCTTGCCGCGCGTGGTGCAATTGCCGCCAGAATTGTGTGACGGCCAATACGGTTTTGTATTCTTGTCATCCATCATGCACGCCCACATCGACACCTTGTTCTCAGGCATGGAAGTGAAAGGCTGCCACCAATTCCGCGTCACCCGCGATTCTGAATTGGCGGTAGACGAAGAAGACTTGAAAAACCTGCGCACCGCCATCCAAGGCGAGTTGCGCGACCGCCAATTCGGCGAAGCCGTGCGTTTGGAAATCACCCACACCTGCCCCGAGCACGTCAGCGATTTTCTGTTGCAGCAATTCCAATTGAGTGATGAAGCGATGTACGTGGTCAATGGTCCGGTCAACTTGGTACGCTTAATGGCGGTCACCGACATGGTAGACCGTCCCGATTTAAAGTTTCCTTTGTTCCGGTCCAGCATCCCAAAAAAGTTACGCCAGCGCGAAAAGATGTTTGAAAACATCGCCGCGCAAGATGGTTTGCTCCACCATCCTTACCAGTCGTTCCAACCCGTGGTCGACATGATACGCCAAGCCGCCAAAGACCCGGCTGTGGTGGCGATTAAAATGACGATATACCGCACCGGCAGCAATTCCGACTTGGTCAAAGCCTTGTTACAGGCCGCATTGGCTGGCAAACAAGTGACGGTGGTAATGGAATTGATGGCGCGTTTCGATGAAGAAACCAACGTCAATTGGGCCAGTCAATTGGAACGCGTCGGCGCGCACGTGGTGTATGGCGTGTTCGGCTACAAAGTGCATGCCAAAATGGCCTTAATCATTCGCCGTGAAAATGGCTTGCTCAAGTCTTACGCCCACTTGGGCACCGGTAATTACCACCAAGGCACCTCGCGCCTCTACACCGACTTGGGTTTGTTTACCGCCAACGAGCAAATCACCCAAGACGTGAACCAATTGTTTATGGAAATCACCGGCTTGGGCCAGCCCAGTCGCTTGAACAAATTGTTCCAAAGCCCGTTCACCCTGCACAAAATGCTGCTCAATAACATCGAGCGCGAAATGGCGCATGTCAAAGCCGGCGGCGCCGGCCACGTCATTGCCAAAATGAACTCTTTAATTGAACCGTCCATCATCCAAAAACTGTACGAAGCCAGCCAAGCCGGCGTGAAAATCGAACTCATCGTGCGCGGCATGTGTGTGCTCAAGCCGGGCATAGAAGGCTTATCGGAAAACATCCGTGTGCGCTCGCTGGTGGGCCGCCTGCTCGAGCACTCGCGCGTGTTTTACTTCGGTAACAACGGCGACAGCGAAGTGTTTATCTCCAGCGCCGACTGGATGGGTCGCAACTTCTTCCGCCGCATCGAAACCTGTGTACCGGTACTAGACCCGCAATTAAAACAACGCGTCATCCGCGAAACCCTGAGCTTGGCTTTAGAAGACAACGCCCAAGCCTGGGACATGCAAAGCGACGGCACTTACCTGCGCGACCACCCAGTTGGCAACGAGCACGAAACCAATTTACAAACCATCTTGATGCATGAGTATAGTTTGTAAGTGGTTTATGTTTAATCAAGCACAAAAGCGGCCTGTAAACCCCATAGTAGGGTTTACAGGCCGCTTTTTATTCCCTAGGCTGCACTGAATTGATGAGATTGCATTAGCCACCGAATATCAACACGGGTATCGTTCTGGCCGAATGAATTTGCAATGAAGATCCAAATGCTTGCTGAAAACGCATTATTTATCGGCATTTTTCTTTGCCTTTCGATGCCATTTAGCCGCTTTTTTTAAGTCACGCTTCACGCCATGGCCTAGTTGGTACATGTCTCCTAGGTGCTTCTGGGCCAAGCCATGATTTTGTTCTGCGGCCAAACGGTACCATTTCACTGCTTCTGTATGGTTTTGTTTCACACCACGGCCTGTTTGGTACATCAAGCCAAGATTAAACTGTCCGGTAGCGATATCTTGTTCAGCCGCCAAACGATACCATCTCACCGCTTCTGCATCATCTTGTTCTACACCATGGCCATTTAGGTACATCTCTCCAAGATTGTTCTGGGACACACCATGATTTTGTGCCGCTGCCAAACGATACCAATTCAGCGCTTGTGCATCATCTTGTTTCACACCACGACCTGTGTGATACATCAGGCCAAGATTAAACTGTCCACTAGCAAGACCTTGCTCGGCTGCCAAACGATACCATCTCACCGCTTCTGCATCGTCTTGTTCTACTCCATGGCCGTCTTTATACATCCCTCCAAGATTTTTTTGAGCCATGGCGTTCTGTTGTTCCGCCGCCTGTCGATACCACTTTACCGCCTCTGCGTAATCTTGCTCTACACCTTTACCATCTTCATACATCACGCCAAGATTATTCTGAGCACTTTTCTCCCCCTGAGTCGCCGCCAAACGATACCACTTAAGTGCTTTGGCATAATCTTGTTGCACACCATGGCCATTTGCATACATCACACCAAGATTACTCTGAGCCAGTGCATGATTTTGCTTGGCCGCCAAGCGAAAATACTTCAGTGCTTTTATATCATTTTGCTTCAAACCATGACCATTACGATACATAATACCCATATTATTTTGTGCAAAATCAAATCCTTGATGCACAGACAAACGCAACCACTTAATCGCCTCTGCATAATCTTGTTTCACCCCATAACCATTTCTATACAACCATCCCAAATTATTTTGAGCGAATTTCTCCCCCTGCTCTGCCGCTAAACGATACCAATACACTGCCTGCGTATAATCTTGTGTCACACCGAGGCCTTGTTCATACAATCCCCCAACATTGGTCATGGCAGTTTTTTCACCTTGCTCCGCCGCCAAACGGTACCATTTCATCGCCTCTGTATAATCTTGTTCTACACCATAGCCATTTCTGTACATCCAACCCAGATTGCTCTGAGCCATTTTAAGACCTTGTTCCGCTGCCAAGCGATACCATTTCAGCGCTTTTACTAGGTCTTTTTCTATGCCATAACCATTTTTATACAATCCACCAAGCCCGATTTGAGCGTAGCCAATACCCTGTTCTGCAGCCAATAAGTACCACTTATGCGCTTTTGTATAATCTTGTTTTACACCATAGCCATATTTATACATCACACCCAGTTGCCACTGAGCCATATCAACACCTTGCTTTGCCGCCACACGAAACCATTTGAACGCTTTAGCATAATCTTGTGGCACGCCACGACCATATTTGTGCATCCAACCCAAATGAAACTGAGCTGACTCCAAACCTTGTTTCGCCGCCAAACGATACCATCTCACCGCCTCAGCATCATCTTGTTGCACGCCACAGCCATACTCATACATCCTACCCAAGTGAAACTGCGCCGCCTCAAGACCTTGTTTTGCTGCCAAGCGATACCATTTCACTGCTTCTGCATCATCTTGTTCCACACTCAAACCATGAGCATACGCCCAGCCTAAATTAAACTGTCCATCATCCAGACCTTGCTCAGCCGCCAAACGATACCATTTCACCGCCTCAGCATAGTCTTGTTTCACACCCAAACCATATTCATATGCCCAAGCAAGATGAAACTGGGCAGTATCAAGACCTTGTTCCGCCGCCAAACGAAACCACTTCACGGCTTGTGTGTGACTTTGTGCGACACCCTGACCATTTAGATACATCAGGCCAAGATTAAACTGAGCCGATTGTTCACCTTGCAGCGCCGCCAAGCGGTATTGTCTGGCAGACTTTTTAAGATTCAGGACAACTTGGTCAGCATCGAATTCAGTTTCAATCTGTTTTTTTGACATTTTTTCCTCCATCAAAGCCAGCTAACAAGCCACATGTGCCCTAATTCAGCAGGTGCACAGCTTGAACAAAGTGCGTTCAACACTTTCTCTAAACAGGCTTTTAAATATGCTTATGCAAACCAACCTTATCACAGAAAAACCAACACTGTAGCCCAAGTCTATTTTTTTTGATTTGAGTCTTTGAGGCCAGTCCGCCTTAACAAAACTTGGAAGCAATTCTTTCTTCACCTGCACTCAGCTTGCCCCTGACGGTGCCATCCTATTACCAGAAAAATGCTCAAGCAATCACTGCAAAAGCGGCCTGTAAACCCCATAGTAAGGTTTACAGGCCGCTTTAATGATTACGACAACAATATTTACTTGGCTTTCGACAACAGCGCCAAACACACAAATATCAATCCCATGCCCAGCCAGCCTATGCTGGCGAGTTGTTCGCCGACCAAGACGATGGCCAATAAGGCGGCGACCAAGGGTTCAAACAGGGTTAAGGTGATGGCGCGGCTGGCGGGAATGTGTTTCAAGCCGAAACCAAACAACACATAGCCGATGAACATGGGAATGAGCATCATATAGGCCAAGACGGCAATGTGGGTGGTGTTGGCCAAGACATTGCCGCCGCTGAAATACAGGCTAGGCAACAAAATCAGCGCACCCAAGCCGAAAATCATGCCCATCGCGGCTTTGGCGGCTATGCCGTGTTGCATCAGTTTTTTCGCTACCCATGAATACAAGGAATAGGTCAAACCGGCGAGCAAGCCCAAACCTATGCCCAAGGCTTTGTCGCTAGTGGCAGCGCTTGCGGCCGCATCTGGCGACGCTTCACCCACCGACAACAACAATACCCCCAATACGCCAAACACAAAGCTGACAAACCACAACATTGATAAAGGTTTGCGGTCGAACACCCGTTCTAAAATGGCGGTGAACAAGGGCGCGGTGCCAATAGACACCACCGTGCCGACGGTAATGCCGGCGTAATGCATGGACGAATAAAACGCCAATGGGTAGATTGCCACCGACACCACACCCACAGCCAACAAGGCTTTTTGCGCTTTAATCTGCTGCCAATACTGAGCGATGCTGCTGCGTGCGAGCAAGGCTTGTAACAAGCCGCCGCCGCCCATCGCCACGGCACCTATGGCCAACGGGCTTAAATGCGGTGCGAACGAAGCGGCTGTGCCGGTTGTGCCCCACAAAAAGGCCGCTGCCAATACCGCCATAAAACCCCATTGCTGATGCTGCTGTGCCGCCACACTCATGCTGCCACCTCTTGCAACACCAAGGCCTGCGCCATCGCGCGGGCGGTGACGATGTGTTCACTGTTGCCTGCCAAACCTGCGCGCGTGATGGCACCTTCGAGCACAAATGACAACAATAAAGACAGGTGTTTGACTTTGTCCGCATCGGCAAATAACTGGCTTAAATGCCCTGCCAAGATTGCTTCGACTTCTTGCTTGTGCAGGTTGACCGCCGTACGTTCGGGCGTGTTAGCGCCGAATTCGGCCGCCGCATTGAGCAAACCGCAACCACGAAAACCGTTTTCATACTCGCATTCAGCATGGTCTTGGTAGGCATCGAATACCGCCATAATGCCTTCAACCGGCGTGTTCACGTGTTGCGCACGCAGTGCATACAAGTCCAACCATTCTTGGTGGCGGGCGGCGATGTAAGCCGTGACCAAATCGGCTTTGGTGGGAAAATGATTGTACAGCGACATCTTGGCGACATTGGCACGGGCGATGATGCTGTTGATGCCGCTGCTGTTAATGCCTTGGTTGTAAAACATGCTGGCGGCAGCATCGAGGATTTTGTCTTTGGCGGTGCTCATTTTGATCTCAACTAGACAGACTGGTCTACCCATAATAATCAACTCACGCGGATTTGCCAAATGATTTTTGCAAAACAATCAATAGACTGTGTTACCCGATGCCATTCCAACATTAAAACAAGCGACCTGTAAGCGCTGTTGTGACTAAATGTAGGGCCATACTCAGCGCCTTACTTGTCTGTACAAATACGGCTCCCAACCCATCCGCAGCCATAGATGCGGGTTAACAAACACACTTCTGCTTGCTCTGTGTCGGTTAAAGGCAGCATTGCTGCAAGTGCAGGCAATAGGTGTTTTATCCTCATCTTATTCAGTAAGGCTTTAAACCAATAAAAGCGGCCTGTAAATCGTTTACAGGCCGCTTTTAAATACTGAATTAACTATCCGTGCTTATTTCGGATTATTGCTGTGCAACACGCGCATGGCTGCTTCCATATCGCCGGTTAAGATGTCGTTGATTTCACAGCGGGTGCGCCAAATGGCGTCGTCTATCGCCTCTCTGTCGTCGCGGCTGGGTTTGTTGAGCACATAGCCCGATACCAAATTGCGGTCGCCGGGGTGGCCTATGCCCAAACGCACGCGCCAAAAGTCGGCGCTGCCCATTTTCGCTTGGATGTCTTTCAAGCCATTGTGGCCGCCGTTGCCACCGCCTTTTTTCAGGCGCACATGACCAGGGGGAATGTCGAGTTCATCGTGCAAGACCAATAAATCTGACACCGGAATTTTAAAGAAATTGGCCAAAGCGCCGACGGCTTGGCCGGATTTGTTCATGTAAGTCGATGGTTTCATCAACCACACTTCGCCATTGGGCGTGTTGGCCTTGGCCACTTCGGCGTAATATTTTTTGTCTTCGCGAAACGACGCGCCCCAAGTGGCGGCCAATTCGTCCAATAACCACCAGCCAGCATTGTGGCGGGTGTGTGCGTATTCGGGGCCGATGTTACCAAGGCCCACAATCAATTGTATGCTCATGCTTCGTTTTCTTTGTTTTTCGCGGCGCGGCGGCGGCGGTTTTCTTTTGGGTCTATCAATAAGGGACGGTATAGCTCAACACGGTCGTGCGCTTCCAACACCGTGTCGGCCGCCACGGCCTTGCCATACACGCCCAGTGGATAGTCTTGGGTGTGCGGGTGCTCAACATACAGGCCGCTTAATTGGGCGGCCTGTAAAGCCGTTGTGCCCTCGTCCACTTCCAAGGCCACCACATATTGCTGTTCTTTGGTGGCATACACCACTTCGACGGGGATTTTATTTGCCATGGCGTTTGTCGGCTTCTTTGATAAAGGAATCGACCAAGGTGCCAGAAATGCGGCCAAACACGGGCGCGATGATGTGTGAAATCAAGCCACTGGCAAATTCATATTGCAATTGAAAATCGATGCGGCAACCGATGTCGCCAAACGGGGTGAATTTCCAAATGCCTTCTAGCGATTTAAACGGCCCTTCCAACAATTGCATGCGGATTTCGCGGCCATCTGTATTGGTATTGCGGGTAGAAAAACTCTGTTTCAAACGCATATAGTCTATGCCTACCGTGGCTTCCACCACATTGGCCTCGCGCTTGTGCACCACCGATTGATTGCACCAAGGCAGAAAATCCGCGTAATGTTCAATATCGTCAACCAAAGCAAACATTTGCTCTGCTGTGTGTGTCACCAAGACATTTTTCTTAACGGTGTTCATGTACTCGTCTTCAATCTGGGTTGATTTCAAAATTCTTTGCTGGCATGGAGGCGGTTTTTCGTGTGCACGGCACATTGGCAACAGCGTCAAGACAGGTTAGCGCCATTTGAAGTACTGCAAACCTTGGTCAATTGATGACCGCAATGCCTTACGCAGCAATCACAGCGCTGGTTTCAATCCATTATCAACCATAGCGTGAGCTTTACAGGCCGCATCAACAGAGAAATCAAACACGTTAGAGAACTTGTGCGTTCATACCATATGTTTGGCACAGCGCCCATGCACCGCGCTTGCACCACCGAATTGTCTGCACCACCGCGCCTTAACAGCCAGCACGTGCAAGCTTTGCAATGCTTGCCCATCTGTGCAGATGCAACAAAGCGCTATTATGCCATCAATTACCTGTTGGCGAAAATCCACGTAAGCGTCGCTTTCTGTTAAAATAGCGGCCTGTAATTTTAGGGGGCGCTGTCATGAGCATCATCAGCAATAAAAAAGCCTTCCACGACTACTTCATCGAAGAGCAGCTGGAAGCAGGTTTGGTATTAGAAGGATGGGAAGTCAAAGCCATCCGCGCTGGCCGTGTGCAAATCAAAGAAAGCTATGTGTATTACCGTGATGGCGCTTTTTATTTAATCGGCTGCCACATCACCCCTTTGCCTGAAGCCTCTACCCATGTGAAACCCGATGTCACCCGTTCGCGCAAATTGCTGATGAAGCAAGGCGAAATCGAGAAATGGTTTGGCAAGGTCGAACGTGCTGGTTTGACAGTGGTGCCGCTGAATTTGCATTACAGCCGTGGTCGCATCAAAGCCGACATCGGTTTGGCCAAAGGTAAAAAACTACACGACAAACGTGAAAGTGAGAAAGATAAAGACTGGCAGCGCGAAAAACAACGCATCATGAAACATTCCAACAATGATTCTTAAGAAGGCGTTCTAAAACATGCGCAGTCGCTCTTTGTTTATTCCTTTGTTTTTAATCGTGATGGGCAGTTTGTGGTTCATCAAATCCATCGATTTGATGCCAGAAACCTCGTCCATCATCGCCATCGGTTTGGCGGTCTTGGGTTTGGTGGTGTTGATCACCGACGGCATCAACAAGCAATCGTTGGTTGCCGGCCCTTTCTTAATGTATTTGGGCGCGGCCGTGTATTTGTATTACGAAGAATGGTTTCGCATTTCCCACATTTTATCGGTGGGCATGGTGGTCTTGGGGTCTTTATTGCTGATTTCACGCAGCAGCTTGGTGCCAGACAAATATGCCCGCCCTCTGTTTCCTCCACAAGATTGATTTGAGAATTTCTGATGGACAAAATCCTGATTTTAGATTTCGGCTCACAAGTGGCGCAGCTGATTGCGCGTCGTGTGCGTGAAGCCCATGTTTATTGTGAATTACACCCGTTTGACATGTCTTTAGCAGACATCAAAGCATTTAATCCTAGCGGCATTATTTTGTCTGGCGGCCCTAACTCTGTGTATGAATCCGATTATCAAGCCGACACTGGCTTATTGGAATTGGGTGTACCGGTATTGGGCATTTGCTACGGCATGCAATGGATGGCGCATGTGATGGGCGGCGAAGTGACGCCAGGCAACCAACGCGAATTTGGTTACGCCGAAGTGGCGATTGAGCCTAACCGCTTGACCGATGGTTTGAGCGACGACAGCCACATGTTGGAAGTGTGGATGAGCCATGGCGACAAAGTGGCCAAATTACCACAAGGCTTTGACGTAGTCGGCCATACCCCAAGCTGCCCGATTGCCATCATGCAAAACCCAACCAAAAACTTCTACGGCGTGCAATTTCACCCCGAAGTGACCCACACCATCAAAGGCCGTGAGTTGTTAAACCGCTTTGTGTTGGACATTTGCGCGGTCAAACCAAGCTGGACCATGCCCAATTACATCGACGAAGCCATCGCCAAAATCCGCGAACAAGTCGGTACTGACGATGTGATTTTGGGTTTGTCAGGCGGCGTGGATTCTTCTGTCGCTGCAGCCTTGATCCACCGCGCCATCGGCGACCAATTGACTTGTGTGTTTGTTGACCACGGCTTGTTGCGCCTGAATGAAGGCAAAATGGTGATGGACATGTTTGCGCGCAACTTGGGTGTGAAAGTCATCCATGTTGATGCTTCGGTTGATTTCATGGGCAAATTGGCCGGTGAAACCGATCCTGAGAAAAAACGCAAAATCATCGGCGCCGAATTCGTGGAAGTGTTCCAACGCGAATCGGGCAAATTGACCAATGCCAAATGGTTGGCACAAGGCACCATCTACCCTGACGTGATTGAATCGGCCGGCGGCAAGAAAAACAAAGCCCACGCCATCAAATCGCACCACAATGTCGGCGGCTTGCCAGAAGACATGCATTTGCAATTGCTCGAACCACTGCGCGATTTGTTCAAAGACGAAGTGCGCGAATTGGGCGTGGCCTTGGGTTTACCGCGCGAAATGGTTTACCGTCACCCATTCCCAGGCCCAGGCTTGGGCGTACGCATCTTGGGCGAAGTCAAAGCCGAATACGCTGATTTATTGCGCCGTGCTGACGACATTTTCATCCAAGAATTGCGCAATTTCAAAGACGAACAAGGCGTGTCTTGGTACGACAAGACCAGCCAAGCGTTTGCCGTATTCTTGCCAGTGAAATCAGTCGGTGTAATGGGCGATGGCCGCACTTACGATTACGTGGTCGCTTTGCGCGCCGTAATCACCAACGACTTCATGACCGCACATTGGGCTCACCTGCCTTACGATTTATTGGGTACTGTGTCTAACCGCATCATCAACGAAGTGCGTGGCATCAACCGCGTGGTTTACGACGTGTCTGGTAAGCCACCAGCCACCATCGAATGGGAATAGTAGCAAAGCTAATCTTTAGTTATCACAGCTTCTCATAATCACTTAAAAGCCCTGATTTAATTGGGGCTTTTCTTATCACTGCTTCTCATAGCCTCTCATCTCATCTCACTTAAAATACAGTATCACACACAGTATCGTCGATATGCTATTATTAATTCACCATTCTGATACTGTATCGCCATGCTAAATGACACCAAAATCAAGGCTTTAAAGCCACAAGAGAAACAATACAGGGTTACTGACCGTGACGGCTTGTATCTTGTCGTCCTGCCAACTGGCACAAAGACGTTCCGCTACGATTACAAAATCAATGGACGCAGAGAGACCTACACAATTGGCGTGTATGGAATTGTTACGCTAGCTCGTGCGCGTGAAATGCTCTTAGAAGCCAAACGATTGCTGGCAGATGGTATTAGCCCAAGTCAGCACAAGCAGGACAAGCGGCAATTTGAAAGCGAGAACACGCTTGGCGCTTGGTGGAAAAAATATCTAGATGCTAACCAAGGTTTTGCGGCTGGCACGCTCAAAATGAAAATATCAACATACAAGAAAGATATTGAGCCGAATTTCTCAAATAAATTGCTTTCTGAAATTAAGACAAACCACATACGCAAGTTGTGTGAAGATATTAACGAGCGTGGCGCACCCACAACAGCAGTGCGAGTAAAGACCATCTTCAATGAAATTTACAATCTTGCGATTATAAAGGGAATGGATATTCCAAACCCAGCTACTGCAATAATCAGCAAAGGAATTTATGCAAAAGTTTCTCGCAACAGAGCTTTGTCGTCAAACGACATAAGACAATTTATTATTAAATTAAATGAGTCTGAGCTATACCCCGCCATCAAATTGTCAATTGAAATATTGCTTTATACCATGCTGAGAAAATCGGAAGTGGTAAACGCAAAATGGGATGAAATTGATTTTGAATCGAAAATGTGGACAATTCCTGCTGAGCGCATGAAAGCTCGTCGCGCTCACAATGTCTACTTATCTGAACAGGTAATTTCGCGCCTGAAAGATTTGCAAGTTTATTCGCGTGGCTCTGATTTTGTTTTCCCTGCTCGAGGTAACAAGACAAAGCCAATGGCAGTTTCAAGCACAAATCGCGGCGCAAATGAAACCATTGAAAAACTAAATGGAAAAGTTGAGCCGTTTGTTATTCATGACTTTCGACGAACCGCATCAACTATTTTGCATGAAAAGGGTTACAACACTGACCACATCGAAAAGTGCTTAGCACACGTTGATGGCAGTGTTAGGGGTGTGTACAACAAAGCAGAATATGAGTCCGAGCGTCGAATCTTAATGCAAGACTGGGCTGATATGATTGACGAATGGGTCAAATAGCCTAATCGCACCGCACAATGTAAAGATTGGATTATTTTGCGGTCACATCTTATACTACTGCATTAAGTGCAATAACAATAATCACGGTAAAGCATCATGAAATTCCCCGAAATAGGATACACACCAAACAACTTGCGTACATTAATCGAATCTACTGGATTGAGTCAGACAGCTTGGGCAGAAGAAAACGGATATCCGTTAAATCGAGTGCAACGCTGGCTAATGAGTACAGACAAGACCAGTCATGCAGACATGCAGCTTGCGGATTGGGAAAAGTGCTTGCTGAAGTACTGTAAAGATGTGTAAACAACAAAAGCAGTGCTTGTTTTACTGCATTTAACGCAGTAATATACACACATGGCAGCAAACAACAGCATCCACCCGCAAGAGGCCAGCGGTTTTAAATGGTCTTAAACAAAAGGAATAACAAAATGACTACCAAAAAAATCGTAAACATCAATGCTCAAGATGGTTTCTCTACCGAAATCCACGAAATTCAATTTTTCAATCAATCTTTCATACGCGGCGATGGCGAAGAAATCAACGCATACGGCGCAAACGTGGCAGTACAAGTGGGCGATACAGGTATCGTAATGATTTGCTTACATGGAAATGATGATGAAGCTGGCTGTTCTTGGCCTGATAACTATTATGACTGGTCGGAAGAAGATGCCGCATTCCAAGAGTATGTGGAATCAGAATTCACAGCCCGCGAATTTTTAGAGTGTTTGGAAAATGATAACGGCTTAGAAAACAATCGCGAATACTTAAAAGAGAATGGATTTGAGTATTTCAAATAAGTAAATTAAGCCAAGCCCCCAAGGGGGCTTTTGTCTTACGATCCACAGGAAAACCATCATGATAGCCACTCATTCCAACAAAGCCATTGATTCGCGCATGAAACAAGAACCCATCCGCGCCCGCATTGGCGTATCCAACCCCGCCATTTTTGGCAGCCACTTACTGCCACTGACTTACTTTGCCGCGCCATTTAGCGCCGCCGACATACGCCACGAGCGCGAACAGGCGGCAGAGGCCAACGCTCAGCAATTATCATTAGACGAAATTGGCATCGAATTGCCAGATATTGAAGACGGCCGCATTAAGCAATTGTTGGTGCCGTACTTGAATGATTATGCAGCCGTGACACCTGTGCCTAGCCTTGCTGTGATGAAGGCATTAAATGAAGAAAAATTAGCCAGCCACCATTGGCACTGCTTGCAACCTGTAGGCGCTGCGGCGTCTAATCACGGCGACCCGATTGCAGCAAAGCGTGGATTTATCAAGCTTCAGCACAACAAGTGCACAGGCGATATGTACAGCGGCCGCTTTCACAAATCATTTGTGCTGTTCACTGCCTACGCTCAAAATATTAACATGTCAGCTTGCTATGTGAGCATGGGTTTACCAGCGCTTACGGGCATTGGCGGCGCAGTGCATGTTCTTGAGCGTGAGACTGGCTTGGCCTTGTCATTCGGATTTGGCATTAAGAATATCGAAAATCTTACCCACGCATCACGCGGTGCTAACTCACATCGCACTGCGCTCAAGCATCAAAAAGCCATGCCGATGGTTGTGAGCAATGAGGTTACAAGCAATGCCGAAATAGCGATTATTATTGCATGCGATGACGCGGACAAAGCTCAAGCAATCATTGCCGCTTGTGACAAATTGCAACGCCTGTGCGGCGGCTCATTGTTTGAGCAGCAAGCAAGATTTGTATCAAACAACGACTTGCCCCCGTATTTTTGGTATGCCCAATTTGATGATTTTGAATCTGACGATTGGAGAGGCTACATAACGGCCATCAATCAGCGATCCGCCAAATTGGTGCAATCAGGCTATGCCCTACTTGAGCAGCCAAGACCCAAGAAGTTGGCGCGAAATTACCCGCATGCATGGGCGGAGCCAGTGTTTTCTTTAATCAAGTTGGGCAGTCCGCCTGATTTTTTCAGGCTTGAACATGTTGATGGGAATTGCTTAATGTGGACAAGTACAGGCGAATAAACAAAACCCCGCACAAAGCGGGGTCTTTAAATTAGGCTGCTTATTCAGCAGTATGAGCACTCTTAAAATAATAGCAGCTTTTCTAATCTGCTTATTCAGTAGTGATTCACTTGAATGTCGTAATATTTAAAAGCTGCTTGCTCAGCAGTGAATGCACTATAGATAAATTTTTGATTTTGGTCAAATCAATAAAGCCCCAATCGGAGCTTTTGTCACTTCAGTGCAGCTTCAAACTGACGCGCATACCCTGCTGTCAATTCTGCTTTATCCGTACCATTAATGATTCGACGCGCACCCACATAGTCTGCCTTTGCATTGATGTAATCAGACAGCTTCTTGCCCGTAAACCATCCCTCACGCATACCAGCAATCAAGATTTGCGCCGCATATGTCGGATTTAACGCTAACTCAGGATGATTCACCAAGTCCACACAAATCTTGTCGCCTGCTCGTTTGTAGTTAGTCAGCCATGTCAATTGGACGTAACCCCTGCCATAATAAACATGTGGCAAGCCAACATAGCGCGAGCCGTCTATATCAATGTTCTGGCCATACTTGCGCCCTCGCCCTTTGCCATATTCCTCAATCGGCAGCATGGTTGCGGCTGTTTCATGATAAGCAGTAGCCAGCATGTAGGCCATCTCCTGCGCGGACAGCCCACCATCTTGCTCAAACGCATCAAGCAAAAAATTAAGGCCATCAACTTGGGATTGTGACAGCCTTTTGAATAGAGAGCGGATGGATGCAAAAAATTGCGGCCTATTAATCATTTCATGCCCTCACTTCGATTGCTGATTACCCGCTCCCATGCGGCAGTAAAAATATCAATCGCCTTACCACCCAGGTATCCTGACATGGATACTGACGCACATAAGATGCCCGTCATCTCTGCTGAGCCTGTAAAATCCAAATACAGCCAAAATGTTAAGAATCCAGCAAATGACGCAATGAACAAATCCCCAAGCGTCTTTATCATCCATACGCTAAGTGACATTTTCGTACCCTCCTTGGGATAGCGCCGAATTGCATCCACCATCCCACCAAACATCGACAACGCGGCAACAAGTACCCATGTTTTAAGCTGCGTGATTAAATCATCCATATATACCCCATAAAAAAATCCCACCGATTTGGTGGGTTATTTAAATTCCGCTTCTGTTTGTGATTCAGTCAGTTTTTTGACTGTCTGTACCTTGCCGTCTTTAATCTCAGCAGTCTGATTGTATTTTGCTTGCGTCACTTTTACAGTGTCACCATCTACTGCGACTTTAACCTTATTGCCATCCTTGTCGCACAAAATACGCTCTTTTTCGCAAGACTTGTACTTATCAAGCACTTGATTGTTAAGCTCTGGGCACAAAGGCTCAAAGCAGCCTTTTTCTTTGTTCCAAGTTAGATGATTGCGGTCTGGAGCTGGCCATTTTGACTTTGGCGGCGGTAAGTCGCATACCGCATTGTATTCTGCTGAGCAGTTTTGACGCGTCACACTGACTAAGTATGTTCTGTGACATGCGCTGTCATAACAGCCGCCAAGTGAACCCGTGAAACTACCACCAAGCTGGTCTCTTGCTTCTTGAGATAAGTTTGGATTACCCAAGCAGAATGTATTTGCTTCTCCAACTGTTTGAGAGTATCCCGTGGTTTCACTAGTAATTACACCATCTGTTGATGCTTTTGATGTTGCTTTCCAGTAATAGCCTGTCTCGTATGATGGGTCTGTAGGCTGCTCTTTGCAGTCCTCAAAACCTGTTGGGTACTGCTCTGAACCATCATTACCGAGTCCATCAATCTTGACCTTTTCACCCGTTTCACAATCGTACAAGTCTTCAAGTCTATCGAACTTATCTCCTTGCTTGATTTGCTTTCCCGCATCACCTGCTCCATCCCCTTTTTCTGCGCCACTCGATTCTTCACCCTCTGGCACTGTGTCAGAATCAAGCGAACCACCACCACCTGCACCACCTGAGCGCCCTGCCGTACGGTCAATTGCGCCACCTACGCGCCCACTTTCAAGTCCTGATGACTGGTCTTTTATGCCAAGAAACTTGCGCCACGACTCCCGATTGCTTTGGTTTGTACTCATGCCACCAACTCCTGCAAGTCGTTTGGAATGCCCATTTCCACTGTGGTTTTCGCTTCAATTTCCATCGTTTCAGTGCTTTCTTCTTCTATTTCGTCTGCAATCACTTGAAACTCAACCTCTTGACCAAATGTGACGCCACGGTCTGTGTAGGTTTCTTCTCGTATCAAGCCGTTGGCTTTGTAATACAAGAAACGCTGACCAGTTGCTATACTCGGCATACCCCCCTGCTCATCCGCCCAATCTAAATAATCTTCTTCGTCATCAAATACTTGTGCATTCATTTCAATCGTATGAACACCAAGATTGCCGTTGTATGTAGGGTTTGCAAACAAATTTAAAGCCGCTCTCGGCGGCTGTATGTTTTGTACTGAGTAGGTTTGATTGAGAGCGCTTGAAAACAGCTTGTATGTCACTTCAGTGTGCGCCCATTTATTTGTTAAATCCAAATCATGAACCACACGCGCAACTTTGAATCGCCCCTTTACATGTTGAAAATCAATATCATGCGTCTGGGTGACATTGAATTGCGGCGCAAATTTACTTGTTCTAAGCGTCATCTCAATACTACGATGACTAGACAGTATTTGCGTTTCAGCGACTTGTTTTGCAACATTTAAAGCATTCTGCAATGCACCTTTGTCAATATTGTCAGCACGTCGCGTCCAGTACCCATTTGATTGCTTTTCCGCTCCGCTTCGCACAGGATTTTTGTAAGTATTGTAGTTTTCCCACCGCTTGATTTTTCTGTCAGTAGCATCTTCGCGGTCTTGATATACGGTGATATTAAGCGTTGATTCACGTTCTTCGTAACGTCCAATTGATGCGTTATTCTGTACTGTAACTTCAATCATTTCTTCAATGGGCTGCGCCCAGCGCGTCGAAAGCTTGAGTGATGCGGATTGCGCAAACATATTTGTTAAGTCAGTTACAGTGCGGAAATCGTGGGAATCATTATCTTCATTGTCAGCAGGTGTAAATGTTCCATTCTTTGGATTCCACCTCATTGGAGCAGGATTGCCACCACGCCATGAGCACATATAAATGCCACTTGGATGCAGTCCTTTGCTTGAGTAATCCGACATTACCCAGCCCGTGCCTTGAGCTGCTGATTTAATTGTGGCGTTAGCAGGCGGTTGTCCCCACGTTGCATAGTCGCACACTGAATAGCCGCTGTTAAAGTAATATCCACGTTCTGCGTGATAGAGCAAATCCCATTGATGCTGGAGTTTAATCACCACCTTGTTGATGATGTTTTCTTGTGATAAGACACTATTATTTGCATTCAAACGCAAAATATCGCACGCACCGAGCATGTAATCTGCCGTCTGCTTTGGCATCCAAGACGTGACTATAGGATTGCCATTGATGAAATCCAATGATGCTGGAATCGTGCTTAAACGGTCGTTAACAAGCGACCTCTTGTCATCGTATTCATCAAGCTTTCTGAATACGTTTACATCATGCACGCCGATTGCGTTGATTTGCGCATCTGTCATCTTTTCAAACAAGCGTTCGCGCGGTGCTACTGCATTCCATTCAATCCACAAATTGCCAATTTGATAAGTGCTGGCATCAAATTTGCCCTCATACAGCACATAAGCCGGCTTATTTGGACGTGTCAACTCAATGCGCATTGGCTTGTTCAAATGTCGATACAGCTCAACACGCTCACCCGTGTTTTGCTTGAACACCATTTTTGCAGTCGAGGCTTTATCTTCTTCAAATGTGACTTGAATAGATTGCATGTAGTCGCAAATCGGGATTTCGACACCATCACTGACAATGCGAATGCCGAATGCGCCAAAGTCATCAAATGCGACACTAGAAGAAAATGGGTATTGCTGCTGAGTGCTTGAAACATATTGCGAAACTACAGCCAAATCACCGTTATAGCTTGCAGTTACACTCTCAGCTACTGAGCACAAATCACCGCTATACTCGATATTCAAAATGACAGATTGTTTAAATACGGCCAAGTCACCACTGTATAAAATACCGACAGTTTGCGATGTAAGGCATAAATCACCCTCATAATCAACGGGCGCAAATTCAGAAGCAGAATTTTTAACTGCCAACTTACTTGTTGCAAGACGTTGATTTGCTAACATATTAAACTGCCTTTTCTGTCACTTTATTAATTTGAATGCGGATAATCGGGTCTGTTGCATCACTGCGTAAGTATGCATCCGTGTTTGTTGCTTTGAACCAAATTGGCACAGGCGCGCCACTTGCCAAGGTAGCCGCCAAATCAAGCACTTGATTGCCACTTGCCAAGCCTGATTCTGAGCTCGCAAGCTTGATATCCGACATGTCGAAAGCCTTACCGATGTTTACCCATCGCGTTGTGCCATCATCGACACCAGTGTCAACTACTGTCGGCCAAGTTGGTGCCGTGGCGCCCGTGGTACCACCCTTGGATGCACGATACATATACCCGTTTTCGGGTTGCACTATCTTGCCTGAAGTAACAGCTTTGCCAGCAACCCAAGCCTGATTTGCTTCTGCAACTGACAACTTGATTTTGGTATCCGTGCTTGATTCTTGCACTGAAAGTTGTCGCGATGGATTCGGGCTGCCGAAGTACAGTAAACCGGTCTTGCTTTCTGCCCCGTTAAACTCCAACCGTAATACAGGCTTACCATTTTCTAGCGGCAATGGTATGGTCATTTCGGCATCAAGCCACAATTTAAACGTTAATTCGGCCATATTTTTCTCATTAAAAAACCCGCCGGAGCGGGTGTAAATTCACATTATATTGCTGATATTTGCGCAGCAAACACCGACCAACCTGTTGCTGTTTTGTACGCATCAACTGAAGTCGCTGGCACTTTGATTGCCGCAGATGTGGGTATGCCATTGAAGAATGTGCCCGATGAATTGACTGTCGGAGGTGTTGTGGCACGCACAATAATGGTGGTCACCGCTACAGCTTGTGTTAAAAAATTGGCCGCAATGCTTGTCACGCCAGTACCAATTTCCAGTGTTTTCAAAGCAGGACTGGATGCAAGCACGCCGGTTGGCAAACTGACCACATTATTGCCGATTTTAAATCCCGTCATTAATGTATTACCTTGACATGCCGAGGTGCCAATGGACGTCACCGCATCAGGCACGGTAATCGTTCCAGTGAACGCCGTCCAACCTGCCAATGCAAATTGTCCCAAAGTTTTGAGCGTACTCGGTAAAGACAGCGATACTGCCGAACTCCAGCCGTTGAACGCATAGTCACTAAGTGTCTCTATGCCCTCACCCACCACCAAGCCTGTCGGCGCTGTCCAGCCGCGTAAGGCATGTGCTGGTATGGTTTTCATTGCGCTGTTAACGGGATTGATGGTTATCACTTCTGCTTTGCCAAAAACAATAGTTCCGCTTGATGTAACTGGCAGAGCTGTAATTGCAGCAGCATAAGTCGAGAAGTTATTGCCAACTGAGCCGCCTTTGTTGTTTATTGCTGTTCTGATGTTTTGCTTGATTGTATTGAGCTGCGTGAGTTGGTCTGAAATAGCCATTTACGCTCCTATGATTGCAGTGAGCGCAGTTGAGATGTCGCCAATCTGCGCCAATTGAGCTGCCGTCAAGCCGCACAACACTGTGCTACCGCTTGCCCACTCCTGTGCTTTAGTGCCCTCTTTGCCACGCTCTATGGTCAATGTATTGCTACTGATTGCAGTCACGTCCACAAGCTCGTACAGCGTCGCATCAGCATTTTGAATTGTCAGTCGATACACTTCACCGCTTGTGAGCGATAAACCTGCAGCATTGGCTACAGTCATACTCGTTGCGGCGGCTGTAATCGCGCCTGTAAGCGTTGTTTCAAAATTGTTTATGAATTTGTACGCCATTTTTAACGCCCATAAAAAAGCCCCGCAGTTAGCGAGGCTGGTTGATTCGATGCTTCTAATGAAAAAGCCACTTGTTTAGCAGTTTAAAAAATATTTCCATTCAATTAAGTGGCACTTTCCACTGAAAAAACAACGCTATGGGCTGATAAGCCATGCTCCACTTCATACTCAGCAAGCCTTCTGTTGATTTCCAATTGTAAATCCGCTAAAAGCTCTGGAGTGGCTGAGGTGGTTTTAAAAGTGTAATCCAATGTTTGAATGCCGTCATCGCAGTAAACTTCTGACGTGTAATCATGCACCCTTAGTCCTGCTTGAACAATTACACCAATCGCAATGCCTATCATTTCTTGAAATTCGCCTTGGGATATATTGAAATCACTCAATTTAACCTCACCAAACCTCTCCGTCGTAGTGAAAAATCGACTATCAATCAAAGAATCCACGCGCACAATTAATTTGTACAATATATAGGTCATTACAATCTGCATTACAGGAGTAAGCAGCCCGAATAGCTTTACCCAAAATTCAAACATACACACTCCTTAAAAACAAAAAAGCCCCGAATCTCGGAGCGAATTACACAAATGCCAAACGAACAAAAGCCCACTGCTCGTACACAATGGGCTTTTGAATGTCTTCACACTATGAAGGTAGTCGTACTGAGTAGCTGACCAAGCTCCCTAAGTTTTTAAGCCAATATAGGAGGCTTTTAGCTCTATGGTCTATTCAGAGATGGGATACCAAACAGACGAACCCATACTAACACTTATAATTAATTTTCTACAACCCTAAATGCCTGATTAACATCAAATCAATTCAAAGTAGCACAAATAGCGCCCTGTGGTTGCAGGACGCTTGTTAGGTTATTTAGGGATTAAGCGCTCTTGAAAGGAAGTGGCGCTAACTCGGTATTGTCACTGCCCACTCTTAAAACGTAATCGCCATAGCAATCTTCAGGCAAGACAATAAAGCACTTTTTAATACGATGGTTTATCCAAGGTCTCTGCACTTCGGCTGGAGTAAATCCTATGCTATTGGCTGCGGTACGGGCAGATACAACTAAGGTTTGGAAAAATTGATTCATACTTGATGCAGTATTTGAATCAAGCTTTCTTGCTACTAAGCTCAAACTCTCCCATGCCTCAGCACAAGTTAATGCGCACATAATTAGCGGCTGCCAATTATTCGGCAGTGCCACCGACTTACTTTCCGACTTCTCGCCATCAAACATCAACCGATGCAGATACTCCGTCGCCTCGCCAACCTGTTCAAGCGTTAATTCGTCGATATGCTCAACATTGAAACGCTGATGCACCAGTCTGTAGGCATCGGGGTAGAGCATACCTTTTTTGCTTACTATGGCGTTGACTGCGTTGCGTAGGCCTGTGCGGTCGTCACGGGTGGTTTTCTCCCCACCAAGATTCACACCCAAAATGCGCTCGATTTGTTCGTCACACCATACAGCGAATTCGGGGGATAACCAACGAGCAAAGTCTATGGCTAGTTTTGGGTGCAGCCATGTACCCGATTCAGCAACGTTACCGCCTTTTTTGACGATAACTAATTGAATTTCTTTCAAAAGGATATTTCTCCTTTTGCTTAAATTTTGTGCAAGCGCTGAAATATATTGTTTGGTTTGCTCATTACGTAAGTAGTCCTTAGCTAATTTCCCATATTGCTTGGCAATACTGGTAGCGTTAATGTAGGCATCATTACGGAAAGAGACATTAAAGCCGTTGAAGTCGGCATTGATGATTGCGTTCATAGTGAACACTCCTATTAGATTAGTTTAAGTGTGCCCACATTATGAGGTGGACGGGTCTCAACTACCACTAATAGATGGCTGCTGCTATTTCCCCGAAGGGTGTTGTATTTACAGCTATCAACCCGTCATAAAAAACTGGTGCAATTATCCTAAGATTGAGTGGAGATAGGATTGTGCAGACGCAAAAAAACCGCCAGTCTATCGGGTGCGGATGGCCGCTATTAGTTCAGTAGTGACACAATCATAAAACAAAAAACCACCTTAGTAAAGGTGGTTTGCAAAGCCTGCATGCGATGGATAGGTCTAATATCCGCTTATTTATTTACAACCTTCGGCTCAAGATGTCCATCATTTACAACCTTATCCCTATATGAAGATGGTAAAAATTCTTCATGTTTTTCAAACAAATATGTTCTAATATCATCATCACTGGCCTCAAACTGCAATTGCTCTTGATAAAATTTTAACCTTGCCTTCGCATTATTAAGAACTTCTGACCACGTCATAATATAAAGTTCAATATTGCCATATGTAGCAATTTTACCCCTCACTGAGGCGGTACTTGCATCCATTTCAGCAACATCGTCGAATTCATTTGAAATTGCAATCAACTTCCATTTGCACTTTTGCTTGTCAAATCTTTCATCATTTGATATTGCTTGAGCATAACCTTTTAGCTGCCCCATTACTGCGTTATCTATTTTTTGGGAAGGTCGTTTTAATTCTACAACTAGAAAGTCTCTATAACCTGGCCGAATTTCAACTGACTTGTGAAGCATTAAGTCCAATCTACCTTGTTTAATGCCATTAATATACACAGGCTCTTTAGATTCGTCTTCTCGCCGACCTAGTAATTTTAGATGAATCTGCAATGCATCCTCTAGCCTTTTTTCAGTGCCAGATAAACTAAAATGCTCATCAAAAATCCATGCTTCATTATTTAATATCTTATGTAATTCATCACGCTCTAAAAGGGTTTTTTTGTGATTAAAAACCAAATCAGATAATGCATCTAAGAACGCCAATCTATCTACAACCACTTTCGCTGACTTTAAAATAGAAGACAAGCTAGTTTTATCTAAAAGACTTGCAAACATCTCTTGCTCCTCTTTATTCAAATTCAACACTTCATAAATAATTTTTTGGATTGAAGCAGGGTTATCTTCCAAGGCTTTCGCCATTAATTTAAAAGTAAACTGTTTTGACTCAACACTACTTTTTTGAAATTTTTTAAGTTTATCCTCTACCTGAACCGCAACAATATCGAATACACTTTGTTGTGCGATTTCGATTGCAGTTAATTCTTCCTTCTTTTTGTTCAGGTATGGATAAATGCCATCCTTAATCCAATTTTCTTTTCGTTTGTTTTGTTCTTCTTTTTTTAAAGAAACTAATTTTGTATTAAGTGCATCAACTGCATTCCTTACTAATTCCCTTGCATCCCCATCTAAATCAATAGTTCCAATTGTTTCGCTATTGAAAATTTCGCTAGATAAATATGCAGAAAATTTATACCCAGTCGGCTTAATTTTATATTCTTCGCCAGTTGGAATTTCATATAAAACAGCACCATTTGATTTACATAAATATAAATCAGTTTGATTAATACCATTCCAAAACAAAATTTTAAGTTTTGCAGTGGTTCCATTGGCTGAAATTACATCTAGTTCAATAGGGTCATCTCTTAAGAATAATGTAGGATCTAATTTCCTATCATTAATTGAGATATTAACGTCCGTATAGGTAATTAAATAGGGTGCAAATGGAATAGTTAATGTAGTGGTCAAGCCGCGCAGGACACTTTTATCTGAGAATTTTCATACTCCAATGGGCTCATTCCATTGTTGGCTGTATGTGGCCGTTTAAAATTGTAATAATGAATAAATTGCGTGATTTCTTGTTTGACTACACTTTCATTCATGCTCGTGGTATGGCCTAAACCTTCATATTTCAAACTGCCAAAGAATCGCTCTACTACCGCATTATCGTAGCAACATCCCATATCAGACATACTCAAACGCATCTTTAATTGACTGGCTTTCTTAGCGAAGGCTCGACTGGTGTACTGTGAACCTCGGTCGCTGTGAAATACACAGCCATACTGCGGTTGGCGTAAGACATGTGCCTGTTGTAACGCTTGAATCACCAAGTCAGCTTTCATGCGTTCAGCCATACTCCAACCCACAATGCGGCGAGAGAACAAGTCCATCACCACAGCCAGGTAGCGCCAACCTTGGCTGGTTTTGATGTAAGTAATGTCGCCGGCCCAAACTTCATTGGCAAACAACGGTTGGAAGTTTTGATTCAATAAGTTGAATTGAACTTGGTGCCTCTCATTGCGTTTGGTTGTCACCTTAAATGCTTGACGCTGCTGACATACCAAACCCAACTTTCTCATCACACTGCGAACTTTGTACCTTCCGACTTGGAATCCAATTTGTTGTAATAACGCTTTAATTGTGCGAGAACCTATACGTTGTTTGTGTTGGTTAAACAGAGCTCTGATTTGGATTTGTAAACCAACTTCAACCAGATTTGTCCGTTTAGGTTCCAAGGCATAGTAGGCTGAAACACTTACTTTCATTACTTTGCACAGAGTCTTAATTGGGTAATGGCGTTGATTTTGTTGAATAAAATTGTATCTTACTTCACGTGCTTCGCAAAGTAAGCGCTGGCCTTTTTTAATATTTCTTGCTCCATTCGAAGCTGTTTTATTTCTTTGCGCAATCGCAATAATTCGGCCTTCTCATCATCATTCAATATTGGCTGTTCAGTCAGTTTGGCTTTCCATTTATAGAGCAAAGCTGGAGTGATACCGACTGCTCTAGCAGCATCAGCCACTGAATAACCTTGTTTCAACACCAAATCAACCGTTTCTTGTTTGAATTCATCTGAATGACGGCGTGGGCTCTTTTTTGCCATGATTTTGACCTTTCAAAGGGAATTAATATTCTCTCAGAAATGTGTCCTGTTGTATTAGACCACTACANTCATTGGCAAACAACGGTTGGAAGTTTTGATTCAATAAGTTGAATTGAACTTGGTGCCTCTCATTGCGTTTGGTTGTCACCTTAAATGCTTGACGCTGCTGACATACCAAACCCAACTTTCTCATCACACTGCGAACTTTGTACCTTCCGACTTGGAATCCAATTTGTTGTAATAACGCTTTAATTGTGCGAGAACCTATACGTTGTTTGTGTTGGTTAAACAGAGCTCTGATTTGGATTTGTAAACCAACTTCAACCAGATTTGTCCGTTTAGGTTCCAAGGCATAGTAGGCTGAAACACTTACTTTCATTACTTTGCACAGAGTCTTAATTGGGTAATGGCGTTGATTTTGTTGAATAAAATTGTATCTTACTTCACGTGCTTCGCAAAGTAAGCGCTGGCCTTTTTTAATATTTCTTGCTCCATTCGAAGCTGTTTTATTTCTTTGCGCAATCGCAATAATTCGGCCTTCTCATCATCATTCAATATTGGCTGTTCAGTCAGTTTGGCTTTCCATTTATAGAGCAAAGCTGGAGTGATACCGACTGCTCTAGCAGCATCAGCCACTGAATAACCTTGTTTCAACACCAAATCAACCGTTTCTTGTTTGAATTCATCTGAATGACGGCGTGGGCTCTTTTTTGCCATGATTTTGACCTTTCAAAGGGAATTAATATTCTCTCAGAAATGTGTCCTGTTGTATTAGACCACTACATAACTTATCAATTAAATTATCTAAGTTACTAAAAATATTTGATTTCCTATCCACTGTATGCGCATCATGGAGTTCAGTAATCTCGACAATGGTTCCAGTTTTCTTATTTAAAGAATGTCTCAGTTCTGAAATTTGAATCTTTGTAATTTCATCTTTAGAGCTGGCAATATCAAATTCAAATAGCTTCTTATCTTCTTTAAATATTGTTTTCCATTGAACATAACGACCTATTGAAAAGGCCTTAAAACGCCCTTCTCCTTTTTCGCCATGTAAAGTTCTGCCTGCGCCAGTTACATCCTTGAGCTTCTTCCAGCTACCGCCAACCTTATGCAGATAACCATCAGCAACTTTATAATTGATACCAGAGCCATCATCTTGAACGATAATACTCTGATGTAAATCATTAAGGTTTACTTGAACAGTTATGTTATTTGCATCAGCATCTAGACCATTCCATATCAACTCAGCAATTGCTCTTTCAGGACTTGATTTTGCCAAACGACTTACGCCATCCTCTTGAATATCTAGCGATTTAATTATTCCAGCCATATAACTCTCCCCTTGTATCTTTGCAATTGTATCTGACAAGGGGTGTCTGCATGTTTGATTTATTCAATTAGGATGTGCATAAACAAAAAGGCCGCTTTAACAAGCGGCCTGTAAAAAAGCCCACCTGAAATGGATGGGCTTTGTTTTGTTATTTTTTTTCTGCTGGCTTAATGCCAACCATTCTTTGAGTGCTTTGATACGTCTCGTTGTTGTAATCATATTGGTACTTATATTCCCAATTGGGGTCAGTGTTTGGGCTGATGCTATTAGGCAGTGCAGTGAAAATTTTCATGACCGCCTGTCTATCTAGGCGTGGGCACAATTCATTCTCTAGTAAACCATCCTGTAACTCTTTTTGAATTCTCGGTTTATCGAATATCCACTTACCAAATACATCAAATTGACCATACTCAAGCCAACCACCACCCCATACTTGAATAGGCATATCAAGCCTGTTACACCCAAAAATATGATTGTAATACTCACTATTATTGGCGCAGTATTCTTCTTTGTTGTAAGAGTTGCAGTATTTTCGATAGCAACCAAGCGCCCCCATTGTTAAGTCGCGCTTTGTAATTTGTTTGTGCCCAATATGGAATGTAGAAGTTTTCCAGTTGCCGATTATTTCATACAAATTAACTATCAAATCAATTTCTGATAGCGGTATGGAAAGCTTGTGAACAGTCTTGTTGCCATCACCAGCTACTGAATAACTCGGCATGTTCTCACAAATTGCCACTGCCCTGTCGTATGAAGCTGAGGAGCTATACCCAAAAGTTATAACTACATCACTCTCATTTTCACCGCTAGACACCTCATTCTCTGATGCAATATCTCGATAATCAACAGGGTCGCCGCAATTTGGACAGAATTTACTACCACTTCTAATTGGTGTTGAGCATTTGTCACACACCAACTTAGCGCCCTGTGGTATTTCCTTGTTGATTGCAATCTGAGTAAATAATTCGGGATGCTCTTGTTGTAATTTCTGATTGTATCTTTGCCTCACATCTGGCACAAGAAGCCATTGCTTTGCAGCCTCAATAGCCTTTTCAGGCAAGGTTTTAGCCTTTTGATGGATGCTAATAGCTAGCTGAATTGTCTTTGCATCATCATCAATATTAATGCCTAGTAGTTGGTAGATATTAACCATAAAAATACCCCTTTATAATCAGGGGCATTATAGCTATGACGTTTGGGAGTGGGAAGTAGCTTGCAATCCCTATAACGAGGGAGGCTTTATTTTTGCCTCGTATCAACCTTACATTCAGTGAGTCTGACTGAGCCATATTTGGTTAGATTGCTTATATCAACTTTGTTGCACTCAATAATTAATGACTCGCCAACAACAAGTGATGATGCTTCATCTTTGCTATCTAAAATTGCATATACATTAGGGGTTTCCACTATGCTACTTTTCTTTCGGTAAATTTCATGATATCCGAATGAAATCAATGGAAGGTTATCACTACTTGATTGCTTAATCGACTCAATTTTCCCAATTAATTTTATAGACTTTCCTGCAATATTTTTTTCAAATGCAAATGGATTCTCTAGAGCTTCATTGTAAATCTTATCAGAATCCATTGTTACAGACTCTCGATGGATTGGCTGACTTGCAGCCTTGGGCTCTTCCTTTTTGCTTGAGTCACATGCAGACAAAGTAATCGCAGAAAAACTTAGTATTAAAAGCCACTTCATGCCGCCACTCCTAAGTAGAAATGACGGCATGATAACTCAAGAATTGGCAGCCTGACCATTGGCGGCATGAGGTTGGCTTTACTGCCGCACTGAGCAGTTATCCACATTTACTATTTTCACCTTGTCATTAATAGCATAACTCTTAACTTTGCATTCAAAATGGTAAGATTTATCTTTCTCAACTCCAATTCCGCCTGCACCCTCTGCAATAATTCCAAGCCCCTCTGATGGCCGAATGACAACTCCATTACCAATTATTTCATAAGCTTCACCAGAAAACTTTACGGATTCCCCTACTTTTAGAGAGCCATTTGATGCTGCTTGTATTATGCTCTCTACAGTTTGCTCGCTCGATCCGCACCCTGTAATTACCAGTATACAAATTAGTGCTAAAAATCTTTCCATACCATCACCTCGTATTAAGAATGATGGCATGGTACATCAAGTATTAGCCGCGGCACCATTGCGAACCATCTCGCTAACTCCCATAACTGCTATTTGCTTGATGATTTTTACATTTTCAGGAGTTGCTAAGACTTTTGCCATTTGTTTGCCATCCTGTGAGGCAATGTACAGAACGCCAAGATTTTGCATGCTTTGGTCAATATTGCTGGTAGCGTTATTAAACTGTTGCTGCTTCTGCACTGCTGCGGGGCGGCTATCACTGCCATAAAAAGCCTGTATTTGCGGCACTTCTTTGCCATTCGCATCCAAAACCTTGCCATTGGCCTGTTTATCGACCGACTGACCAAAGCTGCGTACTGATTCGTTAAAGGCTTTCGATGCTGCTGATTGCTCTTTGGTGGCGGCATCTTTGGATTTGGCATCATCCATGTCTAGCTTTTGTTTTAACTTAAGCTGATCTTGCTGCTCTTTGAGTAACTCTTTGTTGCGCTTGTCTAGCTCCTTGCCTTTGGCTTCTTCGGCCTTGGCCGCATCTTTGGCGGCATCAACGGCTATGCGATTATCGTAATCCTGAGTAGACTTATCGGTTTTTTTCGATTCCAAATCAACGAGTTTGTTTTGTAGCTCAATCAGGCGATTTTGCACTGCAATTTGCTGTGCATGAAGCGTGTTTTTATCAGCAACACTGGCTTCTTGTGCGCTTAAAGCATTTGCCTTTTTCATTTCTTCCAATTGCTGCTTGGTGGATTCAATGAGATTTTTTGTGGCTTCAATTTGCTCAGAATTATTTACAGACTCTGTTTGCGGACTGGTTGGCAAGCCTTGTGCTTTTAGCTGGCTTTCAATTTGCTTCATTTGCGCCAATACTTCTTGCGCTTGAGCTTTGGATTCTTGATTATCCTGTTTCAATAACTCTTGGTATTGCTCTTGAAGATTTTGAAATGTTTTTTGTAAGCCTGTAGCTATCTTATCTTCGGTAGATTTCTCTTTGGCAGAATCATCGATGGCAACAGTAGCCTTTTCTTCAAAGTTTTTGCTAAGATTTTTTATATTATCTGCAAGAGTCTTGGTTGATTTCTGAAAGTCCTCTGCAACCAACCCTGTTTGAATTGTTGCAGCTAAATTAGCTTTTGCAGTTTCATAGTCCGCCTTAGCTTGTATGCGCTCAGGGTCTTTAGGGTCTAGCATTACTGCTTTACGATACTTGCCTTCAGCCCACTCATATTGCAAATTTGCAACGGTTCCCGATGCGTCAGCCATTAACTTTCTTGCATTTGCAATCTGCTCAATCAAATACCCAAATGCCTGAACACCCGATGCCGCAGTTTCAATCATCACCTTGGCAAAGCTTTGAGCCGCCCCCTCCGCCCCACCATACTGGTCAATCAGCTTATTAAACTCATTGGTCAGTATTTCAAGCGGCTTGGCCAAATTGCCCGCAACTTGTGCTGCAAATGCCTCAGCGCGTGAAATCAAGCTGTCTAGGCTCTCTTTGTATGACTTCATGGCCTGTAACTGACCATCAGACAAGATGCGCCCCTCGCGCTGTGCTTGGTCTTTAAACGCTTGCATTTTGGCTGCGCCATCGTCCAGTAACGGTAATAATGCACTGGCCTCATCCGCAATCGCCTCAAACAAGAATGTGCGGTCTTGTGCGTTTAAGCCCTCGGACTCTTTGGCAATGCGCATCAAGACTTTGTCAGGACTCAAGCCAATCAGCTCGCGCACATCAAGATTCAATGTCTCGATAATGTCCTTGGCCTCACCGCCACCAGTGCGAACAAAGTCACCAATCTTGTCGTTAGTGTCTTTGAAAATATCGCCCATTTTGTCGGCATTGATATTCATCTTTCCCGCAGCATAAGTCCATTCTTGCAGTGTGCGCGTGTCAACATTCAAGCGACTGGAATCAATCAGTACAGTAGCGGCTTTTGCAGCTTCTGCATTAATGCGCTGTATGCCACTGACAATGATTTGCTGGGCATTGCTGACGATTGCAGATGTAACACCACTTACAACGCCGCCAATGACACCGCCTACCGCGCCACCCACGGCGCCAGCCATTGCACCCACTTTAAATGAAGTGCCTTTGCCGCCCACATCAATCTTTTGTGAGGCATTGCCAGCTTTCTGTAATCCAGTTTCAAGAATTTCAGCTTCTTTGCCAGTCCGTTTTAACTCGGCCTGTAATGCCTTTAACTTTTGGCCTAATTCATCATTCTGCTTGGCGTATTTGCCTGTTTGGTCATGCAATCGGCCTTGTGCATCAAAATAATAGCCCGCATCTTTAGCGGACTTTAATAATGCTTTTTGTTGGTCATTTAGTGAACTTGCAGAATCACCCACACGTTTTGCCAATTCTTCAGCAGCCTGCGTGGATGACTTTACTTTTTTCTCAAACTCTTCTGCATCAAGTTTGAGTTTTGCGGTTAATTCAGCATCAGCCATGTGTGCGTCCAATAAAAAAAGCCCTGAATTAATCAGGGCGGAATTTAGATTTACTTTTCTACCTAGGAAATATCATCAAACATTTTTTTCTTATCTTTCAGTGGTTCGAGGCAATTAATTAATTCTCGACTCCAAAGTAGAGAGCGGTTAAATCCAGCTCTATCAAGCCTATCTTCTAGATTGCTAATTTGGAGAAATTTTTCTTTAAACTCTTTTGCGCTACATCCATCAAAACAGCTATGCAATTGCCTATTATTCTTAATTTGATTGCATGCATAAACTAGTTCATCTTCTAAATTTTGAGTTTGCTGCAATAGATGGATAAATAATCCATCTTGATTGGCGACAACCTCAATATTCTTTATGAAGCGACTAATTTCTGAATCTGATAAGGATTTATCCGTATCAAACACAATGTAGACATGTGAATTTTTCGAAAATTTTCTTATTATTTTTGCTATATCATTTTCCCAGCAATTGAATTTTTGTGTTTTCCCAATTTTTAGAGCTTTAATCAATGCTTGTTCAGTTTCACCTTCAATGCAGAATATATTTTTAGCCATATATCACCTATTCAGACAACATTAAATCATCAATCTGAGATGTATCTGGCAATGTACTGAAAATATCATTCTTTACATAATTCAAAAGGCTTCTATCATTTTTATTGAATACTTCCTCTGGGTGTACAAAAACCGAAGCAGCTTTAACTTTTTTTAAGAAAACATATGAATGAACAGGAAGGCTCATGTCCAAAATATCATAATTATGTGTTGTATAAAAAAATTGAGAATGTTTTGGTAGTTTATCTATAATTAAATTTACAATAGCTTGCTCTAATTCAGAGTGCGCAAAAGCCATTTTTTCATCTAAAAAGTATGTTACGCCAGCTCCATAAATAAACTCACAATTTATCTTATGGGATATAATTTTTGTAATAAATCCTACTACTTTTAATGCATCAAATGTTCCTTTTGAAAGCCTTTCCTCATCTGTAACATTGCCATTCATATCAATTAGCAATGTGTCCCCATTGGAAAATTTGATAGCATATCCATTTTTCACTTTCGCTGTTGTTTCGCTATTCGCGCCTGATACCTCAAAACTTTCAACAACATCAGTAATTGATGTATCAAATGTTTTCAGTATAGCGTTTAAAACATCAATTCTATTGAGCTTATTTTTTTCACTATTCGATGTATCAATATTGCCAGATAGTAAATATGTCCAGCCAGTTGTGCCAGCTAAGTATGATTTATCAAGATGAGCTTTAAAAATATCTAAATCAGCACCTAATTTGCTTGTTTTGCCTATAACTTGATAAACAGACCCTCTTGGGGCTTTTTGTGCACTAATAATAGAATCTAATTTTTCTCTGGCTTTAGTGGCACTCATGCTTACACCAATTTTAGTGGAAGCATAATGTATTTCAATTTGACTGTCTGACCCGTGCCTTTTGGTGCCATCATGCAGACTGGTGCCATCGTGTCTTACTGCTTTACCTTTATCTGATGTTTCAAATGTGCTAGCTTTCAACTTGATTGTAACGTTATGAATTTTTGAATCACTAGGAGTAACAAATTCGATTGTCACTTCAGCAGGTTTTAATTTATTAAATACATATTTGCGAAAGCCCTTTTCGATATCATAACCAAGGGGATTAGTAAGAAAATTCTGTAAAGACATAATAATCTTACCAATAGATGTTTTCCCAGTTGCATTAGCTCCTGAAATAATGCAAACCCTTTTATATCTAAAATTTTCTCTATCTTCTATGTACTCGTTCTCTATCGTGCTATTAGTAACAAGTTTCTTAATAGTAAGATCCAGTGTTGTATTGCTAAAGTTAAAAACATTATCAATATAAAGTTTTGTAATAATCACTTTTGTTCCAATTCTTGGAATATTTATCACATAATAGGCTTACTAAGACTTATTAGCAATATTTTGCGTGGCGATTCTATATTTTTCAGCAAATACATACTCCCGCTGAAGCCCTCTAACATTTGCAATACTCAACACTCTTACCACCACTTGATAAAGTAAAGCCCTGCAAATGCAAGGAACATCAACACTCCCAAGCCGCTACAGCAAAGGAAAAACTTAATGCCAAAGGAAATATCATCGTTCATTCTTAATAAACTTCTCACTTGAACACGGTATTATCGACACAGCCACTTTCTAACCTCATTCAGTCCTATTGAATGAATAGACTTGCAAATGGTGTTGCCATCAGTAAAAACATTCCTAGTGCGAGCAGCAAAATAGCCACACCTATACAAACTCTAATAAACGGACTTGCTTCAGTTTCCATATCCATGCCCTCTTGTGGCGCGTTATTTCAATACTTCTATCAATTTAGCAATCGCCTGAATTAATGGCGGACATCCAAAAATTAGGATGCATGTACCTATTGTTGCGTAAAACATTCTTCGTAATGTTTTGTGTTCTTTAAATAACTTAAGAGCTTCCACAATCCACTCCCCAATGTTAAAATTCATACCGTTAGCTACTCCATTCCTTTAATGTAGTTAACCAAAAACCCCGAAGTGCTCTAACACTTGCGGGGTATTTTTTTGGGCAATAAAATGCCGCTCTAGGCGGCTTGTATGAAAATGTCAGGCTGTATTTTTTGTTCTATCTCAGCCAGTGTTGATTCAATGTGCGGCTTATCTCTGCGCCACTGATTTAAACCCTTGCCACACATACTGGCACTTGCCTTGCCTGTGGTGTATGCAATGAGTGCTTTGTGATATTGAGTGGTCAAAATACCTATTTCATCATTATGGCTTTCAATCACATCAAGCACCCATCGACGAAACTCTTTTGCCTTTTCCGTGCGAGCCAACATGCCAAGCAGGTGTGCGCCTCGTAAACTAAACACACGAACTTGCTGTTTGCCGCCTGTTGTCTCAATATCAACGAGCCGTGTCATTTTGTGCGTAAACTCTTCTTCATGTCGGTTATAGAGTCGATTAACCTTGCCTGCGAAGCCTTTAAAGGGTGCGTCAATTTGACTTACCCTTTCGGAATAGCCATACAGTGCTTGAGCAATGTCTTTTGTTGTTAACCAAATCGCACCATCTTTATCAATGGCGCGCAATGTCACATCCTGAAACTGAAATTCTTTCATTCTCTTATCTCCTGCCCATTTTAATAATTGCATTCACACAAGTGGGCAAAAGCTTGTGCAAAAGAAAAACCCCGCTCAGATGAACGGGGCTAGTTTTATGAATACATCATGCTAAGATTACGATTCCACTCAATAATCTATTCAGGATGAATCATGTCTAAATTGTCTGATTTTGAAGCACTACAACTTGCAGCAACATTAATTTCATCAAGTAAATACACTCCACAAGCATCAGAGGCGGAGTTAATTGAAAAGTTATTCGATACGTCTGAAAAAATTAAAGCCGAGCAAGAAAAACGCACGCCGCCAAGAAAGATGGGGAAGGTTGATATTGGCTTAATCTAGGCCACTTTATTCAAGATTTCCTCTTTAGAGATTTCTTGTTCAAATTGCCTAACCTTCAGAGCAGCATCGTAAGCCACCTCTAATGGGGTGGCATCTGTACTAGTAACACATGCCACATGATTCAATACCAAAATGCCATTTTTACGGCAGGAAACAACGATTTCATAGTTATCAAGTTTTTGCGACATGTTAATTCCTTGTTAAAGTAAAGGATGCCCCAAAATGAGGCACCCTTATCGGCACTGCAACAGCGCTTCACAGCGGATGTAAACCATATTCAAAGGGTAACCCCAAAGTGACACCCCCTTAAATTTTCCTGTTTGAAACAGGAATATTGCAAGGATGCCTCAGTTTGAGGGTATCCTTTTGGAGTAAACCGATACAAACCTACCTTTTGGCTCAGCATCTGCTGATTTAAAGATGTATGGGTTAAAGGGCGCTAGATGCGCCGTTGCTTGTTTAACTTACCCCTAATGTACTTCATGCGGTCATCAGGACTTAGAGACGCCTGTAACTCACGCTCTGCTTCTGCTTGGTAAGCTGCCACATAATCAGGGTCTTGTGTCTGCTCGTATGCCCGATAAAGTGTTACTTCTTCATTCGTCATATTTAACACATCACTCAATTTGCGATTGTGCTTGAGAGAAAACGCAATTAACCACCTCATGCGCGGCAGCTTCATCAGTTTTTTGCGACGTCATCCTGAGAAAGCACATTCTCACCTGCAAAAGCGTCAATTTGCTTAGAAACTGCATAAATTTGGTCATCAGTCAGGCAGTAGACGCTATCGCTCGTGAAAACTGGCCTATTTTCTTGGCTGGGGTCAATCACACAGCAAGCCACTTTACAGGCCGCTAAACGCAACGGATTGGTCTGTACATAGACCTCGCCACCATTGCCCAATACATGACTACCAAACAATCCAAAAACCTCATCAAATTTCACTTGGTCTTTGGCTTGTGGTCGCTTGATAAAAATATCACCGCCTAATTCTGGAACGGTGATTCGTTTTGTTCGCGTGACAGCTAATTCCTGTAAGGCATCAAAGCTCAATAATTCCATTTACCATCCTTTATGGTGCAAGTGTCCAATCGCCCTCACCAACCAAGCCAGCCTCCCATGTGCCGCGAATGTTGATGTTTGATAAAGCGGGCTGCTCTTTGATTTTGCTTTTTTTGATGACTTTGTAGACAACTTTGTCGCCATTCTCAAACTCTACCGTGTAAAGCATTTTGGAATTGCGCGGGGCATCATTGATTAACTTCTGCCCCTCATCACGCGGGTCATAGTTTGAAAAATTGACTGCTAAAGTGCCAGGATTTTCTGTGCCATACAGAGGCACTTTGCCCTCACAATATGAGTCAATCACCTGCTCATCCGGTGCGCCAAAGTTTGGCTCGAAGTTATCATGCCCGCAAAGCGTCTTTGCAGTGCCCTGAATCGCCCATGCTGCATCCGCCAGTGCGATGGTTGTAATCGCCCCAGCAGTATAGATGATGTTTTGTGCCATCATTTGTCCTTGTTAAAGTAATAAATTGAAACTGGTATCTGATACTGCGTCTCTGTCGTTATGGCCGTTGCAGCCACCGCTTTGGTGATAATCACGCCATCGTGATTGTGGAATTTGAAGTGGTCAGCGATGTTGTCAGCCATTTGCTGCACGCTTTTGCGGCCTTTATTTCGCTCACCTACCACTGTTACTTGGAAAATCCCCGTTTTCTGCTCCGTGTAGCAGTAGTCCACTTGCTCAGCATCAGCAGGGATAAAGTGAGTAACCAAAAAAATAGCAGCCTGTTTAATGGCTGCTGATTCGCTGACGTTTTCATTAAGTATTGGTGGCGCTTGCGGCATGACATTCAGCCAGTCGAGCAATATCTGATTGATTTGGTAATTGGTCATTTTTTACCCATGCGCTTTTTAGCGTGCTTACGAGCAATGCTATTAAATTTCAGCAGACTGATTCGCAACATGCCTTTTGGTGCTTGTTTGCTGTAGCCGCCCTCAGAGCGAATTTCATAATAGGCAGCTTCTGTTACTTTGCCGTCTTTATCTTTCTTGGCTCTAACACGCGTGCCAAGCTTTGGAGGATTTGGATAGCCGCCATATTCGACAACCTTCGCATAAGGCAAATTATTAGATATGGTAATGTGGTCAAACTGTGTACCATCTGATTTAATTTTTGCAGCTAATGTTGCGGCTGCCGACAAACCCTCACCTTTTACATGGCTTTCATCGTAATCAGTATCAGTCGAATCAACGGCCATACGCCAGTTTGAACGCAGCGCGCCATTATCAACTGGCGTGGCCATCACGGTATCGCGCATGATTTCAAGCGCAGTATCAACTAACACCTCCTGCGCCTGTTCTCTAATCTCTACCAGCCCAGCCTTAAGCTGCATTTCGAAGCTTTTCGTATCAATAGCCATCTCACGCCCTACATTGCAAAATATAAATCAAAGACACATTGGCAGGATTCACGTCACGAAAATCAACAATGCGCCAGTCCTTACCGTTTGCGGTGATTTGGTCGCCGCGCTCAGGCCGCACAGGCAAAGTGCAAATGAGCTTGGCATCGTTGGCTTGCAAGTCTGCAAACGTCTTGTCATCGCGTTCTGTGAAGCCACTAACAACGCCTGAGCCGATGTGCTGTGTCTCGGTTTCATCTACTGAGCCGTCGCTATTGTCTGTGCTATCAATTCGACTTAGTGTGACAGGCTGTCCATTCTCACTGATAAGCCGCTTTGCAACGCCTTTGATGCGATTGTAGTCAATTGCCATACCTACACCTTAGCCAGCATGACAACGCGGCCTGTAGAGCGTTTTAAATACGGCTTGAGCATATCCTCAACCATCAACAGCCAGCCAGCTTTAAACTTGGCATTGGCTGAATAGGATTTACTCTCTGCAATTACGTCTACTTGCACCGATTCAGACAAAACGCCTGTTTGTTGGTCGGCATACAGTGATTCGTAATTTCGTGCCAGCTCAATAGCAGCAGCTTTCACCGCATTAGGAATCACATTGTTGTCGAACGGCTTAAACTCAAACTTGGTCATGTACAGATTAGCCAGCATCACAGCGCGGTCTTTGTCTGCAATACTTGGCTCGTTTGCAATGTCTGCAACTGTGATGTAGTCCATGCTATGCCTCGATTAACTTGAGTAATTCGGCTTTGCTGGCTTTGGGGTCAAATGCAACACCATGCTCGGCCAAATGTTCGCGTAATTCTCCGACTGATAGCTTTGACAAATCAGGCTTTACGACTACATGCTCAGGCTTTTTCTGCTCAGCCTCACGCCGCATACGATTAAAACTGGATAATCCCATTGTGTACTCCATGAAAAATGCCGCCCATTTCTGGGCGGCCTTACTGTTAAGCCAATTTGTGTTTCAAAGCCACAATTCGGATTTGTTTTGGGTCGTACACGCGCGTCCAGTTGGTATCAGTGGCCAAGCCAGCATTATCAGGAGCCAAACCAGCAGCACCCGCCCACTTAATGCCACGCGGGTGCAGTACAAAGTGACGACGGTTAATCAAAATGTCCTCACTTGCCAGGCTGTCACGGTCTGTCTCTACTGCAACAGGGGGTGTTACTTCTTGATAGCCCAATGCACCAGCGCCAAACAGGTAGGATGTGAACACATCGCCATCTTTAGGCATGCCATCGTCCACAATCACACGCTTACCCATGAAGCTGTGATACAAAATCACGCCGTCAGCATCACGAATGGTTTCAATCAAACCCTGTTTGGCCAAGACTTGCATGGTCGCAGAGTGCAATGCTACTGCTGACAACTGGTCTACTTGGTCGCCCAGTTTGTACGAGGCATCAATGAATGCAGCGCCATCAATCACAGCAGCAGCGCCAGTGCCACCTGAGATATTATGTACATTTGCAGCCATCGTAGTCGAAGCAAACACGCCCTTCAGTGAAGCCAAGGTAATTTTTTGCATTTCACGTTGCCAGTAGGCTGCTGCCAAGTCAGCCACCGCACCCATAGGGTCATCGCCTGACAATGCCTTAGCCAAGTCGTTTGCGCCCCATGCTTTACCACGAGCATGCAAAATAGCCACGTCCGCTGCAGCTTCGATTTTGTTAACGGTCAATGCTGAGCTATCAGATAAAACCTCAGAATCACCGCTCAAATCTTCCCAAAATGGCAAGGTAATGACTGCACCACCTTTCTGGCCAAACAGGCCAGCCTCGGGCAATGTGGAGATAATGCCCGATTGAAAAAATGCCGATTTCTCGACAGTTCGGTTAATCACGTACGGAGCAAATAACTCAGGTACGATTACATCAGCAATTTTTGTCGCTGCCATATTTCACTTTCTTTTAATGAATGTCTAATTTGATTCCAGCCTGAGCAGCTAATTGCTGGGCTTGCGCTGGGTTTTCTCGCAGCATCTTGCCCTGCTCAGTCAGGTTGAATGTTTCTTTTGCAAATGGATTTTTTGCAGCTGCCTGTGTGTTGCGCGCACTCAGTGCACCAATCCCCTTGGGTTGATGGAACAAGTGAGGCATACGGCCTTTCTTTTCTTCCAGCCACTCGGCCACGGTTAACGGTTGCGTAGGGTCTTTTCCATACACAACATCACCATCAGCATCTAATGCCACCACTGCACCATCGTCATTGGTCACAAACACGCCTTTGGCCATTGCTTGTAATGCCTCTAATGACTCTGGTAATGCGCCCACAGTGGTTGCTGCGCTTGTTAAAGCACCGTTTACCGCCATTTGGCTCAACTTCGCCGCTCGCTGCTCTGAGGCAGTCAAGCGTGCGTCAACTTCTTGCAATTGTTTTTGATAGTCATTGCGCAATGCAGTGGTGCGCTTCTCAAAAGCTGCATCAACATTGCCACCCTCCAGTAACTTGCGCTCTTCTTCGTCCTCAACCTGCTTGAACAGGCTTTTAGCGCGTTCAGGGTCGATGCCGTCATACACAGCAAGCTTTTCACGCAAGGCTTTTTTGTCACCAA
Source organism: Vitreoscilla massiliensis (assembly GCF_001457815.1). Taxonomy (GTDB): domain Bacteria; phylum Pseudomonadota; class Gammaproteobacteria; order Burkholderiales; family Neisseriaceae; genus Vitreoscilla; species Vitreoscilla massiliensis. The sequence continues at coordinate 434,196 of NZ_LN898221.1, forward strand.
TTAACTCTTGGTTTTTCTTCTGTAAACCTTGTGTTAATGCCTCGACTTCGGCTTGTGTGAAGGTTTTTTCTTCGGTTGGTTTTTCACCACCCAAATCACTACCCTCACCATCATTGGGTGCGTAAAACTTCAAAAACATGTTGCGATATTTCATATTGAATCCTTTGGATTGCGGCATAGCCGACTTGTTAAACAGGAATAAAAAAGACAGCCATAAGCTGTCTTGTGTTGAAATTTGCTGAAATGTACCTTTTTTAAGGTTTAATGTACCTACTTTAAGGCATCATCCACAGGCTATTAACCTGTCGTATTCGTAGAATAAGTCTTGTGCGATTCGCTGTATTGAGTAAGCTTCAAACTCACAACTAGGTGCATCCTCGCCCATCGCCTCTTTTGCTGCTTGCCATATGTGCACCGCTTCATGCGTCAAAAGTGCGTATGTTGCATGGCGCGGCCTATCCGCAGTCCTTAACTCAACGATTGCCATTGTCTTGCCCTTGCGCTCTTTGAATCTTGTTTGAGCGCACTTGCCAAGACTGAGAAAATTAAGCGATTTGTCTTTCGATACTTTGTGAAGCTGCTTCTCATTTACCACAAGCGCATATGTGACATGCTCAAATGGCGTTTCATAAAACCGTGGCTTCATCCGAAAATATCCTTAAACGTCTGCTCGTCTTTTTCCTGCAACTCAGCAAGTGAATATTGCTTGCCTGTTTGTGGGTCAACGAAGCGATCTATTGTGTATTTGCCGTCTTTGTACAGCTTGTAACGTGATGCACCCAGCCACTCTTGCTGAAAGGCATCTGATTGCTTGCTGAACCATGTCGCATACGTTTCATTTGCCGATACTGTGCCGCGTTTGTCGCCGTTTTCAGGTCGTCTGCCATCCAGCTTTTCATCTTCATCAAATATGGGCACTGTTACACTGCGACAGTTCGGGTGCATGGGCGGTGTTGGATGCGATTCACTTGTCCTGTATCGCTTTCCGTCTAATGATGCACAGGTTTTAGATGTGCGCCCATCCAGCGTTGCCACAAACTGTATCCACTCCACGCCAGCCTTCTTATACGTCTCCGCATAAGCAGTATTGCCGATGTGGTTGCGTATCGTACGCACATCACGGTCAAGCGACTGGCGCGGTGCATTTAACAGGCCATCGATGTAATCGGCCGCTTTAGTACCACGCAATCGCTGAATGATTTGTTGATTCGTCATGCCATCTGCAATGCCCTGTCGTGTTGTATTCAACAAGATATTGCGACTTGTTTCGTCTATGCTAGACAGCATCTCATCTATCAACCGACCGCCCATCACTGGCTTGGATTTAGCCGCTTTCACCACAGCAGCGCCAGTCACCGCCCCTACATTTGCGCCACTTGCCTGCATCAACTTGGTGACATACTGCGCTTCTTGTGCTGCAAACGCATGTATTTGCTCGTCAAACTTTTCAGCAATGCTTTGCCCAACGTCTGACTGCCACTCATTGATGAGGCTCTGTATTTCGCGTAATGGAGGCGTAGTGTATTTGCCAGCCATTAAAGCCGTTCGCTCTGCATCTGATAATTCAAGAAGCAAAATAAGCAGCTTATCAAGCATGGAATTGGTTTGTGCATTGAACAGCTTTAGTAATTCATTCACCGCATGTGTACTCGCTCTGGTTGAGTATGCACTGTGTTGTGCAAGTGCTTGAATGAGTTTATCTAAATTTGTCATGTCGGTATATCAGCTTGAGTAATTCCAGTCCGCAACAACACATCATCGTCATATGTGCGCTCAGGTATCTTGCCTGTTTGCAAGTAATCCCACACGGTTTGGTCTGATACTTTGCCCATTGTGGCAAGGTTAATCAACTGCTGGAGCATGGCTGTGTCAGTCACATTGCTTGTAAATTCAGGCTTAACTGTGAATATCACTTCATCTTGATTTGCACCGATTAGCTCTGCGATGTATTTCAAGACTTGCTCGACACCCTCAGCAACCGTCACCACTACACTGTACAAGCTGGCATATTGGTCATTCTGTCGTGCTTTACGCGCTTCGCCAGACTCTTGTGATGATGTGTCCATCACCTTTGCGCCAGCTTCGAGTGCCGCGTTCTTTTGGTCTTGCATCGCAGTGCGCTTAGCCGTGATGCCAGTGCCTGTTATTTCCAGGTATCCGCATGACGCATCCGTTGGCAAGAGCCAAGCAAAAATACCGCTTGCAACCCTTGGCACTTCATCCTCATCCATGCCGATAATGTACGGCTGTGGGTGGGCTGTGTGGTGTAACTCTTGATAATAGTCAGCGCTTAACTGGTAATACTTCACAGCAGCGTAGGCCATTGTGAGCAATGGTATTTTGTCCACATCGACTGAATTATCAGTGCTGCCAGTGATAACAGCAGGAATGTAAGACAAGCCTTTGCCTGAGCTGGTCATGTATGGCACAGCTTCTTCGAGCGTCTGGCCTTTATCGTCCAACAATTCCGATACACAGTAGCCATCTTGCAACGACAATACGCGGTACACATCGTCATATTCATGACTGTATCGGTCTGCATCGGGCTTTTTGCGCTGCTCTTTCAGCACAAGCAACGTAATGTCTTGGCGGCCATTTATGCCTGTTACTTGCCAGTTAATCAGACTCTCAGCGTTATAGACCGCAATGTACGGCTTGCCGCTTTCATCAATATCAGCAAGCAAGCATGAGCGTCCCGTCTCCATGACATCGTTACATGTGCGACTGTACATCTGCTTTAGACTGAAGCCATCATCCGTGGCATTCTGCTCCATGTCTTGCATGGCACTTGGCAACTCGACTTCGGGCATTTGCTTGCTGATTAAGCCCGTTGCAGTGCGTAGTGCATCTTGCACCCAATTCGGATATTCGGCTCGGCTCAGGTAGGCTTTGTACACATCGCTTTGCATATCAGCGTCTAATTGCCTCATGCCGTTAGACATGGGCAAAAACTTCACCCGCTTGTCTTTTACCGCTTGCTGCCCTTTTGCAGCCAGTCGCACCAACTCCCACAATGGAGCTGCTTCGGCATATTCGGGATGTGTTGTGCTTACTGACATATTGTTCTCAATAAAAAAGCACCCCGAAAGGTGCTGTTAAATCATTCTGATGCTTGTTTGTTTGAATGAGCCGCGTTTTTTCATTATCGGCTCTAGTGCATAGCGTGCTGCATCAATCCAATGGTTATGCTCATCCATTAATACTGGTAACACATCGCCACTCAATCGGTCTGTTTTGTAGCTGTATAGCCTGAACTCACTTGCAACCTGTTTGCAGTCGGGGTGGATGATGATTTCATCAAATGACTTCATGAACTCGATGCCATCCTCTACACTGCCTTTGCCCTTTTTCACGCCCACCATCTTTGGCAGTCCATGTCGCTTTAAGTAGCTGATAGATTCAGGACGCGCACTGTCTGCACGCATCGGGTATTTGGCTGCATTAGGCATGTGGCGCAGTATGTGTGGTGCGGTTGCGTCCAGCTCCAAGCCAGTCTTTCCGCACTCACGGCGTATGTGTAGCGTGTTGCCATTGATATAGCACTCAACGCCAGCAGTCGGATCGTTTGCGAATCCAAAGTCGAGACCATAGTATGGCCCTTGCCAGTTTGATTGTGGCTCGAATGCTTGGATACGGTATTTATTGCGGAAAACTTGTGCTTCAGATTGCGTCCGATACGCGCCCTCCCAAATCCACGCATATTCTTCAGGACTTAAGCGGCGCATATCGTCCAGCCGCTCTTGTTCAAGTACAGCAGGAAACCACGGATTGTCTGTGTAATTCATCTCGACAATGATTGCATCACTTGGAGGCGTTACGCGAAATCGCGTATCGGTCGCGGACCCTTTTGCCTCAGGATTCCATGTCACCCACACTTCTGAATCATTTTCACGCACTGTAGGCGTGAGTTTCTTCCATGCAATATCTGAGACTGTTTCAGCTTCATCTACCCATGCAACCAGTATTCGCGCTTTAGACTTGATGCTGTCTAGGTTTGTACGCAAACCGCAAAATGAATAACTGACTAAGCCATTTTTGGTTCGTATGTACTTTTCACCAATGTCAAAATAATCATTCAGCCACGGTATTGAGTGGATTGCCTGCTTCACCTCCTCCATCGAAGAATCTTCAAGCGAGTTCATAAACTCACGGCCACACAGTATCGTGCCTGATATGCCAGCTTGTGCTGCTTGGTAAGCCTTTACTGCCGACATGAGTGCAAATGTGCGTGTCTTAGCACTTCCCCGCCCACCGTGTGCGCCCTTGTACCGTGACTTGCTCGCAAATACAGGTATTAGCTTCGGTGGTAACTCAATCCGTGCCGTTTGTGACATTTGGTGCTACCAATTGAATTATGGTTGGTGCTTGATTCATCTTATCGCCACCTGTTGTGACATCTAACTCTTGTTTGTCAGACCATCCAAAATTCTTTAATGCGAAAATTGGCCCTGTAGCAGAGCTGAAAGTGTTGAGTCGTTTTTCATACTCCATTTCAACCAGAAGCTTTGCCCTTTTTACCGAGTCCAGAAATTCAGGATATTCCTCATAATTATAGAAAGCTTGCTTGCTACTCAGGCCAAGTGCAAGGATTAAACCCGTAAGCAAGATTGGTTCTTCTTTTGAGCGACACCAACTAATGTAGGTATCCACACGCTCATCAAATTCTTGCGGCGACTTTATCAGTCTTGGCCGACCCACAGCATTTGGCGCTGCGTCTTTTGCAGCCTCCGTCATGCTGCTACTCCTTTACTTGTTATTTGCTTGATGCCGCTTCTTTGGTTTGCTTGTGCAACTCATCACGAACCATCTCACGCACAGCATTGGGCAGGTCAATCTGAATAAAATCATCTAACCTCTTATTCATCAGTTTGCTTGAGATTAAATCCATCAGTACACTTACGGCCTGCTCATTCAGCATCTCATTGTGCGCCATCTCCTTGAGCCTACCAACTTCCACGCCCATAGCATTGGCAAATGGATACATAATTTCGGGCGCAAACTCAACCAATGTCTGTACTGTGTTTAATGTGATTTTTCCTGATTTAATTACAGTTGAAATTGCAGCACTTAGATATTGCTCATCACTTCTCATGTCATCAATATTCATTTAATCTCCATTACTGCGGCCTTAGCCTGCTTATTCATCTCATCTTGAACAATAGCACGCACAGCATTGGGCAGTGTAGTTTTAATAAAGTCATCCAGCATCGATTGAAACTCTTTCGTATCAACGCTAATCTTCATTTCTGCATTAGCCATATCTTGCCCTTTGCTATCGTCATTCATTGCTGAGAATCGGTAATGGCCACTATTCATACCCTTGGCGCCACCAAACTTCATTGATTCATCGGCATGGTATTGAATGGTAACAATGCCGTCTTTCACTTCCACACTGCTGACATTATCCCCAAGCGCATTGCCTTGGCTGTCACATGGGACAATCACAGTGCCGTGATTTGGATAGTGCTTTGTCGTTAATCCAAGCTTCATTTGATTTCACTCCACTTCTTCAACGGACACGCCTCGGTCGCATACTCAATCTTCTTGAGCACCTTGCAACCACACTCCAAGCACTTGTCGTCACTGAGTATCGTTGCTGGCGATGGCATCCCGTTCTTTCGGCTCACTTGGTCGCATTGCTCACATATCAAATAGCGCTCTTTCTGTTGTTCTTTTGTTGCAAGCACCTGTTCGCCTGTCAGCGCAGCTTTAACCACCTTGCCAGCAGATTGCACAAAATGCTTGGCTTCTCGTGCCAGTCGTCTTTCTTCACATGATTGACAGCCCATCACTTAACCTTTCTCAATAGCATCACAAGCCAAAGCAGGAATGCCCACAACTGTTTTAAGCTTTGTTTGCGCTCATTCATTGAATCACTCGCTCGGGCATCATCTTGATAATCGCATCACGGGTCAGCACCACTTTTGACCAATCGTGAAAGTATTGGAACGTGAACTCGTCACCATCAATCTTTAAGCACTTGGCCGCATTGCCGCTTGGCAGTATCAATTGAGTGCCAATCTTGATGTTTAATTGTCTGCGTTGCATATTTAACGCCCATGAAAAAACCCGCCTCAATGGACGGGTTCAATATCTTTAAATTTTCGCGTTTCTTCGACATATCTGTGTGATATGTACACGCTGTAAGCTAATTTACTTAGTCAAACATAAACAGCAATCTCTATCATGCTTAAGGATTACATTCATCCACTGAATATGTTTGATTAAATAAACTAATTCACTTAAAACATGCGGCACCACAAGCGAGGATTACTCTTAATTGGTTTGGACTTACCCTGTATGCCATTTACCGCATGTTCTAAATAAACTAAAAGCACCTTGATTCTTGATTAAACAAGTGCTTTAAAGAGTAAAGCAGGCGGTAACCACCTGCTGTTACCCTGTTTCAGTAAGATTGTTGAGCGGTAAGACGCCCCTATATTCAACAGCCTAAAATGCAAGCTCTGCCGAATATAGCTAAATCATACTAAAAGTGTGTCACCTTGTCAACAGCATATCGTTTTTTAAATCAAAATGTTGTGATGCTATGCAGCAATTTTCTCACACCAAAATAACTTTTTTGCTCGAAGCTCCTGTTCAAGCTTTTCCTCTGCTGCATACTGCCACTCTCTGCATTGTTTTTCTATCTTGTCTCGATAGCGATACAGCACTTTGCGCTCTTTGTCGTGCTTATCTGCAAGCCGCATCATTTTGTATTGCTTATCACCCTTGCAGTACAAACTTGCAAGCAAATCATCAACAATCAAAATGTTCATGCAAACATGGTCAAATTGCGTTGCAAGCGTTACCAGACCATCTGCAAAGTCTGTGCTGCCACGGCCATACTCGCACTGTATCGCAGCTAGCTCAAACGGGTGGTGGCTTAGTATTGCCTCAACTGTTTGAATCACCCATACGGCCTGTGCAAGCTTCTCCTGTGCGCTTAAATCATCGGGCGATGTACTGGCACTTGCACCGCATTGCTCACCCAGGCGCATAATTGCCGCTGTGTTACTGTAGCCCATTGTGCTACGTTCTGCTGTTTCGTATGACCAACGCAATGCGTGACCTAAGTTTCTGAACATAGCTAAATCCCCTTTATCAAACCTTTATTGACCAAAATGTCCTGCGTTCTAAGCACTGCGGTCTTAAATTCACTGTCCAGATATTCGCCATCAAAATCAGTCTTTACACGACCATCAAGCACATCATGGCAAGCACTGCACGCATAAGCGCCAAATATGTCCTTAGGCTTCTTACCCATACCGCCTAGACCGCCCTTGCGGTAATGAGCAAATACAGTGGTTTCGCTGTTATAGTTGCAAATACCGATTAAGCGCACCTGGCATTCTTCATTTCTTGCTGACTGTGTGATTTTGCTCATCAGTAAACACCTCGAAATTGCACGCCACTCTCAATCCCGTACGCTTCAACATAGGTAATCAGGCTTGCACAGCGCTTAATGCTCATTTTTGCTGTGGATTCACGAATATTCACCCATTCACCCTCCAGTCCCGTGACTACCTGATGCGGCAAATCGGTAGCAACTGCATGGCCTGATACAAACAATGGCTTCCATTGCTGAGGCTTGAGCCATTCACCCTGATATGGCAATTGTTCAGCTACATCGCCAATCATTGCGTGTAAACAGGCGTTTTGCTCATCACTGCGTGTTTTCTCTCGCAACTCAATGACCACTTCCTCATGCTCCAGCAATCCAGCATCAAGTAATTGCATCATCAAGAACAAAACGTGCTCTCTGTTTTTTGGGTTTATGAATCGTGTTACTTTGTTCATTCCATCACCTCATACCGAATCAACAAGCCGCCATCTTTTACTGGCTCGCCGTATTGCAGCTTTATCTTGCGCACTTGGTTGTCATTGACATACAAGCAGCCCTGTAAAGCGTCTAGGGCGACCTTTAAGCAGTTATCAAGGTCTAGGCATACCTTTGACGCTTCGCCGCTCTTTGTAAGCTTTGGCAGCAGCTCTATCGACAAGCAAACGTGGTTATCAATTGGCGCTCTACCAACAATGACTGCAATTTGGCTTTTGTAAGCCACAGCCTCTTTAGATACGATGCTGCGGCCTTTGAAGTGCTTCCAGTATCGATTGGCGCTAATTGGGTACGGCAGCATGTATGTTTTCATCAATTCCCATCCCAGCTTTCGTTAATTGTCATCGTAGCCATCCACATAGCCGTAGCCCTCACCTGTTATTGCGTCATACCCCTCAAACCACATCACCCACCATAGGAAAAAATAAACTGGGTTAATCATTGCTCCACCTCCTCAATCAATCTCGCCAAATACCACTGCGCCTTTTTCAAATCCTCGGCAGGATTCACTTTCTTCTCATAGCGCCACATGTACTTTTGCACATTGCCTTTTAAGTAGCCTGTGAACGCGTCAGGCGTCATGCTGGCTTTGATGGCATCTATGCATTCAATTTCACCGCTTGCGTAGTGTGAGGGGCTGTTTACTGCGTCATGAGCAGCCTCAGCGCCACCCCAGTGCTGCATCTTGTCGTTTTGGCACAAACTCACAGTTTTAAAACCATCCTGCTCGACGCTGCATGAATCACACAAATTGCTCATGTGGCCGTAACCTCCTATAAATCCACACTGTTTGCATCCAACCATCACTCACCCCGCAATCCAATTGATAAAATTAACCAATATGCTCACTAAGCCAAATGCAGACATCGCACCAAGCGCCATTGCAAAACCCTGCATCGTCCAGTCAATGTGTTTTTCTGCTTCTGTTTTCAAATTAGTGCAATGAATTGAAGTGATATCGACATCATCCAAGTTCTGATTGGCTTCTAAAACGAACCTTGAAATTGCAGAGATATTGCTTTCCGTGCCTCTGTAATTCTTGAATGTGATACTTGTTGAGCCAATACACTTCGAGCCGTCCTTGTTGTCGCCCATGTAATTTACTAGCAGCACTTTCTTACTCATCACTCACCCCCTCAACTTGTCCGAATACTCTTGCAATGCACACCACACGTTGTAATAAATTTCAGAGAACAGCATCACTCACCCCTTGAATAGCCACCAGCAAAGCAACTGCTGCAATAAAAAACGGAAATAAAATTAAAACAATTCCGATAAAGGCATAATCCCAAACATGGTATTGCACGCATTGCCAGGTTTTCTTTGCAGCAAGTTCGACATACCAAAATCCTAGGCAAACGAAATAAGCGAACCAAAAAAACGGGATTAAAATATCAACACTTTCCATCACTCACCTCTCACTAATTCAACAATCACACCATTTTCAGCACACACCGCTTTGCAGTTGCAGCAAATCTTGTTAGCACCCCATACACGCATCGTTGCGCCCATTTCAGCCCCTGCATCATCCCATTGGCTGATTGCCATCACTTCGGCATGGGCTGGCTGACGGCATATTTCGCGGCACTTTGTGTAACCCTCACCACTTGATCGTGGGCACTTGGTTTGTGGATTAGCACAGCCATTAAACCCATAAAACTTTGCGCCACTTGGTGTTGTCAGCTCTGCAAATACAGTCTTGTCAGCGCACCAGCCTAATCCCGATTTTTCTTGCAGTTCTTTAATGTGAGCGCTTACAGTTACTATTTGCTCGTACTGCTTAACTCGACTTGCGAAATGAGCATCTTGCTTTTCCATATCATCCAGTAAATCTTTAACTGGTCTTTTTTTGGCTTTATTCATTTATCGCCCCTTTGTCCTAGCCATTGCTTACGTTTTTCAATCGTTTCTTCGTCTGCTTCTTGAAATCTGTTACAACTTGAAATGCGGCCTAAAAATTCCCACTCGTTGCCCAGCTTACACACGCCCCAATACTTCATTTTTGCTTGGGCCGCATCTTGGTAGCTTATGTGCTGGCAGTTATCGCAGTTCATCACTTATCGCCATCTTGTCCGCCAACATTGCCAGCATTGCGCCTGTACGTTGCTGACCAATGCGGCGCTGCTCAGGGGTCAATGTTTGGCCTGTAAGCAACAATTCGCGTGTTTCTGTGGAGTTATCAGGCAAGTAAGCCAATGCACGGCTGCGGTCTAATTTGCCCTGTGCAGTCGCTTCCTTAATTTTCATATCGCGCTGCTCTTTGTCTGTGCCAGCCTCAACAACCCATCTGCAAGGCTCTGATTGCCTCTCTGCTTTCATTCGCTCATACATGCGCAGGAATGCTTGTCTTGCGCCGTATTTGTCACCACAAGTCCACAGCGTGCGTGCATCACCTGCCGCTAGTTGCGCAATTTCAGGAATCACGATGGTCAATGACTCGCTCGTCATGCCATCAGCCACCAATGCCCATGCTTCATCAGCAGATGGGTAGCCGTCATCCAAGAAATCTAAGATTGCAGCCAATGTTAAACGGCCTTTGTGCTCACGACGCACACGGTTTAAGGCTTTGTGAACTTGGTTGAAGTCGTATGCAGCCAATTCTTGCACCACAGCATCCAAAGTGGCCTCAGACCATTTTGTGTCTGTCATCTCAGTGATAATCACCAAGGCTTGCAGGATTTGTATTTTCTGTTCACGGGTAGCCATGTGATTCACTCCTGTTCGGCAGCGTATTTGGCTGCCAAAGAATCGAATGCAGATAAGCGTGATTGGGTTTCATCAGCTTGGCGGGCTTGTGTGGCTGTTGATTTACGGCCTGTAATCCACTGTTGGCGCAATTTTTGGAAGTCACGCAGTAACAGGCTCAAGTCATGGCCTGAGTTGGTGTAGAAAAAGCTGTTGTCAGTCAGGTAGTGAGCAGCAATCAATGGCGCATCATCACGGCCAACGTATTCAACAAACTTGGCAATCATGGCATTGGTTTTGGCATTGCGAATCGGGTCTACCCCGTAGCGGTTGGCGTAAGCAATGCTGTAGGCATCCCAGCAAGCAACGTTTGCAGCACGCTTTTCTTTGTCTACAGGTTTGGCTGGTTTCTTGTCTGCTGGTTGTGCTTGTTCTGCATCCAACACAGCAGGCAAATTTTCGGCGCAGACATCGTCGGCAGACGTGTCGGCAAAAGTATTATGTTTGTAATCTTCTGTAGTAATCTCTTGGTAATCTAATGCTCCTATATACGAATCCCCTTTTTGCGATTCGTCGGATTGCTGATTTGTAGTTTCCCGAATCACTGATTTGTAGTTTCCCGAATCCCCTTTTTGCGAATCGGGAATATCGCTATTGCGTTTCGCGGATTTCTCCATAAAATCAACCATCACAATGTCGTATGCATCGAAATCGATTTTGAAATAAAGGCGATGCTCAAGGCGCTTGTGGGTTTCATGTAAAACACCCAATTCACGCAGCTTTTTGCGAGCAGTTTCTTGCTCTTTTGTGGTCAAGCCTGTTTCTTGCTCAATCTCTGCGGCAGTCTTGTAAACGCCAAGCTCGTGGTCTGTTTTGTCCGACCAGTAAACAAGCTGCCCGAACAAGACAGCAGCATTAACGCCGCCAAGGGGCTTGGCTAAGCGTGGGTGATAGGCAATAGGCTTGCCAATGTGTCTTAAAAAATCTGATGCTTTCATCCAACTACCCTGCCTTCAATTGAGCCGCCTTTGTTGACATTGACCGCTACATATTCCATAATCAATTCACCTTTCGTAGTTAAATGTTTTAAATTAGCCGCTATTGCTGTAGCGGCTTTTCTTTTGCCTCACGCTGCCATCTCCTCAATCGCACGCGCAATCCGAGCCAAGCCCTTAGGCGTTACCAATACTTGCGTACTCAAAAGCTCCACCTGTTGGCTTTTGCTGAAATAGCGGTACTCCGAATGGTGCAAGTAGCCTGTTTGGATTTTGTCTTGGTAGCCAATCCAACTTCCCTTACCATCGCGCTTGTAAATCCATTTATGCTGACTTAACCAGTCAGTCAGGCGACGAGGCTGCATACCCAAGGTTTTGGCTGCATCGGTTAAGCACAAATCACCATCAGCTTGAGAAATGCGGTCTAACGCAGCCGCTTTAGGTGCTGCCAGTGCCAATTGGTCTTGCAAGTCAGCAGCTAGGCGTAGAGCCTCTGAGAACGACTGCGGCAACATGGGTGCACTCTTGGCCTTACGTTCACATTCAATGAAGTACAGGCGTGCTTGTTTGCCCTTCTCGTTGCGCTCAACCATCGAAAGCTCTTTCGCCATATCAAGCGAGATGTGGTATTCAGTGGATGGGCGACCTTTTACTAAATTTTTAGTAAAAGTCACAAAGTCTTGATTTTCAATAAATTCAAATTCTTCAATGCGGTTGCCAATCCAATCATTGAAGCGGCTCTTCACTTCCAAAAACTCATGCAACTCGCGCGCTGAGACCGTTTGTATTGCCTCGCCGTTGAGCGTGCTATTGACCAATGAAAATAATTCGTTCATACTTTTCTCCGTTGTCTGGAAGGCGACATTAATATTTGATATGGGAATCGCCAGTGCCTTCGGGTGCTGGCTTTTCTTCATTCTGAAACCGACTGACGCAAACACACTGCGGCTTCAATCAATTCATCCAAGTGAGCAATAATTTCTTTTCGCTCTCGACGTGACAAATTCTCACCAAGCTCAGAATCATCATGGGTGGCATTTTTAATCGCCTCGCCCACATCACCACACGCGCCAAACACATCAATAAAGTGACTTAGAACGTCTTGAGCCGATGCCCGACAATTCGGTAATGGCATAACCATGTAGTCAATCAAATACGCCATAGAGCGCAACGGGGTGGCATCCTGTGACAACTGCAAAATATTGCACGCGTCGTACAGGGATAAATGTGCATGGTCAGAATTTGGGTTCAACTTGTTATTGAGTGACCGCTCATTCTGTAATCCCATGTCCTGTGCCATTTTTGAAACGCTGCGACCGTCCCCGTATTTCCGAGATGCAAGTCGAAACAAATTCAAAATGTCGGGATGTTCCGTGACTTCTTGGTTAAAACTCATGTGATTTATTCCTCAGGGCTTGGGATACTTGTTGCGTGCTTTTAGCAGTGACTCAAACGCAAGGTCATAAGCAGAGACTCCTGTCGCATCCTCAATATCTAAAGCCGCAGAAGGTGTGATTTGATTTCTGCCTTTTACCCAGCTATTTATAGTTTTTCGGTCTCGTCCTATCAGTCTTGCCAGTTTGGACTGACCACCAGCCACCTGAACGGCTTTATTGATTGCAGCGGTCATGAAAACTCCTTTTAAAATTTACATACAGTCTATTTTGAATGGACTTAAATGTCAATCTAAAATGCACGACTTTTGTCTATTATTAATATACGATTCAGGGGATTTAAATGGATTTTGAGATTATGGAAATTGATATTGGCAAGTGGGTTAAACAAGCAAGGGAATCTGCTGATTTAAGTCAAGAACAGTTAGCGCTTGACCTCGGGTACAAAGGGAAAGGGACTGTATCAGCGTGGGAAAAGAATACCAATGCAATACCCTTTGATAAGATTCTCGAGATATCCCAAAGAACTGGCGCGGTATTGCCTTATGCTAATCAGAGTGACTCGCGCCCAGTAGTCTATAAAGACCCTAACGACGGTCCAATTAAATTAAAACTTTATGACGTGGCCGCGTCCTGCGGAAGTGGTAGATTTAATTCAAACTACCCTGATTTAATAAGAACCGTGTCTTTTACCGAAGAGGCAGCTCTAGAGTTATTTGGCACTACTAACTTAAATCATGTACAGATGATTCCACCTGATGGGGATTCAATGGAGCCAACCATCCCTCAGAAGTCAATGTGCTTCATCAAAACTGACATTAATGAAATTGTAAGTAGTGGTATATATTTATTTACCTTCCAAGGTGCGACATTTTTTAAGCGACTTCACATATCCAAAGGGAACGTGATTCAGGTGACTTCAGATAATAGAGTTTACGAAAAAGGTGATTTTGAAATTACTCCATCTGAACAGGATGAGCTTGTGATACATGGAAAGCTTTGGCGAGCAGTAGATTTGAATCTTATTCAGCTATAACCCCACACTCTGCGGGAGGTGTGGGTGGGTTGTAGAGGTGGGTGCAAAGCTGCGCCATTGATTAAAAATTCACTTTTAAGTAAACTATGATTTGTAAAACAATCTACAATGGCGTTAAGCCGATAGTGGCTATAGCAAAAAATGAAAGTGAAAAATCTATTTTTGAAACTGATTTTGATACTTTTAAAAACCAAAGTAGTACTCAAGGCTCTGCTTATAACCTAGAAGCAATGATGGAAAGATATAGTGCTGGAGAAATGCTCACTGATGGAATGTTCCATATTGCTGGAGAGTACAAGGGTGTAACAATACATGAGTTTAAAGCTGGTAGATTGCGAATATATTGTGCAAAAGCTCCTAACGGTGGATTAATTGTACTTTCGCATACCGAGATGAAAAAAAACTCAAAAAACACCAAAGCAAAGTTTAGCTCAAGCAAAAACTGCTTTGGATACATATATTAGCTTTATCGCACTTACAAGTTAGGAATGTAAAATGAAGCAACTTAAGACTCCTGAACTAGCCAAGGACATCTCTAGAGTTAAGATTGATTTTGCTTTGCAATTAAATAACTTGATGATTGAAAAAAATATTAGTCAAAAAGAATTGTCTGAAAAAACAGGAAAAAGCAAATCATTAATCTCTAGAATTCTTTGTGGGGACAATAATCTAACAATGGAAACAATGGTAGAACTGTACCATGCTCTTGATGAAGTATTAATCATATCCACACAAAAAATAATTATAAATAATGCGTTCATGCTTTTAACAAGAAAATATAATCACGTGCATCACAGTACAAGCAAAGCAGCAAACATTTCAAATGCAAACATTAGTAGATTCATAACTTCAAGCGATAAGAGCCAAGGTATTAAAAATGATGCCATATTACAATTGTTAAAAAAATCAAATAAAACCCAACAAGCTATTGTTTCAATCAATAAGAATAGATAATTATGTTTGATATTGAATTAAATTTACAAGAGATTCGTGTAATAAGTTTTGATACGGATTACTGTGATAATTTTAGAGATTTGTGGCTTTCTGGTGCGCTTGAAAAAGCGGATATCTCTGAAGATTTAAGTATTTCACTTGTAGATGCTTTATTTCGAGAAGATTCAAGGTTAATGCATTTTATATTCAAGGCTGAATATAAAAGTGGTGAGAATTTGGAATCCGACAATGAGTCATTATTTCTGTGTATTGACTCAGAGTACTCAATAATCGTTCTAGTTGAGCCTAGAAACGAATCTGAATGGAATGAAGATATGCTAAATGAAATGTTAGAAAGTATAGACCAAAAAGACAATAAGCTACCCCAAGTATTTGATATAGTTCATGCTCAAATCTCACAATCCACAAAAGATATTCTTTATAAACTTGGCATAAACTCAAAAATATCTGTCGCATCCCTATAATTAAAATGACTTAATAACCGCCCTCGTGGCGGTTTTCCTGTCTCACCCTCACCCAAACAGCACAAGCCGCCGAAAGGCGGTTTTTTGTTATCAATTTTAAATTCATATTTTTTTCAATCAAAAACAATAGCTTAACCATATGTGCATTTTAAATGTCTATTTATGATTGACAAGCAATGTCTATTTTAAATATACTTCACCCATCGAATCACGAAGCACACATCAACACGGGTTTGGTCTAGGTGCGTAGCGGCAGTAATTAACAATTCAATAGCGAAGCAAGCGACCCACTCTGACTGGTGAGGGGTAAATAGACTGGAGCGTTAAACGCTTGCGCGCCAAATCATTCGCTGATGGTAATCCCTATCGGGCACCTGAAAGAAGTATGCGGACACATTACAAGGCGTAGGTAAACCCAAAGCACGACAGCAACCGTGGGGATGTCTATAGGACGCACGGAGGGATGTAATTAGCGGTGCATGTAATCGGCAAGTCGGCTAGAAATTGGCAGTAGTAAATTTTTATAACCAATTCAATTAAGGCAAATATATGGAATTGCATCGAGATAACAACGGCGTTATCACAAGCCACATTTCAACTGAAAACCCAGGGCATAACTACGAAATTTGCCACGATGATGGTTTTGTATCCATTGATTTCCAAAATGGGCCCGTTAAAGAAAATGGTGTGAACGGCATCACGTCAGAAGCCCTGCTGTCAATTTTGATTCACCGTACCGAAGTGCTTAATAGCAACTTTCCTTGTGCTGAAAATGAAGCAGCAATTGCTGGCTTGAAAGCCGCACTTGAAGCATTTGAAAGCCGCACCCGTGACCGCATTGCTCGTCAGGTTGAAGGCGAAAATAAGGTTTAAGCGCACACCCCACGGTGGTGCTGACCAGAGCTAAATAAACAGCAAACCCTTGCGTTTGCTTGCTCTGGTGGTGGTGCTGGCGTGGTACATATTTGATGTTTGTGAGGGCAAGACATGGCGGCATTGGCCATTGAGCAGCGAGCGAGGCGATTGGGGCAGACATCATCTTACTTAGACCCATAAGACTTGAAGTGTGGAAGCTTCTTAACGCAATCCATTAACCACGGAGAACCTGAAGCATTGCATTGCCGCGATGCCAGGGCGCTTTACTTGAACGAGATGCAAGTATGACAGCTCGGAAAGACGAGCAACCTAGATTTCACACAGAAGAGCGCAGGCATGAAAAAAAATGCGGTCAATCAACGGTAGTCCAAATCCTAGTTGGGTTGTGATGTACGAGCGCGGCTGCTCTTTTCTGTGTGGGATTTTTAACGAGTGGAGGTAGTGAGATGATTATTCAGAAGGATGCTGAGGATTTAGGCCGCAGCAAAATGGCACAACTCATGTTGTTGCTTATTCAAAATACAACACAGGAAAAGTTGTCAGAAATCATGGCCGATATGGCTATGAAAGGTGTTGATAGCATTGCTATTGACCCAAGCGGCAAACTGGAAATTGTTTGGTCTGAACCTTAAACAAGTTATGCGTTAGTGGCATCGATAAAACCACCGAGCCAGTGCGAGGCTGGCATCTAGCGTATTCAACAAAGGCGGTGGCGAAACCACTTTTCTAAGCTTAAGCAGTTTCATCCAGCTGCCGCCTTTCCTGAGTACGCTCCCTTAACCCCCCAGCAATGGGGGTATTTTTTTGGAGAAACAGGATGACAGCAATCGCCAAGGCCGCAGGCAAGCGGTTTGAAGTAACCAAAGACGGGAAGCACATCAGCTTTCACAAAACCATGGAAGCGGCCTGTGAGGCGGTCAGCGCCATGGATTTGACGTGGACGCGACAAGTAACGCGCTATCCTGCGGTACCCATCACTTACAACAATCGAAGGGATTGAGAGTGAGTACAAATAAAGAATTACTAAAAGCTTTAACAAGATTGGTTTTTGACTTAAAAGAACTTTTTGAAGAGTCCTATGGTGTAGCTGGGCTTAATCTTAATGGTGAAATCGCAAGATGGGAAGATTTAACTCGTGGCGGCTTTATGGATGAATGGTTGTTTTCATACGAGCCTGCATATAAGTTGCTCGAAAAAATTCAAAGCTTGGAATCAAATAGCGAGGCTCAGGAAAAATGACAATCAAACGCACCCTATGCGGCCTACTGGCCGCTTTTTTATTGGCCTCGTGCGGCTCTACAGCAGACCGACACGATGTCACGTTACAGCAGTCGTCACAGGCCGCACTGGACTTATTGCAGATTGAAGCTGACCAACGCCGCGCGATGATTGAATGGCACCAAACGAAGCTGCGCATTGAAGCTGAAACCAAGGAGTATGAGGCCGCGCTTGAGGCTGCTTTGGTGGCGCGGCGGGCGACGGGGGATTACGGTGAAGTGTATGACTAAGCCCGTAATCGTCTGCCTACTCGGCCTCGCATGGGAAATCCTGAAAACGCCATACTTCTATCTAAAACACTACAAAAAGGTATTCAAATGAATCAACAACCAATCATCGCCTACAAAGGCTTTAACGCTGACTTAACTTGCCGAGATTTTCAGTTTCAAATTGGTGAAACATACACGCACGAGGGCAAAGTTGAGGCTTGCGCTTCAGGGTTTCATGCGTGTGAAAATCCGATGGATGTCTTTAACTACTACAACCCAACATCACGATTTGCAATTGTTGAATGCTCAGGCGAAATCAGCAAGGAAAGTAACAGTGATTCAAAAATTGCGTGTGGGAGTATTCACATCAAAGCTGAGATAGGCTTGCCAACTCTGATTTCCAAGGCTGTTGATTTGATTTTATCAAAGATTAAATGGGATACCGCCAAAGAATCAAACACTGGCTTCCAGTCAGCAGCAACCAACACGGGCTACTACTCAGCAGCAACCAACACGGGCTACCAGTCAGCAGCAACCAAAAACTGGCT
>NZ_LN898221.1:453052-1442721 GCF_001457815.1 Vitreoscilla massiliensis
GGCTTCCAGTCAGCAGCAACAAACACTGGCTTCCAGTCAGCAGCAACAAACACAGGCTCCTACTCAGCAGCAACAAACACTGGCGACTACTCAGCAGCAACCAACACGGGCGACCGCTCAGCAGCAACAAACACTGGCTTCCAGTCAGCAGCAACCAACACGGGCTACCAGTCAGCAGCAACCAACACGGGCGACCGCTCAGCAGCAACCAACACGGGCTACCAGTCAGCAGCAACAAACACTGGCGACTACTCAGCAGCAACAAACACTGGCTTCCAGTCAGCAGCAGAAGTTACAGGAAGCCACTCCGTTGCAGCCGCTTTCGGATATGAATCAAAATCCAAAGCTGGAGAAAGTGGCGCAATTGTATGCGTGTATCGCAATGATGATAACGAGCTGATACACATCCGCGCCTCTAAAGTTGGCGATAACGGCATTGAGGCTGGCAAATGGTACACGCTCGATGAAAGTGGCGAGTTTGTGGAGGCTGAATAAGGATAATCGCCATGAATTACATCGAAGAATTAGAACGCATCGTCGCAGCGTTAAAAGAAGAAGCGGCGAAATCAAGTAGCGAGCGTGAAAGTTTTGAATTTGCAGCAAGAATGGTTAATGCAGCAAAGACAACGCTCAAATCAATTGAATTTAGACAAGCCGCCTAGCGGCATTTTTTATGCCCCGCTTGAACCACCTCTAAGAAGTAAAAACGGGGCAAAGGAGTTTAAACCTATGGCGTACCACGATTGGAATGTTACCACGCAGCACGGCTATGGCGATGCTTATGATGATTCATGGGATGAAAAACCTACTCCCGAATATTTGCGAAGCAAGCGCGAATATGAAGATGAGGCGCGTCAATGGGCGTGTGATTATGAATAAATTTACAGATAAGGATTAAGTACCATGACTGATGAAAACAAAACGCATTTTCGCAAAGCATTCAAAAGCTGCTACTTGGCGGCTGTGGATATAACCGAAGAATTAGAAGTGACAATTCATCGTGTCGTGCAAGAGCGAGATGCATCAAAAAAGACCAGCGACCAATTGCTTGTTGCTTATTTTAAAGAGCCTGAAATACGCAAAGGCGAAAAGCTCAAGCCAATGGTGATTAATGCAACCAATGCAAAAATGATTAATTCACTTGCAGGAAGCCCATTTATTGAGGATTGGGTTGGGGTTTCAGTGCTGATTTATGTTGATGAAAATGTGCGATTTGGATGTGAAACAGTTGAAGGCTTGCGATTACGTAAGCCATCAGCCAAACCAAAAGGAAAGCCATTTTTAACTCCTGAAAACGAAAAGATGTGGGCAAATGCAATTGCAGCATACAAGCGTGATGGCAATTTAGACAAAGTGCTAGAGCGTGTACAAATCAGTGATGAGCATGTGGCACTGATTCAATCACAGGCAGCGCAAGGTGATGAAAATGCTGTGGCATGATGTAGAGCAAAACGGCGCTGAATGGGCTGAATTACGCACAGGACGGCTTACTGGCTCAAACTTAGCTACCATTATGGCGCATTACGGTAAAGGCTTTGGCGACCCTGCTATGCGCCTTGCTAAGAACATTGCGTACGAACGTTTAACAGGTCAATCCATGTCAGACCATTACGGTGATTCATTCAGCAATTCCGACACGGAGCGAGGTCACATGCAAGAGCCAACTGCAAGACGGCTGTATGAGGACGAAACATTCTGCGATGTGACCAATGGTGGATTTTACTGCAATGACTGGCTCGGCTTTTCGCCAGATGGCCTTGTTGGGTTCGATGGTCAAATTGAAGTAAAGAGCGTTAAGCCACCAACGCATCATGACAACTTGAAACGCGGCTCATACGACCCTGCATATAAATGGCAGATTATCGGCAATATATGGGCTTCGCGCCGTGAATGGCTCGACTTCATATCCTATTGCAGCGCAGCGCCTGAGGCATTCCAGCTCATTGTATATCGCATTGAAGCAGCTCAATTGCAAGATGAGTTTGCGATGATTGATGAGCGAACAACAAAATTCATTGAGCTAGTACAGTCAATAATGAGTCACTACAGAACAGCCGCCTAACAAGCGGCTTTATTTATTAAAGGACACGAAATGTCAGTAAACAAAGTGATATTAGTCGGGCGATTGGGGCGCGACCCTGAAGTGCGCTATTTACCCAATGGCGAAGCGGTTGCAAACTTTGGTGTCGCCACCGGCGAGCAATGGAAAGACCGAAACGGAGAACGCCAAGAGCGCACCGAATGGCACAACATCACCATGTACCGCCGTTTGGCCGAAATTGCTGGCCAATATTTGAAAAAAGGCAGCGAAGTCTACATTGAAGGCAAGATTCAAAGCCGAAAGTACACAGGCAAAGATGGCGTGGAACGCACAGCCTACGACATTATCGCCAGTGAAATGAAAATGATAGGCGGAAAAGGTGATTCAAGCAGTGCCGTACAAGACGAGCCAAAACCGCAGCCAGTGCAGCGAGAACAGGCCAGTGCACCTATTGTCGATGACCTTTCGGATGACGTGCAGTTTTAACTAACCCACCCTGCCAAGCGCAGGGTATTTTGGAGTGATGAAGATGAAAGTAATTGTAGTGGCACTTTCACGACGACTGAGGGTTGAGCAAATAGCTGTACAAAGCGAAACTCTTGCTAATGCGCTGAGTGAAATAAAGGAGGAAGTTGCAAACTATATTTTTGATGATTGCGAAGTAACGGATTTCGATGCGTTCTACGATAAAGTATGGTCTGAACTTACTCCACTTGAAAATGCGCTTGATTTTCGGTCTTTTCTCTCATCTTACAATATTGGATTTGATTATAAAATTATTGAAATAAATCAGACAATTGACTGGGATTGATTAAGTCATTTAACCCACACCCACCCTCCCGCGGTGGGTTTTATTTTGGAGCAAACATGATTACAGGATTCAACAAGAAAGAGCTGCGACAGTTTGAGCACTACCGCAAGCAATGGGTTAAAGAAACATGCTGTGAGTGCGATGCAGTTACGTTTTTACACGAGATAGATAGCATTCCAAGCTTTGTCTATTTGCGTCCAAACCAAGCGCTAATCAAGAAAAATTACAAATTGATGTACAAACGAGCAAAGAAATCAATGACAAAACTACCTACATCTTGGCGTGATTCATACGTTGATTTAATTAATAACTTGGAAAAATCGCAAATGGAGTAAATATGGAAAAGGTAAATGCAAACGAGCTGCGTACAGTCCTAGATTGCGACCGAGTGCTTGAGTATTGTGATTCAGAGCGCCGAAGCATCAATGAGCGTATGGAACAATTAGAAGCTGTCAAATGCCGTGGCAGAGCTGAGAAAGCCGCGAACAAGGAAGCGTTAAAAAAGGCATATGGTGCGCGATATGGTGTTGATGCGTATCGAGTAGAGGTTATTCAGCGCAAGTGTGAACTACAGAGATTGCCGCAAAATAGTAAAGCAAAGACTGCGCCTATGTTGCCGCATCATTACTCAGCATTAGCGATGTGTGGAGAGTGAAGATGGAATTAAAGAATAAAGTATTAAGCATAATCAATGGCGGCTCAGTCACTCGCATGGATGTTGTGATGCGCTCAGGCAGTAATAGCGCAAAGGTTGGAGATATTATTGATTCAATGCTAAAGAACGGAGATTTGGAAGAGGATATTGAAAATGGCCGCTCAATTTTAAAGATTGCAGCACATGTCAATTTAGCTCCAATTGTTATTGAGCATAAACCCAATGAGGTTAGTGAAATCAAGCCACAAAACGAGATAAAGCAGCAAAAAGCAAAGGTAATGAGTATGGACAAGCCAGTCAAATCAGAAAATAAACTAGCACCGCAAGGCTCAGTAAGTCAGCTTAATCAAATCTTAATGCAGCAGCTTGAGCGTTTGGTAAAGGCTGATGAATCAAGTATCGGACAAGAAATAGAACGTAGCCGCGCAGTTAGTCAGGTTGCCAGCGAAGTGACAAAAAACCATGCCGTTGCAGTTGATATGATTAAAATCAAAGTCGAACAAGGCTACATGATTGAGCCATCAGGCTTGCTGTCATGAAGTTTACTGACGAACAGATAGCATGGCTTAAACAGCACAAAGAAACACCGCCAATGCTTCTTACGCCTCTTTTCAATCAAGTATTCAATGATAGCCGCAGCAAATCATCGATTGTGTCTTTTCGTAAGCGGCATGGATTGGTGATGGACTGCGGTCATCGAGGCGAGTTTAAAAAAGGACAAGTGCCGTGGAATAAAGGTAAGTCATACCGATTGATCCCTGCCAGTGAGTTTAAAAAAGGGTCAGTACCAAAGAATCACAGGCCGCTTGGCAGTGAGCAGGTGGACAAAGATGGATACATTATGCTCAAGGTTGCTGAGCCGAATAAATGGATGAGAAAGCACCGCCACATTTACCAAAGCGCACATGGCGAAGTGCCCAAAGGCCATGTGATTGTGTTTGTTGACGGCAATAAGCGCAATTTTGAATTAAGCAATTTGATGATGATTAGTTGCGCTGAAAATGCCACTTTCAACATTCGCGGCTATTCAAAGCTGCCAAGTGAGCTGCAAATCACAGCAAGACTTAAAACAAAGCTCGATTATGAGCTAAGTAAGATTACAGGCGTTATTGAGGGCTATTTTGACCACGCTTGCAAGCACAATGCAGGGAAACCAAGTAGAAACAAAATCACAAACAAACAGGCCGCTTAATGCGGTCTTAATTTTTGGAGCATTGAATGACATTTGAAGAATTAGACAAGAAAGCGCTTCTTTGGAATGAGATTGCAAATTGGCATCGTGATATTAAAGAGCGCATAGCAACTCAGATTATGCTGTGCAATGAGGAGATGGTTAATGAGTTTACATTAAACTACTTTAGTGTTTCAGGTACATACTATGCTAACGGACATAAACTAACTACTGATTGGGAAATTAAATTTCTTGATGATTATGCTGATAGCCGCTTTGTTTTTATTGAGTATCAAGAATTATGCAAGCCTTTATCATTTGTTGTTAATTTATTTCGCAGTATTCATGAAGATGCATTAAATTCTTTTGATAAGGCTGTTTTAATAGAAGCCTACCGCCGCGTGATTGAGAGTAATTTTAGCAAGTTTGTTGAATTGTCAGAAAAGCACGATTTAATGTGGGCGCAAGGTGAGGCTCACAAGATGAGCACGCTACTTGGTAGTGAGCAATTAATCACAGTAGAACTCACACAAGGCTATTGGGTATTCCGCGACCAAAACGGCAAGATACGCAAGCCAAGCACATTTAAACCCGTAGATTTAAGCGATTTGGTGTAATGCAACACAGACGTAGATTAAACAACTGGCGCATGATTAAGCGCCAACATGAACAAGCCACTGATAACAAGGTGGCTTTAATTTTTGGGGCATCGCATGAATAACAAGCCAATTCAGTGGGTATTACCACAGCAGCTTACTGGCGACCATATAGCGTCTTTGGAAGTTTTGATGGGCATGGTTGAGGAATCAGCAGAATGTGGCCTGTATGAGCAGTATTTGAGGCTGTACGGCGAAGAATTACCAACCATGAAAGCAAATAGCGGCATTGAGGTGCTGGTCAACAACGCAATCATCAAAGCCATTGCAGAAAAGTACATGAGCGGATTTGTGAAGTTTGTCTATCACAGCGTATATCTGCCAATGCCTGATAGCGCGTTTAAGTTTAAGCGACAACGGTTAATTGTTGATGATTGGTCAGCCACTTAGGTGGCTTTAATTTTGGGTGAATGAGATGAGTGCTAACTTAGATTTTATCGCGTATTTATGTTTTTCGGCATTTGCGTTATGGCTTATTTGGAGGTGAGGCAATGAAAATCACACTAATCGCAACAATGGATGGCAAAGATGGCATAGGCAAAAACGGAACACTGCCTTGGCACATTCCAGCAGATTTAAAGCACTTCAAAGATTACACAGATGGAAAGGTGTGCGTGATGGGGCGCAAGACTTGGGATTCACTGCCAGTTAAACCGCTGCCGAATCGGGAAAACATTGTCGTTTCAGGCGATATTGATTTCATTGAGCAATTGAACGAGATTGATATAGACCACTGCCCTGACACTGTTGTGAAGTCAATTGATTCTGCAATTGGAGAGGGATTCAATCTAAATGCTGATGAACTGGTCATCATCGGCGGCGCAAGCATTTATGAGCAATTCCTGCCTCATGCCACGCATGTGGTTTTGACTCACATTGACCGTGAATATGACTGCGACACTTTCTTCCCTGAGTTTGATAAGAATGAGTGGACACTGACAAGCGGCAAGCAGCTTAAAACCGATGTATTGGTGCGATATTGGGAGCGCAAGCAATGAAAACAGTATGGGTAAATCGTCATAACGCTGATGGGACGCTTAAGCCGATAAGTGAGTGGGTGCAAGCCTGTGTGCGCAGTGAAACAACGCATGTCATGTTTGAAGATGGCAGGATATTTCAAGGTACTCGCAGTGATACATTCACATCAAATGGGCGAAGTGGCGTACATGAGCACATCGGCGACCAGCGTGGCGATGGCTGGTTTTATGTTGCTGATGGTGATTTACCACCGATTGAGGATAACACTGTCTTATGCCATGACGGATATGGCTTATTGCTTATGATGCCTGCTGATTTACACAGAAAAAACGCTTGGAATCATCGCAACAAAGCAAAGTGCTGGATGCCAGTTACTGACCCAAGGCACTTAGATTAACAACGACAATGGAGCCTTGCACTCACAACCCTGTTTATGACTCGCGTCCTCAGTTAATTGCAGTGCTTGGCTCCTGTGTGCATTTTACTTATTTGGTATATTTAATAAATACTTATAAACGTAATAAACTTTTAACTATTATTTAACAACAGCCTCTGCCCTGCACTGGCGGTTTTTTATTGGAGAATGTGATGTGTGAGTATTGTGATAACGGCTTGCTACCAACTTCAATTATTTTATCTGGCGAGGATGCAGAATACACAGGGATTTATAACTCAGTTTACATTGAGTATGGTGTCTTATTCTCTAGTATTTATGCATTTGGCGATGATATTGATAACTCTGTAAAAATAAACTTCTGCCCCATGTGCGGCCGAAAACTGGAGGTGCAGAATGATACCGAGTGAGGTTAAAGAAACATTGCTGTGCGCATTACAGACAGAGCTAAATTTAATTGAAGAATCAAAGAAAGTGTTTGAATTGGATGAGTTTGATTTACAAACTCTAGCCGATGTCAAAAGGGCGCGTGAATGGCTGGAACAGCAGGAGGTTGAGCCATGCCAAACACAGCCCGAATAGCTCAGATACAAGCCGACAAGCTCAAGCTGCAAGAGCTTCTCGAGTCTGGCAATGTCGACCCACAGCAGTGCAAGGGCATGATTAAGATGCTGGATTACAAGATACGGAAATTGAAAGAGGTGAAGTGATGAGTGACGGCCAAAAATGTGCTGAATGCGGAAAACCTTATTGGAACATAAAAAATGGCTTATGTCGCGACTGTGGCGAGATACGTAGCGAGCGCATACATGCAGCTTATAAAGCCAAAACGCACGAACTGTCTAAATTCATACCATATCACAATGAATGCGACTATGTTGTTGATGTTGATTTGAGACGTTTAAAGTGCCAGTTTAACCAATACTCCGAAGATTATGGCGGCTTTGAATATAATCCTGATTTTCAGCGCGGATACGTTTGGAGCCAAGAGCAAAAGATAGGTTACATGGAATCTTTTGTGTCTAACATCCTATCGCCACAACAACGAACCATCACTCTTAATTGCCCAGACTTCACTCGAATCAATAAAGCAGTAGACAGTGATCTGAACGGATTTGTTGTTGTTGATGGCTTGCAACGGACATCTGCAATTAATGATTTTATTGATGACAAATTTAAGATATTTGGCAAGTTCGGATTTGAGGATTTGGAAAACTCCAAGTTTTCACTGGGTAGAAAGACAGTAAAGGTTCAGGTTTTTTCGTGGCAGTACAAGCGCGAGATACTTGAATACTATTTGATGTTTAATGCTGGAGGAACGATTCACAGTGAGCAGGAGTTGAAGCGCGTTCAGGACTTGCTAAATAAATGCAAGAAGGAGGCGAAATGACACACATCCCCACTGGCCGCCACTGCGCCACATGCAAACACAAAGCCCGCGATTGTAGCGGGTTAAATTTTGCGCAGATGAAAGTGATTAAGCGGTATGACACGCACCAAGGTGTGAAGTGTACCGAATACGAACAAACAGCCACCCGCCAAGGTGGCTAAATTTTTACCCGAGGAGGCGTGATGATTAACCCAAAATTCGGCGACCACGTTATTTGTTCAGGGTGGCTTGTGAAAAACAGCTTGGAGTATTTTGAAAAGCCAGATGATTTACTAAAGAAGCTTGATGAAACTGCTGACTGCGTTTATGTGCAAGAGACCTATAGCCTTATTGACGCGCCATGCGGCGGCATCGTCATAGGCAAAGTCACTATTAATAAAGAGTTGCATCTCTTTTACGAAGAGGATGACCAGCACCGTGCGCCCTATGTTTATGGGCGGCGTGATAAGCCAATTAAGGTCGCAAAGGTTGCCTATGGCATCAACAAAGTATTTCTAGTGCCGATTGATTTGATTGAGGAAATTGTGAAATGAACAAGTTTAAGTTTGGCGACAAGGTGTGGCACGAAAAGTACGGATTGTGCGTGATAACTAGGTCTGAGCCATTGCGACTCTATAGCATTGCGCACAACCACCCTGCAATAGCACAAATTCCGTGGCTTATTAGTGAGAGTGAGCTTGCCCCCGCCAGCGATTGGGTGAAGTGCAGTGAGCGGATGCCTGATTGTGACGACTTACGAGAACGGCCACATAAAGCGCTGTTTTGGATTTACTGCCAACTTGATGGTAGAAATTTTGTTACCAGAGCATACCGCAGATTCCAGCTTGGCAAATGGTCGTGGGTCAATCAACTATCCTTTAAGCATCAAATGATATTCCAGGATGCTGCAATAACGCATTACATGCCGATTATTGAACCCACCCCGCCGCAAGACTAACACAGCGCCTTAGGGCGCTTTTTATTGGAGTAAGAGCATGAGTACGAGAGCAGTAGCAATTCAATGCTGGCAAATTATTAATGATGAGACTATTGCATATGAAACAATAGCTTTCAAAAATGGATACAAAGGCTGCGAGCGAACATTGCGGATAATGAACATCCTGGGTCAAATCTTATTAACAGAAAAGCAGCAATCAGATGACTTGTGGCTCGATGTACTTGCCGAAGATGGTGAAATATTGCATGAGTACCCGCTTACAAAAAGTGGGCTTGAATATTTACATGAGACTTACAAAATCAAACGATTGAAGTTTGCTAGAGAAGAATAAAGAACACACAGCCCCGATGGGGCTTTTTATTGGAGTGAAGAAAGATGATGACACGATATTACACACCCGACCAATGCGCCAGCCAAATCAAATGCGGTTACAAAGGCGGCGCAATTACACGGCAAACATTCTTGCGCAACTACGCAACCAAAGCCGACTTTAAAGCCGCAGTGCGCCGTCACCAAACATCAAGAAAAGACATCCGTTTTAATGCGGATGACTTCGATAAATGGCTAGGCACTGAAGTGGGTTCAAGCAGTCAAATGAATGAATCACTCACCAAAATGCGTCAAGATTCAATCAGTCTAGCAAGTCAGCAACGGAGCTGATGTCAGGATTGTAGTAAGTATTCAGTAAGATTCTGACATCCTTGTGACCTGAAATCTTAGCCAATGTCATAACATCAACCTTTTTGGCCATGCGCGTTAAGGCTTCGCGCCGTAGGTCATGAAAGTGCAAGTCTTTAATTTCTTGACTTGTCAGCGCCCGTCTAAACAGCGCATCACGCGTACCATCATCAACATCAAAAACCCGCTCAGGGTGGATGTTTCTCAGCTTCTCAAGCAATTCCACTGCTCGCTTGGATAAAGGCACTGTGCGGCTGCTGCCGTTCTTTGTAATGTCCAAGTGAGCGGTGCGCCTCACTAAATCAACATCTTTCCATTCAAGACCAAGTATTTCACCGCTACGCATTGCAGTTTCAATAGCAAACAGAACCGCTACGCCAATGCGCTGGCTCGTCATTTCAACCGTATCATCTTCATTGTAATGAAGTGCGTACAGAATTTTTTCGATTTCGTCTTGAGTTGGTCTGCGGCTGCGTGGGCGTTCCTGTTTT
The DNA here is from genome assembly GCF_001457815.1 of Vitreoscilla massiliensis. GTDB lineage: Bacteria > Pseudomonadota > Gammaproteobacteria > Burkholderiales > Neisseriaceae > Vitreoscilla > Vitreoscilla massiliensis. Next base: position 463,255 of record NZ_LN898221.1, read on the forward strand.
GGCCGTGTAATTTTTAATACGGGATTTTCCCGCATTAAGCTCCAATCCTTGGTTGCCACATTGCAAATACTCGAAATGGTTTCAAGCTCACGGCGCACGCTCGCACCTGATACTTCTTTTAACCGTTCATCGCGCCAGTTTGCAAAGTCAACAGGCCGAAGTTCATCAATGACCAGCTTTGCAAGCGAGGACTGTTTCAAGCGATTAAGCCTATAAATCTCTTTCTTAGCGCCGCGCTTGGTCGGTGCAACCTCTTGTATGTATTTTTCAATCAAATCTGCGAAGATGACATTACGACCAGCATTACCCTGTACGCCATCGTTTATGAGTGATTCCATCTTGGTTGCCCATGCTTTGGCATCAGCATGACGTTCAAAGGTCTTTGTGCGCACTACATCTTTAAGCCGAACTCGCGCCCTGTACTTTGTACCTTTTTTTGTTTCGACAGAATCTATCGTTGCCATGCTTCCGCACCATGTACCAATTTAGTACCAAGCATCATAACCGAACAAGCCGCAACATACATCAAAATACACTAATACAAACCAACAAAGCCTTGATATATCAAGCAACATAACCCAACGTACATTTATGTACTTCAATATGGTTTAATATCAAGTCGCCCTCCATCCGCACCAAACCAGCCATAAAATTCAATGACTTACATCTATTTGGGTCAATTTTGGGTCTTTGGCTTGGGTTATCCACAGAAATTAGTGCGATAACTACTAGAAGTAATAAAGAAAATAGCGCAAACTTTTGTAAAGGTTTTGCGCTATTTTCTCATTTAAAGCCTGCAATATCAATCTATCGGAAATCAAGCCTCGTTTGTGCTCACATTGCCATTGCTACTCAATATTGGCAAATCATAACGCTTCGGGTCCGGTATTGATGGCACGCCATTTCCAAACGATGGCCATACATACGCAACCACCCGATCAGTAGAAAACGGCGCAATCGATACTTTATTGCTCTGATTGCCGCCCAATACCATCAAATTGCCCCGAGCATCTTTACCTACAACAAATCCCACATGGCCACCACCAGAACGGTTAAAAATCACCAAGCAGCCATATGCTGGCTTACTCAATTTCGTGCCAGCATTTGCCCAGTCCTTTGCGCGATACCAATGTTTTACAACAAAGCGGCCTGTAAACTGCAGACAGTAGCCCACAAACGTGCCACACCAAGGCGTTTCATCCTCTGCCCACCATGCCCCTAGTTTTTTTAGCCAGCCCAGAATGGTTGTGTTGTGCCCCTTGGTACCAACGATTTCTGATAAACCTATGTGTTTACGTGCTTCGGCAATCCATGCCAGTTCAGTTTGCTTACTCATTGCATGCCCCCAGTTTTGGTTTTAATAGCAGCTTCCCAAATGGAAGCAAAAATGTTGATTGCGTTACCGCCCAAATAGCCTGATAACGAGATGGCGATACATGCGCCAGCGGTTAACTCATAACTATTTGTGAAGTGCCACACACCGAAAAACGCCAACACTCCGGCGAAAGCCGCAATAAACAAATCACAAAAAATCTTCAACAAAAAATACTGTAATGGCATACGCACCCCCTCTCGGCGATAGCGCATAATTGCATCAGCCAAGCCGCCAAATACAGACAGCGCAATGACCATTGCCCATGTTGCTATTAACTGCTTGTATTCTTGTAAGCCATCAAACATAAAGCCCCCTTAAAAAAACAAATCCCCACGATTTCTCATGAGGACAGTTTCTTTTAAAACAAAGGAGTTACTAAGTTATTTATTCATAATACCAGTCACCCAAATATTGCCACTTGGAACTTTAACCAATGAGTCGACCGGCAAATAACAAAGCCCGATGTACACTGAGAATTCGTCTGTATTTTGTATTTCTGCATACTTAGAATCTGTTGATGATAAAGGTGTTATTGCAAAGAAGAAGCTAAATTCAGATGTTAAAGCTTTAACAATCGAGCCGTTATTATCACGCATGACAATATCTGTGTATGTGGCGCCAATTGCATCAATTGAAAAACGCCCGCTTGATTTATATGGCGTGATTCTCGGAGCTACATACTTACTTGACGTAGGAATTTCTGGATGAGTGATTCGCAACACGCCAGTTGTTGTGTTGAAACTGAAACTGTATTGAGCAGAAAGCGCAGATTGAGATGCAATAAGTTTGCTGTTTGTTGCATCATAGGTAATTAATGGGCAATCACTTCCTGCCGAGCCTTTGCTTTCATAGCATCGCATCTGCGTAAGCGTTCCTTGAGTATTATTTGTTGAAGTTATATGCATAGGCTTCGCAAATACACCTGCAGTGGTGGGCACTTGTGCAGTAACAATTGAGCGAGCATTTGCGTCAGATTTAACGGGATGATTAAAGCGCATCAAACCCGTTGCTGGATTACTGTTTGCTGCATCATATGTTACTAATCCCTCGAATAACTTTGAAACTGATGTAATTGTGCCATCACCTTTAAACGTAAAAGTTAATGGTGCAAACATATTAATAATGGGGCTGTCCTAGATAACTAGGTTAAATTTACTCTTACTAATTGTTTTAAAATGAAAATTTGCACTTTAATTTCACTGTGGTTAAAGCGCCATTCGCATTCCTTCAAATACAGCTCAAAATGCTCTTTTGGGATGCCATTGAACTTACGTAAATGCCGTTTTGCTTGGTTCCAAAAATTTTCAATTCCGTTAATGTGGTTATGCTTTTCTGCAAAATGTGTGCTGTGATTGATGCGAAAATGGCTGAATTCACTCACATCCAATACATCGTAGCTTCTGTAACTGTCTGTATAAACGATGCTGTCTGGTTTAACCTGCTCACGGATTATGGGCAATAAAGTGGTGGTTTGAGTATTAGGTACAGCGACGGTATAAACTTGGCCATTGCGCTTTAAAAGCCCGAATACAGCTACTTTCCCAGCAGCACCGCGTCCACGCTTACCTTTTCGATGCCCACCAAAATAACTTTCATCTACTTCAATTTCACCATCAAACATTTCCAAATGAGGGCTGTTTTGAAAAATGAGTAGCCGTAAACGGTGGAAATAATACGCAGCCGTACTTTATATTTACGCCAACCAATTCTGCTGCCGTTCGGGCAGTAACTCCCGCAACAAACAGCTCAATCAATTTATATTGTTTGTACTGACTAAGACGGCTTTTTCTCATAGGACTATTCTAACCTGAAGTTGAATATTCCTAGTTATCTAGGACAGCCCCTGTAGTGGTCTAATACAACAGGACACATTTCTGAGAGAATATTAATTCCCTTTGAAAGGTCAAAATCATGGCAAAAAAGAGCCCACGCCGTCATTCAGATGAATTCAAACAAGAAACGGTTGATTTGGTGTTGAAACAAGGTTATTCAGTGGCTGATGCTGCTAGAGCAGTCGGTATCACTCCAGCTTTGCTCTATAAATGGAAAGCCAAACTGACTGAACAGCCAATATTGAATGATGATGAGAAGGCCGAATTATTGCGATTGCGCAAAGAAATAAAACAGCTTCGAATGGAGCAAGAAATATTAAAAAAGGCCAGCGCTTACTTTGCGAAGCACGTGAAGTAAGATACAATTTTATTCAACAAAATCAACGCCATTACCCAATTAAGACTCTGTGCAAAGTAATGAAAGTAAGTGTTTCAGCCTACTATGCCTTGGAACCTAAACGGACAAATCTGGTTGAAGTTGGTTTACAAATCCAAATCAGAGCTCTGTTTAACCAACACAAACAACGTATAGGTTCTCGCACAATTAAAGCGTTATTACAACAAATTGGATTCCAAGTCGGAAGGTACAAAGTTCGCAGTGTGATGAGAAAGTTGGGTTTGGTATGTCAGCAGCGTCAAGCATTTAAGGTGACAACCAAACGCAATGAGAGGCACCAAGTTCAATTCAACTTATTGAATCAAAACTTCCAACCGTTGTTTGCCAATGAAGTTTGGGCCGGCGACATTACTTACATCAAAACCAGCCAAGGTTGGCGCTACCTGGCTGTGGTGATGGACTTGTTCTCTCGCCGCATTGTGGGTTGGAGTATGGCTGAACGCATGAAAGCTGACTTGGTGATTCAAGCGTTACAACAGGCACATGTCTTACGCCAACCGCAGTATGGCTGTGTATTTCACAGCGACCGAGGTTCACAGTACACCAGTCGAGCCTTCGCTAAGAAAGCCAGTCAATTAAAGATGCGTTTGAGTATGTCTGATATGGGATGTTGCTACGATAATGCGGTAGTAGAGCGATTCTTTGGCAGTTTGAAATATGAAGGTTTAGGCCATACCACGAGCATGAATGAAAGTGTAGTCAAACAAGAAATCACGCAATTTATTCATTATTACAATTTTAAACGGCCACATACAGCCAACAATGGAATGAGCCCATTGGAGTATGAAAATTCTCAGATAAAAGTGTCCTGCGCGGCTTGACCACTACACCCAAAATCATTTATTTAATTACTGCACATTTACAGATATTGTCATTTATCACCATGTACTACTTTTGCACCACGTTTCACTTTATGATGTTTTACATGGTGTTTTGCAGTTTTATTTGAATGGTTCGCTGCATGTTTTTTTGAAATTTTATGTTTTTTCGCATGTACCTTTTTGCCATTTACTTTATGGTGTTTCACCATTTGGTGTTTGGCAGTAGAAACAGTTTGAACTGGGGTCATATTTTTTGCTGGAGGTGCTGTAGGTGTTGTTGCTGCCAAACTTAAAGCTGTCAATGAACCTAAAGTAGTTGCGAGCAAGGTAGCAATAATTTTTTTCATGGTACATCTCCCAAGTGAGGTTGTTCTGTTTGTGTGAGGTCATATTGCACTTCGACACTTAGGGGAAACTTAGAAAGAAATAAAGTTAAGTAATCCATGAAAAACGAAGATTTACCTGAAATTTAAGGTTAAATTAATTCTAATAAAACTCTAAAAATCACCAGTACTTGAAATTGGAATTAAAATAAAGCCATGGGGTAATCCCCCTTTAAGTAAGTGCAGCATTAAGTAGAATTTTCTCGTAACCTATACGCAGGAGATTTTGCATGAAACAGTCACGATTTACCGATACCAAATCATTGCTATCTTAAAGCAGGCAGAAGCTGGAACACCTATACCAGAAGTATGTAGAGAACATGGCATCAGTTCTGCCACTTTCTACAAATGGTGTTCCAAATACGCGGGTATGGATGCATCTCTGATGGCAAGAATGCGTGAGTTAGAAGCCGAGAATGCCCGTTTGAAGAAGATGTATGCTGAAGAGCGGCTCAAAGCGGAAATCATTCAGGAGGCCATGGCAAAAAAGTGGTGAAGCCATCTTTGCGCAAGAAGATGGCGTATGAGGCGGTCCAACATAAGGCTGTCAGCATACGTTTTGCCTGTGCCACATTCCAAATCAGCGAAACTTGCTACCGTTACCAACACCAATTATCAGATGGCAATGCCTTAATCATTCATTGGTTATTGTTGCTAACACAAGAACACCGCGATTGGGGATTCGGTTTGTGCTTTGCCTACATCCGTAACGTTCAAGGTTTGCGCTTCAATCACAAACGGGTGTATCGGATTTACTGTGAATTGGCTTTAAACCTGAGAATCAAGCCCAAACGCCGTATTAAGCGGCCTGTACCGGATGTATTGAAACAGCCCACTCACATCAATGACATTTGGTCTTTGGATTTCATGCATGATCAAATGAGCGATGGTCAAAGCTATCGTTTGTTGAACATTATTGATGATTACAGACGTGAAGGTTTGGCAATGGAGGTAGGCTTATCACTGCCAGCCAGTCGGGTGATACGCACGCTGAATCAGCTGTTGGAATACCGCACCAGACCCAAAGCCATACGTTGTGATAATGGCCCAGAATTTACCAGTCATGAATTTCAATCTTGGGCCATACAAAAAGGCATTCGAATTGAATACATCCAACCAGGCAAGCCACAGCAAAACGCTTCTATTGAGCGCTATAACCGCACCGTCAGGTATGGATTGTTAAATCAGTATTTGTTTAAGAGTTTGGAAGACATTCAGGATTGTGCCACCCGTTGGTTATGGTTTTACAATCATAAAAGACCTCATCAGGCCAATGGCTGTAGGCCACCGCTGATGGATTTTGATTCTACTGAAACCTGCCATTAAATATGGGAGGATTACTATGGGAACTTATACAAATCAGCAGTGGCACAACGGACGAAACACACCGACACCTTCAAGTATGACTTTTATCATTGCTGCAAACTCAGCTTATGCGGATATGTTCTGATCAAACCAATTTAGGGCATAAGCCACCCTGTCTTCTATGGAGCATCCTTGCGCGTAAGTGTTGTAACCTGTGCCATAATTGTAGCTGTCAAAATTGACCTTTAAATCCTTGTATAAGGCCATGTTATGCCAATAGCCGAGTGGGTAAACCCTGATGAACAAGGTATTCAAATGGCCATAGAATTGCAGTGTGACCGTAGCCTTGGCTCGGCCACAGCGACCATGTTGTGCCGCTTTTTTGAAGATTCTTTGCATGGAAGACCCTTTAAACATTGTACGATGGAATGCGCAATTGTCTTAGTTGCTCGATTGCTTCTGCGTGGCCATTCATTTCAGCACGGAATAGCCATCCGGCCCCTGAGGTCAAATCCTGCTCAACACCATATCCCTTGATGTACTTGCTGCCTAATTTGTATTGGGCCTCAGCGTGGCCATTGTCAGCTGCTTTTTGCAGCCAATCCATAGCCAGTATTTGATCGGCTACCACACCACGGCCTTGCTCATACATTTCAGCCAACTTTAATTGGGCATCAGCATGATCCTGATAAGCGGCTTTTTTGAAATTTTCAAAAGCCAGTGCATAGTCTTTGTGTATGCGCATTTCGGAACTGTATATCAAGCCAAGACGGTATTGAGCAGGGGCCTGACCCAAGGCGGCATTGTGCTCAAGCCAGCGGTAAAAAATATCCGCATATTGAGAATTTGGGGTGATGTCGCACAGCACAAACTCGAAGCCCAAATTGTATTGGGCCAATACATGACCTTGCTCAGCCGCTTTTAGGTGCAAATCAACGGCCTTGTATTTGTCTTCAGCGACCCCGTGGCCATCAAAATACAAGTTACCCAAGGCATACAGAGCTTCCGGGTGCAGCTTACTGGCAGCCATGTGATACCACTCAGCAGCATTTTCAACGTCGGCTCCAGTGGCATCATTGAAGTAAAACATTTTGGCCAAAAAATACTGGCTTTCTGTATGGCCTTGATCCGCAGCCATGTGCAGCCATTCACGGGCCGCCAGTTCATCAAGAGGCGTGCCTATGCCCTGTAAATACATTTGCGCGACCTGATGCTGCGCATCAGCGTCACCAATCTTGGCAGCGCTTAGGAACCAATGAAATGACTGTGCATAATCAGGGTTTGGCTTCAGGTTAAAGTAGTGATGGCCAAGATTGATCTGCGCTTTCAAATGATCAAGCTCCGCAATCTTGGTGTACAACTCGATGGCCAAATCTAAGTCTTTGGGCAAAACAATGCCCAATTCATGCATGGTGGCAATGTTGAATATGGCTTCTTTATCGTTAATCTTTGAAGCCATATCCAACCAATTCAAGGCCATGAACACCTTGTCTTTGCTGAAATTGCTTGAAAGATACAGCTGGCACAATTTCACCATCGCCTTAGTGCTGCCCTCAGCTGCGGCCAATGACAACCATTTTTCCGCTTCTTTTTCGTTGCGAAACAGAAAATTGTTTTCAAGGTGTAGCTCACCCAAACGTACTTGCGCATCGCTGTGATTCAGCTCAGCTGCTTGGCAATACCAATGTATTGCTAGTAACACGTCTTTGGAGACGTAAATACCGTTTTCATACATCAAACCCAAATTGTATTGTGCTGAAGCTTGCTTGTTCAATGAAGCCAGCTTCAACCAATAGAAAGCCTGTTTGTGATCGTTGGCCACGTATTGATTGAACAAAAAGATGTGGCCCAACAAAGACTGTGCAGGAGGGTGATTGCGTTTGGCCAATTTGACCAAGGTGCTGATGGCATCTAAGTGGCTGCCATCAGGTTTGTGCGTATTAAACTGTTTTTCTGCCTTTAAAAATTCTCTGTTCATAGCTTGGCCATGATTGCGTTTGCACTCGTCAGCGTTATAAACCACTTCCAAGGACTTCATTGAATACTTTAATGAAAAATTTTCATAGTGTGGACTCAGTTTGAATCCATGCAAATTGACATTTTTGGCTTGGTACATAATGAATTACTTTAATAGTTACTAAAGTCTATATTTTAAATAGAGTATCTAATGTTAAATTGATATATATCAAAAACAATTGAATATAATATCTAATAATTAGATTTTTATTAATACTCTATTGTTAGTTTTATGTTAGGTAGCAATACAAAAATGTGTGACTGCTATCAAATAATTAGCATGACACAACAATAATACAATTGACATAGCCCATTATGAACACACCGAATAAAGACAATAGTAATAACTTAGATGTTAATGAATCCAATGGATTTAGCTTGCGTTTGAGTCAATTGGTGGCGGAATTGCAAATATCTCAGAATGAATTTGCCCGCCTGATTGGATCAACGTCAGCCAATGTCAGCAACATGTTGCGCGGAAAAACAAAACCAGGTTTGGAGTTCTTGCAGAACATTGCCAACACTTTTGGTATCAGTCTTGATTGGCTGATGATGGGTAAAGGCAATATGTATGGTCATTTTTATATTGATGCAGGATGGCTGGAATCGGTGTATCTGCGCATCAGCTTGGCCCATGCAGCTGCACGCGGAGATGATGAAGCCATTACATTAATCAGCGACCTATCAAACAAGAATCACAATGTCTGCCGGATTGATACCGACAAATTGATGTCGGCGATGGAAAAAGAAATGTCAAAATGCGAGCTTTTGACACGGGTATACAACCAATATTTGGATATTGAAGATGAAGATGTGCGCAATAATTGCGCAATGGAGGCAGCCATCAACTTTTATCAGGTTAAAAGCAAAGATCCATTGCGTAACTTGATGCACACCCATATCAAATTACGGCCACCTAAACAAAGCTAAAATAACAAAAATTCTAGTGGCTAAAATTTTGATGTTCTGATGTTTTGATGGGTGGCGGCCTGTGCTTGATGCTCTATTCAAGAACTATTACTAATTGAGCACTACTGATTTTACTATTCTGATTTCGCGGGAAATTGACATAAAAATGGATTAATCAATGTAACTCCTGTTTTTTCAAAATCTTTCGTATTGCGAGTTACTATGGTTAATCCATTCACCAATGCAGTTGCTGCAATTAAAGCATCACGCTCGAAGCGTGGATTTGGAATATGTAATCTCGCACAGGCTAGAGCAACTTTTGTATCAATCGATAATATTCGGCCTGCAAAGGTAGGAATTACTTGAGTCTCAAACCAATTTCTTAAAATTGCACCTTGAATGGAATCTTTTCTTTCCTTTTGCAAAATCCCCATTTCCAACTCCATGATGCTAATTGCCGAAATATAGAGACTGTCAACATCTAAGTACTCAGCCCATTGTTTAAAATTCTCATCAGCCTTATTGGTTCTGACTTTACGTAATTCTGAAATTACATTCGTATCAAGAAGAAGCATCAGTCAAAATCCACTTGCTTTGGTGAAATACTGAGTTTTTCAGGCTCAAAATCAATATCATCATTTAAACTTAATAAATCAATTATTTTGGGCTGAAAACCTTTCAATTTCATATACTCATCATAGTTAATTAAGACGTGAGATGGCTTTCCTCGCTCAGTGATGATAACAGGACTAGCTAAACTTTCTCGTTTAGCTCGACCAACATCTTGATTGAATTCTCTACTACTCATTTTCATGTCAAATACTCCAACAAATGAATATTTGTAGATATGTAACTACATTTCAATGGTGTTAATCAATACAGAAACATATCACCATTCAAACAGCTAGAATTGTATGCCCATACTTGATTATTTTCTCATCCGTACTCAGTAAGGTAATTCCTTCAACCCTTGATTGTGCAATCAAAATTCGATCAAAAGGATTTTTGTGAATATCAGGTAGATATTGAGTTTCTGCTGCATGCTTGCCTGAAATGATTAACTCACTGTATCCGTTATCTAATAGTGAGCGTCTTAATAAGGATGAATCAATTTGAAAATTTGGACGCCCTAAGACCGACTTAATAGCAATTTCCCAAATACTGGCAGCGCTAAACAATAATTCATTATTCAAATCTTCTATTACACGTCTTGCTTTTTGACTAAGTTTTGCATCATCTGTAACAGCCCATAGTAAGATATGGGTATCTAATAACTATTTCATTCGTCAGCACCATTAAACAGTGATGCAATCTCATCCTCACCCAGCGTATCAAAATCATCAGGGACATTTAGTTGCATAAAACCAATTCTTTTGGGGGGTTTGAATTTGTTTTTGATAAGGGATAACTTGCATCAAAGGTTTTCCAGATTTGGCGATTACAAATGGTTCATTTTCATTAACCAGCTTCGATAAATTAGTTTTCACCTCATGAATATTAATAGTCCGCATAATTCAATTCTCCTATTAAATAAACTTAGTCTATCAAACTTAGTTTACTTAAAAAAAGCATTATCATACAACTCATCCAGGCAAAAGATGGCCCACATCACACTATGTGGGCCATCTTCTTTACTGCACCAACCTAAGACCACTTACTCACATTCAGGATGAAACGTGAGTATGTTTTTACCGCCCGCATAGTGGGTAAGAACACCAACGTCGATTCCATATATTGTTAAGCGTAATGCATCAACCTTTTCCAATGCTTTCATTAATCATCACCCGAATTAAACCAAAAGCTGACATTATCATCACTGTCTGATAGATTTGATTGTGGGTCTTCGCGGCTTGTTCTTTGACTCAATGGCTGCAATACCAACTCCAATTCCAAACCTTCAAGAATCCTAAGAAAAGAAGACAATCGTATATCATTACCAGCCTCTGCTCTTTGATATTGCTGTTGTTTCATTCCAATGCGCATGTACATATCACCTTGTTCTAAATCCAAAGCTTTACGCCGATCAGAAAGAAATTCTGAAATTTCAGTGAGTGTTTTCATTATTTAGCAACCATAAAATAAAACAATACATTAGTTGTTTACTAATCAGATAACAACTAAGTGTATTGTTTTATTCAGTAGCTATTCACCACTTCTGGCTTAACCTTCAATCAACGCAGTTCTATCTATTCCACAATAAGCAATATTGTAACAACGTAAAAACTAAAAATGGCCCACATCACACTATGCGGGCCATCTTCTTTACTGCACCTACCTAAAACCGTTTACTCACATTCAACCACGCCTGTACATCATTGCGGTCATCCACGGTGCTGGGTTGGTGGCCAAACGGGAAACCAATGCGGGCTTGCGCCTGCCATAGTCTGCTGTTTTGCCAATCCAAGCCTAAACCAACACTGTTAATGCGGGCTTTGTTGCTGCCGCTAAAGCCTTTCCATTTGTCGGCCACAAATTGTGCTTGGGCGGTGTCCACATACACTTTGCCCAACAATTGGTTTTTATTGGAATTGAGTAAATTTTGACGCAATTCGGTAATAGCATAATAGCCACTGCTGCCACCCAAGACGCTGGATTTGTAGCCACTGACGGTATATGGCCCACCTGCACTGAAGCCATCAGCTTCTAAATTGTCAGGGCTGTATTGACCTTGTAAGCTCGCATACAACTGCGTACCGTGTTTGCCCAAGTTCTGCAAACGGGCGATGTTGGCACTGAACAGTTTAAACGTGCCTTGATTGCGGTTGGTCAATTCGTCCAATGCTCGGGCTTTATCATTGGTGAAGTCGACACGTCCCACTGCAGCAGCGATGCCAAACTGATTCAAACCGCCCCCACCCACATCATCAAAGCGAAAGGCATCGAGACGGATGCGGCCTGTATCGACATTGCGATGGCGGTAAGTCTTGGCCAAACCCACATCGTCTTTGATGCGTTTGTGGTCATAGGAAGTGGTGGCCACCACTTCGGTTTGATTGTTCAACACCAAGGGATGGCTTAACCATACGGTGGCTTGATCGGCACTGCCTTCTGCATCCAATACTTTCAACGCCTTACCCAGTTCATATTCCAAACGTGAGTAGCTGACACCAGCTTTGGTACCGGCACCATTCAAGGTCAACTCATACGCCAATTTACCGTAGTTGAAGCGTTTACCAGCACTGGTGCCTTCAAAGCTCAGTTGGTCCCCTAAACCCAATAGATTATTGGCCATCACTCCGGCATTGAGACGCACTTCGCCAGTGTACTCATTGCCATAATTGTCTAAACCCACATAACCGCTGAGGGTTTTGGTGGGGATGACATCGATGTTCACATTGCTGCTGCCGGTGGTACTGCCAGCGCTGATGCTGCTGCGGGTGGTGACGCCATTCAAACGGTTGAGCAATTTGATCTGCCGTTCCAAATCTTGGCGTTTGATTACTTTGCCGTTTTGCAATGGCGCAACAGTGGCCTGTAACAAACTGTCTTTGGTGCGGGTTTGGTTATTGAGGATGATTTGGTCGTATTTGGCTTCCAGAATCCGTATCACCACCACACCGGTGTTGAGGTTTTGTGGAGGCAAATAGGCGCGGTGGTAAGGATAGCCTTGCTGTTGGTAATAATGGCTGACCTTATCGGCCAATTGTTGTAATTGGCCAATATTGAGGGTTTTGCCCTCGGCATCGGCCACCACAACATGTACAGCTTCGCTACTGAGGCTGCCACTGCCTTCGATGTGTATGCGCTCTACCCGCACCGTCTGTTGTCCCTCCAGCGCTTGGGCGATGGGGCTGCTGTCTTCCCAAGTTGCGGCCTGTTGCGGCTGTGTCGGCAAACGCTGTTCTTGTTGCTGTTGTAACAATTGGCTGGCATTGGGCACCATATCTGCCAGTGCTGGCAATGCCCACAATGCCAATACGGCCATACTGAGTTGGTTTAACTTGGCCTTCATTAGCGCAATCCCCCTGAAAGTGTTTGGATGCCATTGGTGTTGACACCATTGCCGATGATTTCGATGTGGACGGGATTGCCGTTCAATGGATTTTTGAGTTTGTCTTCATCATCGAAGTCTATGGCACGTCGGTAAGGATTGCCTGTTGGTGCTTGCATTTGTGGTCTGGCGGTTGGGGCCACAGTTGGTGGCACTGTCGGCACTGCCGCAATGTTCACCGTGGTGGTGGTCGGCGCACCATCCCACTCGTAATTGCTGGCATCGGCACCGGCCAAATCGATATCGGTTATGGACACCTGTTGTGTACCCACTTGGTTGTTGGCCAAACTGCCTTGGGCAGCACTGATGAATACCTGATCGCCTGCCACCACATTGCTTAAGTGTGCACCAGACACATCAATGCCGACATCGGTACTGGCATTGATTTGACGGTCTATGCCTTTCAAACCGGTGACTTTGCCTATAGAAGCCTTATCTATGTCAACGGTGGTTTGGCCACTGCTGTTGTCCAATTCATAATTACCAGCATCGGCACCACTCAAACTCAAACCACTGATGCTGACCAACTTGCTGGAACCGGCATTTTTATTCGCCATCGTGCCGGTGCCTGTTTGCGCCACCGTCACATCATCCGAGCCAAAAATGGTGCCAACAATGTGGGCCTTGCTGTAATCCAATGCCACATCGAGCAAACCGTTGTAATCGCGATTGAGCGCAGCAATGTCGGCAATTGAGCTTAATTTGGCTTTATCAATCTGCCCACTGGCATTTTGACTGACCACCACATAGTTATTGCCGCCATTGCCATCGTCGACCACATAACCAGTGTCCACCAGCAAATCACGGCTACCAGCATTACGACTGTCGAAGGATTGCGACAGACCAGTGACACTGTCACCAGCGACCAAACCAGAATACGTTACTGCACCTTTGGAATTCGTCGTGCCATCGTAAGTACGGCTGTCGGATGCGGCCTGTAACACAAGATTAGCCTTGTTAATCGTGCCGCTGGCTTTGTTTTCAATAACATTGTAATTACCGCCACCATTGCCATCGTTGACCACATAACCTGCATTTACCGATAAGTCACGGCTGCCAGCGTTGCGGCTATCGAAGGATTGCGACAGACCCGTGACACTGTCACCGGCGACCAAACCAGCATACGTCACTGCGCCTTTGGAGTTTGTTGTGCCATCATAAGTACGGCTGTCAGTAGCGGCCTGTAACACAAGATTAGCCTTGTTAATCGTGCCACTGGCTTTATTCTCCACCACATTGTAGTTGCCACCGCCATTGCCATCGTTAACCACATAGCCAGCGTCCACCAACAAATCACGACTGCCGGCATTGCGGCTGTCGAAGGATTGCGACAGACCGGTCACGCTGTCACCGGCTACTAAGCCAGCCACAGTTACAGCGACGTTGGAATTCGTCGTGCCATCATAAGTGCGGGTGTCAGTAGCGGCCTGTAAGGTTAAATTGGCTTTGTTAATGGTGCCACTGGCTTTGTTTACTACCACATTGTAATTGCCACCGGCATTGCCATCGTTAACCACATAACCTGCGTTCACCAACAAATCGCGGCTGCCGGCGTTGCGGCTGTCGAAGGATTGGCTGAGATTGGTCAGGGCATCATTGCCCATCAAACCAGTCACAATGACTTGTTTGGCAGAATTCGTGGTGCCATCGTAAGTACGGTTGTCTGTAGCGGCCTGTAAGGTCAGATTGGCTTTATTAATCGTGCCACTGGCTTTGTTCTCCACCACATTGTAGTTGCCACCGCCATTGCCATCGTTAACCACATAACCTGCATTTACCGATAGGTCACGGCTGCCAGCATTGCGGCTGTCGAAGGATTGCGATAGACCAGATACGCTGTCACCAGCTACCAAACCAGAATACGTCACTGCGCCTTTGGAATTCGTGGTGCCATCGTAAGTGCGGCTGTCTGTAGCGGCCTGTAAGGTTAAATTGGCCTTGTTAATCGTACCGCTGGCTTTGTTTTCAATAACATTGTAGTTGCCGCCGCCATTACCATCGTTAACCACATAGCCAGCGTCCACCAACAAATCACGGCTACCGGCATTGCGGTTGTCGAAGGATTGCGACAGACCGGTCACACTGTCACCGGCGACCAAACCAGCATACGTTACTGCACCTTTGGAATTCGTGGTGCCATCGTAAGTACGGTTGTCTGTAGCGGCCTGTAAGGTTAAATTGGCTTTATTAATCGTGCCACTGGCTTTGTTCTCCACTACATTGTAATTACCGCCGCCATTGCCATCGTTAACCACATAGCCAACATCCACCGACAAATCACGGCTACCGGCATTGCGGTTGTCGAAAGATTGGCTGAGATTGGTCAGGGCATCATTGCCCATTAAACCAGTCACAATGACTTGTTGGGCAGAATTCGTCGTGCCATCGTAAGTACGAGTATCTGTAGCGGCCTGTAAGGTCAGATTGGCTTTACCAATGGTCAAATCACCTTTTTGGTAGGTAATGTCGTAATTGCCTGAGCTTAAGCCACCCGCATCAATCACATATGTGCCGGCATTCTTCGCACCTTGTGAAGTACCGCTGTATGTCACCGCTCCACCCAACACACTGGCGGTTTCGCCACCGACAAAGCCTGAGTAGCTGACGCCATTGCCACCGGCATAGGCTGTGGCATCGTAAACTTTGTTGGCATTATTGGCAGTCACCGTTAAGGCGGCTTTATTGATAGTGAGGCGGGAATCACGGTCGCCGACCAAATCGTAGCCTTGTTGGTGTGAGTAATAAACCAAGTCATAGACATTGACATTGGTGCCTGTACCCGTGCCTTGTTGCAAAACATTCGCGTCCACACCTGTGGTCGCACCGAAGCTGTGTTGTTGTGCATCGTAGGTAATGGTGTTGTCTGCACCGGCATTGATGGTTTTTTGCGTTAAGAAGTTGCGCAATAAAGGCGCGGTTTGGCCGGAATAAATGCGCCATACCTTGCCTGTGCCACCGACATCGTCTATGTCCCAACCGGCGTTGATAAAGGTATTCACATCCATGATTTGCGCTGTGCTCACGCCATTGGCACCGGCGCCGCCAGCACTGCTGTTTTGAGCGCTGGATTGCGTGTCCCAGAAACTGCTGGCAACCTGTGTTGTGGCATCGGTGCTGCCGATTAAGCCACCGACATTACTCGTACCTGTCACCAAACCGCGGGCATAGGTTTGGGCAATACTGCTGCTGCCCACACTGTTACCCACCAAACCACCGACTTGGTTGCGGCCTGTCACCGCGCCCACCGCATAAGCATTGCTGATGCTGCTGTTTTCATTCAAACCCACCAAACCACCAACCGCATCACCATTGCTGCTCACCGTTCCGCTGGCATAGGCAATGTTGACACTCCCCTTTTGATGGTAACCGATTAAACCACCGACTTTGTCGCCCGTACCGGTAACCCCTCCTGTTGCATACACATTGCTGATGAAACCTCCGATGCCTTTAGCTGGATCAGTAGTGCCATTACTGCCTATCAACCCACCCACATGGTTAGCTCCAACCACTTTACCCGTGGCAAAACTGTCATCAATGCGATACATTTCACCGTAATAACCGATAAAGCTGCCCACCAAACCACCTACATGATCGCGACCTGTTACCGCACCAGTAGCCTGAACATTTTTCAATATGCTGTACTGGTTGTAGCCGATCAAACCACCAATATGATCCAGCCCAGTGACATTTCCAGTAGCGTAACTGTTGCTGATGTACCCTCCCTGAGCAAACGTCACTTCTTCATCCCCATTGAGCCCAATCAAACCACCCACATTGTTAGGGCCGGTAACATTACCAGTAGCATGGCTATTGCGTACGGGTGCTTGGCTATTTTGTCCAATCAGCCCGCCGGCAAAAGTATTGGCATTACCGGCTGTCGCCACCATACTGACATTGCCTGTAGCATGGCTGTTCGCAATGGCACTCAAATAAGAGGACGCAATCCCCACCAAACCACCCGCCGAGGCGCTATTTACAGTCGCTTCAACCGTCACATCACCGCTAGCATGGCTATTGTGAATAAAGTTTGGGGCTCCTAACATACCGGCATTAGGTGCATAGCCCGCACCCAGTAAGCCACCGGCAAACACTTTCTCAGCCAGTCCAGACGTCACCACATGAACAGCGCCCTTAGCATAACTGTCATAGACATCTCCATAGCTGGCACCTGCTAAACCTCCGGCCAAAACCCTGCCTAAATTGCTGCGAGCACTGACTGCACCCGTTGCATGGCTATTGCTGATGCTCCCCATTTTGGCTTGTCCATGCAAGCCAACCAAGCCTCCTGCCAAGGCATAAACCATAGTAGGATTGCCATTCCCAACAACATCGATGGATACATCTCCTGTCGCATGGCTATTGCTGATAAAGCTGCCTGCAGCATCATTACGTCCTAGCAAGCCACCGGCACTGACATCAATATTCTTCATTCCTGCCGCTGCAGGCGTCACTGTAAGCGCGACTTTGACATTGCCATGAGCATAACTATTGTCAATACTGCCGTAGGCGTTATAACCCACCAAACCGCCAGCATGTACAGATGCATCGGTATTCTTTGCCTCAACATCACCTTGCGCATAGGAATTTTTAACAGTCACCAATGCTGTCGCAGGGCTACCAGCATTCCGACCAATTAATCCACCCACTTCATTAGCGCCACTCACATCAGCAGTGGTGTGCGCATTGCTGACTTGACTGTTCTCATTCCAACCCACCAGACCACCGACTTGATTGCGGCCTGTAACCTTACCTGCGGCATAGACATTGCTCAGATTACCTATTTTGTTGTAACCAATCAGACCACCGACTTGGTCGTCTGTGCCGCTGACATCACCCGTAGCATAAGCGTTACTGACATTGCCACCATTGCTTTGAGCATCACCATTGGCACCGATTAAGCCGCCGACATGGTTGTTGCCACTGACATCACCGCTGGCAAAACTGTTGGTAACTTGCCCATTTCGATTCAAACCAATCAAACCACCGGCAAACGTCTTGGCAGCTTGTGCCACCACAATACCTGTGGCATGGCTGTCATCTATCTGCCCCGATTCATGCCATCCCACCAAACCACCTACATAGGCTTGGCTGGTATTGATATTGGCATGGGCACTGACATTACCTGTCGCGTGCACGCCACTCAAGGCCTGCGAATTATACGCCACGGCCCCACCGGCATAGGCATTGGACAAATTGGACTCAGCCCTCACATCGCCATCGGCTTGTGCTTGCTCAATGACTGAGCGGTTAAAACCCACCAAGCCTGCTGCATAAGCTTCACCAGTATTGGCACGGGCAGTGACACTGCCACGGACATGGGCATTATGGATGCGGCCATTTTCATGGTAAGCCACCAAGCCAGCTGCCTCAGTCCAGCCGAGATTGGAACTGGCGCTCACATCGCCGCTGCTTGTGGCATTAAGAATGTTGCCATTGGTGTTGTAAGCCACCAAGCCAGCTGCATAAGAGTACTGCTGTTCAGAATGCGCCGTCACCGTGCCCGTGGCCTGAGTGTCGGTCATATCGCCCTGAGTGTTGTAAGCCACCAAGCCACCCGCGTAGGCCACACCCCCTTCAGCATTGGCAGTGACATTACCCGAAGCATGGCTGTTGCTGATGTTGCCACTGCTTTTGCCCACCAAGCCACCAGCATAAGCATAAGCAGCGCTGGCATTGGCCGTCACCGCACCTGTGGCATGGCTGTTACTGATGGTGCTGTTGTCGTTAAAACCCACCAAACCGCCAGCATAAGCATTAGCAGAGCTGGAATTGGCCGTCACCGTACCTGTGGCATGGCTGTTGCTGATGTTGCCCCAGTTTAGCCCTACCAAACCACCCGCAATGGCTTCTCCATTGGCACTTTTGGCTTCCACTCGTCCTTGGGCATACACACCTTCAATCAGGCCAAGTGTGGCGACATTGCTGCTGTAATTGTTGCCCACCAAGCCGCCGACCCGATTCATGCCGCTAACAACAGAAGTGCTTTCCGTATGGGCCATGCTGATGTTGCCATCTTGGTTGTAACCGATTAAGCCACCGACTTGATTGCGGCCTGTAACCGCTCCTACGGCGTAGGCATTGCTGATGCCAGCGTTTTGATTGCGGCCTATGAGGCCGCCGATGTTGTCGCCTGTTCTACCGCCTTGGACTTCGCCTAAGGCATAGCTGTTGCTGACAGTGTGGCCGCCGTTGCTGTAATTGGCGCCAATTAAGCCACCAACCTCGCCCGTGCCTGTGCCTGTGCCTGTGACCACAGAAGTGTTCGCTGTACTGGCATTGCTGATGTTGGCATTTTCATTCAGGCCGAGGAGGCCACCGACTTGATTGCGGCCTGTAACGGCTCCTGCGGCGTAGACATTGCTGATGCTGGCGTTTTGATTGTGGCCGATGAAGCCGCCGATATTGTCACCCGAGCTGCCGCCTTTGACTTCGCCTAAGGCGTAGCTGTTGCTGACCGTGTGACCACCGCCGCTGTAATTGTAACCGATTAAGCCACCGACTTGATTGCGGCCTGTAACGGCTCCAGTAGCATAGACATTGCTGATGCTGGCGTTTTGATTGCGACCGATGAGGCCGCCGATGTTGTCACCCGAGCTGCCGCCTTTCACTTCGCCTAAGGCGTAGCTGTTGCTGACCGTGTGACCACCGCTGCTGTAATTATTACCGATTAAGCCGCCCACAGCACCTGTGCCTGTGACCACCGATGTGTTTGCTGTGCTCGCATTGCTGATATTGGCGTTTTCATTCAGGCCGATTAAGCCACCGACATTACTCTTGCCTGTCACCGTTCCACTGGCCGAAACTTGGCTAACGCTGCCACCTTGGTTGTAAGCAATCAAACCACCCATAGTGGATGTACCAAAAGCCGCACTGACCGACCCAGATGCAGAAGCATTGCTGATTGTGCCACTGTTGCGTCCCACTAAACCGCCAAAATAATCCTTACCCAGTAAAGCACCAGACCCCGCACTGGTATTGCTGCTGGCGCTAGAAGCCGTAATGCTGCCTTGGTTGTCGCCAACCAAGCCGCCCCCTATAGCCATCGCGTTTGAGTCAAATATAGCCAGTCTGACTTCATAATCCCCACTGGCGCGGCTGCTTGCAATTTGTCCACGGTTGACCCCAACCAAGCCGCCGACCAACGCTGTCTTAGAAGCCGTCGCATTCGTCCGCGTGATGCCTGTCGCCACACTGTTGGCGATGCTGCCCAAATTCTCACCGACCAAACCACCGAGTCTGATTTCATTGCTGGCCTCACTGGTGGTCACCAAGCCTTCAGCGCGGCTATTGGCAATCATGCTGTGATTAATGCCGACCAAGCCACCCGCAATGGCGTTGGCAGTATTTGCACCGGTAACACCCCACAATGCGCCACGAGCGGTGGCTTGCTTAATCAAACCCGTGCTGCTGCCATTGCCCATGTTTTCACCCACCAAGCCACCGGCAATGCTGTGCGCACGCACTTCCGTATCAGCCTTGGTTTCGGCATTGCTGATGTTGCCATTTTCATTCAACCCGACCAAACCACCGACTTGATAGCGGCCTGTAACATTGCCTGCGGCGTAGACATTGCTCAGATTGCCTGTCTTGTTGTAACCAATCAGGCCACCGACTTGGTCGCCTTTACCTGTGACATTACCAGTGGCATATGCGTTGCTGATGCTCCCTCCGATATAGCCAGCTCCCCCATTGCTGCCAATCAGACCACCCACATGGTTGTTGCCACTCACATCGCCTGTAGCATGACTGCCATTGACTTGAGCTTGCCCATTCAGTCCTATCAAGCCTCCCGCAGACGTATCATTTGCTTGTGCGGTGACCTTTCCTGAGGCATGGCTGTTGCTGATACTCCCATAATAACTAAAGCCCACCAAGCCACCTGCATAAGCAATATCATTAGTAGCATTGGACGTCACCGCACCTGTAGCATGGCTATTATTGATGCTGCCTTGGTCATTAGTTCCCACTAAACCACCAGCAATAGCAAGAAGATTGCTAGAGTTTGCCGTCACCGCACCTGTAGCATAGCTGTTGCTGATGCTACCTCTATTCACGCCTACCAATCCACCGGCAAGAGCAGAGTGAGAAGTGCCGATAGCGCTCACAACTCCAGAGGCATGGCTGTTACTGATACTGCCCTTGTTCTCTCCTACCAAGCCGCCTGCATTAGCAAAATAAGAAAAAGAATCAGCACTTACATCCCCAGAGGCATGGCTGTTGCTGATACTGCCATAATAATTAAAGCCCACAAAGCCGCCTACACGAACTTCACCAGAGGCAGCTTTGGCCGTCACCGCACCTGTAGCATAGCTATTACTGATATTGGCTTCATTTCGCCCTACCAAGCCGCCTGCATTGGCATTGAATGCAGCAGAATTGGCCGTTACTGTTCCAGTGGCATGGCTGTTGCTGATGTTACCGCTGCTGTGCCCTACTAAACCGCCGACATAAATACTATCTCGAATACTGCCATTGTAGGTATGGTTAATCACCATATCGCCAGTGGCTTGGCTGTCGCTGATGTTGCCGCTGCTGTATCCTACTAAGCCACCTAAATAGACACTTTTATTGGTCGCCATGTTTACAACAGCCTGTAGCTGTCCAGACGCATCTGAAATCGTCCCAGTGTTATACCCAACCACCCCGCCCACATAAGCCTCAACATTATTAACAGAAAGCATAGATTGCCAACTGACATTAGCATGGGCGGCGCTGATACTCCCCTTGTAATTACTACCGACCACACCTCCTGATCTGATAAATCCATTATTACCTAATAAATACAAATTGCCACTGGTGTTGACATTGCTGATGCTGCCACCATCATTAACGCCGGCCACAATACCGATATCATTTCTTGCGCCTATACTGGCATCGTACACATTCACATTGCGAATGCTGCCGTTTTTCACATAGCGGAACAAACCCACCTCATTGTACAGAGGCAGATTGATATACAACTTGTTAATGTCATGGCCCAAACCATCAAAGCGGCCTGTAAACACCGAACCACTTAAGGTATTGCCTAAAGGATCAAACCCACTTCCGCCAAAAGCAGCTTGCCATGTTGTTGTGCTGCTGGCATCAATGTCAGTACCCAATACATAGTTGCCATCCAGTTTGCCATTGATGCCTTGCAAATCCGTGGCTGTGAGCGAATTCTGCGCGCCCAAAGCGGTAATCACAGTGTAACTCACCGTGTTGCCGTTGCTGCCTTGTTTGGTGCTGAAGTTTTGACCGGCCTGTAAATTGACTTTGGCACCATTATTCAGATAATAATCTGAGGTATTGCCTGCCTCGACATTGGCCAGCCCGTATTCCAAGTTCAGGCCGGCATTGGCACCGGAGGCGGTAATGGATTTGTTGATGTTGATGTTGTTTTGTGCCGACAAGGTCAAGTCGTTGTCACTGCTCCAAGTAATGGTGTCATTAACATGGATGTCACCTGCGCCTGTTGTGGTGCCAGTGATGCTTTCAATTTTGAAATTGGTGGTGGCCAAATTGGTGGCCACAGTCGCACCCGTTATGTCGCCACCACTGGCAGCGATGGTGAAATCGGTCGGGTCTATCAACCACAAACCGGTTTTGCCGCCTTGCTCGGCACTGGTATTGACCCGTGTCGCATCACCAATTTTCACCGCGGCGGCACTGGTTTCAATAAAGCCGCCATCTTGCCCATTCATGCCTTGTACCGATAAGCGGCCTGTAACGTTGGTAATGCCTGTGCCCATATCTGCCAATAAGATGATTTCACCTTTGGCGTTTTGAGTCAGGCGGTTGGCTTCAATGATGCCACTGTGGTTCACCACGGCACGGCTCAGCGCATCTTTGCCTTTGGCAGTCAAATACACCGCGCCATTGTCGGCAATAATCGCGCCTTGGTTGTCGACCAAACCTTGCACCACGCCTTGGTCTACTTGGTATTGGGTGAGCGAGCCGTCTTGTAAAGCCAGTGTGACCTGATTGGCGGCAGTCAAGTGGGTGATGCCATTGGGGGTTTTAATCGTACCGGTATTGACAATATTCGGGGCAATCAAAGCCACAGTGCCGCCGTTGGCGATGATGCTGCCGTGATTCTCCACTCTGCCTGTGCCATTGGCATCGCCTGAGAGTTTAAAGCGGCCTGTAAGCGCATCTTGCTCAGACAGTTTCAAGGTAGATGCGACCAAACCGCCGACATTCACTTGTGCAGTTTTGGAGAAAATCACCCCATTGGGATTGAGCAAGAATACCTGCCCATTGGCATTGAGCCTGCCCATGATTTGGCTGGCATTGTTGTCCAACACTTGGTTGACGGCGATGGCAGATGAATTCGGTTGATTGAAGTTAACCGTGGCATCTTTGCCGATGTTAAAGCTGTTCCACTGGGTATTAAGATGTTGGCTGTGTTGGTTCACATTGAGCACATTGCCTTGCTGCTGAATCTGCCCTTGCCCTTGGGTGATGTTGCCGCCTTGCGGCAAGGCATTCGGGTCTATCGCCGCCAACACTACAATTGGCAACAAGGCCAGATTGAACACGGCAAAACGCTGTAATAAACCACTTAAACCCACACTGCTGCCACCACCGCCATGTGCACTGGCCAATTCCGACACCACTTGCACACAGGCCAAGCTGGCATTCCAAACGGTTTTGTAAATCTTATTCATGGACATTTCCCCTAAGTGCCAATGATCAATTCGGTGCGCCATTGGTTTGATTGCAGACAAACCAAACCCAAAATCCCACTCTTAAGATTGTAAGAATGGGCAAAGACAACGAATCACTTCTACGGCATTATTCTTGTGATGCAGCAAGCAATGAGAGTTTGAAAGTATTTAAATTTGCATTTTGACCCAGAGAAATCATTACTACTTTCCCAACAATAAAACTGCAAATATTTCAGTAAACTCTCTATAAATCAGATGTTTCATCAATCTATTAGAACACTATTTATCCATATTTCATATACCAAAAATTGAGTATATAAAATACAAATCACTCTAAAATAGTGCATTGGGTGGAGGCGAGATGTGAATTCAATGTTGATGTTTATTCGTTAAATTAAGTTAGCAGAAAGAAAGTAGCGTACTGAAGAAAATGACTGTTTTTGTTGGTAAACATCTATCTGTCATTTTGAGGTCTTACCTGATGAATGCATCGGTATCACTCTTACCTGCGACCATTTTTAAAGAACAACACAGTCTCTTGATAAGTTTGGTACACAGTTAAAACCAATGTCGACAACCTATGGATGCAGTATCTGGGTTCAAGCTGCTCCAGTCGCATCACCACATACAGAAACACACCCACTTTGATGGCTGTATTTTTCATTCTTTGCGCTAAATCAGACCTCAAACAAACTGGCGTTGCCAATCGAGTCAAAACTCTGTACACATGCTTAAGCTGTTTATTTCACTGGAGCTTAGCATGGTCAGTCTGCAATTTCTTATGACGTCCCTCATCGTGGTTTTAATCCCTGGTACGGGGGTGATTTACACGGTTTCTACCGGTTTAAGCCAAGGCAAAAAAGCCAGTTTGTATGTGGCTTTAGGCTGTACTTTGGGTATCGTGCCACATTTAATGGCCACCATTTTGGGCTTGGCAGCCATTTTGCACACCAGTGCGATGGCATTCCAACTGCTCAAATGGGCGGGCGTGATTTATTTGTTTTACGTGGCTTGGGGTACTTGGCGTGACAAATCTGCGTTTCAATGGGATGAAACCCCCAATAAAGTCCATGCATTGAGCCTCATCAGTAAAGCCATTTTGATGAATGTGTTGAACCCGAAATTGACCTTATTCTTTTTGGCATTTTTACCGCAGTTCATTCCTGCCAACAGCAGCAATGCTTTGGCTCACATGCTGTTATTGAGCGCCATTTTTATGTTGATGACTTTGGCGGTGTTTGTGCTGTATGGTTTACTCGCCCACACGTTTCGCCACTATGTGCTTGATTCGACGCGGGTACAAGCGGTTTTGCGCTATGGCTTTAGCGCCGCCTTCTTCGGTTTGGCCAGCAAGTTAGCGCTCACCGAGAAATAATCTTCTAAGATAACTAAGCGGCCTGTAAAGTTACAGGCCGCTTAGTTATACTTTGCCAAGTGCTGCTGTGCTTATTCCAGTTGTACATCATGTTTGACGTCACGTCTGCTTAATTTGACGGTTCAATTTAAAGCGGTAACACAATATAGCGGCCTGTAAATCCCCATAAGATTAAATTAATTGATGGAAATCCAATTAGCTTAGAAGAATTGCATTTGAAAGGTGGTGATTTGAGCACCATAAGAAAAGGCATAAAAGCCGCTTGTATCAACTCAAGTGGCTTCAATTTGGCGGCATGACAAATCCCATCCTCGGCAATGGGTTTTCATGCTTGATCATTTCACACGCTTCAATAGGTTTATGGCCCATCTAAAAAAGGATTTTGGATAGATTTGCATGAGCTCCATGGATTTCACCAGTCCTTTAATACAACAAATAAAGGACTGGTGAAATGTTATTGCACTTGAATAATGGCTTGAACCTTGGCATTGAATTTGCCCGGCGTCACGGTTTTACCAGGCAAAGCTTCAAGTGATGCATTGAATGGGCGGGAGTATTGGGTGAGACCATTGTTCTCATTAAGCTTCACCGCCTCATCCAAGACAGGATACCAACCACCTGAGGCGCCTGTACCCGGACTGGTTAAGGTGGATAAGAAATTCAACGCCGTCCCATCCATTTTGTACATTCTGACTCCCACACCAGAGGTCACTTGGGTTTGACCATAGTTGTCAGACAACAAATGGGTAATGCCGACACCACCCGTCCCCAATCCTGCAGCCTTGGCAGCAGCAATATTGCCACTGTCGGGTAAAAAACCAATGGCGGTTTGATTGGTCGCTGTGCCACTGACCAAACCCGATGATAAACCTGAGTTAGCAGGACTGCCTGTTTGGCAACTGAAATCCACTTGCACCGGTACGGTCACTTTTGCACCACTCTGTAAGCGCTGCATGGCGACCGTTGGAAAAATCACATTGGGGGTGGCATTGTTAACTTTGCATGTTGCTGACCTTCTAACCGTTAAGCGGTTGTACAGACTAATGCCGCCGGGCCAATCTAAATAAAATCCATTGTAGTAATAGGCCGAATCACGGCCCTCTTCCAAATTGGGAGAAAATGTGGAGCTTTTAAATGCAATATAGGCGGCAGGCTGAGAATGGTTATAATTCCCAATGTAGTTTGGATTGTTAGGGTTGCCAAGATTATTGGATGTATAGCTAATCTTGAACAATTCTATGCCCGCATCTGAAAAATTCTTGGCTTTGACCAATAAATAACCTTTGCTGTCGGTATCAACATTGGTCAACGGACGGCTTTTCCAGTAACGTGAATAATACTCACCTGTTGTCAAATTTTTGACTCGAATGCCTAAACCAAATATGTAGGTTGTATACACCTCACTTAAGCCCAATGCCGGATTGGCTTGATACATTCCCCCATATGCTGAGTCACCATTGGTCGCATAAAATTCACGGATTTGATTCTTTTCATCAGCCGTACACCGATACAATACCTGTTCAGGGTCATAATTTTTGGTGTCTGCGTGAGATTTCATGGTCAGAAAACTGACTGTTCCTGAGGCAATCAAACTGCCCAAAGGTTGAAAATCATTGTTATTCATATTAATGATGCTGGGTATATTTCCGGCAGAACCTCCCGCATCGGTCGAACCATACCAATACCCTACTGTGCCTTTCCCTGGCTCTATATAGTAACCAGAATTGGGGTTGGTATCCGCAGTGGCTGCATGGATACGGTAGCAAGCCGCGGTGGCTGTGGTAGCGGAAGACAGCAATAGCACCATCAAACTGAATTTCAATAATACATGTTGCTTAGACTGCCACTGTGGCTTGCTCAAACACATGCGCATTCTATTCTTACTGATACTTGATTCATTCATCTTCTGGCATCACTTTCGATTGAATTTGTATTTGGGTGTTGAACACCTGCACATTGCCATCATCGTCAATCAAACTGAATTGCAATGGCGTTTTGTTTACAGGCCGCTTATACAAGGGCACGCTGACACTGCTGGAAGGGGCAATGGTCAGTGTGGTTTGCAATTGCGGCTCTTTCGCCACCATGATTTCTCCAAACGAGGCATAAAACGGGGAAGGATTGTCTATGCGCAAACGTTGCTCGGCTTCATCACAGTGAAAACGCAATTGCCGTGACAGTTTCGCCGTGTCTAGTTGCCATTTATCAGGTCGGTAAAACAGCTTCATTTGCAATCTGACATTGACTTTCAACACATCGCCAGCTTGCGCTTGGGGGTTACTTGGCACCAGCTCATACAAATTGAGCCAATACAAAGACTCGGCCTGTTGATTGTGTTCTTGGCTGAATTTATTGATCAAGCGTATTGGCTTGATTTGTTGTGGCTCCAAATGCAGTAATGGAGGCAATGTCATCAGTGGCGCTGCTACCGCTTGTTGTGGCACATTGCTGACAACTCCATCATCAACCCAATTTTGGATGATGATGGGATAGTCACCGGTATTTTTTAAAAACACCGTGGCCTCACGTTCAGAGTGGTGCACCACATAGCGCGATTGCTGTATGGAAAACTCGGCCGCCGCTGGAGCTGAGTACAGTGCTGCGGTGCAGCCCAACATCAGGCTGGCACAGGCTGAAAATATTGGCCTAGGCTTCCTCATTGCGACACACTCCCCTCAAGCGGATTAATTGGTCTTGTTCTGACACATCGCTGATGTCGTAGACTATCTTGCAAGCGGCATTGGCAATGCGCAACACACCTTGTACCTTACTCACACGCACATACAATTGGTTGCCTTGCCCTACCATGCCCACCACCTCATTGTTTTCATCCAAAACTTCCGCACCCAAAGGCAAAGACACTTCTGGCGCGAGGCTGATGAGCACTGGATAGCCGCGTTTGGTCTCAAATTTGACTTTCACAGCCGCGCCGGAATACGGAGCCACTTGGGTATTGCTTTGCTGCAATTCGACGTGGTTGTTCTCAATGTATTTGCTGTCCAAGCCCACTTGATTGTATTGGTAAGGCACCAAGGACGGCATCACGGCATAGCCAAAGCGGTCTACTTTAGAACCCGTACCATTCATGACTTTGGCGCCTTTCGCACCTTTCGCTTCGATCAAAGCATAGGTTTCACTGAGCCTTGGTGCCAAAGTCACACCACCGGAATGGACAATGACCGAGCCTTGCACATTGGCACCATATTGTTTGTAATCCTTGCCTTTATTGACGTTGGCCGAAACCGTTGCCAAGGCAGCCTGTTTGGTCACACTCGCACCCATGCTGGTCAAATCGTCTTGGTTATTGTAATTGGCATTTAAGGCATAACTTAAGGTGCCGCTTTCTCCAACCACACCCGACAAGGTGGTGTTATAGGTATTCACATCATCATTGCTGTGCGTTGAATTCAACTGCAAGGTTGGGCTGTTGCGACCACGGCCCAAAGGCACAGACAAGGTAAACATCAACGATTTTTGCGTGTCTTGTTGGTTCAGATTGCTGTTGCCCAAGCTGTCCAAGCCTAAGAAATCACCGGTTTTTTGTTGGCTGTATGAAACGCCGTAACTGATGCCTTTGTAGGAATTTGAATAACCGGCCTGTAACTGCTTGTCGTCTTTCTTATTGCCATAATACTGATTCAAAGAACCAGACACATACACTTGCCCATACTTGCCCAAATTTTGGTTGATTTGCAAGATGGATTGGTTTTTTTGCTTATAGGTGGTGGAATCCTAGCTGTCACCGTTTAATAAGGCTTCACGGCTGCCCAGCACGTCGGTTAATTCCCTAAAGCCTTCGGTAGTGTAACGGTAGTTGGCCAAGGTCAACACGGTATTGGTGGGCTCAAAAGTCTTGCTGTAGTTCACACCCCAGCGCGAACCGGTATGGTCTTTTTTATCTATTGTGGTATTGGAAAAGGACGCCAGCACACTGAACGCACCCACTGGTGAGGAGAACGCCGTTCCCACCGTCGCAGCTTGGTAATCATCGGCAATGCGCAGGCCACCGTGCGCGGTCAATTTATTGGTCAAACCGCGTCGATACGATGCGTCAATAAATTGATTGTCCACTTTTTTAAAGTCGCGGGTTTCACCCAGCGCAATGTGGTATTCAGAGTGTCCAGGGCGTACCGACTCGGGTACGGCCGAAAACGGTACACGAAACGTGCTTACCGAACCATCGGACTCGATGATTTGCACATCCAAGTCCCCAGAATATCCGGTCGAGTACAAGTCTTTGATTTCAAAGCGACCTGGAGCCACTGTAGTTTGGTAAATTTCACGCTTGTCTTGGAATATCTTCACCACTGCCGTGGTTTTGGCAATGCCACGCACCACCGGCGCATAGCCTTTTTCAGAGCTGGCCAACATTTTGTTGTCGGATTCCAGCTGTATCCCTTTAAACGCGAGACTGCCCAACGATGTTGCTGGTGTGTACAACTCTCCTATGGTCAACTCAGATTTCAATTTGAACAGCGGTCGTTTGGCATAAACCCGGTTGGTGGTGAATTTTGACTTGGATTCGTGTTGGTAGGTTTGGCGTGAATAATTGGATTGCTGACGCAATTGCCACAAGCCCAAGTTGACCGCACTGTCAAAATACACATAAGTGCTGCTGCTGTCGCTGAAATCAGTATCGTTTTTGTAATAGTTGATGCTGTAATTGTTAGACAGCATGGTATCGCCACTGCTTAAATTGTCTTCAGTGACACTACCGCGTGCCATGCGCTTCAACTGAACTTGCGGAATCAACAAATTCAAGCGCAGGGCTTGGCTTTCCAACTGAGAACTGGAGCCGGTGACGTAATGCTCTATGAACACGCATTCATTAGCAAAATGCAGTTCTGATTCAGCAAACGTGCTGATGATGCCCATTTTATTGAGCAAGCTCACATCAAAACACGCCTTAATTTGTCCCCGTTCATTGCGTTTGAATTGGATGTTTTCACGGCTCATGAAAGTGGTGTTGACATAGACATCCACCAATAAGCTCGTTTCATCCAACACTTGTTCTTGGTTGATGCTGTTTAAGTCAACCTGCTCATTGCCCCCGAGCAAAGTGCTACTGTCAAAGTAGAACTGCTTGGAATTGCTTGCGATGTCTTCGGCATAAGCAAAACCGGGGAAAGCACATAATATAACCACTGCTTTCAACAGGCAGTGGTTATAGACAATGTCATCGCCTACGATGCCGCGCCACAAGGCCAAGAAGGACCGTGGGTGACGTTCGCGCGCATGGAGACCTTGCGTTCGCCCAAAACCTTGCACGGCCCGGCTTTGGGCTTGCCGCTATTAACATTCCGAGCTTGGTATACCGCCCAATGGGGCGATGAAGCTTGGGCGCAATTGGACAAGATTCCCAAAGACCAATGGATGGATTATTTGGTGTGGTTCCGCCAAGTGCTGAATTTGCCGATACAAAACGGCGTGCGCATGACTCGCATTTCTGCAGCGGGTGAATTGATTGCCATCGATGTCGAAGGTGCGGTCAACACCACCGTCTACACGCGCAAATTGGTGTTGGCTACAGGCCGCTCAGGTTTGGGCGGCACCAGTGTGCCAGACTTCTTACAACACGTAGACCGCCAATACTGGGCACACTCCGCCGATGACATTGATTTTGCGGCCTTAAAAGGCAAAAACGTCGCCGTCATCGGTGCCGGCGCTTCGGCCATGGACAATGCTGCCACCGCCTTGGAAGCCGGTGCAGCATCGTTAGACATGCTCATCCGCCGTCCCGAGATGCCACGCATCAATAAAATGACCGGCATAGGCAGCCAAGGTGTGGTGCAAGGCATGCACCTTTTGCCTGACGAATGGAAATGGAAAATCTTTGACTATGTCGCCGCGGCACAAACGCCACCGCCTCATGCGTCTACCTTGCGCGTATCGCACCATGAAAATGCCCATTTTTACTTGAATTGCGGCATCAAAGCGGTAACAGAACAAGCCGGACAATTGCTCATCTCCACCTCCCAAAGGCAAAAAGCCTACGATTACCTCATCGCTGCCACTGGCTTTAAAAACGATTTCAGTGGCCGCGCCGAATTTGCCAACATCGCTCCCCACATCCGCAGCTGGGCCGATGCGCGCTACCAAACCGCTATGGGCAGTGCGCGTACCCACATGTTGGAAGCGCCTGACTTGGGCCCTGCGTTTGAATTTCAAGAGCGTGTGGCCGGTGCTTGCCCAATGTTGCAACACATTCATTGCTTTAACGACGCCGCCATGCTCAGTCACGGCAAGGTATCTGGCGACATTCCTGCGGTCAGCGCCGGTGCTGAGCGCTTGGTGCGCGGCATCACCGCGGCCTTATTTCAAGAAGACATCCAACAACACTATGCCAGCTTGGAAGCCTTTGCCCATCCAGAACTCTTGGGCGACGAGTGGACTGACTCATCGCCGCTGATTAAACACGAGGTATTGCTGTGAAAGACACCATAGACGTATGCGCAGGCATTACAGAAGCCAGCGCCTTATACCAAACCCGCCGTTTTCGACCCGAATTTGTCGACGGCGCGGTGCAATGCGAAGCATCGGTATTGCGGCCTGTAAACGATTTGGGCTTAAGTGCCGAGCTGCGTTTGGCCATTGCCTTGCGCATCGCCAAACACAATGGCGTGGCCAGCTTAATCGCCGAATACAAACAGCGTTTTGCCGAAGTGGCAGCAACACCAGCCTTACAAGCCTTGGCACATGGCCAAGAAATGGGGGCGGAATGGGAAGCATTGGCGCGCCACATCGACATGGTGACGCAAGAGCCCAGCCTCGCCAATGCCGAGCACATCGCCTTATTGCGTCAAGCAGGCTACAGCGACAGCCAAATCGTGGCCTTGTCGGAATTGATTGCATTTGTGAATTTTCAAACCCGCGTCGTCAGCGGTTTGCAATTGTTGGGGGCTTAATCATGTTGGCTAAAGTGAGTTTAAAAAGTTTGGATTGGCATCCTTACATCACGCCAGTCGATGTCGCCACGGCGACACCCGAACAATTGGCGGCGATGCAGGTCACGCCATCGAATAAGAAGATTTCCGATTGAGTGTCAGTAAATAATTGAACAAGCTCCGATGGCGTACTTCACCTACTCGGTTTCTAAAGATGCAATGACGCATACACAAAACACCCACCCAATTGCCAAGGTGGGTGTTTTAAATTGCCACGCTTAATCGTAGGAAATGATTTCCATGCTTGAAATAAACGACTTACACCTCGCCTATGGCGACACCCAAATCCTCAAAGGGGTGAACCTGCAAGTGAACCGCGGCGATGTGGTTTCCATCATCGGCCCCAGCGGCACCGGTAAAACCACCTTATTGCGCTGTATCAATTACTTGGCCAAACCCACTTCCGGCACGATTCAATTTGACCAAGTGACTATGGACTACCGCAAGCCCGACAAAGCCGCCATCCGCAACATCCGTTTGCACACCGCCATGGTGTTCCAGCAATTCAATGTGTTTAAAAACATGACGGTATTGCAAAACGTGATGGACCCCTTGTTGGTGGTACAAGGCAAATCCAAAGACGAAGCCCGCGCCATCGCCGAACAAGAATTGGACAAGGTAGGCCTGTCTGCCAAACTCAATCACTACCCATCGCAATTGTCAGGCGGCCAATTGCAGCGCACCGGCATCGCCCGCGCCTTGGCAGTGAAACCCGAAGTCATCTTGTTTGATGAACCGACCTCATCACTGGACCCAGAATTGGTGAACGAAGTGTTGAAAGTGATTAAAGACGTCACTTCTTCTGGCATTACCGCCTTATTGGTCACGCATGAAATGCAGTTTGCCAAAAGCATCTCCAACCGCGTGGTGTTTATGGACCAAGGCGTGGTGGCCGCCGAAGGCACACCTGCTGAGATTTTTGACACCCCCCAATTGCCACGTTTGGCTCAGTTTCTCAATTCAGAACGTTTCGCATAATAGCATTCAGGAAAAACCATGAAATTCGCACACACATCCGCATCCCGTTACACCTTACCGACTTTATTGGCCGTTGCCCTAGGTCTAAGCACCGCTGCTTGCAGCAAATCAGAGGATAAAGCGGCCAGTAAAACCGAAAATGGCGTGCGCGTGATCAAAATCGCCACTGCTGCCGAATCCAAACCCCTGTCTTGGGGCGCCATCGGTGTCGAGCCACAAGGTTACGAGCCTGAAGTGTTGAAAGCCATCAATGCCAAACTGCCACAATACAAATTTGTGATGGAAGGCGCGGCCGACATCGCCCAAGAAACTGGCATCGCCACCGGCAAATACGACATGGCCACTGGCGGCTATTTCAAAGCACCGGAACGCGAAAAACAATTCTTAATTCCGTCCAATCCCATGGGCGCGAGCTTGATGAAAATCTACAGCCGCAGCGACAGCAACATCAACGAAGTGAAAGACTTGGTCGGTAAAAAAGTCGTACCAGTCAGCGCCGGTGGCGGTGTGTACAAATTCATCACCAAATGGCAAGAACAAAACCCTGATTACAAAATCAACATCACCGCTTCCAGCGCCGGCATTCCTTACCCAGACCGCTTAAAAGAAGTGCAAAACGGCAAATACGACGCCTTGGTATTGCCATCGAATTTGGGCGAACAAACGGTGATAGAAAACCAAAAACTGGCCATCAAATCCAGCGAACCGGTTTCCATAGACAATACTTACATCCTCATCCACAAATCGGCAGAAAACCAAGTCTTGAGCGACGACATCAATAAGGTATTGAAAGAATTAAAAGACGACGGCACCTTGTCGAAAATTTCGCAAAAATGGTTTGGTGAAGACGTGATGAAATACGTGAAATAAGCATTTTCGCTGCATCACTGTCATCACCCAAGTAATAACACAGGAGTATCTGAAAGTGGATCTGAGTATTGTGATTCCCGAGTTGCTGTCGGCTTTGCCGTTAACGCTCGCCATCATGTTTGTGGCCATGGCCATAGGTTTGGTGTTGGCCATGGTGGCCACGGCTTTACGGGTTTACAGGCTGCCTGTTATCAGCCAGCTCGCAGACTTTTATGTCTCTCATGCGCGCAGTGTGCCTGTGATATTGCAGTTGTTTGTGGCGTTTTATGGTTTGCCTGTGATTGCCAGCTTGTTTGGCATCGACGACTTTATGTCGGCCACGGTCGCGTCTATGGTGGGCATGAGTTTGTATCACGGCGGTTATTTGTCCGAAGTGATACGCCCTGCTTACTTGGCCATAGACCGCGGTCAACATGAGGCTGCTGATATTTTGGGCTACAGTTTCTGGCAAAAAATCACCCGCATCATCGGCCCACAGGCAGTGCACATCGCCTTACTCGGTTATGGCAACTCCATCATCTACCTCATCCACAATGTGGCTTTGGTGATGTACATCGGTGCGGCCGATGTGATGGCCACTGCCCACTTAATCATGGAACGCGATTACAACCAATACCAATTCAGCACTTACTTGATTTTGGCGGTATTGTACTCAGCCTTATGCCTGATTGCCTGGCTCATCGTGCGTTTCTTTGAAAAGCGCCAAGCCAAGTACACCCAAGCCGGTGCGGCCAAAATGAAACTCTCAAGCGGCCTGTAAGCTTGCAAATGAGGACAGAATAAATGTTTGATTTAGAAGTATTGCTACCGGATTTTTTAAGCATCTTAGAAGCCGTACCCTTGACCTTGGCCATGGCCATCACCGTATTCATACTCTCCACCTTGTTCGGCGGCCTGTATGCTTACATTGAACACAAGCGCATTCCGGTTTTGCGCGAGTAGTTGGTGGTGTACAAAATTGCCGTCAAAGGCATCCCCATGGTCATCGTCATCTTTTTGGCCTATTACGGCTTGCCGATGTTGATACAGGCGTTCGCAACGGTATTTGGCATCCAAACCAATCCGCACACCGTGCCCAATTGGGTCATCATCATCGTGGCTTTGACCAGTTGTGTGTCGGCGTTCCAAGCCGAAATCATCAAAGGCAGTTTGAATGCGTTTGACAAAGGCCAAGCCGAGGCAGCGCAGTCTTTGGGTTACAGCCAATGGCAATTGTTCCGCCGCGTGTTGTTTCCACAAATGATTGTTTCTGCCATTCCCGATTTGGTCAATTCCTTTATGGTCATCATGAAAGCGATGTCGTTGGCATTTGCCATTGAAGTGGTTGATATTTTCGCCAAATCCCAATTGACGGCGGCGCTTAACTTCTATTATTTGGAAGCCTTCTTGGTGGCGGTGGTGTTTTACATGCTCATCGCGTTTGCGGTCACTAAAATGGCCGACAGCATCGAATCGCGTCTGCGTTTAAGAAGTTAACACAGGTCATCTCTGCTCACAAAAAAGAATCGGCACGCCGCCGATTCTTTTTTTATGCTCTGCCTAGCTTATTCAGTCATATTCCGCAATTTCAAAGCCAAATGCTGACCACACAGTTTCAGTGCCAATTCCAAACTGGCGGTATCGGTGGCAGTATTGGTGTAAGCCGTGAGCCAGCCATACACCCGCTCCGCATCGTCCTCTATCAATACAATGATTTCATCATGGCTATCGGTTTCCACCAAATGGTAATCGGCTTGTGGTGATGCAGGATGTGCATTAGCAGCGGCCTGTAAATCCTGATAACGCTGCAAATAAGTGTCATTTTGTTGCAGCGCAGTAGCGACATGTTTGTGTATGGCCCAACGCATGCCCGTACCGGCGGCATCGATGATGCGCAAACTGCCCGCTTGCAGTTGAAAACCATCCACCACACTGTCTAAAACCTTGCTTAAATCGGCTTGATTGACATTGGCCGTATTGATGGCCTGCGCAGTGGTTTGCAAACCCGATAAATACAATTGCAATTGTGTTGACAATTGGCTTTGCAATTCCAATTGGTTCTGCAAATCACCAAAGTCGGCCTGTAAACCACTGGCAAGGTGATTGAAGTCATCGCTTAAAGGATAGAGCTCGGCTTGCAGCGGCTTCTCCACTCGCACCTCAAACTGCTGTTGGCGCAACAATGCCAAGCCGCGTTGCAAATCACCCAAAGGCTTGAGCACAAACAAATACAGCAACAACACTGCCAATACTGCCGAAACCAATAACATGAACACCAATAAGGTCTGCGCTCTGCGCATGTTTTGAATACTGCGGGTGTTTTCATGCTCTATGCTTTTGACCAAATCATTGATGTTGGCCACAAATTTCTCCGCCTCATGCAGCAGCTTAAGTGAAGGTTGACCGGTTTTGCCGGTGGTCAGTAATTTGGTGCGAAACACCACAAAACCGGCCTGTACCTTGTTTAATTGTTGTAAATACTCATTCTCAATCTCCGAGCCCAGACTTCCTTGTTGCAACTGCGTCAAATCTTGCATCTTGTTTTCAAACACTTGGATTTGCTCGGTCATGGAAGCGGTCTGCCCCGACTGCACCAAGGCCACCATCAAATACGTTTGTTTGCGCAGCGACCCGGCCTCATTGATGGCGACACCGCGGTCTTCCAAACGCCAAGTAATGCTGAGGGTAATTCCCACAAACAACAGGGCAAACATCAGCCAAATGACCGTAAATACAATCAACTTACGCAATAAATGACTCGCCATCACACTCTCTTCTATCCATTCGCTCACATCACAGGTTTTTAATTCACACCAGTCAATACCAATCTATGCACTCAGCACTCATATCAAGGCCTACCATAGCGTTAATATTCACAATGAATATAATAATTCATTTATGCCACAGAGTCATAAGAGTTTCCACTCAATTTAAAGCATCACTGCTGATTTCGGCACTGCGGGTGTGATGGAGCAAACGCCTTGTCGCTGGATGATTTTGTTAGCAAGCGTGCTGATTTCTTTCTTTGAGTGCAAGCCATTTCGCTAAAGCCTCCGGCCAACTCAAGATTTTCATATCCAGCCATTGATTCACATCATCACAGTCAAATTGATTGGCCCATCTTTATCAGCACAACAATACGATGTGAATCATTGTTGTTTAAATTCAAACACTAAAATTCAAATCATGTGGTCATTAAAATTATTAGCAAAAGTAAAAATATTAGTTGATTTTTTACTTTTATCTAATTATTCTGAAACAGAGTTCTATCCAAACCAACAAAAAAATACCAATAAAAGATCGACAAAGGAAACCCATGAAACAAATCTCTTTATCTTTGCTGTTGGCAACAGTGGTGGGCGTGGCGGCCTGTAGCAATGGCGGTGACAGTGGTAGCAATGCCAATTCAAGTGGCAGTACGCCGCAAACAGCAGCCAGTGGCAACAGTGCTGGCGGCAGTGGCAAACGTGACTTTACCATCGCCGCTACTGGTGGCACTTACCAAGATGCGATACGCACTTTGTACTTCAAGCCTTTTTCGGAAAAAACCAACAAACCAATATTGGATGAAGTATTTGATGGCGGCTATGGCGTGATTCAAGCCAAAGTTCAAGGCGGCAATGCCAACTGGGACGTGGTGCAAATGGAAGCGCAAGACTTGGCGCGCGCCTGTGCCGATGGCCTGTTGGAAAAATTGGATTGGGACAAATTGGGTGGTAAAGACAAGTTCATTGAGGGCGCTGCCGCCACCGATTGCGGCGTTGGCTCCATCGTCTGGGCCACCGCCATCACTTACGATGGCAACAAACTCAAAGAAGGCCCCACTTCTTGGCAAGATTTTTGGGATTTGAAAAAATTCCCAGGCAAACGTGCCATGCGCAAACAGCCTGAATACGCATTGGAATCGGCTTTACTGGCCGATGGTGTCAGCCCTGACCAAATCTACACCGTTTTGGCCACACCAGAAGGCGTAGACCGCGCGTTTAAGAAATTGGATGAAATCAAAGCGAATTTATTGTGGTGGGAATCGGGTGCACAGCCTTTGCAATACATTGCTTCGGGCGAAGTAGTAATGGCAACGGCATTTAATGGCCGTGTCACCGGCATGAACCGCACCGAAGGCACCAATTTCAAAATCGTGTGGCCAGGC
Source organism: Vitreoscilla massiliensis (assembly GCF_001457815.1). GTDB lineage: Bacteria > Pseudomonadota > Gammaproteobacteria > Burkholderiales > Neisseriaceae > Vitreoscilla > Vitreoscilla massiliensis. The sequence continues at coordinate 501,229 of NZ_LN898221.1, forward strand.
AGCTTGTATGGCATAGACAGCTGGACCATCTTAAAAGGCTCGCCATACAAAGACGTCGGCATGGATTTCATTGCTTACGCGACTTCCGCCGATGTGCAGTCTAAATTGCCTGAAGTTCAAGCCTATGGCATTACCAATAAAGACGCGATTGCCAAAGTACCGGAAAAATTTGCCGCCGATTTGCCTTCATCGCCTGCCAATATCAAAGATGCGATTGCCTGGGATGCCAATTTCTGGGTAGACCATTCAGAAGAATTGACCGAACGCTTTAACGCGTGGTTGGCCAAATAATCAGCAAACGGTGGACACAAAAAAAGACGCTTTAAAGCGTCTTTTTTCATTGTGCTGTCACAACAGCCATTATTTGCGGTCGCCGCGTACGAAGTAACCGACGCCAGTACCTTGTTTGTATTCACCTTCTACTTTGAACAATGGGTTAATTTCTTTAGGGTTCACACGATTGGTGCTGACCACTTCCACTGCATGGATGTCTTGTTTGGCAATTTGTGCATTGCTTTGGGCAAATGGGTTCAATTGTGGGCCATTGTGATTCACACCCACAGCTGCCATCGCCATAGAAGAAATCATCGCCAAAGTTGCCAATGTTGAGGCCATAATCATTTTTTTCATTGCATTGCCTTTTTAATTCATTTTAGTGTGTATGAATTATAAGACTCTAAAAAAATGACGGCAACGCGATAGGAATTAACATAGCATTAACCACAAAGAAATAATAACATTGTTAAAAACTGTAATTATTGAACTATCATAGGTGATTAATCGCTTTCTAGACAAAATATCCCAATAAATGGTTTACAGTTATTAAGGTTTATTTACATCTTTCCAGCCCCAATCTGCCCTTAATTTCATTAATTTGTCATTTGATAATGTTTGTACAGACTCACCAACACGCTTTTCAAGCCAACTCATGCGGCCTGTAAACCCTCAATATGACATTTAAAGCGATTTAGGTGTGGCGGCTGGAGCTGATCCCAGCATGCTCTTGCTTGATATTTCCACAGGCGACTGTTAACAGCCCCTCAAGCTGGTAGATGGCGAAATCCTGAGCCATCCAGGAACGGTGTATCAGCCTACACATTCGCCACACCTAAACCGATTTCGATACTGCTTGCCAACAAACCCAGTCAGCGCCGAGCATGGTAGCGCCTCTGCTCACTCGGGTCAATGTGCGCCATCGGCTACAAACCCAAACACACCACTGTTATTGTGTCTTCCTGTCTCCACACACCTCTCGATACAAGCAGCACCAGCATGTAAACAAGCGGCCTGTAACTTTACAGGCCGCTTTGGGCAAAAATGCAGTTTACTGGGTTTAATTCACACAACGTTGCACACTGCCGTTGCTGTTGTGATAACAGTATTTGTTGCGCGCACCATTCCAGCGGTAAGCGCCTTTGCCATCACCAGAATAGACATTGGTTTCAATGTCGGTGTAATTGGCACCGGCCATTGCTTGTTTGGCTTTAATTGCAGCATCGTGTTCCAAAGCATCACGCTGTTCGCGCTGATATGCCTTGGCCACCGCCCGATAAGTGGCACATTTGTCGGGATCATTGCGCTGTTGACACTGGCGCTGCGCAAAATTGACATCGTCTTGTGTGGTTGCCCAGGTCGATGTGGCCATCAGCAACACCAACAGACTCAACATCATTTTCATTCTGAACCTCCTCTTTCATCACTCATAACTGCGACCTTACAAACCATTATATTATCAGGCAATTTTCACAGCACACCATTGCGCAGACGCAAACCAGCGTTAGATGCGAATAAAGCCTACTTTGTACCACACAACTGTGGCGATGGCGACACATCGAATTAAGATAAATGACTTAAGCAGGCAACGTCACACTTTAGAACCAAATTAAATATCAAAATGTAATTTATATAGTAAAAAGTATTATTAAAACTTCCCACCGTGGCTGCTTATACTGACGTCATTGTTAACCACACCCACACACCACCATGTTCAAACGCGCCCTGACCCACGCTGCCCTCGCTCTGACGGCTGTTTTAGCTTTAAATGCTTGCCAACCACAAGCAGCGGTTTCAAGCACTGCTCCCAGCACCGACCTCAAAAACATCACCCTAGGTTTTGGCGTGGGTACTTACATAGACCAAGTTCGCTATGGTGTGGTGCCTGAGTTGGAGAAAAAAGGCTATCACGTCACGCTACGCCAGTTTACCCAAGGCGTGCAAATCAATCCGGCCTTGGATGAAGGCGCAATCCAGGCATCGGTATTTCAAACCCCGGCCTATATGGAGTCTTACAATCATAAGCAAAAATCCGACATCATTGCCATCGCCGTCAATCCCAGCCCACCGCAAACCCTGCGCTCTAAGAAACATGCCAGCATCAATGAAATCCGCAACGGCATGAGCATCGCCATTGCCAACGACCCCATCAATGCCGAACGCGGCGCACGCATTTTGGAAAAACTCGGCTGGATACGCATCAAAGACGGTGTGAATCCGCTGGATTTCAGCGTCAACGACATCAGCGCCGGCAAATACCAGCTCAACATCAAACAAGCCGACTCGGCGCAAGGCATGCGCTTACTGGATGATGTGGATTACGCCGTCATCAATGGCAATTTTGTCGCCAGTTCGGGTGAAAAAATCGCCGATGGCTTGGTCATAGAAGACACACCACCTCGCCATCGTGTTAATCTCACCATCAAAGCGCAAAACCAACACAGCGCGTGGGCGCAAGACTTGGTGGCCGCGTTTGAATCCAAGGCTTATGCCGACTACATACGCTCGCAAAGCCAATACGCCGACTTTATTGAGCCTGCCGTTTGGCAAAAATACCCTGTAGCCCCTACATCAGAAAAGAAACACCGATGACTTACACATTTCAATCCAAATTGCCCAACAGCACCGCCTCTATTTTCTCGGTGATGACGGCGCTGGCCGTCAAACACCAAGCGATTAACCTGTCGCAGGGTTTTCCCGATTATGCGGTAGACCCGCAGTTAACCGATTTAATCAGCAAATACCTGCAACAAGGCTTTAACCAATACGCTCCTATGGCCGGCATGCCGGCGCTGCGCGAACAAATCAGCGCCAAATTCAAGCGCGTGCACGATTTAGACATCCATGCCGACAGCGAAATCACCGTCACCGCCGGCGCCACCCAAGCTTTGTTCACCGTGATGTCGGCCGTCATCCATGCCGGAGACGAAGTTATTGTGTTTGAGCCGGCTTACGACAGCTATGCCGTGACCATAGAATTGTTGGGCGGCAAAGTCGTGCCCATCCGCTTGACTGCGCCTGATTACCGCATTGATTGGCAAGAGGTAGCGAGCAAAGTCAATGCGCGCACGCGCTTAATCATCGTCAACAATCCCAACAATCCCACCGGAAAAGTATTGTCGGCCGACGATGTCGCGCAATTGGCGCAAGTGATCCAAAATTCCAATGCCTTGCTGCTCAGCGATGAGGTATATGAACACTTGGTTTACGACGGCATCGCGCCTCAAACGGTGTTAAGCCATCCTTTATTGCGCGAACGCGCATTTGTGGTCGCCTCTTTTGGCAAGCTTTTACACGCCACCGGTTGGAAAATCGGTTATTGCGTGGCCGCGCCGCAATTGATGGCCGAATTTCGCAAAGTGCACCAATACAATGTCTTCAGCGTGCACACGCCAACGCAATTGGCGATAGCCGAGTATCTTGAAGACGCAGAGCACTATTTAAACCTGCCGACTTTCTTTCAGCAAAAACGCGATTATTTGGTAGAAGCGCTGCAACACTCGCGCTTTGAAGTGGCGCAATCGCAAGGCACGTATTTTTTGAATTTGAATTACCGCGCCATCAGCGACAAGCCCGAGCAAGAATTTGCCGTCGAATTAATCGAAAAACACGGCATTGCCACCATTCCGATTGCCGCCTTCTACCACGATGGCCACAACCAACAGTATTTGCGCCTGTGTTTTGCCAAAAAGCAAGAAACCTTAGAACAAGCGGTGCAAGTATTGCAGCAAATCTAAGCCACGTTGTCTTGAGTTAAAGCGGCCTGTAAACGCTGTGATGCGGTTTACAGGCCGCTTTATTTGTTTAAGTAAGCACTATCTGCCACCTGCCGCCTCAATAAAACTGCCGGTGACATACGACGATTTGTCTGACAACAGCCATGCGATGGCCTCGGCCACTTCTGCAGCCGTGCCACCACGCTGCATCGGCAAGCTGGTTTTGATGCGCTCGACGCGATTGGGCTCGCCGCCGTCGGCATGCATGTCGGTATAGATAAAACCGGGGCGCACCGTGTTCACGCGTATGCCTTCGGCTGCCAACTCAACTGCCAAACCGCGCGTCATCGTGTCCAACGCCCCTTTTGAAGCCGCATAATCAACATACTCATGTGCCGCGCCCAAACGCGCCGCCACCGACGACACGTTCACACCCCCCCCGCCAGCACCGCCGTGTTTGAACGCCATGCGCTGCGCCGCCTCACGCGCGCACACAAACGCGCCCACCACATTGGTATTGAACACCTGTTGGATGCGCGCCGCCGTCAATTCTTGCAGACCCGCTTGGGTTTTCAAGATGCCGGCATTGTTGACCAAACCGGTGACCCGCCCCAATTGCGCATCGATTTGTGCAAACAGCGCCACCACTTGTGCCTCATCGGCAATGTCGGCCTGTAAGGCAATGGCGGTGCCACCCATAGCCTCAATCTCTGCCAGCACTTGCGCCGCTTCGGCTTGACGCGATTTGTAGACGATGGCGACTTTGTGACCTTCCTTGGCCAACAGCAATGCGGTGGCACGGCCGATGCCGCGTGAGCCGCCAGTAATCACGGTAATGGGTGGCATGTGTTATCCTCGCAGTATTTCAAAAAAAGACCATCTTGCCATGAGTATACACACCGTCCAAGCCCAGCATTACCCAGAACTCATCACAGTGTGGGAAGCATCGGTGCGCGCCAGCCACGATTTTTTAAGCGAAACCCACATCGCGCATTTGCGTGACTTGATATTGAACCACTATTTTGCCCAAGTCACTTTGCGAGCATGGCAAGACGAAGCAGGTCGCTGTCTGGGTTTTGTCGGCGTGGCCGCCGGCAACATCGAAATGCTGTTTGTGCACCCGCATGCACAAGGCTTGGGCATAGGCAAAGCCTTGGTCAGCCACGCACTCACACACTTGGGCGCCGACAAAGTCGATGTCAACGAACAAAACCCGCAAGCCACCGCGTTTTACCAACATATGGGCTTTGTCATCTGTGGCCGCTCCGACACCGATGGCCAAGGCTGGCCATTTCCCTTATTGCATATGCAATGGTTACAACCGGCTGATAGGAAATAAAGCATTTAGAACCCATGCAATAAACACACAAGCGGCCTGTAAAGCCTTTTTATCGGTTTACAGGCCGCTTTAACTCGCATCTCAAACTAACCAAACAGTGACATGGCAGTAATGCAATGGTCGCTAACGCTCGCTCCACACCGCCATCGCCGTGCCGCTGGGCTCGACAAATTCAAAGCGCCGCCCACCCGGAAAGGCAAATATGTCTTTGGTGATGCGGCCGCCAGCCTGCGTCACTTGTAGCAATGCCGCTTCCAAATCATCGCTTTTTAACACAAGCAGCGGCGCAGCCTGCGCGGCGCGCGCCATGCCCGCTCCGATGCCAGCTTGTTGCAATTCTTGATAATCGGGGCCGTAATCGACACTTTGCCAGCCAAACGCTTGTTCAAAAAAGCGCTGACTGGCGGCGAACTCTGGACAACTGAATTCGATGTAATCCATTTTAAGCAACATATTCACTCCTTTTACAATGGCAACATCGCCTGCATCACCCGTTGCCAACGCTGTAAATGACTGTCGCGTTCGGATGCAGACATCTTGGGCACAAACTCCCGTTCCAACTGCCACAAATGGGCGCTGTCTTGGGCCTGAATAAAGCCTAGGTGCATCGCTGCCAACTTGGCCACACCCAAAGCGGTGGTTTCGGTGACTTTCGGCCGCAAGACCGGTACGCCCAGCACATCGGCCTGAAACTGCATCAGCAAATCGTTGTTGGCCGCACCGCCATCCACGCGCAATTCGGTCAGCGCTTGCGGTGCGTCTTGCTGCATGGCGCTGAGCACATCCGCCACTTGCAAGGCAATGGCTTCCAAAGCCGCGCGCGCGATGTGCGCCTTGCTGCTGCCACGGCTCAAGCCGTGCAAAGACGCGCGCATGTCGGCGCGCCAATACGGTGCCCCCATGCCGGTAAACGCTGGTATCAGCGTCACGCCGCCATTGTCGGGCACGGAGGCAGCCAAGGCTTCAATGTCGCCACTGTGTTGGATTAAACCCAAATTGTCACGCAACCACTGCACGATGGCGCCGGCCATGAACACACTGCCTTCCAATGCATATTGCAGCGGCTGGCCGTGTTGCTGCCATGCCACCGTAGACAGCAATTGCTGTTGCGACTGCACCGCCGTGTCACCGGTATTGAGCAACATAAAACAGCCAGTGCCATAAGTATTTTTGGCCATACCGGCTTGCTCACACGCATGTCCAAACAGTGCCGCTTGTTGGTCGCCCAAAATTGCACAAATCGGCACTTCTGCTGCCAACAAGCCCGCCGCCGTGTGCGCCAATGCGCCGCTGGACGGTACGATTTCGGGCAACATGCCCATAGGGATGTCCCAAGCTGTGCACAAATCCTGTGACCAAGTACCGCTGTGTATGTCCATCAACATCGTGCGCGAGGCATTGGACACATCAATGATGTGGCGTTGGCCGCGCGTCAATTGCCATGTCAGCCACGTGTCCACCGTGCCAAACAGCAATTCACCCGCCTTTGCCCACTCACGCGCGTGCGGCACATGCTCCAGCAACCACACCAATTTGCTGGCGCTGAAATACGGGTCTAAACGCAGACCAGTGTGCTGTTGCACAGTATCAGCCATCGCCGCTTGCGCCTCGCACCACGCTTGGGTACGGCGGTCTTGCCACACCAAAGCCGGTGCGATGGGTTTGCCGGTTTTCTTGTGCCACACCACCGTGGTTTCGCGCTGATTGGCAATGCCGATGGCGGCGATGTCGCTGGCGAGCAAACCGGTGCGGCTGAGCACTTCTTGGATGGTGGCCATTTGCCCTGCCCACATTTCTTCCGCATCTTGTTCCACCCAGCCCGCTTGCGGCGTGTGTATCGGCAATGGCCGTTGCGCGCTGGCAACAAGATTCAATTCGCTATCAAAGATGATGCTGCGGCTGGAAGTGGTGCCTTGGTCTAAGGCCAGCAAATATCCCATCAGTTATCCTTTTACAGGCCGCATCTGTCTGCGCCCGTGTTCATCGTGTTGTCATCACTTGCTTTTAGCATGGCACTTGCATCTTTATCAACCCCGTTTTAAGGTAGCCATGAAAAACCTTACCCTCAGCACTGGCACAGGAGTCTTGATGATGCACATCGGTTCCGAATCTTCAGCCCAAACTTGGCCCACCCTCGATGGCAAACCGCCCATCATCATTGCTCATCGCGGCGCCTCGGCCTATTTGCCCGACCACACCTTGGAAGCCTACCGCCACGCGGTGGAGTTGGGTGCCGATTACATCGAGCCCGATGTGGTGTCGACCAAAGACGGCGTGTTGATTGTGCGCCATGAGCCCAATCTTAAAGACACCACCGACATCGCCAGCCGTCCCGAATTTGCCGCTTACCAGCGCACACAAACCATAGATGGGAAAAGCGAAACCGGCTGGTTTGCCAACGATTTGACTTATGCACAAATCCAAACTTTGCGTGCAAAACAGCCCATGCCACAGCGCGACCAGCAATACAACGGCCTATTCAACATCGCCAGCCTAGAAGAAGTATTGCAATTGCGCGCCGCCTTGTCGCAAGAATTTGGCCGCGACATCGGCGTTTATCCCGAAACCAAACACCCTGCATGGCATGCAGAGCAAGGCTTGGGCTTTGAGCAAAAACTGGTGGACTTATTGGCCCAATACCAACTCAATCGCCAAGATGCCCCCGTGTTCATTCAATCATTTGAATTGGGCAACTTAAGCCAACTCAAACGCCTCACGCCGATACGCTTGGTGTATTTATTGGATGGCGATGCGGTCGCCGCCAATGGCGATGTCACAACCACCGTGCCCTATGATTTTCAACTCAGTGGCGACACCCGTACTTATGCCGACATGCTCAGCGATGCCAATCTGCGCGAAATCAAGCAAGTTGCCACTGCCATAGGCCCGTGGAAAGTGTATCTGCAGTCTTACCAAACCGATGCCAACGGTATCAAAACGCAGTTACCCACCAACGATGTGGTCGCACGCGCACACCAAATCGGTTTGCAAGTGGTACCCTTCACCTTTCGCAGCGAAGAGAAATACCTGACCGCCACCGAACAAGGCGACCCTGATGCCGAATACCAACGCTATTTCAAACTTGGTGTCGATGGCCTGTTCAGTGACTTTACCGACCATGCGGTGGCGGCACGGGCGCAGTTTGCGCAGTCTTTAGAATAATGTTTGCCACCCATTCCATCCTGTCTGTTCGCAAACATTAAAGCAGCGGCCTGTAAGTACCATAGCGCTTACAGGCCGCTGCTGTCAGTGTCACACCGCCATCTTTATCAATTGGAACAACATTGCCATATAGGCTAGCATCCGCCATCTGCATGGACGCTTCATCTGTCTGCGCCCCATACACAGCCACATCAAGCAAGCAAGAATGCATGTCCACCGCTTCATGCTCTGCCCATGTCTTTAAAAGCCTGATGTGGTTTTTAGATGCGGCCTGTAAGGCCATGACAGCTCAATCATCATTGCAATTCCTGCTCAGCTCTTGAGTGGCATTCACATTGGAACCCCTACTCAGTTTTAACTTCGTATACCAAGCAGCTTCAGCAAAGAAGCAGAGGCGAAACATCAATTTAACTCTAAATTATCACTTAAAAAAACTACCCAAGCTAAAATTTGTTTGATATTGTATAGACAACATAATACAAACTACAAAGGAAACATCATGAAGACCCAGCTCACCCCCTCGGGCAAGCTGCTGCCCGCACAAGGTGCACCACAAGAATGGTTGACCATAGGCAAAATCCTCTTTTTCAGCGGCATCGGCATCTTTTTGTTTTTTGTGCCTGTGACCATAAATGGCAAAAACACCATCTTGCTCGACCATGCCACGACCTTATTAACTGGCCCATTAAAACCCGCGGCCATCGCCATTTTGCTCATGCTGATGGCTTATGGCGCTTTGTCGCCATTGATCAATGGCAGTTACAAAGAATCGGTCAGCAACCTGATTTTCAGTGCGGCCAAAGTCTTGGGCTTGGTGTTGGCCTTGCTGTATTTGACCAATACGGCTCCGGCTTGGGCGATGCAAAAAGACATGTTGCCATTTTTGTTTGAAAAACTGGCGCTGAATGTGGGCATACTGATCCCCATCGGCGCAGTGGCTTTGACTTTCTTAATCGGCTTTGGCTTATTGGAATTGCTCGGAGTGATGATGGAGCGCTTGATGCGCCCCTTATTTCGCACGCCAGGTGCCTCATCGATTGATGCAGTGGCCTCGTTTGTGGGCAGTTATTCGGTAGGCATGCTGATTACCAACCGTTTGTACAGCCAAGGTCGCTATTCTTTGCGTGAAGCGATGATCATTGCCACCGGTTTTTCAACCGTATCGGCCACTTTTATGATTATTGTGGCCAAAACCTTGGGGATTATGGAGTATTGGAATTTTTATTTTTGGAGTGCTTTGATTGTGACTTTCACCGTCACCACCATCACCGCCTACATCCCTCCGTTGAGTCTGTACAATAACGATGCCCCCAATCCTATGCCTGAAGCGCCCAAAGGTGAGGCTTGGGCATTTGCCAAAGCAGCCGGCATCAAGCAATACCAAAGCAATCCTTCGCTGTTGAGCATGATGAAAGCCAATTTGCTCGACGGCATACGCATGTCATCGGTAGTGGCGCCATCGATTTTGGCCATCGGTTTTATTGGCCTGATTTTATCCAAATACACACCTGTGTTTGAGTGGTTGGGTTTGGTATTAAAACCGTTTATGTGGCTCACTGGTATAGATGGCTTGAGCCAGTACAGCGGCCAATTTGCCTCGGGTTTGGCCGAAATGTTCTTGCCAGCCATTTTGCTGAAAGATGCCGATTTGGCCGTACGCTATATCGCCGCCGTTACCTGCATCAGCAGTGTGTTGTTCTTCTCAGGCAGCATTCCGTGCATGTTGGCCACACGCATACCGATGCGCTTTTGGCATTTGCTCATCATTTGGTTGGTCAGAACTGTACTCAGCATTTTATTGGCCAGCATCGCCTTGCGCTTGGGTTTGGCCATGGGCTGGTTGGCTTAAACACCTGAAGATAGTCCCAACAAATGTGATAAGCGGCCTGTAAAGAAACTTACAGGCCGCTTGTGTCATGAAGCAGCCAACCGTTTTCTATATGCCATTTTGTTTACAGGCTAATGCTTAAGTCTTCTATATTACTTATTGTCATACTGAGCAAGCTTAGATAACATGGTCAGCAATGCATACCGTTTCTCTTGATGGGCATTACAGCGCCTCACACTGGCATGTGCGCATGCTCACGCTGTGGCCAATCAAGATAAAACCATGTTAAATAAGCGACAGGAATATTGGCTTTTTCATCAATTAATCCAATGTTCTGAGCCACCAATACACTGTATGATATATTCATATTTACCACACACACATGGGATATTCCTCGCGCAATGCCAAAGATTTTAGAGCACATCAACACCGCTGACCCCATGCTCAAAGCCTTGAGTGACTTTTTGCTGATGATGGATGCGACTTTGCCTGCGCATCAAGACGTGCATTTCTACCTGTCTGGCGGCATGGTGGTGTATTTGTACACCGGTTGTCAGCGCACGTTTTACATCGAAGGCGAGTTTAACCGCAAAGTCTACATCGCCGACGGTTTGTCCTTGGTTTACCGCGATGAGGGCGACAAAGAGCGCTTAATCCGCTTCAACAAAAACGACAATACCCGTTTCAATTTGATGCACCCAAATTATTTGCAAGACTCGCTAGAATTGCCGTTCACGCATTTGAAAAACATGCGTGTGCACGCCTTATCGGCCTTGGATTTGTGTGTGAGTAAGATTTCACGCCTGTCGCCCATCGACATTGAAGACATCCAAAGCTTTGTGCGCGCTGGCCATTTCAGCGCCGAAGAATTGGAATTGCGCGCGCGCGAGGCCTTGGCCGAATACATCGGCGATTTAAAGCAATACCGCGACAACATCAGCTTGGCCAAGCAATACGCCTTAACGGCTTAATAACAAAACGCTATCAAAAAGCGGCCTGTAACTGTTTACAGGCCGCTTTGATTGCTGATTTATTGGCTTGTTAGATTATTGTTTGCGCACATCCAAGGCCGAGCGCAAGGCTTCACCGATGAAAATCAATAACACCAGCAAACCCACCAAGGTAAAGAAAGTCGGCACCCCTATCCACCACGCGTCCAAATTGTCTTTGGCCTGACTGAGCAACTCGCCCAAGCTCGGTTTATTGCTGGGCACGCCCAAACCCAAGAAGTCCAAACTGGTTAAGGCCAAAATCGCCCCCGAAATTTTAAACGGCAATAGCGCTATCACCGGCGTCAAACTGTTGGGCAAGATGTGGCGCCACATCACATGACGATGGCTGGCGCCCATCGCTCTGGCCACTTGCACATAGTCCATTTGGCGGTTTTTCAAAAACTCGGCGCGCACATAGGTATTGGTGTCCATCCAGCTGAAGACCGACAGCAAGATGAGTAAGATGAGCAAACTCGGCTCAAAAAACGAGGCCAGAATAATCAGCATGTAAAGCTCAGGCAAGCCGCCCCACACTTCCATAAAACGCTGCAACAACAAATCGGTTTTGCCACCAAAATAGCCTTGTATCGCCCCCAATACCACGCCGATGACCGTGGTAATCAGCGTTAACAACAGGCCAAACACCACCGAGTCGCGAAAGCCATACACCAAACGCGCCAACACATCGCGGCCACGGTCGTCTGTGCCCAACCAATGTTTGCTGCTTGGCGGCGCCGGAAACGGCTCCAAATCAAAGTCGTTCAAGGTATTGGCTGCATACGGATTGATGGGATACAACGCCCAATTGCCGTGTTGCGACAAGCGGCCTTGAATAAACGGATCGAGGTAATCGGCAGGCGTGTCGAAATTGCCGCCAAACTCGGTTTCCATATAAGTCTTGAAGATGGGCTGGTAGTGCTTGCCTTGGTAAGACACCCACAGCGGCTGGTCATTGCTCCACAGCGGTGCCAATAAAGACAAGGCAAACAGCAGCAAGAAGATTTTCAGGCTCAGATAGCCTCGTTTGTGGCGTTTGAACTGGCGCCAAGCGCGGGTTTGCGTCCACTTCATGTTAACGCTCCCCATCAAAATGGATACGCGGATCGACCAGCACATACGACAAATCAGACAGCAATTTCGCCAACAAACCCATTAAGGTAAACACATACAGCGTGCCCATCACCACCGGATAATCGCGCTTCATCACCGCCTCATACGACAGCAAACCCAAACCATCCAAGGAAAACAGCGTTTCAATCAGCAAGCTGCCGGTGAAAAACGCGCTTAAAAACGCCGCCGGAAAACCGGTAATCAGCGGTATCATCGCATTGCGAAACACGTGTTTCCACATGATGCGGCGCTCACTCAAGCCTTTGGCTCGGGCGGTATACACGTATTGGCGGCGAATTTCTTCTAAAAACACATTCTTGGTCAACAGCGTCATCACCGCGAAATTGCCCACCACCGACGCGGTAATCGGCAACACCATGTGCCACAGATAGTCGCTGATTTTTTGGGCAGTGCTGTAAGTGTCCCAATCGTCGCTGACCATGCCGCCCAATGGAAACAACGCCCAGAAGCTGCCGCCACCAAACAAAATCAGCAACAACACCCCAAGCACGAACCCCGGTATCGCATAGCCAATCAAAATCAACAGACTGCTGATGCCATCGAAACGGCTGCCATCGCGCACCGCCTTGGCAATGCCTAATGGAATGCAGATTAAATAGGTCAGGAAAAACGTCCACAGCCCTAAACTCATGGACACCGGCAATTTTTCGATGACCAAAGCAGTCACGCTTTTGGGTTGGAAAAAGCTGTCGCCCAAATCAAAGCGCACATAATGCCCGACCATGTCGATAAAACGCGTCAGCGGCGGCTTGTCAAAACCGTACAAGACCTTGAGTTTGTCGATTTCTTCGGCGCTCAAGCCTTGCCGACCACCGTGCATGCCGCCGCCGCTGCTAACCTCGGCCATGCCTTGGCTGCCATGGTTTAATTGTTGCACCATTTGCTCCACCGGCCCACCGGGGACGAATTGGATGATGGCAAAAGTCAAAGCCAAAATCCCCAGCAAGGTGGGGATAAGCAGCAACACGCGTTTGAAAATATATGTCCACATATGCGCCTGTCTGTATCGCAACAGACCTATCTTAGCATTGCCGCGCCATTACAGCAGCATTGTTGCAGACAGGCTGTGGTTGTTAATGTGCTCATTGATGGCAATGCGGTGTGTGCACCTGTTCCAAATCGGCCAAAATCGGGCAATCTGGTCGCGCATCGCCGGCGCAACAATCGATTAAGGTTTGCAGCGTGCCCACCATTTGCTGCAATTGGGCAATTTTTTGCTGCAATTCGTCCACATGGCGCTGCGCCAAAGCGCGCACATCGCCGCTGTGGCGCTGCTGGTCTTGCCACAAAGCCAATAAAGACTTAATCCACTCCACCGCAAAACCCAAATCGCGCGCACGCTTGATAAAGCGCAATACCTGCACATCTTGCTCGCTGTAGATTCGGTAGCCGGCATCGGTGCGTTTGGCCGCCACGATTAAGCCTTGCTCTTCATAATAGCGTATCATTTTCGCCGATACGCCCGAAGCCTTGGCCGCTGCGCCTATGTTCATGTCTGTCCTTTATCGTGTGTGGGAGATGGCTGGGTCATGCGTCTGCGGCTTATTATCAATATTTACAGGCCGCTTTTAAACATACTCATCACATCGATAATACCGCGTCGTGCAGCCTTATCATAGCTCTAGGCATAAGATGCGGCCGGTAACGCGGTTTTGACAAGTCCATGGCTTTCGCCTAAGCTCTCACGGCTGTTTATCCCAACTACACCATTTGTTGCTGCCAACCACCACATTGCGCAGCCTCAATCCGTCTTTTAAAACGCCTATATTTAAAACACCTATACAAGAAGTATTGCATGTCATCCGTCGCAAAATCCAGTTTGAACCGCCTCACCATGTTATTTCCGCTTGCCTTGGTGTTGTTTGAATTCTCCGTCTACATAGGCAATGATTTGATTCAGCCAGCCATGCTCGCCATCACCAAAGAATTTGGGGTATCGAGCTCGTGGGCACCGTCGTCTATGTCGTTTTACCTGCTCGGCGGCGCCTGTGTGGCGTGGTTGCTCGGGCCTTTGTCCGACCGCATCGGCCGCAAAAAAGTGATGCTCGCCGGCGTGGCCTTTTTCGTGCTCACCTGTTTGGCGATTTTGTTTACCGCCAACATCGAGCAATTTTTGCTGCTGCGCTTTTTACAAGGCACGGGTTTGACCGTGATTTCCGCCGTTGGTTATGCCGCCATCCAAGAGACTTTTGAAGAGCGCGATGCCATCAAAGTAATGGCATTGATGGCGAACATTTCCCTGCTCGCACCCTTGCTTGGCCCCATACTGGGCGCCTTCCTCATCGACCATGTGTCGTGGCATTGGGGTTTTATCGGCATCGCCTTGTTGGCGTTTTGCAGCTGGTTTGGACTGAACAGCAAAATGCCAAACACGCCGCCCGCCGCGGCCAAAATGCCGATCAAAGCGATGTTTGGCGAATTCAAACAAGTGTATGCCAACCGCCGCTTTGTGGGTTTGACCCTGTCCTTGCCCATGCTCAGCCTGCCGTTGATGCTGTGGATCGCCTTGTCGCCAGTCATCTTGGTCGAAGAACTGGGCTTGAGCAGCATGGAATACGGCATGGCACAATTCCCAGTGTTGGGCGGCTTGATTTTGGGCAATGTGTTGCTGGTGCGCATTGTCGACAAAATGGCCTTGGGCCGCTCCGTGCTCATTGGTTTGCCGATTATGTTGGCTGGCACCGTCATCATCTTGCTGGGTACGCTGCTGTCCAGCCTGTTCGTACCAGCGTTGATTGTGGGCATGACTTTAATCAGCTTTGGCGAAGGCATTTCGTTTTCCGTCACCTACCGCTTTGCCTTGATGTCGTCGGAAGTGGGCAAAGGCACGGTGGCCGCGGCAGTGTCGATGTTGCTGACCTTGGTGTTTTTCTTGGTCATCGAATTGGTGCGCATCGCTTATGAACATGTCGGCTTATGGGCTTACAGCCTCAGCTGCTTCGTGCTCATCGCCTTGTGGTTCAGCTTCCCACGCCGCTTGCTGAAAACCATCATGCAGGAGCGACGTGCACAAGGGGTGTTTTAAACGCCGTATTCACCCTATGTAATGCCAAAGCGGCCTGTAAATGTTTACAGGCCGCTTATTAAATGGCGGTATTCAACTCAGGTATTCATAAACTCTATGCTGAGCTTAACCAAAGATGTCCATATGGATTTTGCCCGCGCTCACACACTCTTCCCACCAAGCCTCGGCGCTGGCAACATCGGTGTTGCCCACGCGTTGGTAGATTTGCAGCAAAGCCTCTTTGGCACCATCGCCGGCGGTTTGCTGGCGGCCGCAGATGTACACATGCGCGCCTTCGTGCACCAACCACTGGTATAACAGCGCCGCTTGCTCTAGCATCACATGCTGGATGAACTGGCCATCGCTGTCGGAAAACGCCGTGTCCACCCGCCACAACGTGCCATCGTCCAGCGCCGCTTGCCACAAGTCGTGGTAATAAAAGTCCAGCTCGGCGGCGCGGTTGCCAAAAATCAACCATGTCTGCCCTTGTGAGCCTTGCAAACGCCGCTCTTGCACAAAACCGGGATAAGAAGCGATGCCGGTGCCGGTAGCAATCAAAATCATTTTTTGCTCAGGATCAGCCAAGGGATGAAACGCGGCATGTGGACGAATGTGGGCGCTGATGCGGTCGCCGATGGCCAATTGCTGACACAACACCTGCGAAGCCACACCAAAACCATGGCTGGTAGTCGGATTCTTTTCCAAACCGACGGTCAATTGCACAACATCCCCAGCCAAACTCGAACTGCCTACCGAGTAATTGCGCGGCTGCATCGCTGCCGGTGGCGTGTACAGCAGCAAGTCCCCAGGGCGAAACGCGATGGCAGTGGTCGGTTTAAAATCCAATTGCCACACCGCACGCACGCCTTCGGTGTCTTGGCTGAGCAACACGCGATTTTGCAATTGCAACTGTAGGACTGGATTCTCGATTGTTGCAGAACTCAATTCCAGCTGAATGTGCAAATGCGCTGCCACTTGCCGTAGCCACGCTTGCCAATACGGCTGCGCCTCACCATCGGCCATGTGCATGTCCATCACCGCTTGTGCATGCGCAGCGTCCAAACTCGCTTGCACACGCAGGCCGGCCTGACAGAACTGTGGATAATGTCGGTCGCCCAAGGCCAATAAGGCGTATTGCAACGTCTCCAATGAGGTATTGGCCAATTGCGCGACAAAAGCCTTGGCTTGCTGTGGCAATTCACCATCACCCGTGGTCGAAACAATGAACAGAACCAAGCGATAAGACGGCAATGTTTCGGCCTTCACTGCCGACAATGGCAACACACTACAGGTGAGTTGCGGCTGTAGCGCAGCGGCAGTCAAACGCGCCAATTGCTCAGCCGTGCCAGTTTGGCTGGCATACGCCACCAAAATATCGCTCGCTTGCACTTCATAGCGTTTGTGGCTGAGGTAAAAGCGCCGTCCCCAGCTGTAAACGCCGCTAAACAACAGCAATGTTAGCAACAGCGACAAGCCCACATTCACCCAGCCACCGAGCGAGCTGTCCGACCAAGTGCCTTCGTGCAGCATTTTCGGCCAATACGCCAGCGGCGCTACTGCCACCCACTGCTGCGCCTCATCAATAAAATAGCTTTGGCTGTGCTGCGCTTGCTGCACGGTAATCAATTGATAACGCCCTTTGATGCGCTCTATGCTTTGCAGTTTTCCCAGCTCAGGCTGCGCTTCCAGTTGGGCAATGACTTCTACACTGGGGTAAACCTGCCCACCATCAAATAGGTCTTTGAATGATGGCGCGCCGATTTTGAAGGTCATCAAGACCGCCGTCAGCGGCAACAGCAATACCAGCGGCATCAGCAGCCACGCCATGGCATTGTGCATATCCAACCATTTGGACGACAGCTTCGGTTTCATCTGCAAGGCAAAGCCGAGCAGCATCACCGCCACTACCGCATACGTTGCCCACTCCACCACATCGCCCCAACCCAATAACAGGTTTTTGTGCAAGGATTTGAACCACGCATACGTCTCAGCGCCCATGCCGGCCTCGCCCAAGTTCGCGCCACTATGGGCATCAAACACCGTCATCTGCCCTTGTGGGTTGCTCAAATACACGCGACTGGCGTCTGCACTGAATTGCACTGCGCTCACATCAGACACAGCTTGTTGTGTTTCTAACAAGGTTTTTAACGCCGACAATTGCGTTGGCTCACTGTGCCCGCCGACTTGTGGCGCTAAGATGGGCTTAAAACTCAATACCAGCCCTGACAACAGCAAGACTAAAAAAAACGGGCTAATGGCCAAGGCCACGTAGCGATGGATTTTGGTCAACACACTGCGAACTCGCATCTACACACTCCTTTAATGGATGAATCACACACATCACATGTTAAAGAAGCAAACTTAAGCCACGCTTAAGCCAGTCCGTTTAGCCTTGCAATCTGTAGCGTAAGCGGCCTATAAGCCCATTACACAGATATGAATAAAGACTTGGCAGCGGTTTACAGGCCGCTGCAATACCGCAGCGTAATAAGGATGAATGATGAAAATTTTACTGGTGGAAGACGATGTGTCTTTGGGCAATACCTTACAAGAATGGCTGCGCATGGATGGCTATGCCGTCGATTGGTTGCAAGACGGCGCGGCGGCGGCGCACGCCTTGTTAACCCAAGCCTATGATTGCGTGTTGCTTGACCGTGGCCTGCCCAAGCGCTCTGGTGACAGCGTCTTGCGCGACATTCGTCGCCAGCACAGCGATATGCCAGTATTGCTCATTACTGCCATGGATGCCTTGCAAGACAAGGTTGAGGGTTTGGATTTGGGCGCCGACGATTATTTGGTCAAACCATTTGAGTTGGCCGAATTGTCGGCACGTTTGCGCGTGATGAATCGGCGCATGGCGCAATCGGCGCACAACCAATTGCATTATGGCGAGGTGTGTTTGGATTTGCACCGCAAAACCGTCACCCGCCACGAGAACGACATCGCCTTAACCGCCAAAGAGTTTCAAGTGCTCAAGGCCTTGATGTTACAGCCCGAACAAGTGCTGACGCGGCAGCAATTGGAAGACAAATTGTACAGCTGGGGCAGCGAGGTAGAAAGCAATGCCATCGAGGTACACATCCACCATTTACGCAAAAAACTGGGCGGCGATTTCATCCGCACCATCCGCCATCTGGGTTACACCCTCAACGCGCAACGCTGAAGGAGGCAAGCATGTCTTTTGTGCCACCGATTTTTACTGGCCAACGAGTGCGCAACATCTCGCTGAAATGGCTGCTCATAGGCAGCGTCATCGGTGCCATGGCCTTGTTTTGGGCCATCAGCATTGCGATTATTTTGGCGGTAACGTGGAAGGAATCGGCCAAGACTTACGACCACAATTTGAAAGAATCGGCGCATTTGCTGTTTCACATGGCGGCGCAACAACAAGACTTGAGCAGTACCGGCCGCATGGACGGCTTAGAAGACTATGAAATGGAAACCGACCGCCAGTATTACCAAATCATCCAAAACGGCGCGGTGATTTTTCACTCGCGCAAAGGCAGCTCAGTGCCGTTTGTGACCCAAACCCACAAAAAACGTGGCTTTTACGATGTGGAACGCAATGGCAGCCGTTGGCGCGTGTTCAGCCTGCGTTCGCGTGAATTGGATTTGGAAGTGCAGGTGGCGCAGTCCATCAAGCAAAGACAGGCCTTGCTGTGGGAAATGGTTGAGCATTTGGGCGGGCAAGCCTTGTTGGTCTTGTTGGTGTTAAGCCTCATCATCGCCGCCATTATTTATGTGGTGTTAAAGCCGCTGCTGAGCATTGCCGAGCAAGTCACCGACCGCCATCCCAACCATTTGGACGTGTTACCCAATCCCTACCAAACCAAGGAGTTGCATGCCATTGTCGCCGCCATCAACACACTGTTGGGCAGTCTCAAGCAAGCCTTGCAATCGGAACGACAATTCACCGCCAATGCCGCGCACGAATTGCGCACCCATTTGGCCAGATTGGACATGAAAGTGCAGCTTTTGCAAAGAAAACAGCCAGACTTGGCACATTGTTTTGCCGACATCCGCAGCGAAATCGGTTCTTATACGCACATGGTGTCGAATTTATTGCTGTTGGCGCGGCTAGACCCGAGCAATGGCCACATCGAAGCGCACATTCATTTTCAGCATTTGGATTTGCTGGCATTGCTGCAAGACACGGTGCAGCAATTACAGGCCGCTTTAAACGCCAAACACATGCACATCGCTTGGGATGTGCAGCCAGTTACACTGTGGAGCAGCGCCGAGTTGTGGCATTTATTGCTGTACAACATCCTCGACAATGCCATCAAATACTGCCCCGAAGCCAGCCGCATAGACATCGCATTGCACCAAGACACGGACGGCATTTGTCTGAGTATCGCCGACAATGGCCACGGTGTGGACGAGGCAGCGTTGGCGCAATTGTCACAACGCTTTTACCGTGCCTTGGGCACACAGGTTTCCGGCAGCGGTTTGGGTTTGTCCATCGTCAATGAAATCTGTCAGGCTTTGAACATTGCGGTGCACATCCAATCGGGGCGCGAGCATGCTGGGATGAAGTTTATTTTTAGCATGGCGACACCGCAGTCTTAACCCAGCCATTGCTTCAAAACATCGCGGCTTAAGTTTGGCTTAAGTTGATGCCTTTATGCTGTGGGTACATTTTAACCACAACTAAGGACACCTTATGAAATTCGCCACCCTTATCTGCCTCAGCAGCGCTGTTTTGTTGGCCAGCAATGCCTACGCCGGCGTGCACTGCCCACGTTATCCTGCCGCCGAGCAGCTGTCTGTGCAAGCGATGAGCCAAAAAGCCAGCGCCGCCGGCATACAAGTACAGCAAATCAAAATCGACGATGGTTGTTATGAAATCAAAGGCACAGACAAGGCCAGCGGCAAAATTGTCAAAAACAAATACGACATGAAAACCGGCAAGCTGATGGGCAGCAAAAGCAAGCCAGCCAAACCGCAATACCAACCGCAATAAGGCTGCAACACACGGTTGAAAACCATGCAAACGTAAATACTTGCTACTTCAGGCGGCCTGTAAACCCTTAAAAATCGTTTACAGGCCGCCTTGTTCTCTCAAGTCCTCTCATAATCATACAAATTTCCTGCTGCAGCGCATATATGGCATAGTGTGCATTACCGCATGAAAACTCTAAACTGATATGGACACCACCGCCGTTAGCCGCTTTTTTATCCCACCGACTTGGCTGTTGCTGCTCGTCAGCGCGGCGCTGGCATGGGTGTGTGTCACCTATGGCGCATGGTATTGCGGCCGTCTGGCCTTAACGGCTTTGTGTGTGCAAATCCTGTATTACGGCCACAGCCGCGTAATGGAACATTCAAGCTTTGCGCTTATCGCTACCCTATTGATATTGCTGCAACTGCATTTTCACATACTCAACCGTCAACAAATTGAATACGCCTTGCTGATGGCAATCCTGTTAATCATTCCTCTCGGTATGCTCGAATCGTGGCGTGATAAGCGTTGGGAGCGAAGCGTATTGGCGAATGTGCAGGTGAATGGCACTTACACCATCATCAACCACCAAGCGCTGTGGCAAATGCTGGTTTACAACGTGGTGTTGACGGGTTTGTTCACCTACCATTTGATTGGACTGCTGCAGTTGCAACAGTCTTGGCCAGCCGTTCCTGCGCGCTTGCTCGGTCAACATGCCATATTGGCGCTGTTAACACTGTCAGTGTGGTGGGCGCGGGTGGAGAAAATTAAGCAAACCCAATTTGTGGCCGAGCATGGCGGCGAATGGCTGCGCATCGATGGCAGCGGCATCACATGGCAAGATGATGGCAACGATTTTGCCAGCATCAATCCCACCGGTTTAGAGTGGCGCAGCCTGCGCAAACAACGGCTGTTCTTTGAAGACCATGTGCCCAATCGCTACCACATCGCGTGGAACGATGTTGTGGACATCACTTTACGGCGGCTAGGCAAAAATCATTACGAACTGGTGGTGCACAGCCAACACAGCTATTGCCCCATGGGCCATACCGGTTATCTCATCAAGCAATTCGGGCAATTTCGCAATGAACGCATTTTGCACAAATTCCTGCTGCATTATTGGCACTTACAGCGCCCACACCTCGATGTACCGCCTAACACAGCATAATAAGCGGCCTGTAAACCCCTAAAAACCGTTTACAGGCCGCATGGTGAGTGCATGAAAGATTAAGGCTTAAACCGGCGCAATCTTAAGGCATTGCTGAGCACAAACACCGAGCTTAAGGCCATGGCGCCGGCGGCAAACATCGGCGACAACAAGATGCCAAAGTGCGGGTATAACAGCCCTGCCGCCACCGGTATCAAGGCCACGTTATAGGCAAAAGCCCAAAACAGGTTTTGACGGATATTGGCAATGGTGGCACGCGATAAGGCGATGGCATCCGATACCGCGGTCAAACGCCCCGACATCAACACCACATCGGCCGCTTCGATGGCAATGTCAGTGCCCGTGCCCACGGCCAAACCCACATCGGCTTGCGCCAGCGCTGGCGCATCGTTGATGCCATCGCCGATAAACGCCACCTTGCCTTGTTGCTGCAAGGTTTTTAAGGTTGCGACCTTGCCGTCTGGCATCACTTCCGCCACTACTTCATCAATGTGCAATTGGCGCGCTATTGCCTCGGCCGTGCGCTGGTTGTCGCCCGAAATCATCACCACTTTCAAACCCATGCTATGTAAAGCTTGGATTGCCGCAGGGGTGGACGCTTTAATTGGGTCGGCCACCGCCAAGATGGCGGCCAAACGACCGTCTATGGCGGCATACAGCGGCGATTTGCCTTGCTCGGCCAAGCGTTCAGCATCGTCTTGGAACACGCTCACATCCAAACCCAAGCTGCGCATATAACGGTCGGCACCAACGGCGATGTTGTGGGTGGCTGTTTCCGCCGCTATGCCTAAACCGGTTAAGGATTGGAATTGCGTCAGTTCAGGCAAAGCCATGCCCTCTGACTCGGCTGCGTTAACAATAGCACGGGCTATCGGGTGCTCAGAGCGGTTTTCCGCGGCGGCGATTAAGGGCAAGACGTGCTCGCGTTCAAAGCCAGCGGCCAATATCAAATCGGTCAATTCGGGTTTACCCTCGGTCAAAGTGCCGGTTTTGTCCACCGCCACCACGCTCACCTCTTGCAAACCCTGCAAAGCCTCACCTTTACGGAACAACACCCCCAGTTCTGCGCCGCGGCCAGTACCGACCATAATCGAGGTTGGCGTGGCCAAACCCATCGCACATGGGCAAGCAATAATGAGCACTGCCACCGCGTTCACCAGTGCAAAGGTTAAACGTGGCTCAGGCCCCCACAACCACCATGCCGCAAACGTCAATGCCGCCAAGGCCATCACCGCTGGCACAAACCACAAAGTGACCTTATCGACCGCGGTTTGTATCGGCAATTTGCCGCCTTGGGCATCGCTGACCATGCGGATGATTTGCGCCAACACTGTGGTTTCACCCACCGCAGTGGCCTGATAGCGCAAGCTGCCGTTTTGGTTGACGGTGGCACCCGTGACCATAGCACCCTCTTGTTTTTCTACCGGCACCGGTTCGCCCGATATCATTGCCTCATCGACAAACGACTGACCACTCAAGACCACGCCATCAACCGCAATGCGCTCCCCTGGGCGCACTTCCAACACATCGCCCAATCTCACTTCGGCTATCGGCAATTCCAGCATCACGCCATCCCGTTCAACGCGCGCAGTCTTCGCTTGCAGGCCGACCAAACGCTGTATCGCCTCCGAAGTGCGACCTTTGGCACGCGCTTCCAAGTAGCGCCCCAATAAAATCAAGGTCACAATCACGGCAGCGGCCTCAAAATACACAAACACCGTGCCCTCGGGCAGTAAACACGGCGCAAACGTCGCCACCACCGAATAGGCATACGCGGCCATGCTGCCCACCGCCACCAAGGAATTCATGTCGGGCGCGCCTTTGAACAAAGCCGGGAAACCTTTGCTGTAAAAACGCCGCCCAGGGAATAACAACACCAGCGTGGTCAACACAAATTGCATCAGCCAGCTGTTGTGCGTGCCTATGGTCGCAGCTATCCAATGGTGAAAGCCCATGAACATGTGCGAGCCCATTTCTAATATAAACACGGGCAAAGTCAACACCGCGGCGATGGCCAAATCGCGTTTCAAACCATCTTGTTCTTCGGCCTTGCGTTCCAATAAGGCCTCATTGGCGCTGCTGGCCGCTGCCAGTGCTTGCGGCTCATAGCCTGCGTCTTCGACGGCGGCAAACAAGGCGGCAGGTGTTGCTAAACCAGTGACCGTCGCTTGTTCGGTGGCCAAATTCACCGAAGCACTGACCACATTCGGCACTTTCAGCAAGGCGCGCTCAACTCTGGCCACACACGACGCACACGTCATGCCTTCTATGCCAAACGTCTGCGTGCTCATCGGCACGGCATAGCCTGCGTCTTCAATTGCGCTGATTAAGGCCGCTTGGTTGGGCGCAGTCATGTGAACCACGGCGCTTTCGGTGGCCAAATTCACGCTGGCATCGACCACATCCGGTACTTTTTTCAACACGCGCTCTACCCGCGCCACACACGAAGCACACGTCATGCCCTCGACAGGCAAAGTCAATTGGGTGGTTTTGGGTTCAGCAGGCACAGCGCTGGGGTTGGCAGACATGCGGGTTCTCCTTGTGTCTTGATTAAGCATGCGCTCAGTGTAAACCTTACCATGATGGAAAGGTCAAGCCACAACAGTCATGCTGTTGTGATAAACGTTTAGTCTGGCGTTTAACACTTCAATCAAGGTCATTTTCATCGCGGTATCTAAGCCGCTTGACCTTACCACGGTGGGAAGCTTCATACTGTCGCCATCTTGATAACCATTTTAAGAAAGGCCAGATGATGAAATTCAATATCCCCAACATGACTTGTGGCGGCTGCGCCCGTGGCGTGACCCGTGCCATCCAAAAAGTCGATGCCAATGCCAAAGTCGAAGTGGACTTGGAAAGCAAATGGGTCAGTGTAGACAGCAGTGCTGCCGCTGCCGACATTACCGCGGCCTTAAGCGCCGCCGATTTCCCGCCGCAACAACAGGCTTAAACCATATATTTACAGGCCGCTTATGCATATCTATGCGGCCTGTAAACAAAAAACAGCGCCCACAATATGATTCTGTGGGCGCTGTTATGTGTATAGCTATGTGTTCTAATCACACATCTTGGTGGTAAACATGGGTTTGATCCGGCACAAAGCTTTGCAACACCGCCAAATCGCCATTGGTGTAAAACTCGTTTTGCCCGAGTTTACCCGTGTCATTCAACAAGCCATGCGCTTCTAAAATGTGTTTGGTCTGCCGCGCCACCGCCACGCCCGAATCAATGATGGTAATGCTCTCAGGCAATAAGCGCTGCAAATTGGCCTTCAAATACGGGTAATGGGTGCAACCGAGCACCAATTGGTCGATGTTTTGCGCCAACATGGGATTCAAATACTGGCGCAACAAGGCATCCATTTCCGGTGTATTGATGTTGCCCGCTTCAATAAGACTGACCAAGTCGTAACCGATTTGGCTGTGCACCACCACATTGTCGTAAGACACGGCCGCGTGTTGGTATTGCTCGGAAATAATGGTGCGTTTGGTCGCGAGCACGCCGATGTGACCAGTTTTGGTCAAGGCTGCTGCTGGTTTGATGGCCGGCTCCAAGCCGACAAACGGCACCGCATAATCATGGCGCAACACCTTCATCGCATTGGTGGTGGCGGTATTGCACGCCACCACGATTACCTTGGCATTTTTTTCCAGCAAAAATTCCACTTTTTGTTTGGATAAGGCGATGATTTCATCTTGGCTTTTGTCGCCATAAGGCGCGTTGTGACTGTCGGCAAAATACACCGTGTTTTCATGCGGCAGCAAGCGGTGTACTTCATGCCAAATCGAAGTACCGCCGACGCCAGAATCAAATAAGCCGATGGGATGTTGGTTGTTCATGTGCAGCGATTAAACTTAGGTTATAAGGTGTTTACAGGCCGCTTATTATGCGCTCTTGTGGGTAAAGCGCCAACATTGGTGGATTTTTTTGTTGCGAAAATCCTCAGGCACCGATTGTTTCGACACATCTTTCACCGCATAGCGCGCCGACACGGCCTCATCCAATTCAAAACTGCGCAAATTATTGGAGAAAAACAGCGTGCCTGTGGGCGACAGCAAGCGCATCGCACCATCAATCAAGCGCTGTTGGTCGCGTTGCACATCCAAGATTTCCAGCATTTTCTTGCTATTAGAGAAACTCGGCGGGTCCATCACGATGACATCAAACTGTTTTTGCTCAAAAAACGCGTCTTGCAAATACTGGAACACGTCTTGGCGCACGATTGCATGTTTGTTTTCATCAATCTGGTTCAATTCAAAATTGCGCTTGGCCCAATTCAAATAGGTATTGGACAAATCCACAGTCTCACTGCTGCTGGCGCCGCCAGTGGCCGCATACACGGTAAAACTGCCAGTATAGGCAAACAAATTCAAAAAACGCTTGCCGGCAACCATCTCACCCACCACTTGGCGGGTATTGCGGTGGTCTAGGAACAAACCCGTGTCCAAATACTTGTCCAGATTCACCCAAAACAAGCGGCCGTTTTCCTGTACGGTAAAGTCAGCACCATCGCGACCGGTTTTTTCGTATTGTTCTTCGCCTTTTTGGCGTTTGCGCACCTTTACCGCCACATCTTCAGGGCGAAAGCCGGTGACAAAACAAATCGCCTCTATGGCTTCGTTCAGCCATGCTTGGTGTTCATCCGCATGCATCAGCCAACCGGTATCAAATTCTTGCAAATGCACGTGGTCACCATACACATCGATGATCAATGGGTATTGCGGAATGTCCCTATCATATAAGCGAAAGGCTTCGATGTTTTGGCGACGTGCCCATTTGATAAGATGTTTGGCATTCTTGCCCAAGCGGTTGGCAAACGCGGTGATTTCAGACATGAGATTTCAATTTAACAACAGTGAGACGCACATTGTACCGAAATTTTCCATCAATACGCAGCAAATATGCATTAATACTTGCATGAAACAATAAATTGCATTACTATGGTCGACTACTTTCAATTTGAAGCCGTCGTCTTCAACCTCTGCCTGCTATTTCTCTCGTGATTTTCTTTGAAAAATCAGACTTTCGAGCAAGCTGAAAATCCCAACCGATTGGTTGTCGCCGACATTCGTAACCTAAAGCCACAGGGCTTTTCGGCAAAATACCACGCGGTAGGGGCTTCTAGCTCACGTATTGCTTGTTGTTTGCTGTTTTCATTACAGGAATGGTATGTCCATCACTTTTGCAGATTTAAAACTTAACGCTACTTTGGTTAAAACCATCACCGACGCAGGCTATGTTTCTCCTACACCCGTACAAATGCAATCCATCCCAGCCGCTTTAGAAGGCCATGATTTGTTGGTGTCAGCCCAAACCGGTAGTGGTAAAACCGCAGCGTTTTTGTTGCCTGCGTTGGAAAAATTACAAGCTCGCAGCGACAAACCCGGCAAAGGCCCACGCGTATTGGTATTGACCCCTACCCGCGAATTGGCACAACAAATCGAGAAAAACGCGCAGATTTACGGCGAAAACATGAAATGGTTGCGCACCGTGACTTTGGTAGGCGGCACTTCATTCGGTTACCAAACCCGCGCTTTGAACCGTCCTATTGACATCATCGTGGCCACTCCAGGCCGTTTGATGGACCACATGCGCCAAGGCCGCATCGACTTTTCTCGTTTGGAAATGTTGATTTTAGACGAAGCCGACCGCATGTTGGACATGGGTTTTGTTGACGACATCGAAACCATCGTTGCCGCCACCCCAGACGACCGTCAAACCTTGTTGTTCTCTGCCACTTTGGACGGCATCGTGGGCAACATTGCTCGCAAAATCACCAACGAGCCACAAAGCATTGAAATCGAACGCGTGCAAGAAGAAAGCCGCATCGAAGAACAATTGATTTACTCTGACGACTTCCGTCACAAAGACCGTTTGTTAGACCACATCTTGCGCGATGCCAACATCGACCAGTGTGTGATTTTCACGGCAACCAAAGCATTTACCGAACAATTGGCCGACCAATTGTACGAAAAAGGCTACGCTGCAGAATGCTTGCATGGCGACATGCCACAAAGCTGGCGTAACCGTACCTTGAACAACTTGCGTACTGGCCGCACCAAAATCTTGGTGGCAACCGACGTGGCTGCTCGTGGTATCGACGTTCCGACCATCACCCATGTGATCAACTACGACTTGCCTAAACAAGCCGAAGACTATGTACACCGCATTGGCCGTACGGGTCGTGCCGGTCGCAGTGGCATTGCCATCACTTTCGCGGAAGTGAAAGAGTACATGAAAGTCAGCAAAATTGAGCGTTACTTGAAACGCCAATTGCCAGAAGCTGAAATCGAAGGCTTGGAAGCCACCCGTCGCAAACCTAAAGGTGGTGCGGGTCGCAATGGCGGCAACGGCCGTCGCGGTGGCAACAGCGGTGGTTACGGCGATCGTCGTCGTTCATTCGGTGGTCGAGGTGACGACAACCGTGGCAACCGCAGCGAAGGTGGCCGTTCTTACGGCGCACGCGATGGCAACCGCAATGATGACAACCGTGGCAACCGTGAAGAGCGCAGCACTGAGCGCGGCGAATACCGTGGCAACAACGAAGGCGCACGCAAATCATTCGGCGGCAATGGCGCTCGCAGCGAAGGCGGTCGTGCTTACGGTTCACGTGACGGCAACCGCAGCGAAGGTGGCGCACGCAAATCTTACGGCAATGGTAACGGCAATGGCGCGCGCAAATCATTCGGCGGTAACGGCGGCAAAAGCCAAGGCCAAGGCGGCAACCGTCGTCGCAGCAACAGCCAAGCTTAATCCAAGCCATTAATTAAGGCTTTATCCCATACAAGCGGCCTGTAAACAGTTACAGGCCGCTTTTTTATGCACAGAAAACACATGATGCTGACTTCAGATTAAGGGGCTGTTTCCCATTTTCACAGCATCACCATCATATTTTTATCGGCCATCATCATGGGTTTAATTAGATTCAAAAACTTTTTGCAATACCACTCTGCAAACCGTCAGCAAGCAAACAATATGGGCATTCATCAGGGCTGGCGAAATATTGGCAATTGACGTTTCCTTAAATGCATCAGACAGTCTTCTAATGCAGTCACTTTAATCACTGTCTTTACCAAGCCATATTTCTGATAGCCACTTCATTCACCGCAAACAAAGTTTCACTTTGTCTGCGTATTTCACATATGCTCAGGGGGATAAGCCAGTATCTTTAATCAAAATATTTCTTATCAGGCTCAATCTGCCCCCATACTAAAATCATCGGTACTTGGGCTGAAATATACGTATCGATGTACATCGCGGCCGTGCCTGTTTTTGAATACCAAACATAGTAATGCATGGGCTTGAAGGGTTTGCCTGCCCCTTCTTCCTCCAAGCTCCATAAAGGCTCGTTTGGTTTTTGTACCGGTAAATGCCTATTGCTGGCGATGACTTGAGCAGGCGGCAATCGACTGAGCCAGCGCGTATCTGCATCAAACCCCCCATATTTTTTTATATAGCAATTGCTAAGCTGGATATCAATGAAGCCACGCTCATTTTTGTTGCCTATGTCACTAAGGGTCACTAACATACCTTCAGGCTCAGTATGACATTGCGCATTTTTCCACAGCTCATATGATGAAGCATGATTGTATTGACGGTATTTTGATTTATTATTCAATACAGCCACACCCCAAATTTTTGATAATTCGGGGCCCGTTTTTTCATACAAGCATTGATGATCCATGTGCTCATAGATTTGCTGTATCAAATCATCTTTGGATTGCACTTTTCTTAAATCACTGCAGGCCGCAGCAGAATCTGATTCTGATGCTGACTTTGAACAAGCAAGTAGCATACTGCAGCCCATCAATACCCATATCAGTCGTAACATGGCTGGCTTTCAATAGTGACTGAGAACATGTTGCATCACCCAATATTAACTCACTGCAATACATCGGTAACCACAAACATACCATTTATGATTGATATCAATGTGTTATTTGAGCCACGATGAGCTTAACTTTTCAGCTATTTCGGATATGGTCGTGGCCACTTCTGTATGCCATCCCAAACAGCTTTAAATAAAGCTGGCCGCCACATTAATGCATATCGCCAAAATGGTGGTGTTAAAACCATAGGCCAAGATGATGTGCAGCAAATTCAGGACGCGCATATTGCGGCTGCTGATGCTGACATCGGCGGTTTGTGCCGATGTGCCGATGACATAGCTGAAATAAATAAAATCCGGATACAAGGGCTCGGGCGTGCTCGGAAAGTCCAAGCCGCCGCTGCTGCCTGCATGCCTAGCCAGATAAAAATCGTGCGCGTAATGTATTGCAAAAATGGTGTGGATAAAGAACCACGCGCTGATGACGGTCAACACCGCCAAAGCCAAATGGCCAAGCTTCAGCTCGGCATTATTCGGCATGTGCGCCAATTCCACCACGATGGCCACCACACACATCAACAGGCTCAACACCACCAAAGCCAAGATGATCCACTTGCCCAAATCTTGTTCTTGCGCCCGCCGCAAAATATGGCTGCTGCTGGTGTGCCACAACTTCGGCAAGGTAAACAGCAAATACAGCCACACCGACACATTCCAAGCCAACAGCAAACGTGTGCTGCCTTGCCAATCGGTGGCCAGCGCCAATAGCACGAACAACACTGCCGTCAGCAGCAAGCTGATGAAAAAATACGGTCGGTGCACGATGGCATTACGCCAATGTCGGTATCCCAGCATAGTGCTTGCTCCTCTTTATTTGTCACCCACTGTAGCAAGATTAAGCGGCCTGTAAATGCTTACAGGCCGCTTAATCTTATTGATTGAACGAATCAGTGTTGAATATAGTGGTTCAGACACTGGCCAATAATTTGCGCGCGCACACCACAATTTGCCTGTGATGTGCCGCCACTGCGCCCAATTGCAAGGCCAATTCACGCTCATAAACCGTCACATCGTAATGTGGCAATTTGGCTTTGCGGTGAAAGCGGCGTTGCTCCAATTGCAAGGTCTGCAAGGCAAAGGCGTGCATTTCTTCCCAACTGTCGGCGACCAAATGGCACCACAATTTGCCGTGTTTGGCTATGCGCATATCGTCTACCCATACGGCCATGGCATGCACCTTTGTGTTGTCTGTGATGTTGCATCATGACACAAGCGCATGCTGGTTTACAAGCACAACAAAGCGGCCTGTAAAACTGTTTACAGGCCGCTTTTCATTTGATTAAGTGTTGTAAATCAAGCGTATTATTCGCTCACACCCGATACTTTTTTCACTTGTTCCATAGGCGAATGGCGAATGTCTATGCCTTTGGCCAAATACACTACATGCTCAGACACATTCAAAGCATGGTCGCCAATGCGTTCTATCGCCTTGAACATAAACAGCGTGTCCAAACTGGTGCGAATGGTGCGCGGATCTTCCATCATGTAAGTGATTTGTTGGCGCAACAAATTGTCGTACTCATGGTCGAGCAAATCGTCTTCTTTGTTCAACTGCACCACCACCGTGGCATCCAAACGCGCAAACGCGTCCAGCGCCGTGTGTATCATGCTCAAAGAGCGCTGCGCCAAGCGGTTTAAATCGTGGAATTGGTGTGGCAGCGCGCCATTTTTGGTAATCAAGCTGCTGCCATACAAGGCGATTTTTTTGACCTCATCACCGATGCGCTCCAAGTCAGTGATGATGCGTGTCACCGTCAACACCAAACGCAAATCCCCTGCGGCGGGTTGGCGGCGCGCGATGATCAATTGACACTGATCATCGATGCTCACCTCCATCTCGTTCACAGTGCGATCGGCCGCCACCACTTCTTGCAACAAGCCACTGTTGGTGTCTTCCAAACCTTTGATGACGTTTCGTAATTGCTGCTCAACCAAACCGCCCATTTTCATGACCATGGTGCGGACGGTTTCCAACTCTTGGTTAAACTGTGAAGAAATGTGTTCAGCCATTATCAGGATATCCTAGTTCGTAACATAGGCCACAAGCATAACAACACTAGATGACATTCATGTGACAGTGGTTGATCAATGGTGTGACTGTTTTATGTCACGCAAGACATTCAACAAATTCTCTTGTAACACATCGTCGACCAACATCGGAATTTCTTCATTGATGTTGTCTTGCAAGCGTTGCACCAAGGCGGTGGTTTGGCGATTGAGCTCATTGCGCACCAAACCTGCCAACATGTCGACAAAATACGGTTTTAATTTCGTCGCCAATTGGTTCAACAATTCTTGCTCGCTGACCACACTCAAGCGCTCAGTCGCGTCAATATCAGGTGTCACTATCTGCACATGCACAGGTGCGTACATATTGCGGTCGGTGGCGGCTTCAGGTTGTGCCTCCGTCACCGCAATATCGGGAATAACTGCTTCTAACACATCGCTTGTCGTGTCGGCATCGCTCCCAACCTCGGCTTGGGTTTTCAACCACAATACCTGATCGGCTGCATCGACATTGGGCGCGGCACTTTGCAATACCTCGTTGTTGTGCGCTTGCCACTCTTCTTTGAACATCACTTTGCGGTCGGCGCTGTCCAAAATATCGGGTTCGCGCTTGTGTTGCCACAAAGACAAGAAGCCATCCAAGATTTTGTGGCGCTCTTCCAAGCTTAAAGCGGTTTTTTCGGCCACTTCATTGGCTTTGTCGATCAATTCTTGGCTGGGCTCGCTGCTGACCATGCTCGCCACCACCGCAAATTCGTCAAACGGCACTTGTTTGGCCGCGGCCTTTAAATCGTCCAAAGGCGGTGTGACCACGATTTCTGGCGCAGACACTTCTTCTTCAGCCAACACATCGGTCACTGCGGTTTCTATTCTTGTTTCAGCATGGTGTTCCCCGCCCAAAGACTGGATTTGCGCTTCCAAGTCTTCCATGCTCCACACCGGCGCTGCTGTCGCTTTCGGGGTGTGGTATTCGGTCGCAGGTGTGTTTTTGACCAAACGCTGCGCCTCTTTCAAGCTGAAACTCAAGCGGTCCAAATCTTTGCCTGCTGCCAAAGCCGTGGCGGCAGGTTGGTACAATTCGGTGGTCTTCATCGACGTCACTTTGAGCACACCGGCCTGTACGTCTTGCTTGGCAAACGCTTTGTGCTCTGATTCTGCCGTGTTGTCATCGGGTTCGGCACGGCGTTGGTGGCGTATGGTTTCCAATGTGGCAATCCAATCTATCCCCTCAGCGTCATCATTGTTCAAGTCTTGACCGGCCTCATGATCATTCAATACCGCCACCTGACCTTCGCTCTCGCTTTTGAGCGCCGCCGCCTGTGCTGCTTCGCTCACCTCCACTCGCACAGGTGCCGCATGTTGAGGTTTGGACGCAGCGCTGACTTCTTCGTCGTCACCAGCTAAATAAAAGACCAAATTTTTATTCGGTTGCATGGTTTTTTTATCCTTTGGATATGCAGTCAAAATAGCCATTTAAAACACTTGTTTTGTATTCTAGCATCATTCCGTGGCAGCGTAGCAGCCAGTTACACGCTAATTTATCCGCAGAGTCTACCTGACAAATAGCGCATACACCGCTACAATGATTGTTTTTATTGTATGGGTTAAAACCATGTTAGATATTCAAGTGTTGCGCAATGAATTGCCGCGCGTCACACAAGCCATGCAAAGCAGAAATTTCGCGTTTGATGCAGAACAATTCACCCAATTGGATGAGCAACGCAAAACCTTGCAAACCAAAACCCAAGAATTACAGGCCAAACGCAACCAAGTGTCCAAACAAATCGGCATCGCCAAAAGCAAAGGCGAAGATGCCAGCGCCATCATGGCCGAAGTGGGCAATTTGGGTGAAGAATTGAAACAAGCCGAAGAGGCTTACAAAGTGGTGCAAGAACAATTGGATGATTTGTTATTGCATCTGCCCAACGTGCCTAATGCATCCGTGCCTGTGGGTCGCGATGAAAACGACAATGTTGAAGTGCGCAAAGTGGGCAGCCCACGCACATTTGATTTTGACGTCAAAGACCATGTGGATTTGGGCGCACCTTTGGGTTTGGATTTTGAAACCGGCGCCAAATTGTCGGGCGCACGTTTCACCGTGATGCGTGGCCAAATTGCCTTGTTACACCGTGCGTTGGCGCAATTCATGCTCAATACCCACACCATCAAACATGGTTATACCGAGCATTACACCCCTTACATCGTCAATCCAGAAATCCTGTTTGGTACTGGCCAATTGCCGAAATTTGCCGAAGACATGTATGCGGTGCAATCTGGCGACACCGAAGTGGAAGCGCAAAAACAGTATTTGATTTCCACCTCTGAAATCACCTTGACCAATACCGTGCGCGAAAGCATTTTAAAAGCAGACGATTTGCCAATCAAAATGACCGCGCATTCGCCTTGTTTCCGCTCTGAAGCCGGCTCTTACGGCAAAGATACCCGCGGCTTAATCCGCCAACACCAATTCGACAAAGTGGAAATGGTGCAAGTGGTGCATCCTGAGCACTCTTATGCCGCTTTGGAAGAAATGGTCGGACATGCCGAAGCGATTTTGCAAGCCTTGGAATTGCCTTACCGCGTGATTACCTTGTGCACCGGCGACATGGGCTTCAGCGCCGCCAAAACCTACGATTTGGAAGTTTGGGTGCCGGCACAAAACACTTACCGTGAAATCTCCAGCTGTTCAAACTGCGAAGACTTCCAAGCGCGCCGCATGAAAACCCGTTTCAAAGATGAAAACGGCAAAAACCAATTGGTGCATACCTTAAATGGTTCGGGTTTGGCCGTTGGTCGCACTTTGGTAGCGGTATTGGAGAACTATCAGCAAGCTGATGGCTCCATCAAAGTGCCAACCGTGTTGCAAGGTTTGATGAACGGCATCACTGAGTTGCGCGCTTAATTCCCACAAGCGGCCTGTAAAGCCAAGGAGCCAACATGAAACGCGTTAAATCCATCGCAGCCGATGAACAAGATGTGCAAAACTTCAATGATCAAGGCTTTTTACGCAAGTTGGCGCGCTACGCTTTGCGCTTGGGCAGGCCGGTGGTGGAACAATTGTATGCCTTGTATTTCATGCTGCAATCGCAGGACACGCCGATGCGCAGCAAGATGGTCATCGTGGGCGCTTTGCTGTATTTTGTCAGCCCAGTGGATTTGGTGCCCGACATCTTAGGCCCACTTGGTTTTAGCGATGATTTGGCGGTGATTGCGATGGTGTACAAACAGATGAAAATCTATTTGACCGCCGACATCCGTGCTCGCGCCGCCGAGGCCACGGCCAAATTGATGCAGCGCATGCGCTAAACCAATACCAGAGGTCAAACAACGAAAACGCTTTCGTATGAAAGCGTTTTTTATTGGTAATATCCAAGTAAAAGCGGCCTGTAAATGATTTACAGGCCGCTTTTAACATGTTTGCTTACATCAAAGGTGACACACCCATGACTTCGTTCAAGAAATTGGTGAATGCAGGATTGGTAGGTTTGCTGCTCATGTTTGGCCAGCGTTGGCTCCAACCACTCAAAGCATTTTGAATCAAGCGTTTGGATTGCTCGGTATTGATTTGCCCGCTTTGACTTTGGGTCGCGGCGCGCAGATACACGGCATAAACACTGTCATCAACACTGTTGTGACCAACCAATTTGATGCGGTAATCATTCAGCAATTGCGCCGCCTGTACCTTGGTCAATTCGCCCTTGCCCACACGCATGCTCAATTCATTGGCACGGTTACGGATATTGGCAACATCGGCCCAGTGGCTGGCAGACAAGCGGTAAGGCTTCACTTGATTGCTGCTCTCTACGTTCACTCCTCGACCGCCACCATAACCAAACAAATCACTTGGCGTGGTACAAGCAGTTAAGGCAGCACTCATTGTCAATACAGACAAAAAAATTTGGATTTTTTTCATTTGCTCAATATAACACAAAAAGTCACTGCCCTAAACTTACCGCATTTCGCCGCAATTCACAAGTATTAACTCTTAATACTTATCAGGCCAAATTTTCGAACAATGGCGTAGACAAGTAGCGTTCACCGTTAGATGGGATGATGACCACAATGTTTTTGCCCTTGTTTTCTGGACGGCGCGCCAATTGCACCGCAGCCCAAACCGCCGCACCTGAAGAAATACCCACCAATACGCCTTCTTGTGAACCCACGGCACGTGCGGTTTCAAACGCTGCTTCGCTTGGTACTTGCACGATTTCGTCGTAGATTTCGGTATTCAAAATCGATGGTACGAAACCCGCGCCTATGCCTTGAATCGGATGTGGGCCTTTGGCTCCGCCTGACAATACTGGCGATGCCGCTGGCTCTACTGCCACCACTTGGATGTTAGGGTTTTTGGCTTTCAAGACTTCGCCGATACCGGTGATGGTGCCGCCTGTGCCCACACCTGCCACCACGATGTCTACTTTACCATCGGTGTCGTTCCAGATTTCCAAGGCAGTGGTGTTGCGGTGCACTTCTGGGTTGGCTGGGTTTTCAAATTGTTGTGGGATAAAGAATGAATCTGGATTGGCTTCGGCCAATTCTTTGGCTTTGGCAATCGCGCCGCCCATGCCTTCAGGGCCAGGGGTCAATACCAATTCCGCGCCATAAGCACGCATCAACATGCGGCGTTCGCGGCTCATGGTTTCAGGCATGGTGATGATCAATTTGTAACCGCGTGCCGCACACACCATGGCCAAACCAATACCGGTATTGCCAGAAGTAGGCTCAACAATGGTGGTATTTTTGTTGATTTTGCCTGCTTTTTCCGCTGCATCTATCATCGCCACCGCAATACGGTCTTTCACGCTAGAACCTGGATTGAAGAATTCCAATTTGGCCAATACTGTGGCTTCAGCACCTTCAGTCACACGGTTTAATTTTACCAGCGGGGTGTTGCCTACCAACTCGGTTATGTTGTTTGCAATTTTCATTGATCATCATCCTATGCGTTTAAGTTGATTAAAATTCTGTATGCGGCATTATGACGCACTTACACTTGCCACGGCAAAGAACATAAAACTATATCCATATACCTGGTTTGCATGCTTTAGTTCACATGCCACCACGTCATCAGTGCCCATGTGGTCGGGCCATAATACAGCGGCAAGGTTTTGGGCTGGGCAAACTTGTTCCAATATACCATGCGCCATTCATCGCTATACCATTGCGGTATCACATAATATTGATGCCTGAGCACCCTGTCCAAAGACCGCGACACTGCAATCAGCTCTTCGCGCGATTCAAAATGCTCAAACCGCTTTAAAATCGCATCAATGGCAGGCTCACAACTACCGACCATATTGCCGTTGCGCGACGGTGGCGTTTTGGCCGAGGCGCAGCTGTGCATTTCCATTTGCTCGTTGCCGGGGCTTTGGCTTTGCGCATACACATGGGTGATAATGTCGTAATCAAACTCTTGCAAGCGTTTTTGGTAAATGGCGCTGTCGACCAAACGAATTTTCAGTGTGATGCCCAATTTGGCCAAATCGCGCTGCCATTTGCCCGCCGCACGCTCGTGGCTTTTACCATTGGTCAGGTATTCTAAGTTTACAGGCCGACCTTGTTTGTCAATTAAACGCCCGTTCTGATAGCGATAACCGGCCTGTAACAACATTAAACGCGCTTGCAACAGATTAGGACGCACGCCCAATTGGGGGCTGACTTTCGCCGGCATAGGCACAGGCTTGTTAAATACCTGCGGTGGCAATTGTGCACGCAGCGGCTCCAATACCTTCAATTCACCAGCACTGGGCAGGCCGTCGGCCGCCAACTCGCTGTTGGTGAAATAGCTGTAAGGTCGCTTGTACAAACCATAAAAAATTTGCTGGTTGATGGTTTCAAAATCAAAACTCAGGCTCAAGGCTTGGCGGAATTTGACATCATTCAGTGGTGCGCGGCGCGTGTTTAAGGCATAACCTTGCAGGCCGGCATTGTTTTTGTGGGCAAACGACTGCATTTGCAAGCCGCGTTTGGCCAAACTTGGATTGGCATAGGCTCGCGCCCAGTTTTTGGCCGAGTTTTCATAAGTCAAATCGATTTTGCCGGCTTTCAAGGCCTCGGTAAACGCCGTTGGGTCGCGATATACTTTAAAGCGAATGTGGTCAAAATTCCAAAAACCTTTGCGTATCGGCAAGTCTTGCGCCCAATAATCGGGACGGCGCTGGTAATCAACCAATTGCCCAAACTCATGCCGTGCCAAACGGTACGGCCCTGAGCCTATGGGCAAGACATTGGCCGATTTGGCAAATCCCAAAGGAAAGCTTTTGTGCGAAAAAATCTGAATTTGACCCAAAATCAAGTGCAATTCGGCATTGGGCTTGGCAAACTCAAAACGCACCCGTCGCTGATCCAGTGCCACCACCCGTTTCACATCAGCATAGTAAAAGCGGTATAAAGGTGTCGCCGCCTCGTCTTTGGTAATGGTATTAAAGGTGTACACCACGTCTTCTGCCAACACCGCATCGCCGTTTTGAAAACGCGCTTTCGGATTTAAGGTAAAAGTGACCGACAGCTTGTCTGGTGCCAAATCTATGTCGCTGGCGAGCAAACCATAC
Source organism: Vitreoscilla massiliensis (assembly GCF_001457815.1). Lineage (GTDB taxonomy): Bacteria > Pseudomonadota > Gammaproteobacteria > Burkholderiales > Neisseriaceae > Vitreoscilla > Vitreoscilla massiliensis. The sequence goes on from NZ_LN898221.1 coordinate 539,230, forward strand.
ATGGCAAACGGCTCGTCCCAACTTTCCACCATTAAGGTATCAAACACAAAATTGTCGCCCAATTCAGCCAAGCCGGGCAATTTATCGCCTTTGAGCAAATACGGATTCAAGGTATTGAAGTCACCCAAAGCCCCCATCACCAAGCTGCCCCCTTTGGGCGCATTGGGATTGGCATAGGCAAAACCGTGTTTGCCATCGGCGTATTTGGCCGGAGCGCCCATGGCCAAACCATAATCGGCGTGTACGGGCAGGCTCCAAAGCAGCGGCAATACGGCCACGGACATCAAAACATAAGCGGGTTGAAGCAGGCGGTGCAAGGGCATAAATTCAGGCTGCCTATTGAAGTAAGCAAACGCTTATTAAGTTAATCAAACCACACACAAGCGGCCTGTAAACACGTTTACCAGACCCCAATATGTGTTTGTAATATTCTGAATACAGCACTAAGCGATGGTAATCCACCACAAGCCACGCTGAAATAGTGCCTTGATTTACTGGCAAACACCCAAGCAAAATCTTGCAGTTTATGACAATAAATCAAATATTGTTGTGACAACAATTGGTGCAAGAATCACAATTGGCTTATAATCGCGGCTGTTCACCTCATGATACCGTATAAGGATAATTGTATGGGATTTTTGCAAGGCAAAAAAATTCTAATTACTGGCATGATTTCTGACCGCTCGATTGCTTATGGCATAGCCAAAGCATGTCGCGAGCAAGGTGCAGATTTGGCCTTTACATTTGCAGTAGACAAGCTGGAAGACCGCGTGCGCAATTTGGCCGCAGAATTTGATTCTGAACTGGTGTTTCATTGTGATGTCGCCAGCGACGAAGAAATCAACCAATTGTTTGTTGATTTGGGCAAACATTGGGAAGGTCTGGATGGTTTGGTCCACGCAATTGCCTTCGCTCCCAAAGAAGCATTACAAGGTGATTTTTTAGACAGCTTAAGCCGTGAAGCTTTCAATACTGCACAAGACATTTCTGCATACAGCTTCCCAGCGATGGCCAAAGCGGCCCGTCCGATGATGAAAGGCCGTAACTCAGCTTTACTGACATTGACGTATTTGGGCGCTGTGCGTGCCATCCCTAACTACAATTTGATGGGCATGGCCAAGGCAAGTTTGGAATCTTCAGTGCGCTTTACTGCTGCGGCAGTGGGCAAAGATGGCATCCGTTGTAACGCCATTTCTGCGGGTCCAATCAAAACCTTAGCAGCTTCTGGTATCTCCAATTTCAGCCGTCTTTTGGGCCATGTTGCCTCCCACAATCCATTGGGACGCAATGTGACTACTGAAGAAGTCGGAAATGTGGCAGCCTTCTTGCTATCGGATTTAGCGTCTGGCGTCACCGGAGAAATTACTTATGTCGATGGTGGCTACAGCATCAATGCACTGAGCGTTGAAGAAGGTCAATAGAACCTTTCCCATTACACACTAAGTAGGAGTTACCCATCATGGTACGAAAATTTGGATCAGAATTACGTGAATTTTTAATGCGTGGCAACGTCATCGACTTGGCAGTCGGTGTGGTGATAGGTGGTGCTTTTGGTACCATCGTCAAATCACTGGTAGATGACGTAATCATGCCTCCGATTGGTTTATTGCTTAACGGTGTGGATTTCAGTAATTTGTTCGTCGTGTTAAAAGACGGGGCCAAAGGTGCCGGTGACTACTCTACCATTGCTGCTGCCAAAGCCGCTGGTGCGGTGACTTTGAACTATGGCTTGTTCATCAATGCCATCATTCAGTTTTTAATCGTCGGTACTGCCATCTTTATGTTGGTGCGCACCGTGAACAAATTGCACAAAGCCCCTGCACCAGAAGCAGCACCAGAAACCAAAGATTGCCCGATGTGCTTCACTGCCATTCCAGCGCAAGCGCACCGTTGTCCACATTGCACTTCGCAATTGGACGGCACCACTTTGGATACCAGCCATTAAGATTGGTACAGCAAACCCAAAAACCCGCTTTTAAGCGGGTTTTTGTCTGTCTGTGATGCTCGTTAACCCAAATACATGTTTTACAGGCCGCTTACCAACGCCTCTCAGGCGCCCGCGGCAAATACACCTCATCGCTGTAAGCATCCAACCATGTCGGTTTAAACGCCACCATCACCGCCACCAATAAACCGGTTAAGAAACCCTCACCCCACATCAACAACAAAAACACCGGCAATACCTCTTGCTGTATCACATAGGCACTGAAGCGGCCTGTAAGCGCCAAAGCACTCGCCAAACACAGTCCCGTAAACACCATGCTCACGCCCGCGGTGACAAAACCATTTCCCAAGATGAACACAAACAAATGCTTGGGCAACACCCGACGCATCAGCGCCATCAAGGCCATATTCACCAGCCACGCTGGCAATACCGCCAACAACACATTGACAGGCAAAACCAACCACTGTTGCCCATGCCAAGCACTGGGCGCATAAAAAGCCACGCACACCAATAACAACACACCCAGTGCCGTTCGCGCTTGTAACATCAAACAGGCCAAAGTCATGCCGATTAAATGCAAGCCCAAACCGGCACTGGCGCCGCGACTGACATTGATGCTCAAGCCCCATAAAAACAGCAGCAACAGCAGCAAAGCCACACTCCGCCCTTGCCACAGCCGCCGCCACAATAAGCGCTCCTGCCCAACCCAGACCAGCAATGCCGCAAGTAGCGCGGTCGCGGCATACGCCAAGGCAACAGGAACGTCTTTATCCAGCAACACCATGTTTGTGTTCTTTCACATAAGCTTGGTAACGCTCTGCCAAAGCCAGCAAAATGGTCGCAGTCGCGCCCCAAATGTGTTCGGTATGGGTGAATTTCACCGTGTGAAATTCTTGTTTATCGCGGATGATCGGGTATTGCACATAGCGTTTGGGCTGCATCAAATGCGCCAATGGCACCATAAATACCTTCGCCACCTCGTCGGCACAAGGGGCGATATTGGTGTGTGGTTTGAGCAAGCCAATGATCGGCACCACATTGTAAGCACTGACCGTAGGCAACGGCGGCATTTGTCCCAAGACCTCAATGCTGTCCAAGGGCACACCCAGTTCCTCATGCGCTTCGCGCACTGCCGTGGCAACAATATCAACATCAGCAGCGTCTTTTTTGCCACCCGCGAACGACACTTGACCGGCATGTTGGTGCAATTGCGGCGAGCGCACCGTCAACACCACTTGTGCCAAGCTACCAGGCTCTATTAATACCATAACTGCGGCCGGCCTGAATTGATCTGTGCCCAATTGCTGCAAATAAGGCAATTGCGCCTGTAAATTCGGGTAACACACCTCGCTCAAATCTTGGCTGACACAGCGCCGCCACAGCGTCCAATCAAAAAATGCGTCTGTCATCACTAGACATCCATCAGGAAAACATTCAGTATACCTTTTAATGCAAAATTTAAGCCAAGGAGTCCGATAAAAATCGAGCAGCTGCGTAAAAACCATTTTGACTAGAGCTGATTTAATGATACGCTTCCCTAAGAGTCTTAATTAGAGCCTAATTAAGCCAATCGTTTGGCAATGTTTAACATCTCGAGTAACACAGTAGCAAATCCATATTGAGGAGAACTATGTGAATCAGCCGTTTAATTTTGATCCGAAACAGATGTCTGAAGCCATGGAACAATGGCAAAAATTATGGTTAAACGCCTGGCAACCTGGCGCCAACGCCGCCAAACAAACCGCCGCCAATGAAAGCAACAATGTTTGGCAACAAATGCTCACTCAGCAAACAGAGATGTGGCAAAAAAATTTGGCATCGATGTTCTCATTGCCGAATAATCACATCCCTTCTGCTGCTGAACAATGGCAAAATCTGCCATTCTTTCAAAACGTGCAGAAAATGTACGCGCAAACCTGCGATTTCGTTGAGAACCAATTGCAAAGTAATCCGGCCTATTCTCGTTTAAGTGCAGAACAACAAGACAATATGGCCTTCATGACGCGCCAGTATTTGTCGGCAATGAATCCCAACAATTACTTGATGACCAATCCCGAAGCCTTGCAAGAAGCGTTTCAAACCCAAGGCCAAAGCTTGGTCAAAGGCATGCAAAACTACTTAAGCGATTTGGAAAAAGGCCGCATCACCATGTCGGACGAAAGCCAATTCGTGATGGGTGAAAACATTGCCGCAACACCGGGCAAAGTGGTGTTGAAAAACGAATTGATTGAATTGCTACATTACAAGCCGACTGCCGCCAAAGTGTATGCCAAACCTTTGCTCATCGTGCCACCGTGCGTGAACAAATACTATTTGATGGACTTGGGTCCGCAAAAATCTTTGGTCGAATACTATGTGGAACAAGGCTATAACGTGTTCTTGGTGTCTTGGCGCAGCGCCGTCGATGAAACCAAACACTTCACTTGGGACACTTATGTCGAACGCGGCGTCATCAGCGCGGTCAATGCGGCCTGTAGCATCAGCAAACAAGACAGCATCAATGCCTTGGGCTTCTGCATCGGTGGCTTGATCTTATCGACTGCTTTGTGCGTGCTCAAAGCACGTGGCGAACAACGCATAGACAATGCCATCTTGATGACGTCTATGGCCGACCATACCGAACCGGGCGACATCAAATACTTCCTGTCTGAAGACGTGGTGCGCATGCGTGAAGGCAAAATGGCGCAAGGCGGCATCATCAGCGGTTTGGAATTACAGGCCACATTCTCGGCTTTGCGTCCAGACGATTTGGTGTGGAATTATGTGCAAAACAATTACTTAAAAGGCAAATCACCGACTTCGTTTGATTTGTTGTACTGGAACAATGATTCAGTAGACCTGCCTTTGCCCATGCACACTTTCTTCTTACGCCAATTCTATTTGAACAATGCCTTAACCAAACCGGGCAGCATGAGCGTGTGCGGTGTGCCAATAGACTTGCGTAATATTGATATCCCGTTATACTTCTTTGCCGCTGAGGGTGATCACATCGTTCCTTGGTTGGCGGTTTACAGTGGCTTGCCTTTGTATGGCGACGCGCAAGAGCGCCGTTTTGTACTGGGCGAATCTGGCCACATTGCCGGTGCCATCAATCCGGTATCCAAAGACCGCCGCAGCTATTGGACGGGCAACACCGCCGGTAAAAGCGCTGAAGAATGGCGTGCCACTGCCGAAAATCACAAAGGCAGTTGGTGGAAAGATTTGAACACATGGCTGTCTAGCCGCTCTGGTAACTTGGTGAATGCCCCTAAAACCTTGGGCAACTCATCGCACAAGCCACAAGCTAATGCACCAGGTGAATATGTGCGCGCTCAAGCCATGAATGTGGTCAAAGCACACTTGGTTTAATACCCAATATAATAATGGAGAACAATATGACTGAAGTCGTAATCGTTGCAGCAAAACGTACCGCAATTGGTAATTTCGGTGGGGGTTTGTCTGGTTTGGTCGCACCTGAGTTGGGCGCGACAGTCATCAAAGCGTTGTTGGAAGAGACCGGCGTTAAAGCCGTGGATGAGGTGATTTTCGGTGAAGTGTTGACCGCTGGTGTGGGTCAAAACCCTGCCCGTCAAGCCGCATTGAAAGCCGGCTTGGGCATCGAAACCCCTTGCCTCATCATCAATCAAGTGTGTGGTTCGGGTTTGAAAGTGACCCATTTGGGTGCGCAAGCAATTAAAGCAGGCGATGCTGACATCATCATCGCTGGTGGCCAAGAGTCTATGTCCAATGCCCCTTACTTGTTGCCACAAGCGCGCAATGGTTACCGCATGGGCGACGGCAAAGTGGTGGATTCCATGGTGGCAGACGGCTTGACCGATGCTTACAACCATTACCACATGGGCATTACCGCGGAAAACATTGCTGACAAATACAGCATCAGCCGCGAAAAACAAGACGAATTGGCTGTGGCTTCACAAAACAAAGCCGAAGCTGCACAAGCCGCTGGCAAATTCAAAGAAGAAATCGTTCCGGTATCGATTCCACAACGCAAGGGCGACCCTGTGGTGGTAGACACCGATGAATTCATCAAAAAAGGCGCGACCATTGAAAGCATCAGCAAACCAAAACCAGCTTTCAAAAAAGACGGTACGGTAACCGCTGCCAATGCTTCAGGCATTAACGATGGCGCGGCGGCAGTGATGTTGATGTCGGCTGAGAAAGCCAAAGAATTGGGCTTGAAACCATTGGCAAAAATCGTGGCTTATGCCTCTGCCGGTGTAGAGCCTGAAATCATGGGCATGGGCCCTGTGCCTGCGGTTAAGAAAACCTTGGAAAAAGCCGGTTGGACTTTGGATCAAGTGGACTTGATTGAAGCGAATGAAGCGTTTGCCGCCCAAGCCTTGGGTGTGGCTGGCGAATTGAAATTCGACATGAACAAAGTCAATGTCAACGGTGGTGCGATTGCCTTGGGTCACCCTATCGGTGCTTCTGGTACACGCATCTTGGTGACTTTATTGCACGAAATGCAACGCCGCGACGCCAAAAAAGGCTTGGCGACTTTGTGTATCGGTGGCGGCATGGGCGTGGCTTTGGCGGTTGAACGCGCTTAAGCTCTACCAAACACTTGTACAAGCGGCCTGTAAAGTTTACAGGCCGCTTTTTTATGCTCTGTGACGCAGTTTTTATGGTGTACCCCAAAATACACTTGCAATGATTTCCTTCCATTGTCGTCATGGCTAGGCTGGATTAACCCACCTCTGGTTTAAAACCAAGGACATCCATGCATTCAGGATTTACCATATCTTGACGCATCAGCGTTGCCACACATCACTGGAGTTGCTGCTGCCCCTTTTACTACGGTGATTACTTTCGCCATAGACTTGCGTTGACCGCTGCTGTACACCAACACCTAATTGCCCAATCACGCACTTGTCATCTACCCAGCGCAAGGAGACAATGACAGCCCCACCTGTCTTAAGCTAACTTTATGCAACACAGCATTGTTTTTATCATCTTAATCGCCGCCGCCATGCACGCCAGTTGGAACATCTTAATCAAGCGCTGTGGTGAACGCATTCCTTTGGCATCGCAATGGGTGGCGATTTACTGCGGCATTATCGCCGCTTGTGTGTTGCCGTTTATGACCATGCCTGCCAGCGCCTCGTGGCCGTATTTACTGGCCAGTGCCGTGTTACAGGCCGCTTATTTCTTTTTATTGGCCTTGGCGTATCGGCATGGCGACTTCAGCGTTGCCTATCCTTTGATGCGCGGTGTGGCACCGATGTTGGTGTTGTTGGTGGCTTATGTCGGCTTGGGTGAGGCCATAGACGCACACAAAATCATCGGTATTGTGTTGATTTGCAGCGGCGTATTGGCCTTGTTGCCGCACGGTCATGCTCTGGGTAAAAGCCAAGCCTATGCGCTTGCCAATGCCGCAGTCATCGCCAGCTACACCTTAATCGACGGCGTGGGTGTGCGCTTATCGCACAGCCCTGTTGCCTATGTGATGCTTACCTTTGTCATTACCGCCCTCATCATTGCTGCGTATTGCCTGTGGCATGAACGCGGCCACATGTTTGTCCACATGGGCTGGCGCGAGCATCGCTTATTGGCCAGCGGCGGTGCGTTGTCTTTGGCATCGTATGCCTTGGCCTTGTGGTCTATGTTGTTTTTGCCCATAGCAGTGGTGTCGGCGCTGCGTGAAACTTCAATCGCGTTTGGCATAGTCTTGGCAGTATGGCTGTTGCACGAACACCTGAGTGTGAAAAAAGCCATCAGTGTGGCCTTCATCGTGTTAGGCGTATTGAGCATACGCTTAACATGGTTTTAAGCGGCCTGTAAGCTGTTTTAATACGCACAGTATCACCGCTCAACAGACAAGGTTACAGTTCACATAGATAAGCAATGGTTTTCAGGCCGCCTCTAATCCATTACCATCGCCTAATCTATTCCTATTGAGGCCAGTCCCAAATGCCTATTCGTGCCATTGTTACCACTGCTTTATTGATGCTGTGCGCTTTTAGCACCGAAGCTGCCGATTTTAAAAATCAAAAACTGGCTTTGCAAGGCAGCGGCATTGATTGCGGTTTAGACTTCAGCACCGATGGCAAAAGCGTAGACCTGTTTTTGCCCACGGGCGAGATGTGTGCACCGCTGATGTCGCTGAGGAGCAAATGGCTGGATGCCAACACCTTATTGTTGGTCGAGAAAACCTCGCATGATGACCTGACACCGCCACGCACCTTTATTTACAAAGTCAAATCGGTACAAGGCCAACGGGTGGTATTGACCGAAATTTGGACAGGCTGGGGAGAACAAGCCGACCAAGACCAAGAGTATTTGCTGGAAGCTCACTGACATATTGCTAGGGATGTTGCTGTATTTAATAGCACTGTGAAATCTAATGAAGCTATCAAAGAAAATGATAAGGACGCATCAGTCCGACTGTCAGTTTGCCCTATTGCGTGCACACTGATGCCAACAACAAAGGCTGGGAAAACCCAGCCTTATCCTTAACACCGTCTTAACAACAACCGCGACTGCCCTTGCCTCCCAAACGCCGCTTCTGACAGTAATCGATGAATTGCTTTTCTGTCATCACCGGCGTGTTGGCATTGTGGCGGCGTTGCTGCGCCACATAGCGCTGATAATCGGGCAGTCCCACCATCAAATGCGTGGTTTCTATCCACAAGCGCCACAAGCGCTTAATGCGATTTAGATGTAACATGGCCTTCTACCTCATTGCGGTTAACAGCAGGCACCTCTTTGGCTGTAGACCAACCAATTTTATACGCTTTCAGGCCGACTTTTAAGCCCCAAAACGCCACCGTCACCACCACCAACAAGAACAAAGCGGTCAAGCCCGAATTCACATAATCGTTGAACACGATTTGCTGCATTTGTGCCATGTCTTTCGCCGGTGCCAATACCTCGCCTTTGGCCGCCGCCGCACTGTATTTGTCCGCGTGAGCCAAGAAACCGATGGCCGGTTTGGAGTGGAAGATTTTTTGCAAACCAGCTGTGGTGGTGACTATCAGCAGCAACACTGCTGGTACCAACGGCACCCACACAAACTTCTCGCGCTTCATCTTAATCAAAATCACCGCCACCGTAATCAAAGCCACACCGGCGAGCATTTGGTTACCGATACCGAACAGCGGCCACAAGGAATTAATGCCACCGAGTGGATCGGTGACACCCACATACAGGAAATAACCCCACAAAGCCACGGCCAAGAACGTGCCTATCAGGTTGGCTGGCAAGGATTCGGTATTGGCAAATGGTTTGATAAAAATGCCGACCAAGTCTTGAATCATAAAGCGGCACACGCGCGTGCCCGCATCCACCGCAGTCAAGATGAACAAGGCTTCAAACAACAAGGCAAAATGGTACCAAAACGCCATCATCTCTTTGCTGCCGATGAATTGGTGCATGATGTGCGCCATGCCCACCGCCAGAGTCGGTGCACCACCAGCACGCGACAAGATGGAATTTTCACCGATGTCGCTGGCCATTTGATTGATGGCATCGGGTGTCACCGCAAAACCCCACTGCGTAATCACTTCGGCCGCATGTGCAGGGTCAGTACCAATCACCGCCGCGGGCGAATTCATGGCAAAGTAAATGCCCGGGTCCAAGGTCGCCGCCGCACACAAAGCCATGATGGCAACAAAACTCTCCATCAACATGCCACCGTAACCGATCATGCGCACATCGGCTTCATTGGAAATCATCTTCGGCGTGGTGCCTGAAGAAATCAAGGCATGGAAGCCCGAAACCGCACCACAGGCAATGGTAATGAACAAGAACGGGAACAAATCACCCGAGAACACTGGGCCAGTGCCATCGACAAACTTGGTCACAGCCGGCATTTCCAAGCTGGGATTGACGATTAAGATGCCTATGGCCAACAACACGATGGTGCCGACTTTCAAGAAAGTCGACAAATAATCGCGCGGCGTTAACAACAGCCACACAGGCAATACCGCAGCGATAAAGCCATAAATAATCAAGGCCCAAGTCAGTTGGATGCCATCCAAGGTGAACATGGGCGCCCATGTTTCACTGCGCGCCACGCTTTCACCAAAGTGTATGGCCAACATCAATAAGATAAAGCCCACAATCGAAATTTCACCGATTTTTCCTGGACGGATGTAACGCGTATAAATGCCCATAAATAAGGCAATCGGGATGGTCATGGCGATGGTAAACGTACCCCACGGGCTGTTAATCAAGGCTTTCACCACGATCAAGGCCAATACCGCCAAGATAATCACCATAATCATCAAAATACCGATGGAGGCAATGATGCCCGGCACCGTGCCCATCTCTTGCTTGATCATGTCACCAAGCGATTTGCCATCGCGCCGCATGGAGATGAACAAGACCATCATGTCTTGCACCGCGCCAGCAAACACCACACCAAAGATGATCCACAGCGTGCCCGGTAAATAACCCATTTGCGCCGCCAATACCGGTCCGACCAACGGGCCCGCACCGGCAATCGCAGCAAAATGGTGACCGAACAACACGCCTTTGTGAGTGGGCACATAGTCCAAACCATCGTTGTGTCGCTCTGCCGGCGTCATGCGCAGCGGATCGAGCTGCATCACGGTTTTGGCGATGTACAAACTGTAGAAGCGGTACGCAATCATGTACACACATACCGCTGCCACAATAATCCACACCGCACTGATGCTCTCACCTCGATTGAGCGCCAATGTGGCAAAGGCCGACACACCAACCACCACCACGATGGCCCATAACAGCCATGTTTTGAGTTGTTGCATTTCTCTTCCTTTTTATTATGAATGAATTTAAACAGTCGTTTGAAAACGCCTGTGGTTTCAATCTAGAACAATCACCGCGGCAGCACAAGGTCAGTGCGATTTAAAGTTAAGATAGGTTAAGCCGAATTTATAGAATAATTTTATGAAGTGAAATTACTGTATCTAAATCATTTGCTTAAAAAGTGAACCTTCATTTTCAAACCACCCATCACATTTCCCAAGCTTGCCATTTTGTACCAAAAATACGCCAAATATATTTTTCTGCCAGATGAAACTGGCTGGCAATCACAGCAAAATTTATACTCAAATACAGTATATATATATGCACTCAAGATGGATTCAGATTTCAAATTCTTACTACACCAAATGCGTCTTCGCGCATTTATATGCTAAAAGTACGTGCAACATCTGATTTGCGGAATAACAAGCGGCCTGTAAACCTTCTAGGCTTACAGGCCGCTATTTTGATTACTCCACCTTATTCACTGGCTTTGATGGCCGCTCCGATGTAGGCAAAAGTCTCTTTTTCACTGCGTTCTACTTCTGGCTCAGGCCAAGTGCTCCATACCACTGCCACGGTTTTCTTGGCAGGGTTGATGTACAGGTATTGGCCGAAAATACCGACGGCGCTGAACGCACCATCGCCATGCTCGGCCGTGGCCTTATCACCTTTCGGCAAAATCCACCACTGTTTGTGGTAGCCCAAATCGTATTCACCATCGTAGAGCTTACCTGGGTACAAATGAGATTCCGGAGACACATCGGCGATGCTGGCCACCCAACCTTGTGGCAACACGCGTTTGCCATTGATGACACCATCGTTCAAGATGAATTGGCCAAAACGGGCATAATCACGCAAAGTGGCACTGAAGCCTGAGCTGGCGATTTCAGTCCCATTGGGTGATTCCAATTGCCAGAACGCTGGCGTTTGCATGCCCAGTGGCCCCCAAATTTTTTCCGACAAATACGCCGATGAGGTTTTACCGGTCGCGCCTTTTAAAATCTCGGCCTGTAAATACGATTCACCAGTGCTGTAATTGAAAGTACTGCCTGCGGGATGGATGCGCTTTAAACCCGCCATCACCGCCACAATGCCGCCCGGTTGTTGCGCCAATTGCGCATTGAACATCTGACGACGGTCAGATTTGGGATCGCGGTAAGTCTCGTTCCATTTCACCCCTGAACTCATGTCCAATACCTGCCCCACGCTCACACCTTCATACGAACTGCCTTTGAGCGCCGGTACATAACGCGTGACCTCATCATTCAAACTGCCAATTTTGCCATCGGCCACGGCCGCGCCGATTAAGGTCGAGGATATGGATTTGGCTATCGAGAACGAGGTCCAACGGCTGTCTGGCGTGTTGCCTTGCGCATAGCGCTCGACCAAGATTTTGCCATCGCGCATTATCAACAAACCCGCCACTTGATTGCGGCGCATAAACACATCGGTATTGATGTCTTTGCCATCGACAGCATAACTCACAGGCAATTCTTCGGCCGATGTACGCAACACCAAAGGCTTGCCGCCTGCAGCCACGCTGCGCGTGGGATACAAAAAATTCATATTGCGGTAAGTCGGTGCCTGTTCTTGCGCCGACAAGCCATACAAATTGTCGGCAGTGCCGATATATGGCTCGGATTGCGGCGGCGGGCTTAAGGCCAAGACAGAAAAAGAACAAGACAACAAGGCAAGGCTGAGCAAAGACGGCTTTAACATAGGGACTCCTACAGAGTGTGTGAACGGTGTGCTGCTTGAATGATGTGCTGCTGTTTTAAGTCTTTTTATAGCTTCAGCATAAACAAATCGGCGCAGCCCGTCTAGGATAGTATTAAAGACCCTGCACAGAGAAAATACTTCAAATAAAAAACCCTGAGCGCAGCTGCGGCTCAGGGCTTTGTGGGCATAAGCTTAAGATTTTAAGGCGCTTGGTGACTGAGGCTTTGCGTTTTGCCAACCAAGTCGATAAACTCAGCGCGCAAGCCAAATGCGTCTTTGCCTTGCGCGCCTTTGGCTAAGCGCAACACATCGTCCCAGCTTTGTTTGCCGACCATGTCACCGCCGCGCAACAGCTGTCCATACGTGGCCACTGCCACGGTAAAACGCGTGTCGCTGCTGGCCCCACTTAAAGGCAAGCTGCCAGTGTTTACAGGCCGGCTTAATAACACACTGCTGGATTTGCTCACTGGTTTGTAGCGCACATTCACCATTGCATACTCATTGGACAAATCGGTCTTGCTCGCCGCTGTTTGGTAACGCGACGGGCTGAGCCAACCTTGTTTGCCTTGCGGCACAAATTCATACAAAGCCGTCACCACATGACCTGCGCCTATGTCACCCGCGTCTTTGTTGTCATTGTTGAAATCCTCTTGCTTGAGCACGCGGTTTTCATAGCCGATTAAGCGGTATTGCGATACCGTGCTCGGATTGAATTCCACTTGGATTTTCACATCAGAAGCTACGGTTGATAATGTCGACGACAATTGCTGTTGCAACACTTTTTTGGCTTCTTTTTCGCTGTCGATGTAGCTGTAATTGCCATCACCCGCATCGGCCAATTGCTCCATCAATTGCTCATTGTAATTGCCTGTACCAAAGCCCAAGGTGGTGAGCGAGATGCCGTTTTTGCGCTGCTCGGCCACACGCCCTTTTAAGGTGGCAAAATCCACCGTCCCCACATTAAAATCACCATCGGTGGCCATCAAAATGCGGTTGATGCCGTCTTTCAATTGGTGCTCTTTGGCGATTTTATACGCTTTTTCCATCGCATCAGCACCAGCAGTGCTGCCGCCTGCTTTGAGTTTGTCTATGGCCGCCAAAATGCTTGGTTTATCGCGCCCAGAAGCGGCCTGTAACACCACCTCAGTGCCCGAAGCATAAGTGACAATGCTGACCTTGTCTTCAGGCCGCAATTGCGCGGTTAATAAACGCAAGGTTTGCTTTACCAAATCCAGTTTGTCAGGGCTGCTCATGGAGCCGGACACATCGACCAAAAACACCAAATTCGCTGGCGGCATCTGCGCTTTCTTTTGTTCTTGCGCTTCCATCACAATGCGCAACAGTTTCGCGTCTTGCAGCCACGGCGAATCGACCACTTCGGTGGCCACGGCAAACGGATGCGGCTTTTGCGCCTGCAATTTGGCATCCAAAGGGAAATAATTGATGAGCTCTTCTACCCGCACCGCATTCACCGGTGGTAAACGCCCTTGATTCAAGAAACGGCGCACATTGGCATACGAACCGGTATCAACATCGGCGCTGAAGGTGGAAATCGGCTCTTTGCTCACCTCCTTAACTGGATTGTCGCTGATGGCGGCATAGCGTTCGGTGTCTTGGATTGGTATTCCCCGATTTGCAGTCAACGGCGCGGGCGCCATGCCTGTTACCCTGCCCATGGCCATAGAACTTGCGCGTGGGCTGGCAGCATAGAGATTTTTTTGCGCAATACTGCCAGACAGCTGTATGCCGTCATGGGCATTCACTTCGGCCATATTCCTCGTTTGATGCTGCGCACACCCCCCTACCAAAGCCAAACCCACCGCCACCACCAGTATTTTCATGCCCATGTCTCGCTCCTGTCCTTAGTTATATAAGTAAAAACATTCCATTTGAATACATACTCTCGCACCAGTCTACCAAAACCTCCGTTTAAACCTCAAGCAATACAGACAATTATCCCGTCAGGGTTTAAAATACGCTACTTTACGCTGAGCCATGCAGCCATATGCTTGCAGCGACACCTTGATTTGCACGTTCCCATACCCAAATGGGCACCCTACCTGATTAGCTAAGAACCCATGTCTTTTGATATCAAACAAACCCTAAGCCGCGACCGCCATTACTTACAACAAGCCCTCAAGCGGCCTGAAAAATTTGGTGGCATCGAGGCGGTACAACAAAAATACCAACGCTCGCACGAGCGCTATTTGGCGCGGCTGGCGACTTTGCCCGTGCCCACTTACAGCGGCGATTTGCCGGTACATGAAAAACTGGCCGAACTCAAAACAGCCATAGACCAACACCAAGTGGTCATCATTGCCGGTGAAACCGGCTCGGGAAAAACTACGCAAATTCCAAAAATCTGTTTGGAACTCGGGCGCGGTGTCGCCGGCTTAATCGGCCATACCCAGCCGCGGCGGTTGGCCGCGCGCGCCGTGGCCGAGCGCATTGCCGAAGAATTGGGCAGCAATATCGGTGAAGCTGTTGGCTATAAAGTGCGCTTCAACGACAAAACCCGGCCTGAAAGCCACATCAAATTGATGACAGACGGCATCATGCTGGCGGAAACGCAAACCGATCGCTATTTGAGCCAATACGACACCATCATCATCGACGAGGCGCACGAACGCAGTCTTAACATTGATTTTTTGCTAGGCTATTTGAAAAACCTGTTGCCGCGCCGCCCCGATTTGAAAGTCATCATCACCTCGGCCACCATAGACTCGGAGCGTTTTGCACAGCATTTCGCCAGCCATGGCAAACCAGCGCCGGTAATCGAAGTTTCAGGCCGCACCTTCCCCATCGAAATGCGTTACCGACCGCTTGGCGACGATGCCAATGAGGACGAAGAAGACATCACCATGATGGACGGCATTGTCGATGCGGTAGATGAATTGTGCCGCTTGGGCGATGGCGATATTTTGGTGTTTCTCGCCGGTGAAAAAGACATACGCGAGGCGGCCGAAGCCTTGCGCAAAGGCAACCGCCGCAATCTGGACATCTTGCCCTTGTTTGCGCGGCTGTCGGCGCAAGAACAACACCGCATTTTCCATCCGAATGGCCAGACGCGCCGTGTGATTTTGGCCACCAACATCGCCGAAACCTCGCTCACCGTGCCGGGCATACGTTTTGTCATCGACACCGGTTTGGCGCGGGTGAAACGCTATTCGGCGCGCGCCAAAGTCGAGCAGCTGCACATTGAAAAAATCTCGCAAGCGGCAGCGCGCCAACGTGCTGGTCGTTGTGGCCGTGTTGCTGCTGGTGTGGCAATCCGATTGTATGCCGAAGACGATTTTAACAGCCGCTCCGAATACACCGACCCTGAAATCCTGCGCTCGAATTTGGCGGCGGTGATTTTGCGCATGGTCAGCCTGCAATTGGGCGATGTGGCGGCGTTTCCATTTTTGCAAGCGCCAGAGCAGCGCTACATCAACGACGGTTTCCAAGTGTTGTTGGAACTCGGTGCGGTAGACGACAACAACCGCCTCACCAAACTGGGCGAGCAAATGGCCAAGCTGCCAGTCGACCCGAAAATTGCGCGCATGTTGCTGGCGGCCAAACGCCTGAACTGTGTGCCGGAAATCCTCATCATCGTGTCGGCCTTGTCGATACAAGACCCGCGCGAGCGCCCGTTTGAAGCGCGCGATGCAGCCGACAAAATGCACGAGCGCTTTAAAGACAAGGAGTCAGACTTCTTGTCCTACCTGTATTTGTGGGAATTTTTTGCACAAACGCGCGCGCAAAAATCGTACAAACAAACAATGCAAGTGTTGCAACAACACTTCTTAAGCATTCCACGCATGCGCGAATGGCGCGAATTGCACCAGCAATTGGAGCAAACCGCGCGCGAATTGGAATTGTTGCCCAAGGCCGGTGAGACCACGGACAAAGTCAGCAGTGTCAAAATCAACAAGCCCAATCCCAAGCTTCAAAAAAACGAGCATGCGGTTGATGACAAAACCCTCAATAAAATGCGCCAACATGGTGGCACCGAGGCCAGTTACGACCAAATCCACCGCGCTTTGCTCACGGGTTTAATCGCCCAAGTCGGCCTGAAAGCACCAGAAAGCCACGAATACCAAGGCGCACGCGGCAGCCGTTTCCATTTGTTCCCAGCATCCAACCTGTTCAAGGCCAAGCCCAAATGGGTGATGGCAGCGGAATTGATGGAAACCTCCAAGCTGTACGCGCGCGATGTGGCCAAAATCAATCCCGAGTGGATAGAATTGGAAGCACCGCATCTGGTGAAAAAACACTATTTTGAGCCGCATTGGTCCAAAGAGCGCGGCGAAGTGTTGGCCTCGGAACGGGTGACATTGTATGGTTTAACGGTGATGCCACGGCGCTTGGTCAGCTATGGCCGCATCGCGCCCGAAGAAGCGCGCGAATTGTTCATCCGCGGTGCGTTGGTCGAGCAGCAAGCGAATTTTCAAGACGCTTTTTTCAAACACAATGCGCGCTTGATTAAAGACATCACCGAGCTGGAACACAAATCGCGCAAGCAAGACGTGTTGGTCGACGACGAAGTCTTGTACGACTTTTACCAGCAGCGCATAGACGCGAACTATGTGCAGGGCAAAAAGACTTACCCCATCGTCGATGCGGCCAGTTTTCATGCGTGGCTGAAGTTACAGGCCGATGATAAGGGCTTGTATTTGAGTCGCGACGATTTGATGCAACACTCGGCCGCGCACATTACCGATGCGCAATTCCCCAAGACTTACAAAACCGCCGATGGCGCGTTCAAGCTGACTTACCGCTTTGAACCGCACCACCCGCTCGACGGCGTCACCATGACCGTGCCCTTGCCGGTGCTCAACCGCCTGGATGAGAAACAATTGGAATGGCTGGTAGCGGGTTTGATACGCGAGAAGCTGCAATTGCTGATTAAGGCGCTGCCCAAACAGGTGCGGCGTGTGTGTGTGCCCGTGCCCGATTTTGTTACCCGCTTCTTAGAGCGCGAACCGAATCAAGCCGAACCGATATTGCCGCAACTGGCGGCGTTTATCGCGCGCGAGTTTGGCGATGTGCGCATCTTGGAACAAATTGATTTTGACGCATGGGCAGCGGCCGAATTGCCGGCGCACTGTTATTTCAATTTCCGCGTCATCGACGATGGTGGCCAAGAATTGGCAATGGGACGCAATTTACTGGCCTTGCAACAACAATTGGGCCATGCCGCCGCCGTCACCTTCAGCGACAATGCCAACGAGTTTGAGCAAGAGAATGTCACCGCTTGGACCATAGGCAAGTTACCCGATTCGATTAAATTCGCGCGCGGCAAACAGCAGCTCACTGGTTATTTGGGCTTGCAAATACAGGCCGACAACAGCATTGCCTTAAAGCTGTTTGACACCGAAGGCGCGGCGGCAGAAGCGCATTTTCACGGTGTGATTGCGTTGATGGCCAAACAGCTGAAAGACCAGTTGAAAGACTTGAACAAAGGCTTGGCCTCGTTCACGCAAGTGGCGATGTTGCTCAAACACTTGGGTGTGGACGCGCTGCGCGACGACATCACCCGCGCTGTGTGTCAACGCGCGTTTATCGGCGACGATGATTTGCCGCGCAACGACAAAGACTTCAAAGAACAAATCAAGCGCGCGCGCAGCCGTTTGCCGGCGGTGAAAGAAGCGCTGAACAAGTATTTGCTTGAAGTGGCGCAAGAATACGCGCCGCTGGTATTGCGTCTGCAAAAACACCCATTAAAACACGTGTTGCAAACACAATTGGATGGCTTGATTTACGCCGGTTTCGCCAGCGCCACGCCGTGGAGCCAATGGCCGCATCTGGCGCGCTATTTGAAGGCGATGAATTTGCGTATGGACAAATACAGCGGCAACCCTGCCCGCGATGCCCAGCGCGAAGCCGACATCCACGCCTTGCAACAACAATGGCAGCAGCGCATGACCGATTTAAGCCGCAGCCACCAAGACATCGGCCATGATTTGAAAATGTTCCACTGGGGCATTGAAGAATTGCGCGTGTCTTTGTTTGCGCAAGAGTTGAAAACGCCGTATCCGGTGTCGGTAAAGCGTTTGCAAAAACAATGGACAGAAATCACACGCGTGGTGTGATACATACGGCCTGTAAACTGCTGTATGGGGTTTACAGGCCGCTTAATATACGCATATCGCATCATAATGGCTAGCTTCTTAATGCGAACGACGCAATGGTATCAATACAGCAGCAGCCATTGAAAACCCTGCGCAGACTTAAGCGATAGCAACACTCAGTGACAGGCAACATCCTACACAACAAGGGGAAAACCATGCCACATTTGGACATTTATTGGGCGACACCAGCGGTGTTTTGGCCAGACTCAGAAGCGTGGTTGGCAGCGCAAAAGCGCGAATTGCAAGCCACCGCCAGCGCAGCGCAAATGGACGTGCACATTCTGTCGCCGATAGACACGGCGCTGGAGCAAAAATGCTGTGTCGATGAATCGATATTTTTAAGCAATGTGGCGATGATACAGCAGGCGGCGTGCGTCATCGCCGATGTGTCGCCGTTTCGCGGCCTCGAGCCCGATGTCGGCACCGCCTTACAAATCGGCATTGCCACACAGATGGGCAAAACAGTGTATTTGTATTCCAAACACGCCGAGCAAAGCTTACAGGCCGCTTACCAAGCACAGATGAACGCAGACGGTTATGTGATGTTCGATGGCAAACCGACGCAAGTGGAAGACTTCGGCCATCCGGTGAATTTGATGTTAATGCACGATATGGACGGCAACACTCGCAAGGTATACACGAGCTTACAGGCCGCTTTTGCGCAGGTATTAAGCGATTTGGGTAAATCTGACTAAAATCATGGGTGGATAGAGAACGTTAAAATATTTAACAAACCCTAGTACTTTATTGTTATTTTGATATGACAATCACAGGTTACTTTTATGAATAAAAATACAGGATGCATGCTGATTACAATAATCAGCATGCTGTTTGGATTGTTGATGATTGGACTCCTATACTTCCTACCTGAAAAACATGTTTATGTGCAAAAAAGCAATCCTCTTCATTCCAATGATTTGATGAATCCGATTTCCAAAATCGCCCCCTCGAAATATCAGATTGAAAGCAAAGCCTTTAAGGTGGTTCAGCCTATGAACTTAGGAGGATCAAATCAGGAGCTATTGATTAAAGTCATTGATTCAAATGATTATTGTTATTTTATCAATGAATATGATAATTATATTTACCCATTGCTATTTGATTCAAAAGCCAACCAGTTTTTTTACAGAGTAAACTATGTCAATTTTCCAGATTTACCCCAAATTAAGTACTTAAAAGTTGGGGTAAAAGAACCTTTATATAATGTGTTATCCACACCAAAATCAATCAATGAACAACGAGTTTGGTTAAAATTGAGAAAATATCGCAAAAAGAAAGACTTAAATTCTTCCGTAGAGGAAATCTGTAGCTTAGCACCCAAAGTTAATATTATTGCTATTGAATATGAAATTCATAATAAAGAGTACAAATATCAGGTTGATGAAAAGTACAATAGCAAATTAATAGAAAAACTAGAGTATGTCTTTGAATAGCTGAGCCTGTAGGCTATTTTGAGTAAACTAGCATTATCACCGATGGGAGCATAAGCGGTCATCGAAGTGTATCGTAAACCCATTCATAACCAAGCTCCAATTTTGAGTCAGTATCGTTAAAACCCGCACCTGCCATGACCTAACACGCCACAAAAATCCTAACCATGTGAATTTAGTGCGTTGGCTCAATACCACGCCACACCATTTCCGTTATGATGGGCATTTCAGCTTTTAGGAGTCACCATGAAAATGTCTGCCACGCTGTCCTTGTTGCTGCTAACAGCCAGCCTCAGCGCTTGTGTGAGCCATCCCACCCAACCAGTCGTGACCTCTACCGAAGAACGCGCAGCCATTGCCCAATACGCACCGCCGCCGGCCGCCAAGCCTTATTTTGAACCGTTACCGCAAACTTCAGCACGCCCACCTGCGCGCAAGAACCAAACCGCGACCAATAAAACCAGCAGCAGCGGCAACGTCATCTTATTGCATCGCCCCCACCGCACTTATTACCGTACGCCGGTGGTGTTGATACGTTAATTTAGCTGAATATGCACAAGAGCTAAGTCAGTCACTCTTGGGCTATAAAAAACCTGTCACATGCATTCATAGACTGTGCGTGCACGATATTGAAACTCATTCAAGCAAGCGGCTTGCACGCTTATAAGCCATACTTGCATGCGCTTTAAAAATTCTAAGTGTTATTCAGTGTGTTTAACATTTAAAGCGGCCTGTAAACGTGTTACAGGCCGCTTTAAACTGTGTAGCAAACGGTCTATGGCCTCGTTAATTTAGATGACTTCATCCAAAGTTGGTGGTGATACTTTGCTATCTGAGTGTTGATTTCTCACCTGTGCACATCATTGCACTAATAGACAAATGTGCCGCAAATAATCAGATTGATTCTCCCAATGAGCATTGATTTGAGGTGAACTTGCCGTTTCAATTTTCCTTAACCACATTTGCTCTTTTGACCTTCTCAAATCCAAGCTCTGTCCTCACTGCGCTTATGGAGCCATTGATAAAAATCAGAATAAACATCCAATAAAACAAAAATAAAGTAGGGAATGCAATATAACGAAGACCCGTCCCACTTAAATTCATGCACCACACAGAAAAGACTCTGTTCGGACAAGTCGCACTGTGTGTCGGCACGATAAATACCAACCAAATGACAGGCAACCATATCAGAACAAGCGCAAATACTTGTAATATCAATGATTTTTTATTGATATGAAAATTGTCTTTCTTGGTCATTTCAAAAAAAGGGGCGTAAATAAATTTTCTTCCAAAAAACAAAGATATGCATGTCACCAAAACTAGAATAAGCTGATAAAACTCTGTGAGACTTAAGAATTGCTCACTTATAACCAAAGTATTCTTTGAATGAGTAGATTGACTAATTTGATTAATTTTTTCTAACTCGATGATTTTTTCTGTAGCGCTTAATTTTGTATCTGTAGTAATGTATTCCGTTAAATAAGGTATAGAATCTTGCCAAATTTTAAATTCAGAGTGCGAGTATCCATAGTAAATATCAGCTAAGAATATTTGATAAATTGAGCTCATCAATTGAAAAAATGACTCTGCTGTTTGTGGTGACATAGAAATAGCTAATACAAAATTCAACACTATTATGAGTAATGAATTACCAATCCAGAAAACCAAATACTGTCCTCCATCAATTGGGTTTCCTTTATTCAGCGGTTTTTGATGTTTCATCCTCCATTTAATTTCAATGAAATACACCATGACCATGCAAGTTATCAACACAACACCCATCTAAGCATTTCCCCTTATGTAATCAAGCGTGTGATTTCTATTCAAGTGTACCAATAAGCGGCCTGTAAAATATTACAGGCCGCTTATTTCATCATTCCAGCCTATCTCACCTCAAGCCCATTTACCTGTCAGTTGCATGGCGATGGCTTTTTTCAGCGGCGGCAAGCCATTGCTCAGGCGCAATACCGCATGGCGCAATAGTTTCGCCGGTGGCGCATCATTGGTGAACAGCGACACCATCGCGTGGGTGCCGTGATACAGCGGACGGGTACGCAACATGTGTTTCATTTCATACCATTGCAATAAAGACGGTGCGGCGATGTCTTGCTGTTTGGCCGCCGCTTGTTGCAGCAATTCGGCCAAGCTGCAGGCGCTTTCCAGACCGAGATTGAAGCCGTGCGCGGTAACAGGGTGCATGCCCACGGCGGCATCGCCGATTAAAGCGCCGCGTTTGGCCTGAAAGCGACGCGCGTGCACGCCGACCAATGGGTATTGGTGCACCTCGCTCACCACGCGCATGTGTCCCAAACGCAAGTTCAATTGCCGTTCGATGTCACGCGCCAATTCCGCTGGCGACAAAGCCAATAAACGTTTGGCTGCTTGGTGATCGGCCGTGACCACGCAATTGGTTAAGTGGGTTTGCAAAGGCAATAAGGCCAAGGTGCGGCCATAATGAAAACACTCAAACGCAGTGTGTTCATTGCTGAGTTCATGCTCGGTGCGAAACACCAACACGGTGCGGCCATAATCGTGGCTGTCAGCAGAAATGCCCAACTGGTGGCGGGTATTGGAAAAACGGCTGTCGGCGGCGATGACCAAGCGCGTGTGAATGTGGCGGCCATCGCTCAGTGCTACGGTCGCCTCACCATCGTCGACTTGGATGTGCTCTACGCTCACGCCCGTCATCCAAGCAACATTGGCCACCGGTTCGGCCTCATTGAAAGCGGCCTGACGAATGTTGTGATTGGACACCAAAAAGCCCAATTGCTCGGCGATTAATCCCGCCTCGGCCTTGGGCTGTGGGAAATGCAAGGTAAAATCAGACGCGCCACTGACCACTTTGGCATCGCGCAATGGGTAGATTTCGCCTTCGGGCAGGTGTTGCCACAAGCCATATTGCTGCATCAGCGCTTGTGAGCGGTGGGTTAAGGCGATTTCGCGGCCATCGTACGCCGGTTTGGCGATAGTGGCATACGATTGCCGTTCCACCACCGCCACATTCAAACCGCTGCCTGACAATGCCCGCACCAAACTCAAACCCGCTGGCCCTGCGCCCACCACCACGATGTCTGTTTGCATATTCTGTCCTTGCCCATTCCTGCCGATTGAAAGCCTCAGCTTAATACGGCACTGCCTAAGCTGCACAAAAAACAGCGCATTTTTTGGCTTGCATCAACACTCGCTTGCCGACTAACCACCTTCATACCGATAATCGACCGCCAATCCACAGCAAAGAAACCATCGCAACAGCATTGCTACAAGGTGTTGCCAAAACCGGCTCTAAACCAGAAGGAAATGCCCATGCATTTTGTCTGTGCCACCGATGTGTTTGAACCGCCAGCGCAAGTGCAGCAAGCCTTGCAACAACATGGTCAAGACATGCAAAACCTATGGGGCAAAGATACAAGCGGCCTGTAAACCGATGCACATTCAATTCCGCCATAACACAGTTTTACCCAGCAAGTTGCGGCACATAAACAGGAATTTCTAAAGCAAAACTGCTATAATGCTCGGTTCCGTATCAACAGACACCCACATCATGAATGATTACATCCGCATACGCGGCGCCCGTACTCACAATTTAAAAAACATCGATTTGGACATCCCCCGTCACCAATTGGTGGTGATTACCGGCTTGTCTGGCAGTGGTAAATCTTCGCTGGCGTTTGACACGTTGTATGCCGAAGGACAGCGCCGTTATGTGGAAAGTTTGTCGGCGTATGCGCGCCAATTCTTGCAGATGATGGACAAACCAGATGTGGACTTGATTGAAGGCTTGTCGCCAGCGATTTCCATAGAACAAAAATCCACTTCGCACAATCCGCGTTCTACCGTTGGCACCGTCACCGAGATACACGATTATTTGCGTTTGCTGTTTGCGCGCGTGGGCACACCGCATTGCCCCGACCACGACATTCCTTTGTCCAGCCAAACCGTGTCACAAATGGTCGACAGCGTGCTCGCCCTGCCTGAAGACACCAAAATCATGATTTTGGCGCCTGCGGTGTCGGGTCGCAAAGGCGAATTTGTGGAATTGTTCAACGATTTGCGCGTGCAAGGTTTCACGCGCGTGCGCATCGACGGCGAGACTTACTCGCTCGACGACGAATTGCCGGCCTTAAACAAAAATCAAAAACACCACATCGATGTGGTGATAGACCGCATCAAAGTGCGCCCCGACATGCAACAGCGTTTAGCCGAGAGTTTTGAAACCGCGCTGCGACACGGTGGCGATCGCGCCTTGGCCTTGGAAATGGACAGCAATGTTGAGCATTGGTATTCGGCCAAATTCGCCTGCCCACAATGCTCGTACAGCTTGATGGAATTAGAACCGCGTCTGTTCAGTTTCAACAATCCTGTCGGTGCTTGCCCCACTTGCGATGGCTTGGGCACGATGACGTATTTCGACGAAGAAGCAGTGGTCATCCATCCTGAGCTGTCTTTGGCCGCCGGTGCGATTAAAGGCTGGGACAAACGCAATCAGTTTTACTACCAAATGATTGTGTCTTTGGCCGCACACTACGGCTTTGATTTGAACACCGCATGGGAAGAACTGCCACGCGACACCCAAAAAGTGGTGTTGTATGGTTCGGGCAAAGAAGTGATTGAATTTCGCTATTTAAACGACAAAGGCACAACGTTCAATCGCAGCCATGCGTTTGAAGGCATCATCCCCAATTTGGAACGCCGCTACCGCGAAACCGATTCGCCAACGGTGCGCGAAGAATTGGCCAAATACCAAAGCTTCCGCCCGTGCACGGCTTGCGGCGGTGCGCGTTTGCGCAAAGAAGCGCGTTTTGTGTATGTGGGCGGTGAAAATCTGCACCACATCAGCGCTTGGCCTTTGTCCAAGGCAATGGCGTTTTTTGAAGGCCTGAATCTCGGTGGCAACAAGCAACACATTGCCGAAAAAGTGTTGAAAGAAATCACCGACCGCTTGGGCTTCCTCATCAATGTCGGCCTGAATTATTTGTGTTTGGCGCGTTCGGCCGAAACCCTGTCCGGCGGCGAAGCACAGCGCATCCGTTTGGCCAGCCAAATCGGTTCGGGTTTGACCGGCGTGATGTATGTGCTGGACGAGCCGTCCATCGGTTTGCACCAACGCGATAACGACAGATTGCTTGGCACGCTGAAACACTTGCGCGACTTGGGCAACAGCGTCATCGTGGTTGAACACGATGAAGACGCCATCCGCCATGCCGATTACGTGGTCGATATGGGCCCTGGCGCCGGCGAATTGGGCGGTGCGGTCTTGATTGCGGGCACACCTGAAGCCGTTGCCGCCTGCCCTGAATCGGTTACAGGCCGCTATTTAAGCGGTGTTGAAGCGATTAAATTGCCGCACACCCGTACTGCACGTGACGATGAGCGTTTGTTGGTATTGAGCGGCGCATCGGGCAACAATTTGAAAAACGTCACCTTGGAATTGCCGCTGGGCTTGATTACCTGCATCACCGGCGTGTCTGGTAGTGGCAAATCAACGCTGATTAACGACACCTTGGCCAAAATCGCCGCGCGCGATTTGAACCGCGCCACCAAAGACGAGCCATCACCATATACCGACATCACCGGCATGGAGCAGCTTGACAAAGTCATCAATGTCGACCAAAGCCCCATCGGCCGCACGCCGCGCTCGAATCCAGCCACTTACACCGGCATATTCACACCGATACGCGAATTGTATGCCGGCGTACCTTTGTCGCGCGAACGCGGTTACAGCGTTGGCCGTTTCTCGTTCAACGTCAAAGGCGGCCGCTGCGAAGCCTGCCAAGGCGATGGCGTATTGAAAGTGGAAATGCACTTCTTACCCGATGTGTATGTGCCGTGTGAAGTCTGTCATGGCAAGCGTTACAACCGCGAAACCTTGGAAGTGCAATACAAAGGCAAGAACATCAGCGAAGTGTTAGACATGACGGTGGCTGAAGCCTACCACTTCTTTGAAGCCGTACCGACCTTGGCGCGCAAGCTGCAAACGCTGATGGATGTGGGTTTGAGCTATGTGCGTTTGGGTCAAAGCGCGACCACGCTATCTGGCGGTGAGGCGCAGCGGGTGAAATTGGCGCTGGAATTGTCCAAACGCGATACCGGCCGCACGCTGTACATCTTGGACGAACCGACCACCGGTTTGCATTTCGCCGACATCGCCTTATTGCTGGAAGTGATACAGCGCCTCAAAGGCAAAGGCAACAGCATCGTCATCATCGAGCACAATTTGGATGTGATTAAAACCGCCGATTACATCATCGATTTGGGCCCAGAAGGTGGCGACGGCGGCGGCCGCATCATCGCCCAAGGCACGCCTGAGCAAGTGGCTCAAACAGCAGGCTCTTACACCGGTACATACTTGGCCACGGTATTGGCGGCCAGCCAAACGGCTGTCGCTACTGAATAGGGCTACTGCTAACACACGCACTTGTTTGAATAGCTTACAGGCCGCTTTAAGCGGCCTGTAAGTGTTTGCAAAGGTCAATAACACAATAATACGAACACAACTCAAGTGACAGTTAAACTCAATTCAAACGTGGCATTGATATCTGTTACCTGTGTTTGTTCACCCATTTCGTGCATGTGACAAAGCTGTGTGATTGCTGTAGCAACTGCTCGTTCTACTGCTTACAGGCCGCATTAAGCGGCCTGTAAATATTGGCGAGACTCATAACAACACTTATCAAACCTGCTCAAATCACAGTAGGATTGAATAGCAACACTCCACACCTAACTGAACACTCTCGTTTGTCCATAGGCTTCACTCACTGACTTGCTGGCTGCGCTCCCGAGGCCGGGTTCTGCTGCATTGCTTGCGCTTCGGCTTTCAGTTGTTGCAACTGCGCTTCCAATTTCTGCACTTCGGCGTCCATATCCGAGGCCACGGCATCGCTGGCTTTGGGCGCTCTGACCATGCTGTCGCTTGGAAACGGGCCTAACACAAATTCAAACGGCGCCACTTGCGGATTGTCGAGGAGTTTGATACTCAGTTTGTCGGTGTCTTGTAAACGCAGCGGCATTTCGGCCTTGTCATTGGCATCGGACACCAAAATTTGCGTGCCGATTTGCCCTGCTTCATACACCCGTGGCGGGTCTTGGTCGTATTGCACTTGCAGGCGGCATAACATGGTTTGGTCGCGATGACACCACACGGTTTTACCGCCATCGCGGTTGGCCAACATTGGCAACGCATCCTCACCCATCAGCATCAACACCATATTCGGTTGGTTTTGTGCCACCGCATACACCACCTTGCTATCGCCTTCTTGCTCAATATGCCAACCGGGCGTGGTTTGCATGTTTTCTATCTCATAGCCGTTCAATGTGTTTTTCACTTCTTTGAACATCGAATAGCCCCACCACGAAATCAAGCCCAACACCAACAAACCCAAAACCATGACAATCAGAAATGCCATCAAACAGCCGCGGCCAGACGATTTTTTGCCGCCGTGCTTGATTTTCAACCTGTGCTTGGGCGCGGCAGTGGTTTTGATTTTTTTGCGGCCGCTGGTTGCATGGCTGGCAGATGTGGAGGTTGCTGGGTTGGGATTATTGGCTTGGTTAGCTGGATTGGTTTGATTGCTTGGTGCCGATGCTGGTGATTCAAGCCTAGTATTGACCGGAACTGCTTGCTTATTATCGGTATGCGGCACTGGTGCCGACGATGGCATCGTCGCAGCATCGACAGGCGCCGCGTTCATAGCGGGCAAGTCTTGCGCAGCTTCGGCAAAAAACGCCGCATCGTGTGCGCGCAATTGCGCATCGTATTGGGCACGCACAGCGGGATTGAGCAGCCATTCTTCGGCTTTGTCCAAAACTTGGCTGTTGAGGTCGGCCTGTAAACGCCGCGCCTGTATGGCTGCCGCGATGGCCTGTGCATCGGCATGGGCCGCCAAACCCAATAATTGGTACAGATTGACCATGTGTGTCCCCAGTGTGCTGATGGGCTCAGTATACTGAATGTGTACGCCATTTGAATAGTTAACCCAGTGTTTGACCAAGTGCGGCCTGTAAACGCGCTCTGTGACTCTCTATTCGCACCCATACAAAACTTACAGGCCGCACCCACGCCACAGCCATCAATTTTAGAATGAAAATAATTATCATCTGTATTAGAATGGCGGCCTCTGTTGAATTTCGATTGAATACGCACGACTATGCCGCAATTAAATACCCCACTCCGTCCTATTGCCTTGCTGTTGCTGGGCTTGTCCAGTTTTGCCCATGCTGCCGAGGCTGACAGCGATGCCGATACCGAGTTGTCGGCGATTACCGTCACTGCCAATCAAAGTCCTAGCCAAGTCGGCACTGACAAAATCCATGTGCGCCAAGCCGACAGCATCCGCGATGTGTTGCGCGACATTCCCGGTGTGTATGTGGGCGGCACCAATAATATGAATCAGCAAATCCAAGTGCGCGGCGTCGGTGAAAGCGGCCTGAACATCAGCATAGACGGCGCACGCCAATTGGGCACCATCTTCCACCACAATGGCCGCACCCTCATCGATGCCGATTTGCTCAAACGCGTGAACGTCGATGTCGGCAGCCATTCGGTAACGAGTGGCATGGGCGCTTTGGGCGGTGCGGTGCAATTCACCACCGTCAGTGCCACCGACATGTTGCAAGACGGTGCGGCGTTTGGCGGCAAAGTCAAATCCAGCTACGCCACCAACAATAACCAATGGCAGAACTCAGTGATGCTGTATGGCAAGCCAGTAGACAGCTTGGATGTGCTGGGCTATGTCAATTACAAATCCATGAATTTGGGCGAGTCGGGCGATGGCCGTCCTTTGGGTGGCGATGGCAAGGAAGTCGATTACTTGGTCAAAGCCGGTTGGCAAATCACACCGAATCAAAAAATCACCGTCTCGGCCGAACGCAATGATTTAAGTGGCCTGTATCCTGCGCGTTTGGAGTTTCCGCACAATGATTTGCCCGGCAGCCAATACGTGCCTTTAATCCATCAAACCTACCAGCGCGACACCCAAACCTTGGGCTACGAATACGCACCGGGCAATGATTGGATAGACTTATCGGCCAAAATCTACCGCAGCAAAACCATGTTGGACAATGGCAAAGACCATGCGCGCTTTGTCAACAATCAGTGGCTAAACTGGTTGGCCAAATTGGAAATTGAAACCGTCGGTGCCACCTTGAAGAACACCTCTCATTTCGATACCGGTCGCGCCAACCACGCATTGAACATAGGCTATGAATTTTACGATACTGACAATAGCAAAACCGATGCGCGCACCGGCCAATACAGCCAAGGCGAAAGCGGTCGTCTGCACTCACTGTATGTAGAAGACAAAATTGCCGTCGGCAATTTCAGCCTTACCCCAGGTCTTCGCTACGACCATTACACCTTAGAAAACCCCAGCACAGGCGAAAAAACCTACGACCGCTACAGCAAAGCCTTGGAAGCGGCCTACCAATTCGACAGCGGCTTCAAAGCCTATGTGGCTTACGCCGATTTGTTCCGCGCGCCCGACACCATGAACGCGATGTTCTTGTCTTATGCCAATAACACCAATTTGAATGACTTGCAGCCAGAAACCGGCCATACCAGCGAAATCGGCTTGAGCTATAACCGCAGCGGCTTATTGGGCGACGATGAATTGAACTTGCAAACCAAGTTATTCCGCAGCGATTACGACAATATTATTGCCGTGTCTGGCCCGCAAAACCGCTTGAGCCGCAAAAACATCGGTTCAGGCCGCATAGATGGTTTTGAAGCCAGCGCGCAATATCGCTATCAAAATTTGCGTGCAAACGTGGGCTTTAGTAAATCAGACATTGATTTATATGATATTGACCCTGCTAACAAAGAACCAGGTAACAACACCGCTATTGGCCGTAATATGGGCGCAAAATGGAATCTGTCTTTGGCTTATGATTGGACCGGCACCGGCATCAGCGCGCAATGGGACAGCGTGTTCCAACGCCGCTACACCAGCCACAATGTGGAAAAACCCGGCTATGGCGTCAGCGACATCAGTGTGCACTGGAAACCGCAATCGGGCAGTTTGAAAGGTTTGAAAACCAGTTTCGGTGTTTACAATGTGTTTGACAAATTCTATGTTTCTCAAAGCGCGCGCCAACAAAGTCTTCAAGTACCTATTCCAGATTATGAAATGGGTCGCAATGTCAAAGCGACGGTGGCTTACCGTTTCTAAGCCCTTGTTTGGCAGTTGATTTAGCACAATACAGGCCGCATCAACGCGGCCTGTACTCATTTTAACGCCGATTTTATCTAGGCTAGGTGCATAAGCTGAGTTATAATGATAACGATTATTAATTAGTCACGCTTGCCCTAGCTGGTGGGTGTGGCTCAACGAGCACAAGACATGACAACACTGGGACTGCCCCAATGGTTTTTGTGGGCCAGCGCTTCCGCCGTATTTGCCGCCCTCACCGCCATTTTTGCCAAACTGGGCCTGAAAAACATCGATTCTGATTACGCTACCTTTATCCGCACCGTGGTGATTTTGGTTGCTTTGGCGTGTTTCTTAAGCTATACCGGCAAATGGCAAGATCCCAGTGCCTTATCCGCGCAAAACTGGACGTTTTTGGTGTTGTCCGGTTTGGCCACCGGCGCGTCTTGGTTGGCCTACTTCAAGGCTTTGCAAATCGGCGATGCCTCACAAGTGGCACCGGTCGACAAATTCAGCGTGGTCTTGGTCACGGTGTTTGCGGTGTTGTTCTTAGCTGAGCGCCCGTCTATGCGCGAATGGTTGGGCATAGGTTTGATTTCGCTGGGCGTGCTCACGCTGGCATGGCGACGCTGAGGTACGGGCGCATCATGTTAAAACTGCGTTTTCTGTTTCCGCTTACCCTCATCTTGGCAGTGGTATCCATTTTCATCGGCGTTGGCAATGTCAGCTTGGCTGGCTTGCTCGCTGGTCGCAGCGAAGATTGGCTGCTGTTGGCCAACAGCCGTTTGCCACGCTTGATTTCCATTGTCATCGCCGGCGCCAGCCTCAGCATTTGCGGGCTGATTTTACAATGCTTAAGCCGCAACCGCTTTGTCTCTCCTACCACCGCGGGTTTGGAAGATTCGGCGCGCTTTGGGGTGTTATTGGCCTTGATACTGTTGCCCGCGAGCACAGGCTGGGTGCAAACCTCGTTTGCGGCGCTGACCACGTTTGCCGGCGCCATGTGTTTTATGGCCATACTCAACACCTTAAAACACCGTGATACCGTGTTTGTGCCCCTCGTTGGCATGATGTTTGGCAACATCATCAATTCCATCACTGTGTTTTTTGCGCTGCAATTTGATTTGCTGCAAAACATCAATGCATGGTTGCAAGGCGATTTTTCCAGCGTGCTAAGCGGCCGTTATGAAACGCTGTTCATCAGCATCCCCGCGTTGATTTTGGCCTATGTGTATGCGCAGCGCTTTGTGCTGGCAGGCATGGGCGAAGACTTTGCGGTGAATTTGGGCGTCAATTACAAACGCACCATGGCGCTGGGTTTGGTGTTGGTCGCCATCGTCACCGCCGTGGTCATCGTCACCGTGGGCTCGATTCCGTTTTTAGGCTTAATCGTGCCGAATTTGGTGGCGCTGTATTTGGGCGACAATTTAAAACTCACGCTGCCACACACTGCCGTGGTCGGTGCCTTATTGGTATTGATTTGCGACATTACAGGCCGCATGGTGTTGTATCCGTATGAAATTTCGGTCAGCTTGATCATGGGCATCATCGGCAGTGTGGTGTTCTTAAGCATGTTATTAAAGAGGTACCGTCATGGCTGAGAGCAAGCGCTTGTGGCTGATGTTGGCCGTGACTTTGGCTTTGGTTGGCGTGTATTTTGTGTGGGACAACAGCCAATTCACGCCGTTTGTGAACCTGTTGCGACTCAAGACTTTGGGGGCAATTTTTGTCACCGCCATGGCTTTGGGCAGTGCCACGCTGTTGTTTCATGCCATCTCCAATAACCGCATTGTGACCCCGTCCTCATTGGGACTGGAATTCTTGTATGTGCTCGCCAAAACCAGTTTTGTGTTTTTCTTTGGCAGCGCCGCCTTGATGCACATGAATGTGGTGTGGCAATTTGTGTTTGGCTGCGCCATCTTAATCGGCTTTGCCTTGTTGCTGTACCGCATGTTTTTCCAAAGCGGGCGCGAGAATGTGTTTTATCTGCTGCTCATCGGCATGATATGCATGTCTTTGTTCATGACCACCAACACCTTCTTGGGCATGTTGATGAACCCGAACGAGTTTCAAATCGCCCAAGACGCCGGCTTTGCCACCTTTAACCAAGTCGATGCCACGGTGCTGACTTTAGCGGCCTGTATCGTTATCCCGCTCACGCTGTACAGCTTCAGCCTGTCGCGTCAATTGGATGTGCTCGGTTTGGGGCGCGAAACCGCGATTAATTTGGGCATAGATTACGAGCGCTTTGGCAAACGGGTGATGGTGATTGTGGCGGTATTGATGGCCACCGCCACTTCTTTGGCAGGACCGATGTTTTTCTTTGGCCTGTTGATTCTGAATGTGACGCTGCAATGGCTGCCGACCTTCCGCCACCGTTTGCTGTTTCCCGCCATCATCTTGGTCAGCACCATGGTTCTGGTGCTGGGGCAAACCGTGGTCTTACACCTACTCAATTTTAAAACCGAATTGGACGTCATCATCAATTTTGTTGGTGGCCTGTACTTCTTCTGGTTGCTTTTAAAAGCGAACAAACAATGGCAATAGACATTTCGCATTTGCACAAACGCTATGACAACAAAACCGTGGTCGACGATGTCAGCCTCACCATTCCTAAAGGCCAAATCACCTCGTTTATCGGCCCCAATGGTGCGGGTAAATCGACGGTGCTGTCCATGATCAGCCGCTTATTGCCCATGGATGGCGGCAAAGTCTTGCTCGATGGCGACGACATCAGCGGACTGAAAAGCCGCGACATCGCCCGCCGTTTGGCGATATTAAAACAAAGCAACCATGTCGACTTGCGCTTGAGCGTGGAAGACTTGGTGGCGTTTGGACGCTTTCCGTATTCGCAAGGCGTGCTCACCGCTGAAGACAAACGCTTTATCGACGAAGCCATTGATTACATGGACTTGGGCGATTTGCGCCAACGTTATTTAAACCAATTATCTGGCGGCCAACGCCAACGCGCGTTTATCGCGATGGTATTGGCACAAGACACGGACTACGTGCTGCTGGACGAACCACTGAACAACCTCGACATGAAACATTCAGCACAAATCATGCGTGTGCTGCAGAAACTGTGTCATGACAAAAACAAAACCATCGTCATTGTCATCCACGACATCAATTTCGCCTCGGTCTATTCCGACCACATTTTTGCGATGCAAGATGGGCGTTTGGTGTTTTCTGGTTCACCGACAGACTTGATGCACAGCGAGCGATTGGAAAGCATTTTTGGCTTTCACATGCCGGTGGAGCAAGTCGGTGAACACCGTCTGGGTTTGTATTTTATTGCTTAATAAATGATATGGAGTAAGCACGTGAAAAAATGTCTTCCAACAATTTTGGCCGCCGCATTGGCCTTGGGTTTGGCCGCTTGTGGTCAACAAAGCGACAACAAAACCGCTGCCACCGCCGCCAGCAGCACTACCGCCAGCGCTGACCAAATCAGCAGCAAAGCCGGCAACATCAGCGTGCCGGCCGATTTGAGTAAAATTGCCGTTTTGGACTACACCTCACTCGACACCATCAATGCCTTGGGCGCCACCGACAAAGTCATCGGTTTGCCGTTGTCGTCTGCCGTGCCCACCAGCTTGGCCAGCTTCAAAAGCGACAAATACACCGATTTTGGCGCGGTTAACAATGTCAATTTGGAAAAACTCGCCGCTGCCCAACCACAATTGGTGATTGCCGCCGACCGTTTGCAAAAACAAATGGATGCCCTCAAACAAGTGGCACCTACTTACCACTACAGCATAGACACCGATAACTATTGGAAAAGCTTCCACGAACAAACCATGAATTTGGCCAAAATCGTCGGCAAAACCAGCGAAGCCGAGCAGAAATTAAAAACCTTGGATGAAGAAGCGGCCAAAGTCAGCGAGAAAACCAAGGGCAAATCGGCCTTAATCGTGCTCGTGAACAACGACAAATTGATGGCGTTTGGCCAACACTCGCGTTTTGGTTTAATCCATGACAAATTGGGCTTCACGCCGATAGATGCCAGCATCAAAGTCGGCACCCACGGCCAAAGCATTTCTTACGAATACATTGCCGAGAAAAACCCTGACTACCTGTTCATCATCGACCGTGCCTCTGCTGTCACTGGCAAATCAGGCGGTGCCGAAGCAGCGTTGAACAACGACATCATCAAACAAACCAAAGCCGCCAAAGAACAACACATCGTGTATTTGGATGCCAACAACTGGTATTTGATGAATGGTGGTTTAAATGCCATGCATGAAATGGTGGCTGAAGTGGGCAGTGCAATAAAATAATTTTTAACGCTTGTTTACCAAAACCCACTTATTTTAGTGGGTTTTTTTATTTGCGGCAGCACAAATATATGTCAATTAATTAGCAGTTAAGCCCAAGGGTTTAGAATTTAACCAAATTATTTATTGCATCGCCTGCCCCCTAGCGCGATAATTGTCCGTTTTTTCAAACAACGCAACATTTTATATCAAGAAGGTACACTCTGATGAATTTCGACACTGAAATGATGAACGAGCAACCACCACAGAAGAAGAAACAAAAATTCTACCAAATCCTGTACGTACAAGTGGTGTTCGCCATTGTCGTCGGTATTGTGTTAGGCCATTTCTTCCCTTCTGTCGGTGAAAGCATGAAACCACTGGGCGACGCTTTTATTAAGCTCGTCAAAATGATTATTGCTCCGGTGATATTCTTGACCGTGGTCACCGGTATTGCTGGCATGAGCAATATGAAAACCGTGGGCCGTGTTGCCGGTAAGGCGATGATTTACTTCATCACCTTCTCGACTTTGGCTTTGGTTATTGGTTTGTATGTGGCCAATTTCTTAAAACCGGGCGCCGGCATGAACATCGACCCTGCGACCTTGGACAACAGTAAAGTGGCCGAATACGTGAGCAAAGCGCACGATTCCACCATTACCGGCTTCTTGATGAACATCATTCCCGACACCGTGGTCAGCCCTTTGGTGAACGGCAATATCTTGCAAGTGTTGTTTGTGGCGATTATTTTCGGTATTGCCTTGGCATCCGTGGGCGACCGTGGCCGTCCGGTCTTGAATTTCTTACAAGAATTGTCAGCGCCCGTGTTCAAAATGGTCGCCATCTTGATGAAATTTGCGCCCATCGGTGCGTTTGGTGCGATGGCGTTTACCATTGGTAAATATGGCATCGGCTCGGTTGGCAATTTGATGTATTTGATTGTGTGCTTCTACATCACTGCCTTGTTGTTCGTGCTCATCGTATTGGGCGCAGTGGCCCGCTACAACGGCTTCTCCATCATCAAATTGATACGCTACATCAAAGACGAATTGTGGCTGGTATTGGGCACATCTTCTTCTGAAGCGGCCTTGCCCACTTTGATGAAAAAAATGGAAAAAGTCGGCTGCGAAAAATCCGTGGTCGGTTTGGTGATTCCGATGGGTTATTCGTTTAACTTGGACGGCACCAACATCTACATGACCATGGCGTCTATCTTTATTGCCCAAGCCTGTGGCATCGAATTGACCTTACAACAAGAAATCCTGCTCTTATTGGTGGCGATGATTTCATCCAAAGGTGCTGCTGGTGTGACCGGCGCGGGTTTCATCACCTTGGCCGCCACTTTATCGGTTGTGCCTACCGTACCGGTTGCCGGCATGGCATTGATTTTGGGCATAGACCGCTTTATGTCGGAATGCCGCGCCTTGACCAATTTGGTCGGCAATGCCTGCGCCACTTTGGTGGTTGCACGTTGGGAGAAAAAACTCGACACCGAAAAAATGCATGCCGTATTGGATGGTCACATCACGGTTGACATCGAAGACGACCACCATTAAGCATTAAAGCCTTACTATTGAATATGCGGCCTGTAACTATTTACAGGCCGTGTTTTTATGGATGATAAAAATGAGAAGACTTGGCATTGTTTAAAAACAAGCATTATTTGAACAGACAAACTCAACGCCCCAATGTTATCCGAAAAGATACATGTGGTTTTGAATAAACACATAGCTGTCTACATACACTGCCACAACCATCACAAGCTTAAATAACTTGGTATGCGGCCTGTAAACTGTTTACAGACCGCATTTATATTGGAATAGACAATGAAACCGCTTTGCATTGCTTAAAAACAGAGATTGCCTTGAACTGATACCCTGCAACTGTGCATTGACCTCTGTAGCTGCATGGAGTTTGAATGCCTGTATCGCCGCCGATATTTAAAGCGATAAATCATCATTAAGCAGTAAATGCCTTGATATGCGGCCTGTAAACACTTACAGGCTGCATCTTTTTCAGATTGGATAATAAGGTGGTCTTGAATGGCTTAAGAACAGGCATTATTTGAACAAACAAACTGAACACCTAAACATAGTCCTAAATAATGCATGGGGTTTTGAATCAACATATTGCTGATAACCTACACAACCGCAACCATCACCATGCCTTAAACACCTTGATATGCGGCCTGTAACTGTTTACAGGCCGTGTTTATCTGTGTTTTGATGCTGCATTACCCATCAGGATACATACCATGCCACTGCTTTGGACAGACACACTCAGCGATAGCGACCTTGATGATTTGGCGCATTTGCTGCTCGCCATCATCGCCAGTCCCGCTTCCATAGGCTTTTTGGCCGATACCGATTTCGCTACCGCACGTTCCTATTGGCAAAGCTTGGATTTGCGCCACAAGAAGCTCGCCATTGTGCGCGATGACAGCGGCCACATTGTTGCCACCGTGCAATTGAATTTGGCCACAGCCGGAAACAGCCGCCACCGAGGTGAAATCGCCAAGCTGATGGTGCACCCGCGTTGCCAAGGTCAAGGCTTGGCCACGACACTGCTCAACGCCGCCGTCACCAGCGCCCGTGCTGCCGGCCTGAGCCTGTTGGTGCTCGATACCTTAAGCGACTCCCCTGCCGCACGCCTGTACGCACACTTGGGCTGGCAAGCCGCAGGCAGCATCCCCAATTACGCCAGCATGCCCAATGGCGAATTGGCAGCGACGACGTATTACTATTTGGACATAGCGTAATGCAATCATCAGGACACCAAACATATAAAGCGGCCTGTAAACACTTACAGGCCGCTTTTAAATAATAACAAATCTAAACGCCATTTTTGAACTTATTGTAATTTGTCTCAAATGCATTAAACATAGTCAATGGCTGATTTATTGCATTTCCTAGCACTGGTACGTCAACTAAATCAGTTTCAATGTCACACTGAGCATCGACTCTGTCAACTTATATTAAATTTTGCTATATTACTCTAGCAATGCCATGCCCTCACACTCATCACCCATAACATCAAAATAATACATTAATGGCATTGTTTATTAAGGGAATGCAATGAACAAAATTTACAGATTAAAATGGAGCGAAACCCTTCAGTCTTGGGTATCGGTATCTGAAATAGCCCAAAGTAAAGGAAAGAAAAAAACCATTTTAGCTATGTGTTTATTGGGTCTTAGCCTCAGTTCCACATACGCACAAGCCGCCTCAACCGGTTTATCAATCAATGCAGATGCCCGTTATGATGGCTATGTCGTCAACACTGCTTTTGATGCCTCTCGTATGCTGGGTATTGATGCCACTTATGGGCACCAATTGGAATTTAAAAATGGTCGCATCAATGTCGATATGACCACAGCCACCATAAGCCCGTCGGCTCACAAACCAATCGGCATTGAGCTGTTAAACAACTCACCGTTTACTTCACCCAATATCAATATTGAAAACACCCATATCAATGTTTCTGGAAAACAAGGCGCGGAAGGCATACACAGTTACAGTTTGAGCAGTGCTAACCTCAAAAACAACACCTTCAATATTCAAGGTTTGGATGGCGAAAGCATTGGTTTTATTCAAAGCAATTATGATAATTGTGTGACCAATCAAACCTGTGATCAAGGACAGGTCTTTGTTTCTGGTAACACTGTGATGAATGTTGAAAACGGCAATACCAACACATCGGCCATAGGTTGGAAAAGCACAGCTTCGTCTAACAGCAAGGCCACCTTAAATATCAGTGGTCACTCTGTTACCCACATTAAAACACAAGGCAAAGCCATACCTTATGCTTACTACACTGAGTTCAATGGTCACATTAACTTCAAAGATGCGTCACTGTCTGGTACCACCAATGGCAAAGAAGGTGTGTATATTCGGGCTGGCGGTCAAATTGCTTTTGAAGGCGATACCAAGGCCTTATCACCTATCCACTTAATTGTTGAAAATGGCAATGTGTATTTCGATAAAATCAGCGCTAGTGAATTTTCTGTAGCGGAATTGCGCAGCACCCAAGGCACCAACAACAATACCCATGAATACGATATAGGTGAATATGGAGCATCCATCAGCAATAATGCTACCGTATACCTCGGCGATAAAACCTTAATTGTCACCGGTGAACACC
This sequence comes from Vitreoscilla massiliensis, assembly GCF_001457815.1. Lineage (GTDB taxonomy): Bacteria > Pseudomonadota > Gammaproteobacteria > Burkholderiales > Neisseriaceae > Vitreoscilla > Vitreoscilla massiliensis. Next base: position 577,705 of record NZ_LN898221.1, read on the forward strand.
ATACCCCAGACCAATACAATGTGCTTCTGTCTCACATAGCGGGCTCTGACAAAAGCAAATTGATTAAGAGAGGCGATAATGTCCTTACCTTGGGACATTCACATAACCAATTTTTGGGAGAATTAATAGTTGAGCAAGGAGGACTGGAGCTGGGGGGTGTAAAATATTTTCCTGTTCCCTATATGACACAGCTTAAGCAGGCCACAATCAAGAATGGGGCCACCTTAAGCAGTGTGGATGGCGCGATTGGCAATACTGTGATTGAAAGAGGGGCCACACTGCAACTCGGGTCTCAGGTAAAACCAGATACGGGTGGCAATTTAGATGTGATGGGCAATCTTCACAATGAAGGTTCGATTAAATTGCATCAAGGCGAAATTTCCAATAATACCTTGTATATCAGTGGCGATTATTTCGGTGCCAATGGCAGTACTTTGGACATGTCGTTTAGCCTGCTCAAAAAAAATCCTAATGACCCGTATGAAAACATCACCGTGCTTTCAGATACATTGCACATTAATGGCAATGCCAGTGGCACCACCAAAGTCAAAGTCTCTAATTTTGGTAACATCGCCAGAGACATCAGCGATTCCAATGGAATCCTTTTAATTAACATTAATGGCAAATCGGATGCAGAATTTGTCCAAGATGGGCGCATTGTTGCTGGGGTTTACGAGTATTTTTTGGTACGTGGCAATGATGCTTATCCAGGCAAAGACCCTGCCCTGAGCAACAAACCTTATGGTGAAGCTGAACCGATTCCAAGCAAAAATTGGTATCTGAATAATTTGCTACCAACCGTGAAACCAACTGTCACCCCTACAGTCGCACCGACCGTCAAACCAACAGTCACCCCTACAGTCGCACCGACGGTTAAACCAACTGTCACACCTACGGTAACCCCAACGGTTAAACCAACTGTCGCACCTACAGTAGCTCCAACCGTGAAACCAACTGTGGCTCCTACGATAGCGCCAACCGTAAAACCAACAGTCACTCCTACAGTCGCACCAACCGTCAAGCCAACAGTTGCGCCTACAGTCGCACCAACCGTGAAACCAACTGTCGCACCTACTGTAGCGCCAACGGTCAAACCAACAGTAACGCCTACCGTTGCCCCAACCCAAGCCCCACAACCCGGCCCCAAAGTTATCCGCCCCGAAGCCGCTTCTTACAACAGCACAGCTTACGCGGCCAACAATATGTTCAAACTGGGCTTACAAGACCGTTTGAATGGTTATGCCGCCAGCGAATATGAAACCGAAGGCGGTGGTTTGGATGGCAGTCCAGAACGTGGCAGCGCTTGGATTAACTATGTTGGTTCCAAGGCCGACTTTAAAGATGGCAGCGGCCAACTCGACAGCGATATGGACAAAAACACCGTCATGATTGGTGCCGACATGGTGGTGCATTCGACCAATGAGCAAAACAAAGTCACCGTCGGGCTGATGGGCGGCTATGGTCGCGCCAAAGGCTCAACTCATAATAACTTATCTGGCCACAACAGCCGCCATGAAACCGATGGCTATGGCATAGGCGTCTACGGTTCTTACCAACAAAACGCCAATGAAGAATCCGGCCTGTACGCAGACAGCTGGATTCTGTGGAACGATTTTGACAATGAGGTCAATGGCGATGGTTTGCCTAAGGTCAAATACGATTCCAAAGGCATCACCGCGGCGGTAGAACTGGGTTACAACTGGAAAGTCGCCGAGAAAAACAATGTGCGCTATGTGTTGCAACCGCATGCACAACTGATGTACCAAAACGTACAGGCCGATGATTTTACCGAAGCCAATGGCACCAAAGTGCGTTTCGATGATGGTTCAGGTTTGCAAACCACTGTCGGCTTGCGCGCCTCCGCCCACATCCAAACCTCAGAGCAAACCGCGATCACCCCGTATGTCGAAGCCAATTGGGTACACAATAACAAGGATTACCGCGTGTACATGAACGATGTCGCCTCCGATTTGCAGCATAAAGGCGGCGCGGGCGAATTGAAACTCGGCGTCCAAGGCGACATTACCCGCAATCTCAGCGTCAAAGCCGAAGCCAATTATCTCGGCGGTAGCAATGACTACAAAGAAGTCGGTGGCAGTGTCGGCGTGAAATACCGGTTCTAAGCCATCAGTAATAACAAGCGGCCTGTAAGTATTTACAGGCCGCTTGTTATTGTTTAAACAACTTACACCTTAGCATCCAAGCGGTAAGACGTCATGGTCAATGAACCCATGACTGCTTTATCGTTAAAGAACGTCAATTCATCGCTCGATTCTTGCAAGCCCATGCTGTACATCATTGGGTAATAATGGTCAGGGGTTGGGATGGCCAAGCGGAAGGCCTCACCTTGGTTTTGCCAATCAATTAAACTGTTATGGTTGCGCTGGTTCAGCATGGTTTTGAAGCTATCATTGGCTTCCAGCGCCCAATCAAAGCCAAACGCCTCATCCACCGGTTTTTGCCACGACACCATGCGCAAATTGTGCACCATATTGCCACTGGCGACGATGAGCACGCCTTTGCGACGCAGCGCTGCCAATTGCTGCCCCAAACGGTAGTGGTAGTCTGCACCTTGGCTGTAGTCTATGCTCATTTGCACGATGGGCACATTCGCTTGTGGGAACACGTGTTTGAGCACGCTCCAAGTGCCGTGGTCCAATCCCCATTCCATGTCTTCATGCACATGTGTCATCGTTACTGTGTCGATGACGGTGTGCGCCAAGGCGGGGCTGCCGGCGGCTGGGTATTGCACCTCAAACAGCGCTTGTGGAAAACCGCCAAAATCATGGATGGTGCGCGGCTGTGCCATTGCCGTCACTGCGGTGCCACCTTGGGTCAGCCAATGCGCTGAAATGGCCAATATCGCTGTTGGCGTGGGCAAGTTTTCGCCGATTTGTTGCCACGTTTGGGTGAATTCATTGGCCTCGATGGCATTCATAGGCGAACCATGTCCGAAGAAAAATACCGGCATGGTGTCGGTGTTGCTGAAATCGCGGCTTTGGGCATAGAGTTGATTAAGGTTGGTCATGGTGTGCACCTGTTGTTGTTATTGAATGACTGAATTGTAAACACAAGCTGCTGGCAAATAAATGCGCCTTGACAACAGAATTCTTTTCGCCATAAGAAACCATATTGGCAATACTTAACGATGACTCAAAAAAGCGGCCTGTAAACCGATTAAAAAGGTTTACAGGCCACTTTTAAACACAGGCATCACATGCGATCGAGCATGATGCGGTGGTGTTCGGTCTTGTTGGCGGCGGCTTTGTCAAACCACGCATTGGAAACATGAATATTGGTTTTCACGCCCAGCTGCCCCTTGGCATAGGCCAAACCCAAGCGACTTTGTGCATTAGGATAGTTTTGGTTGGCACTTTTTTGATACCACTGCAAGGCCACGGTGTCGTTTTTGCCCACGCCCATACCGTACTCATACGCCACCGCCAAACTGTATTGCGCATCGGCTTTGCCCGCTTGCGCTGCTTGTTTGTATTCGGCAAATTTGCGGCTGTATTCTTGCGAAATGCCCTCTCGTTCACCAACATAAGAAATGCCGATGCCACTGCTGGCCGTGTGCAAAGGCACGCTGGTATTCAAATGTGGAAAGCTTAAATCGGTTAACTTGGGTAAGGTCAAAGCAGGAGACGACATCAGCAGCGAAAACGCCACTGCACACATAAAGAAACAATTATTTAAATTCACGACAATCTCAGTATTTTTTAACGATAAAAATCAAGCCGTTCATACTAATTTTGGCCGATTTTTGATTTTATTCACATAAACATGATTATAATCAAATTCGACTTGAATAAGCCACCTAAGTGCTTAAAAACAAGGACTTGTGCGGCACAATTCCAACACTTGTTTTAAATAGACAAAAACCACGTGATAAAGGGGCTGCATGATTGATGTTTACGCCACATTCCGCACCCTAGCTCGCTCGTAAAACTGAGTACGCCTGCAGTCTGTGCTACCGTCAGTAGCAGCAAGATATGCCTTAACCGAATGGCACTTGCTTAGCGCGCATAAATCATTATGATGGAGGCACGCGTTCACCTCAGGAGCCACAGCATGAAAACCCTCTTAACTTCTCTTTGCGCGGCAGCGGTGTTGTTGTGCAGCAGCGCCGCTTGGGCCCAATACGACCCACAATGTGCGAGCAAGGCGCAATATGCGCAAGACGGCCAACAATGTGACCGCGAGCGCACCCAACATTTCGACAAAATCTTAAACCAGTCTTACCAAGCACTGATGAAGCAACAAAGCCAAGCGGGCAAAAACCGTTTGCGCAGCATGCAACGCTTGTGGATGCGTGAACGCGATGATGAATGCCGCGCACAAGCGGCCAATACCGCGGTGGGCGCGGGTGTGGTGGGCGATGCGTGTTTGGCGGACTATACCGAAGACCGCGCCCAAGCCATGCGCTTGTGGTTGCAACAAGGCAAACGCTTTTAAGGCTTTAAATCCCCATACAAAAGCGGCCTGTAACTGTTTACAGGCCGCTTTTCCATGTGCATCCGCAGCAAATGCAGATTACATCACTGCTTAAATTACATCATTTGCAATACATCTATGCCGAGCAAATCCAAACCTTGTTTTAAGGTATTACCAGTCAGCGTCGCCAAAGACAAACGCGAAGCCATCACCGCAGGCTCGGCTTTCAAAATCGGACATTGTTCGTAGAAACGGCTGAACAACGTTGCCACATGGTATAAATACGCCGCCAAATGGTGTGGGTAAGCGCTGTCGGCCACTTGGGTTAACACGTCTTCAAACTGCAATAAGGCCAAAGCCAATTGCTGTTCGGCCGCCTCAGTGACGTGGATGTCACCGGCGAGCACGTTTTGCTCAGCTGCTTTGCGCAGCACGCTTTGTACGCGCGTGTACGCGTATTGCAAATACGGGGCGGTATTGCCTTCAAACGACAACATCGTCGCCCAGTTGAAGATGTAATCTGAAGTGCGCGATTTGGCCAAGTCGGCGTATTTGACCGCGCCTATGCCCACGGTGTGGCCAATGTGAACGGCTTCGTCTTGCGCCAAATCCGCGTTTTTCGATTGCACCAAAGTCGTAGCACGCTCTTCCGCTTCTTTGAGCAAGTCCATCAATTTGACCGTACCGCCATCGCGGGTTTTGAACGGTTTGCCGTCTTCGCCCATCATGGTGCCAAAGGCGATGTGTTCGGCCGTCACGTTTGCTGGCAAATAGCCGGCTTTGCGTGCGGTGGTGAACAATTGTTGGAAATGCAAGGCTTGGCGCGCATCGACGACGTACAACAAACGGTCGGCCTTAAAGCCTTCGACCGAATGGCGGATGGCGGCCAAGTCGGTGGTGGAATACAAATAGCCACCGTCGGCTTTTTGAATGATGTAGGCGGCGTCTTCGCCTTCTTTGTTTTTGAACTCAGGCAAGAACACCACTTTGGCGCCGTTAGACTCCACTGCCAAACCGCGTGCCATCAAATCATCGACCACCGGTTGCAAATCGTCGTTGTAAAACGACTCACCGATGACATCGTCAGGCGTAAGCAACACGCCCAAACGCGCATACACTTCTTCGGCGTGTTGCATAGACGAGGCGACAAAATGGCGCCACAAATCCAAAACTTGCTCATCGCCGCTTTGCAATTTCACTACGTAATCACGAGCGGTATCGGCAAATTCAGCGTCTTCATCAAAACGCACTTTGGCATTGCGATAGAATTCTTCCAAATCGCTCAACGCCATGTCGGCATCGCCGGTTTTTTGTTGCTCAACCAAGTAAGCGACCAACATGCCAAACTGCGTGCCCCAATCGCCAACGTGGTTTTGCGCGATGACTTTGTGCCCCAAATAGCTCAACACGCGGTTCAAACTGTCGCCGATGATGGTCGAGCGCAAATGGCCCACGTGCATTTCTTTGGCCAAATTGGGCGAAGAATAGTCGATGACGATGGTTTGTGGCGCGGCGACGGTGGCAATGCCCAAATGTTCATCCGCCAATGCGGCCTGTAAATGCTGATTTAAAAATGCAGCGTTCAAACGTAAATTGATGAAGCCCGGGCCTGCCACTTCGGCAGACGCAATGACATCTGTGTTCTCTTGCAACAAGGCAGTGACTTGTACTGCCAATTCGCGTGGGTTGGTTTTGCGGCGTTTGGCCGCACCCATCACGCCATTGACTTGGTAATCACCGAATTCAGGCTTGCCAGCAGGCTGGAGTAAAATCGCGTCGTTGTCTAAGCCGGCCTGTAAAAATGCCGCTTCAACCACTTGTGCTACGGTTTGGTGTAATTTCATGTTGTGCTGTTTCACTGCGGGCAAACATGCCCATCAAAAAAGAAGCTATTGTAAAGGAAAATGCGCGGCCACACTAACGCGGCCGCAACATATTTGCGCGCACTGCTGGTGCAAACACAGCATATGCTGCTCACACCGAGTTTACAGGCCGCTTAATGGTGGTCTTGGCTCAGGTTCACGTCTTTGAGCGCAATCAAGCGGGTTTTGTAACGCAGCTTGTGGTACAGGTAAAAGCCCAAGAAAATCGGCACGCCCATATAGGTGATGGTAATCGCATTCCAATCCACTTCCCCGTGCAGTATCAAATCGGTGTCTTGACCGATGATGACCAACACACACAAGACCAAGGCCAAAATCGGGCCGAAGGGAAACCATTTGGCGCGGTACACCAATTGGTTCAAATCGCGCCCTTGCGCCACATAAGCACGGCGGAAACGGTAATGGCTGAGCGCTATGCCCAACCATGCGATAAAGCCAGTCAAACCTGAAGCGGCGATGATGTATTGGTAGGCCTGCTCATTGCCCATTTCCAAGCCAAAAATCGCCAACACGATGACGCTGGTCAAGGCCAAAGACAATAAAGGATTGCCCGAGACATTGGTGCGTGCAAACGCTTTGTAAGCCAAACCGTCTTTGCCCATTGCATACAACATGCGCGTAGACGCGTACATGCCAGAGTTCCCCGCCGATAAAATCGAGGTCAAAATCACCGCATTCATCACCGCTGCCGCAAACACCCAACCGGCTTTTTCAAACACCAAGGTAAATGGTGATTTGGCGATTTCATTGACATCGGCACCCAATAATTGTGGGCTGGTGTATGGAATCAGCAAACCGATGACCGCAATGGCCAAAATGTAAAAAATCAAGATGCGCCAAAACACTTGTTTAATCGCTTTGGGAATGTTTTTTTGTGGGTCTTCCGACTCGCCTGCGGCCACACCGATTAACTCTGTGCCTTGGAATGAGAAACCGGCTATCAAGAACACGCCCAAAGCGGTGAGGAATTGGCCAGTAAAGCCATCGCCCAAAAACGGTGCATCGCCTACGGTGAGGTTTTTAAAGCCCACGTATTCACCGCCCAAAATGCCAAAAATGGTGAGCACACCCACGGCCAAGAACACCACCACCGTAATCACCTTGATGATGGCAAACCAAAATTCCGATTCGCCGTACACGCGCACCGACAACATGTTCAGGCCGATGATCAAGGCCAAAAACAGCAAACTCCAGCCCCAATGTGGCAAGAATTGCAGCGGCTCCCAATACGACACCACCAAAGCGGCAATGGAGATGTCGGCCGCCACGGTAATCACCCAGTTAAACCAATAATTCCAGCCCAAGGCAAAGCCCAAAGAAGGGTCAACAAAACGGCTGGCATAGGTGCTGAAAGAACCAGCCACCGGCAAATACGTCGCCATTTCACCCAAAGAAGTCATCAAGAAATACACCATCAAACCAATGGCGGCATAAGCCAGCAAAGCACCACCGGGGCCGGCGCTGTGTATCGCTTCACCGCTGGCCATGAACAAACCGGTGCCGATGCAGCCACCGATGGCGATCATGGACAAATGGCGGGCTTTAAGATGTCGTTTTAATTCTGTGTTGTTGTGTGTAGATTGCATGGTATTAAAATAAAACAGGCTGCCGAGCATCTCGACAGCCTGTTCAAAAATCCTTACTTAAGACGGAATAATGCGAGCAATCAAGGCTTTGTCTTTGCCTTGCATGTGAGGGATTTGCACTTGGATGCCATTGCCTGGGGCAACATCAACGCGTTCACCCTTGCGGATGATGGCTTCCAAAGTAATGGTTTGGTTGCCTTGTGGGTGGATGATTTCGATTTGGTCACCGACAGAGAATTTGTTTTTCACTTCGATGGTGGCCCAACCTTCGGCGTCCACGTCCAACACATGACCGACATACTGGCTTTGTTTGGCCAAAGAATGGCCGCTCAAATAGTTTTGGTATTCTTGGGTTTGATGACGTTCCAAGAAGCCTGGGGTGTAACCACGGTTGGCCAAACCATCAAGCTCTGCCAACAAACCAAAGTCAAACGGACGACCGGCGACCGCATCATCAATCGCTTTGCGGTAAGACTGCGCCACGCGTGCAACGTAATACATCGATTTGGTGCGGCCTTCCACTTTCAAAGAATCCACGCCGATTTCGGCCAATTTGCGCACTTGTTCAATCGCACGCAAGTCTTTGGAATTCATGATGTAAGTGCCGTGTTCGTCTTCCATAATCGGCATCATTTCGCCGGGACGGTTGGCTTCTTCAATCAAATACACTTTGTCGGCGGCAGGATGGCGCACTTGGCCATTGATGCCTTGGAAAGCACTGTCGGCTTCTTCTTTGGCAGTGTGGAAATTAAAGCCATCCAAACGCGCCACATCACCGGCATCATCGACGTTGGTGTCATGCACTTTGTAATCCCAACGGCACGCATTGGTGCAAGTGCCTTGGTTAGGATCACGGTGGTTGAAATAGCCAGACAACAAGCAGCGGCCTGAATAGGCGATGCACAAAGCACCGTGCACAAACACTTCCAATTCCATGTCTGGGCATTGTTGGCGGATTTCAGCGATTTCGTCCATGGACAATTCACGCGACAAAATGATGCGCTCGACGCCGATTTTTTCCCAGAATTGCACGCCCCAGTAATTGGTGGTATTGGCTTGCACCGACAAATGGATCACCGCCTCTGGCCAACGCTCTTTCACCTTCATGATCAGACCCGGATCGGCCATGATTAAGGCATCAGGATTCATTTCCATGATGGGCGCCATGTCGTCCAAATACGTTTTCAATTTGGAATTGTGCGGCAAAATATTGCTGGCCAAGAAGAATTTTTTACCGCGCGCATGCGCTTCTTCTATGCCAGTTTGCAATTCAGATAATTTGGCAAACTCGTTATTGCGCGCGCGCAAGCTGTAACGTGGCTGACCGGCATACACTGCATCGGCACCGTAATCAAATGCGGTGCGCATGCGTTCCAAACCGCCAGCAGGCAACAGTAATTCAGGTGATTTCATGGGTTTTGTGTCTTGATCGTGTGTCGGCGCCGACTGTGCGTTTGCAATCGAGCGCTCAAATAAATAAAGCCCCTAAGGGCACTGCATGGGCGCAATTATGTGCTTTTTTGGGTCTTAGGTCAATTTCAGGCCGCATCATTGCGCCGGTTTTTACTCTTAATTCAAATACCTATAAAAACAAATTAAATTCATGCCCGTCGCAACAGCGTCACACCGCTCACCGATTTCGCAGATTTATGGGACACAAAGCCGGTAAACCGTGCTTTAATGTGCGTACTTTAATACGCCATGACAGTGTGAAAGACATGAATCCACGTCCTGTAATCATACAATCCCTGCTTGATACCGATTTGTACAAATTTACGATGTTGCAAACGGTCTTACACCAGTTCCCGCAAACCCACAGTGTCTACCATTTTCGCTGCCGCAATCTGGACAATATTGCCTACCCTTTGGTCGAGATTAAGGACGAATTGGATGCCGAATTGGATGTGTTGTGTGATTTGAAATTCCAAGCCGACGAATTGGATTACCTGCGCTCGATGCGCTTCATCAAAAGCGATTTTGTTGATTACATGGAAATGTTTCAGCTCAAACGCCGCTTCATCAAAACCACCATAGATGCCGAAGGACGTTTGGACATCGTGGTTGAAGGCCCAATGATACAGGCGATGTTTTTTGAGATTTTTGTGCTCGCCATCGTCAATGAATTGTACTTCCGCCGCTTGGAAACGCCGGCAGTCTTGGCCGAAGGCGAACGCCGCTTGCAGGCCAAAGCACAATTGTTGCGTGAATACGATGCGCAACAAGGCAATGACGAGCCACCGTTTGTGGTGTCTGATTTCGGCACCCGCCGCCGCTACAGCTACGCATGGCAAAAACACGTCATCGAAACCTTACATGCCGCCGCGCCGCGCATCATCCGCGGTACTTCCAATGTGTACATCGCCAAGCAATTGGGGCTAATTCCCATCGGCACCATGGCACATGAATTCATGCAGGCCTTCCAAGCCTTGAACGTGCGTTTGCGCGATTTTCAAAAAGCCGCTTTGGAAAGCTGGGTACACGAATACCGTGGCGACTTGGGCATCGCCCTCACCGATGTGGTGGGCATGGACGCGTTTTTAAACGACTTCGATTTGTATTTTGCCAAACTGTTTGACGGCTTGCGCCACGACTCGGGCGACCCATACGCATGGGGCGACAAGGCTTACGCGCATTACCAAAAACTGCGCATCAATTCCCACACCAAAATGCTCACTTTCAGCGATGGTTTGGACTTGGAAAAATCGTGGGCTTTGCACCAGTATTTCAAAGACAGATTCAAAACCAGTTTTGGCATCGGCACCAACCTCACCAATGACATGGGCCATGTCACCCTAAATATCGTATTGAAACTGGTGCAGTGCAATGGCCAATCGGTGGCGAAAATTTCCGACACCCCTGGCAAAACCATGACTGACAACGATACCTTCTTGGCCTATCTGCGTCAGGTGTTTGGTTTGCCTGCCGAAGTCTAGCCCCACATCAGGTGTGTCAGCGACACACCTGTTTTTTTGTCACTGAGGAATGCCATGGTAAAGCAAGGTGTGAGCGTGATGGTTGCTGTGTTGATGACCGTGGCCTTAAGCGCTTGCCAAACCCAACAAACCCCTAACGATAATGTCCAGCCTGAGCTGCCGCTGGCACAGATTGCGGCCAAAGGCGAATGGTCGCTGTATGCCTTGAGCGCACCGAACCGCTTTGACACCAGCCAATTGCGTTACCGCATCAGCTTGCGCATCCAAACGCAAGAATTCAGTGTGGCGGCGCCGTGCGCGCGCCTATTGGGACACTACCGCGCTACTGCGCAAGATTTGCGTTTTCGCCGCATCGAAATTCGTGATATGACCTGCCTCGAAGCCGATGACGCTTCTTTGTTGCAACACGCCTTGCAGCAAACCCGTTTTTACCGTTTACAGGCCGACCAAATGCTGTGGTTAGACCAAAACCACGATTTGGTGGCGATTTGGGACCGTATTTATTTGTGATTCCGATTTGAGGAAATGCCATGCGATTGCTTCCATTTGCTGTGCTGCTCGCGGCCATGTTGCCATTGAGCGCCCACGCCATTACCGTTAAAACCATACCGCCTTATTCCAAGCCGGCCTGTAACAGCCAAGCGGCAACGCAAATCGACTTGGTGTTCGTGCTCGACACCACCGGCTCTATGGGCGGCTTGATTCAAGGCGCGAAAACCAAAATCTGGCGCATCGTCAACGATGTGATGCAAAACCAGCGCTGCGGTGCCGATGTGCGCGTGGGCTTGCTCGGTTACCGCGATAAAGAAGACGAGTATGTGACGCGCAAAGTGGGTTTGAACCAAGATTTGGACGAGGTTTATGCCGAATTGATGGCATTCAAAGCCGCAGGCGGAGGCGACGAACCCGAGCACGTGCGCTTGGCCTTGCACGAAGCAGTCAATCAAATGAATTGGCGCGCCAACAGCAAAAAAGTCTTGTTCTTGGTCGGCGATGCACCACCGAAAGACAGCTATATCGAAGTACCCAGCGTCAGCCACACCGCGCAAAAAGCCAAACAAAAAGGCATCATCATCAACACCTTATTGGCCGGTGACAGCAAAACCACCGCACGCGTGTGGCAAAGCGTGGCCCAATATGGCGGCGGCGAGTATTTCACCATTCCACAAGACGGCGGCAGTGTCACCGTGACCACGCCATATGACGATACTTTGTCGTCATTAAGCACGCGTTTAGACAGCGTCTACCTGCCGTATGGCAAAGAACCGCTGCGGCGCTCAGCAGCAGCCAAAAGCGTGAGCAAATTGTCGGCCATCGCCGCCGCACCCAAAGAAGCGCAAGCGGAACGCTCCATCAACAAATCCATCAATAAACAGGCGTACAGCCAAGACGATTTGGTGCAGGCAATAGAAAACGGCAAGGTCAAATTGGAACAAGTCGACAGCAAAGACTTGCCCGACCAAATGCAAACCATGTCCAGCAGCGAGCGCAGCGCTTATGTCAACGCGCAAATTCAGCAGCGAGCACAGTTAAAACAAGAAATTGCCAAGGTATCCAAACAGCGTGAAGACTATTTACAGGCCAATCGCGACCAAGCTACCGGCAGCGGCGACAGCTTTGACAGCGCCGTCAGTCGCGCTTTGGGCAAGCAATTGCAATGATGTGAGCGTGCGATACGGCACAAATCGAGGAGAAACGACATGAAGCATAGCTTATGGTTATTGTCGCTGTTACCGAGTTTGGTACTGGCGTCACCGCTGGGTGCCATCAGTGACATCACCATTCAGGCGCCAGATACCAAGGTGGCGCCCGAATGTGCTTATTTCAAACCCAGCCGCGCCGACGTACAAGCGTTTTTCAAACGCGCGGTGTTGATTACGTCGCGGCAAGAGCACGATTATTTTTTGCATGGCCCATGCACGGCCGATGGCACGTTTAAAACGCGCTATGGGCAATGGGAATGGCGGATGCGCAATATGGGCACGGCTTATGTGGTGGACACACTCGGCAATGCCTATATTTTCGCCGACCCCAAGCAAGAATCGAGCTTGGCCGATGATTGACAAGGTCTGATACCAAAATGGTTTCAAACGCTTACAGGCCGCTTATTTAAACATGCCCAGAATTCTGGGTGTGTATCCAATAAGCGGCCTGTAACTACGCTAGCTAGGACTGCGTCTATCAAACATCCATCAATGTGTATGACATCTTGCCTAGCCTAACGCATGGAAACGAAGCCTATTTTAAGTCATCTCATTCATTACCATTTAAATCATTCATAACACCTATTCGGTAAAATACTCTGTTCATCAGGGCATTGAAAATGTTAATATCTGTACTTTAGCCCTAAGCTTTCATGTCTGTTACCTCCCCACTTCTGCCATCACTGTTGTCCACGCTCGAACGCTGCGGCTTTGACCGCCCGCGCCTGCGCTTTGCGTTGCAAACCGCCATCGTTGCTTTTATCGCCATCGTCATCGCCCAAGCACTGGGTTTGGAACACCCACAATGGTCGGCCATGACCGTCTGGGCCACTGCGCAACCGATGCGTGAACACTTATTGGAAAAAGGGCTGTGGCGTTTGCTCGGCACCGTCAGCGGCATCATCGTCGGCGTGGCCTTGATGTATGCCTCGCAATGGCATCCGTTGGTTTTGGTATTGGGTTTGGCTTTGTGGGTGGGCGTGTGCAGCGGCATAGGCATGTTGCAACGCGGCATGGTCGCTTACGGCACCATCTTGGCCGGCTATTCCGCCGCCATGGTGGCCTTATTGTCGACCGCCCACCCTGAGCGCGTGTTGCTCTTGGGTTTGGACCGCTTTTTGACCATCGCCGTGGGCGTGGTATTGGCGATGGTCTTGTGTTACTACTTCACCCCCAAACGCCCACACACCTTGCTGCAACAATTGCGCACCAGCAGCGCCGATTGCATCCACACCTTGCTTCAACACGCCACTCCAACAGATATCCCCACGCAAGCCCATACCAGCCATTTGCTGCAAAAAATCGCCTTATTGGACGAGGGCTTGGACATGCACGCCATCGGTTCGCTGCAAGCGCGCCAACGGGTGCAGCAAGCGCGGCAGGTGTTGTTGGCACAGCTCAATCTGAGCTTATTTTTGCAACAATACCTCGTGTTGGATTTAAACCCTGATTTACAGGCCGCATTGAGGGCATTATTGCCCGCATTGCAAGAAGACAAGGCAGCCATTCCAGTATTAAATCACCTTGATGGCAAGACATTGTCCACTGAGCAACAAAGCCTGCTGAGCTTGTTAAACGCCTTATTAAACGCTTTGCACAGCTTCGCCCACGGCCGTGAGCAGCGTGAGGTGTCCCATCACCACCACCCTCACCCCGTGCGTTTGCACCGCAATTGGCTCGGTGCCCTGCACACGTTTGTGCGCTCGTTCAGCGTGTTGAGTGTGGTGGGTTTGTTGTGGTTGTACACCGGTTGGGGCTTTATGCCGTTTATGCTGCTGGGCTTATCGGTAATGCTGTCGATATTTGCCTCGTTTGAAAATCCGGCGTGGTTTATGCGCTTTGTCACTTGGGGACAAGCGATGGGCGCGTGTGCCGCCTTGGTTTGCATGTGGTTGGCATGGCCGCTGGCGCACAGCAGTTGGCAAATGGTGTGGTGGATGTTGCCATTTATGGCCAGTTGCGTGCTGATGTATGCGTACAAACGCACCATGCTCGCCTCTTTCGATTACATCATGGTGATGCTGATTTTGTTGCAACCGAGCTTTCCCGTGCACATCAGCTTTGCGCAAAGTGTCGGCAATGCGCTGTCGGTGGTGATGGGGCCTGCCATTGCCTTATTGGCTTACCGCTTCATCTTCCCTGCCCATCCTGCCAAGCGTTTGCAACACTTGTTGACCATGGTGCGCTATGAAACCCGCCGTTTGTGTGTGCCCGCCGCGGCCAACAGCGATTTATTGGCCAAGCGCAACCGCCTCATCCACAGCTTGCTGCGCGCGCAGCGCCTCAATGACAAACACGCGCAGTCCAATCCCGTCTTGGCCGACGAAATCCTCAACCATTTGGGCAAAATCGAGTTGATTGTGTGCTTGCAACAAAGCCTGCAAGATGATACCGCCTTGTCCAGCTCCACCCGCCGCTTGATGCGCGCCTTGTTGCAATCATGGCAAGGCACGGCCAACAAACCAGCACGCACCATGCGTGTGATGCAGGTATTGCAACAGCGTTTTGCCGAGCAACATCCGCTGCATGTGTTATTGGGGATGGTGAACAAAAGCGCTTAAACCATGATAACAAGCGGCCTGTAAACCCCTAACAAGGTTTACAGGCCGCAGTGTTATCTACGATGCCCATCAGGAATGCGGTTTTTCACACGCTTGGTAAATGACATGGCACGCCGCACCTTGGTTATAGCCTTGACACGCCTTATTGCCCTCGCGCGCCGCCACCTCTAAAGTGTCAGCAGGCATGATTGAAAAATCATAGCTGCGCATGGCCGGGTCGGCCGGTTTGGATACCACCACACACGCATATTGGTGTTGCATCAAAAAGCCACAGTTTTGCCCACCTTTGCGCTGGCATTCGGCCATGGCACGCGACATTGCCGCGCCTTTGGTGTTTTGATTGAACACATGGGCAATGACCATGCTGTCTTCGTCTATCGACACCGCACCCCACGGATGATTGGGGTCGGGCGTGGTCGGTTTGGCAGGCATGGTCACATCGCGCAAAGTCGGCGCGGTATAATCGTCACTGTAACCACCCGAGCCACCATAGCCCGGTATCGGCGCACAACCGACCACGCCTTGCCCACCCACAGGGTATTGCCCCGGCGGACACACCCCTTCCGCCGCCGCCAATGGCCCACACAACCATACCCACACCGCCCACACACACGCCATCCAAATTGGTTTCATCGCCGTCTCCTGAGCACCCAGCCAATACGCTCATCATAAACGCACTTATGCTGATAAAACAATGGTTTCAATATGAGTCAGATGATAAACAGCGGCCTGTAAACACTTACAGGCCGTATTTAACTGCGCATCACACCTACTCAAGATTTGAGTTGCACTTGTATCATTTCACGCAGTTTGAATCTCGGTACTTTGACTCACTAATGCCATTGCTTGGGCACACAGTCAGCAATGGCTTACAGACTGATTTAAGCCATCATTTCTATCTGACTCACCCATAAAAATGCGGCCTGTAAACATTTACAGGCCGCATTGAAACGACACACACCACGCAATTAAGATTTGATTTGCTCTTGCATCATTTCGCGCATTTTGAATTTCTGCACCTTGCCACTGCCGGTCATCGGGAATTCGGTCACGAATTTGATGTAGCGTGGGATTTTTTGGCGCGAGATTTCACCGTCGCAGAAATTGCGAATGTCTTGTTCGCTGACTTCTTTGCCCGGGCGCAAGATGATCCATGCACACAATTCCTCGCCGTATTTGTCGTCGGGCACGCCGATGACTTGCACGTCCATGATTTCAGGATGAGTGTACAAAAATTCCTCGATCTCGCGCGGGAACAGGTTTTCACCGCCACGGATGACCAAGTCTTTGATGCGACCGCTGATTTGCACAAAGCCCTCATCGTCCATAATGGCCAAGTCGCCGGTGTGCATCCAGCCTGCGGCATCAATAGACTCGCGCGTTTTGGCCTCGTCTTCCCAATAACCAAGCATTACTGAGTAACCACGGGTGCACAATTCACCCGACTCACCACGCGGCACGATGGCGCCGAATGGGTCGACAATTTTCACTTCCAAATGCGGGTGGATGCGGCCAACAGTGTTCACTTTCTTGTCAAACGCATCGTCGGTATGCGATTGCAGCGACACTGGCGAAGTTTCGGTCATGCCATAGCATATGGTCACTTCGCTCATGTTCATCTTGCTCATCACCTGCTTCATCACCTCGGCTGGGCAAGTGGTGCCTGCCATCACGCCGGTGCGCAAGTGCGACATGTCAAAATCGGCGAATTGCGGGTGTTCTAACATGGCGATGAACATGGTCGGCACGCCATAAGCGGCGGTGCATTTCTCATTGTGTATCGCTTGCAAGCTCTCAAGCGGATTGAACACCAACGATGGATAGACCATGGTCGAGCCGTGGGTCACACAGGCCAAATTGCCGATGACCATGCCAAAACAGTGGAACAAAGGCACGGAGATGCACACCTTGTCTTGCTCGGTAAACTTCATCGTTTCACCGATGAAATAGCCATTGTTCAAGATGTTGTGGTGGGTCAGCATCGTGCCTTTGGGATTGCCGGTGGTGCCTGAGGTAAATTGGATGTTCACCGGTTGGTCAAATTGCAATTCGGCACCGATTTCTTCCAAACGCACCAATTCGGTCAGCGTAGGCTCTACCAACAAATCGGCAAAACCCAACATGCCACGGCTGGCGGGGCCATCGATGCGAATCACATGGCGCAAACTCGGCGCACGAGCGGCCTGTAATTCCTCACCTTGGGTATGATTGGCCAATTCCGGCACCAAATCACCCAACATCGCTTCGTAATCGCTGTCTTTAAAGCTGGTGGCCATAATCAAACCGCGGCACGACACTTTGTTGACTGCATAATCCAATTCGGTGCGGCGGTAAGATGGGTTCATGTTCACCAAGATGATGCCGGTCTTGTGGGCGGCAAATTGGGTCAACGTCCATTCGGCGCAATTGGGCGACCAGATGCCCAAGCGATCGCCGGTTTTAAAACCCAAACGCAATAAAGAACAGGCCACAGCATTCACTTGTTGCTGCATTTGCGCGTAGGTCAAACGTATGCCTTGCGCACACGACACCAAAGCATCGCGCTCGCCATATTGGGCACAGGCTTGGTCGAATTGTTGACCCAAAGTCAGGCCGATTAAGGGTTTCTCACTGGCTCCACTTACATAACTCAATGCGGTCATGTTGATTCCTTTGTATGTCTGTTTCGTTGTTATTTTTACAGGTGGATGGGTTTCAGGCCGCAATCGCTTTGGCCACATTGGAAGCAGGACTGCGACCGAGTTGGTCGCTGATCCAATGCGCAGTGGCCACCAATGACTGCAAATTCACTTCGGTTTCGATACCCATGCCATGCAGCAAATACACCACGTCTTCGGTGGCAACATTGCCGCTGGCGCCTTGGGCATAAGGACAACCGCCCAAGCCCGACACTGACGCATCAAACACGCTCATGCCCAATTGCAAGGCCGCGAAAATATTGGCGATGGCCATGCCATAGGTATTGTGAAAATGGCCAGCAAGGTGTTCCATCGGCACCGCCGCCGCCACCACTTCCAACATGGCTTGGGTTTTCAGCGGCGTGCCCACACCGATGGTGTCGCCCAAAGAAATCTCGTAACAGCCCAAGTCATACAAAGTCTGCGCCACTTGTGCCACTTTTTCAGGCGGCACCTCGCCTTGGTACGGGCAACCCAATACCGTCGACACATAGCCACGCACTTGCACACCGTGCTCTCGCGCGGTTTCAATGACTGGCACAAAGCGTTCAATCGACTCTTCTATGCTGCAATTGATGTTTTTCTGTGAAAACGCTTCCGAAGCCGCGGCAAACACCGCCACTTCAGTCACGCCCACTTCCAAAGCCGCCTCCAAACCTTTCATGTTAGGCGTAAGCACCGGATAGTGGATGCCAGCAATGCGCTCGATTTGGCGCATCACCTCACTGTTGTCGGCCATTTGCGGCACCCATTTCGGCGACACAAACGCGGTCGCTTCGATGGTTTTCAGGCCGCTTGCGCCCAAACGCGCAATCAATTCCACCTTGGTGGCGGTGTCTATCGCTTGTTTTTCGTTTTGCAAACCATCGCGCGGGCCCACTTCAACGATGCGCACTTTTTGAGGATAATTCATCGTCGTCCTTTCACTCTGCCGCTTCGAGTTTCAACAACTCATCGCCATCGCCCACTTGGTCTGCCACGCCAAACAACACTTCTTTGACCACGCCATCGTTAGGCGCAGTAATGGTGTGTTCCATTTTCATCGCTTCCAAAATCAGCAAGGCTTGGCCTTTTTTGACGCTTTGACCGGCTTCCACCATCACTTGCACCACCGTACCTGGCATCGGTGCACGCAATTGGCCGCCTTCGTCGCCGCTGCTCACTTCTGACACATACGGGTTCACATACTCAAACGTGTAAGTGTCACCATCGACAAACAAAGACAATTGGTTGTTGGCAAACACATGGCGCACTTGGGTTTGGTAGCCATCAATGGCCACGCGCAAGCGGCCTGTATCCAATAAAGCCACTTTGGCCACATGCTCTTGCCCTTGGTAAGCCAATTTGTAGCCCACATCACCGGCAAATTCCACCGCCACGCTGTGCTCTTGCCCGGCGTGTTTGACATTCAGAATTTGGCGACCGGCCGCGTTCAAACGCCAGCCATCGGTTTTGTACCATGGTGAATGCGGCTCGGCGCTGCTGCTGCTGTGCTCGCTGCTGGCTTGTTTGCCTTCCAAAGACAAGGCCAAAGCCGCCATCAACACAATATTGGCCGGCACAGGCGCTGGCGCTGGGAACAGCAAATCGTGTTGTTTTTCTATCAAACCGGTATCGAGTTCGGTATTGGCAAAAGCAGGATTGCTGGCCAAGCGGCGCAAGAAACCGACATTATTGCCCAAGCCCAACACATTGAATTCGCCCAAAGCATCGTACATGCGTTGCAAAGCGGTAGCGCGGTCTTCGCCCCAAACAATCAGTTTGGCAATCATCGGGTCGTAATACGAGCTGATGGTGTCGCCCATGATCACGCCGCTGTCGACACGTACCACTGCCGAGGTTTGCGGTTGGTGCATGTAGGCGATTTTGCCGATAGAAGGCAAAAAGCCTTTGTCTGGGTCTTCGGCATAGATGCGCGCTTCCATTGCATGGCCGTGCACCGCCAATTCGTGTTGTTGCTTGGGCAAGGCTTCACCAGAGGCGACGCGCAATTGCCATTCCACCAAGTCTTGACCGGTAATCATCTCGGTCACAGGGTGTTCCACTTGCAAACGCGTGTTCATTTCCATGAAGTAGAATTCGCCGCTTTGTTGGGCAATGAATTCCACCGTACCGGCACCGACATAACCTACCGCACGCGCTGCATTGATGGCCGCTTCGCGCATTTGGGTCAAATAATGCTCAGGCACGTTTGGCGCTGGCGCTTCTTCCAAAACTTTTTGGTGGCGGCGCTGTACCGAACAATCGCGTTCAAACAAATGCACGTAATTGCCGTGGGTGTCACCAAACACCTGCACTTCCACATGGCGTGGACGGGTGATGTATTTTTCGATTAACACATCGTCGTTGCCAAAGCTGGACTTGGCTTCGCGTTTGCATGAGGCCAACGAGGCTTGGAAATCCTCGCTTTTCTCCACCAAACTCATGCCCTTACCACCACCGCCGGCGCTGGCTTTAATCAACACTGGATAACCGATTTTGTCGGCTTCTTGGTGTAAGAATGCTGGGTCTTGGTTGTCGCCATGGTAGCCAGGGGTCAACGGCACTGCCGCTTTTTCCATCAAGGCTTTGGACGTGGCTTTCAAACCCATCGCACGGATGGCTTCCACTGGCGGGCCAATAAACACAATGTTGTTGGCACGACAGGCTTCGGCAAAACCTTCATTCTCAGACAAGAATCCATAACCCGGATGCACCGCTTGTGCACCGGTTTGTTTACAGGCCGCGATGATCTTATCGGCCTGTAAATAGCTTTCACGCGCCGGTGCAGCACCGATGTACACAGCTTCATCGGCCTGTAACACGTGTTGCGCATTGGCATCGGCATCGGAATACACCGCCACGGTTTTCACCCCGAGTTTTTTGGCGGTACGAATCACGCGGCAAGCAATCTCACCACGATTGGCAATCAAAATCTTTTGAAACATGGCATATCCTTCGTGGTTAAGATGAGGTAGCGGTTGAGCACCAAGCGGCGGCGCGTTTTTCCAAAAACGCGCTCAAACCTTCTTTGGCTTCTTGTCCGGCGCGCACGCTGGCAATGTGGGCAGCGGTTTCGCTGCGCAGCTCAGGCGTGTTGTCGCGTTTGGCTACCAAAGCAATCAATTCTTTTGACGCTTGTTGCGCCGTAGGACCACCCAATAACAAGGCAGCGACGATTTCTGCAACTTTCGCATCCAAATCGTCCATGCCCACCACCTCATGCGCCAAACCGATTTCTACCGCTTTGGCAGCGCTGATGCGCTCGGCAGTCAAGAAATAACGCTGCGCTTGGCGCTCGCCTATGGCACGGATCACATACGGGCTAATGGTCGACGGTGCCAAACCCAAACGCACTTCCGAAGTGGCAAACATGGCTTTGTCGCCAGCGATGCAAATGTCACACGTCGCTGCCAAACCCATGCCGCCGCCCATCGCCGCACCTTGCACGCGGGCTATCGTTGGCTGTTTCAAGGTGGCCAAGGCATACAACATGTCGGCCAATTGTTGCGCATCGGCTTGGTTTTCTGCTTCTGAGGCCGCGCCGGCTGCTTTCATCCAATTCAAGTCGGCGCCAGCGGAAAAACTCTTGCCGCGCCCTGCCAACACCACCACGCGCACATCGTCACGTTGGTTCAGGCCGATAAAACACTGTTTCAATTGTTCAATTAAGGCCGCATTAAAAGCATTGTGCACTTCAGGCCGCTCTAGCCACACCGTGGCCACCGCGCCTTGTTGCTCCACACTGATGTAAGTTTCACTCATGATGTTCTCCTTTATTGTGCTTCACTTACATGCGGAACACGCCAAAATGCGTGGCTTCGGTTGGTGCATTCAAGGCTGCCGACAGGCTCAAACCCAAAACGCGACGGCTTTGTGCTGGGTCGATGACGCCATCGTCCCACAAGCGTGCCGATGCATAATAAGGATGGCCTTGGCGCTCGTATTGTTCGCGTATCGGTTGTTTGAATGCGTCTTCTTCTTCTGCGCTCCATTCGCCGCCTTTGGCCTCGATGCCATCGCGTTTCAAGGTCGACAACACGCTTGCCGCTTGTTCGCCGCCCATCACCGAAATGCGTGAGTTAGGCCATGTCCACAAGAAGCGTGGCGAATAAGCGCGGCCACACATGCCATAGTTACCCGCGCCAAACGAACCACCGATAACCAAGGTAATCTTAGGCACTTTGGCTGTCGCCACCGCCATCACCAATTTGGCGCCATTGCGGGCGATGCCTTCGTTTTCGTATTTGCGACCGACCATAAAGCCAGTGATGTTTTGCAAGAACAAAATCGGGATATTGCGTTGGCAGCACAATTCAATGAAATGCGCGCCTTTTTGCGCCGATTCTGAGAACAAAATGCCATTGTTGGCGATGATGCCAACCGGCATGCCGTACAAACGCGCAAAACCACAAATCAAAGTCGTGCCAAAACGGGCTTTAAATTCGTCAAATTTGGAACCATCGACGATGCGGGCGATGATTTCGCGCACATCATATGGTTTGCGCGTGTCGGTTGGCACGATGCCATACAATTCTTCGGCAGCGTAAACCGGCTCTTCGACCTCGGTTAAAGTCACATCGACTTGTTTTTTGCGATTGAGGTTGCTGACGATGTTGCGGGCCAAACCCAAGGCATGGCGGTCGTTTTCGGCCAAATAATCGGCCACACCGGAAATGCGCGTGTGCACATCGCCACCGCCCAAATCTTCTGCCGACACCACTTCACCGGTTGCCGCTTTCACCAATGGTGGGCCACCCAAGAAAATGGTGCCTTGGTTGCGCACAATCACGGTTTCGTCCGACATCGCCGGCACATACGCACCACCAGCAGTACAACTGCCCATCACCACCGCCACTTGCGGAATGCCTTTGGCCGACATTTGTGCTTGGTTGTAAAAAATGCGGCCAAAATGGTCGCGGTCTGGGAAGACCTCGTCCTGTAACGGCAAGAATGCACCGCCTGAATCAACCAAATACACGCATGGTAAATGGTTTTGCTCGGCAATTTCTTGTGCACGCAGGTGTTTTTTCACCGTCATCGGGTAATACGTGCCGCCTTTAACGGTGGCATCGTTGGCCACGATCACGCATTGTTGGCCTTGAATTTGGCCTATGCCCGTGACCACGCCAGCGGATGCGATGTCGCCGCTGTACATATTCCACGCCGCCAATTGGCCAATTTCCAAGAAATTGCTGCCACGGTCGATGAGGCTGTCGATGCGATCGCGGGCAAACAATTTGCCACGGCCTTCGTGTTTGGCGCGGGCCGCCTCACCACCACCTTGATGGATGGTATCGGTCACCTGATGCAAATCGGCCAATTGCGCTTGCATGGACGCGGCATTTTGTTTGAACTCTTCGCTGCGGGTATTGATTTTTGAAATGATTTGCGTCATGTGTGTGGCTCCCAATTACGCGGTTTCGTTGAACAACTCGCGACCAATCAACATGCGGCGGATTTCAGAAGTGCCGGCGCCGATTTCATACAATTTGGCATCGCGCCACAAGCGGCCTGTAGGGAATTCATTGATGTAACCGTTGCCACCCAAGGTTTGTATCGCTTCGCCTGCCATCCAAGTGGCTTTTTCTGCTGCGTACAAAATGGCGCTGGCGGCGTCTTTGCGCAATGAACGCGCATGATCGGCTTGGTCACACGCCTTGCCCACGGTGTAAACCAAGGCTTTACAGGCCAACCAAGTAGAATACATGTCTGCCAATTTGCCTTGCATCAATTGGAATTCACCGATGGCTTGACCAAATTGTTTGCGGTCGTGCAAATACGGCACCACCACGTCCATACACGCATCCATGATGCCCAAAGGACCGGCACTCAATACCGCACGTTCATAATCCAAACCCGACATCAATACTTTCACACCATTGCCAACGCCGCCCATGATGTTTTCTTCTGGCACTTCCACATCGTCAAAGAAAATCGGGTAGGTATTGGAGCCGCGCATGCCCAATTTGTCCAAATGGTTGCCGTGGCCAAAGCCTTTCATGCCTTTTTCCACCAAGAATGCGGTAATGCCTTTCGGGCCGGCTGCAGGGTCGGTTTTGGCATACACCACCATCACATCGGCATCACCACCATTGGTAATCCACATTTTTGAACCATTGAGCACATAACGGTCGCCTTTTTTCTCGGCTTTCAATTGCATGCTCACCACATCAGAACCGGCATTAGGCTCAGACATGGCCAAAGCACCGACAAATTCACCGGATACCAATTTAGGCAAGAAGCGTTGTTTTTGTTCGGCATTGCCATTGCGGTTGATTTGGTTCACACACAAATTGGAATGGGCACCGTAAGACAAACCCACAGACGCCGACGCACGCGAAATCTCTTCCATCGCCACCATGTGTGCCACATAGCCCATATTGCTGCCGCCGTATTCTTCGCCCACAGTCACACCGAGCAAACCCATGTCGCCAAATTTGCGCCACAAATCGGCTGGGAATTCGTTTTCTTCATCTATTTTGGCTGCGCGTGGCGCGATTTCATTGCTGGCGAAATCTTGCACCGCATCGCGCAACATGTTGATGTCTTCACCTAAGCCGAAGTCTATGGTTTGTATGTTCATGGGGTTCTCTCCTAGATTGCTCTGATTTTATGTGGTTCTTGGGTTTGCCAAACTCGTTTACAATGGACTATACAACGATTTTTTTAAAAAGTGAACAATAATTCATAAAATGATTTAAAATTCACAAAGCAACCCAATACGACGTATTACTGAAAGTTTGAAACCATGGCCACCACTTACAAACGCTCAACGATGATGCAAGCTCGGATGGAGCAAAACCGACACACCATTTTTCAAGCAGCGCGCAGTCTGATTGCTGCTGGGGGATTTAAAGAAGCGCAAATGGTCACCATCGCCGAGGCCGCAGGTGTTTCTACTGGCTTGATTTACCGCTATTTTTCCAATAAAACCCAATTGATGGTGGAGATTCTAACCGATGCGGTCAGCAATGAAATCATTATTTTGCATGCCATCGCCCAGCGGCCTGAAAGCGCGCAAGACAATTTGCACGCGGCAGTCACAGCCTTCGTGCGCCGTGCTTTAACCGGGCCACAATTGGCGTATGCGTTTATGGCCGAACCGGTAGACCCACAAGTCGAAGCCGAGCGCATATTGTGCAAACAGCGCTTTGCCAACGTGTTTAAAGACATTTTGAATACCGGCGTAGCGAATCAGGAATTTGAAATTGAGGATGTGGAAACGGCGGCGGCCTGTGTGGTCGGCGCGATGACCGAAGCCGTCATCAGCCCAATTGCCCCGACCACGCCAACCACGCATGACAAACACCGCGTGGCCACCACCATCGCCGATTTTTGTGTGCGTGCGGTGTGCAAATAGTCTGCTTACACTGTTGATACAAGCCAGCCATGTTTACAGGCCGCATTGGAGAGATACCATGCGGCCTGTAACATTGATAACGATGCTCAGTACTTAAAACTCATTCAAAACAACGCTGCATGCCATCGCGTGCCAACACAAATGGCGCCACCACCTCAGCACTGTGTTGCTCCGCCCACGCATCCATCTCGTGGCCGATGTGGGTAAGAATAACCTCATCGCAGCGCAGCAAACCGACCAAATAGCGCACCAAATTGAAATCATTGTGGTTGCGCGGTGTTTCGGTTTGCGGCGGATGAGCGCAGTCAATGATGAGGCAATTCAAACGCAGCCCCGCCAAATAAGCCAAACTCGCATCGGGCAAGCCCACCGTATCGGTCAAATATGCCACCCGTGATTTTTCAGTGGCAAACACATAGCCCAAAGTCGGCTTGGAATGGTTCAAACTCAAAGCGGTAATGCTGATACCTTGCCATTGCCATGTATCACCGTGTGCTAGCGTGTGCGAAAAATCAAAAATGCCTGGGTGTTTGAACAAGTCGGCAAAGCCGTGCTCGTCTTTGGGGCCGCTAACGGGTATGGTCGCGCCCTTGCCCCAACGCAGATGCAACAAGCCTTGCACATGGTCGGCGTGGTAATGCGTTTGCAACACATGGTCTATGCTGCCAGCGGGAAAGCGCTCGGCCAAATCGGCAATGCCGCTGTCGATGAGCATTTTTTTGCTGCCCATTTCCAATACTGCCGAACAAGGCAGACGCCGAAACGCAGTGCTGGCGCGGGCATGGGTGCAGACGCTGCAATCGCAGCCATACACCGGAATTTGCGCCGCATCGCCCGTGCCCAATAAAGTCAGTTGCATGCCCACTTCAGCTGCTCCGTTTGCCACACTTGTTGTTTGAAATCCGCATACACTTGCTCCAAAGCCTGTTCGGCATTGAGCTTGATGCAGCCCGCTGGCAAGGCTTGCGCCAAGGCCTGCGAACGCGCGACCCGTTCTGCCACTTGTTCGCTGTTTTCGCGCCCCCGTTGCAATAAGCGTTGGGTTTGCACCTCGCTGCCCACATGCAAATACACCGGTATGGATGCGGCCTGTAAACCTTCTGGCAAGGCTTTGTAATGCGCGCGTGAACCGTTAACCAACACCATCTTACCCTGCTCCAAACCCGCATACACCTCTTGGCCCAAGCCGTAAGCCAGCCCATTGGCATACCAAGCGCAGGCAAATTCGCCTGCTGCTTCGGCTGCCGCAAACGCCTCCGGCGCCACATACACATGTTGTTCCAATTCTGTAGCGTCCACGGGTCGGGTGATGTAGCGCGTGGGCAACAGCAAAGGCAGCTCGGCCTTGTGCTTAATCAAGGCAATCAAACTGTCTTTGCCGGCCCCCGAAGGCCCCATTAAATAAATCAAGCGGCCTGTAAACATCAAAATACCCGCTTTCCTTGCTTCCACACTTGCTGCACCATCGGCAAGACGCTGTGTTTGACCTGCACCAAATCGGCGATTTTGCCGATGGCGATTTCGCCACGGTCGTGCAAATGCACCGATTCGGCCGGATTCTTGCTGACGGTGCGGATGGCTTGCGGCAAGCTATAGCCTATGTGTTCTTGCGTGAGCATGAAAGCGGCCTGTAACAAGCTGCTTGGGTAGTAATCACTGGACAAAATATCCAACAAACCCAATTGTGCCAAGAAATGCGCCGAGATATTGCCCGAATGGGAACCGCCGCGCACCACATTCGGTGCGCCCATCAACACTTTCAAGCCTTTTTGGTGCGACAAACGCGCCGCTTCTTCGGTGGTAGGAAATTCGGCAATCTCCATGCCCAAAGCGTGCGATTCGTCCACATGCGCAGCAGTGGCATCGTCGTGGCTGGCCAAGGCCAAGCCCTTATTGCGGCAATGCTCGCTAATCGACAGGCGATTGGGTTGGCTGTAAGTCTCGGCATGGCGGATTTGCTTTTCGGCAAATTCGTCCATTTGTGCCGCATTCATGCCGTATTTGCCTTGGTAATACTCGCGGTATTTGTCCAATTGCGCGAACTGACGTTGCCCTGGTGAATGGTCCATGATGGACACCAAACCGACAAACTCATTGTCATTCAGCTCCATAAAGCGCTCATGCGTTTTCGGGTGCGCCACTTCGCAGCGCAAATGCACTTTGTGCTCGGCGCGGGTCAGACCTTGTTGTTGGCTGTGGGTAATGGCATCGAGCATGGGCAGTAAATTGGCCAAGCGGTCGCCTTTGGGACTGATGTCGCCCACCGACAAGGCATCAAACACGGTGGTGATGCCTGAGGAAATGACTTGGTTGTCGTGACCGACGATCGCCGACATAGACGGCCAATCCACACCGGGGCGCGGGTTCATGAATTTTTCCAAATTGTCGGTGTGCAATTCCACCAGCCCCGGTATCAGATAATCGCCGTATAAATCTTGCGCTTGCGGCAAAGTCGATGCTTGCGTGTCCATAGACTTAATCACACCATCAGCAATCAACATCGATCCCAACACCACCTCATCGGCAGTGACCATGCGCACATTGTTCAAAATGATTTCATTGGACATGATTCGATACCTCATTGGCACTGACATTGAATTGTTTGTCGCCGATTTTTTGGCGCACTTCGGCATCGTGGAAGATGCCCACCATCGCCGCACCAGCGGCTTTGGCTTCTTGCATCAATTCCACCACCACGGCGCGGTTGGTTTCGTCCAAAGAGGCGGTCGGTTCGTCTAATAACAGCACCGGCCATGCCACCATAAAGCCACGGGCAATGTTGACGCGCTGTTGTTCGCCGCCTGAGAAGGTACTCGGCGCCAAATGCCACAAGCGCTCAGGGATGTTCAAACGGCTGAGCAATTCTTCGGCACGTGCTCGTGCTTGCTCTGCGCTCCAACCACGTTCCAACGCCGGCTCCATCACCAAATTCAAGGTCGACACACGCGGAATGGTTTTCAAAAACTGGCTGACATAGCCGATACTGTGGCGGCGCAATTCCACCACGCTGCGCGGTGCGGCAGCGACCATTTCCACCCACTCATCGCCATGTTTGACCTGCAATGAGCCGGAAGTGGCCAAGTAATTGCCGTATATCATTTTCAATAAAGTCGATTTGCCACTGCCTGAGCGGCCTGAAAAAATCAAACACTCGCCGCTTTGGGCATCAAAATTCAAATCGGTTAACACATCCAATTGCACCCCGTTTTGGTGGTGCAAGGTAAATTGCTTGTTCAAGCTGCGAGCTTGTATGCGTGTGGCAGTCATCATCACTCTCTCGTTTTAAGCCTGTAATATCGAAGAAACCAATAATTGTGTGTACGGGTGTTGCGGGTCGTCGAGGATTTGGTCGGTGAGGCCGCTTTCAACCACGTGCGAGCGCTGCATCACCAACAAACGGTCGGCAAGCAAACGCGCCACCGCCAAATCGTGCGTGACCAAGATGATGGACAATTGGTATTTGCGCACCAAAGAACGAATCAAATCCAGTAATTTGGCCTGTACCGACACATCCAAAGAACTGGTCGGTTCATCCATAAACACCAAACGCGGCTTGGAAATCAGGTTGCGGGCGATTTGCAAGCGTTGCTGCATGCCGCCTGAAAACGTGCGCGGCAAATCGTTGATGCGACTGGCGTCGATTTCCACTTGCGTCAGCCACTCGGCGGCGCTGTCGTGCAAATAGCCATAATGGCGCACACCTTGTGCCATCAAGCGTTCGGCAATGTTCGCCCCTGCCGACACATCCATGCGCAAGCCATCGCGGGCGTGTTGCTCGACAAACCCCCATTCGGTGCGCAGCAATTGGCGGCGCTCGGCCTCGCTGCTGTCGTAGACTTCGACTTGTTCACCATCGCCGCGGATGTAAATCAACTCGCCACCATCGGGCAAGACGCGGCCTGAAAGCAAAGACAATAAGGTCGATTTGCCCGAACCAGATTCGCCGACAATGCCCAACACCTCGCCGGGATACAAATCAAAATCGACTTTTTGGCAGCCTTGCTCGGGGCCGTACAATTTGGTCAGGCCGCGCACTTGCAATAAGGGCTGAATGTCGGCCAGTTTTTGTGCCCAAGGTGCGCTTGGGCTGTGCTTCATGCTGTCCACACTGATGTTCATGCTGTTTCTTTCTGTTGTAACTGTGATTCGCAGTAATCGGTGTCGGAACATACAAACATGCGTTGACCGGCGTCATCTATCACCACTTCGTCCAAATAAGTGTGGTCGGCGCCACACAACATGCAACACGCATCCCAGCGCTGCACATCAAACGGATGGTCTTCAAAATCCAAGCTCACCACCTCGGTAAACGGCGGCAAGGCGTACAAACGCTTCTCACGGCCGGCACCAAACAGCATCAAAGCTGGGCTTTGGTTGAGTTTGGGATTGTCGAATTTCGGTATCGGTGACGGATCCATGATGTAATGCTCGTTCACACGCACCGGATAGGCATAACTGGTGGCGATGTGACCAAAACGGGCGATGTCTTCATACAGCTTGATGTTGATGACGCCATAGTCTTTTAAGGCGTGCATGGTTTGCGTTTCCGTTTCCGATGGCTCGATAAAGCGCAGCGGCTCAGGAATCGGCACTTGATACACCATGATTTGGCCGGCCGTCAGCGGCTGCTCAGGAATGCGGTGACGAGTTTGTATCACCGTCGCTTCACTGGTATGCGTGGTGGTGGCGACGTTGGCAGTCTTGGCAAAAAACTGGCGGATGGACACGGCATTGGTGGTGTCGTCGGCGCCTTGGTCTATCACCTTGAGCACATCGTCTGCACCCAAAATGCTGGCGGTCACTTGGATGCCACCAGTACCCCAACCATAAGGCAGCGGCATTTCACGGCCGCCAAACGGCACTTGGTAACCGGGGATGGCGACGGCTTTGAGCAAGCCGCGGCGGATCATGCGTTTGGTTTGTTCATCCAAATAGGCGAAGTTATAGTCTTGTCTGTTTGTGTGGGCATTCATGCAGGTTCTACCTCGTTGGCGTCTTCATCAGCGTGGCTTACGCCCGCTTGGTCACGGCGGATTTTGCGTATCAATTCCAATTCGGATTGGAAATCGACGTAATGCGGCAATTTCAGATGTGACACAAAGCCTGCGGCCTCGACATTGTCACAATGCGCCAATACAAATTCTTGCTGTTGCGCCGGTGAGGTGATTTCTTCACCATACTCATCGGCACACAAAGCCCGGTCCATCAAGGCCATGGCCATGGTTTTGCGCTCGGCCTGACCAAAAGCCAAACCATAACCGCGCGTAAACACCACCTCGTCTTGCCCTGCTTCTTCGACAAACTGCGTCACCATCTCGCACTCGCTCACCTCTATGCCACCGAGCACGATTTCAAAGCCCAATTCTGGTGGTGTGAACGCCACTTCCACCTCACCAATGCGGATTTCGCCGACAAACGGGTGGTTGCGACCATAGCCGCGCTGGGTGGAATAAGCCAAAGACAATAAGAAACCCTCATCGCCGCGCGCCAACAATTGCAAGCGCTCTGAGCGGCCAGTTGGAAATTGCACCGCGGCGCGGGTGATGTCGCTGTGGCTGCCATCGTGAGATTCAGGCGGCGTCATCAAGCCTTCTTGTTCCAAGATGCGCATCACATGTGGACAAGCCTCGTTTTGGCGCTGTTCCAAGTTTACAGGCCGCTTGTCTATGCCTGTTTCACCCTCTGCCAACAAGGCAAAATCCAATAAACGGTGGGTGTAATCGAAGGTAGGGCCTAACAATTGTCCGCCCGGCAAGTCTTTGTAGATGGCGGAAATGCGGCGGCTGAGCAACATTTCGGCGGTATCCAATGGTTCGGCATCGCCAAAGCGTGGCAAGGTGGTGCGGTAAGCGCGCAATAAGAAGATGGCTTCGGTGATGTCACCGGCGGCTTGTTTCACCGCCAATGCGGCCAATTCTTCATCGTAAAGCGAGCCTTCGCTCATCACCCGTGCCAAGGCCAACGGCATTTGTTGCTGGATTTGCGCCACACTGATGTCGGCAATCGCGGTGTCGCCACGGCGGTATTCGGCCAATAATTGGTGGGCATTGCGTATGGCTTGTTCGCCACCTTTGACGGCTACATACATGAGGCCGCTCCTTGTTCGGTTACAGGTTCAAATTGCACTTGGGTGGTGCGTGGCAAGCCGATGATTTCTTGCCCTGCCACCAACATCACATCCACACCCAAAGGAAACGCCAAGGCCGCAGCGCGTTTGAGCCAAAAAGCCTTGCTTAAAGAAGTGTGCATTGGGCGTTGTCCGTCTATGCCCGGCCCTTGCCACACACTGGCGGCGCTGCCAGCCAAGTCATCCAATTGGATGATTAATGTCGTAGCCAACTCAGGCGAACGCTCGGTGCCGCGTTTCAAGGCGCGCCAATCCCATTGCAAAGCGCTGTCCAAATCACAAACGATGAAATCGGCTTGGGTTTTGTCGCTGATAATCGCAGCTCCAGTGTGAAACACCACATTGCTGTGCACGGCCTCGTTTAAATACGCTTCAATGATGTGAACGCTGACATCGGCATCGAGCAAGGTTTGCAGCAAAGACCAAGTAGCGGCCTGTAAACCCTCTAGTGGCTGTAGAAATGGCAAGGTTTGCGGCAAACCCGGTTCGCTCATCGCGCTCAAAGCAGCGCGAAACACAGTTTGGGCATCGGCCACTGGCTGTTGAAAACCTGCTATCAATTGGTTTTGCATCAGTCTTATCCTCTGACCATGGTGAAGAAATCGACACGGCTAGACGCCACTTTGGCGCTGTGATCGGCCTGCGCTTGTTTCCACGCTTGTGCCAAGGGCTTAATAATGTGTTCCAACCAATAGTCTTGCTGTTCGGTTTGCAAATGGGCATCGGCCAAGGCGATCAACTCGGCCTGTAATTTGTTGCGACCCAACACATAGCCAAAACCGGTTTCGCCGCTTTTCAGGCGCAACACACAGCGGCTAACGGTGGTCTCGCCCATGGCAAACGGCGTGCCGCTGCCCTCAGTGCGACCGTGCACCATCACCATGCCCACTTCGGGGCGGCGTATCCATTCGTACTCGGTTTGTTGCAGTTGGGTTTGGTAGGCACCAAGCTCGCCCGCTTGGTGGGCCAATACTTGTAAACACATTTGGCGCAATGCGGTGGCATCACTTGGCCACACCATGTTTTCAGATAAATACATGACACTCTTTCAAATAAAACGCTTGCGTAAGATTTGCGACAAGGCATCAATCACAGTGACTGTGACGATGATGATTAACATGATGGCGCAGGTTGCAGGGAAGTCGAAACCGCGGATGCTTTCCCACAACAACACACCGATACCACCCGCACCGACCATGCCCACCACCGTGGCAGAGCGTACATTCGATTCAAAGCGGTACAAAGAATAGGAAATCCACAAAGGCAAGACCTGTGGGATGACCCCGTATAAAATTTCACCGATTTTGTCGGCGCCAGTGGCGCGCACACCTTCTACAGGCCCTGGTTCTATCGCCTCTACCGCCTCGGCAAACAGCTTCGCCAAACAGCCGGTACTGTGTAAGAACAAGGCCAACACCCCCGGAAACGGCCCCAAACCCACGGCGGCAACGAAAATCATCGCGAACACCATTTCATTGATGGAACGCAGCGCATCCATGCAGCGTTTGGTGATGATTTGCATCCATTTCGGTGCAATGTTCTCAGCACACATCAAACCCAAGGGAATGGCACAGACAATCGCCAGTAAAGTGCCCCAAATGCCGATGTAAATGGTGATCAGCATCTCGTCCAGATAACTGCGCCACTCTTTAAAATCGGGAGGGAAAAAGTCGGTAATCAGCGTCCACATATTGCCGGAGTCACGCACCAACTTTATCGGTGCCATTTCACTGCCTTGCCATGCCAACGACAACACCGCCAGCAACAGCCCCCACCCCATCAGGTTTAACCATTTTTTCAATCCGCCGCTGCGCGGCGGGACATACACTTGATTCATCAATAATGCGTCCTGTAAACAAACACGAAGTGTTTATGCGGCTTTGGCAGCGGCTTGTTTCTTGAAGTCTTCCAATTCACGTATCGGTTTCAATTGATCATTGTTCGATTCGCGGAATTTGCTCCAACCCAAGGCATCCAACACCGCTTTTTCTTCCGGCGTGCTGCCATACGTCATCAAGAAGGTTTTGATTTTTTGCTTGCTGGCATCGTCCAAGTCTTTGCGCCATACCAATGGATCGGATGGGATTTCTGGCGATTGCCACACGATTTTGAGTTTTTTGATGATTTCAGGATTTTTCTTTTCCATCATCGCCCAGTTCTCGGTATTGAACGTGCCCACATCCACTTGTTTGTTCGCCACCGCCATCGCATTGCTTTCGTGGTTGGCATTCAAGGTGCGTTTGAAGATTTTGTTGGCATCGACATTGTTTTTGGCAAACACGTAATAGCCCGGCACCAAATTGCCCGAAGTCGAATTCGGATCGCCATTGGCAAAAGTCAATTTGCCCGCGTCTTTCAACACATCTTGTTCGGTGTTGTATGGGCTGTCGGCGTTGACAATCATCAAGCTGTAATAGCCGGTGGTGCCATCGTTGTTAATGGTTTGCGCGAATACCTCACCGTCGGCGCGGTCTACCGCCTCCATCGCCGATTTGTTGCCATACCAAGCCAAATCCACTTTTTTAAAGCGCATCGCCTGGATCACGCCGGCGTAATCGGAAGCAAAGAAAGGCTTGATGTTCAGGCCGGTTTTCTTGGACATGTCAGCCAAGAATGGGTCCCAATTGGTTTTAAGGTTTTGCGACGACTCGGTATTGATGATGCCGAAATTGATGGTTTGCGCCTCATTGCTGGCGGTGTTTTCTACACCCGCCGTGGCCTTATTGTCTGAAGCAGCGGCGCTTTTGCTGTCCGCACCGCCACCGGAACACGCGACCAAACCCATGCTGGCGATAGACACACACGCCCATTTTTTAAGACTGTGAAAACCATTGAAATCCATGTTGCTTCCTTGAAAGTAAGAATGACATCTGTTTAATGCGTAGTTAAAACTGGTTATTGGGTAACGGCTGCCAGCGTCGGATTCAACACTGGTGTCACCGATGTCACCACCGTGTCTTCAGGCCGCAATTCGCTGCCATACAACTGGTTTAAAAAACCATCGCTCAAAGTGCTGGTGGCACCATCAAATTGCACCACGCCTTGCTTCAAAGCCACGGTACGCGGGCAATAGCGGCGGGCATAATCGACTTGGTGCAAGGTGACGATGACGGTTTTGCCATCTTGTTGGTGGATGCTTTGTAAGGTGTTCATCACGCTTTTGGCCGACTCTGGGTCTAGTGACGCAATCGGTTCGTCCGCCAAGATGATGTCGGCTTGCTGCATCAAGATTTTGGCGATGGCCACGCGCTGTTGTTGGCCACCCGACAGTTGTGAGGCGCGTTGGTGCACAAACTCGCTCAAACCCACGCGTGCCAAGCAATCAAATGCCTGTTGCTTTTCTTCTTGGGTGAAATGGCGCAAATAAGCGCGCCACTTGGGGATGCGCCCCAAAGCACCAATCAAGACGTTGTCGAGCACGCTTAAGCGGTTGACCAAATTGAATTGTTGGAAGATGTAGCCTATTTTGCTGCGCTGGGCACGCACTTGGCGGTTTAAACGGCCTTGTTGAAATAAGGGCTCGCCATTGATGTGGATTTCACCGCTTGCGGCCACGTTCAAACCATTGATGTGACGCAGCAGGGTCGATTTTCCTGAACCAGATGGGCCGATTAAAGCGACCATTTGCGCTTGTGGGAAGTCCAAAGCGATGTCGAATAAGACTTGTTTGCGGCCGTAAAATTTGTTTAAACCGCGAATGTGTATTGCCTGCATACTGAGCTGCCTGTGGGTATCGAATACGGCGCAGAATAAGCAAACTTTATGACAGTGCTATGTAAGTTATTTGAAGTTTATATGACAGAATATTGCTCTACAGAAACATTTGAATGAATGTAGCACTGGCCAAACATACAATCCAATTAAAAATGGTATTTTTGAATCAAGACATTAGCAAGACAAACATGCGGCCTGTAAATCTTACTGTGCGCAAGATTAAGCCAACAACAGCTGTACTTGCTCATGATCAACATTTTAAAAAGATTTGTTCAAATCATCTTAAAAACCGCATTACCCAGCTGTAAATCAACAGCTGATTCACATTAAAACGAGATTTTTTAATCCATATCCATACACAGACGGTACAAAGATTGCTTGGCTGTGCCTATGTTTGTATGAATGAAGGCATCATGGTGAAAACCTCTGCATGGGTATTGGTCAACTTGCTGACGCTGTCTGCCTTGGCGCAGGCTGAGGAGCTTGTTGAAGCCGGCAATACCGTCGTCCCGGTGAATCAGCCTGAACAAGTCTCAGCCGAACATGTGGTTGAGCCCATCGTCATCCCTGCGACCACGGTCGCGGGCATGTATGCGCAAGAAAATTACATAGGCATCAGTGACCAAGCCGCACGCAGTGCCATCAAGGCGTTTACCCCACAAGAATGGCAATACATCGCCAAAGCCGCACGCAATATAGGCCAATACGAGCAAGCACAGACGTATTACCAAGCCTTAAGCACGACCAAAACCCGCGCCAGCCAACAAGATGGCCGATTGGGTTTGTGGCTGACAGCGATAGACCAACGTGCGCAAGACAGCGCTCTTACTCAAGGCCATGCCTATCTCAAGCAATTTGGCAACGATGCCTCTGCGCAAGACGCACAACAGTATTACCGCCAAGTGTTTAAACGCGATTTTAACAATGCGTCCGTTGTGTCTGATAATGAGCGCATCAAAGCCGATTACCGCGCTGCCGCCAAGCAAAAACGCTTCGCCAAACAGCGCGAATTGTTACAACAATACCCACAATTGTTTGGTGGCAACGATGCGCTGTGGCTGGATTTGGCCGAGCAACAAGAAATCATCGCCACCACCCAAACCACCACTGCCGACAATACCCAAAACTTAAACACCGCCAATGAGCGTTTGCTGGCCTTGCTCGCCGCCCATCCTGACAATGTGGAATTGCAAAAGTCAGGTCTGGCCTCACAATTGGATGCGGCCGTGCGTTTGAATCGCCCACAAGACGGCATCGCTGCCTACCAGCAATTGCAAACCCTAGAGCCCAATATCGCGGTGGAAACCAAGGCCATGTATGCCGATGCCTTGCTCAGCAACAAACAGCCCAAAGCCGCATTAGCAGTGCTCGCCAGCATCCCAACCGAGCAATTAACGGATGAGATGCACGACAACATCATTTCGGCCTATTCCGACATGGGCTATATGAGCAAAGCCCAAGCCTCGCGGCAAAACTGGAGCATCGCGCCCAAGCGCAACGACTTCACCCACAATTACCGCATCCCCAATGCTTACGCCACCGAGCGCGAATTTTGGGACATCCGTTTAAACGATTGGGATGGCCACCACCGCAAGGCCAATCGCATGGTCAAAGCGCGTTTGGATGTGGCACCGGCGGACACCAATGCGCTGCGTTTAAAAGGCGATTTGCGTCGCTGGCAAGGTTTTCCTGATGATGCGTTGGCAGCTTATGATGAGGCGGCGTATTACATCCACCCCGATGAACGTGTTGGCCTACAAGTGAACCGTGCCACGGTGTTTCTCGACCAAGGCGATTACCGCAGTGCCCATGCCAGCATAGACTTATTGCCCGATTACTCGGCCAGCAAGCAAGATTTGCTCAAGCGTTTGGATTTACAGGCCGCTCCTCAATTGAATGTGCAAAGCAGCTGGTCAGACACCACCTCGCCGCCTCAGCAACAACATGAGTGGAGCATCAACAGCCAATTGTTCAGCGCGCGCAGCCAAGACGGTCACCGCGCTTATGTCGAACATGAAGTCGAAACCTCACCGTATGGCAAAGACACTTTGCGCATGCAACGTGTCGGTGTCGGTGCTGAATTGAATTTCTACCCCACACAAGTCGACATCGCTGCCGGTCATGGCACTGAATTGAATCAAAAACCGTATCTGCATGCGTCGGTGAACCACCAGTTTAACCAATGGTTTAAAGCCGGCTTGGAAGTGCAAAAAAACAGTGAAACCACACCATTGCGCGCCTTGGAAAAAGACGTATATGCCGATGCGGCCATTGCCAATGCCAATTTCCACCTCAGCGCCGATGTTGATGCTGGGCTCGGTGTGTCGGTCAATGATTTGGACGATGGCAATTTGCGCCGCGAAGCCTATGCCTATGTCAGCAGCACGCTGTGGCAGCGCGACCGTTTCAGCCTCAAAAACTACAGCCGC
This sequence comes from Vitreoscilla massiliensis, assembly GCF_001457815.1. Lineage (GTDB taxonomy): Bacteria > Pseudomonadota > Gammaproteobacteria > Burkholderiales > Neisseriaceae > Vitreoscilla > Vitreoscilla massiliensis. The sequence continues at coordinate 615,095 of NZ_LN898221.1, forward strand.
ATCGATTGGCAAAAAAACCGCCCTACCGCTTCGGCCGCGTATTACAACCCCGAGCAAGCGCATTCTTTCTCTACCGAATTCACGGCGCAATACCGCCATTTTCTCGATCACGATGTGCAGTTCACGCAGCAATTGACCGCAGGCATAGGCCGCTATTACCAGAAAAATCAAGCCGCCGAAGACACATGGTTGCTGCGCTATGGCCATAACTGGGACATCCATGACGCCTATGGCATCGGCTATTCGGTAGGACGCAAACGCTCTATCTACGATGGCAATCCTGAATACAGCAATTTTATTGGCCTCAATGCCAGCATTAAATTTTAAGTGAGTCTGCCATGACCATAACCATAAAGTCTGTACCCATAGTCCATCGCCTTTGCCACCTACTGCTATTGAGCCTCTTGGTGGTGTGTGCACCGCTGACGTGGGCAAAAAACAACCAATACGGCACTTTGGCCTACCACGATGTGGTCGATGAAAACGGCCCCATGTACCGTCAGGTCAAAAGCGACCCAAAAACCGTTAAAAGCGAGATTCTAAAGACGTATTATCCACAAACCATATCCAAAAAAACGCTGATTTCGCATTTCAATTGGTTGCGCAACAATGGTTACAGCGTGGTCAGTTGGCAAGACATCATCGATTCACAAACAGGTAAAAAGACTTTGCCAGACAAGGCGGTATTGCTGACTTTCGACGATGGTTATGAGAGCTTTTACCGCATCGTCTATCCTTTGCTGCAGGAATACCACTACCCTGCGGTCTTTGCTGTGGTCACGTCCTTAATAGACCAAGCACCGAACAGCATGGTGGTGTTTGGTGACAGCAGCATCGCCCGCAATGCTTTTGTGACTTGGCCACAAATCAAGGAAATGAGTGACAGCGGTTTGGTGGAAATCGCCTCTCACACCCACAATATGCACCGCGCCATCAAGGCCAACCCCGGTGGCAGCCTCTATCCAGCGGTGTTTTCAGCGCAATACCAAAACGGTCAATACGAAAGCCCCAGTAGCTATAACCAACGTTTACAGGCCGACTTTAAGCTTTCAGGTGAACGCATCCAGCAACACACCGGCAAATTCCCTGATATTTTGGTGTGGCCATATGGGCAATTCAACGACCACGCTTGGCAAATCGCCCACCGCTTAGGCTATAACCACCATTTCACCTTGCACGATGAGCGCGTCAATCCCAAATTGACCTCAGATGAGGTTGGGCGCTTTTTGATCGAAGAAGAAACCTATTTGGAAACCCTGTCTGAATATTTGGGTGGGCGTTTGCGCAATAAAAACATTGAGCGTGTGATGCATGTGGACTTGGACTATGTCTACGACAGCGATGCCAAACAAATGGCCAAAAACATCGACACCTTAATCGAACGCGTCTACCAATCGGGCGCCACCACCGTGTATTTGCAGGCTTATGCCGATGAAGATGGCAATGGTGTGGCTGAAAAGCTGTATTTCCCTAACCGCCATTTGCCGGTCAAAAAGGACTTGTTTGGTCAAATCGCGTGGCAATTGATGACGCGCGCCAATGTGAAGGTATTTGCATGGATGCCAGTGATGGCGTTTGACTTGGGGCCCAATGCCGACTACGTCAAAGATGTGCGCACGGGCAAAGCCAATGCCGAGCACTATTTGCGCCTCAATCCATACAACCCCACCAACCAGAAAATCATTGAAGATATTTATGCCGATTTGAGTTTTCACAGCAAATTCAATGGCATTTTATTTCACGACGATGCGTTTTTGACCGATTACGAAGGCCCCATCAGCGGCAAACGCGATGATGCCACTTTGGACCAAGAAGCCGAGGCCAAAAGCCAATACTTGATGCAGTTCACCAAACACTTGGAAAAAACCATTTCCGAATACAGCTACCGCGGCAATGCCAAATTGATGACGGCGCGCAATATTTACGCCCAAGTCATCCTCAATCCCAAAGCCAAACAGTGGTTTGCGCAAGATTACACCACGTTCTTGGCGCATTACGACCGCACCGCCATCATGGCCATGCCGTATATGGAAGCGGAGCACAACATCGATGCCAAAGCCGCACAAGCATGGCTACAACAATTGCTGCAAAAAGCCGATGTTGCCAAAAACAACCCCAAATTGGTATTTGAATTGCAATCACGCAATTGGAAGACCCAACAAGCGATACCCGAAACCGAGCTTAACCAGTGGTTTGATTTGTTGCGCCGCCAAGGGGTGTACCACTTTGGCTATTACCCCGACGATTTGGCCAAACAACAACCAAACATGCCATTAATCAGGCCGCATTTTTCCGCGGCCGCGGCACCCAAAAACTGATATGAACCAATTGATTGATTACCTCGGCCTATTTGTCTTCCTCTACCCCGCCGTCATGGCGGTGTATTGGGGCAGCACCGGTTTGGTGTATTTTCTGAAGCAAGAAAAACTCAGCCGTGGCAGCAAATATGCCGATTATCCCAATTACAAATACCGCACCAACCCACCGTTGGTGAGTTTGCTCGTGCCTTGCTATAACGAGGCCGACAACATCGACGAGTCGTTGCCGTTTCTGCTCAAAAGCAATTATCCCAATTTGGAAATCATTTTGGTCAACGATGGCAGCAAAGACGACACCGCCAAATACATCAAACGCTGGTCGCAAGCGCACAACAATATTTACGCTTACTACCAAAAAAACAGCGGCAAAGCCACGGCACTGAATCAGGTGTTGAAATACGCGCGCGGCAAATACGTGGTGTGCATCGATGGCGATTCGATTTTGGACATGGATGCCATCGATTATTTGGTGCATGCACTGGAACACAACCCTGAATTTGTGGCGGTAACCGGCAATCCCCGCGTGCGCAACCGCTCTACCTTGCTTGGTCGTTTGCAAGTGGCCGAATTCAGTTCCATCATCGGCTTGATCAAACGCTCACAATCGACCTTGGGCTCGATTTTCACCGTCTCGGGCGTGGTGTGTGCGTTTCGGCGCGATGCCTTATTGCAAGTTGGTGGTTGGAGCAAAGACATGATTACCGAAGACATAGACATCAGCTGGAAGCTACAAGTCCAAGGCAATCGCATCGGTTACGAGCCGCGCGCCTTGTGTTGGGTATTGATGCCAGAAACCGTACGCGGCCTGTACAAACAGCGTTTGCGCTGGGCACAAGGCGGCGCCGAAGTGTTCATCAAATACTTCCGCCAAGTCTTCACTTGGAACAACCGCAAGATGTGGCATTTGTACATCGAGTACATTATTTCGGCCTTGTGGGCGTACTCTTTGGCTTTATTGACCATCTTAGCAGGCATCAGCTTGGTACAAGACTATGGCAATTACTACCCGTTTTTGGTCTTGAGCAGCTTTTTCCTGATTGCCATCTTCTGTTTGCAAATGGCGGTGAGCCTGTACATAGACAGCCATTACGAACACCATTTAAAGCGTTATTTCATTTCCAGCATTTGGTATCCGTACATTTATTGGGTGTTGAATGCCTTAACGCTGATTTTGGGCATCCCCAAAGCCATCACGCGTGACAAAGACAAATTGGCGGTGTGGACCAGCCCCGATCGGGGGATACGCTGATGCGCAGCCGCTCAAAACGACGCATCACGCGGCTGCACACCATTAAGCGCCGTTCTTGGGAAGACAAAATGGTCATCAATAAGATTTCCATTTTGCCCACACGCATGAAATTCAAAGAGTTGTTTTTGGTGTTGTGTACGTGGTGTTTGTGGATAGCCACCATTGCGGTGCTGGCCACCGAAGGCGTTGCCATCTTGTATGAGCCGATTAAATTCGGTTGGACGGGCATGGAATTGTTGCAATTGCTCGCCATCATCTTCCTAATCCAAATCCTCATCAGCTGTATTTGGGCATGGTTTATCTTGCCCAAAGAACGCGAAAAATGATTTACAGGCCGCTTGTTTGCGTGCGGGTAATGTGGATGCCCACTTCGCGCACACCTGGCAATATGCCCGGTTTCATCACTTTGATGCTCACTTGCAACACCCCTGCTTGCTGCAATAACACTTGCGCAATGTGCTCGCCGACGCTTTCCAATAGTTGAAACGATTGTGCCGCCATCTCGGTGCGCACTATCTGCGCTATGTCGGCATACGACAGCGTTCGGCTCAAATCATCGTTGCGTTGGCTGTTGGCGGCGATGCCCACTTGCAAATCCAAATACAGGGTTTGGCTGTGTTGGCGCTCCCAGTCGTACACACCCACCAAGGTTTCCACTGCCATGCCATTTAAAAAGATGATATCCATTGTGCCCAGCACTTTCTCCGCGTAAAATTTTCGTTTTGGCATTTTAATGAAAAAGCGATGGGTATAGTAGATATTTTGGTGGTCGTGGTGGCTTATTTGCTGGGTTCACTGTCTTTTGCGGTGATTGTCTCCAAAGCCATGGGCATGGCCGATCCGCGCAGTTACGGCTCTGGCAACCCCGGTGCCACCAATGTGTTGCGCAGTGGTAAAAAGAAAGCCGCAATCTTGACGCTCTTGGGCGATGCCTTAAAAGGCTTGGTGGCGGTGCTGATTGCCAAATGCTTATTAGACGCGGGCAACATCACCGAGGTGACTGTAGCTTGGGTGGCAGTGGCGGTATTGGTCGGCCACATGTGGCCGGTGTTTTTCGGCTTCAAAGGCGGTAAAGGCGTGGCCACGGCGGTGGGCGTGTTGTTTGCCTTGTCTTGGCCAGTGGCTTTGATTTGTACTATCGTCTGGCTCATCATGGCTTTTGGTTTGAAAATCTCGTCTTTGGCCGCTTTGGTCGCCACGGTATTAAGCCCTGTGTTGGCTTGGTATTTCATCGATGAAGCCAGTTGGTGTTGGGCGGTCTTGGTGATTTCCATTTTGGTGTTGTACCGCCACAAAAGCAATATCCAAAACCTGCTGTCAGGCAAAGAAAGCAAAATTGGCGGCTCATCCAAGTAGCCACCTCTCTCAATCTAAGCGGCCTGTAAACCATTCAGGCCGCTTTTTTGTGCAATTGCTAGCTGTATTGCGACTCAAAAGCTGCGATAATTCGCCACGTTAAAATTTCTTAACTCTTTTACGCTACATTGTTTTACATTTTCCATTAAGGACTCGTCGTCATGCATCAGCTCAAATTGGCTGTTTCAGGCGCACAAATATTATTTGTCGCCTTCGGCGCCTTGGTCTTGGTTCCCTTACTCACGGGTTTGAATCCAGCCATGGCTTTACTCGGTGCCGGTGTCGGTACTTTGTTGTTTCAATTGGTTACCAAACAACAAGTACCGGTTTTTTTGGGCTCATCGTTCGCCTTTATCGCTCCCATCATCTATGCCAACCAAACTTGGGGTATGGGCGCGACCATGTTCGGTCTGTTTTGTGCCGGTTTTATGTATTTTGTGTTTGCTTTGATGATTCGTTTTGGCGGCATTGAAGCGGTAAACAAATTGTTGCCACCGGTGGTCATCGGCCCAGTCATCATGGTGATTGGTTTGTCTGTGGCAGTGGTTGCTTGCCAAATGGCCATGGGCCAAGCCGGTGGCCAGCAAGTGATGGATTATCCAAAATCGTTGATTTTGGCCGGCTTCACCTTTTTCGTCACCATGATGGTGACGGTGTTTGCCAAAGGCATGATGCGTTTGGTGCCGATTTTAATCGGCGTGGCCGCAGGTTATGTGTTGGCCTTGATGATGGGTTTGGTCGATACCGCCAAATTGATTAATGCACCCTTGTTTGCCATTCCGCAATTTCACACCCCAGAAATCAATTGGCACGCGGCTTTGTTCATGTTGCCAGTGGCGATTGCCCCTGCGATTGAACACATCGGCGGCATCATGGCCATAGGCAAAGTCACCGGTAAAGACTATACCCAAACCCCAGGTTTGCACAAAACCTTGGCCGGCGACGGCTTGGGTGTGTGTTTCGCTGGTTTGATTGGTGGCCCACCAGTGACCACTTATGGTGAAGTGACTGGTGCGGTGATGATTACCAAAAACGGCAATCCTGTCATCATGACTTGGGCAGCGATTTTTGCCATTTTCATGGCCTTTTTTGGCAAATTCAATGCCTTACTGGGCTCGATTCCGATGCCAGTAATGGGTGGCATCATGATTTTGCTGTTTGGTACGATTGCATCTTTGGGCTTGAAAACCTTGATTGATGCCAAAGTCGACTTGATGAACCCGAAAAATCTGGTCATCGTCAGCACCGTGTTGACCACAGGTGTGGGCGGTATGTTGGTGAAAATCGGCAGCTTCAGCTTTGCCGGTGTCGGTTTGTGCGCAGTATTAGCCATCATCTTGAACCTCATCATTCCCAATCGCGAACACAGTGAGTCAGTCAGTTCGTAAACATCTGGCAGCGTTATTAAAATTACAGGCCGCTATTCTTGATTGAATAGCGGTTTTTTAATGTTTTCAATGCAATTCAACCTTGCATAATAAAAGTTGCCTCATGATGCAGTTTTGCATAGAGTCACATTGGTATTGCAACCAAGCACATACCACAAAAACAAAAAAGCCCCTCCATGAGGGGCTGAGTATGGCTTCATCTTAACTTAGAAAATTTCTCGCCAAGACAGGCGTTTGTAAGCCCTGCTGTCCAGCTTAATGCAACTATTGCCGGTTTCTACTTTCTTGATTTGATTGCCAGAGCTGACCACATACATCCATTCCTTGCCATCAATACAAATGTTATTTTGAGAAAGCTTGATAGTGCCGCAGCCTTGTTCCCCATCACAGATTAATTTGTTACCACCGCCACCAATCGCATCAAATTCACCATTGGTGATATTGCCGTGGATGCTGGTATTCAGCCCAGTAATATTGCTAACGGCCAATCCTGATGCAATGCCAGACATCGAGAATGAAGAATACAAATTGTCACTGCCAATTTGCGTGGCAAAGAAGCTGTTGCCTTTATCATTTGCAGGCGCTTTTCCGGAAACCGCATTAAACCCATTCACAAAACTGTTGCCTGAAGCCGATGTGGATTGGCACACAGCTTTGGTATCCGCCGCTGATTTATTGTAAATCCTACTGGTAAAATACACATTAAAGCCACGGATTACCGCCTGATTAATGACTCTCTCCCCAGTCAAAGCCCCACCTGCGTGCAAATTGATGTACCAGCCCGCATGTTGGGCATCATCAAAAGCATGAGACGATGAGTAACGCAATGTGTCACCATTGACATTCTTAGTGGTTTCAAATTTTTGTTCCAGTAAATTTGCCTTGGTCTTCGCGTTGGTGATGGTGCGCTGATTGTCATTGATGTCATCGTATACCGCAATAAATGACTGTGTGGTTTTGTTATCCAAATCGGCATTAAACACATCTGTTCCTGTCCCAACCATCACCACCAAACGGTTATTGGAAATTCGGTACACCACCGGCTTGGCAATGATGGGTTGACTGGCCGAACCACGGTAGAGCAATTGTGCATTCCATTGATTCGGCGTCCCCCTGAAATCAAAACGGTACAGATTGCCATCCATATCGCCTGCATAAGCCATATCGGTAATGCCATCTAAATTACTGTCGACTGCTAAGGGCGAAGATAAACCTTTTCTACTGGCGCCATTGTCCCAACTGCCCCCAGTATAGGAAATGACTTGCTGCAATTTGCCTATATTAGCAGCATTAAAACCCATGTCATTTGAGCTTAAATCAATGCCACGCGCGACGTCTTGGCCCAAGACATCGTACACATACAACGACGGTTTGTAATTGTTGCGTGGGATGGCACTGCTCTCCATGCCATCTGGTACCAAACTGGCATAAATGACATTGTTGGCGATACTGATTTCTTGCTTACCAGTGACCGCATCCACCACATTATAGACTTTCGCCAATCTGGCAATCGCAGGACCTTCACCCACGAGATAACCCAAATCAGATGAGCCATTTTTCGCATTCCCTACTGTACTATTATTGGTTTCCCATAAAGGCACCTCTTCCATCCATTTGTTTTGATTGTCGTGTTCCAACGCAATGTCATCCCCTGAAGAACGCTTTTGCCCGCCTACGTTGAATGCATACGCACCACGGCTGCCCTGTCCCAAACTGCCCACGGCAAAAATCTGTTGGCCATTTTTTCTGCCTTTATCGGTAATCGCGTATTGCATGCCACCATTAATCAAATACTGGTGCGGGTGATCATTGTCTTTACCGTACGATGGGTTCATGGTTAAGCGGATTTTCTTCAGCAAAGTATCCGATACCCCATCATTTGAGTCGGCTTCAAACGCGCCTGGTAAGTAATTCAATTTTAATTCATACGGAATAAATGAGGCTGCACTGGCATCAGCGCCATTAGCTTGGCTTTTGGCCTTGAAAAAATGGAACATGCCATCGTTGGCTGCAGCAACCATAAACTTTTCACGATTGCCAATTGCAGCGACTTTAGGCCCCATATTGACTATGGAACCACCTAAAATATCGCCCATAAAGCGCTCACTGGCATCTTGCGCATCCTCCAAGCGGTCACGATAACTTAAACCATAAGTGGCACTGCCCAAAGTATTGATGGCGGCATCGGTTTGGCTGCTAGAACGTATCAACCACGGCATATACGTCTTTTTCCAAGCATTGGCTTTTTGACTGGCAATGGGGACAATGTTCAATACAGCATTCAATTGATCAATATTTGGAATCAAACCTGACAAACCCGATTCATTGTCAAAATAAGTCCGGCCTTCTTTGGTGGTCAACAATAAACGACGACCGTTATTGCCCGGCTGTAATGCTGGAACACTGACCGATTGATAAACAGTATTACCGGATGCATCGGTCTTAGGATTGCCATTACTGTCTAAAACCGCCAATCGAATTTGGCTACTCCAGTTGGCCGTGTTTAAAGTGGCATATGTCAACGAAGTGGCGCTGCTAGAAACCGCAGGTGTGGTCGTCGATAAGCCTTTGCTCGAGTCAATGCCAGTGAAAATTTTGTTAAACGCATTTTTTAATTCGGCCTCATTATTGGCCTGAAAATACTCAGCACCATCGCCTTGAGCACCATTGCGCAAATAGGCTTCGATGTCGTTTGAGCCCGAATTTTGCAGACCAAAGTTCACCGTGAATGTGGTAATGCTTTGCTTTCCCTCATTAAATTTCGGGTCATTCCAACTGCCGCCCTCATTGTCCACGCCTGAAGTTTTCAAATCGGTACTGGCAAATTGGCTAGACAGATAGCCCAAGCCGTAAGGCCCACTAAAATTACTGGCCCATTGATTGTAAGTTACGTTGGTACCATTCACATTCGCCGTATTTCTAAAAGTGGCAGGCAAATTAGAGGCATTCATGGAGCCATTCGGTTCACCGTCCGACAAAGCAATGACATAGTTTTTCTGACACCGATATTGTATGGCATTGCCATTAATGTAATTGGCCAGAACGATATTTTTAAAGCGCTCTGTGTACGGAGTACCATCCCCAGGAGCCACGCCGACATTATTGAAGTTAAAGTCTTGCCAACTGGCCAGTGAGGTTGCGGTAGGCGTATAGTTCAGGTTGTATGAACGTGTACCGATAGAAGCCAATACTGCATTGGCAGTGTTATCTCCGACATTGACATCAACCGCTTGGTTTCTAAAATACGTTGGCCCACCCGAAATGAATTGTGTCGTTGGCGAGGTGGCACTTGAATATTGTCTGTATTTGTTAATATTGCTCCAAGAATTATAGTTCAAGTAACTGATGCCCCAACGCATCGAATCTTTGATATTGGGATCAGAAACGATATTGGTAATGACATTTTTGACCATGTCCATACGACTGCGCGGTTGTGACGATCGACACGTATGGGTAGCCGGTAAACTTGATAATTGGGCTGCGGTCAAACCTTCACAAAATTGTCTGCAAATGGAACTGTTTGTAGTTCCGTACAAAGCCGCTTGGGCAATGTAGTCAAAGCGATTGGCACACATATAACTGTAAGAACCGGTGGTTGGGCTTTCTGGTATTGCCCACATACTGCCCGAATTATCAATGACAAATAAGACATTGGGCTTGGCCTTGCTTTCATTGGAATTCAAAACCTGAAACGGAATCGGTGTAAACGTGGTATTGGCCAAGCTGCTGGTCGCTGTAAATACCATCAATACGGACAGTGATGTGATGGAAAGAGTGTAAATTTTGTTCATGACTTTCCTTCGCCATTTATTCAATATGGCATATGGTTTTATTGATTATTGAGCAGGTAAAACTGAAAATTTTGATGCCGATGTATACTTTTTATTTAGAGTATATCTATTGCGAACATTAACTCGACATGACTTAAATCAAGCTCTGGGATTTCAACACTGATTCATCCGACTAACGGCAGTTTTTTGAGTTAATCGTCAGGAAATTCAAAGGCGAATTAGCGGTGATTGGAATACATTGACAGAGAGGAGGGTTAACAAATGAACATAATCAGCATTTGCTGTGGATGGGTTGTACACAATGTGATGCACACTTGATCATTCAAAACATGTCTACAAAAAAACATCCACCGCCCAAGCAGTGGATGTTTTTGATGGTAGCTTAGGCACTTAAGCAGACACTCACCAATCTCAAATGCGCTAATCAACAAGATCAGTGATTCATATGGTGCTCTTGTTCACCCACGCCATTGTTAACGGTGGCGGTGATTTTTTGGGTTTTACCCGATTGGTATTTCAAGGTCACAGGGAAGGTATCGTTTAATTTCAATGGCTTTTTCAGGCCGATGAGCATCACATGGTAGCCGCCCGGTTGCAGGCTCACGCTTTGACCTGCTGGCACATCGACTTTGGCCACTTGGCGCATGCGCATCACGCCTTTGTCATTGATGTGGTTGTGGATTTCCACTTTCTTCGCCACCGGCGATGAAGCACTGACCAAGGCATCGGCTTGTGGACCAGCATTGTGCAATTGCATAAATACCACGCCAGTAGGCACACTCGGGGCGGTAAAACGTGACCATGCTTGTGAGGCATGGATATCGGCCAAAGCACTGGTCGACAGTGCCATTAAAGCCAAGATACTCAAAGACTTCAACATATCATTCAACTTTCAAAATCAAAACATTCAAAACCACATCGCAATATAATCACGCCACAATGCCAGCAACCATAAGGCTGATAACAAGGTCAAAGCCAAGGTTTGCGCCGCCGAAGCAGTGTCTTTGGCACGCTTGGCCAATTCATGACGGGCTAAAGAGGTATGGTCTACTGCAGCCTCGATGGCGGTATTGAACAATTCCACAATCAAGGTCAAAAATGAGGCAGCCAATAACACCATTTTGGTGGTCACACCAAAATCCAAACATAACAGCAACACAATCAGGACGGTATTGAGCCAAATCAATTGCCGAAAACCTTGTTCTTCATAAGCGGCCTGTAAGCCATCTTTGGAATAGCCACAGGCATTGATGATGCGTTTCAGGCCGGTTTTGCCTTTAATCGCTTGGGCGTATTCTTCTGTAGGCTCTGTACTCATACCGCATGTTCCTCAACCGCATCCATAAACAAAGCCGCCACATCCAAACCGGTTTGCTTCATGATTTCTTGGAAACCAGTCGGACTGGTCACATTCACCTCGGTCAAGCAATCGCCGATGATGTCCAAACCCGCCAACACGATGCCGCGGCGCATCAATTCAGGTGCCAATGTTTCAGCGATTTCCACATCACGTGCACTCATGGCTTGCGCCACGCCTTTGCCACCGGCAGCCAAATTGCCACGGGTTTCACCGTTTTGCGGAATGCGTGCCAAGGCATAAGGCAACGGTTTGCCATTGATGACCAACACACGTTTGTCGCCATGCACAATTTCAGGGATGTAGCGCTGCGCCATGATGGTGCGGGTATTGTTGAGCATCAAGGTTTCCAAAATCGAGCCGATGTTGGCGTCGTCAGGACGCAAACGGAAAATACCCATGCCGCCCATGCCATCCAAAGGTTTCACAATGATGTCGCCATGCTCGGCCAAAAATGCCCGCACTTGCACATCGCTGGTGGTGACCAAGGTCGGTGCGGTGAATTGGCTGAAATTCAAAATCGCCAATTTTTCATTGAAGTCGCGCATCGCCTGCCCGCTGTTAAGCACGCTCGCGCCTTGTTCGGCCGCCATGGTCAACAATTGCGTCGCATACAAATACTGCATGTTAAACGGCGGGTCGGTGCGCATGATGACCGCGCCAAAGTCTTTCAAAGCCACGGTAGTAGCGGCCTGTAACTCAAACCAAGCATGGTCATGGTCGTCTTTTGCGCCCAAGAAATTAAACGCGCGCGCCGTGGTTTGCACCAAACCCTGCGCCACATGCAAATCTTGGCTGAAACAATGAAACAATTGGTGGCCGCGCTTGGCGGCTTCACGCATCATCACATAAGTGGTGTCTTTGTATACTTTGAATGTCGCCATGTCATCGGCGATGAATAAAATATTCATTATAAAAGCGTCCTGTAAGAAGCTGGGATTGTAACACCGACACTGAAGCGGCTGCATTAACAAATAGTGAAGCAATGAGTGCTTGCCAGTCTAAACTTACCACGGGCCAAAACCCGCATTTTAAGCAGTCATACTGTTGCAACGTCCTTGCAGATATGGGCATTGCTAAAGCCGTGCTCTGTGTTCAGTGCCAGCGTCACTGTATTACGATGGCTGGATTTGGCACATGCAAGCACAAGTACCATGCCATCGCATTGAATTCTTTAATCACCCGCGCTGATAGCTGGCTCGATCTATCCACGCTTGCAGCAGCGCATTCACAGCGGCGGCATCGTCCATATTGGCATTGTGCCCTGCTCCGTTTATCACATGCAAAGGCACGCGCTCTTGCTGGTGCCAAGTGATGTTATACGCTTTGACCTTGCCCAAGCCATCGTGCTCGCCAACTATGGCTTGTACCGGCATGTTCAATGGCATTTCATTGGCGCTGTTAATGCCCTCAACCAACACACGCATGATGTGGATTAACTCGTCTTTGCTCACGTCTTGAAAACGCTGCACCACGTATGCTTGCGCCGCAGCAGTAGACGCAATTTTGGCCGCCATTTTCGGGATGGCGCGCTCATTGAAACTGAGTTTGGTGAAAAACGGCACAGTCTTCAAAGCCCAAGCATCGAGTTTGCTGCGATAGCGAGGATTGAGTGGTATGGAATCAATCAGGCTCAATGATTTGATGCGCTGCGGCGCCACTTGCGCCCAATACTGCGCCACCATCCCGCCCATGGACTGCCCCACCACATGCACCGCGCCCATGGCCTCATGTTCGACGATGTCTTCAATAAAGCGTGCCATTTGCAACATGCTCACCGGCATAAACGGCCGCGAAGCCCCATGCATGGGCATGTCCCACACCAGCACACGGTAGGTGTCAGCCAAGGCCTGATATTGCGCTGCAAACAGCGCATGGTCCATCACCGCTCCATGCAATAACACCACTGTTTCACGCGCCGCCGCCTGCGCCTGTTGCCAATACACAATGTCACCATAAGCGGTATGCCACACAGATTGCTGCATAAGCGTCTTCCTGTTTCATCTTATGAATATGAAATAATGACACGAAACACATCTGTTGTGGGCTGGCTTTAAACGAATTGACTTAAGCGCCATACAGATCAACATGCGGCCTGTAAGCGCTACAGGCCGCATGGACAATTAAATGCCTCAAAATATCATTTACTTAAAAATAATCTGCTCATGTACTGTTGACGCACACGCGCACTTCCCTTATGATTCGACTTCTCTTACGGAGGGGTTCCCGAGCGGTCAAAGGGGGCAGACTGTAAATCTGTTGCGCGAGCTTCGAAGGTTCGAATCCTTCTCCCTCCACCATTAAGAGTTCTTACTGCTGTTTATTGGCAAAATCTCAGTTTCAAATCCCGGTGTTTCTTTACTCTCTCTTTTATTTCTTTTGATGAAAAGCTGATCAATAACAGGTGTCATTTTGGTTTCTACCGATTGCCATTTCGTCAAAGACAAACCGCCTTTACCTACCAATTTATATTCAGCATTGGCCACCAACTCATGGTCTTGAAATAATTTCAACTCTGCCCAAGACATGTATGGGGTAAAGTCCCAAGAACGCTTGGCTGAATAATGAAGCTTGTATTGACAAGCCCCAGCCTCTTCTTCAGCCATGACCCTAGATGCAATTCCATGGTGTTGCAGACGTTTTTGCAATACAGGGACAAAATCCACCACCAAGACGGCTGGATTTTTGATAATACACACTTGCTCTATGGCATTCGCTTTATTTTCTGCAACAGCATTGACTTGAACACTGGTACAAGCAGAAACAGCAGTTAAACTAATGGCTAACGCAACACTTCTTTTCATGAAATACTCGATAATGTCATCTGGTTAAAAAGAGCACTCAATTTATCACATTAGCATAAAGTATTAAAAGCCTACACTCATGAATGAGTAAGGCTTTCATTGCGTATTACAGAGCTTATTTAAACAGAAAAATTAGTGATTGACCATCGCTGAACGTGGCACACCAAAAAGCTTGTCAAACGTCCATTGGAATCCAAATTGGTAAAACATAAAGAACAGCATCAGGCCAAAATTGGTGGCCAAGGCCGCTTGCCATGAGATGTCTAGCCAATACGCCACCACAGGTATCACCAAAGCGGCAAATCCGGCTTCAAAACCCAAGGCATGAATCACGCGGCGTTTGAGTGTGCGCTCGCGTTGGCTTTGGCGGATTTCCCACGCTTCAAACAGCGTATTGAAAGCAAAATTCCAAAACAAAGCCAAGAAAGACAAAAACACCGACAGGCCGGCTGCATTAGTTAAACTTTTACCAAACAGCATCGCCACCAACGGCGACACCATGATAACAGCGATGGCCTCATAGCTGATGGCTTGAACAATTTTTCGTTTGATGCCTTGCAATACCATGACAAACCTCTTGATAATGAATTATTTTAGGCCGCCATGATAAAAAAATCGGTGTTAACATACAAACGAGTTTTGTTGCTTTCCATTTAGAAAAACTAATGCGATGTTCAAAGACCTGCCCTTAAATGCCTTGCGCGCTTTTGAAGCCACCGCCCGTTTGGGCGAAATCAAACTGGCCGCGGCCGAATTGTATGTGACTCCCGCAGCGGTGTCGCAGCAATTAAAAAAGCTTGAACACAGCTTAAACCTCAATTTGTGGGTGCGCGTGGGCAATAAAATCAGTTTGACCACCGCTGGCGAGCAGCTGTATGCCATTTGCAATCAGTGTTTGCATGAGTTAAAACAAGGTATCGCATCGCTCAGCCCCAATCCCTCTTATTCCAGCGTGAGTTTGCAAGTGCCGGCCTCGTTTGCCAGCATGTGGCTGATACCGCGCTTGGGTGATTTTTACCGCTCTTATCCCGACATTGATGTCAAAATCCTCACCAGCACCGAATGGCAACACATTGCGCCCGATTTCAGCATAGATGTGTACATCCGCTGCCTGTCTGAGCACGAGTATTTCGATGCCGCTTACAGCCACCAGCAATTGTTTAACGAGCATTTTGGTGTGTATGCGGCGCCACATTTTAATTTGCAGCACAAGATTAACTTAATCGCGATGCAATCGCATGAGAGCGTGTACGACAGCATCAATTGGTCGCAATGGTTGCAGCGCTATCCACATGCGAGCTTGCACCAAGCTGATTTGCGCTATTTTGACAGCGAACACGACATGATACAGGCCGCTATTTCAGGCTATGGCTTGGTATTGGCCAGTAATGTGTTGGTATCAAAAAGTCTGGAACAAGGCTTGCTCAAAGCGGTATTCCCAAAGCAAACCCTGCCTTGGCACGAGTTTTATTACGCTGTGTATCGGTTGAGCAAGCAACGCCACCCTGCTGTGGCAACGCTGCTCAGATGGCTACAAGCACAGGCTTTGAAAGACCAATGAGTCAGCCATATTCCTACCATTGCAGACCCATATAGCCACTTACGGAGGTGCTTGTGATGCTGGCTAATTAATGTCAACGCTGTCATTGGTAAACATTGACTGACTTTAAACATGGTTCGCTCAGACTTATTGGAACTCGCTTTAAACAATACTCACATTAAATGCGTTATGTTATTTTTCGCATTAGTAAAATAAAGCCCAACCAATAAACTCACATCAAGCCACATCAAATTCATCAGCACCCATCCCTTACTGGTTCATACTCTTAAAGCGGCCTGTAAATCAGTTTTCCTAGCACCAAACATGTAACACTGACCTCATACTACGGATTGCTGTGCAATTGGGGGTCAAGACAGCTATATGAACGCCGCCCATAAATCAAGATAGGACTTATAAATATTAAAAATGCGGCCTGTAAATATTTACAGGCCGCATCTGCATTGCTTTAAATGAAAAACTAGAACTGATTCTTCAATTCACGCAAAGAAGCGAAAACCTCACTGCTGCTTGCATGCGGCATGTTTTTGGCGGCAATGCTGGCAATGATTTCTGGCGCTTCCAAACGCAAGAATGGGTTTACCGCTTTCTCATGGCTCAGATTGACGGGCAAAGTGGGGATTTTGCTCGCCGCTTCCAAGGCTTTGCTGGCGGCCTCATTGTTCGGTTCCACGCTCAAGGCAAAACGCAAATTGCTGACAGTATACTCGTGCGCAGGATAGAACAAAGTGTCTTTCGGCAAACCAGCAAAGCGCGCCAAGCTTTGCTCCAATTCGGCCATGGTGCCAGAAAACACGCGCCCACAGCCGGCGCTGAACAAGGTGTCGCCGCAGAACACATGCAAGCGGTTTTTGCCTTCGATGCGCAAGATATAGGCCAAATGGTTGTGGGTATGTCCCGGCACAAACCACACGCGCCACACCTGACCCAATAAATTCAACTCTTGCCCTTCTTTTAAGGCATGGTTGACGCAGTCTATGTCGTCGGGACCGTATACCGCCAAATCGGGCTTGGCCGCTTGCAAGGCTGCCACGCCGCCGATGTGGTCATTGTGATGATGGGTCAACACAACAGCGTCCAAATCCAATTGCTTTTGTTCCAAATACGCCAACACTGGCGCGGCATCGCCTGGGTCCACGCACACCGCCGATTCATCGTCGTGTATCAGCCAAATATAATTGTCGTTAAATGCCGGAATGGGCACGATTTTCATGGTAATTACCTCTTATACAATTAACAACGCACGCACATCGTTAATGTTGGTGCGCGTAGGCCCTGTCACCAGCAATTGGTTCAGCGCCTCAAAATAGCCATAGGCCAAGTCTTGCTGCAACATCTGTGCCGCATCCAAGCCAAAATCCTTGCCTTGTTGCCAAGACGCTGGCTCAAACCATGCGCCGGCATTGTCTTCGCTGCCATCAATGCCATCGGTATCTGCCGCCAAGGCATAAATGCCTTCTTGTCCTTGCAAAGCCTCGACCAAAGCCAATAAAAACGCGGTATTGCGGCCGCCTTTGCCGTGTGGGTTTTTCACCGTCACCGTGGTTTCGCCGCCTGAAAGCAGCAAGGCCGGTTTGGCAATCGGCAGGTTTTGCGCCGCGATGTGTTTGGCAATGCCGGCCATCACTTGCGCCACTTCTTTGGATTCACCACTGATTTGGTCGCCCAAATACAGCACGTTCAAGCCTTGTTCCCTCGCCCACGCTTCGGTATGCAGCAAGGCTTGATTGGGGGTCACCACCAAATGCGCCGTGCTATTGGGCAAGGCTTTCGGCGTTTCATCTGCCGCAGTAGCGGCCTGTAAATACGCGGCCACGGCTGTTGGCAAAGCAATGTCGTATTGGTTTATGATGCGCTTCACATCGTCAAACGTGGTGGCATCGGGCACGGTAGGCCCAGAACCGATGACGCTCAAATCGTCGCCAACCACATCGGAAATTGCCAAGGTCAACACTTGCGCCGGTGCCGCCGCTTGCGCCAAACGCCCGCCTTTGATGGCCGACAGGTGTTTGCGCACCGCATTCATGTGCTCAATCGGCGCACCGCTGTGGAGCAAGGCTTTATTCACCGCGCGTTTGTCTTCCAAGGAAATGTCAGCACACGGCAAAGACAACAGCGCCGAAGCACCGCCAGACATCAGCGCAATGACCAAATCATCGGCCTGTAAGCCTTGCACACTGGCCAAAATGCGTTTGGCAGCCGCTTCACCGGCCGCATCGGGCACAGGATGCGAGGCTTCCACCACCTCGATGTATTGGGTTGGGCATGCATGTTCATAGCGCGTAATCACCAAGCCGCTCAATGCCACTTCAGTATAAGGCCACACCCTCTCCAGTTCGGCTGCCATCGCCGCCGCGCCTTTGCCAGCGCCGACCACCACCACCCGCCCCTTGGGCGCTTGTTTTGGCAAGAAATCGCTGAGTTTGCCTTGCGCCGAAGCGGCATCTAAAGTCACTTGAAAACACTGTTGTAATAATTGTAGGGCTTGTTGCGCGTGCACTGCGTATCCTTTGTGGTTTTATCGTTTTATGGTGTTGTGTGTGTTGCCATGCGGCCTGTAAACATTTGCAGACGCTGGCGTCATGCCCAGCCAATGCCACCGCGGCAAACCTGCATCATAACGGGCTTTGCCCGTGCTGACCATGCTCAATCACGGCCTCAATCGCGTCTCACCCATGTTCATGAACAGGCTGGCTGCATTCTCGCTTGCAAACCACACCTATCAAACATGTTAAAACGCCAATACTACCAAGCCTGTCTTAACATTTGCACCACAGCCCTCTCAAAATACGCAACTTAACAACATCACAATAAATCCTGCACGCTCAAACACTAAGCTGCGCCAAGCTCGCCGGTACTGCGCAGACTGTGGGCAAGGTTTGGGCTTATTTGTTTCTTAATGGTAAACTGGCTTGCAGTGACGGCATCATGACAATATTTTAATTATGGCTATTGCTTGATTTATCGCAGCTTTTCAGCGAAATCGATTTTGCTACAATGCCTCGCAGGGACTAAAATGCATCTATCATTTATAAGGACAACAACATGAGCTCATCGGAAAAAGTCATCGCCTTTTTGCGCACATTACAGCAACATATTTGCACCGAATTGGAGCAAGCCGATGGTTCAGCCACCTTCATCGTCGATGAATGGCAATCGACGCTGGGCACAGGCGTGACGCGGGTATTGAAAGACGGCGCGGTGTTTGAACAAGCTGGTGTCAACTTCTCCCATGTCAAAGGCGACACCATGCCCGCTTCCGCCACCGCCCACCGCCCCGAATTGGCTGGTGCCGCATTTGAAGCGATGGGCGTGTCCTTGGTCATCCATCCGAAAAACCCATATGTGCCCACCAGCCATGCCAATGTGCGCTGCTTTTTTGCCTACCCGAAAGACGGCAGCGAGCCTGTGTGGTGGTTTGGTGGCGGCTTCGATTTGACGCCGTTTTACCCCTTTATCGGCGATGTACAGCATTGGCACGAAGTGGCGTCTTTATTGTGCGAACCGTTTGGCGACGATGTGTATGCCGAACACAAACAATGGTGTGACGACTATTTCTTCTTAAAACACCGCAACGAAACCCGCGGTGTCGGCGGTTTGTTCTTTGATGACTTAAACCAATGGGATTTCCATACCTGCTTCAAATACATCCAAGCCGTCGGCTTGGGCTTTACCGATGCCTACATCCCCATCGTGAACAAACGCAAAAACACTGCCTATGGTGAACGCGAACGCCAATTCCAATTGTACCGCCGCGGTCGCTATGTCGAATTCAATTTGGTGTGGGACCGCGGTACCCATTTCGGCCTGCATAGCGGCGGCCGCACCGAATCCATTTTGATGTCCATGCCACCACTGGTGCGCTTTGAATACCAATACCAACCCGAAGCCGGCTCACCCGAAGCCAAATTAAACGATTATCTGCGCCCACGCGATTGGTTGAATGAAAAAGTGTGATGTCAAAATAGAATGTTTAAAGCGGCCTGTAATACATTTACAGGCCGCTTTTTTGATACTTCAGCGTTTATTATTTGGTTACAGCTATGTGGAATTGGAATACTGCAGCATGTGATATTGAACGGCTGATAATCAAAACCACGGCCAGTTATTGGCTTTTGCTTCAGTACACACATGAAACATGCGGCCTGTAACGCTTACAGGCCGCTTATCCATACCGTAACGGTAACTTTCCCTGTATGCAAGCGTGATTCCACTCCAAGAACAATATAATGGGCTAACAATGATTACCCACCTGCAAAACACTTACCACAGCATGAATCTCGCTGAGTGCATCTTATTGACAGGCCGCATTGACACATTTTTTAATCTGCCCATCACAGCGTTTATCTCTTAAATCGCAATCATCTACCACCGCAAGCTTTTAACACTGGCACCGAAGCCATGCACAGCCATCGATAAGCGACAGCAAAACATAAGCAGCCAACAGTATTGAAACCACAAACCAAAGTGGCCTGTAAACCCTACTAAGGATTTACAGGCCGCTTTGATTCTATTCTCTCCACTTTTCACGCCATCAATGCTGCAAAGCCTGCACCAATAAATCGACATTGTGGCGGTAAAAACTGAAGTAATCGGGCGCATCCGAGCTTAAAGCGTCGGAGTATAACTTGCCATTGATTTGCAAACCGGTTTCGCGACCCAATTGTTGCAACAAGCGCGCATCGTTGACGTTTTCCACAAACACCGCTTGGATATGCTCGCTGCGCACTTGGCGGATTAAATCCACTAGCGTTTTGGCCGAAGCCTCGGCTTCATGGCCGCCGCTGACGGGTGCATAAAACTGGATTTGATAGCGCCGACCCATATACGCAAACGCGGCATGGCTGGTCAAAACTTTACGCTTGGCCACCGGAATGGCCGCAAATTTGCGCACGGTTTCGCCGTGTAATTGCGCCAATTTCAGTTGGTATAGCTGCCATTGCAAACTCAAACGCAGCGCTTGCTCAGGCTGTTGCTTGATCAAAGCCTTGCTGATGTTGGCGGTATACAGTGGCATGTTCAGCGGGTCTAGCCACACATGTGGGTCTAGCGCTGCCGCGTCTTCTGATTCGTGCGCGTGTTCGTCTGCGTGCCCATGTTCTTCGGCATGTTCATGTTCATCGTTATGCTCGTGCCCATCATGCTCATGCCCTGCTTGTGCATGTTGCTGCGCCAAGGCCTCGTGCTCATGCTCGGCGTGTTCAGCAGCGGTTTCACCTGCATGGTCGTGCGCGCCTTCATCGTGGTGGTCGTGACCACCGCGCAGCAGATTTTGCAAACCGGCACCGGCTTCCACTATCGGCAAACGGGTAGACTGCGCGGCGCGTTGCAAAGCGGCCGATTCAAAGCCCAAGCCATTGAAGATGATTAACTGACTTTTTTGCATGGTTTGCACATCGCGGGCGCGCAATTGGTAGGTGTGGCTGTTGCCATTGATGCCAACCAAGGTGTGCACTTGGGTGTTATTCGGCTTGCCCAATAAAGACTGAGTGATGTTTTCCAAGATGCTGAAGCTGGTGGTGACTTGGCGGGTGGGTGCAGCCAAAGCGGCCTGTAAACCCAAACTGGCAAGCACGACTGCAGCCAAAATATGTGTGCGTGTTTTCATGCTTTTTTGTGGCGGCCGCGCACCCATTGCGCCACCAAACCACCCTCTTTACCCAAAAATACCGACAGTAAATACACCAAGCCGCACAACAATATGATCGCAGGGCCAGATGGAATTTCGATGTAAAACGACAGCAGCAAGCCACCATAGCCGCACAGCAAGGCGATAAAAGCGCTGCATGCCAAGATCAGACCCAAGCGTTGCGACCACAAACGTGCGCTGATGGCAGGCAACATCATCAAGCCTACTGACATCAGAGTGCCCAAAGCCTGAAAACCAGCCACCAAATTCAACACCACCAACAGCATAAACAGCAAATGCCACCACGAGCCTTTACCGCCGACCGCACGCAAAAACAGCGGGTCTATGCTTTCTAAGACCAACGGACGGTACATAATCGCCAAAGCCACCACGGTCACGCTGGTGACGCAGGCAATCAAGGCCAATGATGGCGTGTCTATGCCCAAAATCGAACCAAACAGCAAATTCAACAAATCAACATTGTTGCCGCCACGGCTGACCATCAATACCCCTAATGCCAAGCTGCTGAGGTAAAATGCGGCAAAGCTGGCGTCTTCTTTCAGTGTGGTAAAGCGGCTGACCA
The DNA here is from genome assembly GCF_001457815.1 of Vitreoscilla massiliensis. Taxonomy (GTDB): domain Bacteria; phylum Pseudomonadota; class Gammaproteobacteria; order Burkholderiales; family Neisseriaceae; genus Vitreoscilla; species Vitreoscilla massiliensis. Next base: position 637,128 of record NZ_LN898221.1, read on the forward strand.
AACCGGCCAATACTGCCATCACTACCCCGGCGACAAAACCGCCCAAACTCATGGCTGGCACACTCAAACCCGCCAACATATAGCCGGCAGCAGCGCCAGGCAAAACGGCATGGCTTAAGGCATCGCCCATCAAACTCATGCGCCGTATCACCAAAAACACCCCGACAGGCGCCGCACTCAAGGCCAAAAACACCACCGACACCAAGGCCGCACGCATGAATTGAAATTCGGTGAAGGGGCTCACCAACACATCCCACATCATTCTTCCACCAATTTGTTTTGCGGCACTTCACACCACTCTTTGTTTGCATGGCCGGTTTGCAAAGCCGCAAATGCGGCCTGTAAATTGGCATCGGTTAACACTTGCTCAGTTTTGCCACAGGCGATGACTTCACGGGCTATCATCACCGTATTGGGAAAATAGGCGCGCACTTGTTCATAATCGTGCAACACCGCTATCACCGATTTGCCTTGTTTTAAGCACTGTTGCAACACTTCCAATAAGGCAAACGTGGTCGCCGCGTCCACGGCGTTGAAAGGCTCATCCAGCAGCAAAAAGCGCGCGTTTTGCACCAACATGCGTGCAAATAGCACGCGTTGAAACTGGCCATTGGACAAGGCGCCGATGTTTTTATGCGCGACGCTGTCCATGCTGACGCGCTGCAAAGCCTCGTGCACACGCACTTTTTGGGCTTTGTTTACCCGTCCAAAAAAGCCGATTTTATACCACAAGCCCATGGCAGCCAATTCAAACACCGTCATCGGTTGGCTGCGGTCGACATCGGATTGTTGCGGCAGATAGGCAATGTCTTGACGCTGTAATTGTTGAAATTCCACCCGACCGGTATCGGCTTTGACCAAGCCCATCATCGCTTTTAACAAAGTGGATTTGCCCGCGCCATTGGGGCCGAAAATGGCATACGCACGCGCCTCATCAAATTGCACATTGATGTGGTGGATGGCAGGATGGTGGCGATAACTGACGGTCAGGTCTTGTACGGAAATGGGCATGGCTACACCGCCCACCCAAACAGACACCACACCAGCGCCAAAAGAACAGCAGCCATCACCAAACGTAGGGCGAGGCTGCTTAATAATAATGATTGCATGCCCAGAATATTCGTTGCAAAGATGAAATGATACTATATAACATTACATCTTCTCAAGCCTTATTCTGAGAGCATTATTTGTTCAAACGTTTGTGATTGGCGTGAACGCGGCGACTCAATGGTTTGATGGATTGATTGGCACTGCGTAAAGACTTGTTGATGACTTTTTGGTATTGCTGTGTCGACAATGGTTTATAGCAAGCGCTGTACATGATCCAAGGTGCGGTTTGTAACCAAACTTGCCACGCTTCCGCCCAGCCTTGCGCTTTTTCCGCAAACATCAATTCATATTCCGCCACAGTCTGTTCCGTCCATGGTTGACTGAACATCCACATGCGTTGAGACATCACCATAGGCACTTCCAAGGCCATGCGCGCGCTGGTTTGCCACAAATACCAGAAGTTACGGTTGGATGACATAATAATTCCCTTTTCAATAAACTGCACCCATAATTTGTTGCAGCGCACAAATTATAACACCATGACTTCATGGTATTGTATTTTTTACACATTTTGAGATGGTCTTGTGCGTGTTTGGGTACAAGTATAAATTGAAAGGCTGCCTTTGCGGCAGCCTATGGGAATGGGGTACTTGGATTGGATAGCAACTGTCTGGATGAAATGTTTACCAACATTAATGGTTTTGCCTATTACCAAGTAAACCATGTGTTTCTGAAGATACGTACAATAGACGCTCCTAAAGAAGTCACTGCTTGGATTAATCGGATACTGCACCAAATGTGTTACATACACTATGGGCAACTGCCCATCCTGATTCCGGAGTGTTGCGCTTAAACTTGGATGTCTTTCAAATAACGGTACATCTGGTCTTTCAATTGCAACTTCTGCCGTTTGAGTGATTCCAAATCTTCACCTTGCGCCAATAGGGCATCGTTACTTAAACGTTTTATTTGGTCATCTAACTGCTGATGCTGCTGGTACATCATAGAAAACTCCAAATCATCATCACGAAGTTTCAGCGTCAAATCACGGTATTCCGGGAACATCGCAATCCTCCATATTGCACAGGTTCGAATTAGACTAGCCTATGTAAATCAAGTTCTTAATATTAAAAAAACTTTACATTAATGCATTTGGTATATATGAAAACCTATTAACTATTCCCGTATCCATATCAAAACATTCAATAAGCAATGCGCTTACACACCCAATGCAGCCATTTACACATTTAATATAACAACAGCACTGTGCTTTTCATTTTTATACACATTAATTGATTCAGTTACTCCTGCCTTGAAACAAATAGAGAACTGTTACAGGCCGCATCAGTATGGCAAATTCACATTCATATCAATTAACTCTCCCATCTCGAGGCATCACTGCATCTGTCATCTGTCATTCGTCTAAAAACAAATACACTGACCCCACCTACTTTTATTCCAAGCCACACTCAAAGTCTGTTTTGTCTGGTAAGAGAAATCCATCTAGCTGACACATACTGCTATTTTTTGATAGAATTTACGTTTCGGGTTTTGGCATCGCCTTGATGCTGGTCTTGTTTGCCATGTTGATTTCCAAATATCAACAACTCAGTCAGCGCAAACAAGTCACCCATCTGCACAAAGTTCTGTACTAAACACAGACCATATGCAGAATTATTTTGAATTCACGACGTTTTACGACATGCCGTCCAAACAAGCATGCCAAATACTAAAAAGAGGTTTTAAAATGGCTGGTCACAGTAAATGGGCTAATATCAAACACAAAAAAGAACGCCAAGATGCCAAGCGCGGTAAGATTTTTACTCGCATCATTAAGGAAATCACTGTTGCTTCTAAAATGGGTGGCGGCGATCCTAACTCAAATCCTCGTTTGCGTTTGGCCATGGACAAGGCTGTTGATGCCAATATGCCAAAAGACAATATCCAACGCGCCATCGACAAAGGTACGGGCAATTTGGAAGGCGTGGAATACGTAGAATTGCGCTACGAGGGCTATGGCATCGGTGGCGCGGCAGTGATGGTCGATTGCTTAACCGATAACAAAATCCGTACCGTTGCCGATGTGCGCCATGCCTTCACCAAAAATGGTGGCAATTTGGGTACCGATGGCTGTGTGGCGTTTAACTTTAAACACCAAGGTTATTTGGTGTTTGAACCGGGTGTGGATGAAGATGCCTTGATGGAAGCGGCTTTGGAAGCCGGTGCCGAAGACGTGATTACCGATGAAGATGGTACGGTCGAAATCATCACCGATCCTTATGAATACAGCCATGTCAAAGTGGCATTGGAAAGTGCTGGTTTCAAATCGGTAGACGGCGATGTGACCATGCGCGCGCAAAACGAAGCCGTTTTAGAAGGCGATGAAGCAGTACGCATGCAAAAATTGCTCGACGCTTTAGAAGACTTGGATGATGTGCAAGATGTTTACACTTCTGCAGTGATTGAGTTAGATTAAGTCAAGATGGTTGGTTTTTCACTTGAGCTGTAATTTAATAAGGACAAGTATTCGCTTGTCCTTATTTTATTTGAGGTGAAAAATGACCAAATCTGTACTGAAATCATCATTGTTCTGCGCCACAGCAGGTATTTTAGCATTGTCTGCCTGCGCGCAAACCACTGGCCCCCAAGGCAACAATCCTGATCAGTATTTAAGTCAATACCATTGGAACCTGCAATCGGCAGTGAACCAAAGCAATCAAACTTTGCCTGCATTTTACGCAGGAAAACAGCAACCTGCGGTGACTTTGGACATCAATGAAGGTCGTTTTAATTTACACGGCAGTTGTAACCGCCTGATGGGTTCTTACACCACTAGCGCCAATACGTTTACAGGCGGCATGTTGGCCTCTACCAATATGGCGTGCGCGCCAGCGGCGATGGAACAAGATGGCTCTTTGGCTCTGTTTTTCAGTGAACAAAAAATCAATTATAAACTTAATAAACAAGAAGCACCGACCTTGACTTTCACCAACAACAAAGGTGAAAAACTGGTGTTTGTTGGCAGCCCAACCGCCGATACCCGCTATGGCAGCAAACCGGAAACCGTGTTCTTGGCCGTTTCTCATCAAACCCGTGCGTGCAGTGATGGCGTCAGCCGCGGCCGCCAATGTTTGATGGTCAAAGAAATTCGTTATGGTGAAAATGGCGTCAAGACTTATGAAGACAAAGAATGGTCTAATTTTTACGACCACATCGAAGGCTTTACCCACAATAAAAACACCGACACCGTGTTGCGAGTAAAACGCTACACCGTGGCCAATCCGCCAGCCGATGCCAGCAAATACGCTTATGTTTTAGACATGGTCGTCAGCCAAGCATTGGTTAAATAAATCCACAGCAATACCTGAAGCAATCAGACTGGTACAATAGCCACTTTGTTTAAAGTGGCTATTTGTATGTTTGATGTCTTGATTGAAGCCTGTCGCGACGAAGCGGCGGGCACGGTGGCAGAGATTTTGCAATTTTTCCTCGAAGAATGCGAACTTGAACAAGCACCCGATGCGGCAACGGTATTGCAATGCCGCGACATTCTGAGTGCCCGTGGTGGCAAATTCCAACGCTTGGCACAAATGTGCCAAGACTGGCTGGACGAATCATTACCAGAACCGAATTAACATGAACCGATATGCCATTTATGCCTGCGCTTGGTTTGTCCTCAGCGCTTATGGTTTTTTTATGCGCCCACCGAGCATAGGCGTGCCCTTGTTTCCGCATTTTGACAAATTTGTGCACTTTGCCTTGTTCTTTGGGCAATTGTGGTTGGTGGCACGGGCGCATACCTCGCAAATGCGGCCTGTAAATAACCAACTGTGGTTGGGTTTGGCCTTGGTCTGGGCCATTGCCATTGAGCTGATACAAAACACCTTGCCCAATCGCTCTGCCGATGTGTGGGATGCGGTGGCCGATATGGCAGGCGCTGCCTGCGCCTTGTACATCGCCCACAAAGTCATTCAAAACCGTCTGCGCTTACAGAAAGAAACCTCCTTATGAATCCCGATTACTCGGTGTACCGCAGCCGCCGTGAGCGTGTGTACGATGCCATAGGCAACGGCGTGGCCGTGTTGTTTGCCGCGCCCGAACGCATGCGCAGCAACGATACCGAATACCCTTACCGCCAAGACAGCTATTTTTATTATTTAAGCGGCTTTACCGAGCCCGAAGCAGTGTTGATTTTGAATGGGCAAACGCGCACCAGCACTCTGTGCTGCCGCCCCAAAGACCCTGATATGGAAACTTGGGTCGGCTTTCGCTATGGCCCAGATTTGGCTGCCGATGTCTTTGGCTTTGAAGCGGCCTGTAACACCGCAGAATGGCAAAACCGCTTGCAACAAGCACTGCACCACGCCGACAGCATTTACGCCTTGTGGCAACACGATGGCGTGGCCGACGCCGACATCATGGGCTTGTGGCGCAAACTCTGCGCCGATGTCGCTTACCGCAAAATCGATGGCAACATCATCACGCCGGCACAGCAATTGGGTGATTTGTACCCCATCTTGGACGAAATGCGTTTGATTAAAGACGCGCATGAAATCGACTTATTGCGCCGTGCTGGACAACTCAGTGCCGAAGCGCACAATAAAGCGATGCAAGCGGCCTGTAACGGCGTGACTGAATACCAATTGGAAGCCGAGATTCTGTACCACTTCATGCGCCACAATGCCCGCAGCCCTTCGTATAACAGCATTGTCGCCGCTGGCAAAAATGCCTGTACCCTGCACTACGTGCAAAACAATGCCACGCTTGTTGATGGGCAATTGGTGTTGATCGATGCCGGTGCCGAATACGGCTATTACGCTGGTGACATCACCCGTACCTTTCCCGTCAATGGTCGCTTTAGCGGCGCGCAAAAAGCCGTGTACGACATTGTTTTGGCTGCCAACCAACAAGCGATTGCCGCCATTAAACCCGGCGTGCTGTGGCAAGAGGTGTCGGATGTGGCTTTGCAGGTATTGGTACAAGGCTTGGTCGATTTGAAACTGTTGCGCGGCAGTGTCGACGACAACATCGCCACCCAAACCTACCGCCGCTTTTACATGCATGGCATCGGTCATTGGATCGGTTTGGATGTGCACGATGTCGGTGGCCGTTTCTACCAAGGCCAGCCACGCCGCTTGTGCGAAAACATGTGCACCACCATAGAACCCGGCCTGTACATCAATGCCGCCGATGACATTCCCGTTGAATTTCACAACATCGGCATCCGCATCGAAGACAATATTCGCGTCAGCGCCACTGCCGCTGAGGTGTATACCGCTGCCACACCGAAACAATGCAGCGACATCGAAGCCTTAATGCGTGAAAATAGATTCAGCCGTCAGTAAAACACATCGTTTGATGCAAAGCCGCGTAAATAATCACGGTCTGGCCTTGGATACGGCATACGATTTGCACTTGCAGCAACAGTGACACTCAACCAATATTTGGAGAAAGCAATGAAACAATTGTGGCAAAAATGGTATCTGGGCTTGTTGATGGTATTCGCACTGAATTTTGCCATGGCCAATGATTTGAACCACCCTGCGCAGGTTCAAATGCAGCAAAATTCAAAAGACATCATGGCGGTGATTAACAATACCGGCCTGTCCAATCCACAGAAAATCCAGCGTTTGAATGCGTATGGCGATCGCTATTTGGATTACCAACGCATCGCAGCCTTGGCTGTTGGTGTGCAATGGAAAAATTTCACCCCGCAGCAAAAACAAGACTTTATTGCCGCGTTTAAAGACATGATTATTTCCATGTACTCCAATACCGCACTGATGGCGGCGCAAAATGCCAAAATCAATGTCTTGGCCAAAAACAACAGCGCCAACAGCGCCAGCAAAGCCACGGTTTACACCCAAATCGTCAGCAATAAGAACAAGTCTTATGCTGTCGATTACCAAATGTACAAATCTGGCAGCGTGTGGAAAATCTACAATATCAATGTAGAAGGCGCTAGTTTGGTCACGGTATACCGCAATCAATTCAATGAAATCATCCAAAAACAAGGCATAGATGGTTTGATTACCGCCTTGCGCAACAAAGCCATCAAAAAAGTCAATTAAGCCTGTCAACTGTGGCTGGTTCACACAAGCGTCCTGTAAACTGACAGGACGCTTTTTTCATGTTTGCCTTTTGCAAACACCACCACAAGGAGAGAACCATGCACACTACCGCCATACGTTTATGTACCGTCGCTGATGCCCCATTGGTTGGCGAAATGGTTTGCGCCTTGATACACGAACTCAATCCGGAGTCACCGACCACTTTGGCCGAGTTCCAACTACGCGCCGCCAAGGCTTTACAACACCCACACTATGCCGCCTATGTCTTGAGCCTCAATGATGAAGCCATCGGCTTTATCAGCCTGAACGAATGCTGCTCCACTTATGCCGGTGGCGCTTTTGGCGAAATTGCCGAATTTTATGTGCAACCACAACACCGTTCTCGCCAATACGGCGAAGAACTGATTACCCATGTCAAACACATCGGCAAAGCCAAACAATGGCGCGTGCTTGAAGTGGGCGCCCCAGCCTTCCCCCGCTGGAGCCGCACCATCGCGTTTTACAAAAACAACGGCTTCAAAGAAATCGGCCCAAGACTGAATGTGTCTTTGGTGGATGCATAAGCTGTTTGCTTGTAAGTTGGCTGGCTTGATTGCGGTGCAATGAGCTTCTTTGGGTAACAATGTTATTTAAAAATCAAAGTGGTCTATCTTTCACAGAGCGATGGTAATAATTTGATTTTATAAACAATATCAAACCCATCAAAACAATGACTTTTCAGAGTCAATCATTGTTTTGTCTTACTGAGTGAGGCTTAGCAGCATTTTTTATACGGTGAACTGCCGGATAGGTAGCTTAGAAATGATGAGCTGTATCAAACGATAGAGCCTTTGATTGAACTGCCAGATAGGCAGCTTAGAAAGAATTGACCAAACAAATACAGGCCGCATTGCGGTGAACTGCCGCATAGGCAGCTTAGAAAAGTCAATTAACTCAATCAACGACAAGTCGCGCGTGAACTGCCGGATAGGCAGCTTAGAAAATTCAATCATGCGCCCAACTTGAAGAAGCTGGGTGAACTGCCGCATAGGCAGCTTAGAAATTGGTGTATACACAAATAGACGCGCCATTCTTATCCACTGCCGCACAGGCAGCACTCAAACACATATATGTATGCATACAACTTATAATCACTTACAGTTATAATCACTTACAGAACAACTCACTCATTAAAATAAGCGGCCTGTAAATGCATTCCACACATTTACAGGCCGCTTTTAGCTTGCTTAAAGCATGGCTAACTTACATACCCAATTCATTCAAGAAGCGGATGTCGTCGGCCCAGCCGGATTTGACTTTTACCCACACTTTTAAGAACACCTTGGTATCAAACAGTTTTTCCATGTCCATGCGCGCTTCGGTGGAGATTTTTTTCAAACGCTCGCCGCCTTTGCCGATGACGATGGCTTTTTGATTGTCGCGGTCGACCAATACGGCGATGTAAACGCTGTACATGCCGGTTTCGGCGTCTTCTTCAAATTGCTCTACTTCCACGTTCATCGCGTACGGCAGCTCTTCGCCCAAATAGCGGAACAGTTTTTCGCGCACGATTTCCATCGCCAAGAAGCGGCTGGATTTGTCGGTGACCATGTCTTCTGGGTACATGGGCTCGCTGTGCGGCAACATCGGTTTTAACAATTCGATGAGCTGGGTGATGCGCAAGCCGTGTTTGGCGCTGACCACTTCGGTGGCAGCAAAATCATATTCTTTTTCGGCATTGGCGATAAACTCGGCCAAGACTTCGCGGTCTTTGGCCTTGTCCAATTTGTTCACCACAAACACCACGGGCACATTCTTAGGCATTTGTTCCAATACCGCGCGGTCGGCATCGGTAAAGCGCAAGGCTTCGATGACAAACACCACCACATCGACGCCGTGCACGGTCTCGGTGACGTTCAAATTCAAGCGGTCGTTTAAGGCATTGCGGTGGTAGGTTTGGTAGCCTGGGGTATCGACAAACACCAATTGTGCGGTGTTATCGGTGTAAATACCGGTCACTTTGTGGCGCGTGGTTTGCGCTTTTTTACTGGTAATACTGATTTTTTGACCGATTAAATGGTTCATCAAGGTGGATTTGCCCACATTGGGACGGCCCACGATGGCGACAAAGCCGCAGCGGTAATCGGTCGTATCGGTATTCAAATTCATTTATGGCCTTTTAAAGGTACGTTTTTCTGTACGTAAGTTAATGCTTCTTTGGCAGCTGCTTGTTCTGCCAATCGGCGGCTGTGCGCCTGTGCTTGACATTGGAAGCCCAATTCGCCCAAATCACAAACAATCACGAAAGTCTGATCATGTGCTTCACCGAATTGATCCTCGATGCGGTATTTTGGCAATGGCAAACGGCGTGCTTGCAAGGCTTCTTGTAACAAAGTCTTGGAGTCTTTGCCATTGTTGCGCAAGTCTATGTTGCGGATGCGGTTATTGAACAAACGCGTGACCACGTGTTCGGCCTCGTCGAAATTGGCGTCGAAACTCACGGCGGCAAACATCGCTTCCATGGCATCGGCCAAGATAGAAGGCCGGCGAAAACCGCCACTTTTCAATTCGCCCACACCCAAAAACAAGCAATCACCGACGTTCAATTCGGTGGCGATTTCGGCCAAGGTGTCTTGGTTAACCAAATTGGCACGCAAACGCGACAATTCGCCCTCGGTCATGTCTGGGAAGGTCAAAAACAGGATTTTGGCCACGGTGTAATTCAAAATCGAATCACCGATGAATTCCAAACGCTCGTTATTGCGCGCGCCATAACTGCGATGGGTCAAGGCTTTGTGCAATAATTCTATGCGTTTAAAGCGATAACCCAATTTTTTTTGCAAACGTTCAATTTCTTGATTGCGTTGCACCGACAAACTCATGATGTGTCCTTTACCTTTAACAATGTGTCTGTGTGGTATTTAAAAACAGCAGGCTGCTCAAGTGCAGCCTGCTTAATGCTTGTTGCCCGCAAATTATAGCCTTATTTAATATGGGTTCCAATGCGTGACTTGTCACCAAAGTTCATCCACACAAAGAAGGCTTTACCAACGATGTTTTTGTCCGGTACGAAACCCCAATAACGGCTGTCGTCACTGTTGTCCCGGTTGTCACCCATGGCAAAGTAATGGCCTGCCGGCACTTTACAGGTAAACGCTTCACTGCCCTCGTATTGACACGCGCCTTGTTGCAAGACTTCAGGCCGCACCACTTGTGGGCTGAAAGTCGGTGCTTGTGGCAATTGGTAAATTGGGTAAGTGTGTTTGCCCAATTGTTCTTCCAATACCACAGGCTGCATGTTCACCTGCCCCATAGGCGTATTTTCGATGTACTCGTCTTTGCCTTTCGGGGTTTGCGGCACAGGTTTGCCATTGATGCTCAATACTTTATTGCGGTATTCCACGGTGTCGCCAGGCAAACCAATGATGCGTTTGATGAAGCTGACGCTTTCATTCTCTGGATAGACAAACACCACCACATCGCCGTGGTCTATCTTGTTCACCGGAATGACCACTTGGTTGCTGATGGGCATGCGGATGCCGTAGTTGAATTTGTTTACCAGAATAAAGTCGCCAACCACCAAACCCGGGCGCATGGAGCTGGACGGGATTTGAAACGGTTCGGCCACAAAAGTTCTGAGCACAAACACAATCAAAATAATCGGGAAGAATCCGCTCATGTAATCGACAAAATGGCCAACGCGTTTTTCATACGCATCTTGCTGCAAGATTTTGCGTGCTTCTTTGTCTTCAGGCAATTTGCGCCCAGCCAATTCTTGATTGGCCTTGCTGCGCACCATTTTGCTCACGCCCCAAATCACCCCAGTCGCCAGCACAAAAATCAGCAACACGGCGGTGAAAGACAGGAATTTGGCCAACACACCAAACACCCCCACCATCATCAGCAAATAGCCCCATTGCAAGGTATTTGACCATTCGCCGCTGTCTTGGCGCTGCTTATTGCTCAAGGCAAACAACACCACCCCGATAACGAAGGCGGCTATGGCCATGTACAACAAATTTTCACTCATGAATTACTTGTCTCCAACTTGTAAAATCGCCAAGAAGGCCGATTGTGGTATCTCCACATTGCCCACTTGTTTCATGCGACGTTTACCCGCTTTTTGTTTTTCCAACAGTTTCTTCTTACGTGAAATATCGCCACCATAACATTTGGCCAATACGTTTTTGCGCAAGGCTTTGACCGTTTCGCGGGCAATGATTTGCCCACCGATAGCGGCCTGTATGGCAATGTCAAACATTTGGCGGGGAATTTGTTCACGCATTTTAGAAGCCAATTCACGTCCACGATACACCGAGTTGGCACGGTGGACAATCAAACTCAAGGCATCGACTTTCTCACCGTTCACCAAGATGTCGAGTTTGATTAAGTCGGCGGCTTGGAATTCTTTGAATTCGTAATCCAAAGACGCATAACCGCGTGAAGTCGATTTCAATTTGTCAAAGAAATCCATCACCACTTCATTCATCGGCAAATCGTAAGTCAGCATCACTTGGCGACCCATGTATTGCATGTTTTTCTGAATGCCGCGCTTTTGATTGCACAAAGTCATTACCGCGCCGACATATTCTTGTGGCACCAAAATGGTTGAGGTGATAATGGGTTCAAATATCGTATCTATCGTGCCCAAATCCGGCAATTTGGATGGGTTTTCCACCTCAATTTTGCTACCGTCTTTCATCAACACTTCATATACCACCGTCGGCGCCGTGGTAATCAAATCCATGTCGAATTCGCGTTCCAAACGCTCTTGCACGATTTCCAAGTGCAACAAGCCCAAGAAACCACAACGGAAACCAAAGCCCAAAGCCTGCGATACCTCAGGTTCAAATTTGAGCGAGGCATCGTTCAATTGCAGTTTTTCCAAGGCATCGCGCAAAGCCTCGTAATCGTGGCTTTCCACTGGATACAGGCCGGCAAATACTTGCGATTGCACTTCTTTAAAGCCTGGTAAAGGCTTATCGGCTGGTTTGGCAGCCAAAGTCACGGTATCGCCCACTTTAGCGGCCTGTAACTCTTTAATACCGGTAATCAAGAAGCCCACTTCACCGGCAGACAATTGCTGTTTTTGCACCGATTTGGGCGTGAACACACCCAATTGTTCTACCAAGGTTTCAGACTTGGTCGACATGAATTGGACTTTGTCTTTCAGTTTCAACACGCCATCAATCACGCGTATCAACATCACCACGCCAACATAGTTGTCAAACCAAGAATCGACAATCAAGGCTTTCAATGGCGCATCAATCTCGCCCACTGGCGGTGGAATCTTTTTCACCACTTCTTCGAGCACGTCTTCGATGCCCATGCCGCTTTTGGCAGAACATGTCACAGCGTCAACAGCATCAATGCCAATGATGTCTTCAATTTCCTGCGCCACGCGCTCAGGCTCGGCTGCGGGCAAGTCTATCTTGTTTAAAACCGGCACCACTTCCACGCCCAAGTCGATGGCGGTATAGCAGTTGGCCACGGTCTGTGCTTCCACGCCTTGGGAAGCATCCACCACCAACAAAGCGCCTTCACAGGCAGACAAAGAGCGCGACACTTCATATGAAAAGTCAACGTGTCCTGGGGTGTCGATCAAATTCAATTGGTAGGTGACGCCATCACGGGCTTTGTAATGCAAGGCCGCGGTTTGGGCTTTGATGGTAATGCCCCGTTCTTTCTCAATGTCCATGGAGTCGAGCACTTGCGAACTCATCTCGCGCATGTCGAGACCCCCACAGTATTGAATGAATCGGTCGGCCAAGGTGGATTTACCGTGATCGATGTGGGCAATAATAGAGAAATTTCGAATGTGTTTCATATCGTCCAAAAGCGCGGTCTGAAGTTGTAGAGTGTGGCACATAAAAAAGACAGGCCATTGCCTGTCTTCAACGGCCAGCAAAGGGCGTTATTCTAACCCATTCGAGCCAAATATGCACTGAAAGCCGCATCATCAAAATGCCAGTGGCACAATTCTTCCCCAGCATCGTCCACCAACACAGGCACCAATTCATCGTAGCGGGCAATCAAGTCTTCGTCTTCATCAACATCCACAAACTGCACCGAGACCAAACCTTGCTCAATAGCGGCCTGTAAATGCTGCAACATGTGTTGGCACAAGCTGCAATATACACGGCCGTATAGGGTTAACGCATGCGGCTTACTTTTCATGGCTTTTTGGCATCACGCCCATGTCTTGCCAGAATTTCACCGTTTGTTGCTGCAAAGACTGCTGCCATGACAGCATTTGTTGGTTTTGCTGTTTTAAGCCATCGGTAAACGGATTACTGAACCAAGCACTGTTGCCGCTGCCTTGGTCTTGTGCCACTTTTTGCCAATCGTGAAACAGCTTCATGTTTTGCTCCATAAACGGTGCAAAAATAGACTGTGACGCTTGGCCATACATGCGGATGAATTGGCACAACATCAAATTGTTTAAAATGGGCGAACCGCCCGCCTCTTCTTCCAATAAGATTTGCAACAACACTTGGCGGGTCAAGTCTTCACCGGTTTTGGCATCCACCACTTGAATCTCGACAAAATCAATGATCATTTGTTTGACATCAGCCACCGTGATGTAACCACTGATGGCGGTATCATATAAACGTCGGTTGGGGTACTTCTTAATCAAGCGAATCTCTTTAGACATGTTTTCTCCTTTTGGTTTTTTAAACTGTTGTTAACTGTCATTTTGGCCATTTGTCACACATAATGGGCATACCCGCATTTAAATTGCCTCCAGTTTGAAATAAAGTATAGTATTAATATCCAAAATGGGAAATTACTGGCAAATTATCGCAAACTTATTAAATGCTTAGTGATAATGCTTGTGTTTTTGCAGTGCAACATTTATCATCTGTTCACGTCTAGATTGATACACATTACGCCTAGCATGTTACTGCCAGCGTGTTAGCTTGGCAACCGCAGTGCAACATTGTTCTAAAAGTTGTCCTTACCGAGTATTCGAGTTGTAAAACAGTTAAATTGATTCTTTCTACAAATACCATGGAGACCTCTATGTCTAACTTGAACGAAACCTTCAGCAAAACCAGCTTGGACGCTTTGGCTAAATTGAACGAAGCTACCACTTTGGCCTTAAAATCCACCGAAGAATTATTCCGCTTGAACTTGGATTACACCAAAAAAGCATTTGAACAAAACGCTCAAATCGCCGAATCTTTCTTCAAAAACCCGACCAACCCACAAGAAAGCGGCAAAGACGTTTCTCAGTGGGCCAACAAACAAAGCGAACAATTGACTCAACACTTGCAAGCCTTGTACAAATGGTCTGAAGATGTACAACAAAACACCCAAAAATTGGCTGAAAGCCAATTGGCAACTGCTCAAGAAGGCATCAAAACCCAATTGGACGCTTTGAAAGCCGCTGCTCCTGAACAAGCTCAACCTTTGTTCGACCGCGTACAAGCTGCGTTCCAAACCACCCAACAAACCGTTGCCTCTTTGCAAAGCACTGCCAAAGAAGTTCAACGCAACGTGGCTGAAACCGTAAAACAAACGCAAAAAGCGGCCACTGAAGCTGCTAAAAATGCAGGTATCAAAAACTAATTGAGCCAGAATACACACAACGCCTTTCATTTATGAAAGGCGTTTTTTGTTTTACAGGACGCATCAATTTGAATGCGCTACAATGGCTGCTTCACGAAAGGAAATACACACATGAAAATCAGTACCCAGTTTGATGCCGGTGCCATTACTGTATTGGCAGCAGATGATTTTGAAAACATTCGTTTGCGTTTGCGTCCTGACAATGCCTCAGAATTCAAACAGTGGTTTTACTTCCGCTTGCAAGGCGCAGCGTATGAACATTGTGTGTTGAACATTGAGGACGCAGGCGAATCGGCCTACCCAGAAGGCTGGATTGATTACGAAGCCGTGGCTTCCTACGATCGTGTAAATTGGTTCCGCGTGCCTACCCGTTATGAAAACGGTCAGTTGATTATTGATTACACACCTTTGTCTAACAGCATTTATTTTGCGTATTTTGAGCCTTACTCCAGCGAACAGCATTTGAATTTATTGGGTCAAGCCCAAGGCAGCGGACTGTGCCAAATTGATGATTTGGGCTCGACGGTTGAAGGCCGTGACATCAATTTACTGACCATAGGCAACCAAGCCGCCAGTGATAAAAAAATCTGGATTACCGCGCGCCAACACCCTGGCGAAACCATGGCCGAATGGTTTATCGAAGGCTTGTTGGGTCGCTTATTGGACAGCCAAGACCCGACTGCCCGCGCCTTGCTCGACAGCGCCACTTTCTACATCGTGCCGAATATGAATCCCGATGGTTCGGCTTTGGGCAATTTGCGCACCAACGCCGCAGGTGCCAATTTGAACCGCGAATGGGAAAGCCCTAGCATAGAAAAAAGCCCAGAGGTGTATTATGTGCGCCAAAAAATGCAGGAAATCGGCGTGGACATGTTCTTGGACATCCACGGTGATGAAGCCATACCCTATGTGTTTGTTGCCGGCACCGAAGGCGTACCATCTTACAATGAGCGCATCCAAGGCTTGGAAAACGACTTCAAACAGGCTTTATTGAATGCCAGTCCCGATTTTCAAACCGAATACGGCTATGAAGTTGACCAATTCGGCGATGCCAACATGACTTTGGCCACTTCTTGGGTCGGTCACAACTTCCAATGTTTGGCTTACACCTTGGAAATGCCGTTCAAAGACAACCACAATTTGCCTGATGTGGACTTTGGTTGGAACGGTCAACGCTCATTGCGCTTGGGCGAAGCCATGCTCAGCGCTGTTTTAGCGGTTTTAGGAAAAATACGCTAAAACGCAGCACAACACTGACACCGGCCAACAAAACCCGCTATACTCAATGTAAACGTCATCATTTAGGGAGCGGAATATGTTGCCGGTTTCGGTTTTGGATTTAAGTCCCATCAATGTCGGTGCCTCTATCGCCGATTCTTTTGCCCACTCAGTACAATTGGCGCAAACCGCCGAACGCTTGGGCTACAAACGCATTTGGTTCGCAGAACACCACAATATGCCCGGCATCGCCTCAGCCGCCACGTCGGTGTTGCTGTGCCACATTGGCAACCATACCCAAAAAATCCGCATCGGCGCGGGCGGCATCATGTTGCCCAACCACAGCCCTTTGGCCATCGCCGAGCAATTTGGCACGCTGGCAACGCTGTTTGGCGACCGTGTTGACCTAGGCCTAGGCCGTGCCCCCGGCAGCGATCCTGCCACCATGCGTGCCATGCGCCGCCATGGCCACCAAGAAGAAGACAGCTTCCCCGATGATGTGGTCGACATCTTGCATTATTTCGATGATGCCGGCACCTCGCGTATCCAAGCCATCCCAGGCGTGGGCACGCACATACCGGTGTGGATTTTGGGCTCAAGCACTTACGGTGCACAATTGGCCGCTCACCTAGGCTTGCCCTATTCATTCGCCTCGCACTTTGCCCCACAATTGCTTGGCCAAGCGATACACCTCTACCGCAGCAATTTCAAACCCTCCAAACACCTGTCCAAACCGTATGTGACTTTGGCAGTGAATGTGGTGATGGCCGACACCATGGAAGAGGCGCAATACCACTTCACCTCTTTGCAACAATCGTTCTTAAACAACCGCCGTGGCCAACGCACCGCCGTGCCACGTCCAGTAGAAAACATGAATGAAATTTGGAATGAGGCCGAAAAAGCCATGGTGATGCAAGGTTTGTCGTGTTCGTTTGTCGGCACACCAGTGAGCGTGCAAGAGCAATTAAACGCTTTCCGCGCCAATTACCAACCAAATGAAATCATGATCACACAACGGATTTTTGACCATGCCACGCGGTTGCGCAGCTTGGAATTGTTCAAGAGTTTGAATTTCGATTAAACCATCCCGCCGCATCAGGCGGGATATTCATATGCGGCCTGTAAACCATATTAGCATCTATGCCACTCGATTCAATAGCTACAATGACGCTAATCATTAATAGCAACGAAACAGATGGTGCATACACTGGGCCATGGGCAGTAAGCCTTCTAAGTTGATATGGGTAGCACAGCCACATCTCGCTTGCAGTGTTTTCAATACAATGAACCCATCAGAGCACCATTCAAGCCATCCAATAATTGTATCTTCATGATTTACAGGCCGCTTCAATGACAGAGCAAGCAACATATCAAGCCGCAACACCCTCTCATTACAGTGATGCCAATACCGCAAACATGCACACAGACGGCTCAAAAACACCGCATGCACAGCAAAGATGAACAGTAATAAGAACGCCATTAATCAACTGGCAACACACAGATGCGGCCTGTAAACCACATCAAAGCGACAGACAATAAAAAAGACACCCTGATAGGTGTCTTTTTTACGATTTGGCGCGGCGGACGGGACTCGAACCCGCGACCCTCGGCGTGACAGGCCGATACTCTAACCAACTGAGCTACCACCGCGTTTTTCTTGGTGGGTGATGACGGAGTCGAACCGCCGACATCCTGCTTGTAAGGCAGGCGCTCTACCAACTGAGCTAATCACCCTTAAACTGCTTCAATATCACTACTAAATCTTGGCGCGGCGGACGGGACTCGAACCCGCGACCCTCGGCGTGACAGGCCGATACTCTAACCAACTGAGCTACCACCGCGTTTTTTCTGGTGGGTGATGACGGAGTCGAACCGCCGACATCCTGCTTGTAAGGCAGGCGCTCTACCAACTGAGCTAATCACCCTTAAACTGCTTCAATAATACTGCTATAAATCTTGGCGCGGCGGACGGGACTCGAACCCGCGACCCTCGGCGTGACAGGCCGATACTCTAACCAACTGAGCTACCACCGCGTTTTTCTTGGTGGGTGATGACGGAGTCGAACCGCCGACATCCTGCTTGTAAGGCAGGCGCTCTACCAACTGAGCTAATCACCCGTAATTCGTTGAGGGGCGTATTAAACCATATGCATGCTTGCCCTGCAAGCGAAAAACACAACTCTTTTGAAAGGCGCTTGAAGTCTAAAGAAAAATAGTTTTCACTTCATGCAAAAATGAATAAACCACGCCCCATTTGCCTTACAGCATGTGGCCCAATTTATCGTGTTTGGTTTGCAAATACTGCTCATTTTCTTTGTTAAGACCGACTATCAATGGTTCTCGCGCCACCACTTCGATGCCAGTTGCCTCCAAAGTGGCCACTTTTTGCGGATTGTTGGTCATTAACACGATATCGGTGACATGCAAATAATGCAGAATATTGCGCGCCAACACAAAATTGCGCGCATCCACAGGCAAGCCCAGCGCCACATTGGCCTCAACCGTGTCCATGCCTTGATCTTGCAATTGATAAGCACGAATTTTGTTGATTAAGCCTATGCCGCGACCTTCTTGACGCAAATACACGATGCAGCCACGGCCTTTGGCTTGTATCGCTTGCATGGCGGCCTGTAATTGCGGGCCGCAGTCACAGCGCTGTGAAAACAAGGCATCGCCAGTCAAACATTCAGAATGCACGCGCGTGAGCACAGGTTCGCCGTCGTCTATGTCGCCCATGGTCAAAGCCACATGGTCTTGCCCGGTGGCCACTTCTTCAAAACCGTGCATTTGAAATTCGCCCCATTCAGTTGGCAAACGACAAGTGGCAATGTGTTTGACTTCAATGTTGGCTTGGATATTGGCAGGTTTAATTTCCGGTTGGTAAATCATCGTAGTTTTCGTCCTGTTGTCCCCACCAAGAAGCAGGGAAATGATGGTATAAGGCATCGGCCAAGGTCAAACATGCGGCCACCCACCATGCTTGTGCACTGGCATCAAACGCATGTGCTTCGGGTGAACTCACATACAGCAAGCCCAATACCGCACCAGAAGGCGCGCACAAAGGCAATAGCAATTGGCTAAAGCCCAGGCGGCATTCGTCTTCGGTCAATTCTTGGATGCGCAACCAATGCTGCGCGTCTTCGACCACATATGCCCAGCCGGTTTGCGCCGCACGGTGTGCCAACAAATGGCTGTGTTGCTCGTGGTTTAAGCTCGCTGGCAAGGTAAATTGGTTGTGCCACAAGCGCTGTAATTGCACAGGTTCTGACGCTGTTGCTTCGGCATCAGGCTCGACAGCTTGGCGTTCAGCCGTCATGTACAGCGCCACTTTGGCCGGAAAACGGTGCAAAGTGGTGTCGAGTACCGCATACACGGCGCGCAAAAAGGCATTGTTTTCGGCAGATTCGCTTAAAAAAGCGGTGGCATCAAAATAATGGCCTTGTGCCTGCCACAAATTCTCAGGCAAGTCTTTGACTTCGGCCAGATTGAAGACGGCACCCAAAGTCGCGTAGGCAATTTGCACCTCTTCCAAAGACAGCTTCAAACCTTGGGTATGCAAATAATCTTGAATATAAGCTTGACTCATGCTCGCCCTTAAAACTGTTCATCAGGGCGCACAAAACGCCATTGGCCTTGCGGCAAATTGCCCAATTTCACTTGGCCGATGCGGATGCGTTTCAAACCGACCACGCGCAAGCCCACCAATTCGCACATGCGGCGGATTTGGCGTTTCTTGCCTTGGCGCAGCACAAAGCGCAATTGGTCTTCGTTTTGCCATGTGACTTTAGCAGGTTTCAAGGCTTCGCCATCCAAGCTCAAACCATGGTTGAGCAAGGCCAAGCCGTTGGCTATCAAATCACCGCGCACGCGCACCAAATACTCTTTGTCGGTTTTGCTGTGCTCACCTATCAATTGTTTGGCCACACGCCCGTCTTGCGTCAACACCAATAAGCCGGTGGAATCGATGTCCAAACGCCCTGCTGGCGCCAAACCTTTGAGCATGTGTGGTTTGAAGGTGCGGCGACTGGTGTCTTCCGCCCATTGATTGTCAGCCGTAATCAATTCTATGGCCGCCTTATAGTCTTTTTCAGGCGTGCCCGATACAAAGCCCACTGGCTTGTTTAAGACAATGGTCACGCGCTCGGCTTGTGCCTCGTGCGCTTGTTTGGCCAAATCAATGCGGTCGCTGTCGCTGACTTTCTGACCCAAAACCGCCACTTGGCCATTGACTTTGACCAAGCCTTGTTCGATGTAAGAATCTGCTTCACGGCGTGAACACAAACCCAATTGCGCCATCCGTTTGGACAAACGCTGTAATTCTGCTTCCATGTCTTGCTTTCTATCGCCTCACGGCGTTGATTAAGGTTTACAGGCCGCTTGTATCGGCTCTAGGTACTGTGTTTACATCATGCCCAAGCCCGATACCTCGCGTGCCATTTTTGCGGCTGCGTTATCGGTCATGCCGCCAACAAAGTCCAACACCTTCATATAGGCGCGGTACAAGCTGTCTGTTTCGGATATGGGGTCTTCTTTCAATAAATCCAAGACCAAAGATTGGCGCGTATTCACTTGTTTGGTGACGATGAAAGCGTAAGCCGCCGGTATCATCAAATCCAATATCTGCCCCAAACATGGAAACGCGGCGATTTCCGTCATCAATTTGCTTGGATGGCGGAAGATATATATGCGTGCCGCTTCTTTGGCCACTTCCAAGGTTTCGCGCACCTCATCGGAGCAAAATGACAGCAAGTCTTTGCCTTGGAATTCGCCATTGAGCAAATCTTGCTGGTGCAGCATAAACGTGTGCGCCACATCGTCTACGGCGCGACCAATGGCAATGCCACGCAACATCGCGCATTTTTGCCGTGGCGATTGCGCTTGCCATGTCGACTCAATAAACGTCAGCTTGGACAAGATGGCTTCTACTTGCAAATCGGAAATCAAACCGATTTCCACCGCGTCTTCCAAATCCAGCAAGGCATAACAAATGTCGTCGGCCGCCTCCATCAAATAAGACAGCGGATGGCGCACCCAGCGGTCTTGGCCGTAAGCCAACAAGCCCAACTCAGCGGCGATGCGGCGCACATACGGCAGCTCGGCTTGGTAAATATTGAATTTGTGGTTGCCAATATTCGGCTCGGAGCTGGTCCAGGGGTATTTGAGCAGGCTGCCGATGGTGGCTGCGGTCAAACGCATGCCGCCGCGATGGCGGTACATTTCCAGTGCCGCCACCATGCGCAAGCTGTGCGAATTGCCCTCATACGTCTGCACATCATTGCGCTCGGCCACACTCAAAGGCGCCAACCAATGCGCGTGTGCCGGCGCCCGCATCCATTCGCGCAGCGCCTCTTCACCAGTGTGCCCAAATGGCGGATTGCCCAAATCGTGCGCCAAACACGCCACTTGCACCACCCCGCCTATGTCTTGGGCGCTGTTGTTGGCGGGCAAAAAGCCACCGCCACGCAACATCGCTCCGACACGGTTGCCTATGCTGCGGCCGACACTGGCCACTTCCACACTGTGGGTCAAACGATTGTGGGTCAAATCGTTTTCGGCAAACGGGTGCACCTGCGTTTTGCGCCCCAAGCGCCGAAAGCCGCCGGAAAACACCACACGGTCATAATCAATGTGAAAATCGGTGCGCAAAGCGTCTATGCCCTCATCGGTAGACGGGGTCTTGGTGGGCACCACCTCATCGCCGATTTGTTTGAAACGCTGCGCACTCAATAATTGCTGCCAATTCATTGCCATAGACACACCTCGTTGAAGACTGACCATTTTACAGGACGCTTACTCTGATGACAAAGCGGCCTGTAAACCGTTGATGGCTGTTGTACGGCAAGCAGATGACCAACAGATGACAATCTGCACAGACAAGTGAACGCACAACTCCCATCAAATCATGTTGGCAGCCCTTGAAAACATCTCCGTCATACCCTCAAGCGGCCTGTAAGCCGATAAGCTAATGACCACAGGCATTGCAAACGCACAATGTACTTAAACTTACGCCACTGCACGCTACCAAGCCCATAAAAAAAGCCTTGCGCCCAAAGGCACAAGGCTGATGTTTCAAGCACTGTTATTAAGCGTTTAAAGCGGCCTGTACTTTGGCAGCCACCGCATCCACAGCCACGGCTTGTGATTCAGCATCGCGGCGGGCTTGGTATTCGACCTCACCGTTTTTCAAACCACGGTCGCCTATGACGATGCGGTGTGGAATGCCCAACAATTCTGAGTCATTCAACAACACGCCGGCACGCTCATCGCGGTCGTCCAACAACACATCCACGCCAACAGCTTTCAATTGCGCATACAAAGCATCGGCGGCTTCACGCACGGCGTCGGATTTTTTGTAATTCATCGGCACAATCACCGCTTGGAACGGCGCCATCGCAGCGGTCCAGATGATGCCACGCTCGTCGTTGTTTTGTTCAATCGCGGCGGCAACAATGCGGGTAATGCCGATACCGTAGCAACCCATTTCCATCACTTGCGCTTTGCCGTTTTGGTCCAAGAAAGTCGCGTTCATTGCTTCTGAGTATTTGGTGCGCAATTGGAACACATGGCCCACTTCAATGCCACGCACCAATTTCAACACGCCTTGGCCATCTGGGCTGGCATCGCCATCAATGACATTGCGCAAATCGACAAACTCAGGCTCAGCCGCATCGCGACCGAAGTTAAAGCCGGTGTAGTGGTAATCGTCTTCATTGGCGCCCACCACGGTATCAGACAGCAATTCCACCGCATAATCGGCATAGACCTTGCCTTTGAAACCAATAGGGCCCAAAGAACCACCATTGGCACCAAACGCGTCTTTGATGGCCGCAGGCGTGGCCATGACCAATGGTGATTTCACACCGGCCAATTTTTCGGCTTTGATGTCGTTGAATTCATGGTCACCACGCAATAACAACAATACCAATGAACCTTCTTCTTCGCCCTCAACCACGATGGATTTCACGGTTTTCTCAATAGAGATGTTCAACAAGTCCACCAAGGCTTGGATGGTTTTGGTATTGGGGGTGTGGATTTTGGTTAAGGCTTCGGCAGCGGCGGCGCGCTCGCCTTGTTGACGCAAGGTAGGCGCCAATTCGATGTTGGCGGCGTAATCAGAACCGGTGCTGTAAGCAATCACGTCTTCACCGCTTGCTGCCAACACTTGGAATTCATGCGAACCGGTGCCGCCTATGCTGCCGGTATCGGCGGCCACAGGACGGTAGTCCAAACCCAAACGGTCAAACACATTGCAATACGCTTGGTACATCACATCGTAAGTGGCTTTCAAAGAAGCAAAATCGGCGTGGAATGAGTAAGCGTCTTTCATCACAAACTCACGCGCACGCATCACGCCAAAACGTGGGCGCACTTCGTCGCGGAATTTGGTTTGAATTTGGAAAAAGTTTTTTGGCAATTGTTTGTAAGAATTGATTTCGCGGCGCACGGTGTCGGTAATCACCTCTTCATGGGTAGGGCCCACGCAGAAATCACGCTCATGACGGTCTTTCAAGCGCAACAATTCTTTGCCGTAAAATTCCCAACGACCAGACTCTTGCCACAATTCAGCAGGCTGAATGGCCGGCATCAACACTTCAATCGAACCGGCTTGGTTCATTTCATCGCGCACAATGGCCTCAACTTTGCGCACCACGCGCAAACCCATCGGCATCCAAGTGTACAAACCCGAAGCCACGCGCTTGATCAAGCCGGCACGCAACATCAATTTGTGGCTAGGCAATTCCGCCTCAGCAGGGGCTTCTTTTAAAGTTGAAATAAAATATTGACTGGCTTTCATCACATTCTTTCCGCACCCAAATCAGTGCTGTTTTAATTGCTTGTCAAGCAAATTTTTTATCTTTAATCCTTGACAAAGACCCATTCATACACAGTGCTTACTTATTGTCAGAATAAGTTCATTTATCGAATAAAACAGGCTTGACAAGACCTACAATCATATTATCTTTTTGATTTTATTTGATAATTTTTAAAAGTCTATATTTTAGGCAAAGACGCTGCCAAGCTTGATTTTACTATCATTTTGGCAGCCACCCACAACTTATCTACATACTTATCCACAGGGAATGTGGACAATTGCCAAAAGCTTGATGGGACGGTACTTAGAGCCAAGATACAGCTTAGAGGCCTTATTCCAATTTGTTAAAATTGCCCAACAGCTTCAAAAATTATTAACATCAAATTATTTCACGCGAGTGAACACCAAATCCCATACGCCGTGCCCCAAACGCAGGCCACGGGCTTCAAATTTGGTTTCAGGACGGTAGTCTGGCGTTGGCGCATAGTCTTGTGCCGTGTTTTGCAAAGCGTCTATGCCTGACAACACTTCCAACATTTGCACTGCGTATTCTTCCCAATCGGTGGCCAAATGGATGTAGCCGCCAATTTTCAGTTTTGGCAGCAATTGTTCCACGAATGGGGTTTGGATTAAGCGGCGTTTGTTATGGCGCTTCTTGTGCCAAGGATCGGGGAAAAACACATGGATGCCGGCCAAACTCGCGTCGGCCAACATGTGCGTTACCACTTCGACCGCATCGTAACGCATCACACGCAAATTGGTCAGCTCGTTTTCATCAATCAGCTTCAGCAAATTGCCCACGCCTGGCGCGTGTACATCAATGGCAACAAAGTCTTTTTCTGGCAAGACTTTGGCAATGTGTGCGGTGGCCGTGCCCATGCCAAAACCAATTTCAAAGATTTTGTCATTGTCGCGGCCAAACACCGCGTTCAAATCGATGGTTTCAGGCTGGTATTCTATGCCCCATTTGGGCAGACCCTCGGCCATCGCCGCTTTTTGCGCATCACTCATGTGACCTTGGCGCAAAACATAACTGCGGATGCCGCGTTTGTGACTGACTTCATTGTCGATATCGGAGGTTTGGTAGTGCTTGTCTGGTTCTTGTTCGCTCATGCTCAAAACTGCATTTGATTTCAAAGATTGCCATTATACAAAATAAGCGGCCTGTAAGGTTACAGGCCGCTTATTTATTTCAAGTAAACTCATCTAGCAAAGAATTCTTTTTATCCTAAACCTCATATTTTATGAAGCAACATCATTCCGTTTTCACTTACACAACCAGTTTACCCAAATTGTTGACTTTAAAATACCCACTAAAATAATCACACCATGCCGACTATTAATAAGGATAAAAGGAATAAAAAACACATTAAAACTAGAGTCTACACCTCACTTGCGAGAATGTGTCTGTATGTCCAATTTTTCATTCTTGTATATACTCAACTGCAAGGCATTCTGTCTGCAGAATTGGAATTCAATGATAAATTTTAACACAACGATGTGATTTAATTTTTCCGTCCAAAATACTTTGAAAAGGCCACAGCTATGCTCATACGTTTAAGTGATATTGTTATTAATATAATTTTACCTGTTGTTCTTTTTGTGGTCATTGCCATTATATCAAAGAAAGTTTATCCCAAAGCCCTCAAAATATCAGTCCAACTTTACATTGCACTTTGGGTCATCCTGCTCATAATTTTAACTTTATACATGGTTATCACAGGGATTAGTGATAATTTTGACAAATTTGCTAGTTGGATGATAGTGTTAACAATGATAGTACTGCTACCTTTTTTTGAAATAGTGATGTTGCCTATACTAATGTTCATACATAAAAAAGATACCAGAACATTTAGCTTACTCTTATTAGTATTGTTTCTTGCATTTTTGTTTTATAAGAATTCTTAATCCAAAGTTTAACTATCATTTATCATACTTAAACCTCGATTCATTTTTCAATTTTCATGTCAAATACTATACATGGGCTCAATCTACTTACAAAATAGCGCGCCCAAAATGCACATGTTAAAAAGCGGCCTGTAAACATTTACAGGCCGCTTTTTTATCTAATCATCGATAACCGATATTAGTTTTTCTCTTGGTCTACCAATTTGTTTTTGGCAATCCAAGGCATCATGTCACGCAAT
Source organism: Vitreoscilla massiliensis (assembly GCF_001457815.1). GTDB lineage: Bacteria > Pseudomonadota > Gammaproteobacteria > Burkholderiales > Neisseriaceae > Vitreoscilla > Vitreoscilla massiliensis. The sequence continues at coordinate 662,978 of NZ_LN898221.1, forward strand.
TGTTTGCCGACGATTTCGATAGGATGTTCTGCATTCATGCGACGACGGGCAGTCATTGATGGGTAGTTCAACTGACCTTCGTTGATGAACATCTTCGCGTATTCGCCAGATTGGATGCGGTACAAGGCTTTTTTCATCGCCGCTTTGGTTTCAGAAGTCACCACTTCTGGGCCAGTCACGTATTCGCCGTACTCAGCATTGTTAGAGATTGAGTAGTTCATGTTGGCGATACCGCCTTCGTACATCAAGTCCACAATCAATTTCAATTCGTGCAAGCACTCGAAGTAAGCCATTTCTGGCGCGTAGCCGCCTTCAACCAAAGTCTCGAAGCCTGCTTTAACCAATTCAACCGCGCCACCGCACAATACGGCTTGTTCGCCGAACAAGTCGGTTTCGGTTTCTTCTTTGAAGTTGGTTTCAATCACGCCACCTTTGGTGCCGCCATTGGCTGCTGCGTAAGACAAAGCGATGTCACGAGCGCGACCGGTGTTGTCTTGGTAAACGGCGATCAAAGATGGTACACCGCCACCTTTCAAGTATTCACTGCGCACAGTGTGGCCTGGGCCTTTAGGCGCAACCATGATCACGTCCACGTTTTTAGGTGGCACGATTTGGTTGTAGTGAATGTTAAAACCGTGAGCGAAAGCCAATGCTGCGCCTTCTTTCAAGTTAGGAGCGATAGCATCGCGGTAAACAGCGGGTTGGCTTTCGTCTGGCAACAAAATCATCACCACGTCGGCTGAAGCAGTTGCTTGTGCCACTTCTTGTACATTGTGACCTGCGTTCTCGGCTTTTTTCCAAGAAGCGCCGTCTTTGCGCAAGCCCACTACCACGTTCACACCTGAATCTTTCAAGTTTTGAGCGTGTGCATGACCTTGTGAACCATAACCAATAATGGCAACGGTTTTACCCTTGATCAAAGATAAATCCGCGTCTTTATCGTAATAAACTTTCATTGTGTTTCCTTTATTTCCAAACAGGTGTTATATAAGGCGGCCTGTAAACGACTGCCTTGTGTGTCATCAATTAAATTCGCAACATTCTTTCACCGCGACCGATGCCAGCAGCGCCGGTACGTACGGTTTCCAAAATCAGGCTTTTCGTCAAGGCTTGCAAGAACGAATCGAGCTTCTCAGTCGTACCGGTCACTTCGATGGTGTAAGTGCGTTCACTCACATCAATCACACGGCCACGGTAGATTTCGGCCAAACGCAAGAACTCATCACGGTCTTTGCCGACGGCGCGCACTTTCACCAACATCAGTTCGCGCTCCACAAAGTGTGAGTCATTCAAATCAATCACTTTCACCACTTCAATCAATTTGTTCAATTGCTTGGTGATTTGCTCAATGATTTCCTCATCGCCACGCGTTGAAATGGTCATGCGCGACAAGGTTGGGTCTTCGGTCATTGCCACTGACAAAGAATCAATGTTGTAACCACGGGCAGAAAACAAGCCAATCACACGGGACATCGCGCCAGATTCATTTTCCATTAAAATCGATAAAATGTGTCTCATTATGGCACGCTCCGAGTATCGTAATCGCGGTCGTTAACGTCGTTAACGTCTGAGTCTGCAATGGTTTCACGCATGTGCGGTGGCAGAACCATTTCGTTCAAGCCTTTACCATTGCCCACCATAGGGAACACGTTTTGTTTTCTATCGGTAATGAAGTCCATAAACACCATGCGGTCTTTCATGGCCAAGGCTTCACGCAAAGCCCCTTCCACATCGCTTGGTTTTTCAATGCGCATGCCGACATGTCCATAGGCCTCGGCCAATTTCACAAAGTCTGGCAATGAATCCATGTAAGACTCAGAATAGCGGTCGTGGTAATAAAACTCTTGCCATTGGCGTACCATGCCCAAATAACCGTTGTTCAGGTTAATCACTTTCACTGGAATGCGGTATTGGTAACACGTCGACAATTCCTGAATGTTCATTTGTATCGAGCCTTCGCCGGTGATACAGCAAACATCTTGCTCAGGATTGGCCAATTTCGCGCCCATTGCATACGGCAAGCCCACACCCATGGTGCCCAAACCACCGGAATTCAACCATTGGCGTGTGCGTGTAAACGGATAGTGTTGCGCCGCGTACATTTGGTGTTGGCCCACGTCAGAAGTGATGATGGCTTGGTTGCCGGTCACTTTGGCCAAGGTTTGCACCACGTATTGCGGCAAAATCACATCGTCGCCTTGGTCGAAATACATGCAATCGCGTGCACGCCAAGCTTCGATGGTTTTCCACCATTTGTCTAACGCACCTGGATTAAGCATCAATTCTTGCTCTTTCCACAGCGCAATCATCTCTTGCAACACCAGTTTCACATCACCCACGATGGGCACGTTCACCTTCACACGTTTGGCAATACTGGATGGGTCGACATCAATGTGAATGACTTTTTTCGGCGTGGCCAAGAATTTGCTTGGTACTGAAATCACGCGGTCGTCGAAACGTGCGCCCACAGCCACCACCACGTCGGCTTCTTGCATGGCCAAATTGGCCTCGTAATAACCGTGCATGCCGAGCATACCAATGAATTGGCGGTCGGTAGAATCGTAAGCACCCAAGCCCATCAAGGTACCGGTAGTCGGTGCGCCCAACAATTTCACCAATTCGGTCAATTCACCGGCAGCATTGCCCAATACCACGCCACCACCGAAATAAATCAATGGGCGTTTGGCACCTGCCAACACTTGTAAGGCTTTTTTGATTTGACCGGTATGGCCTTTGGTTGCAGGCTGATACGAACGAATAAACACTTCTTCAGGATAGCTGAATTTCGCCATCGCTTGGGTAATGTCTTTCGGAATATCAATCACCACAGGACCTGGACGACCAGACTCGGCGATGTAGAAGGCTTTTTTGATGGTTTCGGCCAAATCGGCAATGTCGGTCACCAAGAAATTGTGTTTCACGCATGGACGGCTCACGCCCACCATGTCCACTTCTTGGAATGCATCCGAACCGATGGCAGGTGTGCCCACTTGACCTGAAATCACCACCAAAGGGATGGAATCGGTGTAAGCAGTGGCAATACCGGTAATGGCATTGGTGGCACCCGGACCCGAAGTTACCAGCGCCACGCCGGCTTTGCCTGTGCCACGCGAACGGGCAAACGCATCAGCAGCATGAATCGCAGCTTGTTCGTGTCTTACCAAAACATGTCGAAATTGTTCTTGCTGATAGATGGCATCATAAATCTCAAGTACTGCACCACCTGGATAACCAAAAACGTATTCAACGCCTTCGGCTATGAGAGATTGCACAATGATTTGTGCACCTGATAATTGCATAAACACCTCTTTGTATCACGGGGGCTTCAAAAGGCATAAACGATTTCACACAAGGCCCGCTAGCAAGAGCCACCGAATGTTGACGACGATTTAGGTACGTGCCAGCATTCTAGTCATGACAATCCATTTACACAGTCATTTAAAACAGCCGTTATGGGTTTGAACAAGAAAACTTGTGTCCAAGATACTGCAATGCAGCATTATTGGCAAGCCATTAAGCTGACACTTTTTAACAGAAAGTTACAAAGAGATAGTAAATGCCAATGTTAAAATAGTTTTAAGCATTTAATGCGATTGTTTTAGTCGATATTGGCATTTATTTTATAGGCACAATTCAAATTTATTTGGGCTTAAATCTTGATTCACAAGGATAAAATAGACAGATTGTCTAATCATTAAGATATTTACTCAAGAGGCGGCCTGTAAATCCGGATAATGCCTGCTTACAGGCCACATTCATCCTGTATCCTGCTTCACACAGCAGGTAATGAGCATTGATAAATGCGCGATGTCTCACCCCAAGGATGCCAACCGTCTGCCACATAAGCAAAGCCATAGCGCTCATACAAACCCACGTTGTCGGTACACAAATACAAGCTGTCAAAGCCTGCGCTCGCAGCATCGTGTTGACAACGCTCTATCAATAAACGCGCATAACCACGACCGCGTTCAGACTCTGTCACATGCAAAGCACACAGCCACGGATACAAATCCATGCGGCTGATGAAATCATTGCTGATTAAACCGGCACAAGCGATGATTTGCCCATCCAATAGCAATAGATACCATTGCGGCAAGGCCAGTGGCGCGTTCACGCTGTGCGCTATCGCATCTGCATACATGGCAGGCAAAACTTCTGGCCAGCTGTGTTGAAAATACGCAATCGCCGCGGTGGCATATTCGGGTTGTTCACGCACAGACACCAGCACAGGGCTGGCATTATCATTGGCAGTGGGCATAGTGTTTCTCTGATTTAAAATGATGAAGGTAGGTCAACAGTCTGCTTCCATCTGAGTCTTACAGGCCGCTGCTTAACACTGTTTGAACCTACTTCTAAACCATACAGTACAGATAGGCACCTGCATACAAGCGGCCTGTAAACCCTTAAAACGATGAATTCGGTTGCTGTAAGAACGCTTGCTCAGCCGCCGTAGAAACACGCCCCAACACGGCATTGCGATGCGGGAAGCGGCCAAATTCGGCCACGATATTGCGGTGGCGCACGGCAAAGTCATAAGTATTGGCATCGCAATAGCGCTGAAACAGCGGCAAAGACGCGTCTTGTATGGCCAAAGATTCCGAGTGCATCATCGGCAATAAGGCAAATTGGTGTTCAGTTTGGCTTAAAGCTGCAAAGCCGACTTGCGCTTGCAATTCTTGGCTGAGCACCAACGCCATGCCGTCTTGCGCAAACGAGCGCGCATCGCCGCGCCACAGATTGCGGCTGAATTGGTCTAACACGATGATTTCCGCCAAACGGCCACTCAAACGCGCACGCCAAGCCGACAATTCACCGCCAGCAGCGGCTTGCCATGTGGCGAAAAACTCACGGCGGATGCTGTTGTCTATGGCCTCGTCTTTGGCAAAGCGTTGCTCGGGACTTAAGCGTTCAAACCAAAAATTCAACACCTGCTCGGGATGGCAAACTGACATGGCAACTCCTTTCTGCATGTAAAAGACATATTCATCACAAAAACAAAGCATTTATTCCAAGCGCGCAGCATAGCACAAGACCAGTGCCCACAGGCTGTGCTAATCTTGTTGGCATCTGTATAAGGAGTGTTGTCATGGCCCAACTGGAAATCACCGTATTAAACAGCAGCGAATTGAGCCCCGGCTTTCAAATCCAACGCGCCCTGCCGCAACGCGGCTTGCGCCGTGTTGGTGCGTGGGCGTTTTTAGACCACATCGGCCCAGTCGAATTGAGTCCGACTTTGGGCATGCACGTGCATTCGCACCCGCACATCGGCTTGTCGACCTTTACTTGGATGATCAGTGGCCAAATCCAACACCACGACAGCTTGGGTCACAATCTGGCCATCAAACCCGGCCAAGTGAACTTGATGACGGCCGGCAATGGCATTGCCCATACCGAGGTCAGCATAGGCGAATCCGGCTGTTTGCATGCCGCCCAATTGTGGATAGCCTTGCCCGAACACGCCAAAGACATGCCGGCCGAATTCACCAATTATCCAGAATTGCCGCGCATCGCCAATGAGCATTTGACCGAAACGGTGTTAATCGGCCAGTGGCAAGACTGCATTTCGCCAGTGACAGCACATACGCCCATCGTCGGTGTGGACTTGGAAGCGCACGGCGATTACGCGCAAAGCTTTGAACTCAATCCCGAGTTTGAATACGGTTTCTTACCGATGATAGGCGATTTGAGCGTCAACGGCAGCTTGGTGAAAACCGGCGAATTTGCCTATTTGCCACAAGGCGAAGGCAGCGTGCACTTAGAGGCCAGCGCTGGCAGTCGCGCCTTATTGATCGGCGGCGAGCCTTTGGATGAGGAATTGATTTTGTGGTGGAATTTGATTGCACGCACACAGGCTGAAATCGAACAAGCCCGCAACGATTGGGAAGCGCAAAGCGAGCGCTATGGCGAATTGACCCAATTGGGCGACGGCTGGCTGCACGCACCTGAGATTGCAAACAAACTGATTGCCAGTAAAGGGCACCGTTAAGCCTTATTGGCTGGATATGGACTGGATGGATATGGGTATCACTGCCACCATCCATCACAGCTGATACACATCCATTCGGTGACAGCTGCCAATCCTTAATAAGCGGCCTGTAAATGTTTACAGGCCGCTTATTTGTGCTCTAAGACTCTGTGCTGATTGAAAACCCTTACAACTCGCTGACACCACCTAAACACAAGTCGTTAGAAGCACCTCTTATAGTATTGCCACAATAACCGCCTCAGCGCGCCAAACAGCTTTGTTCTGTGTCCTTCTCTTCGCCAACCCAATCTCAGTGGTTTTCATACTGTCGCCATCCACCACTATTATCGCCATAACAGGGCAAAAGCATTGCCAATCATCACAGCAATAACAGCACCGCGCTCACCTAAACCGCTTCATCACTGTGGATTTCATGTCCTCAGCAAACACAGCACTGTTTCGAGCCCAAACACAGAGAATTGTATAACTGGCTTGAAGCTGTTAGGCTGAGCTAACAATAAGGTGCGGCCTGAAGGTTTACAGGCCGCCTGTCTGGCAACACATGCTACAAATCAGAACCTATTTATAGAGAGAGCAAACATGCAGTTCGGCAAAAAAATCGACACCGTAGAAGTTCATACTGGCGGCGAAGCGTTTCGCATCGTCACCTCTGGCCTGCCCAAATTCCCTGGCGACACCATCGTGGCGCGCCGACAATGGATTAAAGAGCACATCGACCACATCCGCACCGCCTTGATTTTTGAGCCGCGCGGCCATGCCGACATGTATGCAGGCTATTTGACCGAAGCGGTATCGCCCAGCGCCGATTTCGGCGTGATTTTTGTGCACAACGAAGGCTATAGCGACCACTGCGGTCACGGCGTCATCGCCTTGTCGACCGCGGCGGTGGAATTGGGCTGGGTCACCCCTACCCAGCCGGAAACCCGCGTCGGCATTGATGCGCCATGCGGTTTTATCGAGGCTTTTGTACAGTGGGATGGCGAACGCGCTGGCCAAGTGCGCTTTGTCAACGTGCCGTCGTTTATCTACCAACGCGATGTCAGTGTCGACACACCGACCTTCGGTAAGGTCACCGGCGACATCGCTTTTGGTGGCGCGTTTTACTTTTATACCGACGGCCGCGCCCACGGTTTGGACATCAACGAGGCCAATGTGGCGCGCTTGATTCAGTTTGGCGACGAGGTCAAACAAGCGGCCAATCAAGCCTATCCGGTGGTACACCCGCACATTCCTGAACTCAATCACATTTATGGCACCATCGTCGATGGCGCGCCGCGCCATGCCGATTCCAGTCAGGCCAATTGCTGCATCTTCGCCGACCGCCAAGTCGACCGTTCACCGACAGGCTCAGGCACGGCAGGTCGGGTGGCGCAATTGTATTTGCGCGGCTTATTGGGCAAAGACGAGGTCTTGGTCAATGAATCCATTGTTGGCTCGGTGTTCCAAGGCAAGGTCTTATCCGAAACCCAAGTGGCCGACTTTGCCGCGGTCATCCCCGAAGTCACGGGTGATGCGCATGTGTACGGTTTTGCCAGTTGGTTGATGAATGAGCGCGACCCATTGGATGCGGGCTTCTTGGTGCGTTAAGCGCTGCAACACCTGTACCACTGATGCAAATGCGGCCTGTAAGCTTTTACAGGCCGCATTTTATTTACCAGCTCATGTAACACAAGGCATATAGTATCTCTAGCAGCGCGTGGCTTGATTGCTGACAATCTTTACCTCAGGCCGCCATGCAAATAGAATAAGGGCACGTGAATTGCATGCGAAACGGTGTTGTGTGGCTGTGCGCTTGTAAACCAAGCGCGCCAGCCGCTACCGAATGACAGACCAGACTCTCAGACAAAAAGGAATGATGATGAATGTAAAATTGACCGCTGCGTTGCTGTGTTCAAGCGTGTTTTTGGGCGCGTGTGCCAACAATATGACCACAGGCGATATGTTGAGCTTGGGTGCTTCGGGCATGCAAGCCTTGACCTTAAGCGACAGCCAATTGCGCGACACCGCCAATTTGTCGTGTGCGCAAATGGACAAGGCCAACAGCGTTGCCGCCGCTGGCAGCAAATACAACCAACGCCTGAACAACATCAAAAAAGGCTTGCCCACCAGCATAGACGGCGTGGCCTTGAATTACAAAGTCTACCAAACACGTGACATCAATGCTTGGGCCATGCCCAATGGCTGCATCCGCGTCTACTCTGGCTTGATGGACATGATGACAGACGACGAAGTGCGCGGCGTGTTGGGCCATGAAATCGGCCACGTGCAATTGGGCCACAGCAAAAACCGCTTCCGTGTTGCCGCCTTGGCCTCATTGGGTCGCGAAGTGTTGGCCAAGAGTGGCAACAGCACCATCGCCAATTTGAATGCGTCGGAATTGGGTGATTTGTCGGAAAAATTCTTGAATGCACAGTTCTCGCAAAAACAAGAATCCGATGCCGATGATTATTCATACAATTTATTGGTCAGCAAAGGCTTGAGCCCAAAACCACTGGCAACCAGTTTTGAAAAACTGTCGAAAATGTCGGGCGGCAAAGGCTCGGTGTTTGACAGCCACCCCGGCTCAGACAAACGTGCCCAACGCATATACGAACGCATGGCCAAAGACGGTAAGAAATAAGCCGTATTATTGCTGGTAAGGTGACTGTGCGGCCTGTAAACGTTTTATAGGCCGCATTTGAGCACAAACAGCATTGAGTCAGTGCGCATTTTCTCATACCATGCACAAGTCAATGCAAATGGCCTAACCATGCTCGCAGCAAAGAGAGCGTGGTGGTGTTGGCAGTATTATTTGCAGTATTGCGTTGCACTGGTCGTGTCAGCTGCTGCTACCGATGCAAGCGAACGCTGCACCAATGGCACGACGCCATTATGATGCACCCGATTCAGCCCCAAACCCGCCGTGTTACCGTATCATCGACAGAGGACAGCCATCATGAGTCGCAATCAAGTCAATTTCATCATCGGCGCTGTGTGCGTGTTTATCTTGCTGGGCTTTGCCTTGGCCTTTCATTACATCAGCAGCCAAAAAGACCCCAGCCTGACTCAGGCCAAAGCCGCCATTGAAGCGTCTGGGCCGGAAATCATCACCTTGGGAGAAGGGGCTTCGGTGCCGCTTACAGCCAGTGAGCCGCAAGATTCAGGCCGCTTGGCGCAATTGTTCAACCTGAAAACCATAGGCAGCAGCAAAAAAACCGTCGAAGCGATTACCGGCAAACCCGTACAAGCCAACGAGTTTGGCATGAGCGAATATGAACTCGATGGCTGTAACATCAGCGTGGTTTACGATGGCAACAAGCTCAAAAACATCGGCTTGTTGTTAAGCCCGACTTGTCGCGTCAGCCTGGCCTCGTTTGGCATTCCCAATACCGAAGCTGGCCCCAATCTGACTTATGGCCAAATTGAAGAAGCCTTGGGCGCGGGCAGCATCCGCAAATTCCAAGCCAGTTGCTTAATCGGCTGTGGCAATGCCGCCGACCCAACTGTGTCGGCCTTGTATGCGATAGATTCCAACCCAAACGAGCCTCAACCCTTGGAAATCCAATTGGAAACCGTGCAAGTGGGTGACACGACCTTAAATGCGGTCGAAAAATGGAGCAAAACCTTGGTCGATCAAGAGGGTGAAGACTGGGTGACCAATGGCGAATACAATTGTGAAGACCGCTACAATTATGTGGCTCAGCAATTGTTCAACAATGTCGAAGTGCACGCCATCACCATCGGTTACGACATCGCTACTGAGACTTGCCAATCGGCAGCCGGTTAAGTGGTGCATCCAAAAAAGCGGCCTGTAAACGTTTACAGGCCGCTTTTTGATTGTGTTTCAGCGCATTTCAGAACAGCGCGTTTAATCTGCCGAGTGCTCCGCTGGCAAACGCCGCGCATAGCGCTGCGCCAATACCGCGCACACCATCAATTGTATCTGATGAAAAATCATCAACGGCAATAACATCACCCCCACCACCGAGGCTGGAAACAACACATTTGCCATCGGCACCCCATTGGCCATGCTTTTTTTGGAACCGCAAAACACAATGGTGATTTCGTCTTCCTTATTGAAACGCAACACCCGCGCCGCATAAGTGTTAACGGTAATCACCACCGCCAATAACACACACGAAATCAGCGCAATCATCAGCAAGGAGTGGGCATCGACTTTGTGCCATATCCCTTCCACCACCGCCTCACTGAACGCCACATACACCACCAACAAAATAGACGATTGGTCGGTAATGCCCACCAGCTTGCGGTGGCGCGCAATCCAAGCGGCAATCCACGGCCGCGCCAAATGCCCAAGCACAAACGGCAACATCAATTGTAATAAGATAGAACCGATGGCACCGGCCGTGTCCAAAGCCTCGCTATTGCCATCGGTACTCATTAACCAGCCCACCAAAATCGGCGATAAAAACACCCCCAAGATGCTCGATGCCGATGCGCTGCACACCGCCGCGGCAATATTGCCACCCGCCACCGAGGTAAACGCAATTGCCGATTGCACCGTCGCTGGCAAGGCACACATGTACAAGAAACCCATGTACACCGTCATCGACATCCACATTGGCACCATAAAATGCAGCGCCAAACCCAATAAGGGAAACAGCACAAACGTGCTGGCAAACACCAATACGTGCAAACGCCAATGCCCCATGCCTTGCTTAATCGCCTCGCGCGACAACTTGGCACCATGCATGAAAAACAATAAGGCGATGGCGGCAGTGGTCAGGTGTTCAAAGCCGATTTTGACTTGGCCGCGCACCGGCAAAACACTGGCCAACACGATCACGCCGATTAACAGCAGTAAAAAACGGTCTATTTTCAGCTTTTGCAGCCAATTTTTCATTTTATCCTCGATTTTCTGTGTGTGTGCGGCCTGTAAACCCTCACCGCCTTATGCAAAAAAGCTTAAGCACAGACAGCGTGTTTGTCAAAATTTGGCCAACATCGGCATTTTGTTCAGCAAAATCAAGCAAAACCGCTGCAAAAATTCGGGTTTTGCAAGCGCAGCTTGCTTTTTATCCGTCATGTTTGCTCCAAATCATGGCCAGCGCACACACAATTACTGCACCCGCGACTTGCATTTGGCCTGCGCACTGGGCATGCTGTGGTTTTTTGTGAATCGAATCCGCCTTATGCGCATCAGTTTTATCGGTGCAGGCCGCCTCGCCAGCCAATTGGCACCTGCCCTCGCCGCCCACCATACCATCGACTGCGTCTACAGCCGCGACCTCGCCAAAGCGCAAAGCTTGGCCACACGCGTGAATGCATTGGCTTGCAACGATTTGGCCGCCATCCCAGTTAACACCGACTTGGTCATCATCGCCGTCAGCGACCGCGCCATCGCCGAAGTCGTGGCGGCGCTGCATCAACATCTGCCCCACACCCTCATCGTGCACACCTCAGGCAGCACCGCCATGTCGGTATTAAGCGCCATCCACCCGCGCGCCGGCGTGTTTTACCCCTTGCAAACCTTCAGCTTTGAACGCGCCACCGCGTGGGAGCAAACACCCTTACTCATCGAGGCGGTGCAAGACGCGGATTTGGCCAGTTTGCACAGCTTGGCGACGGCATTGAGCCCACGCGTGTACCACTACACCAGCGCACAACGCTTGAGCCTGCATTTGGCCGCCGTGTTTGCCTGCAATTTCAGCAATTATTGCTATGATATGGCCAAACAAATCTTGGACGCTCAACACGCCGACTTCGGTTTGCTCTACCCATTGATGCTGGAAACCGCCCACAAAGCCACGCAAGCCGACCCCAAAACCATGCAAACCGGCCCCGCCATGCGCGGCGACGATGCCATCATCGCCATGCACCAAACCATGTTGGAGCAAGCCGGACAAACCGACTTGCTCGCCACCTACCAATTGCTCAGCCAACAAATCGGGCAACGCCATCCAGTTTAAGCCCAGTGCAAACGACTTAAATCAATAAACAAGCGGCCTGTAAGCGTTTACAGGCCGCATTCTTTGTTACAATCAAGCCATAATATTGCCAAGTACTTGAACACATTCCCGCCTCGTCGCCACTGACCATGCGCCTTTTTGGAGACCCATGCTCAATTATTACCACTTGCTGTGCCTACACCCCAGCGCCAGTCGCAGCGACATACAAGCGGCTTTGGACAAGCAACAGGCCTTGGGCAAACTGCCGCCAGCGACCTTAAAACTCGCGGCCAATGCCTTGTTGTCACCAGAAAACCGCCAAATCTACGATGCACAATTGGCGGCCTTGCCGGAAATGCAGCAAACCTATGCGCAAGACACGAGCGAATGGCGCGCCGATGCTGCCAGCAACTCGGTTTCCGCCTATGCACAAGGCCAAAGTGCCGCTGCCACAGCAGCAGAAGAGCAAGACGACAGCGATGGCGTCACGCTTTACCACAACATCCGCCGCCCCGACACGCCTGCACGCGCTTTTTCACTGGCCAAAATGCGCGAAAACATCCTCAAATCGCCACTAACTTGGTTTGTGTTAGCGCTGTTATTATATGGTGCTTACCAACACATCACCGCCGCCACCGCTTTGCCACAACAAGCACAAGCCGCTTGTTTGGAAGCCATCCATGCCCAATTGCCACAACCGGACAGCTTTCAACAAAGTGCTGCACAACGCGAACGTCAATTGGTTTGGTCTACCCAAGAAGACATTGTTTTGGTCAGCATCCATTACAGCGCCACCGCCCCCAAGCAACAGCCCAGCCACTACGCCGCCCACTGTATTTACGATGGCGTGAATGCAAGCTTAAGTGACATCAGCATCACCACCCGTTCAGAATAAATTCAATGTAGGAAAACACAAACAAAGCGGCCTGTAAACGTATACAGGCCGCTTTGTTTGCTACAATAAACCCAAATTCACATTTTCTATGTTAAGAACAATGTGCTGCTTCGTCCCCACAGCCCCTTTGGAGACCCATGCTTAATTATTACCAGCTGCTCAATCTTGCCCCTACCGCCAGCCGCAGTGACATCGAAGCGGCTTTGGACAAACAACAGGCCTTGGGTACCTTGCCACCGGCCACACTCAAGCTCGTCGCCGATGTCTTATTGTCGGTTGAAAACCGTCAACTGTATGACGAAAAATTATCCACCTTGCCGGAAATGAACCAAGAATACGCATTGGCAAGCGAAGAATTGGCGCTCAGTCACAGCCCAAACGCACCAACAACACCCTCAAGCCAACAACTGCCTTATCAAGAGCCGCCGCGTCGCGCCGCAGTGGATGAAACAGCTGATGAAGATGCAGTTTTGGTGTACCCGCCGATTCGTCAGCCCGACGCGCACAGCCGCACATTCTCTATGGCCAAAGTCAAACACACCATCATGACATCGCCAATGATTTGGCTGTTGTTTGCGGTGTTAATCTTCAAATTGGTGGGCATGGCCACACAAGAAACCGATTTTGATGTGGCCGAACAACACTGCATCGCCGCCATTCAACAACAATTGGCTTATCCAGATAGTTTGCACATCAATACCGAAGAAGAAGTGGAGCGACCATGGCGGCACCGAAGGGTCGAATACCCTGTCACCATTGATTACAGCGCCCAACCGGTGTTCAACCAAACCCAAAATTACCGCGCCGAGTGTGTGTACAATTCAGACACAAAAAGCTTAAGCGACATCAAAATCAGCGCACTGTAAACCGCGAATAGGGAGATGCAGAATAACAGCAACCCTATTCTGCCGCTCGATCAACTCTGGCTGCTTCATGTGTGGGGAAATATCGAATGCACTTACAAGCAGCGTCAAGCTGCCAATTTCTGGACAATAACACGAGTGACAGTAAGCAAATTCTTTCACCTTGATAGACTTACTTGCAGACACTTACAGGCCGCATTGTGCTGATTGCACCCACTTGATTTAAGTTAAATAAATAAAGCTCAGTATTTTCATTTCTTTAAACTGGGCTTACTGAAATACGGGCAAGCGACTGCTATCATCAAGATGTCTTGCACTTGTAAAGCCATTCGCCATCTGTTGCTGATTCATGCTCTTGAAAATCGAGGTTTGCCATGTTGAATTTTTATGAACTCTTGGACATTACACCGTATGCCAAGCAGCAAGACATCAACACAGCGCTCGCGCAGCAACACAGCTTGGGGAAGGTGCCTACGCAAACGCTGCAACTGGCTGCCGCCACCTTGCTGTCTGAGCAACATCGTCAAAACTACGATTTGCAATTGATGGCTTTGGCGGATGAGCATCTGTCTGCCAAGCTCAATTCACCGACTTCACCCTATCCTGCGCTAACGAATAGCCACGCTGTGGATACTGCGGACTTTGCTGCTGCAAACACCCATACCAATGCCAGCGATGACATTGTTTTTTACAACAGCTTGCACCCACAGCGGCCAACGCAATCCCATCACGCCTCGATGCCAGGCAATATTGCCGACTCTTATTTGGCTGTAGATGCCGTCATCAGTGTGTTGGGTGATGTATTGGATGTGTCTTAATGCCATCGCCATGGATGGGTTTGAATCAACACATCCAGCACCATTTAAATATGCATGCAAAAAGCGGCCTGTAAACATTTACAGGCCGCTTTTAAAACATTGTGCTTCAATCTGAAGCATTCATGCGAGATTTAGATGCCGCGCAACAAGTCATTAACGCTGGTTTTGCTGCGGGTTTGTGCATCGACTTTTTTCACAATCACGGCGCAGTACAAGCTGTGGCTGCCGTCTTTGCTAGGCATAGAACCAGACACCACTACCGAACCGGCTGGTACGCGGCCGTAAGAGATTTCGCCGGTTTCGCGGTCCAAGATTTTGGTCGATTGACCGATGAACACGCCCATGGAAATCACTGAACCTTCGCCGACAATCACGCCTTCAACGATTTCAGAACGTGCGCCGATAAAGCAATTGTCTTCAATGATGGTAGGGCTCGCTTGCAATGGCTCCAATACGCCACCGATGCCGACGCCACCTGACAAGTGCACGTTTTTACCGATTTGTGCGCAAGAGCCAACGGTGGCCCAAGTGTCGACCATGGTGCCTTCGTCCACATAAGCACCGATGTTGACGAATGAAGGCATCAATACCACGTTTTTACCGATGAATGAGCCGGTACGGGCAACCGCACCTGGCACCACGCGGAAACCGCCTTGACGGAAATCTTGTTCGCTGTAGCCGTCGAAACGGGTAGGCACTTTATCGAAATACTCGCTGACGCCGTCGTTCAACACGATGTTGTCGTTCAAACGGAAAGACAGTAAAACCGCTTTCTTCACCCACTCATTCACCACCCAAGCACCGTCTTGCTTTTGGGCGCAACGCAATTCACCGCTGTTCAATTGAGTGATGACTTGGTTGACCGCTTCTTTCACGTCGGCAGGCGCAGCTGCAGGGGTGATTTCGGCACGGTTTTCAAATGCTTGTTCGATGATGGTTTGTAATGTAGACATGATGCTCCCTAGTTGATTTGATTCACCAACAATTTGGCTGAAACCATTTCAGGCAAATCTTGTTGGCAATACAGATTCAAAGCGCGCTGAAACTCATCAAAATGGATTTCTTCAGCGCCAAAACGTGCCAAATGTGGCGTGTTCATTTGGCAATCGATCAATGCGATGCCGCATGATTGTAAGTATTTCACCGCGTGGACGAAAGCAATTTTTGAGGCGTCGCCCGTTAAGGCAAACATCGATTCGCCAAAAAACACCCGCCCAATTTGGATGCCGTACAGGCCGCCCAGCAATTGCAAGGTGTTGGCATCGGCCTCGCTGGCTTGCCAGTATTCAAAGCTGTGCGCATGGCCGGCGCGGTACATTTGCGTCAAGGCCCATTGCAATTCGTGTGTGAGCCAAGTGCCGTCTTGGCCGGGGCGCGAGATGCGTGCACACGCGCTGATAACGGCTTTAAACTGCTGGTTTACACTGATGGCATAGTGGCGATTACGGATGTTTTTCGCCAACGAGCGGCCAACATGCAGATTTTCAGGTTTGAGCACCATGCGCGGCGACAGCGCCCACCAACAAATCGGCTGGTCTTCGCTGTACCACGGAAAAATGCCGCGTTGGTACGCGGCAAGCAGGCGCTCTACACTTAAATCGCCGCCAACGGCCACCAAACCATCGCGTTGTTGCTGTGCTTCG
The DNA here is from genome assembly GCF_001457815.1 of Vitreoscilla massiliensis. Classification (GTDB taxonomy): domain Bacteria; phylum Pseudomonadota; class Gammaproteobacteria; order Burkholderiales; family Neisseriaceae; genus Vitreoscilla; species Vitreoscilla massiliensis. The sequence continues at coordinate 679,071 of NZ_LN898221.1, forward strand.
GTAAGGTCTGGCCAGTCGTTGACGTCTTCATCCAGCCACTGTAAGGCCATGGTTTATTTTTTGGCTTTGCTTTGGCAATCGGCGCACACACCGTACATGTACAGCGAGTGGTCGACAATTTTGTAGCCACGTTCGGTGGCGATTTGTTCTTGAATTTCCTCAATGCGTGGATCGAAGAATTCGGTCACTTGATTGCATTTCACGCACACGATGTGGTCGTGATGACCGCCGCGATTGAGTTCATACACGGCTTTACCGGTTTCAAAATGGTGGCGGATGAGGATTTCCGCTTGTTCAAATTGGGTTAACACGCGGTATATGGTTGCCACACCGATGTCACTGTCATCCTCGAGCAACAAGCGGTACACATCTTCAGCACTCAAATGCGCTTCAGGGCGCTGTTCAAACAAGTCCAAAATTTTCAGACGTGGACCGGTGACTTTCAGGCCGCTGTCTTTTAATTGGGCAATATTGTTGTTGTGATCCATGATGATTCCCACGAATTGGCATAAGTCGCTATAATACCCACTTTCTGAGTGATAGACCACCTTGATTGCCGCCATTGATGGGCTTCATAGTGGTTCATACCGAAACCGCACATCCCGTTTTGAATCGAGGAAACCAGTGAATAAATTTATCATCCTGACTTTGGCTGTGGCCGCCATGGGTTTAAGTGCCTGTTCTTCAGAACGCGTTTCCAACTTCCCTTCTTACAAATTGAAGGTAGAGCAAGGCAATGAATTGGATGCCAACAAGGTCAAACAATTACAGGCCGGCATGACACGCGAGCAAGTGCGTTTGTTATTGGGCACCCCAAGCATCCGCTCTGCCTTCCATGCCAACCGTTGGGATTACCAATTCCTGATTTCACGCAATGGCGTGGTCAAAGAAAACCACAATTTGACCGTGTATTTTGACGGTGATTTGTTAAGCCGCGTTGAAGGCTCAGCCGTCGATGCAGCGGCACAAGCCACACCAGCGGCAGCCGAATAAAGCCAGCAGTGGCGAGAGGCCACTGCGGCGGTGTTTTAGCCAACTGCACAACCTTAAAGTAGAGAAACATGTCTGAATTATTGAATGTCGCCATCGTCGGCGCCAATGGCCGCATGGGCCGCGCTTTGGTACAAGCCATCCACGATCACCCACATTGCCGCTTGTCTGGCGCTTTGGAACACGATGAATCGCCTGCCTTGGGCATGGATGCGGGTTTTACCTTGGGTTTGGAAACCGGCGTGCTCATCAGCCACGATGCGGTCAAAGTCTTGAGCCAAAGCGATGTGTTGATTGATTTTAGCCGTCCAGAATCCACTTTAAACTACCTCACTGCCTGCGAAAAATTGGGCATCAACATGATCATCGGCACCACCGGTTTTGACGACGCAGGCAAGGCGCGCATTGCCGAAGCGGCCAAGAAAATTGGCATCGTATTCGCCGCAAATTACAGCGTCGGGGTGAATTTGACTTTCGCCTTGATTCACAAAGCGGCGCAAGTGTTGAACGAAGGCTTTGACATTGAAGTCATCGAAGCGCACCACCGCCACAAAGTCGATGCCCCATCAGGTACGGCGCTGCGCATGGGTGAAGTCTTGGCCGATGCCATCGGCAAAGACTTGAAAGAAGTCGGCGTGTTTGCGCGCGAAGGCATTACTGGCCCACGCGAGGCTGGCAGCATCGGTTTTGCTACTGTGCGTGGTGGCGACATTGTTGGCGACCACACGGTGATGTTTGCCGCCGATGGCGAACGCGTGGAAGTGACGCACAAAGCCTCTAGCCGCGCCACTTTTGCCAACGGCGCGGTGCGTGCAGCCGCATGGTTGCGCAACCAGCCTGTGGCTTTGTACGACATGCAAGACGTCCTTGATTTGCGCTGGTAAGCCATTCATCCATCTGCATTAATTTAAAGCCAAAGCGGCCTGTAACTGAGTTTACAGGCCGCTTTGTTATATTCCATCAATATTTATTTATGTAGAGTAAATACCTGCACCCTCATGCAACTATTTATTGAGTATAAACGTCATAATCTCATTCTTCACACCCATCATGTTTGTCCGCGGTTCTCTCACGCCGTATCAATAGCAATCTATCTCTTGAGTAGTCACAAACATGGATACACTGACAATGCGAGACTATTATGGCTTCTGATTCTTCCAACCACAATCCACTCTGGACCGTGGCCATTCCCATCGCCGCCATGCTGATTTTGGGCATGTATGCGTTCAATTCCACCTTCCCCGGCGTGGTGGTGTTATTGTCACTGGGCTTAATTGGCTCGGTGGTGACCGCCGTGCACCATGCGGAAGTGATTGCGCACAAAGTGGGCGAACCGTTTGGCACTTTGGTATTGGCCTTGGCCGTGACCATCATTGAAGTGGCGCTCATCGTGTCGATGATGATGTCGGGCGGTGACGGTGCCATGGGCTTGGCGCGCGACACCATTTTTGCAGCGGTCATGATTATTTTGAACGGCATCATCGGTGCCAGTTTGCTGATGGGCGGGCGCAAACACATGGTGCAAAACTTCAGCTTGGAAGGTGTGACCGCCGCTTTGGGCGTCATGACCGTCATTGTCACCTTTGCCTTAATCGTGCCCACTTTCTCGACCACTGCCCCCGGCCCGGTCTACACCAGCAAACAATTGATGTTTGTGGCAGTGGTGACCTTGATTTTGTTTACCGCCTTCACTTTTTTCCAAACCGTGCGCCACCGCGAATACTTTTTGCCCGTCAATAAAAAAGGTGAAATCAAAGTCATCGAACATGGCGAGCGCCCGAGCGGCAAAGACACTGCCATCAGTTTTGTGTTTTTATTGGTGTCGTTGGTGGCCGTGGTCTTGAGCGCCAAAGGCATTTCGCCGTATTTGGAAAGCCTGCTCGCGACCGTGGGCGCACCGGCCGCGACCTTGGGCATCATTATTGCCGCGATTGTGTTGATGCCAGAATTCGGTGCCGCCATGCGCGCCGCCCGCGCCAATCGTTTGCAAACCAGCTTGAATTTGGCCATAGGTTCGGCCATCGCCAGCATAGGTTTGACCATCCCGGTGGTGGCGACGGTGGCCTTGGTGATGGAATGGCCATTGGAGCTGGGTTTGGACGCCAAATCCATCACCTTATTGGTCTTGTCTTTGTTTGTGGTGTCCAATTCCTTGCGCACCGGCCAAACCACTTTGCTCCCCGGCATCGTGCATTTGGTCATTTTTGCCGCGTATTTGTTTTTCAGCTTTGTGCCTTAAACAGACATTCTTATGCAAAAGCGGCCTGTAAACGTTTACAGGCCGCTTTCTTGTGCATTAAGCACTTATGCCCACAGCGCCAACAGCAATAACACCATACCAAGTACAGTAAACCCAGCCACGCATTGATGCCCTCATCCAATTTGGCTTTGCGATTGAACACGCGCCGTGGCAGATAGCCCAAGCCGTAAATCAGCAATTCCCCTGCAGCCTGTAGCAGCATCGCTGGCATCATCACTATGATGAGCATCGCGCTCAACACATCCCCCAGCCGCTTCCACATGTGTCGCTCCCTGTGTTCACATCTATGCTAAGTCAAACACTCACGGTTGATGTCGGCGATGCGGTTCAAGCCCAACATGCCCATGTCACGCTCCAACTCTTGCTGCAACAAACCGATGGCATGCTCCACCCCCACCACACCAGCCACCGTCGCCGCTGAGATAAAGGGGCGGCCTGTAAACACAAAATCGGCACCCAAAGCCAAAGCCTTAATCACATCGGTGCCGCGGCGTATGCCCGAATCCATCATCACCACATAGTCTTGCCCCACCGCTTGGCGGATTAAAGGCAATTGTTGCAGCGGGCTGGTAACGGTGTCCAATTGGCGACCGCCGTGATTGGACACGATGATGCCATCGGCACTGTATTGCTGGCACAGCCGCGCATCGGCCACCGACAACACCCCTTTGACCACCAGCTTGCCCTGCCACAAGCGGCGAATGCGCGCCAAATGGTTCCAATTGATGTGGTCGCGGCCAGTGGTGTCGCGCACGGCCGCCGAGGAAAACACCGGCGCGCCACGGGTGGCAAACGAATTTTCAAAATGCGGCATGCCACGGCTTTGTAACGTGCCCAAGAACGTGCCCAAACTCCAACGCGGGTGCAATACGCCATCAATTAACAAGGCCAACGACGGTCGCAGCGGCAAGGAAAAGCCAGCGCGCATATTGTTTTCACGGTTGGCCCACACCGGGATGTCCACGGTAATCACCAAAGTGTCTATGCCGGCTGCCGCCACGCGCGCGAGCAATGCGTCCTGTAAATCGGGTTGACCGGGCAGATAGGCTTGAAACCACACATCTGGATGGTGTTGCTTCACCTCTTCCAAACGCGTCAGCGAACTGCCACTCAAAATCATCGGCACCCCCAATTTATACGCCGCACTGGCCATGACATTGTCGCCATTGAAGGCAATCAAGGCGCTCACTCCCACCGGTGCGATGCCAAATGGCGCGGCATAGCTGCGATTCCACAGGCTGTGAGTGGTATGGCGGCTGGACACATCGCTGAGCACGCGGGTGAGCAAGCTGTAATCGTCAAACTGGCTGCGATTGCGCGCCAAGGTCTGATTGTCCTCCACACCGCCAAACACATAAGCCGACAAAGCGCGCGGCAACAGTTTGTGGGCACTGTGTTCAAAATCGGCCAGATTGTAAATGTGTTTCAAACGCCTATCGCGGCTTAAATTTTCATAAGCTGCCACCATCAGGCACCCCTCCTTAGTATCAAAATCCTCGTCTGTGGCAAGCATGCTATGCCAAAAGAATGACTGCAAGCAAGCGCCGTCCTGACTGTGTTGCAAAATCAATGCATTAGATCGACACTGGGGAACCAGAATCGCTCGTCGCCCTCGAAATCAACACCTGTCTCACACCCCAGCACAAAAACCCGCACGACTCACCATCAGGAGCAGCATATGGGCAATACCGTCACCTTACACCGCGTGTTCGCCGCGCCAGCCGCGCGCGTTTACCAAGCCTTTCTCAATCCAGCGGCCTTGGCCAAATGGCTGCCACCGCATGGTTTTGTGGCCGAAGTACACCATTTGGATGCCCAAGTCGGTGGCACCCACCACATCAGCTTTGTCAATTTAAGCACCGGCCACAAACACAGTTTTGGCGGTACTTATTTGGAATTGAAGCCAAACGAGCTCATCCGCTACAACGACCAATTCGATGACCCGACCTTGGCTGGACAAATGCAAGTCAGCATCGTTTTTAACAGCGTTGAGATGGGCACCGAAATACACATCAGCCAAACAGGCATCCCAGACGAAATCCCCGTGGCCGCGTGTTATTTGGGCTGGCAAGAATCGCTGCAATTATTGGCCTTGCTGGTGACACCGACCATACCCGATTAAAGCAGAATTATTTACAACAGCAGCCTAAACCTGAATAAAAGCGGCCTGTAAGGTTTACAGGCCGCTTGTGTTGCGGATGTTGGATAAAGCAAGGGCTATGACGGATAGCCAACGCATCTGCTGCCACATTGGCTACACACGCTTGTCCCACTACTCTTTGTGGTGGCGGCGATGGTGTTTGGGTGCGGCTTCTTCTTGTGGTTGCGTCAGTTTGTTTAAATTTGGCAATTGGAACATCGGGTCGCTGTCAGGCAAGGCCGATGCGCCCATGCGGCGCAAGATGATGTTGGTTTTGCCACGCAGATTGCGGTCTTTCGGATTGTCGCTGTAATAGCGTGGACGAGGAATCATCGCCGCCAATTTCGCCGCTTGCTGTTTGCTCAAACTGTCGGCCGATTTATCGAAATGAAAACGTGCCGCTTCTTCGGCGCCAAACACATTCGGCCCCCATTCAATCACGTTCAGGTAAATCTCAAAAATGCGCTCTTTGTCGGTGGTCGCTTCCATCATCAAGGTAATGGCGGCTTCTTCGGCTTTGCGCACATACGATTTGCCTTCCCACAAAAACAGGTTTTTCGACAATTGCTGCGAAATGGTTGAGCCACCGGCTTTGATTTCACCGGCGCGCTGATTGCGTTTCATCGCGTTTTCAATGCCGCGCCAATCGAAACCATCGTGATTGGTAAACGCCGCGTCTTCCGAGGCGATGACCGCTTGTTTGAGGTTGTTGCTGATGTTGCCATACGATACCCACTGGTATTTCACTGGCTCATCGCGGTATTCCAGTGAACGGGTGAACATGAAACTGGTGGTGGGCGGCGCAAACGAACGCCAAAACAAGATGCTGCCATAGGCATAGCATTGGAATACCAATACCAAGCCCAACAGACAGGCCATCACGTTTTTTAATGATTTGAACATAAACTGGCTCGCATACTGGCTAAAACACTGAGGGTGTCGGGTTGAAAACCACGCCACCACTGGTAAGACACCGCCGCTTGACCCACCAACATGCCCAAGCCATCGACAGCTTGCTGCGCACCTGCTGCGCTGGCCATGTGCATGAACGGCGTCGGCTCGGCACCATACACCATATCATAAGCCAGCTCACATTGGCTGAAGCTGTGCGCCGCCAAGTCAGGCGCTTGGTTTGACAAGCCGGTGGAAGTGCCATTGATGATAATGTCGTAACAGTGCAAAGAAGCGGCCTGTAAACTCAAAGCCTCAACGCCAAACACCGCCGCCAAGTCTTGCGCCTTGTCTAAAGAACGGTTGGCGATGGTGACGCTCGCAGGCTGCAATTGCAACAAAGGCTGCAACACCCCACGCACCGCCCCACCGGCACCGAGCAACAATACTTTCTTGCCGCGCAAATCGACGCCTTGGTTGTGGCTGATGTCTTGCATCAAGCCCAAGCCATCGGAATTGTCGCCAAACACGCTGCCATCGGCACGCACAATTAAGGTATTGGCCGCACCGGCTTTATCGGCGCGCTCGCTCAATTCATCGGCAAACGCACACGCATCCAATTTGAACGGCACGGTGACATTGGCGCCTTGCAAACCCAAATCAATTTGCGCGCGCACACCTGTTGTAAATCCGTCTAATGGCAACAGCATTTTTTCATAAGAGATGTGCACACCTTCTTGCTTGGCAAAGGCCAAATGGATTTCAGGCGAGCGACTGTGGGCAATCGGATGCCCAAAAACGGCGTAACGTGCGGTTGGCTGCATGTCTGTCAAATCTGCGTCAAATCAAGTTGGCTGCCATCTTAAGCTCATTTTAATGAATGTGCAAAATAGTTCCATTTTGAGTATAAATGATAATATGAAAATATTTTTACAAAGAACTCAGCCATTTGTCAGAATTTGTTTATTTTTTTGCAATGCGACATTTGTTTCACAAAAAAAGTGTGGCACAATCAAGGCACTTGCATTGGATTTTATACCCCTCACACTTCGCATTGCTTTAAAGGAGCTGCACTATGTCCGTCCAAAATGTATTGGACCTCATTGAAGAAAATGACGTCAAATTTGTCGACTTGCGTTTTACCGATACCAAGGGCAAACAACAACACGTGAGCATCCCTGCCCATGTCTTGGTTGAAGACGGTGAAGAATGGTTTGAAGATGGTCAAGCATTTGACGGTTCTTCTATCGGTGGTTGGAAAGGCATTCAAGCCTCTGACATGACTTTAAAAGCCGATCCATCTACTGCTTTCATCGATCCATTCTACGACCAAGCCACTGTGGTATTGACTTGCGACGTGATTGATCCTGCCAATGGTCAAGGTTACGACCGCGACCCACGCTCTATCGCAAAACGCGCTGAAGCTTATTTGAAATCTTCTGGCATCGGTGACACTGCTTACTTTGGCCCAGAACCAGAATTCTTCATTTTTGACGGCATCGAGTGGGAAACCACCATGCAAGGCACCCGTTACAAAATCCATTCAGAAGAAGCTGCTTGGTCTAGTGGTGAAAGCTATGATGGTCAAAATACCGGCCACCGTCCATTCGTTAAAGGCGGTTACTTCCCAGTGGCCCCTGTGGACTCTGGACAAGACTTGCGCTCTGCCATGTGTTTGACTTTGGAAGCCTTGGGCATTCCTGTCGAAGTGCACCACCACGAAGTGGCCACTGCCGGTCAAATGGAAATTGGTACCAAATTCAATACCTTGGTTCGTCGCGCTGACTGGACTCAAGACATGAAATACGTGATCCAAAACGTGGCTCACAACTATGGCAAAACCGCCACTTTCATGCCTAAACCAATCATGGGCGACAACGGTTCTGGCATGCACGTGCACCAATCAATTTGGAAAGACGGCCAAAACCTGTTCTCAGGTGACGGTTATGCTGGCTTGAGCGACATGGCTTTGTATTACATCGGCGGCATCATCAAACACGCCAAAGCCTTGAACGCGATTACCAATCCGTCTACCAACTCTTACCGCCGTTTGGTGCCTCATTTTGAAGCGCCAACCAAATTGGCTTACTCAGCCAAAAACCGTTCTGCGTCTATCCGCATTCCACACGTGGCCAGCTCTAAAGCCCGCCGCATTGAAGCGCGTTTCCCAGATCCTACCGCTAACCCATACTTGGCATTTGCAGCCTTGTTGATGGCTGGCTTGGACGGCATCCAAAACAAAATCCACCCAGGCGATCCAGCAGACAAAAACCTGTACGACTTGCCTCCAGAAGAAGATGCATTGGTACCAACCGTATGCGCCTCTTTGGACGAAGCTTTGGACGCATTGAAAGCCGATCACGAGTTCTTGACTCGCGGTGGTGTGTTCAGCAAAGACTGGATCGACAGCTACATCGCCTTCAAATCAGATGACGTTGCCCGCATCCGCATGGCACCACATCCATTAGAATTTGAAATGTATTACAGCCTATAAGCCTGCATTAATCATTCCAAGCAAAAGCCTGACCCTAGGGTCAGGCTTTTTTAATGGATACCAGTCACATGCGGCCTGTAAACTCAGACTGGCTCCGCTTAATTCATGTAGCGAAACAATCTCTGCACACGCTGATTGAACAGCAGCGTCATCAACGGCAGCAAAGACGCCACCGTGCCCAAACAAAACAAAGAAAATTGCCAGCGCAGCTTATTGGAATACAGCAACAATACCGCTATGTAAGCCACCCACAACGCCAATTGCACAAAGTGCGCGGCAGGAAACAACGGCTCCAACGGCAACAGCCAGCCACGCACCACCAACATCACACAATACAGCATGGACCATGCCGTATACACCATGCCCGAAACCATCAATGCTTGCATGCATCCTCGCTATCCACACAATGCGGCCTGTAATCTCTTACAGGCCGCATTCTTCACTCTCAGACTAGAAATCGGCGCTGATCAGCAGCCCAGTTTAAGCAGGCACGCTTTCATCAGCTTGTACGTCTTTTTGGTACAAAGTATAAACAAACACAGGGATGCCCAAATCACCCAAATGGTTGTGTATCAAAGGTTTGACATCGTCCCACTCCAAGCCGCCCACCCCTGTGGCCAAACGCGGCATCGCCAAGCTTTTGATGTTTTCTTCTTCAATGAATTTGCGCAATTCGCGCAGAGTGCGGTTCACGTTTTCCACACTGGCTTTACCCGGTTTAGAACCCACTTTGTAAGCCGCGGCCTGGGTCATTAAATTGAGGATGCGCGTGCCCTCAGCATTGACCCATGCCCACATCTCACCGGCGTCAGGATGGTGAACTTGGCAATAGTGGCGAAAATCCTTGTACAAAGACGGCCAGTGTTCACGCAAACTCAAAGCCAAACCACTGCCAAAATTGTCATTCGGTGCCACACCGTGGGCGATGGCATTGGCCTTACTCAAAAGAATGTCACCCGATACTTCAATTATCATGCACTGCCTCCATAAGGAACATCATCAAATCATGTTTTACAACATGTGCTTTCGTGTTCTGTGCAAAGACAGTATAGCCGTGAAATCCTATAGATAAGCTTTAAACTCTAGATAGTTTGTGCTAGGTCAAACTTTCAAATGCTGGTATTGACGACATTTGGATGTGACAAAGCCGCAAGCAGGTTGCATTGCGGCTTAAAAATGATGCTTAAAATAGGTATCTGAATTATTGCAACACACAATTGCGCGAGGTGACCAACACCCCTTTGCCATTGGCTTGGTGGTTGATATTGCGGCAATCCACACTGACTTTCTGCCCTACTTGCACGCTTTTTGCTTGCTCCGCACTCAACAGCGCATACAGCGCATTGTTTTTATCGCTGCCATGCAACATCACAAACGGCTCAGGCTGCAAAGCCACCGCCGCCACTGTTCCTGTCACCACAATGGCATCGCCGTCTTTCATTTTCTTGGCCTTCAAATCGCCCACCACTTGCTCCACCGTTTGCGCCCCACATGCCGTCAATATCAGACATAAGCCTGCCATCCAAATCGCGTTTTTCATACCAACCCACATTTTGAGAAGCGCGTATTTTAACACCGCGCGCATGCGCACAGGCGAGAGGGAGCAATCAAATTGTGTTAATTCAATTTGAGCGCATGCAAACACACCATCTCTGCACAAACATGCATACATGCATTTTTAATTTTTTGATATAGATTAGGTGCAGGCGCTATAAGCTAACAGGCTCCACTTTAAGCACCTTGCACTGTCAAATTGAGAAAGCCCAGCAAGCTTGCTTACTGGGCTTTTAATCATACATCGCTGCCTACTCGGCAGTACAAACCAATACCCACTATTTCTAAGCTGCCTATTCGGTAGTTTCAGCAGAGTTGGTGTCTACTACAGGTATAAATAAACATTGGCATGGATACTTTCAATATTGGCACCAAGCACAATCGAGCCAAAAATATAGATAAAAAGCATGATTTCAAAAGGGTTTCTGTTCATCATCACTCCAACTTGTTAAGGAGGATTGAGTATATTGCGATTTCAGTCACCACGTTATACCTAGTGAGTATTCGTTGATTCAAAACAATGATAGCAAGGCATTTACAGGCCGCATTGCACACATTTGCGTGTTTAAACAATACCTCTGCCACATCCCACCCATCAAAAAAGCCCTCATTACTGAGGGCTGCGATTGATTTTAAAAATCAGGCACCGTGGCAACACTGCTTAAACCATAAGTCCCAAAATCCCCTGTTTGCGCCTGTGGCTGAACCGTTTTGGCAATAAACAAGCGAAACGGCTGTTCACTGCTCAAACTCTGTAGCTGGATAAACGGCAAAGCGCTGTGTGCACTCAAGCCTTGTAAACGCGTCAACTCCGTGGCGTAATCCAATTCAGGATGGCGCCTAATCAAACGCCGCGCCGCCCGCTCCGCGCCACTTTTCACTTGCACGCGCGCAAAACTCACCTGCCCACGCACAGTCTCAGGCACGGCACGTATGTCGCTCATCTGCACATAATCAGCATAACGGCGCAAATGCTGGGCTAAATCTAATTGCTGCAATAGCGCAGCATCCGCCGCAAACACACGCAATTTGCTGCCCAGCCTCCCCATCTTCGCCTCAGCATCAAACACATACTCAGGAAACGCCACCCCAACCTTGCCCTCACCCAAAGTGGCCTGTAACTCGGTTAAGGCAAGGTGGAGCTGCATATAGACCTTGCTCCAAATAAAATAAATGGGCACTTCAGTCTGTGGCAATAAAATCAATTCTTGATAGTGTTTCATTCATCATTCCCACCAAAAACGCCACCTCTGATCAGATTCGCCACGACAAAATGTTGGTCTTCTACAGCAATGGTTTCATCTTCTTTTAACCATTTAATCAATAGGCTGTAAAAATCAATTTTGCTACTGCGATAGGCTTCACCTTGACTGGGTGCAGAACCATACGGTTCTATCGCAATGGGAACTCCTCCAACTTGATACCAGGTATCTATGGTACGGATGGCATTGCCAATTTTTTCGGAGTGCATGGCGGCACATTTGCCTGTTGTGGTTTTCAACTGATAAAGATGGCGAGATTTCTGCCCTTTAGGAATATCCAATACCATTTCTTGCGAAGGAAACACATGTTGGCCATGGCCCAATTGTGCGAAAGCCACAATATGCAACAGGGCAAACGATGATGTACTCAAGGCTTGTGTAATCACTGCAGCCAATTCAGCCAAATCCGAATTTGTGTCTGTTGAAAAATCATTCAGGGCAAAATCATAAGAATTGAATACCCATTGTTTGTCTTGATGCTGCACCACCACCACAATGTTTTCAGCACCTACGCGATTGCGCCACAAAAAACGGCCATTCGCAATATTATTAGCATAGCGTAAAGCCAATTGTGCATACCCCACATCCGCTTGGTATGCGGAGATGCATGCAGACAATTTTTCAGCAAATTCAGGCCGGTTATTGGCTGTAGGTTTAGCCACATCGCCCAAGAATTTAAGGGTAAATGCCACACGCAAAGTATCTGTGTCTTCAAATAAAGCAGCATCGTCTATCCATGCCAAATTGGGATCTGCTTTTTCTTCTTCGGCTACCCCGTATTGACTTTTGGTACCTCGATTGCGCTTTTCATAAACTTCAATATTGCGCCATTCTTGACCATGGAATTGTTTTGCTTCAACACTGGACCAACAACCGGCCTGTAACAAGGCATCTGAGGGTTCAATTTTGCGATTGAATGCCAAAATACTCGGTACTTCTGCTGCTTGTTTGGTGGTGCTTGCTTTTTTTGCCATGTTAAATTCCCTTTAATTTAAAATCATTGCGGTTCAATATCTTCTTCATCCAAATCAAAATCAACTTGTTGGCCCTGTTGCTGAGCCAAATACCATTCATTGTGATGGTGGTAACGCCAAATCATTGCCGATACTTCTTGCAACTTATGTATACCCACCCATGCACCGACGCCATATACCATTTCTGTAAACACAAATGGACTTTCCACATCACGACTGTTAGCCACACTACCGGCAGCCAATACGGGTGTAATACCTTTATAACCCAAGGCCAAAGGTACCAACCACGTACTGGGTTTATCCTGTAATACCCAAGTCACTGACTGTGATTGCTTACTTGCCGCCATTTGTGTGGGTTCTTTAACTTGATAATGCAAGCCAAAATGAGCCAACCATGTGTCAAATGTTTGATTTGGTGATGACGCATCTGAATCTGTGTGCGTCAAGACTGATTCACTTTGATCAATTAAAAAATAAGCGGGCAATAATTTTTGCTTTAAAAAAGGAATGAGTTGGGGATGTTCCCCCAATAAATAAATCCCACCCACATCAACAATATTACCGCCTGCTAAGCGCAAGGTAGGAATCAGTGCTTGCAATAAGGACTTTAACTGGGCTTGTTGTTCATCTTGACTGGAAAGTTCAACTTCACATTCCAACAACAAAGACACGGTTAAATCCATTTTCCCTTCTTCGATAATAGGTGGTGTTTTGTTTGCATCACTGCCTTTCCCCATTAAAGTTGAAGGTGGACATTTGCTCTGGATAAAATTGCTATCACCGTAGCGCACATGGGTTTTTAAGGTGTGTTGGTGACTGATGATGGCACAACCTGTAAACCCCATTGGATAATTAATCTTAAGTTTGCGGCTTAAAGCATGGGTAAAACCCAAAAAATGGGTAATGGCTGGATAACCATAAGTCACACCAGCAATGGCATTGGCTGTTTGCACTTTAATGCGCTCAAGTAAAACATAAGCACTCATTCATATTCCTTCACATCTGACCAAGCCACAAATCGGCGCAATTCAGGCGCCATGGCATCACGCCACAATTTGGCTGTGTTATCCCCTTGTATGCGCAATAAATCGTTTAACCACAAAGAAAAATCGATGACAATACTGCTTTCCCAGTCATTATTTACACGATCTTGCTGAAAGCCTACATCATCACGATAAGGATCCAACCAATACTGCTGTGCTTGGCTCAACTGACTACCTTCCAACCAGCCAGCAGCTTGCTCACGGGCATACCCAGTTGCTAACAACAATACTTGTTCCGCAATCTGACCTGCTCGCTTTTGCAATAACTGACGGTTGTGATGATTTAAACTCAATTTCTTGCTGATGATGACCTGCCATAACTTCTTTAACTTATTGATTTTATTTAAACAAAATGAATAAGCACAATCTTTGAAAAAATTGCTTTTAGGCAAACGCTCACTGACTCGCCACTGTGGTGGTTCAGCACACAGCAAATACTGCCTACCAATGCGTTTACTGTTCAATTTTGAAGCATTTTGATGATTACTTTTGGTAATGTTCAATACCGCAACATTTGGATATTTGGTGTGTGTTTCTGAATGATACTGCTGTTTATCAAATGCTAATTTAATGGGATTGTCTTTGCTACGGCTAAATTGAATGCGATCATACAATAATTGCACCAAAGCACTGGATGTCATTGGGCTCAATAAATGATAGCCATCTTCAACTGGGAAATATACCTGTTTGGCCAACACATGGCTGCTTAACTCTTTTGGTATATAAGCACTGCTAATTTTGTCATGCCATGTTTGTAATTCAACAGAATTTGGGGCAAATGAGGCGAACCATTCAGGATGTTGAACAAACAATTCACCCAAAGTTGAATTTTCTACCGCTAACGACAAAAAATCTCCAATAGGCGACCAAATTGCATTGGTATAAGCCCCATCCGCATCCACATTCCCGCTGGTCTGTGTACTCACCAAATAAGTAAAATCTGTTTGAGGTACCACATCTTTTAAATTGCTGGCCTTACTGCTGGAATGGGTCAGCTTGGCTACATGGGTCACCCCTAAACTGACTTGGTGGGCATTGTCAGCGATAAATTGAAACCAATGTTGTGGTAACAGCTCTGTATTGATTTGTTCCAACTTGCTTTCACTGATTTGAGCATTCTTTTTCGCCTCGTTTTCAAGCTTTTTGTTTTTTCTGTCTTGTAAAAAAGCATAAACAGCATTGATGGCCTGTTGTTGCATGTTTCCCTCCCTCATTCATTATGCTTGTTTAAAAATGCCCAATTGCGGGTGATATTGGTAAATTTGTGTTCCTACCCCATAAGAATAATCGGCAATGCGTATTTCGCCAAAAACATACTGCACGTATTTCATGTTGGTCTGCAACACATCTGCTATCTCTTGATAGCGCCCCTCTTCTGTCTGCTCAAACCACCAAGTATTGCCTGTAATCGGCTGCAATGCCACAGTCTGTATGCGTCCTTTTTCCAAAAGCTTGATTTTGTCATAATCATGTTCATCTCGATAATACCAAGCAGGTTTTCCTTGCTCATTTATCAACCGCAACCACACCAATTCAGGTGCTGAGCGACGAAACCCCTGCCGGCGTTGTAATTCACCACACCAAAATGGTTGTTTTTGCCACCACAATTTGGCATAACCAGTTGTGCGTAAAGCAGTATTGTCTTTTTGATGCGGACTGTCCTTACCAAAACCCAATAACACTTGATAATAAGCGGCATGCTCCAAATGAATTAAATTGCCAAAATCTTTGGGCATTTTTTCGTTCAATTTGAGTAAATCCCATTCAGTACTGATAGACACCTTAGAATCTGGGAATTTATATTGCTTCTCTGTCATGCATTGCTGAACATTTTTGTCTCTCAAATAGCGTGTATGACTGCGCTCAAATCCAGGTTGGGTAAACACAGCTTGCGTTACTTCCACCGCTCGCGATAAGGCACGATAATTGTGTTCCCAAATCAACAGATTGGGCGTTGTTACTTTCATCTGCCTATGACGTTGCAACCTGCCCGCTAACTGAATCAAGGAGCGAGCGGAACTTGGCTCTACAATGGCCCAATCATAATCATGATCACGTCCAACTTCAGCCACTGAAGTCGCCAATACGATGAAAAGATGCTGTTTGTCAGGGCTTTTCATGATGGTATCTCGCACCTCAGCATGCGACCACAATGCATTTTTTTGATGGCGCTTCAGGATGCGATCCAATTTTTCTTCGATGGCTGAACGTTGTGCTAAGGTAAATTGGCTGTGGTAAACACAGAAATGCAGTTCAAAACCTTCAGCAATTGGCAAAGACATCAGAGCTTGAGCAACGGCAATTAAAGGTTGAATATTGGCAAAGCGCAGTAAACCTACTGAATACCGATATTGCTGTTGTTGTTCATGGTGAACTTGGTGCAAACGCAAACAAGCGGCCTGTAAATGCTTGGCAATCTCAATATTCAGACTATTTTTGTCTTGTATGGGCATGGGCATGGGCAAAATCTTTGCATAGCGGCTAATGTGTTTTTGTTGATCCAACGCTGATAGTCGCTTGTTTACAAACTTTATATGGGCTTGTTGGAATGCCTCAGCCCCTAAGCAAGTCTGGCTGGTAGCTGTGAACTCATCAAACCATGCACACACAATAGCCTGCGGTTGTTCTTGCTTTTTCGCCTCACGCATGTAACATAGGCGACCATGCTGGTATGCCTCAAACAAGGCTTGCGCCATTGCAGGAGGTATGGTGGCACTGGACAGTAATACTTTAGAACCCAATAAACCCGCCCAATGCACCAAACGAGTCAATGCAGGTAAATCTTCTAAGCCAAATTCATCGGGCTCATCAAGTATCAAATCAGAACCCATCAAGCGCAACATGGGTACAATCTGCTTCCCGCCTTTAACCCCCTCTGTTGCAGGAATGAGATAATCCACGGTGCACACCAAAATAGGTGCATGTAAAAACTTCAACCATTTGCGATTATGACCCAAACATTTATTCAATAAGCCATCAAACTCATCATGTTCATACTGTATGAGCATTTCATTGTCATCATCAGACTCCAAACTCTCTGAGCCTCTTTGCGCCCATAATGACGTTTCCTGCTGCTGCCAAAATGATTTTTCTTGTGCAGATGATACTTGATTGGTTTGATTGGCCTGTAATTTTTGGATGGCACTGGAGCCAATAACTGTGGCAATTTCATCATCTTCCAATCCCAATCGACTTGCCAATGCAGAACCTGTTTGGGTGGTCAAAGTACGTAAACCAGTTGCAATACAAAAGCGCCCACCACCTTGCTCCCCACCCAAGGCATACATGATTCTGGCATTGGCCAAAGTTTTGCCTTTACCTGTTGATGCCATATTGATACCGAAGAATCCCTGTGTCTCCGCCTCAGCATGAATATTGAAAGTATGTCGATAAGCTTGCTCTTGCCACTGATAAGCTTCTATTAGAGCACCAACACCCTTAGTTAAAGCCTGATTCATGCCCAAACTTGGTAATTCCGCCATCAATCGAGGCAATTGTTTGGCCAACAAATATGCATAGTGCCCAACAGCCACATTGTGCTCATCCAATTTTTGTTTCAGTTGCTTGTCAGCATCGGTATTCGCATAGGCCAGATAACTTTGATCTTGCCACTGTGGTGTGACTCCTGCAGCCGAATAACGATGATCTGATAACATTAAACACAAACGCGCTACATGGTTGCTTAAATGCCAAGTTTGCCATTGGTATTGAGCCACAACAGACAGGTTTTTCAAACTTCTTTTGGCTAAAGAACGGGCTTTGAAACACCATGTATGACTTTGTGATGGCAAACCGGTAGCAAAAGTCCAATTGTCTTGTTTGTCTTGCTCAGTCCAATCTGGTAAGTTGACACGTGGGCTATTCCATTTGGCATCAAATTCTTGCAACCAATCTGCATCTAATGATGGTGCAACCTGACCATTGTGTATGTACATGGGCAGGCGATGGTGCGAAACAATTAGCCAAGCCACACATTGGGCAAAATTAGGCAATTGTTTTAAGTTTTGATTTTTTAAATAGTGTTCATCAGGTAAAAAAACTGCGCTTTGATCGGTTTGAATGGTCGCCAACTCTTGCAGCCATTGTGCATCCGTTTTACCCTGCACAAAAGCTTCAAAACACTTCAATGACACCCATTCATGTCGAAAAGGCTCAGATTTTTTACCCTGCTCATTGGGTTGCAATTTGCGTTGAAACATGACATTGGCTTTTCCAAAATCATGAAATAAGCCCGCAATTCCAGCAGCCAATGCCACACCAATTAAATGGTTCTCATCACCTTGATAGTCATCCAGCGCATAGCTTTTTTGTGTGCGATTCACCGCCACCCGCCCTTGCGCATCAAACTGCTGCCGGTTACCGACAATCCACACCAAGTCGCTGCGACTGCGTGAGCGCAGCCAATGGCAGGCGACGGCGGTATTTTTGCTGGCGGTTTTGCGCAGTAATTTGCGCACCGCTTGCAAGCCTTCTTCTGTCATCACCGTTTGCCAAGTGCGGTCGCCTATGCGGTCGGCAAACGCATCCAATACCCGCTGCGTGCGTTTAATCGCGCGTTTTTCGCATTGGCTGACAAAGGTGACCATCATGAGGATGTGCCCCAAGCGGCCTGTAAGCTGGTTTGTTTCACCACATCAAACATAAAATCCAAAGCTTTATGCTCAGTAAACTTTTGTAGCACTTGTTGGCGAAACTCTTGTTCGGTCGCATTTTCGGCTGCACACACAAATGCCATCGGCAACACGATGGCATCTTTGACCAAATCGGCGATGTCAAACACCAATGCCCCGCGGCGGGTTTTGCCATGCATCACCGCAAAACCGTGTGGAATACCTAGTGTCCATAAGGTACAGGCCGCCAGCCCATACGCCAGATAATTGCCATGTGAGAGAAATTGATTGGGCAAATCCACATTGTCGTGGTTGCGATTGAAATCTTGAACACGGCAGGTCTGCGCCGCATATTGATACAGTTTTTTGGTGAGTGTGGCCTCGTACATCAGCAAATCACCGACTTTTTGACTGCCGCCGCTGGCGGATTCATAAGCATTTAAGGCGCGTTCCAGCCCAGCATCGGCCGCGTTAAAGCCCATTTGCTGCAAATCACGGTCTTTTGCCCACACTTGCCGCAAATAAGTGACCCGCTGCAATTGCAAAGATTTGGCCACTTCCAAGCGTTTTGCCTCATCAAACCAAAACGACAGCCAGCCTTGCACATACTCAGTTGGCCTGTATTCGCTTTGCGGCGTCAGCCATTCGATTTCCGCCCCTGCAAACAAGGGCGTGCCACCGCCACCACAGAAACCCACCAGCACACCGGCACTGGCCAACATGCGCATCGCCGCTTGTGTAATAGATGTGCCCGTGCCCAACATGATGACGGTGGTATTAGCAATCGGAATATTCCAATAGAAATTTTGCTTTTTGGATTCTGTGAGGTACAAAACACGGCCGTCTTTTTGCATCACGCGACAATGCTCAAGGTAATAAATGTTCGCGCGTTTTGAGTGCAAAATGGCTTTTAAATCCGTCAATGCTTCCATGTCAGCTTCCAACATTAAAGTTCAATGTCATAATAGATGCGTTAATCAAGAAAAGATATGACGAAAATTAAACTTTCAGCGGCCTGTACGCAAATATTGCGTCATGCCAAACGAAGCGTTTTGACCTATATTTTTGTGTTAATTTTAATCCATTGATTTTTAATGATTTTATTCAAACCCTAAAAATAAAGGTTTTTCAGGTTTATCTGGCACAAATTGTTTGCTACCCTAGCTTGTGGCGAAAATCGCTACTGTTCACTGCCGTATAGGCAGCTTAGAAAAGCACAATCACGCTACAACAACGCCCAAAGCCGTTCACTGCCGTATAGGCAGCTTAGAAATGTGGCTGTTATCGGCGATAAGGCCATGCCTGGTTCACTGCCGTATAGGCAGCTTAGAAATCAAAACGAGCCCCAATATCGGTTAAAGTGTTGTTCACTGCCGTATAGGCAGCTTAGAAAATTTTGGATAGCAAGTACAAAGTCTTGATTTTGTTCACTGCCGTATAGGCAGCTTAGAAAATACCATTGCCGCTAGAAAATGGTAAGCCTGTGTTCACTGCCGTATAGGCAGCTTAGAAATGAGGATGCTCCTCCAGCCTTTGCAATAATTCGTTCACTGCCGTATAGGCAGCTTAGAAAGCTTCCATCGCTATGGCTCCGCGCCGGTACCGGTTCACTGCCGTATAGGCAGCTTAGAAAAGCTTGTGTTAAAAAATTGGCCGCAATGCTTGGTTCACTGCCGTATAGGCAGCTTAGAAAGTCATCAGGACTTGAAAGTGGGCGCGTAGGTGGTTCACTGCCGTATAGGCAGCTTAGAAATTGCAAACCTGTATAGAAAGCCAACATGACCGGTTCACTGCCGTATAGGCAGCTTAGAAATGTGCTGTAGTGCCCTCTTTGCCGCGCTCTATGTTCACTGCCGTATAGGCAGCTTAGAAATATTGGTGGTGGTATTTCTTTAGATGAGGTGCGTTCACTGCCGTATAGGCAGCTTAGAAAAAAACGGGTTTTGGTCAAAGAACGCATCATTCAGTTCACTGCCGTATAGGCAGCTTAGAAATTGACGGGTTTTACTGTTCTAGTAAATCAATTGTTCACTGCCGTATAGGCAGCTTAGAAAATTAAAAAACCCGCGAAAGCAGGTGTAAATTCGTTCACTGCCGTATAGGCAGCTTAGAAAAATGAAGCGTTCACCGTAGTCTTTAACCCAAGGTTCACTGCCGTATAGGCAGCTTAGAAAAACGGAGGTTTGATTGCATATCCAAGGTCTTGGTTCACTGCCGTATAGGCAGCTTAGAAAATGCTCCAAAAATTAAGACCGCATTAAGCGGCGTTCACTGCCGTATAGGCAGCTTAGAAATTGTGAATAAAAAGTCGCCAGTCGTGAGAGATGTTCACTGCCGTATAGGCAGCTTAGAAAAATTTGGTAAGTGCTGGCATCGAACTTGCCCTGTTCACTGCCGTATAGGCAGCTTAGAAATGTATTGATGTTGTCTGCTCGTCGCACCCAGTGTTCACTGCCGTATAGGCAGCTTAGAAAATTGCCAAGCACATGACTGCCAAACAAGCCAAGTTCACTGCCGTATAGGCAGCTTAGAAATGTATTTGCGCTTGCATCAATAATGCGATGTTGTTCACTGCCGTATAGGCAGCTTAGAAAGTTTCGGTTGACTTGTCTGCATACCTACAACGGTTCACTGCCGTATAGGCAGCTTAGAAAATGTAGTTATCACAATACGTTACCAGTGTGTTGTTCACTGCCGTATAGGCAGCTTAGAAATCAAGAAATAACGCAACCAGTAGCGCACAAGCGTTCACTGCCGTATAGGCAGCTTAGAAAACTGTGATGGTGTTTGCAATTTTATGCTCCAAGTTCACTGCCGTATAGGCAGCTTAGAAAACTAGACAGATTGCCGTCGTAACGGCTATTGGGTTCACTGCCGTATAGGCAGCTTAGAAAACATCAACACCGCGGGATACCTGAACTTTCATGTTCACTGCCGTATAGGCAGCTTAGAAATAAGCACATGATTGCTGACAGAACCCCGGATCGTTCACTGCCGTATAGGCAGCTTAGAAATCGATGGTGCAGCTAAAACAAGCCGAGAATTAGTTCACTGCCGTATAGGCAGCTTAGAAATCAAGGTGTCACTGTGTAATTTGTCACAAAATGTTCACTGCCGTATAGGCAGCTTAGAAATCAAGGTGTCACTGTGTAATTTGTCACAAAATGTTCACTGCCGTATAGGCAGCTTAGAAACAACAGGGCAAGGCTGCGATTTATCAGGCCGCCGTTCACTGCCGTATAGGCAGCTTAGAAAGGCGGGCGCCTGTCCATCACGCTGCTGGAAAAGTTCACTGCCGTATAGGCAGCTTAGAAATTTCATCCGCTCAACCATTGCGTTTCATGAATGTTCACTGCCGTATAGGCAGCTTAGAAAATTCAGTCGCATGGTGTCTTGCCAAGATGAAAGTTCACTGCCGTATAGGCAGCTTAGAAAACGGTGGACGATGCCTGCGACGGCATTGCGGCGTTCACTGCCGTATAGGCAGCTTAGAAAAATTCGCTGCCAAGCTGTTGCAGCTTGCGACGGTTCACTGCCGTATAGGCAGCTTAGAAAACGTTGTTTTAGCCTCAAAAATAGGCAAAGTAGTTCACTGCCGTATAGGCAGCTTAGAAAACTGGAAAAGCCTGGCAAAGATGCTCCCACAGGTTCACTGCCGTATAGGCAGCTTAGAAAATGGAGAGATTGGCCTGAAGAGCTACGAGTAAATTGTTCACTGCCGTATAGGCAGCTTAGAAAAACGGGTGAGTGGCTGCATTGGTACCACCTTCGTTCACTGCCGTATAGGCAGCTTAGAAAATCATGCCCCCAATATCGCGGCCAACGCCGTAGTTCACTGCCGTATAGGCAGCTTAGAAAAACAATAGGTACAGCGTTCGCAGTCATCGCGTGTTCACTGCCGTATAGGCAGCTTAGAAATGGAAAAAACTTGTCTCAATGTACCGTGACGCGTTCACTGCCGTATAGGCAGCTTAGAAATAATGCCGCGCCGATAGACACAAAAAAATGTGGTTCACTACCGTATAGGCAGCTTAGAAAGTTCAGGACGCGATGACTGCGAACGCTGTACCGTTCACTGCCGTATAGGCAGCTTAGAAATTGGCCACGGTTGAAGCTGCTATCGCTGATGCGTTCACTGCCGTATAGGCAGCTTAGAAATTGAAAGCATTGCTTTGCATCTTGGTGAAAGGGTTCACTGCCGTATAGGCAGCTTAGAAACTGAGTATCACAAGCGACATATGGCTGTGATAGTTCACTGCCGTATAGGCAGCTTAGAAACCGAACTGTCAGAACAAATAGGGTTGAAAAGGCGTTCACTGCCGTATAGGCAGCTTAGAAAGCCAGCCACACCACCGGCCAGCCACACCACCGGTTCACTGCCGTATAGGCAGCTTAGAAAAGCAGTGCAGATGCCATCCTCCAAGCTGCCCTGTTCACTGCCGTATAGGCAGCTTAGAAATCAAGGTGTCACCTTGTGCACTTTCACAAAATGTTCACTGCCATATAGGCAGCTTAGAAAACCAAAAGAACCTGAGCCAGAGAATCCGACCGGTTCACTGCCGTATAGGCAGCTTAGAAAACGAGCGGCTTTAAATTTGTCTGCAAACCCGAGTTCACTGCCGTATAGGCAGCTTAGAAACCAGCCAATGAAAGCCAACAAATGACAGGCTATGTTCACTGCCGTATAGGCAGCTTAGAAAATCGTCCAAAAAGTCGACTTTCCCAACGGATTGTTCACTGCCGTATAGGCAGCTTAGAAAATGTACAAATTGAATAACGCCGCGTAACAAGCGTTCACTGCCGTATAGGCAGCTTAGAAACAAGAAGCAAAAATCAATAAAATACCATCCTGCGTTCACTGCCGTATAGGCCGCTTAGGGCGTGTTCTCATTTGGCCTTACACCAAATAAAGATACAAGCCAGTCGTAGCATGGCCTTGTAATTGCGGGCTAATTTGTCAAAACGCGTTGCAATACCTCTGAAATGCTTCAAGCGGGCAAATGCATTTTCAACCACATAGCGTAAGCCGTATAAATAACGGCTAAATTCCGGATTACTTTTGGTGCTGTTGGATTTTCTAGGGATGACGGGAATCATTCCATGTTTTCTTGAAGATTCTCTTATCTTTTCAGAGTCATAGCCCTTATCAGCGACCAAATAATGGCCGGTTTGAACCAAGGCGATCAGCTGCGGTGCAACTTGACTGTCGTGGGTTTCGCCCCCAGTGATTTCAAAATCAAGCGGATGTCCGTTCGCGTCGACGGCCAAGTGTATTTTTGTAGTTGCGCCACCTCGTGAACGGCCAATTGCTCGAGCCTCACCACGCCTAGCTCCACTCGCATGCTGATGAGCGCGGACGTAGCTTCCGTCGATGAATACCCGTTCTGTATCCAATACGCCTCGTAGTTTAAAAAAAACTTGTCCCATAAACCCTTGATGGCCCAGCGATTAAAGCGATTGTAAGCCGTTTGCCAAGGACACAAATCTTCAGGAATATCTCGCCATGTCGCTCCAGTGCGAAGTTTCCACAAAATGGCCTCCATGATATTTTTGCTATTTTTGGAACGGTAGCAGCCATAAAACTTCATGGTATCTTGAATTTGCAGCCAAATATCATCGGTTAAAACTCGGCGGGCCATGTTAAAACTTTTATCAAATAAACATATATTTCATTCTATAACATAAGTTTTAGGAGTGGCTTATTTCAGATTTGAAATGAGAACACGCCCTAGAAATAAATGGACGGGTTTCTGTTGAAATCTTTACAGTTCACTGCCGTATAGGCAGCTTAGAAAAAGTGCTGTAATCGCACACGGAATAGCCGCTGGTTCACTGCCGTATAGGCAGCTTAGAAAAATTGGGAATATAAGTACCAATATGATTACAAGTTCACTGCCGTATAGGCAGCTTAGAAATTAAGCGTTGCTAAACGCGTTGCTGAAGTTCAGTTCACTGCCGTATAGGCAGCTTAGAAATACTTGGGCTGAAATCCACGACACAAACTTGTGTTCACTGCCGTATAGGCAGCTTAGAAATGTCTGCCGAGGAGCGCCGGCCGCTGTGTGATGTTCACTGCCGTATAGGCAGCTTAGAAAAGTTGCTGCATATTGCGCAATTCTGAGCCATTGTTCACTGCCGTATAGGCAGCTTAGAAAAAGCAGGTGGCTGAAGTGCAGATATTGTCTAGGTTCACTGCCGTATAGGCAGCTTAGAAAACTCGGCCACCGTTAAAGGTTGGGTAGGGTCTGTTCACTGCCGTATAGGCAGCTTAGAAAGTGTTGGTGCTTCGCCTTGGTACAACTTGCTGGTTCACTGCCGTATAGGCAGCTTAGAAATATTTGAAAGGCTTGGCAGTAACCGACAGTCCGTTCACTGCCGTATAGGCAGCTTAGAAAAATGTCGCACTGTACGTAGTAATTTTGTATGTGTTCACTGCCGTATAGGCAGCTTAGAAATCATCCGCTCTGACCACGTCGCCGACCACGCCGTTCACTGTCAGATAGTCAATTATAGACACAAGGCAGCAAAACCAAACCATTTCCTCTTTACAGGCCGCTTTTCTGCCCTTCACACGCTTGTGCTACAATAACGGCCTTTCTCTGTAGCCGTTGGAACCGTCATGAATTCAGTGCAGCAAATCGAAGCCTTATTACCGCAGACCCAGTGTGGACAATGTGGTTTTGCTGGCTGTGCTCCGTATGCAGTGGCGCTGGACCAAGGCGTATCGGCCATCAATTTGTGCCCACCCGGTGGGCGCAGTACGATTGCGGCCTTAGCCGAGTTGTTGCAAGTTCCGGTATTGGAGCCGGCTGATCTAGCCAAAACCGATGCGCCTAAAGTATTGGCGGTGATTGATGAAGATGTGTGCATAGGTTGTACTGCGTGCATCAAAGCCTGCCCGGTTGATGCCATCGTCGGTGCCACCAAACGCATGCACGATGTGTTGGCTTTGGAATGTACGGGTTGTGGTTTATGCGTACCACCTTGTCCTGTCGATTGCATTGATTTGGTAGCGGTCGACGATGCCTTCCTGCCACGTGTGCACCATCCGGTACACATCAGTGCCCATAAGGCGGCACAACATGCGAAACAGCGTTTTGATTTGCGCAATCAGCGCTTACTGAAACTAGAAACACGCAAACAACACGAGCGCTTGGCCAAACGCGAGGCCATGCAAGCGGCGAAAGCCTTGGCTGCCAGCGCTACCACCACAGAACCTGTAGCAAGCAAACCGGCATTTGATCCATTTGCATTAATTGCCAAAGCCACGGCCAATGCCAATGCGCAGAAAAAAGTGGAAGTGCATAACCAAGACGAGCACGTGGAAGAGCAAATACAGGCCGCTATGGATGCGGCTGCGATACGCCAAGCCATGCGCGACATTGAATTTGGTTCGGAAACCGAGAAACAACTGGCGATTCAAATGCTGCGCGAGCAAAAAAAGCGCCGCAAGCAAAAGAAACAGGCCTAGCCTATTCCTGCATCAGCTCTTGCAAGACTTTTTGGGTGGTGCGTTGCCATGCCACAAACAAGCCAGCGGCCATCCACTCTTCGTCTTCCTCCTCGTCCAATTCAAAGAACGACTGCTTAAATTGATGTAACAATTGCTCCAAGCGGCGTTGATATTGGGTAGACAAATTATGAATGGTGGTCACGGCTTTGAGCTTGCGTTCCAAACTCACCAAATCGGTGACTTTGATTTCCTTAATCACCGTCGCCAATGGTGCAAAATCATCGGTCAACATTTGATTGCTGTCTCTTAAGGTCAAGCGGATGTCTGTGCCTTTGAGCTCCACATTGATCAAAGACACGGCATACGCCTTAATCACGATGTAGCGCACATCTTCGGCGGTGTATTCGGGCTCGATTAAGCCATGATCATACCAATCCACCAAGCGGTGCTCGGCATGCCATTGGAAATATGCCCGTTTCACATCGTCATAGCGGTCCAAACTGTTTTGATACACGCTGGCCATGTGCACAATGGCAGGCCAGGCTTTCATGTCCAAGTGATAAACGTTGACCAAGTCCAAATAATTGTTCAAATCCGGCGTGATTTGGATGTCACTGGATTGCAAGCCACTGGTGTACAGCATTTGCGCCAAAATCATCTGCGAATTGACGGTTTTGACCCATGCAGGCGCAAACAATTTTGAATCGGTATGGCGCACTTGCACTTGTTGGCGTTTGGTACTGGGCAAATAGCCTTCTTCAGGCTTTTGGGTCAAACTGCTGACAAAAGTAACAAATTGTTTGAATTTGTTTTCTGGGGTTAAACGCACAGTTTCGGTTATCAAATCACTGGTTTCAGGCCGCTTATGACCGCCAGACAATTTGAAATCCAAATGATCGGCATAGGCTTCAGAAATCTTGTCCAACGAGGTTTGAAACTCCAGCTTGACCAAATAATCGGTAAACACATTGAAATTGGTGTGTTGCCAGAAAATTTCGCGCAAATGGGTTTTGAAGCGACCAACATAATTCTTGATTTCAAACGGCAGCGCAAACACTTGCTCATGCATTTTTTCGGTTTCCAAATGCACGTTCAAAGCCACTTGCTGCATGTGGCTGTCGCGCTGATCGGACACCCACGTGCCTTTGCTGGAAATTTGCTCAATTTGATGCAAGACCTTGCTGTGCTTTTCGCGAATGTGGGTCAGCGTATCGAAAATCTGGCTGATTTGTTCATGCAGATTTTTCAAACGCAGTTTCAAGCGTTGCAACAAACGCTCGGCAAACAACAAGGCGCTGACATGGGTGCGCTCAGTAAACGCCACATACAGATATTCGTCTAATTGCGGCAAAGACACCGAGCTGGAACTGAACAAACGCCCTTTGCCCTTGCTGACTTTTTCTTGCACATAGTTTTCGTACAATTCCAAATACTCGACCGCTTTTTTCTCATGCGAACGGCGCTCAAAATTGAACTTCACCGATTGCTGTTCCAAATAATCCAAAATCGCAACTATCATCGCCGGCAAATCGGCCAAGCCACGGCTTTCATTCCACCATTGGCTGATCAAGGTTTTCTCTATGCCCGACACGATTTTAAATGCCAAACCATCGACCCGATTTTCAGGCCACTCCATTTGGTAAAACTGTTGCACCCCTTTTAAGCGGAAACGCTCTTTAAAGAAATCCATGTACTTCTGTACCAAAGCCGTTCCGCGTTGCGCGGCCGGCAATTCTTCTACCGCACTGATGCGTTCGGCGCGGTTGCGCTGCCATTCCAGTTCGATTGATGTCCATTTAGGATGCAATTTGGATTGGTCATTGGTCATCAATTTGTTCAGCGTCAGGTAATCAAAGTCCAAACACCAGTCTTGCATCAATTGGTCCAGATTTTGGATGAATTGCTGTCTGACTTCATGGTTGTCATGGGCGACATAACCGGTTTTTTCTTGCCAATTGGCATACAGCAAGGCATTTAACACCTGTTCGATAAACAGTTTTTTATAGTATTCGGTCGGATAATCAACCGATATGGCCAAACGCAACATGCCAAAACTGACGAAATTGTCTTTTTTAATCAACTGATTGTCTTCAAAATGGGCGAACTCATCCGCAAACGTTTCTTGCCACACCTGCTCTTTAACGGTGGATTTGCGCAATAAGAATCCGCTTAAACCATGCGCATCATGTTCTTCGCCATCGCTTTCAACCATGTAACACACTTCCACCCAGTTACCATCCTCATGCAAAGGCAAGATGTTTAATAGGTTTTCTGGCATCCATGCATTGTTAAGCAAGGCATTGAACTCCACCAAAGTGGCGTACAGGCCGGCACTTTGTATCGGAGGCAATTTGGTTTGACTGAAATTGGCCGGCAATAACAAATACACGCTTAAGCGGCAAAACAAAGACGGATAATGTTGGCGCAATTGCACAATGACATCTGAAAGTATGGCATTGACCCACGCACTGGAGGTATCCACCAACAAATGCAAGGCCAAGCCTTCATCATCGTATTTGGACTGCAAGCGCAAATACGCTGCATGCACATGGTAGAGGACTTGTTCTATGGTCGGCGCCAAGCTCAAGCGCAAGATGCGGCGCGGCAATTCATCGATGTTTTCGACATCGTCTTCGATTAACTCAGTCCAATACACCTGCTCCTCGGCATCCATTTTCAGCCAGCGGTGTTCACGCAAATACAGCAAGGCGCTTTTCAAACTGGGCGCATCGACTTTGATGGTTTGGATGTTGTGCGGCGTGTCTTGGGTTTCCAACAAACCATTGTCTAACAAATACAACTCGGGTAATTCGTTTTCAGTGACGACAAAGTATTCAGCATGCAAATTGGTATCGGCATCCATGGCCGACAATTCATAGTGTTGCTGAAAATGGCGCAATTCATCTCTGGCAGCATTTCCCAATCCAATGTAAACATGGTTCATGTTGTCTTTCCCTTAAGCATGGTCAGCGTTTTGTTGCTTTTAACGCCTTTTTTACTTGTCGATACCACTGCCAGCTTTGGTCTGCTGGAGCTTGATTTTGAGCATAACGCAAGTTGTTATATTGCTGCAGTAATTTTTGCCAAGTGGGTGTCAAAAGCTGTTGCGTTTGCAACCACTGTTGCATGTCTTGTGCACCGTAATGCCAACGCTCATCGCTGTCTTCCTCGAAGAAAAACTGCTTAATCAGCATAAAGCCAGCACTCAAAGGTTCGATGCGTTGGCGGTATTGGCGTCGCCACCACCACCACACGGGCGCGATGGTCACACACAACACCACCAAAGCCACCAACAACCATTTGGTCACGGTCAAAGCACCCATACCCAAACGCGCAAACAAAGCCTGTTGGTTATCGGCATCGTAATTAACCACCCATTGCTGCCAGTAAAATTGCGAGCTGGCCATCCACTTTTGCAAACTCGCTGGCAACATGCCTTCAACCGCACCCATCTGCTCAGGTAAAGCAGCATTTATGCCATCATCAATTCGCGTGGTCGAAACCACCGCGGTAGGATCGATGCGTACCCATGCTTGTTTGCTTGGCAACCACACTTCGGCCCAAGCATGCGCCTCTTTGCCGCGCACTTGTAAAAACTGGCCATTGTCATTGTATGTACCGCCCAAATAACCGGTTACCACCCGTGCTGGCACGCCGGCTGCGCGCATCAACACCACAAAAGAAGACGCATAGTGTTCACAAAAACCGACTTTGCTGTCGAATAAAAACTGGTCTATCTGATCGCCGTTTTGTTGCAATTTGCCCGGCGACAGACTGTAAGCAAAACCTTTGGTTTTAAAGAAATCCAAGGCCTTTGCCACCACTTCTGCCTCATCTTGACTGCTGCTGCGCCAAGTGCGGGCCAAATCACGGCTGCGCAAATTGCCATGTGCGGGCAAGCTCAACCAATGGCGTGTTTGGCCTTGGCTTAAACGCTCAGGTATGGTCGGGCTTAACACGCTTTGCAGCGCCACTTTGCGCAATTGCGCATACGGCCGTTTGGCCACAATGACTTGGTTTTCACGCAATTGCATGCTTTCGTCCAACTGAGTCACCTGCTCCAAGGCCGGAATGTGGCCTTCAAAATCTTGCAAGGTGATTTCATAGTCCAAAGGCTTGCCGCTAATGCGCAATGCGTCCTGTAACATCGTTTGTTGCGTGGCCGCGCGCCAAGTATTGCCATCAAACTCGTTCATCACCATCACCCGCCAATACAGCTGATTGGGTTGGGGCAAGACACCTTGCTTGAAGCTCACATTAAACGCCAACTCATTTGATTCAATGACTTGTGCCATATCGCCCATGGTCAATTCGGTAGACACACCCGTCTTAGAGGTATTTTGTTGGGTAGGCAAACGCCACAAAGGCTCAGGAAAA
This sequence comes from Vitreoscilla massiliensis, assembly GCF_001457815.1. Taxonomy (GTDB): domain Bacteria; phylum Pseudomonadota; class Gammaproteobacteria; order Burkholderiales; family Neisseriaceae; genus Vitreoscilla; species Vitreoscilla massiliensis. The sequence goes on from NZ_LN898221.1 coordinate 709,119, forward strand.
CGCGGCACCAGTAAAAACAAGGCCACCATCAAAGGCAAAGACAACCCCAGTGCCCACAAGGTATTGCGCCAAGCGAATTGCCACGACATGCCATTGAGCAAACACAGACTGCTGAAAATCAGCAATAAAGACAACACCAACCAAATGCCGATTTGCAAACTTTGTTGGAACAACAGCGCCCCCGCCACCAAGAACAAAGCCGCCACCAACAACACTTGCCAATCGCGCGTGGTCTTGCCCTCAAACGATTTAATCACCGCCATCAACAGCAATAAAGATACGCCACCTTCTTGGCCGAAAATGGTTTGTAACTGCCCATACACGGCAGCCGCAGCCACAAACATCAGCACGATGTTAAGCCAAGTGGGCAAGCCGCCTATGCCCACCATCGTCAACAGCAAGCGTACCAACATCAACACCCCAAACAACAGGCTCACGCCCAAGGGCAATTGTTGCAATAAGGGCAAGGCGATCCACAACAAGGTCAATAAGGCCATCACTTGTGCGTATTTGCTTGACGGTTGTTGGGTTTGCCATTGCGATAAAATGCTCATTTACATCACCGCCAATGCATTCAAACACAGACTGCGCTGCTGCGACTGTGGCGTGATCACGCTGTTGGGTAATTCCAAAATATAATGCTGTTGCTCGCTGCTGTGCATCAATACCCGATGGCACAACAGGCTCGCCAATTGGTCGGCTGAGCGAATTTGTGGATAGTCTTTGTAGGAAATCACATCTGGACGCGAGGCCATAGGCTCTTCAAAATGCTTGCTGAGCAAACTGCCGGTTTTGGCATATTGTTTCCACGCAATGGTTTGTAAGGATTGTCCCATTTCATACGCTTTCAAATACGCCACCTCATCGCCACCCACTTTGCGGCTGTTGCCGGCATCTTCCGCCACTTGCCGGCCTGTAACCGTGACCGTGTGGATTTGTGGCGCTGGATAGACGATAAAAGTCTCATGGCACACACACACCACCGACACCTCTAGCAAACCAAACGGCGCCGTGCTGATCAGTTGCAACCATGGCAATTGCTCATGGCCGCGATGGCTTGTGAGCATGCTCAAGCGCGTGTGCCCACGGCCTTGGCCATGCGTATGTAAGGTATTCAAATCTTGCTTGCTCAAGCTGTGTTTGGCACCATCGTTCTCAATAAAGCGCACTATCAACATGCGCGTGCGCAAGTCTTTGGCATCTAAGGCAATATTGATATCAGCCGTGTCACCAGCAAACACTTCTTTGGGCAATTGGATGTCCAACCGCAAACCCAGCAATTGACGTATGCTGAGCAAGGCCGCCACGGCCGTGGCGCTCAAAATCCAAAACGCCAAGCCATAAGCCAAATTCACCGCGTAATTCAGCGCCGCCACCCAAGTGGCCACGGCAATCAACACCAAATTGATGCCTAATTGGGTTGGTCGTATGGACACATGTTGCCATGACACAGCTTCTTGCGTATCCATCAGGCTTTTTTGGCGTTTGAGTCTAGGCCACGACCACATGTTTGATGATCTTTTGTAAGAGTTGGTCTACAGAAACATTGCTTTGTAAGGAATGCAAGCGGTGGTTCGCCACCGATGGGAACACGGCCTGTATGTCTTCGGGTATGACAAATTGGCGCTGTTGCAAAAATGCCCAAGCTTTGGCGGCGGCGATGATGGCCAAACCAGAACGCGGACTCAAACCCAAGACAAACATGCCCGGTTTGCGCGTTTCCTGTACCAAACGGTACACATAATCGGCCACCGCTTCATTCGCTTGCACTTGTTGCACTTGTTGTTGCAAGGTTTGCAAATCGGCACTGTTCAATGCGGCCTGTAACTTAGGCAATAGCTGCCGCCGGTCGCCATGGGCATAAAGGAATTTTTCGGCTTGTGCCACCGGATAACCGAGTGACAAACGCATCATAAAACGGTCGAGTTGGCTTTCAGGCAAGGGAAATGTGCCCAATTGTTCGGTCGGATTTTGGGTGGCGATGACCATAAAAGGTTTGGGCAAGGTGTAAGTGGTGCCATCTACCGACACTTGCCCTTCTTCCATTGCCTCTAATAAGGCCGATTGGACTTTCGGCGAGGCACGGTTGATTTCATCGGCGAGCAAGAATTGGTTGAATACCGGACCTTGGTGAAAGGTAAAGCGCGCTTCTTGTGGGTGAAACACATTCACCCCCAATAAATCCGAAGGCAACATGTCATTGGTAAACTGCACACGCTGATAGGTCAAGCCCAAGACGGCGGCCAAACCTGTTGCCAAAGTGGTCTTTCCCACCCCTGGCACATCTTCCAGCAATAAATGGCCTTTGGCCAACACACAGGTTAAAACCAGGTCCAAGACCTGATTCTTCCCCAAAATCAATCCATTCAGTTGTTTTTGCACCAGTTGCAACGCTGTACTCATATTCCCTAGCCTACTGATCATCAGTCATCGTTCAAATTATGACGTGAATATAACATCAATCACAATGAGACAGCGCAAACTTGTGTGAAAACTTTAATTTTTAAGCATGGGAGACTGTCGCATCAAGCGCAACATGTGGGTTAACATCGGTTCGGGTGACACCACTTTGCTGACGTCTTTCTTTTCTTCCACCTCGCCCAAATACGCCACCATGATGCCCACCAGTAAAGAACACAATAATTTGGTGGTCAAAATCACATCGGTTTGCGCCGGCAAAGCCGTGCTGGCAACCGCTTCGGCGACGATGTTTTGTGTGACTTGTATCCACGTGTGGCGGTATTGCTTCAATAAATCCACCACTTGCGCATTGCTTTGGGTTTGCTCACATTTCAAATGCATCACCGTACAGAATTTGCGAAAGCGTTCTTCGGTTTCTAAGCGGTGCAACACATGGATGTAATGCTGTTCCAACCCCAACCAAAAATCATCGGCCTGTAAACCGACCAAACGCCCTTGCAAAGCCTCGATACTGGGCATGGTCTCTTGAAACAAAGCGTCCAAAATATCGACTTTGTTGTTAAAGTGCCAATACAAAGCGCCGCGTGTCACGCCCGCTTCGCGTGCAATCTGCTCCAAAGTCGCCCGTGCCACACCCTCGCGATAGAACACTTCGCAAGCCGCGTCTATTAATTGTAATTTGGTTTTTTCAGCATCTTGTTTGCAACGTTTCATGGGTATACTTTTAATATCGACCTGTAAAAATGGGAATTTTTGCACTAAAATCATCACCTATTGCCAATTTGCTTACACAGTATTACAAACGTCAAGGTGGATTTTTCAATTGACTAAACATACATCATTGTATGTATAATCGCAAGTTGATTTGTGGCAGCATCATATTATCTACACAAAACTCAGTTTTTCATTTATTGTTTTGCACTGGCATTACATACATTTAATAATTAGGGATACATAACATGTCATCAGCACATATCCACCCTGACAACAGCCTAACCAAACGCCGCTTCAAAACCAGCTTGCTTGCTTTAATCATCGCCACCTCTTTGGCGGCATGTGGCGGTGGCAATGACAAAGCTGCAGCTGCAGGCAAAGCCCCTCCCCCTCCTACTGTGTCGGTATTGACCGTACAATCGTCTGATGTGGAAATCACCAATGAATTACCAGGCCGCTTAGAAGCCAGCCGCGAAGCCGAAGTGCGCGCCCGTGCTGCCGGTATTGTGTTGAAACGTTTGTTCACTGAAGGCAGCTATGTCAAAGCCGGTCAACCTTTGTTCCAAATTGATAACGCGCCTTACCTTGCCAATTTAGAAACCGCCAAAGCCTCTTTGGCCACAGCTGAAGCCAATCTGGCCAAAGCCAATGCCGATGTTGCCCGCTACGCACCATTGGTAGCTGAAGGCGCCATCAGCAAACAAGAATACGATGCGGCCATCGCGCAACAGCGTTTGGGTCGCGCCCAAGTGCAATCGGCCAAAGCCGCCATCAAAACCGCACAAATCAATGTCGGCTACGCTTATGTCACGGCACCGATTTCAGGCCACATTGGCAAGGCTTTGGTTACTGAAGGTGCACTGGTAGGTCAAGGCGACGTGACCAAATTGGCGGTGATACAACAAACCTCTTCTTTGTATGTGAATTTGACCCAAGCCACTGGCGAAATCATGAAATTGCGCCAAGCCATGGCAAACGGCAACATCACTTTGGTCGATGGTCAGCCCGAAGTCACCATCGTGATGGAAGATGGCTCTGAATACGAACATAAAGGCCGTTTGTTGTTTACCGACGTGACCGTGGATGAAACCACAGGCCAAATGTCTTTGCGTGCCGAAGTGCCGAACCCTGACAATTTGTTGTTGCCCGGCATGTATGTGCGCGTGAAAGTGCCGCAAGCACAAATCGCCAATGCCACTTTGGTACCGCAACAAGCGGTGACCCGCAGCAATCAAGGTGATGTGGTATTGATTGCCAATGCAGACGGCTCTTACGCGCCACGTCCGGTGAAAATTGCCCGTTCACAAGGCAATTACTGGGTGGTAACCGAAGGTTTGAAACAAGGTGACAAAGTCATCGTCGACGGTATGGCAGTGGTGGGCATGACCCAAGCCAAAAAAGTCCAAACCAAACCGTGGGAAGACCCTAACAAAGCCAAAGCGGCACCCGCAGCAGCGAGCAACCAAGCTGCTTCAGCCCCTGCAGCCAAAGCAGCAAGCCAACCCGCTGCTAAATAAAGGACGGTAATATGTCTCGATTTTTTATTGACCGTCCCATTTTTGCGTGGGTGGTCTCTATCTTTATCATCCTTGCAGGTATCATCTCAATTCGCAGTTTGCCGATTGAGCAATACCCGCAAGTGACACCGCCAACGATACAATTAAGTGTCGCTTACGCAGGTGCCGATGCCCAAACCTTACAAGACTCAGTATTGTCGATTATTGAACGGCAAATGAATGGCTTGGAAGGCATGGACTACATGGAGTCGTCTGCGCTGGCCAACGGCACAGGCTCTTTGACCATTACCTTTAAACCGGGTGTGGACGAAGACATTGCCCAAGTCGATGTGCAAAACCGCTTATCGCAAGCCGAATCGCGTTTGCCTGAAGCGGTGAAACAAGTCGGCGTAACGGTACGCAAATCCACTTCTAACTTCTTGATGTTTGTGATGTTGTACGACGAGAGTGGCAAAAACTCTGTCAACGACATGATTGATTACGCCACTCGCAACATTCAGCCTGAACTGCAACGTATCGAAAGTGTGGGTAACGTGCAAATGTTCGGTGCCGAAAAAGCGATGCGTGTGTGGATAGACCCAGCCAAACTGCAAGGTTTGAATCTGTCTGCAGGTGAAGTGACAGCGGCCATCCAAGCGCAAAATGCGCAAGTGGCCCCGGGTGCTTTGGGTGATTTGCCTGCCAATACCGGACAATCCATCAGTGCCACCATCACGGTTACAGGCCAGTTAAAAACCGCGGAAGAGTTTGAAAACATCGTCTTGCGCGCCAACAGCGATGGCTCAACTGTGCGCTTGAGAGATGTTGCCAAAGTCGAGATGGGTGCACAAGACTACCAAACTTCAGCTCGATTAGATGGCAAACCAGCTGCGGGTATGGGTATCCAACTGACCTCTACCGGTAACGCGATGCAAGCTGCGGAAGACATTAAGGCGAAGATGAATGAATTGGCCCCGTTCCTTCCTAAAGGGGTGAAATGGATTGCGCCATACGACAGTTCTAAATTCGTTGGTATCTCCATTGAAAAAGTGGTGCACACCTTGATTGAAGCGATGGTGTTGGTCTTCATCGTGATGTTCATCTTCTTGCAAAACATACGCTATACCTTGATTCCGACCATCGTGGTGCCGATTGCCTTGTTGGGTGCATTTGCCATCATGGAAGCCTCGGGCATGTCCATCAACGTGTTGAGCATGTTTGCGATGGTTTTGGTGATTGGTATTGTCGTCGACGATGCGATTGTGGTGGTGGAAAACGTCGAGCGGATTATGGCGGAAGAACATTTACCGCCGCTGGAAGCCACCAAAAAAGCCATGAGCCAGATTCAAGGCGCGGTTGTGGGTATTACCGTGGTATTGGTATCGGTGTTCATTCCTATGGCCTTCTTTACCGGTACGACCGGTAATATTTACCGCCAATTCTCGTTGGTAATGGCGGTATCCATCGTGTTCTCGGCGTTCTTAGCACTGTCTTTGACACCTGCTTTGTGCGCGACCTTGTTAAAACCCGTCGACAAAGACCACCATGTGAAAAAGGGGTTCTTTGGCAAATTCTTTAACTGGTTTAACCGTGTGTTTGATATCAATGCCAAACGCTATGAGGGCTTCGTGGGCAAATTATTGCGCCGCAGTGGCCGCATCATGGTGATTTACTTGGGTTTGATTGTCGTTGCCTTCTTTGTGATGGTGCGCATTCCAACCGGCTTCTTACCAAGTGAAGACCAAGGCTTTGTATTGGGTATTATTCAATTGCCACCGGGTGCAACCATTGAACGTACTTTGGGCACCATGCAGACGTATGAAGGCGTGGTTGGCGGTATGCCAGAAGTAGAACATGTGGTGACTGTAGCCGGCTTCAGTTTCGCCGGCCAAGGTCAAAACATGGGCATGAGTTTTGTGACCTTAAAAGACTGGGCCGAACGCACAGGCAAAGGCCAAGACGCCACTGCCATTGCCGGTAAAATCACCGGTGCGATGATGCAACAAATCAAAGACGGTGTGGTATTTGCGACCACTTTGCCTGCGATTCCAGCACTGGGTACAGGTAACGGCTTCAGTTTCCGTTTGCAAGACCGTGGTTCTAATGGCCATTTGGCCTTGGTTCAAGCCCGCGACAAATTGTTGATGGCTGCACGTCAAAGCCCGATATTGAACCCGCAAACCGTGCGTGCTGAAGGTGTGGAAGATGCACCGCAATTGCGCATAGACATAGACCGCGATGCGGCCAATGCCCAAGGTGTGAGTTTTGCTTCCATCAACTCAGCCTTGTCTACTTCGGTGGGTTCTAGCTACGTCAATGACTTCCCTAACAACGGCCGTATGCAACGGGTGGTGGTGCAATCTGCACCGCAATCGCGCATGCAAGCTGAAGACATCTTGTCCATCAGTGTGACCAATAACCAAGGTGTGGCCATTCCATTGTCAACATTTGCCACTGCCAACTGGGTCACTGGCCCGATGCAAGTAGTGCAATACAATGGCTATCCAGCGATGAAAATCACTGGTGAAGCCGCCGCAGGCTATTCTACCGGTGATGCCATGGCAGAAATGGAACGTTTGTCGTCTACCGACAATCTGGGCCAAGGCTTTGCTTATGAGTGGACGGGTGTTTCCAAAGAAGAAAAAGCGGCCGGTAACCAAGCTGCGATTCTGTATGCCTTCTCTATCTTAGCGATTTTCTTGTGTTTGGCCGCTTTGTACGAGAGCTGGAGCATTCCATTGGCGGTGATTTTGATCGTGCCTTTGGGTTTATTGGGTGCGGTATTGGGGGTATGGGGTCGTGGCATTACCAATGGTTTGGTGCCCGGCAGCATTTACTCGTTCAATAACGACGTGTATTTCCAAGTGGCTTTGATTACGGTGATTGGTTTGTCGGCGAAAAACGCGATTTTGATTATCGAGTTTGCCAAAGACTTGCAAGCCCAAGGCAAAAGTGCGGCACAAGCTGCGTTGGCCGCCGCCCACTTGCGTTTCCGCCCTATTTTGATGACTTCATTTGCGTTCATCTTGGGCGTGGTGCCACTGTACTTCGCTTCAGGTGCCAGCTCAGCCAGCCAACGTGCCATTGGTACGGGTGTGTTCTGGGGCATGGTCATCGGTACCTTCTTGGCCGTCTTGTTCGTCCCCGTGTTCTACTTGATGGTGCGTAAATTGTTCAAACAATCTGTGCGTCAAACCGAACGCGACTCGGCTCATGCCACCGCTGCAGGGGTAACGCAAGAAATGAGCGACCATTATGTGGCCAAAGTGGAAGCCTCATTGAGCGAAGAAGACCGTGAAGCGCTGAAACAGGAAATCAAAACAGAATTGTGGGCCGAATACCGCGCCAAGAAAGAAAAAGAGGACAAGCATGACTGATGGTAAATCTACCATGGTCGCCAAATTGTCTGGTTTGACAATCACCATTGCCGCCGCAATGGTGTTGTCGGCCTGTAACTTGGCACCGAAATACCAACAACCCCAAGTCTTTACCGACAGCAACGATTTCAAATACGCCACCCAAGGCAACAGCGACATCAAGGCGTATGAGCTCGGTTGGCAAGAGTATTTTGCCGACCCGCAATTGAAACAACTCATCGGTTTGGCCTTGGAAAACAACCGCGATTTGCGCGTGGCGGCTTTGAATGTGGAAGCGGTTGAGAAACAATACCGCATCCAACGCTCTGACCTGTTCCCTGGCTTAAACGCCAGTGGCAGCATGAACAAATCCCGTACTGCTGCTGATTTTCGTGGGCAAAATTCTGCCGCTGTCAGCAAGCAATACAGCGTGGGATTGGGCGTGACCTCGTATGAGTTGGACTTGTGGGGCAAAATTCGCAATTTGAGCGATGCGGCCTTGAACGATTACTTCGCCACCCGCGAAGCACGGGACGCGGCACAAATTTCATTGGTGGCCTCGGTGGCCAAGGCTTATTACGCCGAACGCTTTGCCGAAGAAGCGATGAAAGTTTCGCAAAACGTGTTGAACTCGCGCGAAAAAAGCTATCGCTTGGCCGATTTGAAATACAAGCACGGCGTGTCGTCTAAGATTGATTTGCGCACCGCCGAAACCTTGGTTGAATCTGCCAAAGCCGATTACCAATCACAATTGCGTGCGCGCGAACAAGCCCGCAATGCCTTGGTGACTTTAATCGGTGGCAATTATCCAAGCGACATCGCCGCACGGGCAAGTTTGGACCAACAATTTGCCTATGCTGGCCTGCCATCTGGCTTGCCTTCGGAAATGCTGTTATACCGTCCTGACATCCGTCAAGCCGAGTACAACTTAAAAGCCGCCAACGCCAATATCGGCGCTGCGCGTGCCGCATTCTTCCCTAGCATCAGCTTAACCGGCACCATCGGTTCCGGCAGTGTGCAATTGGACAATTTGTTTACCGGCCCGAACCGCACTTGGTCATTCATGCCGCAAATCAGCATCCCGATTTTCAATTGGGGCGCCAACAAAGCCGGCTTGGATTTGACGCGTGTGCGCAAGGAAATCTCGGTGGTGCAATACGAACAAGCAGTACAGGACGCTTTCCAAGACGTGTCTGACGTATTGGTTGCCAATGCCACCTTAAAAAACCAATATGCGTCGCAACGCAAGAGTACCGCGGCCGAAGTCGATCGCAATCGCTTGATGCAAATGCGCTTTAACCAAGGCATTGCCGACTCTTTGACCATGTTGGATTCGCAACGCCAAAGCTATGCGGCGCAGCTGACCTTGCTGGCGGTACAACAAGAATGGTTAAACAACCGTGTCGACTTGTACAAAGTATTGGGCGGTGGCCTCAAAGCCTATCGTGATGGCCAAGTTCAAAGCGGCGCTGCCGAATAAGACTGCCTCACCATCCTAGCCATTAAAAAAGCCACCTCACGGTGGCTTTTTCTGTTAATCGTTGCGCAAAATAATGCGCGCTCCCGCGACCTCAGCCAACTGGCTTAATTGTTCTTGACTGAGCAAGCCATTGCCCAAACGCGTCACATTCGCCAACACCGGCAAATGGCTGTGTTTCACTGCTTCAGCAATGGCCTCCACATCCAAACGGTAGGGATGGCGGTGGTTGATGCTCAAAGTACCCGCTTCACCCAACACAATTTGGTGATTGCCATACATGGCCACACGCTCTGCTGCCACCAACCATTGCTCCAACGTATGGTGTTTGTCCTTGCACACCACCACCGGCAAATTCAAGCGGCCAATTTCTTGCTGCATGCTGCGGCTTTCCAACCACTCGCCGCCCAAATACACGATGTCCGCACCGGCAAACAATACCCCATCCAATTGGCGCAAATCACGCACCCGCACCATCACTGGCTTGTTCTGTTGGTGATTGCCACTCACTTCTGCGGGCAACAAGCGCAATTGCTGCTCCTCGCTTTGCACACCGGCTTGATACGGATTGCTTGGCACATAAAAAGGGTCTAAATACGCAATCGCCGAGTTTACAGGCCGCTTGATGTATATGGACAACAAATCCTGCCCCAAAGCCACACCTCGACTCACATACACACTGTTTTGTGGCTGTGCTTCGCGGCTGATGATGCGCCAATCGTGCACAATGCGCACCGCCCGCTCCACTTGTGGCAATTGCTCCAACACCGCCACATTCAATACCCGTTCATCCCCAACTGCTCCAATGATGACCCGTTCAGCCCCTACCGACACATGTTCATGCAAACCTGCTGCTCGTATGTGTTCAATCACCGCCTTAATGGCCTGCTCCTCAGCATGTGGCTGCATTACAATTATCATGTCATCTTCTCTGTTAACTTTTTAGCAAGCAAATTGTGCCATCATGCCGCCGTGTATGCAGCAGTTTTTATGCAAAACTTGCACATTCACCCAAATAGGTTTACATTTGCCGCCTGCTCACACAACAAATCAGCACGCGGGTGTAGTTCAATGGTAGAACGGCAGCTTCCCAAGCTGCATACGGGGGTTCGATTCCCCTCACCCGCTCCAAACACTCAATTCAGCAAGTTTCAGCAAAACCCAAAACCCTTTATTTACCTAGCTTTAAATCCAAATGAGTACTACTAAGCAAAGCTGAATATCCTAGACAACAACTTAATAATAGGGTAACAATTAGGGTAACAAAATCACTGTTACCCCAAAATGCTCAAAATTGGGGTAACAAGTTTTTAGATTGCTTTATTACCCTTGCTCTTATTGGATATTTGCCATGCCACTACAAGACAGCCAATGCAAAAATGCTGTTACCCCAGCCAAAGGGGTAACAAAACTATTTGATGGTGGCGGTTTATTCCTGCAAGTTGACAGCAAAGGCCGAAAATACTGGCGGCTTCAATACTACCGACCAAGCGACAAAAAGAAAGATGTTGTGGCTATTGGTGTGTACCCTGATATCAGTTTAAAAGAAGCCCGTTTAAAACAAGCTGAAATCAAACTACAGCTTGCCGATGGTATGGATCCTAAGCAACAACAAAAGGTTATTGAACAAGAAGCCTTGATGACGTTTGAAATTGTGGCGCGGCAATGGCACAACAACCGCAAGGATGACGATACACGGTGGACACCTAAACATGCTGAAAAAATGATTGCTCGCTTAGAAAACCACGTTTTCCCCATTATTGGAGGTAAGCAGCTTTCAACAATCAAGCCCTTGGAGATTCTTGCTTTAGCCAAAAAAGTAGAAGAAACAGGCAAGACATACACTGCTCACAAAGTCTTGGAAGTGGTGCGCCAAGTATTTACCTATGGCATAACCATTCAGGCCTGTGAGTATAACCCTGCCAGTGATTTGTCAGGCGAACTTAAAAGCCATGTGCCTCAAAATTTTCCATCAATTACCGATGAAGATAAATTAAAAGAGTTACTGCAAAAGCTTGAGAGCTATGGTGGCACTCCATCAGTACGGGCATTACTGCGATTATCGCCATATGTATTTACCCGCCCTAGCGAAGTAAGGCTAATGAAATGGGCTGAATTGGATTTAAACACAGGCATTTGGACGAAAGAAGCCAAAGACATGAAAAACCGCCTTGCCCATATCGTGCCACTGTCCAGACAAGCCAAGGCCTTATTGGAAGAATTGAAGCCATTTAGCGGCCATCATGAATATGTGTTTTGGAACAATGCCAGTGGTAAGCCTGTATCAGACGGTGCATGTAGACAAGCATTAAACCGCATGGGCTACAAAGGCGAATTTACCCCGCATGGGTGGCGGCACACGGCCTCTACTCTGCTACATGAGCAAGGCTTTAACACAATGTGGATTGAAGCGCAGTTAAGCCATAAAGACACCAATAAGGTACGTGGCACATACAACAAGGCCGCATACATCAAAGACAGACGCACCATGATGCAAGCATGGGCTGATTATTTAGATGCACTGAAACAAAAACAGTAACAACCAAGATGTTGAAAAATGTAACTACTTTCAATAGAATAAGAACACTGCTGACAACTTGAAGATGGCATGGACAGTGTAAAATTACTTGCCGAGAGCATAGAGAATCTCAAACAAGCAAGCATACTCACAAGCAAAAATTACACTTATGAATATTTGCGATTTACAATTGGCAAAATTGTATCAGATAGGGGCAACCCTGTTCCCAAAAGGTCAATTGACCTGTGCGCCAACACCATTGCAATAGCGGTTTGCAATGTCGGTGTAGCCCCCACCCCACGTAACAAAAACACCACCAAAGCCAATTTAATCAATAAAAGTGTCATTGATATTATCAAGGGCGGCAATGCTATTCTTAACGATGTTGCAGACTTGAGAAACAATCAAGCAAGCGAGTACATCTACTCATATCAAAATTTCCTCAATTCAATTGTAAGCCTTAATCAATTCTCACATATTGACCACCACGGCAAAGGGCAAGATGACAGGCGCATTTTGCATTTTATCTTTCTTGAAATTTACAAAAAATTCAGTTTTAGAGCCACCAATAACGAAATGATTGATTTGCTTTGGTGTGTTGCAAGAAGCAAGGCCGATGACTGGGTTTACAAGCATTTGACCCTAGAGGCTAAAAATAAGCTTGTTGCAATGGCTGAACTTGAAAAGCAAATAACACGAGCCAAAGAAAACACCCAGTATGCCCACATCAACAGCACGCCGCGCAAGAAGGATACTGCCAATGGCTTGAGTACCATTGAGGGGCTTAAGCAAATTAAGGCCATATTGAACAGCATGGAGAACAAACAAAAGGCAAACGAAATAAAGGCCATTATTTGCGATTACTTGCTGGATGATGATTCCTGCGATTATCCACATTTTTAGGGATTATTACTTTTCTAAATCCATAAAATCAAGGTCTATCACGATACAAGCCATTGAGTTTAATTGAAATAATACCCTCATGAAAGCCACTGACAACTCAGTGCTGCTATTAAACATGAGGGCATTTTTATGCAAGCTTCAAACAGCATTATCAACTTGGACGTATTGCCAAACAACGCACAATTGACGTTGAAAGAATTGGCAAGCAGTCCATCAAAGAACAAACGCGGCTACACCCGTTTATCTGAAAGCCATATACGCCGCTTAGAGGCCGCTGGCTTATTTCCAAAGTCACGCCAAATCACTGGTACGCGCTGCCGCTTCTATGTCGCTGGCGAGGTGAAACAGTGGCTTGCTGACCAAGCACAGCAAGAGGCGTAACCATGAAAAAGAAAAAGGCCACCAACAAGGGCAGCCAATCTCAAAACGAAACCCATTCTAGCACAGCACGCGTTAATTCAACCAATGCCACCACACAAAAGTTGTTTGTTTTGGCCTGTTTGCGGGAGCGTCCACACAGTAGCAATGAGTTGCACATGAGAGGCATCTACGACCCACGCGCCCGTATTTTCAGTTTGCGCCAAGAGGGTTACGACATTTCAACAACATGGCGGTATGAAACCGATGTTGCTGGTGTTGAGCGAAAAATCGGCGTTTACAGTTTACTCAGTGAGGCAAAGCAATGAGCAAATTCAACATTATGGTTTACCAAGGCCATGAAATTTCAGCCGATAACAAAGGCTGGATTAATGCAACGATGATGGCTACACCATTTGGCAAAAGAACAGAAAATTACCTACGCAATGAGCAAACAAAGCGATACATCGCAGCCCTTGCTCAAAAATTAAGCGTTACGCGAAAAAGCGTATCGAAGCAAATTCAATTAGTTAGAGTGGTCAAAGGCGGAAATGAGCAAGGTACATGGTTGCATCCTAAGCTTGCCATTGATTTTGCTCGCTGGTTATCACCTGAGTTTGGTGTGTGGTGTGACGAACAAATAGAAGGCATCCTGAACAATGTCACTATTTGGAATCAAGAGCGTGAAATGGTTAAAGCCATTCAAGGTGTATTTACCGACACCATGAAAGCATTGGCCGAATCAAAAGGCACACCCGCGAAATGGTATGACTACAAGAATGAGTGTTGTCGCATCAATCGGGCATTAACTGGCAAGTGGGATAAGTTGGAGCGTGACGGCCTCAGCAAGCCACAGTTAAAAATCATCCGTGAAATGGTGGCATATGACATTGCCCTGCTCTCACAGAATAAAACCACAGAAGAACGTGAGCAATTGCTTGCCGCCAAAGCATTTGCATTGTGTGGTGGTCAATTATTGGAGGTTCAAGCATGAAAGCCCTTGACCACACCAGCGCATTGCTGCAATATTCGCCTACCAACTTAAATCAGTTGGTCAGGTTTGGAAGCCTGAACAGTAACGGCAGACAAAATGCCGCGTTTAATCGTGGTTTTTTTACGTCTGTAATACCCGCTTTAATGCCTAGTTTCTATGGTGACAAGCGGCAGGGGCGCATTCGTGCGCGCTGGGTTCGTTACTCCAGTCTTCCAACCTTGCTGTCTTGTTGCCACCCAACCACGTTTGGAAGCGTGTTGGTGGCGGTTAAAACCGTAACGAAAGGCATTTTCATGGCGAAAATCCGTAAGGGCTACTCACGCCCACTGTATATCCACAATATCCGTAATTTCCCTACTCTTGAAGCCGCAAGCCGTCATGTTGATTTGATGCTGCGAGGCAATGCTTTGGCGCGTTTCAACATTCAACAGACAGCACAAGGCTGGTCAGTTGGGAGGGTTTGCGCGTGACTCAAGCCTTAACCCCTCCCCCTCAGCAATACCTTGATTTACATGACATGGCCTCAGATACCCTGTGGCAGCTTGAAATTGTGGCAGTCAGCGCACTGGATGCTGGTTTAGATGGTGACGACCTACGGGCAGCCGTTAAAGCCATTTTGACAGTATGCCGAGCCTCCAAAGTGTTTGATGTTCAGGACATTGCCGAGCTTCGCCATGCTCTTGCACTCAATTGCGAGGTGGCCGCATGAATCAAGCTATGCCCTTACCCATCACCTCCGCAGGAAGTACAAAGCCGCCTTACATTCATGCAATTCAATTCGATGGTGAGTTGTATTTTAAAGCCACTGGCGATGGCATGAAGCCAACCATTAACCCCTCTGACTATGTGGGCATCACAGCATGTAGCCACTACCAAGGCAGTGGCATCTATTTGATTGAAACAAATGGACTGGTGCAAATATGCCGCCTTAGTAGACATAGAAATGGGATTTGCATCATCACCGACAATCCCGTCTATGAGAATGAAATCGTGCCTGAACATATGTTTAGGGTGTTGGCCAAGGCCGATTGTGTTTTAAAAAAATGCGCGGCTTAGGGGGTTTCATGACGGTAATCATTAGCGAACATGACGACCAACAGGCCGCATACGATGTTTGTAAAGCCTTTTCCGCCAGTGGCCTGCCTTATGATGCCTTTATGATGGTGTCGTCCGATTCTGAGCAGTACAGCCGCTTGAAATCACGTTTACTGGAGACAATCCAATGAGCAAAACCAAACAACAGGCCGTGATTGAGGCCACATCAACCAAACAAGGCTTAAACCGCTTTGAGGCGCAGGCAATCGGTGATTCATGCCTGAACAGCACCATAAGCCATTTATCCAAAAAGGGTTATCGCTTCCGTACTGAATGGGAAAGCGTACCAAATCGTTTTGGCGGCACAACCCACTGTAACCGCTATTGGCTTATTGGTAAGCCGCAACCAAAGGCTCAGGAGGCCACATCATGAATGCAGAACAACATTTCTTTAATGAATTGGCACGACTCAGCCAAGAATCCGAGGCAGCCTTGAAAGAGGCTCAAGAGTGTGCGGAAAAGTACCAACAGGCAATAAACAAAATTGAGCATTTGTCCAGCACAGGAATTGCAAACTTGATTGAGTTGATGAAAGCCCTACCCAACCCAAGTGAGCTTGTTGTGGTCGATTTATCAGAAATTACCCCAGTCAACTTGCCCATATTGCCAAGCATTACCCTGCCTGATTTTTCTGCATTTGAACAATTAGTCACTAAAAAAGAGGTGCAGCCATGACACAAGCCATTCCAAGCCGTTTGATGCGGTTTCTTGATGCGGTACAGGCTCAGGCCATACAAGGGCAACCATACCGTCAATTGCAGCACTCTCACGCGATTATTGAGGAGGCTTTGAGCCTTGGTATTGTCGGTGTGTTTGATGATGGTGGTGTGGCTGTAATTGGCTTTACTGATGTTGGGCATTTTCAGTATTGCCAGCAATGCACCATTAATCTGAGCAAAGGGGTGGCCGCATGAAAAATGTGTTTTATGGATTAAGCAGCTTTACAGCCGCCAAAGCCCAATTGCCCAACATTAAAAACATGAACATTCACGAACTGGACGCGTTTATTAACAGCGACTTTAACAATTTTCGCAATGTCATGTTGGGGCTTGAATATGCCATGACGCTGTTTAAGGGCGCGTTTCCTGAACTTGTGGACGATGAGGCAATGCAAATAATCGAGCAAGACGCAAGCGAGTACCTCAGCACCTATGCCTTGCTTAACAGTGAAATAGACAGCCGCCTTAAAAGCAGCGCGTTTTAAATCAGAAAAGAAAAAACCGCCTTGAAATACAGGCGGTTATTTAGCTAGAAGAGCAAAGGAAAATAATCAGATGGCTGATTACAAACAGATTATAGACCACTCTACAGGGCAATGGCGATACATTTTACCCGCCTTGGGTGTGAGTTCTGAGGCATTGACCAACAAACACAAGCCCTGCCCTGCCTGCGGTGGCAAAGACCGCTTTCGTTATGACGACAAGCAAGGACGCGGCACGTTTGTATGTGGGCAATTGGACGGCCTCAGTGGTGACGGTTTCGCACTGGTACAGCACATTTACGGGTGTGATTTTAAAGAAGCAGCAAGGCTTGTTGCGGGCGTTTTGGGCATAACCGAGGGTGAGCCATTGCCTGAGCGCAAAACACCACCACAGCAGCAAGCACAGCCCCAAAAAGACCGCATCGAAGCATTACAAGCACTGTGGGCCATTGCCGAGAAAAACCGAGGCCATAACTGCATTAAAACCTACTTACATGGGCGTGGCTTGGATGTGACAACCATAGAGCCAATCGTAAGCACATTGGGCTTTGTGGAGGCATTGGACTATTGGGTACAAGACGACAAAGGCAAGTGGCTTGTATTGGGCCAGTACCCTGCCATTGTTGCCAAGTTTGAGGGTGTGGACGGTGAATTGATGGGCTTACATCGCACTTACCTCAACACTGACTGTACGGGCAAATTACAGCTTGCCGACCCGTTTACAGGCCGCTTGTTGGAAGCAAAGAAAATGATGGCGCGTTACCAAGGCAGCAATACGGGCACGGCCATACAGCTATGCCCTGCGGCTGAGTATTTGGCTGTGTGTGAGGGCATAGAGAACGGCGCAGCCATTTATCAAGAATCAGGCTTGCCTGTATGGGCTTGTGGCAGTGCGGGCGGCATGGCAGCAATGGCCTTACCAAGCACCGTAAAGCAATTGTTTGTGTTTGCCGATACCGATGCCAACGAAGCAGGCATTAAGGCCGCTAGACGACTGGAAAGCAGAGCCATAGCGCAAGGCATAGAGGTGCGTATATGGCAAAGCGGCATTGACGGTGTGGATGTATTGGACACGGTAACAGCAAGAAAGGCGGCGGCATGAGCGAAGCCCAAGCATTAAACCCAAGCATCATCACTGAGAAACTGGCAGAGATTCGCAATTTAGCCAAGCAACCCGCCAATGAGTTGAAGCCTTACATAGACACCACCACAAGCGGCGTGTTTTACGTCACAAGGCAGCATGACAAGGAAACGGGCGAAGTGGTGGAAAAGCGCACCCCGCTATCAAGCCACTTCAAACACCTGGGCGGTGGTGTCGATGATGACGGCAACCATTACGCCATCTTGGAAAAGTCACAACACTATGGCAAGCCCGCCAGGGTGATTGTGCTGCCCTTGGGCGTGGTGGGTACAGGCCAAGGCTGGAGCGCATTGCAAAACAATGGCGTGATGGTCTACTCACCCAAATTAGGCCGCGAGAAGCTGGCCGACCATATCCAAAAAGAAGCCTTGAACATTAACCATGCCATTACCAATAAAGGCGGCTGGCATCATGAGGGTAAGGCGTACATTCTGCCAAGTGGTGAGGTATTGACCCACCAAGACAATTTGAATGTGATTTACAACGGCGACAAGAGCCAAGCCGAGGCATTTAAGGGCAAAGGTACGGTGCAGTCTTGGAACGATGCCATAGGCCGCCATTTGGCTGGCAACAGCCGCTTGTGCTTGGCAGTGGGTACAGCCTTGGCAGCACCCTTGCTTAAGCTACTGGGTATGGAAAGCGGCGGTTTTCACATTCACTCTGACAGTTCAGATGGTAAAACCACAGCAGCCAAAATAGCCTTGTCGGTATGGGCGCACTCACTGACGGCCAAGGCTTCATGGAATGGCACAGGTTACGCCTTTACCAATTTGGCCAACAGCCGTAACGACAATTTCATGATGCTGGACGAAATAGGCGAAGCGACACAAAAAGCCGTGTGTGATGTGGCTTACAGTGTCTTGAATGGCACAAGCAAAGCCCAAGGCGCAAAGGATGGCGGCAACCGCGCCATGAGCATGTGGCGCACCCTGCTGTTTTCAACAGGTGAAAAGCCAATACGCTCTTACGTTGAGCGTGGCGGCAAATACCAATGGCAAGCAGGCCAAGAAACCCGCCTGCCCTCTATCCCTGCCAATGCAGGCAAAGGCTTGGGTGTGTTTGATACCGTCCACAGCTTTGACAATGGCAAAGCATTTGCCGATCACTTGAACCAAGCCAGCCTTGAGCATTACGGTACAGTGGGCGCGGCCTTTGTGGATGCACTGCTAAACAGCCAAGAGGCCACCATTGCCACAGCAAGGCAGTACATGGACACATTCAAAGCCACCCTACCCACAATGGGCAACCAAGCAGGCCGCATATCAGACCGCTTCGCCTTGGTGGTGTCTGCCCTGCAATTGGCAATCGATGCAGGCTTGCTGCCATTGAGCCATGAGGAGGCAGCACAGGCCATTAAGCAGTGCCTTAATGACTGGATAGCAAGAAGTGGCACGGGCAACTATGAGGAGCGCAAAATATTTGAATATGGCGCAGCTTTCTTTGAACAGGCCGCATACAGTCGCTTTGTGTCTATCAACCAATCGAGCCCAACACATCAGCACACTGGCTCAGACACAGCAGGCTTGAGAGAAGAACGTGGGGAACAGTTGCCATTGTATTGGGTGTTGCCCAGTGTCTTTGATGCCGAGATTTGCAAAGACTTTGACCGAGCCAAGGTGGTACAGGTTTATGAGGTTGCAGGCTGGTTGCTTGTCCCCAAGTCAGGGCGCGACAAAACCAAGACAAAGACATTCAATGGTGAAAAAAGACGATACTATGTGTTTGAGGGCTCTACACCACCCACAGACCAAGAAGAAACAGAGTAACCATCAGCCGTCCAAAATTGGGCGGTTTTTTAATGATTAACAATCTATACCATACACATACGCGTAAAACGTGCGTTCTTGTCGTTCTGTCGTTCCCACTCAATTCAGAATAACAATTAACCACATACATTCAAACAGTTACATTAAATATTGTAGCTTATTAAGTTTTTTGTATGTCGTTCTCTTGTCGTTCTTGTGTCGTTCTCTCGTCGGGATGGCACACTATAGAGAACGCACGGGAACGCAAATTCAAAATTATGTCGTTCTCTTGAAATCCTTTACTGGCAAGCCTTACAGAGCCGAGAACGACAAGAACGACAAGAACGCACGTTTTTATTCATGGATAGAGTTATTGAGAAGACAGCCTGAACACTTGGCAGTCTAATCAGGAAAATCCCTATTACGGAAAATCCCTATTACGCAATTTCAGGATGTGGCTGCTGTGTGGTGGTGTGGTCAAATACAAGCCAAAATGGTATTGCCCAAAAATTAAGCGTTACGCGAAAAAGCGTATCGAAGTGTGATAATCCCACTTCGCATTTGCCCGACTTGAAATCGGAATAATCTAAATACCCCAAAATTAGGGGATTTGATAACGTGAGGAAAACCCACTTTTTAAGAAGTGAGAAAATCACACTTCATACATGGGTATCAAATCTATACGCCAGTATGGAATTAAGACGACCGTATGAAACTAATACACGGCTATTGGCTTTGCCAGTTGTGGCGATTTCCACCATGACTGAATTACCAATACGAAACCATTAGCCAAAATTAGCCATGCTGTGACTAATCACGGCTGCATTGTCAAAATGACAACTCAGAGGCTCACGCGTGCGCACGCGCGAGGGGTATTTTCGGTTAGCGCGTTTTAAAAGCTTCACGGGCGGTCTACAGGCTTGGACCGCATAAACTCTCGACCCACCCCCACCTAGTTTATGGCAGCCATTCAGGGCATTAACAATACTTTCCTTTGTTTATATCGCTTGGTAGTAAACAAGGCCGACGTTTTCGCCTAATTTGTTGAGAACATTTTCCCCGAATTTGGGGAAAACCTTTTTAACAGATTTGTTAAAAACCTGAACAGCACCAACAAGTGACCCATCAAAGACTTTTACTGAAATTTTAGTAAAAATACCGAATCACCTTTTTGCGAATCGGGAGTATCGCAACACAACCGCACTGCATTTGCATTGCAACCGCACTGCGAACGCATGTAAGAAATTGAAATACATAGCCAAACCAAATTTGGATGGGCGGATTCACGTTAGCTCAGTTTTGAGCGCACACAAGTATTTTTGTTAGCCCATAAAAAAGAGGCCAACTCAAATTTGAGGCGGCTAATTGGGGATTTTGCGTATCCATAAAAAAGGCAGCCGCGAAGTGCTAAAAGGGCAGTCGGGAGATACCCAAAGGGCAATACTGCAAAATCGCTTTCGCGAAGTGAAGAAATCGCTTTCGAGAGCTAAACAAACCCTTATCACACAGCCATGATGCAAAACACCACCGCAACATGCAATTTCCAAGCCACACAAGCACACAGAACGCATTAAATGGTAAAACAATACCAACATAAGGGATTGCATCAAAACGCCGTTAAATCGCTTTAAATCGCACGTTTGCTTTTGGTGGTAATTTAGTGACCCGTAAAAAAGGAATTTTCGTACTCATAAAAAGGTAATTTATGGACTCATAAAAAGACATTTTTGCGTGTCCATAAAAAGGCTTGCGTTTGAACGGTGGCAGGTAATTTTTGCACATCTTAGGCGGCAATTTCGATACACGTTAAAGCGCAGCAACTCAGCACATGCTAGGGCGCGGTAATTTCAGGACATCTTAGGCGGCGCGACTTAGTAAAACTTAGTGTCAGCTTCAGAAAACTTCAGTTTAAAACCTCAGAAAACCTTAGATTAAACTTAACATTTAACAACAAGTAGTTTAGGTGATTGCGCCGTTTGGATGCTAACATTTGCTAACAGGCCGACTTGTCAAAACTTGACATTAAAACCTGAAAAAACCTGAAATTGCATGTTGATAAATGTTCACATTCAAAAGCCATGTTTTTAGTTTTCGGACATCTTAGGGCGCAGTAATTTCGAGACACGTTAGGCAGCCAATTAATGCACATCTTAGGGTGATAGTTTTTACACATCTTTGTCAGTGAATTTTCGGACTCGTAAAAAGTAATTTCGAGACATCTTAGGCGGTGGTGTTTTCACGTCAGCCCAATTTTGGACGCACGCTAAAATATTCAATCTTCATGGTCAAAATCTGTCTTATTTCACACACTAAACACCACCTACAAACCCTTTAAAATCAACAGTTTCAGCCTATTTTATGCTACAATATCGCCTGTATTTTCAATAAGATATAAGGGATTTAGAGCATGGCATTACTCACTAAAGAGCAATTACTGGCTAAGGGCAAAATCAGCCCTGTTTTAGTCAATATTAAATTTCCAAATGGCGAAGAAACTGACGTTTACATGCTGGATGGGCGCTCAGGTTTTGCAGCGTGTGCGGAAATGAAATTTATCCAAGAAATAGGCGCATACACGGACGGCTATCAATTCATCAACAATCAAGCCAATGTTAATCAAGTTATGGCGTTCAGCATGATTCAATACCTTTGCAATGAACAGGGTGAACCATTGTTTAAGCGTGAGGAATTGGACGGCTTGCTTGAGTTGCCCGTGGAAATACTCACCACCTTTGGTGTGGCTATTCATAAGCAACACACCATCGAGCGACACAAGAAACAGAAGGCCATGCCTGAAAAGGCAGAGCAAGACGAGCAAAACACCACCGAGCCGCAAGACACAGCAAACGCATAACAAATATGGCAGCTTAGGCTGCCTTTAGTATTTCAGGAGATGGACAGATGGCAGATGCAGAATTAACCGCCCGACTTGGCTTAGATTTAAGCCAGTTTAATCGAGGCATGAAGCAAGCAGAGCAAGCGACCAAAGAGATAACCAATAGCTTTAATGCCCTTGAGCGTGAAGCCGCTGAGGTGCAAAAGTCTTTCAACAGTAATCAACAGGCAACAGAGGCTCTAAACCGTGCTGATGCTGACCTAGCCAATGCAATAAAAGACATCGACTCCGCAATGAGCCAAGCAAAACAGGCCGCTCAACAATTCACCCCTGCCCTGAATCAAGTGGCAGCAGAAAGTAAGGCAGCCGATAACGCAGCGTATGAGCTAGGCTTATCCATTGGCACGCGCATGAATTTGGCGTTTAAAGTGGGTGCTGCGGCAATCGCTGGTGTTGGCAGTGCCTTGGCTGCTGTGGGTGTGGGCTTCTACAAATTCAACAAAGAGGCTCAAGAAGCGTCAGAAACGCTCAATGCAGCGCAACGCCTGAATGTGAACACCGATGACTTGCAGGCCGCTCAGTATGCTGTAGAGCGGCTTGGCTTGCCTGCTGATACGCTTAAAGAGGCGTTGCAAGATATCAACGACAAGATGGGCGATTTGTCCGCAAATGATGGCGGCGAATTAAAAGACTTTTTCAAGCGCATGAATTTGGATGTGGCTGAGTTTATCGGCAAAAGCCCTTTAGACATATTGCGGGCACTGAACCAAGAAGCACAAAATCTTTCGACCAATGAACGCACACAGTTATTTGAATCGATGGGCAATGACTTATCCAAGCTTGAGCCAATACTTGCCGCCAATGGCGCACAATTCGACAGCTTAATGCAACAGGCTATTGAGTTTGGGCATGTAACCAGCAATGCCAACTTGGTGGCACTGGACAGCTTCAACCAATCATTCAAGGATATTCAAGACAAGTTTTGGGGCATGAATGAAATGGTCTACGCCAACCTTGCCGAACCCATGAAAGCGGCCATTACCTATGTTGATGAATGGATAGAATCACTTGGTGGCGGTGAACAGGTGGCAATGGATATTTCAGATGCAATTGTTAATGGTTTGATGATGGCAGTAGAGGCTGGCGGCTGGCTGGCACAACGGTTTAACGAGGTGGCAGGCATTGCCGAGGCAATTGTGGGCGGCTTGGCTTTGGTGGCTCGTGGTGCAATGGAAGTGGCAGAGATGATGTCACACATGCCTGCAATGAAAATCATGGATAAGATTTTTGATACTGACGCCACTAAGTCTATTCAGTTGATGCAGGATAAGTTGGATGAAATTGTAGGCAAAGCACGAAACTACCGTACCATCATGGAAGATGTAGCCAATAAAAATACGGCCATTGACCAATGGACTGACGGACTTAATAGCCGCATTGGCGCGGGCAAACAAGCAATGCATGATACCTTTCAAGCGCAGATTGACATTGGCAATCGAGGCGAACTGGCAAAAGAAGTTGAAAAGCTGACACAGGCTCTTAATAACTCTCAATCTGCACTGGATACAGTCAAAAATAGTAGCACGGCTACGCCCGAAGAAAGAACACAGGCTTATAAAGCTGTAGAGGCAGCAGCCAAAGCGCTAACAGAGGCACAGGACAAGTTATCCAATGCGAGAAGTACATTAGATGGTGGGCGGCAATATGGTTTTGATACAGGCGCACTATCTCGCTCTCTGTATCGCAATAAGCAAGAATCTGATGCAAGTGAGGAATATGGTAAGGAGCTGGAAAAGCAGCACAAAGAATTGCTTAAACAGCAAAAGGAACAATTAGCCTGGCAATCCAAGTTAGACATGAAAGATGCAAGTGAGCGTGACCGCATCAACATGGAAGATGCCAAGGCAGTGGAAAAAGCCAATAAAGAAGCTGAAAGAATTGCCAAACTTGCTGCCAAAGAACAATCAGCCACTAGCAAGAGTATGTCCGATGCAGTAAGCGAGTTTGGCCGAACAGTGTCCACCAACAGCCAACATGCCATTCAGTCAGCAAGGCTTGAGATTAAAAACCCTCAGATGTCCTTTTTTAAAGGTGGCAGTGACCATGTAGACCAAGACCCAACAGGTCAAAAATACCTAAGGCAAGCTTACCCTGAGTACTATCAGCAAGCCCGCATCCCTGCGGCTGGTGTTAGTCAAAACCAATTTGATACAAGCAAAATGCAAATCCTTGGTGTGGTTTACTTCACCAGTCAAGATGGCAAGGTGAAAGCAGAAGCCCTCATGACACCTGAAAACTATAAACTCATCTCACAAATTGCATTACAAGCTGTAAATGGAATGGCTAGGGATGGTCAGCTTATGAACTCTTGATATAATGCCGTCATTCTAAAAGGGGTGACGGTATGAACAAATTCAGTGCGTTATTGTTGTGTGGTTTACTGGCAGCTTGTGGCGGTGGTGTTGATTCAGACAAGGCCGCTACAGAATCGAACGAGTCTAAGCCCGATATGAGCCAAAGAGAAACTGTGTTCTTATCTGCTGATACTATTTTTGATGAATCACTGGATAACCCATTTGCCGTAACTGAAAAGTTTAAGGGCAAAACAATTAAAACAACTTTTTTACTGAATGGGATTGACCAACTTCCAAGTGGCAAGCCTAGGTTGTCAGGAAAGTACACAGGCACTAAAGCAGCAGGCATACAAAGTGGTAATTTTCCAAGCATGTTTACTATCATGGATTCAAGCGATGGAATTGCCCAGCTAAAGACTGACAATTTTGTTGACGTATTTTGTACTGATATTGATAACAGTGATGTAAGCAGTCGATATGTAATTGTGTTCAAAGGCTGCAAGCTTGCCGAATAGAACTTAATTGACCAGTAGTCAAAACTGCCCTATTCTTGCTTAAGCGATAGCGACACCACCAAGGTGTCCAAAATGATACAAAAGCCTCCAATTTTGGGGGCATTTTTGTTTTATGGGGTAACAAATAGGGTAACAACCTAACACTTATAAAATACTTATCATTTAAATTCAATATATTAAATTAAATGTTCGATGCCCTTCACCCGCTCCACCCACATCACACACTTTGGCCTAGGGCGTGTTCTCATTTGGCCTTACACCAAATAAAGATACAAGCCAGTCGTAGCATGGCCTTGTAATTGCGGGCTAATTTGTCAAAACGCGTTGCAATACCTCTGAAATGCTTCAAGCGGGCAAATGCATTTTCAACCACATAGCGTAAGCCGTATAAATAACGGCTAAATTCCGGATTACTTTTGGTGCTGTTGGATTTTCTAGGGATGACGGGAATCATTCCATGTTTTCTTGAAGATTCTCTTATCTTTTCAGAGTCATAGCCCTTATCAGCGACCAAATAATGGCCGGTTTGAACCAAGGCGATCAGCTGCGGTGCAACTTGACTGTCGTGGGTTTCGCCCCCAGTGATTTCAAAATCAAGCGGATGTCCGTTCGCGTCGACGGCCAAGTGTATTTTTGTAGTTGCGCCACCTCGTGAACGGCCAATTGCTCGAGCCTCACCACGCCTAGCTCCACTCGCATGCTGATGAGCGCGGACGTAGCTTCCGTCGATGAATACCCGTTCTGTATCCAATACGCCTCGTAGTTTAAAAAAAACTTGTCCCATAAACCCTTGATGGCCCAGCGATTAAAGCGATTGTAAGCCGTTTGCCAAGGACACAAATCTTCAGGAATATCTCGCCATGTCGCTCCAGTGCGAAGTTTCCACAAAATGGCCTCCATGATATTTTTGCTATTTTTGGAACGGTAGCAGCCATAAAACTTCATGGTATCTTGAATTTGCAGCCAAATATCATCGGTTAAAACTCGGCGGGCCATGTTAAAACTTTTATCAAATAAACATATATTTCATTCTATAACATAAGTTTTAGGAGTGGCTTATTTCAGATTTGAAATGAGAACACGCCCTAACCTCTAGTAGCATTTCATGCTTCAATCTGCATAGGCTTACAATCGCGACACCCAGCTGATTTAACATGACGGTTCTGCAATGCATCCGCTTAAGAGCGCACCATGTCCCGCTTATTCTCCCTCTATTCCCCCTCTTGGCTGGCTGTCTTATTGCTGTTGCCGCTGCTCGGTGCCTGCGCCCAGTTTGCGCCGCCGTCTTTTGAAGCCAAACAAGCCATCACATTACCGCAGCAAGCCAAGCAACCCAGCCAGCTTGAGTACACGGTGCACATTCAACATGCCGATACTTACAGCCCGTATTTGCTGTTACAAGCCCACGATGTGCAAGAACGCACAAACATGCGCCAACAATTGCGACAAAACACCACAGACACCGCCAAGGTCGAAATCTACGATGGCCACAGCCAGCAATTGCTGTATGCCAGCACCCACACGCCCACGCTCAGATTTTACGACCCTGTTCAGCATGAAATCGGACTGATGTTGGTGCCCAAATACTTCGCCCTCAATCCGGGAAGCTACACGCTCAAAATCGAGTTAAGCGGCGATTACAGCACGCTGCCCGCCGATGTAAAACCCACCATCAGCTTCAC
Organism: Vitreoscilla massiliensis; assembly: GCF_001457815.1. Classification (GTDB taxonomy): domain Bacteria; phylum Pseudomonadota; class Gammaproteobacteria; order Burkholderiales; family Neisseriaceae; genus Vitreoscilla; species Vitreoscilla massiliensis. The sequence continues at coordinate 735,924 of NZ_LN898221.1, forward strand.
CAATTTATACAAAGCACAATAAGCGGTCAGGCCTTGCACAGATGAAAACATCCCAATGCGGTGGCAATACAAATTCTCAGATACCGCATCCTGACGATGGTGTTTAACCATCTGCCTGCATTAATTTGACAATCTCGGGCTCGCAATCGCGGGCCCAATCTATCGCATCTGGCGCCGCAATAAAGGGTGTTTCTCCCCCTTCGGCCAGTAAACCATCCGACAGAGCGCACAATACTGCTGCCGCCAGCATGGACGACACATACTCGCGCATGTCTGAGTGTGTGATTAACGTCACCACCGTGTCCCGCCCTTGTAAGTGCTTGCGTTCGCGCTTATTCAGTTGGTTCGCATCCACGCTTTCCACATACAACTCAAAACCAGCTTCTTGTCCTTGGTAAGTCGCGGGCAAAAACCCCTCAAACTCCCACCACACAAATTCGCTGTCCAATACCACCTCAAAACCCGCTTCCAATAGCGCCGCCGCCCATTGTTTGGGCGTGGGCAAAGACTGCCGCATCGCATACACATTGTTTGCTACTGACATACTCACCCCCCTTTACTATGGTCACCCAATACCGCTGCTGCCATACACGCGGTCGAAACCCCGTTTAAATGGCAAGAACTTTTCATAAAGTAAAGACACCAATTAACCTATATTGACACAACCGCGATATAGCCTGCCCATGGCTTAAGCACTGACTGAGGAGCGCTAAAATGTTAGACATCTTGCAAATACTGCTGGCGATTTCCATCATTCCCACCGCCGCATTTGTTTTTTTGGCGGCTTACACATTTTTTAGCCACAAGCGCCGCGGCCATACCCGCTTTAAAGCCAAATAAAGCCATCCCAAGGCTGTTCCATCCCCCTGCGCAAGCCAGCCTTGCGCTTTTATTTTGTCTTAAGCTTCCCTCAATACCGCAAGCGGCCTGTAAACAAAATATCACTTCGATTCAAACCGTTTTACGCCATCTTGCATTCAGCGTATAGACTGCGCTGTCTGGATTTATTGATTGAAATCAAGATTCCATTCATATTGAATCGTCTGGATGATGTTTGGTATTATTGTTGCTCTATCGAGAACTTTTTCAATACACAAATCGAGAGCAAGATGAATTTTGATGGCATTATTAATGAATTACTAAAAACCGATGGCGCCATGGCAGCAGCGGTGGTGGACTATTCCAGTGGGATGTTGTTAGCAGGTGCTGGCAAGTCATCGTTGGACTTGGAAATTGCCGCTGCGGGCAATACCGAAGTGGTGCGTGCGAAGATGAAAACCATGAAATTATTGGCTTTGAACGACAGCATCGACGATATTTTGATTACCTTGGGTGAGCAATACCATTTGATCCGCCCGATTGCCAAACTCGATGGTTTGTTCTTGTATTTCGTGCTGGCCAAAGACAAATCCAATTTGGCATTGGCGCGCCGTGCCTTGGTGGATGCTGAAAAAAACATTTAAGTTTGGCTGTGATGACAGAAAGCTATGCGTATTGACACAATGTGCATAGCTTTCTGTGTATTTGGTCGTCACCATCCAGCTTACAGGCTGTGGATGACCGACACCGACGCAGACTGGCCTTTGGCCTGCATCATCTCGCCATCCCCAAGCTCACCAATCTATCCACCCACTCGGCACAGTCATCACCAATAAACACGCCGATATCGGCTTGATTGTCCTCGCACATTACCGCAACCAGCGCTGCCAATATGTATTGAATCAAGGTGGCAAGCATCGTGACAGTCGCAGTTTCACAACCAAGCGGCCTGTAAACCCTGCCCACATTCATCACACTCGCTCTGCAATGCCTTGTACTGGCTTAAAACAACTGCGTCAATTGCGGCAAACTGTGAATGGTGTGGGTGATATCTAAGTCTTGTGGAGCGGGTTTTTGCTGTGGGTTATACCAGCATGTGTTCATGCCGCAGGAAGCTGCGCCAACCATGTCGGCTTCCAAGCTGTCACCGACAAACACAATGTCTTGCGCCTGTCGTTGGCTGCGCTGCAAGCAGGTCTCAAAAAAGCGTGCATCCGGTTTTTCATAACCGATGTCATTGGACACAAACAAGTCTTGAAAATACGGCAGCAATTGCGCCAAACGCAGGCGCGAGGTTTGTATCGCCAAAATGCTGTTGGAAGCAATGTACAAATCATAGCGCCCGCTTAAGGTGCGCACCGTTTCCAATGCGCCTTGCTCCATCACATGCGACTGAGCCAACTGACCTTGGTAAACATCGCGAAACGCATCGGCATCCACAGTCCAATTTAATTCCTCAAACAACAGGCGAAAACGCGTGTCGATGACGTTTTGCACCGTGCGCAAGCCTTGTTTTTGTTCTGCCCACAAGCCATTGTTGATGGCGTCGTAGCGTTGCTTGACGGCCACGTCCCATTCCAACCCAAAGTGTTGAAACACATCGGCCAGCGCTGATTTGCTGCTCAATCCAAAATTCAATAAAGTATCGTCTACATCAAAAAATATGGCCTTAGGCATGCACGCTTTCCTCAATCAACACAATCACAAGAGCGCTATTTTAAACCATGTCAGCCCCGCTCACAGCCTCTTATCATGTTGACAGGCCGCATTAAGCGGCCTGTCAATTCTTACACAATCAATTTTCAGCGCTGCGCCGCAATCACCCACACCAAATCGCCTTGGTGGTGTTGTACGGTGGTGGCAGGATAATCGCTTAAGTCTTGCTGCAACAAACTCGGTTGCAATAAGTCGACCTTGCCAAAGCCGCAGCTGTGAAAAAACGCCGCCACTTCTTGCGGGGTATTGAAATGAAAGTCAAAATCACTGTGGGCCATGGTTTTTAAAATCCAACTCGCTTGCCAAGCCAACATGCGAAAATGTGGCTGCAGCGGCATCGGATAGACATCGCTTAAATAATACAAGGCGGGGAATTCGCGTGTGTATTTCACCAAGCGCTGCAACAAATAGCGCAACTGGTCTAAGGCAAAATAATTGATTAAGCCCTCACTGATGATGACCAATGGCTGCTTGACATCAAAACTGCGAAACACTGCGCCCACTTTATCGGAAAACAAATCCGCGCCGATGACTTGAGCATCGGGCTGTAAAGTCGCCAAGGCCTCGCGCTTCATTTGCGCCATATCGGGCAAGTCCAATTCCACAAACTGAATGTCAGGGTATTTTTTCCGAAACAACCAGCCGCGCGGCGACAGACCACAGGCAATTTCCAAAATTTGCACATGTGGATGCTCAGCAATCAAGGCTTCTAAGCGCGCGTCCAGCATTTCATGGCGTTGCTTTAAGGTAGAACGGATGCTGCTGCCCCAAAAAAACTCGGCCAAGCACTCAGCAGGATCAATCAATTGCGCATAGATTTGGCCTTCGGGCGTGGCAAAATTGGGATGGGATATGCCCATGCGGTACCACACATAACCGGTGTAATGCGCAGTAAATGAGATGTGTCGGTACTTGGATACAGGTTCAGTCATGGCAGGCCTCCACTTTGCAGTTCAACGGTCCACAATCAATAATAGATTCAACAACCTACTTATACCAGCTTCTGAGCATACATTTACTCACTTTGATTAAGGGCAGACATTCGCAGCCAGTCGCAATGCGCACGATATTGCTGTCAGAGATTTGACTCACACCTGTAGCCGCTGCGTTTAAAAAATCCCTAGCGCTGCACATGCCAACGCGCTTGCCATACCAGTGTCAAACCACATTTCCAGCCATTGCATCGCACATAAACCCAAACATGCGGCCTGTAAACCTTGTTGTGGTTTTACAGGCCGCATGCCTTGTGTCTTCTATTACGATTACAGCTGTTTCGGCGGTTTGACCTTTAATGCGATGATAAAACCGAACACCCCCAAGACCACGCTGATGATGCCCCATTGCAAAGGCCGCAAATAAACCATGCCATTGCGATTCGCTGCCCACATCAACATCACCCCTGCCAAACACAGCAAGATGCCCAATACCAAGGCCACTGCTGCGGCCGTGCCCGATTGGTAAGTCGGCCGTGCCGCTGCGACTGGTTTTTTCTTACGCGTTTTCACCGTTGCCATCGTCGTTTTCCCCTATTTGTAATTCAACTTCAAACAGCGGCCATTGTTGTTGGCATTGCCGCGCCAATTGCATCACATGCGCGCTTTGCAACATGTTGCCTGCGCTGGCTTCTTGCGCCAAACGCTGCCACAGTGTTTTCAACAAGTCCAAACCCAATGCCTCAGCTTGGGCAGCTGCGCCCAGCAATTGTTCACGTTCCAACTCCAACCATGCACGCACACCGCTGGCGGTGCGCGCTTCCAGTAAACGCCACACCGGCGCGCACAAAGTGTCTAGCCAATGTTCGCTGCTCGCTGCCGCGCCTATGGTCGAGCGCAACAGCGCTGGTTTGGCCTGTTTACGCTGCCAAAAAAACTGTTTGGGACTGAATTGGTGGTAATCCAAGCAACGCACAGGTTCGGCATGCTCTGCCAGCATCACACTGATGGGCTCTAAAATCACCTGTTGCCCATCCAAACGCGCCAACACCAATACCGCGCTGATGGCGATGTTTTTCTCACACAGCCATTGCAATTGCTGCGAGCGCTCACGCGTGACTTCATTGATGACCAAGCTCAGTTGTGCGCCCCATTGCTGGCTGTCGTCGTACACCACCCATTCCAAACTTTGCTCCAACTCGTCCAGATACAAAGGCTCATAGCGGCTGACCGACAGCAAAAATGGCGTGGTTTGTTCTATGCTGTGTTGAATCAAATCGGCATACGGCGTTAACGCCGGTGCAAAAAAATCCGCTGTTAACGGCTGCGCTTGCGAAGGCACGGCCACTTGGTTGGCCAAGCGGTCACCAAACACGCGCGGCGCGCGCAACACGATTTGGTTTTGCATGATTTGCTCGGCGCTGCGGTTCCAAAAGCCAGCACCCGACCAAGCGCTATAGCGGTTAAAACTGCGGTCGTTGGCATTGCCGCGCGCTTGCACCGTGGTCATGATGGCCGCTTCTTCCACGCTCCACACATACACGTTCAAACCCGACGCACCGCCCTCACCTTGCCACCAGTTCACGCCCAGCGGCAACAGCGTCATCGCCTCATCTTGGGTTTGGTAAGTACGGCGCAACACCCCGCGCAAGGCCAACAAAGCCTCGCCCTCGGCATGCAGCAAGGCATCCAAATAAGCGGCCAAACGCGCCAACGACAATAAGGTGTCGTTGCTGTCGCTGCTGATGTGGTTTTCTGCCAGCAAGCGCACTTCGCCCGCCAAACGCCGCAACATGCCGGCCAAACGCGGCAAACGCTCCACCCGCGCCGACAATTGCAGCCACTGCCATTGCTGCGCCTCGCTTGCCATCAAATGGTTCAAGCCCAATTGCAGCAAGCGTTGACAAGCGGCCTGTAAGGTCAGCAGCAAGCTGCGTTCATCCTCACCCAATACACTGGCATCGGTGTTTTCATCCGGCACCACCTCGTCTGGCCATGGAAACACCAATTGTTGCTGTTGCCACAGCTGCGCCAGCACGGCCAGATGCACCGGTATTTGGCGTTTCTTGTCCAAGCTCGACAACATGCCGGCAAAACCACCGCCAAGCAAATACACCACCGCATCGCTGCTCAAATCGGTGTGAAACAAAATCTTCGCAGGCTGTATGTCTATGCGTGGCGGTACTTGCTGTTGCCAATCCGCCCACAACGCATACGCTTGCCGCCACTGCACCTTGCCGATTTTGCCCAATTGCAAACGCTCTAAATCAGTCGCTTCGCTCAATGCGGCCTGTAAGGCTGCCACACTGTTGTCTGCGCTTGCCGTTGTGCCGTTTGCTGCATCGGTATTGGTGGCAATATTTTCTGCGGCCTCAGCCCAGACTTGCTGCGCCGCCAATACCGCCGCGACGATGTGTTTGCACGCACCGGCGGCGGGGCAATTACAGGCCGATTGGCTTAAGCCTTGTGGGTTTAAGGTCACCACCGCGTCATCGTTTTGCCACTGTCCTTGTGCCTCGTCCAAAGACAGCAAACTGACCTCGCCTGCCTCGACAGCTTTTTTGGCACGCCGAAGCAAACCGGAATTGGCCCAAGTGCTTAAGGCAGCGTCGTCTAACAGTTGGTAGCTTTGTAACCATGTCGGTACAGCTGGAGCATTGACTGCTGAGTCGGCGGCGGCTGCTTCTACTGGTACTGCAATATCTGCTGGTATGGCTGCGGCTACAGTTTCTGTTACGCTCTGCGCGGGCGCGCTGTTCGCTTGCTGTTGCAAATGCAGCACCGCCGCCAAGATGTGTTTGCACGCACCGGCGGCGGGGCAATTACAGGCCGCTTTGGTCAAGCCTTGTGCCGTCAAGGTCACGGTGGCATCGTCGTTGTGCCAAGTGCCGCCATCGTCGCGCAACTCCACCAAACTGACCTCGCCCGCCTCCAAGGCTTTTTTGGCGCGCCTGAGTAAACCGGGGTTGGCCCAAGTGCTTAAGGCATCGTCATCCAAATGCTGGTACAGCTGTTGCCACGTCATTGCATCACCTCTGCCAACCATTTGGCGAAATGTTCTGGGGTTAAGGCCGCCACATGCATGCCCAAATCGGCCAAACGCTGCGCCATGTCGATGCTGTACACCGGCTGCGCTTGCTCGTCCAAAGCCGCCAAACCGAGCAAAGTCACGCGCTGGCTGGCCAAGCTTTGGATGGTGCGCAAAAACAGCGGCACCGAGCCGCCTTCTTCAAAGTCGGAAATCAGCGCCAACACGGTGCGGTTCGGCGTTTCAATCAGGCTTTGGCAGTATTGCAAGGCTTGGGCGATGTTGGTGCCGCCGCCCAATTGCGCCGTCATCAACACTTCCACAGGGTCGTGCGCGTGTTCGCTCAAATCCACCACCGAAGTATCAAACAACACCAGTTTCACCGACACCGCCGGCAGCGCCGCCAAGATGCTGGCGCAAATGGCCGCATACATGACGCTGGAAAACATCGAGCCGGATTGGTCGACACACAAAATCACTTGCCACGGCAAATGGTTTTGCACGCGCGAATAAAACACCGGCTCATGAATCACCAATTGCTGGCTGTCTTGTTGGTAATGCTTGAGATTGCGGGCAATGGTGGCGCGCCAATCAAAATTGCTCGCTTGCTTCACATGCGAGCGCCGAAAGCGGTTGCGGCGGCCGCTAAACTGCTGGCGGAAATTCGGTTTCAAGCGCTGCAAAATTTCCTCTACCACGCGCTCGATTAAGCGTTTTACCGCCAAGCGCATCTCATTGCTCATGCGCCCGCGCATGCCGAGCAAGGCTTGGGCGATTTGCGGCGATGGGCTCAGTTGGTCGAGCATTTTCGGGCTGTTCATCAACTCGGTCATGCCGTAGCGGCTCAAGGCCGTGGTTTGCATTTGTTCAAACGTCGATTTTGGAAACAGGCGTTTGGACTTGGTCAACCAATCGAGCGCACTCAATTGGCTCGGGTCTAGGCTAGCGCCACCGCTGTCTTGGCCTTGCCCTTGCACCACGCCGCGGCGCTGGTATTCGCGGTTGTACAAATAATCCAAGGTTTGCATTTGCTGTTGCTGCGCCGCCGACAGATTGGCCATGTGTTGCAAATGTTGTTCGCTGTAACGCCCAAGCAGCAAGCGCCAACGCGCTAAAGTCTGTTCATCCATATCATGTTCCACTGATGGCCGGGTTTAACCAATGACCCAAGCCCTCGGCTTGTAAAGCGGCCTGTAAGTCTTGATTCAGGCTCAGCGCCGCCAACATTTGCGCTTCGGTGTGCACCACATTCACTTGGCTTAAGGCCACGGCATCGGTTTGGTATTGCTCGGCCACATAGGCCGAAATCTGATTGATTTGGCGCGGATTCAATTGGCTGAAGGCCAAACGCAGCGACGGCAATAAGGCGATAAATTCGTCGTCGCCCCAATGCTTAAGCTGCGCATCCAAGGCATCGACGAGCACAGGCTGGTGTACCAACAATTCCGGTGCCGCCTGCATCAAGCCATTGAAGTATTGAGCGGCCTGTAAGGCATCGGCACCGGCTTGCATGCGCGCAGCTATCGCCTGTTGTAATTCTCTCAATTCGCTTTGCCCATCTAAAAACAACAAGCCATCTATGGCGCCATTGAGCAGCGCATTGTTTTGGTATTGCGCCCGATACAGGCGCAAATGGCGGTAAAAATCGGCCACGGCATCGGCCAAATCAAAATCGCGCTCTGCCGCCAAGCGCCGCGCCAACAAGCGTTGCGTGACCAAATCGCGCACTTGCGCCGCATTGGCCTCGTCGTCCAAATCGTGCAATTGCTGCAGCAAATACAGCGAGGTATTCCACGCATGCAGCAACATGGTCTTGAGCACGCCCTCGTCCACGCTGGGGAACAAACGCCGCGCCTGCCACAGATTGCAGATTTGGTGTATCGCCGACAGTTGCGACGCCCAACGGCTGTCGTGCTCAATATGGTAACGAGCGGCCTGTAACAAGTCTGGCAGGCTTTGCTCCAAACCCATGCGCGCCGCCTGTATCAATAAGCCCATGGCACCGCTGGCATTGTTGCTGTGGCCTTGCTCTTGCCAACTTTGTTGCTGCTTGAGCAGGCGCTGCTGCGCCAGTTGGTACACATCGGCGGCTTCGGCACTCAAATCAATCAAACGCGCCTCCACCATCGGCGTCCACGCATAGCGCCAATGCTCGTTGAGCAAATCCATATTGGCGCCGCTGATGAGGTCTGGCCCTTGTTCTAAGGTGGCAAAGCCCACATCGATAAACGCCAGCAAATGCAAAAACGCGCTGCGTTCGCGGTGGGCGGCATCGCGGTAAATGCTCAATTCGGTATTCTTGGGCAAGGTGTCACTGAGTTTGTAGCGCTGCGCCTTCAATACTGACAGCACCTGATTCACCAACGGCGGCACCGCCGCCGATTTCACCACTTGACCGAGCTTGTGGCCACTTAAAAAGCGCAAAATGGCTTGCGACACTTGCTGTTGTGCCACTTCGGCTTCGTCTTTGATCCATGTCGACACAATGGCATCGAGCAAGTCCCAACGCGACGGCAGCGCATGACCGCGCAGCATAGACAAACGCCATGCCTGTTCTTGTGCTTGTTGCAACGACCACACCGACAATTCCGGCATCAGCTTTTCTTCGCGCAGGTGCGCGGCGATGGCACTCAATTGCAAGGCCAGAAAATCGCTGCCGCTTTGTCCTTGCTGCATGGCCTGCCATTGGTCTTGGTAATACTGCGGCGATGGCATGCCCGAGGCGTAGCCATTTAAGGCATCCAAGCGGTCGAAGCTGTAGCGTATCAACCATGCATCGCTGCTGCTGGCTTTGCTGGTTTTACTTGGTTTGTTTGCTTTGTTATCTACAACAGGTTCTGCCAGACCTTCGAGCAAACCCAAGGTGTGAAAACCACCGGTAATCACCACGGTGGTGTCGCCGCTGGCGATAGCGGCCTGTAAATGCTGCAACATGCATGCTTCGCGCGCTACGGTGTCGTCCAGTTGCAGTGCTTGTTCGGTATAGGAAAGACGCGCCATTGCGCACCACATCCACACCTCGTTGAAAAACGCCTCAGGTTGCAATAAGGTATCGACAGGCCGACATTCAAACACATGCGACCACAATTCATCGTAATTGCGGCAATGCAGTTTCTCGGCCAAGGCTTGCACGTATTCGCTGTGAGCAACATGGCTTTCATCGAGCAAGCTGCCAGCAGCGGCCTGTAACACGCTCTCGGCATCACCTTCTTCGTCGCCGCCATCATCGTTGTCACCATCCAAGCTGAGCAAATCGCAAAACACCACTTCCGCACCCGCTTGCTGTGCCCAACGCAGCGCCAACCATTCCGGCGAATAATCGCAAAACGGGTAAAACGCCGAACGCACGTGCTCGCCTTGTTTGCGCTGCGCCAATACCGCCACCGGCGGCACCGTGTCCTCGTGTTGCAACAGCGGCAACAGCGGCATGAATGTGTGTGGCGCTTCGATAAGTACACGCTTGGGTTGTAACTCGTTCAGCCACTGTTGCAAGGCCATGCTACAGGCCGGGCTGTGGTGGCGCACCGGCACAAAATACACGTTTTGCGCCGCCAAGCGCTGCGCCGTTGCCGCCGCAGCTTGGATGCGCTCAGGCCACGCGACGCTGGCTATTGCCATAAGGCTTTGCTTTCTTCGTAAAAGCTTTTCCAAGCACTGTTGTGTTTGGCGCGTTCACGCGCCACCGCATCGATGTAATACTGCACGCGCGCAATGTCTTCGTCATTGTCTTTGAGCACCACGCCGCGCAATTGCCGCGCCAAAGCGCCGCCGGTTACCGCACCGTCACCCAAAAACGCCGCTTCCAAGCTGGCAGCATGGGCAATGTTCACCGCTTCGGCCGTAGACATCACCGCATCAGGTTTCTTCAAGTGCGTGCCATCGGTGGCCACGCCTTTGCGCAATTCTTGAAACACCGTCACCAACACCTCAACCACATCGTCACCGACTTGCACTTGGCCTTTTAAATCGCCCAACTCTTGCTGCAATTGCAAGCGCAGCAATTGCTGCTCAAATTTGGCGTCTTGTATCGGTTTGACGGTTTCAAAATTGAAGCGGCGTTTCAAGGCCGCCGACATTTCGTGCACACCGCGATCGCGCAAGTTGGCGGTGGCGATGACATTGAAACCGCTTTGCGCCAACAAGCGCGCGCCCTCACCCATTTCCGGCAACATCATGGTTTTGTCCGACAACATCGACACCATCACGTCTTGAATTTCCGGCGGACAGCGGGTGATTTCCTCGAAACGCACGGTTTTGCCGGCGGCCATGCCTTGGTACAACGGCGATGGCACCAAGGAGCGCTCGCTCGGGCCTTCGGCCAGCAGCAGCGCGTAATTCCATGAGTATTTGATGTGGTCTTCGGTGGTGCCGGCCGTGCCTTGGATGGTGAGGCCCGAATCATGGCTGATGGCCGCGGCCAGCAATTCCGACAACATCGACTTGGCCGTGCCCGGTTCGCCCACCAACATCAGGCCTTGTTTGCCCATTAAGGTAACGATGGCGCGGTCGACCAAGGCATCATCGCCGTAAAACTTGCGGCTGACGTTTAATTTGTCATCGCCCAAGATGAAGGCGCGCACGCTGCGCGGTGACAAATACCAATTTGCCGGCTTGGCTGCGCTGCCATCTTGCTCGTGCAAGCGCTGCAACTCGTCTTGAAAACGGATTTCCGCCGGTTGGCGCAATAATTGTGAACTCATGCTGGTTTCTTCCATTTGGGGTCTTTGCCATTGCTGGCGTCGGCGGCGGCTTGGTAAGCGGCAAAGGCTTCGGCTTTGATGATGTCGGTAATCGGCGTGTCGCCGTGGTAACGCACCTCAGACAACCACACCATCACATTGCTGCGGTCGTAGCCATAGCCCAATTCGCCTTGGGCATCGAAATAAATCGAGAATGAACCTTTGCTGCCCAAGTTTAAGTGATAGCTGTCTTCGCCATAATAATCGTAGGCATTGACATTAAAACCGTGTTTGGCCACCACGCTGCGCAAGGTGTAATACGGTATCGCATAGCCTTCAAAATCGTTGGCGCTGTTGTTTTGCCACGCTGCCGTCGATGCGGCCTGTAATTGTGGGAACAAAGGCGTGATTTGGTAGTCGGCAAAGTGTTGTTGCCACGCGTCACGCTCATCAGCGCTCATCATGGTGCCGTGCGCCAGTTGCACTTGCGCCGTTGCCGCAAGCTCGTGATTGTTGTCGTCGGCATCGAGCAATTCGCCTTGTTCATCCAAGCGCACAAACTGCGTGTGCCCATCTTGCTGCACACGCCAAATCAGGCGCTGCGCCAACAAACGCATAATCGCTTGCTCAGCCACCACTTGCTGCCACACCGCGCCCGTCCACACGCGCTCGCTGCACATGGCCACATACAGACGCTGTTGCTCTTGTTTGAGCACGTTTTTGACGTCTTTTTTGATGCTGGCATATTGCGCTTTCACCGCTTTCACCCACTCCGCGTCCTCGCTTTTGCGCGCAGGCGGCAAGGCGCGCAACTCTTTGCCAGTGTCGTCTTGTATCGTCCACTCACCATCCACATGCAAACGCAGCTTAAATGTGCGCTCGCCATACGACAAACTCAAGCGGCTGTAAGCATCCATGCCAAACGCCGGCACCACATAATCGGCGATTTGCTCATCGCTCCATTCATGCCGCTCTTGAAACTCGGCGATGGTGTTGCGCGACAGCGTGCGAATGTAATTGCCCGAGGCTTTCACATCCAAGCTGGCAATCAGCGGCAACACCGCCGCATTGTCGCCCGCCGCAGCGGCCTGTATCAATGCGCCCAATTGCTTGGTTTTGTAAGCAAAATCGCGTTGGTAGCGGCGGAAAGTGCGGTACCATTCGTCCGCAGCCACCGCGCCGGTCAAAGCCAACAGGCCTTTGTGCGGCAAGGCGGTTTGTTTGTCATTGTAGCGACCGAGTTCTTCCACCAGTTTGGCGCGCACCTGCTCTTCGGTAATGTCTTTGTATTCGCTGTAATAACTTGGGTATTGCTCGTAGTCTTTTTGGAATTTCTTCAGTTTTTTCGGCACTTCTTTGTCTATGAGCTCGTTCAATTCGGCATCGCTCATCGGGCGCAAATCCTCGCCGACAAATTGCTTCAACACAAACAAGCCCAACGCGTCTTGGCTGGTTTGATTCAGCAAATTCAAATAAATCTGCCACATGCCTTCGCCATTGGCTTCTTTCATTTGCATGGCCAAACGCAGCCAGCCTTCGAGCAATTCCGGTGTTACAGGCCGGCCATCTTGCCATTGCAAGGCCGGCACCTCATCCCAAGCCAACCATTCCATTGCTTTTGGGCGTTTCTTCGCCATCACCGGTGCAATCTCGGCCAACAGTGCTTCTTCCGACAAATACGCCGACACATCGGCCTGTAAGGCAATCAAGCCTTGTAACAATTGCACCCGCAGCTTGGTATCGTCTTCCACAGCCAAACGCGCATGCAATAAAGGAATCACTTGGGCAGATGCGGCCTGTAAACCCACCAACCACGCAATCGACAGCTTGCGCACATCGGCATAATCGTGGTTCAAACCCCAAGCTGTCCACGCCAAAGCATTGTCCTCACGGCTAAGCAGCGCTTGCGCTTGCACGCGCAAGCTGCGGTTGCTGCCATACGCCCACAAGGCCAATGGGTATTGCAAACTTGCTGGCAAAGCAGGAAACACCTGCAGCGCATCCATCACCCGTTCCACGCCCATGCGACAGGCCGGGGTGCTGTGCGCACGCTCGCCCCATGCTTGCTCCAACACCTCAAGATGGCGCAGCAACAGCGGCATGGCCATCTGCCATGATTCTGCGCGCATGTAATGGTCGCTGATTAAGTGCCACATCAAGTCCAAAGGCCGCTCGCAGCCCAAGTCTTGCAAATGCGCGAGGATGCTGTCCCATGCGTACGTCTCTTCAATGTGGCTACACGCATAGCCGATGGCGGCGCGATTCCACAGGCCAAACTGCGCCGCCGTGTGCGCAGGCAGCCATTCGGGCACATCCAAATAATAACTGCCACGACTGTAGTAATACTGCTCGCCCATGGCCTTGAACAAATCGTCATCGCTCATGCGCTGACAAGCGTTCAAATGCTGATACCAACGCTGGTAATCCGCGTCTTGTATGGCCACCATCTGCTGCAAACGCTGCTGCGCTTGCTCAGCCTCGACTTGGCTGGCGTGGATGCTGTGCTGATGCCATTGCAATTCATCGGCATCCATGTCTTTGGTGTCAGCGGCCTGTAATTCTTGCAAACGCGTGGTCGCCCATGTGTGTTGGTATTCGTATTGGCTGCGGCGCTGCTCGATATTGGCGTGCAATATTTCCAGCGTCACCGCTTCAGGCAGGTGTGCGCTTAAGGCCGCACTGGCGGGCGCAGACAATGCATGCGCTTGCACCAAGTTCTGCAAAGACAATTTGGATATTGCCAGCGCAAACGGCTTTTTCGCCGCCGCGGTTTTGGCCTCCGCTTGCCATGCCTCTAACACACCCAAATAGGCCTGCCCCAAATGCGGTAGGCTCTCGGCAAATTTGGCCAAAACCGCCGCTGGTTTGTCGGCCACGGCCGCGCTTTGACTCAATTCTTGTGCCACCACCTCAGGCGAGAGCTGGCGCAAGATGCCTATGGCCAACATGCGCGCGTTCACGTCTTTGTCGAGCAAACACGCCGACCACACTGGCAGCAATGGCAGATGTAAAGCCGCATGGTTAGACGCGTATTGCAACAACACCGTCACCGAGCCGTAGTAATAGTCTTGTGCGCACCAAGCGCGCACGGCGCCGACCCGCTCTAATAAATAGGCATCCACATCCTCACACCAGTGCAAGCGCTCGGCTTTGCTGCGGCTGCTGAACAATACCGACAATACCGCATCGCCCTCTTGCCATTCGGCCGAACCAAACACCTGTTGCAACACACTGAGCTTGGCCTTGGGCAAGGCCACTAAGCTGGCGCCGGACAGCGTGGTTTGCCATTGCAACGGTAAAATCTCGGTGATGTCGCAGAAAGCCGCCGCCCATTCTTTCTCAGAGCCGCCGTAATAGCGGCTGTAACTGCAATGGCGGTGCGCCAAGTCTTGCCACAGGCTCTGCATTTTGGTCGCCAATTTGCTGGCAATCTGCCCTTGCATCAGCAAGCGATACCACTGTACCCGCAGCAGCAAAGGCAACGGATTTTCCGGCAGGTGGCGCACATATAGCGCCACCGAGGCATAACTGAAATCGTCCAATGGCCGTGCAAACACATTGAAAAACGCCTCGGTAATGTCTTGGGCTATCTCATTGATTTCCAATGTGGCTTGGTCTTGCCAATAAGCCTCGACCTTTTGTGCCGCCGCCGGACTGATGGCTTGCAATTGCGCCGTCCACAGCGCCAAGATGCCAGCAGCGTCTTGCGGCAAGGCGGCAAACACCGCCTCAAAGTCTTGTTGTTGCAGCGCTTGCGCCAGTTTGGCTTCTAAATCATCGCCGCCTTGCAGCACCGCTTTGACCTTGCCCAACACATTTTTCAAACTTACCATGGTGTTTTTTTCTCCCAATCGGCGTCAAAGCCCATGGTTTTGCTCGCCAACAAGGCATAGTCGTTGTAAATCTCAGTGAGCAAAACCAAACTGATGTCGTTCAAATCCACTTGCGTGTAGGTCGGTTTGCCATTGCGCAAACTGACAAAGCCCAAACCAAACACCACCGCCGGGATGTTTTCTTCTGGCATATAGCTGCCACTGAAACCGATTTGCGCCGCCACGCCCAAGCTGGTAAAGCGTTTGTGGTATTCCATAAACGAGCCGCCGTCTTCGGCAGGGCCGCGTTGGTAACCCATTTTGGTGAACACGCCGCGCAGCGTGAAGGTATCGGACAAATAGCCTTTGAAGCTGTCGATTTCCTGTTGTTTAGGCGTAATCGCCGGCGGTAATTCGCGTTTCAATTGTTCAAACAAAGGCTTGATGCGGTAATCTTTCAAATGTCCCAACCATGTTTGCGTCGCCTCTGGCCCCAGTAACACAGTGTGCGCCAAACGGATGCTGGATGCGGCCTGTAAATCCACTTCATCGTCGTCGGCATTGATGAAGCTGCCGTCTTCGGTCGGTCTGAAGGTAAACACCACCTCGCCTTGCGCGTTCAAACCTTGCCACAACAGGCGTTGCAACAAGCGCTGCATCAGCGGGTGCGCTTGCAAATACTCCAACCAATCGCCACGGCTCCACACGCGGCCGCCACACATCGCTTCGTACAAACGCTCGGTTTGCAATTCCAACACCTGCTTCAATTCTTTCTTGGCGGTATTGAATTGCGCCTTGGCTTCTTTCACCAAGGCCGCGTCCTCGTTTTGACGCGCGTTTGGCAAGGCTTTGAGGGCTTTGCCGGTTTCATCGGCCAATACCCATTTCAAATCCTCATCCAAGCGGCCTGTAAACTCGCGTGCGCCATAGCTGAGGCTGAGCACGCCGCTGTCGTCCAAACCAGCGGTTGGGATGGTGCGGTCGGCCAATTCGTCGCTGCTCCAGCCATTGCGCTCGGCGATTTCGGCTATCAATTCATTCGCCTTGGCCTGTACCGACGCGGTTTTGTAGCGGCGGGCAATGCTCAAGATGAATTGGATGATGGCAGGATCGTTGTTTTTCGCCGCCGCCATCAGCATCGCTTCGATTTGGGCGCGGCGTTGGTGGTGCTCTTTCATGTAGGTTTGCAGCAATTGCACCCACGTTGTCGCTGGCATGGCCGCGGTCAAGGCCAAAATGCCTTTGTCGGCAATGGCAGAGCCCAGATACACCGCCATCACCTCGCGCTTGATTTCGGCGATGGCCATTTCTAAGGTCGCGTTGGCGTATTGCGGGTAATACTCGGGATAGCGTTTGTACCAATCTTGCATGTATTTAAAGCGCTGCGGTGCCTCTTTTTGCGCGCGCTCGTCCGCTTCGGCACTGCTAGGATGGCGCGTGTCTTCGTGCACAAAACCTTGCAATAAGAATTCGGCCAAGCGTGCACGGCTCGCTGGCGTGGTCAAAGCCAAATACAAATCCAGCAACTCATTGCCGCCCGGCTCTTTGAGTTTTTGTGCCAACACCACCCACCACAAGGTAATCTTGGCGTCCACCGCCTTGCCGCCGTCTAGCCACACCAATTCGGGCAAGGCCTCTGGCTTGAGCCATGCGTCCAAAGACTTGGGCATCTTGGCTTTCAGGCCGCTTTCGGCTTCGGCCAACAACACTTTGGGCGCCAAATGGGCACTGATGTCGACACCGAGTTTTTTCAAAGTGGTCAACATGGCCGCGCGCGCGGTTTCGCGTTTTTCTTTCTTCAATGCGGCCTGTAAATCCGGTATCGCACGCGCATCGTTCAAATCGGCCAACCATTTGGCTGAGGAGGTGCGAATTTCGTGTTTGCCCGTGGCCAAGCCTTCACAAGCGCGCAAATAAATATCAGGTACGGACAACAGCAATTGCTGTATCGGCTCGCGCAAAGTCTTGGACGCTTCCAAAGCCAGCGTCAGCAATATCGGCAACCACTCACTCGGGATTTTCGGGAACATCGCCAACACCGCCACCGCATTGCCTTGCTGGTAGCCACCGTAAGACGAACTGGTTTTGGCCTTGGTCAGGCCAAACGCCTCTTGTAAAAATTCGGGATGCTCGTAGAAGAATGGCCACACCGCTTCTGGTGCAAACGTCTCCATCGCATCGGCACCACCCCAACCCAAAAACTCATCGGCAATGTGCACATACGCGGCTTTTTCGTCTTTGCCGTTTTTGATTAAGGCATCGGCAAGCACGCGCACGTCTACGCCTTGGGGAAACGCCTTGCTTAAGTATTGGCGGATTTGCCACCAATTGTTGCCACCGCCATGTAACAAACCCACCATGCGCAGGTAATGGCCAAAATCAAAGCCGGCCACGGCTTCAACGCGGTTTTTGTGATTGAGCAATTGGTAATCGACCAATTTGCGCGACACCGCTTCACCGCCATTGAGCGCGGCAGCAATGCGTGGAAACACCGCGGCATCAATTTTTTGCACTTCTTTCAAACGGCTGCGTGCCCACGTGGACTTATAGCCTTTGTAAGTCGGGTCGGCATTTTCCTTGGCCTCATGTTCGGCCGCTTCTTGTGCCGATTTGAGAATTTCCGCGAAGTTTTGTTTTAAAATCTCCACCACTTCGGTTTCGTCTATCTTGCCAGTGACCAATGGCTCCCATGTTGGCACGTCAAAACTGTCGTCTTGACCGGTCATGTCGCTGACGGTTTGCAAACGCGCCAACACGCTTTCATACACTTGTTTGACGCCGGCATTGTTTTCCACCAATAAAGCGGCCTGTAACATCGGTTCGGCCTCTACCCCAAACGGAATCAGCATTTCCGCTGCCAGTTTGCGTTCGGCATTGCTGCCTGCGCCCATCAATACGGGTTCAAGATACGGCTGCAGCGTTTCCAAAGGCTGACCCGCCAACAGCAAACGCGCATCGCCTTGCAGTTTTTTGCCCGCCATCAAACCCAGTTTCACCACCGTGTGGTTGTAGTGTTGCAAACGCTTTTTGTTGCCGCCCAAAAACTTCATCAAGGCAACGCGGCCGCTGTTGCTCAAGCTGTCAGCCAAACGCAAAGTCAGTTCTGGATTCAACCATTCGCTGTCAAAGTCTTTTAAGCGCCAAAATTTTTCCAAATTGTCGGTATGCCACTGGTTTTTCAGCGCATCGCGTTCAAAAAACACCACTTCGGCCGGCACGCTCAGCTCGGCCAAGGCGGCCATGCGTTTAAAGAAAGCATGACTCAGATGCGCTTGCGCACCGACCACGGTTTTGCCGTATTGCACGCGTTTGGGCATGGTAATGACAATGTCGGCCAGCAACACTTGCAGCCACTCTGGCACGGTTGAAGCGTATAAAGTGGCGGCGTAATAGTCTTGTTTCGGATCGGGGTAGCTCGCGGCAAAAACCTGCGCCAAGCGCTGCCATTGTTCGGGTTTGATGGTGTCTTGGTCTAACAGCGCATACAAACGCACCCGTGCACCCAACACACGGTTGTCGCTTTTGCTGTTGACGCCGTGGTAATAATCAACGATGGAACCGGGCGTGGCCAAATATTCAAAACTGCGACCGGCTTTACCAGTGCGCAAATCGTGTAACACTTGCTGCGAATCGCCGTTCAATACATAGTCCAGCGCCAAGCCGGGCACATCTTTGCGTATCGCTTCCAAACTGGCAAACAAATCCTGCAAACTCGAAATCACGGCTTCAGGATGACCGTCCAATTTTCCCGTGGCAGCCATGGGCGCATAAATGGAGGTGAAATCATTCATGTTGGGTCCTTAACTCAATAAATTGTGGCGATGCAAATCAATAAGATGGGTGTGCTTGGGCTGCAAAGTGTTACAGGCCGCATTATTAGTTGCTAGATACTATGCTCAATAACATAGCCGAAAACAACGGTTTTGGCGATATGTGCGGCGGTGGTTTAACCAAAATAAACGCGCTGGCGCGCCTATCATATAGCATTTTTCATGGTTTAAAATCCCATTATGAATAATGTTACATATTTCGTGTGCACTGTAATCAAATCTGCCGCTGTGGTCAACCAAACCACATCAAACCGCGTCACAAAAAACACCTGCTAAAGAGCAGGTGTTTGATGGTAAACAGGTTTAAAGTCGCTTACAGGCCGCTTAGCCACACGGCATCAATGCCACAAATAGGTGGCGCTGACACCGCCGCCGCCATAGCCTTTGCTCGATACCGCACCATTGGCCTTGAACATCCACGAGCCTTGTTCAGACACCGTCGACACACCGATGGCATAGCCGGTTTCACCGCGCCACACACTGCCGCCCATGGACACCGATTTCTGTCCGCGCTCATACGCCTGCCCCAACGACGCCACCGCCATCGCCGCGGCTATGCCTGAATTGGCATCGTCTTCCATGTCCGACATGCGTTTGTCCAAACGGTTGGTGGCCTCATTCAACTGCTGCACATTGACCGCATCGGTGGCCTCAGTGCCGCGCGCGACATTCGATAAGCGTACCGGTTCATTACCAGCGCCGACCAATTGTGCTTGCGCCTTGGTTTTGCTGTCGGTGTATTGCACCACGCCTGCCGTGCCGGCCTGTAATTTGTCCACCGCTTGGTTCGTGGCGTACAACTGGCTGCCATTGACCGCATCGGTGCTGCCCGCGTCCAAACGCCCCGCCGCCACATGGGTGATGGTGCGCTCGGCATCTTTGGCACCCACGCTGACCGTGCCCACCGGTTTGCTGCCGGCAAATTGATACGTCTCACCGCGAATGGTGGTCGACGCCGTGCCCACAGCCGCTTCGACACTGCTGCCATCGCCCAAAGCCACCGAGCCTTGGAACACTGCGCCACCGGCCTTACTCATGTCGCTGGCGGCGGTGCTGATGTTGACATTGTTGCCGATCACAAACGATTTGTCGGCGGCGATGGTGTTGTTATTGCCCAAGCTGTAAGCATCGTTGCCGGTAATCACGCTCGGGTCGCCTATCGCGCCAGAGCGGTCGCCACTGACTTGGTTGCCCGTGCCGATGCTGAGCGAATTCTCACCGGTGGCTTTGGCATTCAGCCCCATCGCAATCGCATTTTGCCCTGCGGCGCTGCTGCCCACACCTATCGCGGTGGCATTGCTGCCACTGGCATTGGCCGCCGCGGCATTATTGCCTGCGTTCACCTGCATGTACTTCTGTTTCTCCGCTTGCGCGCTCACGCTGGCTTGCACATCGCGCAATTGCCCCATATTGGCGGCATCGCTGTCGAGCACACCATCGGCCACACCGCTAATCACCTTGCCGCCGGCATTGATGCCAGTCTGAGTAATGCTGACCGAGCCCACTTGCAGCGAATTGACTTGGATGTCGTCTTTCAAGGCCACTTCTATGCCCGTGCCGGTATTGCTGATGGCAATATTATTGCCGCTTTGCAGGTTGACACTGTCACCGGCCTTCACTTGCTGTGCCTTCGTGCCATCCACTTGCAATGCAAAGCCTTGTTGCAATTGCGCAATCGCACCACTGTTATTGCCGCCCGCTTGCATCGCTTGGTATAACTGCGCGCCGGTCACGGCATCGCGAGAGGTGGCCGTCACCG
Organism: Vitreoscilla massiliensis; assembly: GCF_001457815.1. Classification (GTDB taxonomy): domain Bacteria; phylum Pseudomonadota; class Gammaproteobacteria; order Burkholderiales; family Neisseriaceae; genus Vitreoscilla; species Vitreoscilla massiliensis. Next base: position 756,499 of record NZ_LN898221.1, read on the forward strand.
CACCCGCACCGAGGTTGCGCACCACTTGGCCGCCCGCGTCTATGCCGCTGCTGTTAATCACCACGCCGCCCAAAGTCAATTGGTTAAATACCGCATTGGCCGCAGTAGCCACGCTGATGTTGTTGCCGTTTTGCGTGATGGCGATGTTTTGACCATTAACAAAGTTCACCCCATCACCGGCCTTAATTGCCGTGGCCGCGCCGCCATTGCTGGACAGATTCCAACCTTGTTGCAAGGTCGCAATGCTGCCAGTGTGTTGCGCCAAGGTCGTGTTGTGCGCCGCCAAAGTAGTGCTGTTTTGCGCCAACGTGTTTGCTTGTTGCGCCAAGGAAGTGGTATGAACTTGCAAGGTATTCGCTTGCGCCGCTTGCGTGGTATTGGTGGCAAACAATTGCGCGCCGGTCACCGCATCGCTCGAGCTGGCACTCAATACAGCGGCCTGTAAGTTAGTCAATTTCACTGGCGCCGCTCCGACGCCGCCCAAACTCACCTGCGTCTTGGCCGCGTTGTCATACAGCACCGCGCTTTGCGCCAACGGTGCCAAACCGGCAGTAGCGGCCTGTAACTGGTTTAAATTCACCGCATCCGAGCCCGATACGGCATTGGCAATATTGCGTATGCCTTTGCCGCCCGCGTCTATGCCATTGCCACTGATCACCACGCCGCCCAAGGTCAATTGGTTGAACACCGCATTGGCTGTGGTGGCAACGCTGATGCTGTTGCCGTTTTGAGTGATGGCGATGTTTTGACCGTTAACAAAATTCACCCCATCGCCAGCCTTAATCGCCGTGGCAGCGCCGCCATTACTGGACAGATTCCACCCTTGTTGCAATGTGGCAATGCTGCCAGTGTGCGAGGCCAAAGTATTGGCTTGTTGCGCCAAGGTCGAGGTATGGTTTTGCAGCGTGCTCGCTTGCGTCAAGATGTCTGCACTGTTTTGGGCAATGCTGTTGGCGTGTTGCGCCAAGGAAGTGGTATGAACTTGCAAGGTATTCGCTTGCGCCGCTTGGGTGGTATTGGTGGCAAACAATTGCGCCCCAGTCACCGCATCGGTCGATGTGGCATTCAAGGCAGCGGCCTGTAAGTTGGTCAACTGCACTGGCGCCGCACCAACACCGCCCAAAGTCACTTGGGTCTTAGCGGTGCTGTCATACACCACCGCCGTTTGAGACAATGGTGCCAAGCCAGCGGTAGCGGCCTGTAATTGCCCCAAATTCACCGCATCGGTCAAAGTCGTACCGGCAGCGACATTGGTGATTTGGCGCTCATACCCAACTAGACCCACCGACACCGTGTCTGCACGGTCGGCGATGCTGCTGCCACCCAAGGCGACACTGTTAAGCGCCGTTACCCGACTGCCCGCACCCAAGGCCAAACCCACGCCTGCTGCTTGCGAAACTCTGGCATCGTTGCCCAAAGCCACGCCAAAATCAGCCGCTGCTTGTGCCCCCAAGCCTTGCGCGATGCTTTGCTTGCCTGTCGCCTTGCTGGCAGAACCAATGGCGATGGCATCTGTTCCGGTGGCCTGAGCCATAAAACCATCGGCAATCGCACCTTGTCCAGATGCCAAAGCTTGGTAACCGGTGGCATGGCTAAAGAAATCGGCCGCATTGGCTTGGTACCCCTCAGCAATACTGTAAGCCTTACCAGCAGTGGCACCTTGCCCTGTCGCCACAGCCGCCTCACCCAAGGCTTGCGCTGACGCACCAGTGGCCACCGCATAAAAGTCTGTGGCCAAAGCCTTGTAACCCGAAGCCATGGCCCCATACACTGCGGCATTGGCTTGATGACCGGTGGCAATGCTGTAGGCTTCGCCAGCAAAAGCATCTCTGCCTGTTGCAAGCGCACTGGCACCTATAGCCTGAGATTGGTAGCCCAAAGACATGGCAAATAGACCATTGGCAACTGCCTTACCGCCTTGTGCAATACTGCCACCGCCTATGGCTTGCGCGCCATAACCGGTGGCGATGTCGTATGAATCTTTGGCCAAAGTATCGGCACCCATGGCGATGGAACCATAAGCCGCCGCATTGGCTCCTGAGCCTTGGGCAATGGCATACATCTTCGCTTTGGCTTGATAACCCACTGCCACACCTGACAAGGACAAGGACTGTGCCTCATAACCCAAAGCTATGCCGTAAGCACCATCCACCAAAGCACGCGCGCCTTGCGCGATGCCGCCTATGCCTTTGCTGTTGGCATGGTAGCCTATCACCACGCCTTGACCGCTGGCGGCATTGGCCATGGTACCGATGGCGATGTCTTGGTTGTAAAGCGCATTGGCGGCAGTACCAATGGCCATGCTGCCGGAATCGCTGGCAATGGCATTGGTGCCTATGGCGATGCTTTTAATATTTTTGGCATTGGCACCCGCACCGATGGCCAAAGCATCGCCCCATTGTGAGGCATAACTGCCTTGCCCCAAGGCGATGCCATTGGCCCCAGCCGCGATGGCATAAGCGCCCATCGCCATTGCATTAGTGCCCGCCGCATTGGCTTGATAGCCTTCGGCCACCGCATAATTGCCCTTAGCAACGGCATTCGCACCTATCGCAATCGCCTTGCTGCCGCTGGCACCATCATTGCCATAATTGCTGTCACTCGCTGCCCCTTGTACCGACAAGAAATGCAAGCTAGGCACCGCTGCCACAGCGGCCTGTAACTGCGCCACGTTGACCGCATCGGTCAAGGTCGTACCGGCAGCGACATTGGTGATTTGACGGGTATTGACGACGTTTTTACCATCGTAAGGGTCGTCACCACCGACAGACACCGCCGCCAAAGTCGCTTGCCATGTGGCATCGGTTTTGCCATTGGCAAGATAACCGGCTTTGCCTGCGGTGGTGGTGGCAATTGCACCACTGCCCAAGGCCACGCCATTGTCCACAGTCGACAAGGACAAAGTGCCCAAGGCGACGGTATTGTTTACTGGCAACACACTTGGTGCCGTACCATTGAACACGCTGCCATCGCGATTGCGATAGGCATTCGCCTGCTTGTCCCAATACAACATGCCATTGGCGGCCGTACCCAGCGCCAGATTGTCATTGCCTTGCACCGCCACACCACTGGCCGTACCGATAAAACTGTTATTGCTGCCTTGCGACCATGCGCCACTGCGTGTGCCCATCAAACTGCTGTCGCTCACATTCTTGGACAATTGCCCGGCACGGGTACCAATCAGGCTGCTGTCGACCACACTGTTGGCCTGTTGGCCTGCCCGTGTACCCAGCAAACTGCTGTCGGTCACATCAGTGGCAGCAAGAGCTGCGGCATAACCGATGATATTGCTTAGCGACACACCATTGGCCGACTGCGCCACGGCGTAACCCAACAAACTGCTGTATTTAATATTTTGTGCTAAATAAGCGCTGTATGAACCAATTAAACTGCTGTTGCTGACGCCATTGGCTTCATAGCCACTGCTGAAACCCAAAAAGCTGCTTTCCAACACATTTTGGGCATGGTCACCGCTGAATTGGCCAATTAAAGCACTCGAAGTCACGTTTTGCGCATACCAACCGCTGTTGGTACCGATTAAACTGCTGTCAGCCACACCATTGGCACTGCTGCCACTGGATGACCCCATCAATACACTGTTGTGAACATTGTTGCTGTTCATGCCGCTGAAACTGCCGATCAGGCTGCTGGCCACCACACTGTTGGCCGCCATGCCGCTGTTATTGCCCAACAACATACTGCTGTTCACATTGCTGGCATCGCGACCACTGTAATAGCCCAACAAAGTGGATTGTTGCACCACATGGGTGTTGTAACCAGCACGTATGCCGATAAAATTGCTTTGTGAAGCGCTTTGGGCTTGTGCACCACTGAACTGACCGAGATTCAGATTGCGACCATCCGCATTGACTGTGGTCTGACCAACACCTGCATAAGAACCAATAGAAACAGTGTAATCATCCAAGGCTTGCGCACGGTCGCCCAAAGCCACACTGTCCTCACCACTGGCATTGGCCAACACCCCTTGCGCCACAGCCCCCATCTTACTTGCCACCGCCCCAAAACCGACTGCAATGCCATAAGTGCCGCTGGCATTGGCACCAAAACCGTGGGCAAGCGCATAATCGCCCATCGCATTGGCACTGGCACCCAAAGCCATGGCTTTGTTACCGCTGGCACCGTCGTTAGCAAAATTGCCATCGCTGCTACTGCCTCCGATGGATACAAAATTGACGCCACTGCCGCCCGTGCCCGTACCGATTAAGGCTTGTACGGCCTGTAATTGTTTTAAATTCACCGCATCGGTGAGCGTCGTGCCATCAGCGACATTGGTGATTTGGCGCTCGGCGCCGGTTTTGCCCACCGACACTGTGTTAACGCGGTTGGTTTCACTGCCAGCGCCCAAGGCCAAGCTGTTCGCCGCATTGGCGCGACTGCCCGCGCCCAAGGCCATGCTGCCTGTCATGTTTGCTTCGACAATGGCATTGCTGCCCAAGGCCACGCCTTGATTGCTGCGCGACAAAGACAAATTGCCCAGCGCAACTGTATTGCTGACAGCGGCCTGTAATTTGAGGTCAGATGCATTCACTAATTGGCCATTGCGGTCGTAGCCAAAGATATTTGCTTTTATCCCCACCCCTGCGGCATTCCAACCACCATTGCTTAATGTATATTCAGACCCTGCTCCATTGCCAATAGCGATGTTGTTATCGCCTTTTTGGTATGCTCCTGCACCCGTGCCTGCATAAGCATTGCGTTCGCCTTGACTGCTTTTGCCTGCAAAACTGCCCACACCAGTGTTGAAGTCTCCTTGTATGCCATCGCCACTTTGTGCCCCCAGCATGGCATTGAACTCACCTATGCTGTTGCGCAGGCTTTCTACGCCCACACCCACTTGCCCCCCTGAACCAATGCCATTGTTGCCTGCATAACTGCCAACATACACTGCACCCATACTATAGCCACTCTGACCCGAAGAAGGTCCGATACTGACCGCACCTGCTCCCGATGCCTGTGCTTGTGCGCCTATTGCCACTTGTGCGTGACTTGCCCAACCATTTGTTTTCGTCGTCGCCCCTTGCCCCAAGGCAATGCTGTCATTTCCTGCGGCATTGGCACCAAAGCCTTGGGCGATGCTGTATGAACCACTGGCCAACGCATTCGCACCGATGGCGATGGCTTTGTTGCCGCTTGCACCATTGTTATTAAAATTGCCATCGCTGCTGGCGCCATTCACCGACACAAAATGCACGCTTGGCACAGCGGCCACAGCGGCCTGTAATTGTTTTAAATTCACCGCATCGGTGAGCGTCGTGCCATCGGCGACGTTGGTGATTTGACGCTCGGCACCGGCTTTGCCTACCGATACGGTATTGGCACGACTGGCCTCACTGCCTGCGCCCAAGGCAACGCTGTTCTTGGCGGCGGCATTGGCAAATGCGCCTACGGCCACAGCGTCCATACCCGCGCTGTATGCGCCTAAGCCTTGAGCAACGCTGTTGTCACCTTCGGCAGTGGCAGTGCCGCCTTGGGCAAGGCTGAACGCGCCCCAAGCATTGGCGCCCGAACCTTGGGCGATGCTGTATTCACCGCTGGCAACACTGCTGTCGCCCACGGCGATGCTGTTGTCGGCGGCGGCATTGGCAAAGCCACCGATGGCGATGCTGGCCACGCCATTGGCGATGGTTTGTGTACCCAAGGCCACCGCGCCGTCTTGTAAGGCTTGTGTTTCATAGCCTTGGGCAATGCTGTTCCAACCCTTGGCCTGTGCTTGCACACCTTGGGCAATGTTGCCAGTGTTTTCGGCAAAGGCTTGATAACCTTGGGCGATGCTGCCATCGCCATAGGCATTCGCGCCTTGGCCTTGTGCCACACTGGCTTCGCCCATTGCCACCGCATTGGCACCTATCGCAATAGCTTTCAGACCGCTGGCGCCATCGTTATTAAAATTACCATCCGCAGACACGCCATCTATGCTGACAAAATGCACCGCAGTGCCACCCGCACCCGTGCCTATCTTGGCTTCAACGGCCTGTAATTGTTTTAAATTCACCGCATCGGTGAAAGTCGTGCCATCTGCCACATTGGTGATTTGGCGCTCTTTGCCCACTTCACCTATGGACACTGTATTTGGCCTATCAGCGCGGCTGTTATGGCCTAAGGCCACGCTGTTATAGCCATTGGCAGTGGGCAACATCGCCTGACTCACCACCAAACTGCCATAACCGATGGCCACACTGCGGTCAGCATCTGCACCGGTGGCAAAACCCAGCGCGGTAGACGCAGCACCCGTTGCCGATGCTTCCCCACCCACCGCCGTGCTGCCAAACTGTCGGGCCACGGCATAATTACCGATGGCCACGGTTTCGTCGCCATCGCTACTGGCACGAGTGCCCAACACCACGGCGGCAGCGCCCTTGGCTTCGCTATGGGCACCGATGGCGATGCTTTCCGCATCCGCTGCTAACGCTTGTTGACCCCAAGCGATGCTGTCATCGCCGGCGGCATTGGCTTTGTAGCCTTGCGCCACACTGTAATCGCCCGCTGCCACCGTGTTCGCGCCTATGGCGATGGCTTTGCTGCCGCTGGCGCCATTATTATTAAAATTTCCATCGCTGCTGGCGCCGTTCACCGATACAAAATGCACGCTTGGCACAGCGGCCACAGCGGCCTGTAACTGTCTTAAGTTCACCGCATCGGTGAGCGTGGTACCATCGGCGACGTTGGTGATTTGGCGCTCAGCGCCCGCCTTGCCTACCGATACCGTGTTAATGCGGCTGGTTTCGCTGTTTGCGCCCAAGGCAATGCTGTTCGCCGCATTGGCGCGACTGCCCGCGCCCAAGGCCATGCTGCCTGTCAATCCTGCTTCAACGATGGCATTGCTGCCCAGAGCCACGCCTTGATTGCTGCGCGACAAAGACAAATTGCCGACAGACACCGTATTGCTCACCGCCAGCCCGCTGAGGCTGCCAGTGACTTCGGTGCCGGCGCGGTCGTAAGTTTTATTGGTGCTGTCATCAAACCGATACAGGCTGCCGGCCATTTTGCCCAAAGCCACGTTATTGTTGCCGTTGACATGGTTGCCCGCATTGTCGCCGACGGCGCTGTTGCCTGAACCATTGTTGTTACGGCCGCTGGCGACGCCAACATAGCTGTTGCGTGCCCCTTGCGCGGATTGCCCTGCCACCGCCCCCACGGCGGTGTTGTAGTCGCCACTCATGGCATTGCCGGCCAAGCTGCCGATTAACACCATGTGGTCGCCATTGGCACTCACACCTGTATTAAAACCTGTGGCCACGTTGTAGCTGCCTGAGCCGACCATGCCTGCGGATTCACCAGTGAAGATATTGAAGTCTCCGCCCATAAAGCGTTGTGAACCGGCTTGGTGGCCCAAGGATTGGTTGTTATTACCGCCGCTGTTAAATCCTGCTTGCTCACCGATGGCGATGTTGTTTTCTTCGCCTGCAGTGGCATTGCTACCGATGGCAATGCCATAGCTTCCGCCAGCTTCCGCAGCCGCACCGATGGCGATGGCTTTGTTGCCGCTGGCGCCATCGTTATTAAAATTACCATCGCTACTGCTGCCATTCACCGATACAAAATTAACGCCTCCAGAGGCTTGAATAGCGGCCTGTAACTGCCCAAAATTCACCGCATCGGTGGTTGTCGTCCCTGCGGCCACATTGGTGATTTGACGCTCGGCGCTAGCCTTGCCTACCGACACGCTGTTGATACGGCTGGTTTCACTGCCTGCGCCCAAGGCGATGCTGTTCGCTGCATTGGCGCGACTGCCCGTGCCCAAGGCCATGCTGCCTGTCAATCCCATTTCAACAATGGCATTGCTGCCCAAGGCCACGCCTAGGTTGCTGCGCGACAAGGCATAATTGCCCAGCGCCACGGTATTGCTGACATTGCCACCTATGCCAGGCAATACCAACGGTAAAGACGTTACACCACTGCGCGATTGCCATTGTGTCGTGCCTAAGAGTGGATTCCAAACCGCCAGCAATTCTGTCCCTGCCGAAGTGCCGATGGCAATGTTGTCGTTGCCCATCACCCCTGCGCCACTGCTGCTGCCCACATACACATTTTCAACACCGGCACTGGATGAGCCGGCTTGATTACCCAGCACATTGCTGTTGGCCAGACTGCTGCCATTGCCGGCATTGTTGCCAATGTAATTGTTGTGACCACTGATTCCTAATATTGGTAATGGAAAGGCAAAAGCCGATGGCACTCCTGCGCCCGTACCGATGGCAATGCTGTTTTGACTGTTGCTTTGGGCACCATAACCCAAAGCAATGCTGTAAGTCCCACCACCCACGGCATTGGCGCCGATGGCGATGGCTTTGCTGCCGCTGGCACCAGTATTCAATACATTGCCATCACTGGCCGCACCGTTCACCGACACAAACTGTATGCCGCCTGAGGCTTGAATAGCGGCCTGTAACTGTGCCACGTTCACCGCATCGGTGTTGGCCGTGCCCTGAGCCACATGGGTGATTTGACGCTCAGCGCCGGCTTTGCCTACCGACACCGCATTGCTGCGGTTGGCAACACTGTTCTCACCGATGGCCACGCTGCCGGTGTAACCCGACAATACCAAGGCATTGCTGCCCAAGGCGATGCCGCCACTGCTCAAACTCAAGGCATAATTGCCCACGGCCACGGCATTGCTGACCCGATTCTCTGACACGCCATTGGCATTGGGATGGTTAAAATATTGCTGAGTATCTTCACTATAGCCTTTCACGCTGCCAGCCATATCGCCCACGGCCACATTGCCATTGCCAGTGATGAATGAGCCAGCGTTGCTGCCCACAGCAGCATTGTGGTCGCCTTGAATCTGCTCGCCGCTATTAAAACCCAAACTTTGGTTGTAATGACCATTGGCTGTGTAACCACTGTACATGCCCACATAGGCATTGTAATTGCCTTGGCTGTCCATACCCGCGCCGTTGCCCACACTCATGCTGCCCACACCATTGGCACGTGAGCCTCGTCCCAAAGCCATACTGCCCTCACCTTCGGCATAGGATTGCACCCCCATGGCCATGCTAATGACGCCATTGGCATGTGCGCCAGTACCCAAAGCCATGCTGGCGTCACCCTCTGCATGTGACTCAACCCCTAAGGCCATGCTGGCTTCACCCTCTGCATGTGAATCAACCCCTAAGGCCATGCTGGCTCGACCTTCAGCATGTGACTCAAGCCCTAAAGCCAAACTTACCACACCTTCGGCATGTGACTCCATCCCTAAGGCCATACTGCCCGCACCATTGGCAATGGCGTCAGTGCCCAAGGCGATGCTGGATGCACCCAAAGCCTGCGCATAAGAACCCACGGCGATGGCATTGGCTTGTTGCGCCAAGGCCAAAGTGCCTATGGCGACGGCGCTGTTGGCAGCAGCGGCGCCATTGCCGATGGCCGTGCCATTCTCCAAAGCGATGGCCACATTTTCGCAACCACCACCCAAGACCACGCCGCCATTGCCTTCTAACCACGCCCCTTCGTGATTGGAGTTGGCAGCATAGGTTTTTTGAATCGGATTGCCGTTCTCGTCAAAAACGGTTTGGGAGCTGGCAGCGACATTACAACCATAAGGTCCTGCGGCTACCCCTTCGCTCACGCCCGGAGCAGACACGCCTGGGTCACCCCACACATCTGCCGATGCCACGCCGCTGAACAAGCTCAAACCAGCTGCGACGATGGCGGCGGCCACCACGCGGCTGTTGCTGCCGCTTTTGCCACGGGCGGTGCTGATTTCGGCCACCGCCACATAAGTGCCGGTGTGCTGGTTGTATTTAATCCGGTAAGTCTTGTTCATCTGCGTTCTCCTGAATCTTTTTACAGCATGCCCAAGTGTGGTAAGCGTCCTGTAAAAACACTGTGTATTGGTTTGGCGGTATCACGGTATTGATAAGGTGGGCGGTTGTTACACATAGCGGCATCACAATAGCGACTACACCCATGCGCAAGCGGCATGGGCCATATGGGTTGCAAGTCTGCAGCAGGCCAACACCGCCTGCACTGACGGGATTTGGCCGCCGCATCCCCCACAGACGCGGTGCCCAAACCCAGAAAAGACATGGTTAAGATGGGTTAATGTGATGCATTAACAGTGATTTATCATATAGAGCGCTGGCGCATTGCGCCTACACTAAGGTTTTTGGCTCTAGATATACTCAATTTCAGTGATAGGCAAATTAAAAAGTGGGCAAAGCCATGCTGGTATTGACTTTACAGGCCGCTTAATGCGGTCCAAAACGCTGAAAATGCGCGCTTAAACCACATAAACGGCATGCCTGTGTCGTAATGCCGCGACAAAAAGTGGTATTTCAGACGATTTTTTCTTGCAAGATGGCAACACTGGGGTAGAGAAAAGGCGGGCTAAAGTTGCCCTAGTGACGGTAAACGCAGGGTGTGATGCCTGCTAAGCGGCCTGTAAATACAAATGCTGCCAGTTGAACAGGCCAGTTGAATTGGAATGATGGGTTGAGCAGGCATACCCAATCAGCGGCCTGTCCATTCCATGCTTGCGCATAAAACAGTGCCCCACCGTATTGCACTTACTATAAGCGGCCTGTAAACACCTTAAGCCCTATCAAGCGCAGAACAGGCATCAGACACAGGGACAAAACGCAGATGAAAAAAGCCCCAATCTTGCGATTGGGGCTTTAAATTTGGTGCCGGCACCAAGAGTCGAACTCGGGACCTTCTGATTACAAGTCAGCTGCTCTACCAACTGAGCTATACCGGCTGGGTGTTGCTGTGCTACTGTTTTATACCCGTGAAGTAGCTGTGGGTTTCTGTTGGTGCCGGCACCAAGAGTCGAACTCGGGACCTTCTGATTACAAGTCAGCTGCTCTACCAACTGAGCTATACCGGCAACAGAGGAGCGCATTATGCCGATTCCCTGCCCACTTGGCAAGGCTTTTAAGTCATTTTCATAGAAATAAATGCCAATAGCGTGATTTTACAGAATATTTAATTATCGCCCACTTGCCAAAACTCAGGCACAATTATTCATCCCATTTCAGGAGCATCTCATGAGTGCTTTGTGCAGCGTCATTGTTTTGAGTAAAACCGGTCACAGCCACATCAACAATCAAATGCAATTGGCCGAACCGATGATGGTGGTGTTTGACAATTATGCGGTCGATGAATGGCAAGCCGCGCTGCTAGACCCGCGCTTACAAGTGTTAATCCTCGACGCCAGCAGCCTCACCTTAAGCCAATTACAACAATTACAGGCCGCTTCTTTACGCCCAGAATGGCGCAGCGAAATCTCCGTATTTGTGTGGGACAACAAAGGCAATAAAGCCGAACACTTTCCGCAATGGCCGGTGCTCAATTACAGCAAAAAAGCCACCGATGTGCTCACCGCCGAAGTGTGCGCCCATTTGCAGCGCAAAGCAGCGACACCGTTTTACTCGGCGCTGAAATCCTATGTCTCGAAACACGCCGACTCATGGCACACCCCCGGTCATTCCAATGGCGACTCTTTGCGCCAATCGGCTTGGGGCAGTGATTTTTACCATTTCGTCGGCCAATCCATGTGGCAAGCGGATTTGTCGGTATCGGTATTGGCCTTGGATTCCTTATTGCATCCTGAGGGCGTGATTCAAGAATCGCAAGACTTGGCGGCACAAGCATTCGGCGCCAAACACACTTATTTCGCCACCAATGGCTCATCTACTGCCAATAAGGTGATTTTGCAATCGCTGTTAATCCCAGGTGACACACTGCTGTTAGACCGCAATTGCCACAAATCGGTGCACCACGGTGTGATTTTATCCGGTGCCAAACCGGTGTATTTGGACAGCTCCATCAATACCGCCTTGGGCTTGTTCGCACCGGTGCCGCTCAAATCCATTTTGGCAGCGATTAACGCCCATCCGCATGCCAAAGCGATTATCCTCACCAGCTCCACTTACGATGGCCTGTGTTACGACTTAAAACCGATTATTGATGCGGCGCACGCCCACGGCATCAAAGTCATTATCGACGAGGCTTGGTATGGCTTTGCACGTTTCCACCCGCATTTCCGACCGACGGCATTGGAATGTGGCGCCGATTATGTGACCCAATCCACCCACAAAACCATGTCGGCGTTCTCGCAAGCGAGCATGGTGCATGTCAACGACCCGAGTTTCGACCCACATCTGCTGCGCGAAACCTTCAATATGCACGCATCGACCAGTCCGCAATACAGCATTTTGGCGAGCTTGGATGTGGCGCGCCAACAAATGGTGATGGAAGGCTATGGCTTGCTGTCGCGCGCCTTGCAATTGGTGGAAGTGCTGCACGAGCGCATCAACCAAACCGGCGTGTTCCGCGTGTTGACCTTGGAAGAAATGATGCCGGAAGAATTGAAAAAAGACGGCATCCGTTTAGACCCAAGCAAAATCACCATAGACACGCGTATGAGCGGCCTCACCGGCGACCAATTGCAAACGGTGTTGTACGAGCGTTTCCACATCCAAGTGGAAAAATCGACGTTTGCCACCGTCAGCGTGCTCGTCACCATAGGCACCACCGCAGAGAAAACCATGCGTCTGATCCACGCGCTCAATACCTTGGCACAGGAAGCGCCGAAAAAACGCAAAAAATTGGCCAAACCCGATTTGCAAGTGCCGCATTTCTCCAGCCTCGCCTGCTTGCCGCGTGACGCGTTTTACTGCGCTGGCGAACGCTTAAGCCTGCTCGATGGCAAAAAAGCCAATCAAGACCTCATTGGCCGCGTCTGTTGCGACCAAATCGTGCCTTATCCTCCGGGCATTCCGGTATTGGTGCCGGGGCAAATCATCAGTGCCGAGATTTTGCAGTATTTGTGTGACATCTTAAGCGGCCCCAATCCGATTGAAACCCACGGTTTGATCGGCCACGGCAAAACCGCGCACATCCGCGTGTTAAGCGCAGACGAGCAAAAACGCTTGCAACAAAAATCGCTGTAAACACTTGCTGCGTGCTTGAAGCGTCCTGTAAGCTTTACAGGACGCTTTTTTTGCGTCCGCTTTTTTTTGTTAACACCCCACATTCTTGCTACTGAGACAGCACATGAACGCTATCAGCCGTACCCCGTTTGACTTTCACGCCGCCTTGGGCAGCAACCAATACACCTTAGACCAAATCAATTGGCATCCGCATCACGCGGCTTTGTATACCGATGCCTTGCTCGATGCCGAACACAGCGCCAGCGACGGCGTGGTGCTCACTGCGGCCAGTTTCCACGACTGCCCGCACACTTACACCACCTCGCGCTTGCTGTTTCAAAAAAGCCACCACACCTACGGCAATGTGTTTCGCAGCGAATTGCTGCGCTTGTCGCTCAACGCCTCGCTGTGCACTTCCTTAGCCTTTGTGTGTTTACAGGCCGCTTTCACCGCACAGACCACGCAAGTTGAAATCATGCGCAAAGATTCGGGGGTGGAAAAATTGGTCTTCACTTGTACAGACAAGTCCATCATACCCGCCGTTTGGGCCTACCATTACCAGCCACTCGCGGCCCAACGTGAGGCGCTGCGCGCGCAGCACCTGTCTTTTGACCTGTTTTTAACCATGGCCGACGACAATGAGTTTGCCCATCCCGAACGCTGGTTTGCCGACCGCACCAAATGGCTGTGTACCGGTACGACGGCGCAATTGTTGGCGTTTGCGTCCTTATTGTTGAATTTTGCCCACCCACTCAACCCCAAACCAGAATGGGCATTGGAATCGAGTTTGGGCGTGGGTGGTGTCAGCACAGGCAGCGCGGAATTGGAATTGTTTTTGCCTGCCTCCATCGGTTATTTATTGGAAGACCACACTTATTGAGCATGGCTTGGTGTTGTGTAAGCGGCCTGTAAACCCTTTTGGCGGTGTTTACAGGCCGCTTTTTCATGCTGCACAACAGCTTTTGCGCACGCTGAACGCTGCTTTTGTTCAATCCATTCAATCCCATATGCCCACACTTCGGCGCACGCAACACAATAACGGTTGACTTGATAATAAAATAAAACATAATATTATTTATGTTATATGTTTAATACCAACAACAAAGGAGAAACCATGACCACAATTTACCAACATTTTATCAATGGTGAACACACCGCAGGCAGCAGCACTGAGTTTTTCGACTTAATCAGCCCAGTCACCGGTATGGTGTATGCGCGCTCGCCCAATGCCAATGAGGCCGATGTCAATGCTGCTTATGCTGCCGCCAAGGCCGCGTTTGCAGAATGGAAAAACTCAACCCCGTCCATGCGCCAAAAAGCCTTATTGGGCTTGGCCGATGCGGTAGAAACCCATGCACAGCGTTTAATCGACGCGCAAAGTCAAGAAACTGGCCAGTTAAAACACTTTATTGCCAGCGAGGAAATCACCGCCGCTGCCGACCAAATCCGCTTCCTAGCTGGCGCAGCGCGTTGCTTGGAAGGCAAATCCACCGGCGAATATTTAACCGGTTTGACCTCCAGCATCCGCCGCGAACCGATAGGCGTGGTCGGCCAAGTGGCGCCGTGGAATTACCCATTACTCATGGCGGTGTGGAAAATCGCCCCAGCCTTGGCCGCTGGCAATACCGTGGGGTTAAAACCGAGCGACACCACTCCGCACAGCACCTTGGTCTTGGCCGAATTGGCCGCGCCTTTCTTCCCTAAAGGCGCGATTAATGTGGTTTTGGGCAAGGCCGATGCCGGTTCTAAAGTCGTGTCCCACCCTACTGCCGCCTTGGTATCGATTACCGGCTCGGTGCGCGCCGGTTTGCAAGTGGCCGCTGCCGCCGCCACCCATTTGGCCAAAGCGCATTTGGAATTGGGCGGCAAATCGCCGGTGATTGTGTTCGCCGATGCCAATTTGGACAAAGCCGCCGAAACCATCGCCATTGGTGGTTTTTTCAATGCCGGCCAAGACTGTACTGCCGCGTCACGTGTGTTGGTCGAAGCCAGTGTGCACGATGAATTTGTCAAACGTTTGGTGGCACAAGCGCAAGCGCTGCGTTTTGGTGAACCCACCGATGCAGACGCTTTGTATGGCCCATTGAACAATGAGCGCCAAATGGCGCATGTGTCGGGCTTTATCAGCCGTTTGCCAGCGCATGCCAAGATAGAAACCGGCGGCAAAGCCGGCGAACGGGCGGGTTTTTACTTTGAACCCACCGTGATTACGGGTTTGCAACAAGACGACGAAGCCATCCAAACCGAAATCTTTGGCCCTGTCATCACCGTGCAAAAATTTGCTAGCGACGACGAAGCCTTGGCCAAAGCCAATGGTGTCGATTATGGCTTGGCGTCCAGCGTGTGGACGCGCAGCAACAGCCGTGTGCAACGCTTTAGCAAAGACATGGATTACGGTTGCGTGTGGATCAATACCCACATTCCGTTAACGGCTGAAATGCCACATGGCGGCTTTAAAATGTCGGGCTATGGCAAAGACTTGTCCATGTATGGCTTGGAAGAATACACGCGCATCAAACATGTGATGAATGCGCACGACGATTAAGTTGCCACTCTCATAGATATGGATATGCGGCCTGTCAACACCGTAACAGGATTTACAGGCCGCTTTGAGCCCTCCAACACACTCACTTTAGGTAAGGATGAAACATGAATGCATTGAAACTGACCCAAAGCGGTTTTCTGGCTTTGGCCTTGGCCAGCAGCAGCAGCATGGTGTTTGCCAAAGACACGCCGCAGCAAGTGATACAAGACTATATGGCGGCGTGGAATGAACACAATCCCGACAAAGCGGCCACGTATTTGGCCGATGATGCGGTGTTTTACGACGTCACCGTTGGCACGCCACAGCAAGGCAAAATCGCCGCGCGCGACAATGTGATGCGGGTGTTCATCGGCGCGGTGCCAGATTTGAAATGGGAAATGACCAGCAAGCCCATTATTGGCAAAGACGGCAATATTGCGTTTCAATGGAAATTTACTGGTCGCAATACTGGCGCTTGGGGCGCAGACACGCCGGCCACTGGCAAGAGCTTGAGCTTTGAAGGCGTGAGCTTTATCCGCATGCACGGCGACAAAATCGTCTACCAAGGCGATTATTACGATGCCTTGAATTTCAACAAGCAATTGGGTTGGTAAGGCGGTATTGCGGTGTGGGTGTTCGCAAGCGACTCCACCGCCGCAAGCGGCCTGTAAACATGCCCTCAATCAAAACATGCTGGCGCTCAGTCACAACGAATATTGTTCAATCCAAATCGAATTGGGAAGGCGGGGTTAATTGCTTTATAATCATTCACACCCAAACGCCTGTCAGCCTGTTGCTGCGCGGTATTGGGCCCCATCATTTCCACATTAAGCATTGTTGAAGGCCACCGACTCCATGATCACCCACTCCGTTATTTTCGCCCCTTTGGGTCAAGCGACCCGCTCTGAACAAGTGGTGGACAGGCTTAGCAATGCCATTGTGACGGGTTTATTGGAAGCGAATGAACAATTGCCGAATGAAGCGGAGTTGGCCAAATTGATGGGCGTGTCGCACATCACCATACGCGAAGCCTTAAACACCCTCAGAAACAAAAACCTCATTCACACCGTGCGCGGTCGCAATGGCGGCAGTTTTGTGTGTGAAGTGCCCAAAGACAAATTGCGCGCCGAGCACCCGCTGCGCGACATCAGCAGTGCGTTTTTGGCCGACTTGGGCGAAATGCACGCCGCCATCCTCAGCCACAGCACCAAGCTCGCCAGCGAGCGCTCTACCCGCAGCGATTTGGACAAGCTGGCCGAATTCATCGAGGTGTTTGCCCAGGCGCAAACGCCAGAAACGCGCGCGCAAGCCGACATGCGCTGCTTGCTCACCATCGCCGCCAATGCGCAATCGGCGCGTTTGGCCAATATGGAATTGGCCATCCAAGCCGAATGGGCATCGTTGGTGGCGATGATCTACACCCACGCTTTGCATGCTCAAGTCTTGCAACACTACCGCGATTTACAGGCCGCTTTTAACGCTCACGACAGCGTTTTGGCCGCCGACATTGCCAATCGCATGTTGCAAACCTTGACCGATGCGCTGATTGCCTCTAAATTTTCCTACGACCAAAATCAATAAGACCCGCCACACGGGTCACCGCAACCAACCTTGCCCTCCAATTAGGTAATGATTTGTATGCAAACGAACGAGAAAACCGAGAAACTGCTGCAGCAAATGCATGACATCATGGATTCCATCGCTGCGGCCACGCGCCAATTGGCGGCGGAGTTGTCACAAGTGTGCAGCGACCATCTGCACACAGACAGCGAAGACAGCTTGCTGTTGACGCCGCAAATTCGCAGCGTGTTTCAAAGCCACATTCAAACCATCTTGAAGCAAAACCCGTATTGCACCGGCGCCGGTTTTGCCAGCCACATCCACATGAAAAGCAAAGACCACGATTATTGGATGCTGGAATGGTGGCTCAAAGACAATAATGACATCAAACAAGCCCTGTTTGAGCTCGACCAAGGCACGCAACAGCGGCTGGATTTTCGCACGTTTGAATGGTTTCACAAGACCCACCAACACGACGCTACCTACATCCACGGCCCGTATGTCGACTATATTTGCAATACCGATTACACCATTACCTCGGCGCATGCGGTCAGCGTCAACGGCCAATTCGTCGGTGTGGCCGTCATTGACATTTTGGTGGCCAAACTGGAGCAATTCATTGCGCCGTATTTGGGCGCAGATGCGCCCAAAGTCTTGCTCACCAACCAAGAAAACCGCGTCATCATCTCCAACGTGCCGCAAATTCGCATTGGCTCGATTTACCATGATGGCCAGCAACGCAGCGCCGTGGCCACCATCGCCGAGCATTTCAAGCTCTACGAACTGTAAAGCCTGACAAGCGGCACGCAATGCTGTTAGGGCTTAGTATCAGCAAGATAAGGCGCGAAGTGATGGCGGTATGGGCGGTATAGAATGAGATGTGAAGCCTTACATAACAGCCTGATTATGACCACATCTGACATGACTAAGACTTATTTAAGCGGCCTGTAAACGTTTTACAGGCCGCTTCTGTCTGTGCCAGTGGTGCTTGTCGTTAATTGATTAAAAAAGGCTTAATCTCACGATTAAGCCTTTTAATACAATACCAGTTTCAATATCCAGCGACGATTTACTGGCTATTGCGCTGCGCCCGCATTGCAGCAGCATGGGCGATGGCATCATTTTCTGGCGCATTGGATTTGCCATAAGGCTTGGCCAATAACATGTACAACAAACCACTGCCGATCACCACGGCCAAACCAATTAACACTATCCATTGGTCAAAGAAAGACTCGCTGTCCGCTGGCTGCGCCAACAAGTAGATGGCGGTAATGCCATACGCCAAAGCCAAGGCATTGATGAGCAAACCCCATTTGCCCACCGTCCATTCGCCTGCTGGTTTCCAACCTTTTAAGCGTTGACGCAAGGCGGCAAACACCACCATTTGGAAGGAAATATAGATGCCGATGACGGCAAACGCGGTGATGCGCGCCAAATTGTCAGGCTGGAAATACACCCACACGCAGATGAGCAAAGGCAATAAGCAGCTCACCACCATCGCGTGATCGGGCACACCGTTTTTCGATAATTTAGACATCCACGTGCTTTGTGGCAGCATTTCATCGCGGGCAAACGAGAATATCAAGCGGCTCAATGCGGCCTGTAACGACAAGATGCACGTCACCATGGCAATGATGGCGATGAGCACAAAGATTTTACCGCCCATAGGTCCCAAGGCATCGTTCAAAATCGCCGGAATCGGGTCGGCCACTTCGCCTGACACGATCGCCGCCAAATTCGGCGAAGCCAATAAATAGCCCAATATCGACACCAAGGCCGATACCGCGCCAAACACAATGCTCAAAATCATTGCCACCGGAATTTGTCGGCTTGGGTTTTTCACCTCTTCGGCCACATTACCGCAGGCTTCAAAGCCGAAAAACATAAACAGACCGATTAAAGAGGCAGTTATGAAAGCGGTGATGTAAGAACCATTGCTGGCGACCACGCCCATGCTGTCAAAAATCACCGAAAAAGGCTGGGCACGGTGGAAAATCAACAGGTAAATGCCCAAGGCGATGACGCTGACGATTTCACACCAAAAGCCAACACGCGCCACGCGTGCCAAGTTTTTGGTGCCCGACATGTTCACCACCAAACACAGGATTAACAAGATGACCGAGGTAATCAAACCATTGATGGCATTGGCCTCATAGCCCAATAAAGACGCCACAAACGTGGCCGAATACTCCGCCACCGAAGTCACGGTCACCACCAGTGCCCACAAATACACCCACGCCGCCATCCATGCGTATTTGCGTCCCCACAAACGACGTGCCCACGGATACAGGCCGCCGGTAATCGGGTATTGCGATGCGGTTTCACCAAACACCACCGCCACCAACAATTGGCCACAAGCGGCAATGACAATCCACCAAAATGCTGGTGGGCCGGCCAAGGTAATGGCCAAGGCAAACAAGGAATACACCGCGGTTAACGGTGACAAATAGGTAAAGCCCAATGAAAAATTGGAAATCAAACCGATGGAGCGCTCAAATTGCGTCGCCTTGCCATCGACCACGTGCGCCAAATGCTTGGCCTCCTCTGCTGCGTGGTGCAACTCTTCTTTGACAGAATGTTCCTTCATAATCAACTCCTGCTGCTTTTTGTGTGTGATAGAGAGATGAAGCGGGCCATTTAGGCGACGCGCCGGTAGGCACAAGCGCCGCGTGGGTCAAAAATCATGTTTTCTCCTTAGTAGTCATCGTTATTTCTTATCTGAATGTAAGAATGTGTAATTTATAAATCATATTACATTATATGTATATTATTTTTTCTCTGTGCAGTGATGAATTCCGAGCAAACCATTGAAATCATGAAGTATTATTTAGACGCAACAGAAATGCCGCGATATGAGTATCAAGAATGTGGGCTGTTTCAGCCCTGAGATGTGTTGATTACCAAAGCGAATGCCAGTGCCAATTCAACGTAAACAGTGAGAAAGACGAAGTCACACAGATAGCTGCCCTGCCATAGCAATGACAACACTGTCCGCATTGCACTCAAGGCTGTGTTCTCTACCGCTAAACTCAAGCTCTTAATAAGAACAAGCAGTGATTTTAATAAGTTCATATGTTTTGCAAACACGCAAAAGCGGCCTGTAAACCTCAAGATTTGAGTTTACAGGCCGCTTTTAATACCGACAAATCAACTAGGCTGCAGTAAATTCTTTGTAAGCTGCGATGGCGTTGGCCGCGTACATCAGAGATGGACCACCACCCATGTACACCGCTACCGACATCAATTCGTGCAATTCTTCTGCCGTCATGCCCATTTTTACCAAGGCTTTGACGTGAAAGCCGATGCAACCGTCACAGCGGTTGGCCACACCAATGGCCAAGGCAATCAACTCTTTGGTTTTTTCATCAATGGCGCCGCCCTTCATGGCGCTGGAAGACAACTGGCCAAAGCCTTTCATCACTTCAGGCTCACCCGCACGCAAGTCCATCAGGTTTTTGGAAATGTTTTGTGTTAACTCGATGTAACTCATGTTCAGTCCTTTTACTTGTTTATTTACCATTTACAAACTACAAGAAGTGCCACTGTGGCCGCTGTTTTTGTTCCACGGCATCTTCATCAACAACACCGCCATGCCACAAAAACCGGTGATGCCGGCAAACATCAAGCCGGCGCCGACAAAACCTGCCAATAAGAAAAAGCCACTGTGGACGAAATAGCCCAACACCACGCCCAGCACAATTAAGGCGCCGGCAACGATTTGCACTTGGCGCATCAATGGCAAGGGTTCAGACGTGTCTTTTACTACCGCACCACCGCTTTTTTTCCAAGCATTGAGGCCGCCTGTCAGCAATAAGGCTTGTTCTGCACCGGTGCTGGCTGCCAATTGCTCGGCGCTGCTTTGGGTGCGCATGCCTGACAAGCAGGTGAATATCACTTGCTGATTGCGCAAATCGTGTTGCGCCAATTCAGCCACGCTGATGTTTTCCGAACCGGTAATGTGTTCACGACGGTATTCGTCGGCGGAACGGATGTCGATGATGCGATAGCCTTGCGCCAACATCTGTTTCACTTCGGTGGCGCTGAGCATGCGGGGTGCGCTCATGGGGAGTCCTTTCTGTCATCGCCACCCAAAGAAAGATAGTGGAGATGGTGTTATTTAATTTAGATGTTTGTATATTAGATATATCTAAATTATAAGTCAAATTTGTTTACCTATCTTCAAACTTCTGCGCGGGTTTTTATCACTCATAGCGGCCTGTAAGCCTGATCAATCAGTGTTCAGTGTCTGCTTTCGCCATCAACACCATGGCAACAATCCCCATGCTGGGCTACACTGTGTTGTCATTGTTTACCGAGACCAGCCATGGGCACTGTTCATCTGTGTGAATTGCCACCGCAAATCCCCACCCGCGCGGTCTTGCATCCGAATACAGCGCGCAACCACCATTATATTGCCCAAACCGAGCAGCGTTTGTACGCGTTCAATCCTGAGGTCAACGCCAACAATCAAAACGTCTACCGCCACGCCAAGGCGGCGCAATGGGTGCACGGCAGCCGCGGTCAAAGCGTCAACATCGACCACAATTTGTCGGCGCAAGACTTGTATACCTTGGCCGAACTCAGAGATGGGCAGCAATACAATCTGGAGCCGTGGTGTGTGCGCTATGAAGGCCGCTATGAAGTCGATGCCGAGGCCTTGCGCAGCTTGTCTGTGGGCACGCAAGTGTTGCCTGAGACGGTGGTGCGGGTGTTGAAACTGAAATGGCTGAGCCTGCTGCGCAATCCTTACAATGCGCAACACTTTATGCTGCGCCATTTGAGTGCGGCATGGCAGCACGGCTTGGCGCAGTTTGCGCAAGAATTGCAACCGCACCTGCACGAGCGCGATGACCGAGCGCGCTTTCGCTTGGCCAAGCAATTCGGCTTTACCGATAGCGCCTATGTATCGTGGTTAAGCTTTTTGTATGCCTTGCTCAGCGATGCCGTTGCCCAGCCGTCATGGCTGGAGCGCCTCACCGATTTGCTCATCCGCCACCCTGCTGTGCGCATCGAATTGTTCCAAGACCGTGAGCACGCTTACCACACCGTGTTTGCCGATACCGGTTTTGCCTTACAGGCCGCTGCTACAGGTCTGAGCATCGGTTTTGGCACAGACAGCCACCATTGGTTAATATGCCACATCCCTGAGGCGCATTGGCAAAACTTGGCGCAGTGTTTGTGTGAGCCCGCGCCTGCGGTGGGCGAGCAAAGCCTGCACGTGTTCGCGGCCGATGCCAGCCAAGCGCAGTTATTCAATGAGTTGATGTACAAAAATGCCGAACAATATGTGTATGCGCAAGTGGAAGCTGGCGCACGCATCACTTAAAGCGGCCTGTAAACATCTGGCTAGAATTTACAGGCCGCACAGTCGATGAATTGTGGACTGTGTGAAGCATGAACCTCATGCCCTACACCTATTGCTTATGAACCTGTCTAGTCATTTAAATGCCTATGGAGGGAAGCGCGTGGATTTTGAGGCCGCATTGACACTGTTGCTGCAAGACTTTGCCCAAGCAAGCAGTCAGCAAAAAACCATTGCATTGCAAGTCTTAGCCGACTTTTTGCCACTGTCGTCGCCACAGCAACCGCCATGTTCGCAAGCCGTTTTACATGCCTTGCTCGATGCGGCCATCAGCTGTTTTGTGACAGAGCAAGATAACGATATACAAGAAGCGCTGGCGACGCTGATACGCAATGCCTCGGTTTATGTGGGCGTACTGCCGCGCCAAGACGCCAGACTGTGTGCATGGCTGCAAGCGCAGCAAGATGATGTGTGGCATGGCTATTTCAGTTAGACCCCACACGCAAACATAACAAGCGGCCTGTAAACTCCAAAATGGGTTTACAGGCCGCTTCTTATGTACAACGATGCATGATGTGCGTTGGCTTTAACCCAAACGCCCAGTCGGCACCACTTGATGCGCTTGTTGCCAGCGCGTGCACAGTAAAAACGCCACGCTCAAGCCGACCAAGCCGTACAGCAAACCATTGCTGCCCAAGGCATGCATCAAGCCATTGCTGATGAGGGGGCCGGTCAAACTGCCCACGCCCCAGACGATGCCGATGGCGGCATTGGCCGCGACCAAGTCTTGGCCTTCAAAATGGCCGCCGACGCGGATTAAACCCAGTGTGTACAGACCGCCGGCGCTGGCGCCCAATAACAGCAACAACGGCCACAACAGCATCCCGCCCATCACCCACGGCAATAACAGCAAAAACACGATGAAAAAACGGGCGCAATAGCTGTGCACACGTTTGGCGCCGAAGCGGTCGGCCAACCAGCCCAACGGCATTTGAAACAGTGCATCACCGATGAACAACACGCTCACCGCCAATACTGCCGCCTGTTCGCTCAAACCGTATTGCAAGCCATACAAAGGCAATAAGGCCAACATGGCGGTGTCGAAAAATGCGAAGGTGAAGATTGCCAGTATCACTGCTGGCGCAAACCGGATGACGGCCAATGGTGTCATGCTGTGTTGGGTATTGTCTTCTCCCAAAGCCATTTCACACTTGCTTGGCAGCAACAAGGCAAAACCGAGCACGTTGCAGGCAAAGGCAATCCACAACGGCCACACCGCATTGGAACCGAACCACGCCAAGATGCTGGGGCCGGCCACTTGGCAGATGGTGTACATGGTGGCATACGCAGCGACGCAGCGGCCGCGCCACCTCGGCGCTGAAATCACATTCACCCATGTCTCACCCAACACCACCAACAAACCACAGCCCACGCCCATCATGAAACGCCATGCCATCAGCCACAGCAAATCATCGGTGAACGCAATCGCCAAAATGCTGAGTGCACTCAGACCCGAAGCAAACAACAACAGCCATTTGTTGGCGATGCGTTTGGACAAACGGTGAGCGCACACAGACGCCAGCAACATGCCTATGGCCGGCATGGCGGCGGCGATGCCCAACCAATCGCTGGCGACACCGCGCTGACTCAATAACAAACTGACTAAGGGGATGGTTAAACCGGTACTCAAACCTACGATGGACACGCTGGCAAATAAGGCCACCATGTCCAAGCTGAGCCAAGACTTCTTCACAAAACACCAACAAACATATCTGATAAGAGGCCGATATTATCCCATAGCGGCACTCTATTTACAATTTAATGTTTTAAAAGAAATATTTACAGGCCGCATCAAACATACGACCAGACAAGACGCTTATTGCAAGGTGACATCGGCTTTTAAACTGAATTGTGGGATGGCAACAGTAAATCGTTCACCTGTAATCGTTTCAAATTCATAATGCCCAACCATCTCGCCCCAAGGCGTGTGCAAACGCGCACTGCTGGTGTAATCAAATTCATCGTTGGGTGCCAGCGTCGGCGTTTCACCGACCACGCCCTCGCCTTTGACCTCTTCAACGCGACCCAAGGCATCGGTGATGCGCCAATAGCGTTTTTTCAAGGTCACGGTTTGGTCGCCGCGGTTTTCGATGGTGATGTGATAGGCAAACACATACTCATCGCGCAACATGTCGCTGTATTCGGGTAAAAAACGCGGCTCTACCGCCACCACTATTGCTCTGACCATTTACGCCACCACCATCCAAACCACGCCCATCACCAATAACACAAACAGCGCTGCGATAATGTCGTCGAGCATGATGCCAAAACCGCCGTGCACACGCTGGTCAAACCAGCGTATCGGCCACGGTTTAATCGCATCAAACAAACGAAACAACACAAACGCCAACACCCACCACCAAAAGCCGTCGGGCGTCCACGCCAATACCAATAACATCGCGACGATTTCATCCCAGACGATGCCACCGTAGTCTTGTATGCCCAAGGCTTGCTCGGTGTAATCGCACACATACACGCCAAACGCAAACAACAAGATGGCAATCACCGTGATGCCCCAAGAGCCAAAGCCGCAGGCCAGCAACAAGCCCGCCAACGGCAGTGCTGGCAGCGTGCCAAACGTACCGGGAGCGACCGGCGCCAAACCCGTACCAAAACCGAAACCCAAGAAACACAGCGGTCGTTGCAGCAACCAAGCCATGCTCGGGCGTGTGTGAGTATTATTCAAAATGATCAAATCCTTTGTGTGTGAGCACCACTTCTTCGCCGCTGGCATCTATCAGTTTCAGGCCGGTGTCCGCCGTTATCTTGCCAACCAAAGTCACCGCAGTTTGGCTATCGGCCGCCAGCGCCATGATGGCCTCGCGCGCGGTTGCTGGCGCGGTGAACACCAATTCGTAATCGTCACCGCCGGCGCACACCCACTGTTGCCACTGCTCATACTGTTTCAATTCTGGCAAAGTTGGTAAGGCATCGACATTCACCACCGCACCGACTTGCGATGCCGTCAAAATGTGTTGCAAATCTTGGGCAAAGCCATCGGACACGTCTTGCGCCGCGTGTGCCAAAGTCAATAAGCCTTGTCCCAAAGCCACCCGCGCTTGCGGGCGCAAACGCGCGGCTTCACACATTGTAAAGACATCGTCGTCCAAATGCACTTCATTCCAGTGGTCATACAAGGCGGCGCAGGCCAAACCCAAACGGCCGCTGACCCACACATCGTCGCCCACTTCTGCAGCCGCGCGGCGCAAACCCAAGCCTTGCGGCGTTTGTCCCATGATGGTCACATTGAATGCCCAATCGCCACGGGTGGTGTCGCCGCCGACCAATTGCAAACCATGCGCATCGGCCAAGGCGAACAAACTGTCGCAAAATGCCCGCACCCATGCCTCATCCAATTGCGGCAAGGCCACACTCAAAGTCGCCCATTTCGGGGTCGCGCCCATCGCCGCCATGTCCGACAAATTCACCGCCAACACCTTGTGCGCCAAGTCAGCAGGTTTAACATCGGTGAAAAAATGGCGGCCACCCAATAACATGTCACTGCTGATGTGGATGTCCAAACCCGCTTGCGGGCGGATGATGGCGGCATCATCGCCTATGCCCAACACCACTTGCTCATCCTTGTCTTGTCTGGCGACTAGGTATTGTTTTATAAAATCAAATTCTTTCATGCATGATCCAAACTGTGTTGCTTAATGGGGGCTCTGCCATCGTTACAGGCCGCTTGCGTTCGCGCAAACAGGCGCGTTTTTAATGTGAGCTTAAGTAAACATTGTACTGCATTGCAACGTAAACACTGCAAAAAGCGCTATAATCGCGCTTTCTTTTGTTCCACACCCAGCTTGGTAAAGAGACCACCACCATGAGCGACATAGATTTACAAAAAATTTATTCAGGTAAAGTTCGCGATTTGTACGCCATAGACGACAAACGCATGTTAATGGTTGCCACCGACCGTTTATCTGCATTTGATGTGATTTTGGATGAGCCGATTCCAACCAAAGGCGAAATTTTGACGCAAATTTCCAATTTTTGGTTCGACTACTTAAAAGACGTGATGCCCAACCATTTCATCGGCCAAACCGTATACGATGTTTTGCCCGAAGCCCAAGCGCGCGAGTATGAAAAACGCGCCGTGGTGGTGAAAAAACTGACCCCGATCAAAATCGAAGCCATTGTGCGCGGTTATTTGGCTGGCAGCGGTTGGAAAGACTACCAAAACACCGGCAAATTGTGTGGCATAGACTTGCCAGAGGGTTTGCAACAAGCACAGCAATTGCCTGAAGTGGTATTTACCCCTTCTACCAAAGCCGCTGTGGGCGAACACGACGAAAACATTTCGTTTGCTGAGGCTGCTGCAATCATCGGCGAAGACTTGGCGCGCCAAGTGCAAACCAAAGCGATAGAATTGTACAAAAAAGCCGCTGCCTACGCCGAAAGCCGTGGCATCATCATTTGCGACACCAAATTTGAATTTGGTACCGATGAAAACGGTACTTTGATTTTGATGGATGAAGTATTGACC
Organism: Vitreoscilla massiliensis; assembly: GCF_001457815.1. Lineage (GTDB taxonomy): Bacteria > Pseudomonadota > Gammaproteobacteria > Burkholderiales > Neisseriaceae > Vitreoscilla > Vitreoscilla massiliensis. Next base: position 783,327 of record NZ_LN898221.1, read on the forward strand.
CCTGACTCAAGCCGCTTCTGGCCTGCAGACCAATACGAAGTGGGCACCAACCCACCTTCATTCGACAAACAATTTGTGCGCGACTGGTTAGAAGCTTCTGGCTGGAACAAGCAAGCACCTGCACCGAAAGTCCCTGCAGACGTGATTGCCAAAACCGTGGCCAAATACGAAGAAGCTTTGCACTTGCTCACCAAGTAATGTTGCAATGATCAAGAAGTTACGTTCGGGGAAGTTTTGGCTCAAACTGGTGTTTGGCGGTTTTGTGACATGGTTATTGTTGATGTCGGCCGGCTACGCCATTTCGGTATGGGGATTGAGCGATGCACGCATCCAATCCGCCTTACAGCAAGCCATGCCTACAGGCCGCAACATCCACATCGGTGAAATTTCCAACCGCGGTTGGCTGCCTTACCCGAGCGTGACTTTACACAATGTCAATATCTCTTACCCCAATCGCACCACGCCGCAATTCAAACTGAAAGAATTGCAAATTGGCTTAAGCTGGAACAGCTTGTTTGGCCATGCCAAAGTCAAAAAACTGCGTTTGGTGCAACCCGAATTCAACATCGCCCGTTTGCATGACAACACTTGGAATATGGACGATTTTTACCAAAACCCGCGTGCCACCGCTGGCATAGACGATTTGGAAATCATCGACGGGGTCTTGCAAGTGCAAGAAACCCATCACAGCTACGAATTGAACAGCGTCAACGCTTCTATTGAGAATTGGCAAAGTGCCAAAAGCACGCTGCATCTGGCGTTTGACTGGAATTCAGCCTTACTTGGCAAACAACAAGTCAATTTAGAAGCACCGTTGCAAAAGACCGCGCTAGGCTTTAGCAGCAAAGACGTGCGCATCCAAATCGACAATGTCTTGCCCGAAGTCGGCGCAGTAACCTGGTATGCCAACGCGCAAATGGCGCACCAATGGTTGCCACACCGCAGCGATTTCAGCAACATCAACATCAATGGCAGCGACGAGGCCAACGGTTTTAAAGCCAATTTCAGCATTCCCAAAGCCAGTTGGCAAAAAATTTGGAAACTGAGCCAAGCCAGTGGCGTGGCGCAGTGGACAGACAGCAACCAGCGCACCAATACCGCCACCCTCAAACTCAGCCCGACCGAAATCAGCAGCCAACACTTCAAGAGCGAAGACAGCAGCATTGATTTTCTGTCCAAATCGGCGAAAGAAACGCTGTCGGTCAAGGCCAATGGCCGGTTTGAAGTGCAAAGCAGCGGCCAATTCATGTTCAACAATTGGCAAATCAGCAGCCGCCAAACCGACATGAATCTGCAAACCGATGCCTTATTCCGCAGCGAAGGTGTGATCAATGCGTTTGGCAACATCCACAAGCAATGGCACGCCACTTGGGATGGCAAGTTTGACGACGACATGCTCAAAATCGAGCTCAATGCCAACGACAACAAGCAATTGGACATGGATGTGGTGGCGCAACATTTGGATTTGGAGCGCTACCAAAACTGGTTAAACCCGCCACTTGCCAACAATAGCACTGCCAGCGAAACGGCGATTTCGGCCCGTCCTGATTCCGCACCAGTGGATGCCAGTGACAGCAATGCCGACCGCAACAACGCACCACAGGCCGAATGGTGGGTGTGGTGGAGCAAGCTGCCGAGCGATTGGCATTTGAACGGTTCCATCGATGTGGCGAGTTTGATTACCAAGCAAATGCAATTGGCGCAAGTGCACACCGACATAGACTTGAGCCGCGACAGCTTCAAAGCGTTTAACATCACCGCCGAAGCCTATGGTGGGCAGTTACAGGCCGCTGTAGAAATCCCACGCGCCGCCGAAGCCGCCAACACCATGCAATTGCAATTGCAAAACATGCAAGTGCAGCCGTGGCTGCAACACTGGCAAGAATACAACCGTTTAAGTGGCACCGGCAGTTTGGTGTTGAAAGCCACTGCCATCGGCAATCGCTGGGAAGACGTGCAAGACAGCCTCAATGGTGACTTCAGTTTTGAGCTCAAAGACGGCCATTTCCAAGGCATTGCACTGGAAAGCCTGCTCGAAAAAACCGGCAATAACAACATGCAATTGAAACTCGAAGACGGTGCCGAAACCGATTTCGATGTGTTCAAAAGCCACAGCAGCATCAAAAACGGCGTGTTCCAAACCGACATCGTCGATTTGAGCATGCCCATGGGTTTGCAATTGAGTGGCGAAGGCCGCTACCACTTGCCCAATAACAAAATGGATTACCATTTGAAGTTTGGCCAAAGCCTGATTGAAAAAGCGGCCTTGCCGCTGCGCATCTCTGGCCCGTTACAACAACCGATGTTTGCGCTGGATTACCAAACCCTGACCAAGGGCTTGACCAATTCTACCGACAAATCCAATGCCGTGCGCGAAGCCTTGAAACGCCAATGGCAGCTGTGGCAAATGCCGGAATTGCCTACTGGCAAACCATGAGTGCGGCCGCGTCCAAACCGTGGTTGGCCATGCCTAATAAGCGGCCTGTAAACCATGTCATCGTGATAGGTGGCGGCATTGCCGGCGCGTTTACCGCCCATGTGTTTGCCCAACATGGCATTGCCGTCACACTGCTAGAACAAGACACCATCGCCAGCGGCGCTTCGGGCAACCACCAAGGCTTGCTCTACGCCAAAATCTCCGCCGCCGACACCCCACAAAACCAATTGCTGCAACTGGCTTATCCGTTTGTGTTGCAACACTTACAGGCCGAGTTTGCCAAGGCCGAGTTTTGGCACAGTTGCGGTTTGCTACAGCAAGCGTTTAGCCCACAAGAAGCGCAGCGCCAACACAAACTATTGCAGCGAGCCAGCGCCGATTTTGACGCATGGCAAGGCCAGAATCCCGATTTACAGCGCTTATTGCCTGATGCCACTGGTGTGTGGTGGCCACAAGGCGCGTGGGTGAGCCCACCGCTGTGGATACAAGCGCTGCTGCAACATCCGCTCATTCATGTGCATGAACACAGCCCTGTTACTGCTTTACAGGCCGCTCAAGCAGACATTTGGCATGTACACACTGCTCATGGCGAAGTGCACTCGGCCTCACATGTCATTGTTTGCAATGGCGCTGCGGCCGACACCTTTGCCCAAACCCAACACCTGCAATTGCGCCGCATCCGTGGCCAAGTCGCGTATGCCGCCAGCGATGCGTGCAGCTCAGCATTAAGCGCCGCCATCAGCGCCGCCCATTACCTCACCCCTGCCTTTGCTGGCAAACACACGTTTGGTGCCAGTTTTGTGTTCGGTGACGATAACACCGCGTTTCGCATATCTGAACACCAACACAATCTGCACGGTTTGGCCGAGATTTTGCCCGACATTGCCGCAGGTTTTGCCACACAAGCGCCGCAAGGGCGCGCGTCTGTGCGCGCCGACAGCATAGACCATTTGCCCGTGGTCGGGCCGGTGGGCCAAGCCGAGGCGATGCGCCAGTTGTATGCCAAACTGGCTTTGGATAAGAATTACCGCTTACAGGCCGCTTGTCCGTATTGGGAAGGTTTGTGGCTAAACTGTGCGCATGGCACCCGCGGTATGCTAACCGCACCACTTTCTGCGTACCATCTGGCGAAACAAATCCTAGAGCAAAAATCCGTTTTGCCTCAAACACTTCAGCACTGTTTGCACCCTAATCGCTTGTTAATCCGCCAATTAATTTACGCAAATGCTTAGCATAATGCTATGACATTTGGGGTCTGGCATGTATGATGAAGTCAGCCCAATCAATTGTCAGGATGTTTTGAGCATGACTTTGCCGCAGTCAGACAACCCCAAGCCAGCAACAGATTCTTGCCGCCCCGACGGCTTTCTGTCTGAACGCATCAGCGACAAAGCCGAGCATGTGTTTGCACGCTCATCCAGCGCCCAACTCACCACCGACAACCACATCACTTGCTTGCTCGACAGCCGCGAAAATTTTCCCGCTTGGCTCACCGCCTTACAACACGCCGAACACTCCATCTGCATCGAAATGTACATCTTCGCCACCGACGCCTTTGGCCAGCAAGTGCGCGAGGTATTGCTTGAGCGTTTGGCACACGGTGTACAGGTATTTGTGATTTACGATTGGGTGGGCAGCATAGGCGCACACTGCAAACGCTTTTTCCAGCCTTTAATCAAAGCAGGCGCCAAGGTTCACGCTTACAATAAATTGGGACTGACCACAGGCTTGTCGCTGTTGGGGCGCAACCACCGCAAGTCGTTCACCATAGACCAGAAAGTGGCGTTTGTCAGCGGCTTGTGCATCTCCTCGCAATGGGATGGCAATGCCAAACAAGGCATTTCGCCGTGGCGCGATACCGGCTTGATGTTGCAAGGCCCCATCGTCCAAGACGTGTTAAACGCATTCTTAGACACATGGGTTTCCATGGGTTTGACCCAGCCAGACATCTTGTTACAGGCCGCCCCTACTGACGACCAAACCCAAGTCGATGACTATGCCGCAGACATCGCTGCGCACAACGATGCCGAAATGGGCAAACCGAAAAGCTTCGCCAATGCCCGCTTGGTCGCCACCACCGCGTCCAATGCCAATATGATGCGCTTGGATTTGCTGGCTGTGAGCATGGCGCGCAAAACGCTGTGGATTACCGATGCCTATTTCATGCCCACACGCATGTATGTGCAAGGCTTGATCAATGCCGCCAAAGACGGCGTGGACGTGCGCATTTTGGTGCCCAGTACCTCAGACATACGCTGGATAGGCGCGGTATCGCGCACCCAATACCGCACCTTGCTTGAAGCCGGTGTGCGCGTGTTTGAATGGAATGGCTCGATGATACACGCCAAGATGTCGGTGGTAGACGGCGTGTGGGCACGCGTCGGCTCTACCAATTTGAATTTCTCCAGCTGGTTCGCCAACCGCGAATTGGACGTGGCCATAGAAGATGGCCCTACTGTCGCTTACTTAGAACAATGCTATTTACACGATTTGGCCAACAGCACCGAAGTGGTGTTGGATGAAAAATCCCAAGCGCGCTTGGTGGCCGAACGTGAGCGCAACCATTATAAACAAACCTTGAAATCGGGCTTAAACCGCACCCAACGCCAAAAAGCGCTGCAAAAAATGGCGCAAATCAGTGGTGCTTTGGACTCGATGTTACATGGTTCGCGTGTGATTGATACCAATGAAGCTTGGGCTTATTTAAGCATAGGCTTGGCTTTGTTGGTGTTTGCTGTGCTGCTGTATTTTTTGCCGCAATTGTTGCTGTGGCCGGTGCTGTTTTTGTTGGTTGTGGGCGGTGGTGCTGCCACGGTTCATGCTTGCAAACGGTTATACCAATTGCGTCAAACCTCGTTGTCCAACAGTAATAACCCTTCCAAGCAGTAATTACAACAAGCCAAATATTGAGGAGAGCGGATTATGTCAAAAAAAATCGCATTGGTAACCGGTGGTTTGGGTGGTATCGGGCAGGAAATTTGTGCCCAATTGGGGAAAGCAGGCTATGTGGTGGTGAGTACGTTTATGCGTGCTGGTCGCGATGAAGCTTGGACCAAGCACATGAAAGATTTGGGCATAGAAGCCAAAGCCTATCAGTGTGATGTCTCGAATTTTGAAGATGCACAAGCCTTGGTGGCCAACATCAAAAAAGATTTCGGCACCCATGTCAGCGTGTTGGTGAACAATGCCGGCATCACCAAAGACGGCACTTTGAAAAAAATGACGGTTGAACAATGGCAAGACGTGATCAACACCAATTTGAATTCGGTGTTCAACATGTCCAAAGCAGTGGTAGACGATATGGTGGCGGCGGGACACGGTCGCGTCATCAACATCTCGTCGATTAACGGTCAAAAAGGCCAATTCGGTCAAACCAATTACTCGGCTGCCAAAGCCGGTATGCACGGTTTCACCATGGCGTTGGCACAAGAAGTGGCCAAAAAAGGCGTGACGGTGAACACCATTTCTCCAGGTTACATCGCCACCGAAATGGTGATGGCCGTGCCTGAAGACATCCGCAACCAAATCATTGCGCAAATTCCGGTCAATCGCTTGGGCAAACCGGAAGAAATCGGCGGTTTGGTCACGTATTTGGCCAGCGATGGCGCGGGTTTCATCACCGGTTCTAACATTGCCATCAATGGCGGCCAACACATGAAGTAAGCGGCCTGTAAACATCGAAAAGCGGCTTACAGGCCGCTTTTTTGCATCTTGTTGATGGCAAGCAAGCATCTGCGTTGGGTTTCTGGCCGCAAGCCGCTATAATGCTGGCTTTATTTCCCAGTGTGGCCTTACGCATGTCCCATCCTCGCGCCTTCGCTTTATTAGGCCCTACAGCCTCGGGTAAAACCCGTTTGGCTTTGAATTTGGCCACGGTCTTGCCAATCGAAATCATCTCTTTGGATTCGGCCTTGGTCTACCGCGACATGGACATCGGCACGGCCAAACCCACGGTGGCCGAGCTCGCCAGCGTGCCCCACCATTTGATCGACATCATCAGCCCGATGGACGCGTATTCTGCCGCCGATTTTGTCAGCGACACGCTGCGTTTGGTGAACGACATCCATGCGCGCGGGCGTTTGCCCATCATTGTGGGTGGCACCATGATGTATTACCAAGCCTTAAACCAAGGCTTGAACGCCTTGCCCAGCGCCGATGCCAGCGTGCGTGCACAATTGGCCGCTGACAAAGCCAGCATCGGTTTAAGCGGCCTGTACCAACGCTTGCAAGAGATAGACCCCATTACCGCCGCCCGCCTCAGCGCCAACGACAGCCAACGCATCGAACGCGCCTTGGAAATCCATGCCTTAACCGGTCAGGCGATGAGCACCTTATTGCAACAGCAAAACCAAGCCAACCCCATCGCCTTGGAAACCGTGACCCTCATCCCGCAACAGCGCGCACAATTGCACCACACCATCGCCGAGCGCTACGACCAGATGTTACAGGCCGGTTTTGTCGCTGAGGTCGAACACTTGCAGCAAACCTATCCCGATTTACACGCCGATTTGCCGTCCATGCGCTGCGTCGGTTACCGCCAAGTGTGGGACTATTTGGCTGGCTTGACCGATGCCGATGAAATGCGCGAATTGGGCATCATCGCCACGCGCCAATTGGCCAAGCGCCAATTGACTTGGCTGCGCAAAATCGCCGCCGCACACACGTTTGACCCTTATGCCAGCGCCGATTTATTGCCGCAAGTGCTGCCTTTAATCCACCAACATTTTGAGTCTTGCTGATGAGTACCGCCACCGAGCCTGCCTTGTTAAAACGTTTTTGTGCCTTGGTGTACGAAGGGCTGATTTTCTTGGCCGTCACCATCGTCGCCATCATTGTCGCCCTGCCACTTTCTTATGCCTTAAAATCCATGCCAGCGCTGCAACAACTGTGCCTGAGCCTGTGGTTTGTGGCGGCATGGTGGCTGTATGCCAAGCTCAATTGGAAAAAAGGCCAAACGCTGGCGATGAAGGTGTGGCACATGCAATTGGCGAACGAGCACGGCCACACACCGCCGTTGCCACAATTGCGCATGCGTTTTCTGTGGGCGGTGTTGTTTTTGGTATTGGTGCCAGCGCTGTCGTATTTGGTCTTAAGCCATGTGTCGCCATTGCCGCCCAAACCGCGTTTTTACCTCAGTTTGGTATGGTGGTTGCTTCCTTGGGGCTTTGCATGCTTTCATCCATCCAAGCAATTCTTGTATGATGTGTTGGCAGGCACACGCATTACCCTCAAACCCGCTCAAAGCAAGACTTAAAACAAGGCGGATGCACAATAACGGCGACTTAGGTACAATTTCGCCCACACATCAAAGAAGGACACCATCATGCGTTGGCAAGGACGTAAGCAAAGCGACAATATCGAAGACCGACGTGGCTCAGGCAGTGGCGGCGGTGGATTCCCCGGCGGCCGTGGTGGCATGGGCTTGGGTGGTTTAATCATCGTCCTCATCGGCTATTTTGTCTTTGGTGTGGACTTGTCTGGCTCGGTCGGCGGCAATAGCGCTCCGGCGGAACAAATGGCCACGCAATCGTCTGGCCAAGTCAAACAAACGGGTGAAGAGGCGCAATTGCGCGAACTCAGCGGCGTGGTCTTGGCCTCTACCGAAGAATCTTGGGCTTCCTATTTCCAAAAACACGGCGCGACTTACCGCGAGCCGAAAATGGTGTTGTACCGCGGCGCGACTTCGACTGCATGTGGCACTGGCCAATCGGCAATGGGACCGTTTTACTGCCCTGCCGACGAAAAAGTGTATTTGGACTTGTCTTTTTATGACGACATGAAAAACCAATTGGGCGCCGAAGGCGATTTTGCCTTTGCCTATGTCATCGCCCACGAAGTTGGTCACCACGTACAAAACCTGCTTGGCATCAATCAAAAAGTCACCCAAGCACAGCGCAGCAGCAGCAAAAAACAAGCGAATCAATTGTCGGTGGCCTTGGAATTACAGGCCGATTGTTTCGCTGGCGTGTGGGGTCAATACGTACAAAAACAAGGCTTGTTGGAAATGGGCGACGTCGAGAAAGCGATGAATGCCGCGGCTGCTGTCGGCGACGACCGCTTGCAACAGCAAGCGACCGGCCGCATCGTGCCCGACAGTTTCACCCACGGCTCTTCCCAACAACGCATGCAGTGGTTCAATCGCGGCTTCCAATCTGGCGATCCTGAACAATGCAATACATTTGGTTAAGCGGCCTGAAAGCACAATATGAAAATCACACACACTTATCCCCTCGCCCTCGCCGCCTGTTTGGCCTTAAGCGCTTGTAATTCAGGCGTGGGCATTGGTTTTGGCTTGGGCAATGCCGGCGGCGGCGTCAATTTTGGCACCGGCATCAGCTTTCCTTTGGGCGGCTGGAACACGCGCAACGACCCCGCCAAAAGTGGCATCAATCTGATTGATGTGCAAGTGGTCAGCTATTTTGGCAGCGCCGCGCAAGGCTTTAAAGCCAGCGACAATCCGATAGACGGCGGTTTTTACCGCCGCTTATTGAGCAAACAAGGCAAGCTGTGGTTGGTACAAGACTTTTACAACGACTCCGATCGCAAATACAATGAACCGATGTTGCTCAGCGTCGACGAGGCTTACCGCTTTGACGCACTGCCTGCGAGCGGCACGTTTTACACCTACCATGAAAATGGCCAAATCGCCAGCAAACGCACTTATGAAAACGCGCGCTTGCTGCACAGCGAGCGTTGGGACAATAGCGGCCGTGCCTTATAAGCCGCATCTGTCCGCATAACGCCTTACAGGCCGCTTTTTCAACACCCTCTATCAGAAAAGAACCCGCATCATGCCCGGCAATACTTTTGGTCAAATCTTCACCGTTACCACTTTTGGCGAAAGCCACGGCAAAGCCATAGGCTGCATCGTCGATGGTTGCCCACCTAACATTGCATTGTCAGAAGCCGACATCCAACCCGATTTGGACCGACGCAAGCCCGGCACCAGTCGCCACGTCACCCAACGCCGCGAAGCCGATGAAGTGGAAATTTTATCGGGCGTGTTTGAAGGCAAAACCACAGGCACGCCGATTGCCTTGGTCATCCGCAATACTGACCAACGCAGCAAAGACTATGGCAATATTGCTGAATCCTTCCGCCCAGGCCACGCCGATTACACCTATTGGCACAAATATGGCATCCGCGATTACCGTGGTGGTGGTCGCAGCTCAGCGCGTGAAACTGCCGCACGTGTGGCCGCTGGTGCGATTGCCAAAAAATGGTTGCGTGCACAATTTGGCACCGAAATCGTCGGCTATGTCACCCAAGTCGGTGAAAAACACATTGCGTTTGAAGGCGAACAATACATAGCTGAAAACCCATTCTTCGCCGCCAATCAAAGCCAAATCGGCGACTTGGAAGCGTATATGGACAGCATCCGCAAGTCTTTGGACTCGGTCGGCGCCAAGCTCACCATCGTCGCCCGCAACATTCCTGTCGGCTTGGGCGAGCCGGTGTTCGACCGCTTGGACGCCGACATCGCCCATGCAATGATGGGCATTAACGCCGTCAAAGGCGTGGAAATCGGCGACGGCTTCGATGTGGTGGCACAACGCGGCAGCTACCACGGCGACGAACTCACGCCGACCGGCTTTAAAACCAACCACGCTGGCGGCATCTTGGGCGGCATCTCTACCGGCCAAGACATCAGCGTTAACATCGCCATCAAACCAACCAGCTCAATCGCCACCGAACGCGAATCGATTAACATCCACGGCGAAACGATGACGCTCGCCACCCACGGCCGCCACGACCCTTGCGTGGGCCTGCGCGCCGCCCCCATCGCTGAAGCGATGCTGGCCTTGGTCTTAATCGACCACGCCTTGCGCCACCGCGCCCAAAACGCTGACGTCAAGGTATCGACGCCGGACATTGAGCATTTGTAAGTTGTTATAACCATAAAAGCGGCCTGTAAACCCCATCTCAGGTTTACAGGCCGCTTATGCATTCAATAACGAAGATTAAGCGCGTACTGCTGTCAATTGTTGCATCACTTCGCGGATGTGCAGTGCGGCTTGTTGCCAGTCTTGCTCCAACATCACACCGTGGCCCATGGCGTCTATCCAGTGTACTGGCACTTGGTAACTCATGGCGGTTAATTCGGTGATGTTTGGCGGCACGAGGCGGTCTTGTTTGGTTCCCATCACCGCCACTGGGCATTTGCGCCACCACGGCGTCAGAATCGAACCTTGTGCCAACTCTGTCCACAAAATCGGTGATTCGGGCACAGCTTGGGCGGCGTATTGCGCCAATAAAACCGGATTAATCGGTTGTTCAAACAAGCCTTCGCGCAATTGTTCGGCGCTGACGCGGTTGCCTTGTTGAATGAGTTCGGCCATGTGCATCATGTCCATAGGGCGCAAAAACCAATTGCTCCACGCCAATGGCGTTAAGCCTTGCGGCGGGATGGAACACAATAATAAAGCGGCCTGTAATTGGCGCGACACCATCAGCCGTTGCAACACCATGCCACCCATGGAATGGCCGATGACGATGGGCATTTTGCCGGTTTGGCGGTAGATGTAATCGACGGCGATTTCGGCATCGCTGACAAAATCGTTCAAACCAAACCAACCATTGGCTTGGCTGTTGCCATGGCCACGGAAACTCAAGGCCCATGCGTCCCAACCGTGGTGGGCAAAGTCGGGCAAGAAATGTTGCCAACACCACGCACCAACAAAAATACCGTGTAAAAACAACACCGGCGTACTGTCGTTGTCGTGCACAGACACATGGCGCAACAATTCCAGCGGGTAAGCGCAATTGTCAGGCTGTATGTGTTGTATGGTTTCCGTTGCCACCAGAAACTGTTGGTTTAAGTCTTGCCACTTCATTGCTTATTTGTCCAATCCGTCTTGCACCATGTGCGCGGCTTTCACCACCGCCATGGATTTATTGCAGGTTTCCAACCACTCCATTTCTGGAACCGAATCAGCCACCACACCACCACCCGCTTGGATGTACAAGGTTTCATTGCGGATGACGGCGGTGCGTATGGCGATGGCCAAGTCCATGTCCCCACTGAAACTCAAATACCCTGCTGCACCACCGTAAACGCCGCGTTTGGAAGGTTCCAATTCTTCGATGATTTCCATCGCACGGATTTTCGGGGCGCCGGATAAGGTGCCGGCTGGGAAAGTGGCTTTGATGACGTCCATATTGCTGGTATTGGGTTTTAACAAACCTTCTACATTCGATACCATGTGCATCACGTGTGAGTATTTTTCGATGATCATTTTGTCGCTGACGCGCACCGTGCCGGTTTGGCTGATGCGACCGACATCGTTGCGGCCCAAATCGATTAACATCACGTGTTCTGCCACTTCTTTGGCATCTTGTTGCAAGTCCAGTGCCAACTCCGCATCCTCGGCCGCATTGGCGCCACGTTTGCGTGTGCCGGCAATCGGGCGCACGGTCACGGTATCGCCTTCTCGGCGCACCAAAATCTCAGGCGACGAGCCGACAATGTAGAAATCGTCCATGTGGTAATAGAACAAATACGGTGATGGGTTCAAGGTGCGCAAGGCGCGGTACATATTGATGGGTTGCTCGGTAAACGGCATGGCCATGCGGCGTGAAGGCACCACTTGCATGCAATCGCCAGCCAAAATGTAGTCGCGCACTTTTTCCACCATCACTTCGTAATCAGCTTGGCTGATTTCGCTCACTGGCTCACTGCGCGCGCCGCCCAAAGACAAAGGCAAGGCTGGGCTTTGGCGCAATTGCGTGCGCAAGTCTTCCAAGCGGCCACGGGCTTTATTGTAGGCATTCGCTTCTTCAGGATTCGCGTAGACGATTAAATGGATTTTGCCGGTTAAATTGTCGATAACGGCCAATTCTTGCGACAGCATCAACATGATGTCGGGCACGCCCACAGGATCGGCTTCGGCGTATTTGCCCAAGCGGCTTTCGACATAGCGGTTGATTTCATAACCAAAATAACCGGCCAAACCGCCAGTAAAACGCGGCAAATTCGGGATTTCAGGCGTGTTAAACCGATCCATATAGCTTTGTACAAAATCGAGCGGATTGCCGTCATGGCTTTCGGTCAATTGGTGTTGCACATACACTTCGGTATGGTAAGCCCGCACCTTTAAATAGGTGTGACAAGGCAAACCGATGAAAGAATAGCGACCAAAACGCTCGCCGCCTTCAACCGATTCGAGCAAATAACTGAACGGCTTGTTGGCCAATTTCATGTACAAAGACAGCGGCGTGTCCAAATCGGCGAGTAATTCTTGTACCAACGGAATGCGGTTATAACCTTGGGCGACCAAATCTTGGTATTGTTGGGATGTCAGCATCGTCTTCTTTCCGGGCGCTTACACGCGCTCAAGCAAAACACCCGCCTCAACATGGTGGGTGTGTGGAAATTGATCAAACACCGCCGCTTTGGTGATGCGGTGGGTTTGCGCTAAGGTGTTTAAATTGTCGGCCAGCGTCAAAGGATTGCACGAGATGTAGATGATGCGCTCAAAGCCTTGCAACATTTTCAAGGTGTCGTCGTCTATGCCGGCGCGTGGAGGATCGACAAACACGGTCGAAATATCGTATTCGGCCACATTAATGCCAGCTTCTTGCAAACGGCGAAATTCGCGCACACCATTCATGGCTTCGGTCAATTCTTCCGCCGACAAGCGCGCGATTTTGATATTGTCACAGCTGTTTTCGGCAATGCTCCATTCAGCGGCCTGTACCGAAGTTTTGGAGATTTCTGTGGCCAAGACTTGGCGGAAACAACGCGACAAGGGCAAGGTGAAATTGCCATTGCCACAATACAATTCCAATAAATCGCGGTCGTTGTCACCGGCCGCATCTACCGCCCACGCCAGCATTTTTTCGCATACCCACGCATTCGGTTGGGTAAAGCCGCCTTCGATTTGGCGATAGCGATAGGTGCGGCCTGCCACATTCAATGCTTCGGTTACATAATCTTGGCTTAACACGATTTTTTGTTTGCGGCTGCGACCGATGATGTACACGCCCAATTCGGCTGCTAATGCACGCGCAGCGGCTTCCCACTCAGCATCCAAAGCGCGGTGGTAAACCAAGGTAATCAACATGTCGCCGCTTAAAGTGGCCAAGAATTCCACTTGAAACCATTTGTGCGTCAACACGGTATTGCCCGCTACTGCCGCCAATAATTTCGGCATGATGGCGGCGATGGACTCGTGCACAATCGGCCAACTGTCTATGATTTGAACTTGGCGTTTGCCTTCAGGATTGTCGGTGGTGTAAACCGCATAATAAGGTTTGCCCTCTTGATGCCAGACCCGAAACTCAGCACGCATGCGATAGGCATCGCTTGGAGATGCAAATTGTTCCACTTCACCTTGATAATGGGGCGCGATTAATTGCTTGAGCTTGTCGGCATGTTGTTGCAACACGTTGGGCATTCCTGAATAAAAGGAGAGATTATAATGCCCGCTTCCAGACTTAACCACACCAAACACACTACCGTCTTGATTATTTTGTGCGCTGCCACAGATAAGCGGCCTGTAAACACAGTTAAACCCAGTTTACAGGCCGCTTGTAAACTGCGTATGCTGGCGCCATGCCTTTTTATTTAAACCATCTTGAAAACAATCTTGCCCGCCCAAGCCAAGGTTCACACCTTAAAGGAATCACCATGAACGAAACCCTGCACTGTGTTTGCCCCCACTGCCATTCCACCAACCGCGTGCCCGTACAGAAACTCACCGAGCAACCCGTGTGCGGCCATTGCAAGGAAGCCTTGATCACCGGCAAGCCGGTGGTGTTAGACCAAGACAGTTTTGCGCGCCACATCCAGCGCAGCCAATTTCCCGTGGTGGTGGATTTTTGGGCGCCGTGGTGTGGCCCGTGTCAAATGATGGCGCCCGCTTTTGCTGAGGCCGCTGAGCGTTTAAAATTCAAAGCACAATTGTGCAAATTAGACACCGAAGCCCATCCACAAACCGCCGCACCGTATGGCATACGCAGCATCCCTACCATGGCAGTGTTCAAAGAAGGACAAGAAATCGCCCGCGTATCAGGCGCCATGCCTGTGGGCGAAATTGTGCGTTGGGTAGAATCGGTGTTGTAAGCCTTTGTGTAGGCGGTTTTGCCGCCATACAGACATGAAAAAAGCCACTCATTCGTGGCTTTATTGGCGTTTGTCTGTTGCACCTAGCTGAGCAACTGTCTGAGATTGCGCTCGCGTATATAATTGATGGCATCATTGAACGCCTCAAACATCAGCACACTCGCCTGCTCATCCACATACGGCTTGGGCTCACCTCGGGCTTCAAATTCCATGATTTGATAATACACCTTATCTTCGGCTGAAAATTGCTGTTTCACTGGCCAATATTTCTTTCCTTGCACGATGCATACTCCCCACTGGTGTCGAAGTAGTAAGACCATACTAATACTCCATATGAGTTTATTCAAGCATCCTGAAGTCATCCATACGCAATAAAACCTATTCAGGCACAATATCAACATTTTGTATCAAAAATAAATCTGTATTTACACAAAATTGGTATTTCATATTTAAAACAGCCAAATAAATCAAAAATTATTGCAACAAAGTTAAATCACTCTTGTTTGCATTGCAACAAAAAACACTGTCTTGATACCAGCTTGCTGTGAATCATTGCCAATACATCATGACATCACTTTGGCAACACCCACCACATCAGCCACCCACTGCTTCAACACCATGCTGGGGGCGATGCTCTCGCTGCAATGACATACCTACATTAGCAAGATGCGGCCTGTAAGCCTGTGTTTCGTGTATGAATAAGGTACTTGATTTGACTTAATATTTATTTTGGCTATAATCAACTTGTCTTTGAAACGAGCCTCGCAACGAAGACTCCTAATCAGTGAAGTTGCCTCCCATATTGGCCTTGTAAACTTGGGAAGCTTGGTCAGCTATTCAGTGCGACTGGATACATTTTAATAAAGGTTTGGTCATTTATTTTTATTAAAACGCATTCTATATCCTATAGTGTTACCTACTCAGCCCACCTCTGCCATCAGCGGTGGGCTTTC
Source organism: Vitreoscilla massiliensis (assembly GCF_001457815.1). Taxonomy (GTDB): domain Bacteria; phylum Pseudomonadota; class Gammaproteobacteria; order Burkholderiales; family Neisseriaceae; genus Vitreoscilla; species Vitreoscilla massiliensis. Next base: position 798,781 of record NZ_LN898221.1, read on the forward strand.
ACATGCCTGCAATTTAAAATTCATTCAAACGATTGCTTACGCAATCCCCATAATATGCGGCCTGTAAAGTCATGAGAAACTGCCAAACACACTGGCGCAGGTTTGCACAATCACATCTTAATTGAACTTATTCGGTCATCACGCAGACAAAGACAGCGGTACGCAACATACAAGCGGCGCTATTTTGAACTTGTGTCAAAAAAACTCACCTGAATTTAAGAAATATTTGTTTGAAATAATTTGATGACAGAGTCTGGTAACACCCTGCAACTGCTTGAGAGTTAAAACATCTTTGGTGCCCAGGAGAAGACTCGAACTTCCACACCATTGCTGGCACATGGACCTGAACCATGCGCGTCTACCAATTCCGCCACCTGGGCATAGATGAAAACGCAAATTTGATGCACAATGCGTTTTATTGCGAAGTCCGCATTATAGTTTTCTTATTGAGAAAGTCAATGACAAAAAGAAAAAATAATTTACGCGCCCAAGATCCGTTTCTTGCGCGTGAACAAGAAAAATACAGCGATCCACTCCCCAGTCGTGAGTGGGTGATTGAATTATTAGAGAAAAAAGGCGTGCCGGTGAGCACGGAAGAATTGGCCACGGTGTTGTCAATTCGTGAAGATGAGATGGAATTTTTTCGCCGTCGCTTGGGTGCGATGGTCAGAGATGGTCAGGTTCACATCAACCGCCGTGGTTTGGTGTGTGTGGCGGAGAAGCTGGCTTTGGTCAAATGCCGCATTGAAGCGCACAGCGATGGCTTTGGTTTTGCAGTGCCGGTAGAAAAAAAAGAAGGCGATACCGATTTGGTATTGTATGAACGCCAAATGCGCGGCCTGATGCATGGCGATGTGGTGACGGTGCGGCCTGTAGGCGTGGACAGACGCGGTCGCCGTGAGGGGCAAGTGCTGGACATCATCGAACGAGCCAATACCTCGGTGGTGGCGCGTTTGGCCAAAGAAGGCGACATCGCCGTGGCCATACCGGAAGACAAACGCATCTCGCAAAGCATCGTCTTGGATGCCAAAAGCATTGGGGATGCCAAAGATGGTCAAGTCATCAATGTGGCATTAACGCGCTATCCTGAAAAAAATCTGCCTGCCACTGGTAAAGTGATCGAAGTCTTGGGCGACTATGCCTACAGCGGCATGGAAATCGAGATTGCGGTGCGCAAACACCATTTGCCGCACAAATTCTCACCTGCTTGTTTGAAAGCAGCCGGTAAAATCCCGGATAAGGTCAAACCTGCTGAGCGCAAAGGCCGCGTTGATTTGCGCGACTTGCCTTTGGTCACCATAGACGGCGAAACCGCGCGCGACTTTGACGATGCGGTATATGCCGAGAAAATCGGTCGCAATTACCGTTTGGTGGTGGCGATTGCTGACGTTAGCCACTATGTCAAAGATGGCGATGGCATCGACATCGATGCACGCGAACGCGGCACCAGCGTGTATTTCCCGCGCCGTGTCATTCCGATGTTGCCAGAAAACCTGTCCAATGGCATTTGTTCGCTTAATCCGGATGTGGAGCGTTTGTGCATGGTGTGTGACATGGTCATCACCAATATGGGCAATGTGAAATCGTATGAGTTTTACCCTGCGGTAATGCGTTCGCATGCGCGCTTGACCTACACCCAAGTGTGGCAATGGATAGAATCAGGTGAGCAACACGATTTGAAACCGCAAATCGACACCTTGTACCAGTTGTACCAAAAGCTGTTTAAAAAACGCCAACAACGCGGCGCGATGGAATTCGATACCGTCGAAACGCAAATGGTGTTCAACGACAATGGCAAAATCGACCGCATCGTCCCTGTGGTACGCAATGAAGCCCACCGCTTGATTGAGGAATGCATGCTGGCGGCCAACGTGTGTGCGGCGGAATTCTTGCTCAAGAGCAAACACCCATCGCTGTACCGCAATCACAAAGGCCCAACGCCTGAGAAATTGGAAACCTTGCGCACGCAACTGGCCTTGTTTGGTTTGGTATTGGGCGGTGGTGACAACCCCACTCCGAAAGACTATGCCACGCTGGCCGAACAGTTTACAGGCCGCCCTGACAAGGAATTGTTGCAAGTGATGTTGCTGCGCTCGATGCAGCAAGCGATGTACGAAGCGAAGAACGATGGTCACTTTGGCTTGGCCTACCAAGCCTATACCCATTTCACTTCGCCAATACGCCGGTATCCCGACTTAACCGTACACCGCGCCATCAAAGCGGTGCTGTTGGGTGAAAAATACCAAGTCGATTCATGGCCGGGCTTGGGCACGCACACTTCTTACACCGAACGCCGTGCCGACGAGGCCAGCAAAGGGGTGGAAAATTGGCTCAAGACGTATTACATGCAAGACAAAGTTGGCGAAGTGTACGAAGGCCGCATTTCTGGCCTCACCAATTTTGGTTTGTTCGTGACCTTAAACGATTTGTACATCGACGGTTTGGTGCACATCAGTGATTTGGGCGAAGACTATTTCAACTACCGCCCTGAAATCATGGCCATAGAAGGCGAACGCAGCGGCGTGGTCTTCAAAATGGGCGATGCGGTGGTGGTGAAAGTGGCCAGCGCCAATTTAGATACTGGCAAGATAGACTTAAGCTTGGTGTCTGGCGGTGGCAAATCGGCCAAAGGCGAACGCAAAACCCGCAGCGACAACCGCAGCAAGAACAACAAAACCAGCGCCACGGATGAATCCAGCGCCAGCAGCAAGCGCCGCAAAACCAGTCGTGCGGCCGCGAACCAAGTAGCGCAATCGCGCCCACCCAAATCGCGCAAAGCCCGCCGCAGCGCCCAAGGGGTCAGCGCCAGCAGCAACAGCGCCAGTGGTGCGGAGAAAACCACCACCAGCAAAGCAGCCAAGCGCAACAGCCGCAAAAAGCCCAGCAAACCCAATCGCAATGGCGGCAAAAAAAGCTGATGGGTATTAAACCTTAGCTGATTGTATTCACACGCATAGCAAGCGGCCTGTAAAAGTTTACAGGCCGCTTTTTTATGGCTTTTACAGCAGCAAGCATTAAATAACCAATGGCAATAATATCAAATTAGAATAAAACTTGAGATTATATCCATTGTAAAGTACAATGCCTAAAGTTGAATTTCGATAGGAAATTCAAGTGATTAATAGTGATTATTTTTAAATGTTTTTTTAATGTAGGTACAAAGCATTTAAAAATGGTCGATTGCTTGGTAGGTAATGACGAGAGTAATGGATAAGACCACTATCAGGGTTTCGTTTCTCAGCTTAACGCTGCCAAACGAAGCCTTGCTCAAAGACAAAATCACTGCGGTAAGCCAATCCATGTCTGTGGATGTGCGTTTCAGCCGTGGCCTTGCTGCTGATTTGTTGTTTCTGCCAGTTTCCTCCCCTTTTGCGCATGTCTTGCTGCAACAGCCCAAAGATGCCAACACGCCCATGCTGTTTTTCATCAGCGATGAGCAGCAAGGCGGTCATATGGGGCATCCTTGCATCAGTTCCTTGCATCAGTTTGGACATCAGCACCGACAATATGCAGCAATTGTTATCCAGCTATTTGAAGCTAGAACAAGCGCCGCAAAGCAAACCAGTGACAGCAAGTGAAATACCGTTCGCCAATCTGACTGAGCTGGCGCAATTGCTGTTGCAACCGGTATTGAAAGACGGCTTGTTTGCGCTGAAAACGCCATTACAAAATCTGATTTTGAATTTCCCTGCCGATTTGTTTCATGTCTCTGCTGCCGATAAAAGCCAGTATAACGACAGCAACAAAACGCTGTTGTCCTTAATCGACAAACTCAAATTGGGCGGCACGGTGTTGGCCATCAAAACCGATGCCAGCAAACAATTGGAACGCAGTTTTACCCCACATTTTTTGGACAGATTGTTGTGGCTGATAGGCCAGCAACTTCGCCATCAATTATTGGTACCTGTGGCCGACAACAGCCAATTTTTCATCACCCATTATCCCGACTTTGGTCAGCTGAAAACCGATCATATCTACCTGCGTTTGTGCACCTTAATGGCACAACAAGCCATCAGCATTCAAGAAATGAAAAAGAAATTTCATTTGTCGCATGAGCAATGCATGGGGTTTTTGAACAGCTGCTTGCTCAATGATTGCTTGGTGCACACCGGTTTGGACAGTGACCTTAAGCCGCCTCCAACCACGCAGATTACCTCCACATTAAGCTTATCTGAAATACAAGGATGTCGCATAGACTTGGGCATCAAGTAAACACACACTGAAAGTATGAGGCATGTTAAAGAAATTCAAAGTGCTTTTTGCAGGTGATGTGGGTACGGGCAAGACCACCGCCATCAATAGCATCAGCGATATTCCTACGGTGTATACCGATGTGAGGGCTTCCGACATAGAAGACATAGGCAAGACCCATACCACCGTGGCGTTTGATTATGGGGAAATCCATTTGGCTTATCTGAACAACCGCTTGCGTTTGTATGGTTTGCCTGGGCAAGTGAGGTTTTCCTTTATTTGGGACATGTTGTCCGATGGCGTCATCGGCATCGTGTTATTGGCCAACAACCACCGTGACAATGCTTTGCATGAAACCGAACAGTTTTTGCAAGCGTTCTTGCCCATATTACAAAAAGAACAGGTGGCGATGGTATTGGGCCTGACCCACGGAGACGTCAGTGCCCATTACAAGTCCAAAGATTATTGGAAAATCTTACAAAAATTTCACATCAACGCGCCTATTTTGAGCATAGATGCGCGTGAAAAAAACGATGTATTGCTTTTACTGGAGGCCTTATTCAGCCAAATCGAAGCAACACACCGTCAAACCTTGCATGAATCAAAGCATTCATGCACTTAACCCTCCTTAAGGAAACAATTATGGCAAACGCTAAAGAGATATTAAACGACATCATGACTTTGGACGGCGCACTGTGTTGCAGCATCGTCGACAGCAAAAGCGGCATGATGTTGGAATCAGCAGGCACAGGTTTGAATTTGGAAATGGCTTCAGCCGGCAACACCGAAGTGGTGCGTTCTAAATTGAAAACCATGGAAATTTTGGGTTTGGACGATTACATCACCGATATTTTGATTACCTTGGGCAAGCAATACCACATCATTTACCTGATTCCTGCGGTCAAAGGGGCATTTGTGTACGCGGTATTGGACATCAACAAGGCCAACTTGGCGATGGCACGTCGTAAAATCCAAGATGTGGGTGCTACCTTAAAAATCTAACACCAATCAGACAGGGATTACTAACATCATCCCCTTAATGGAAGAGGATTACGTTAACAATTCTAAACTTGGGTCGTGAAAACCATTCATGGCCACGAAATCCATTCCCAGCCAGCTGTACCGATTACCCCTCATCTTATCGGTGCCGCTGGCTTTTTCTGCTTGCCCATCTGCCGTCCTTACCCTGATTCATCCACCCTCTTCCTGCCTGAGCAACTGGACAAAAGCCGCGCCAGCCCCTACACTGCCACCTGTCGACTTGACGGCGTGCTTGTGTTGCAAGCTGAGATCGCATCAAAAATGCGGATGCCGTTGAACCTGATCTGGTTAGTACCAGCGTAGGAATCAAGTGACGCAGCTTCTTTATTTCATGTGTTTACAGGCCGCTTATGCGCCTTGTGTGTCTGCACATGTCTTGATGTTGCGTGAGCTTGATTCATTCACCACGTTACATAAGGCTAAGTGTATGAATCAACACATTACCATCACGCCGTGCTTGTCTGCAGCTACGGAAACCACCTCCCACCAATTCGCCTTCCCCAACTCACAGAAAAACTATGTCATCGGTTCGCAAGCCAATGTCCGTGTGCCCATGCGCGCCATTCATTTGGCCGACACACCTGAACATTTGGGCGGTGGCAAAAACGAGCCCGTCTTGGTCTACGATACCTCAGGCGCATACACCGATCCCGAAGTCAGCATAGATTTACAACAAGGCTTGCCAGCGCTGCGTGCGGCTTGGATAGAAGCGCGCGGCGACACCGAGCAATTGGACGCGCAATCGTCGGCTTACGGCCGCGAACGCTTGGCCAACCAAGCTTTGGACGACATTCGCTTTGAACACTTGCGTCTGCCGCGTCGCGCCCAAGCCGGTAAAAACGTCACCCAAATGCACTATGCCAAACAAGGCATCATCACGCCTGAAATGGAATTCATCGCCATCCGTGAAAACATGCACCGTTACCAAGTGCGCGATGCAGTGTTGCAGCAGCAACATGTCGGTCAACCTTTGGGTGCGCTCATTCCTGCCGACATCACGCCAGAATTTGTGCGCCAAGAAGTGGCTGCCGGTCGCGCCATCATCCCCAATAACATCAACCACCCCGAAACCGAACCGATGATCATTGGGCGCAATTTCTTGGTGAAAGTGAATGCCAATATCGGCAATTCGGCACTGGGCTCGTCCATAGATGAAGAAGTGGCGAAAATGACGTGGGCCACGCGTTGGGGTGCCGATACCATCATGGATTTGTCTACTGGCAAAAACATCCACGAAACGCGTGAATGGATTATCCGCAACGCACCTGTACCCGTAGGCACGGTGCCGATTTACCAAGCCTTGGAAAAAGTGCAAGGCGTGGCCGAAGATTTGACTTGGGAATTGTTCCGCGACACCTTGATTGAACAGGCCGAACAAGGCGTGGACTATTTCACCATCCACGCCGGTGTGTTATTGGAATACGTGCCCTTAACCGCCAAACGCTTAACCGGCATCGTCTCACGCGGTGGCTCCATCATGGCGCAGTGGTGTTTGTCGCATGGCAAGCAAAACTTCTTGTACGAGCATTTCGACGACATTTGCGACATCATGAAGACTTACGATGTGGCCTTCAGCTTGGGCGATGGTTTGCGCCCCGGCTGCCTACAAGACGCCAACGATGCGGCGCAATTCAGCGAGTTGCGCACCTTGGGTGAATTGACCCAACGCGCATGGCAACACGATGTGCAAGTGATGGTAGAAGGCCCCGGCCACGTGCCTTTACACATGATACGCGCCAATATGGATGAACAATTGGCCGCGTGTTTTGAAGCGCCGTTCTACACCTTGGGGCCACTCACCACCGACATCGCTCCCGGTTACGACCACATTACCAGTGCGATTGGTGCTGCCAACATCGCGTGGTATGGCACCGCCATGCTGTGTTATGTCACGCCGAAAGAGCATTTGGGCTTACCGAATAAGCAAGACGTGAAAGACGGTTTAATGGCCTACAAAATTGCCGCCCACGCTGCCGATTTGGCCAAAGGCCACCCCGGTGCGCAAGTGCGTGACAATGCATTATCCAAAGCACGGTTTGAATTCCGCTGGGAAGACCAATTCAATTTGTCGCTAGACCCAGAAACGGCACGCAAAATGCACGATGAAACCTTACCAAAGCAAGCGCAAAAAACGTCACATTATTGCTCTATGTGTGGACCCAAATTTTGCTCGATGAAAATCTCCCAAAACGTGCGCGAATACGCAGCCCAATTGGAAGACTTGATTTAAGCAAGTAAGCGGACTGTAAACCAAGCTGCACACACACCCCAAAACCACGGCCACACTGCCGTGGTTTTTCGTTTACAGGCCGCATGTGTCTTTTGAAAATAAAACTTCCAACAAATCTACAAAACAAGCAAGTCACCAAACAAGTTTGATGGCTTTCAATCCAGTCGAGCAGAGGACATCTCGCTTAATAATATGGGTTTAATAAATACACACTGAGGCTGGACAAGCTCAACAACAACACAAACAACACCGTCGCCAACAACATCGGTTTGATGCCAGCTTTACGGATGACGCTGATTTGGGTGGTAAAACCCAAGGCCACCATCGCCGTACACAACAGCAACACATCCAAAGCTTGCAAACCATGCAGCAGCGCCGCCGGCAACAGGTGTAAAGAGTTCAAACCCGCGACCGCGATAAAGCCAAACGCAAACCATGGAATGGTGATACCAGTTTTGCTGCTCGCGGCCTGTTGGTTTGTGCTGGGCAGAAAACGGGCAAACACCCACATCACCAGCATCAAAAACGGCGCCAACATCATCACCCGCACCATTTTCACAATCACCGCCATTTGCGCAGTGTGCGGGTCTATCGCCTTGCCTATCGCCACCACTTGCGCCACTTCGTGCACCGAAGAACCGATGAACAAGCCTTGCAAGACCGGTTGGCCGTCTATCCAGCTCTGCGCTACCATTTGTTGCAGCAATACTGGGTATAAGAAAATGCTGAGCGTACCAAACACCACCACCGTGGCCACGGCCACGGCAATGTGCTCGCTTTTGGCCTTAATCACCGGCGCAGTGGCCAAGACCGCCGCCGCACCGCACACCGCACTGCCAGCGCCGATTAAGGCCGCTTCATTGGTGTCCAGTTTGAACACACGGGTGCCCAACAGCAAACCGGTGAAAAACACCGTCAAAATCACCACCACATCGGTGGCCACGCCGGCCCAGCCTATGCTGAACACGTCTTGGAAGGTAATGTTAAAACCATACAGTATGATGCCCCAGCGCAAAGCATGGTGTTTGGCCGAGGCAATGCCGGTGTCCAAACGCTGTTGCACGCGTGTGCTGGTGACATTGCCCAACACGATGCCGACCACGATTGCCAAAATCAGCGCACTCACACCATGGCTTTGCAGCCACGACCATTGACTCGCCCACAAGCAAGCCACAGCGATGGCCACCATCGCTGTCCAACCTAAAATCATTTTTTTATCAAAATATGCCATTTTTCAACACTCTTTTCATCGTGTTGACAGTGTAGATGAAGATAATTAAGTGATAAAACGAATTTATATGGTTATATTAACCGTATTTTTAGGTAGATTTTACGCAGTCCAAACTGTGTAACACATTGAGTAAGGTTTGATTGAGGTGTTTGTTTTGGTGGCAAATCCACGAACACATGCGGGTAGTGACTGGAAAGACGTGTTCCAACACCATTAAGCGGCCTGTAAGCAATTCTTCTTCCACCACCCAGCGCGACAAACAGGCCAAGCCCAAACCCAAGATGGCGCAGCGTTTGATGGCTTCGGAGCTGCTCAATTCCAAAGCATTGGCATATTGCCCCAATACCGGCAACAGCATTTGGTCGGCAATGACTCGTGTGCCTGAGCCTTGTTCTCGCAACAACCAAGTAGCGGCCTGTAACTGAGTCACATCGACTGTTTCAGGGTGTTGCAACTGTGTCGCCAGCGCATGCGTCGGCGCCAACACCACCACCATTTCATCGCTGCGCCATGGGTGCACTTGCAGCATAGGGTCCAAACACGGCCCTTCGATTAAGCCTATGTCCAATTCAAATTGCGCCACTTGTTGGCAGATGTCGGCGGTATTGAGGATGCGCACCTCGGTATTCCACAGCGGGGTGATGGCCACGTTTGCAGCCAAACGCTGCAGTAATTTCGGCAACACATAATTGCCTATGGTGGTGGTGCTGCCCAAACGCACACTGTGCAAGACCTTATTGTCGTCGTCCAATGCCGTTTCCAATTGCTCAGCCAAATCCAATAAAGGCCGCGCGTGTTGCAACAGCAAGCGCCCGCTTTCATTTAGCACCAAGCGTTTGCCGACACGATCGAACAATTGCGTGTCCATCAAACGCTCTAATTCATTTAAGGCCGCACTCACTGCCGATTGCGACAAAGCAATGACTGTGCTCGCCGCCGTGGTGGAACCTTGCTCGGCAATGGCGACAAAAATGTGCAATTGTCTTAAGGTAAGCTTGGGCAATTTCATCACGGTGACAACCTTTTGGACAGGATTAAGAAGACGTTTAAACTACACATTTTTGCACAGTCGCATCCTGACCGCGCGCAAAACATCTGCAGCGGTGACTGTATAAGCGGCGTCATGACACCCATTGTGCTCTTTGACGCGGCAAAGATGTTGCATCATAAATGGGCAAAACCACCAAAATATTAGACCTTAACCCTAAAGTTCCAGCTCAAGGATAAAATTATCCTATTAGCATAATAATTCAAAGCAATTAATACTGAAATCAAGAATTTATCATCTATTGATAAAGCCCTTTAAAATCATCCGATTACCCCATATCTCTAATTGATAAGGATTTAGTGTACAAATACATATATTTATTACACATTTTAAATAAATCAATTTTCATTCTGTCACAATAGAAACTATGATGTGTTCACATTAAAAATCAATAAAAAGAATGATTATGAGAAATCTGAGGCTACTACAGGGAAAACGGCCGGGTTTGAGTACCCCCGAACGCATCATTGCCATGCTGAGGCAATTAGACCATTGCAACAAAACCACTTGCTTAGAATTGATCATGCAATTGGACATCACCAAACAAATCATCTTCTTAAACAGCTATCTGAACGCACTGGAAGCCTTGCCAGATGAGATGACGGCCGTAAGTTTTGCCGAGCAGGCCCAAACCAACTGAATCAGCGCCAGCTTACCTCACCAGCGCTTTTTGCTGCATTTCACACCAAACAAAACTCAAACCACCCGCACACACACGAGGGGTGTTATTGATTTTTGTTTGGGGTTTGGATATTGATTAAGCCATTCAAGATCCCATCCAAGCCACCAAACACCGAAATTTTGTCGATTTTCTCAGTGACTTTTTCCAAGGTTTCCAATTCTTTCAAACGCAAAGCGGTCGGATTTTCTTCCATCACCCGGGCAGTATTGAGCAGCGAACGCGTGGCAGCGGTTTCTTCGCGCCGACGGATGTTATTGGCCTGTGCTGATTTTTCCGCTTCCACCACTTTGGTTAAAATTTGGCGGATTTCGCCCGGCAAGATGATGTCTTTCATGCCCATGCTGTCTATGGCGATGCCGAGGATATTTTGTTGCAACACATGTGCCATCAAGGCCTCGTCTACCGCTTGTTTGTCCGCCAACAATTCGTCTATGCTGCGACTGCCCACCACGGCACGTACCGCAAATTGCAATTCACGATACAGGTAATCGCTGGCCTTGGCATACAGTTGCGCCCAAGCACTGCTGTCGGTGACATGGTAATTGCACACCACATTGACGCGAATGGTGACTTTGTCGGCACTGAGCAATTCTTGTCCGCTCACTTCGACGGTTTGCACGCGCAAATCCACCACTTGCCATGACTGGGTTTGGTGCAAATGCCAAAAATAATGGCTGCCCGCTTCCAAAATCTGCTCATGCTGATGGTCGGTATTGAACACGGCTTGGTGTTTGGCCGGCACCATCACCGTTTGTACCATGGCACTGAAATCCGCTCGCTGCTGAAAATTCACTGCCTGCAATTGCGCCAACACCGCTTCATTGATGCGGCCATCGGCAGGCAACGGTAAACGCTCTACCGTCATGTCCTCGTGCGCTTGGCGCCAAAAAAACGCTTGGGTATTGGGCTGTATGATGTGTTGCAGTTGCTGTTGGTAAGTACACAGCAACAATTCATCAGCAGCGGCCTGTAAGCATTCAAAATGCGCCGCAACGATGTCAGGGCTTGCGCTGGCCCAGCTTTGCAATTGTGGCGTGTCGGCATACAAACGCGGCTGGGTCAAGGCAAACAAAACCTTGACCGTGGCCTCATCCACATTCAACACATATTGCCCACGCGTGAGGATGCGCACCAAACTGCCTTGCTCAAGCACCAACAAGCGCTCATCGGCATTGACGGTATAGGCTTTCAAGGGTTTGGGCAAAGGCGCAGACAACAGCAATGTTTGTTGTAAAGACTCGTCCAACCAATGTTGTTGTTTGGGCACGATGTGCACATGAAGCTCACCTTGTTCAGGCCGCCAAAACGCGTGTGTTTGTCCACCTTGCAAGACTTGCAAAGGCTGATAACGGTGCCAGACCAAGGCAATGTGTCCGTCGGGTACGTCGACCACTTGCCAGAATTGCTCACACACATCGCGTTGGTAACGCAAGGCTTGCGCCAAACCCGACCACGACACTTGCAAATTCTCGGTACTGTCTTTAAAGGTTTTGAGCTGTTTGCCCAAGGTAGATAAGCGGTGTTCGCCAGCAGCCAAGACCGTCAATAAGCGATTATCGTCGGTCACGATAACCCGTTCACTCGGTGACACTTTGATTTTCAACTGCCAAAACATGCGCTTATCCTTTAAATGTGGGCGGCCTGAACCAAGTGTTTCCAAATCGGCTTGTGGTCAGACTGTGTGTGCAGCAGGAAGCAGCAAATACGGACGGTGCTGGGTTTCACATCTTGCCTAAACCAGCCACACCGCCAGTGTTTTGCTGCCCGCCACTGCACTTTGCAGTTAACAGACAAGACAACCCGTTTACAAACAGCCCAAACACTGCCGCTTGCAAATACACCAGGCCCAGACCGCGGGGTATTACACGATACTGCTATGAGACTGCCATAGGGGGAGTTGCCTCCCAAGGTTTGCAAAGGTGGAATCGAACCACCGCTAAAGACCCGGATAGGGTCTTGCTTTAACCGCTAAGCTATTCGCAATAATTGAAGGAGTCGAACCTTCTACCGATGAATTATGAGTTCACTGCTCTACCATTGAGCTAAATTATCCATGCAACCATGCTCGGCATACAGAACGATACCTCGCCTGCACCAGCCAGCCGTGTAAGCTGAACCAAAGAGCACCATCACACGGCTGGGATTATAGACATAAGGCAGTGACACTGACCAGTGTATTTGCTCAAATGGCATACACAGCGAATGATAAAGGCATGAATAGTGTGAGGTGATTTGTTCAGATGGATGACAAACTTGAGCAAGCATCATATCTTGTGCACTTGTCTGTTCAGCTTGTGTACCAAGCAGCAACCAATACAAATGCGGCCTGTAAACACTTACAGGCCGCATAAAATATATTACATAAACAGGCTTAATGGTCTAAAGAAAAACCCTCTTTCTTGCCACTGAGGCTGTTTTTGATTTTCTTCCATGTGCGCGACAACGCCGATTTTTGTTCTTTGTGGCGCGTCACATCATTGCCGGAATAATTGACTTGGGTGGCTTTTGGGAAAGCGCCAAACGCAGCATGACGGTAGTTTTCTGGCACATAACCTGCCGCCAAGGCTTCGTGGTAATACTGGCGGAACAATTCGCTTAAATCTGCGCGTGGATGCGGCATAACCGCGCCATCAAACCAGTGCTTTTGACCCTCGGCTTGCAAGCGTGGGAAAGAGAATTCATGGCTAAACTGCGTGCCCATGTCAGAGTAATGCAGGATTTTGATTTTTTCTATCGGCAAATCCTCGCCATCGACACAATTGTAAGTGGTGTCTTGGTATGGCTGCACCAAACTTGGCTGGTCTTTTAATTTTTGCATCAATTTGTGGTGGCCTTCAGGGTCGGCCTGTAAGTCTTTTAAAGCCGGCAAATGTTTCTTGGCTTCAACATTGTCCCACACGCAGGTGCACAAACGCGCATTGTATTGACCACCCTTGCCCGCCACCATCGCGCCGGCGGCCATAGGATGGTTCCACAATTCGGCCAAATCGCACAATACCACCACATCGGCATCCATATAAATGGCGCGGCCTTCAAAGCCACAATATTCAGGAATCGCCCAGCGGAAACCCGAAAACGGCGTGGCCCATTTCTCGGTGCGCCAACCTTGCTGGTTTTGTGGATCGGAAAACCACACGCTGTTGTCATCGCGGCTCAACTGCATCCACACAATTTCAACCGGTTGCTGTGTGTGTTTGTGGATGCTGTAATCCAACACCATCATTTGTTCCAAATCACAGTTGTTGGGGTCGCAGCCCACAAATACCTTAATGGTGTCACCACTCATCTTCGTCTCCTGTTGTGCTACAGCACGCGCGTTTGCATTGATTAATGGGCACAATTATAGCATTGTTTGCCCTAAAGCCCGAGCTTCATCACTTGACGTACATCATTGTAAAAGATGGATTTTCTTGATTTTTCACACAGCCGTTGCAGTTTTTTGCCGCGATTTAAGCTGTGGTGCGGCGCTTATCTGCCGTACAATGGCCGCCGTTTCCACCAACTCAAGAGCTGACACATGAGCAAAAACAAAAACGCTGCACTGTGCCCATGCCAATGGCAAGAAAATGTGCTGTTTGCCGAGTGTTGTGGCCGCTACATCAGTGGCGCAGCGCTTGCGCCCACAGCCGAGGCCTTGATGCGCTCACGTTACAGCGCATTTGTGCAAGAGCAGGCCGCGTATTTGCTGCAAACATGGCACCCGTCTACCCGTCCTGAACACTTGGATTTTGAGCCCACACAGTGGTTGGGCTTAACAGTGCTGTCTGCCCACGACAGCGACGACGACCATGCCGAAGTCAGTTTTGTGGCGCGCTATAAGATCAATGGTCGTGCTTACAAACTGCAAGAGCACAGCCGTTTTGTGCGCGAAAACGGTGCATGGTTGTATGTGGATGGCGATGTGGCTTAATACGGTGTTGGCAGGATTTTTGTTTCACACTTCATAAACGCTCTGCAATTTAATAAGCGGCCTGTAAATCCAATATCCAGTTTACAGGCCGCTTGTTATCACAGCTCAAGTTGTTACAGGCCGCATCTAAACTTTATTTATACTAATACCACCCATATAAAGCCTTAACCCAACTTACAACCCACACGCAAGCGGCCTGTAAACCCCTCTCAGGCTTACAGGCCGCTTATGCTGTAGATTGAAAACATCGAAGCAACAATGCTTACGCCAAGGCCTCCAAATCACAACCCAAGCGTTGGCTCAGTTGCAATACTGTGTCCACTTGGTATTCGGGCAAGACAAAAAAGTGGTAACTGTCGCCGTAGTTTTGGTAATTCATCAACCGTTTTTGTTGCGCCGCCAAGGCTTGTTGTGCGTACGGGAACAAGTCTTCGCCATAAGTCTCATCCGGCGCGGCCAGCTCAAAGCTTTCTTGCTCGAGCAAATCGGCCAATACCTCGCTTAAATCGTCGGCGTCGAATTTCCAATCGTGGTGAAACACGTTTTCATGGAACAGCCATTCGGCCAAATCACCTTCATTCATGCCCTCGTCCACGATTAAGCGTTGGTGTAAGGCTTCGGCCGCTAGTGCCAAGGTCGCAGCGGCGGTATTGGGGTTGAGCAATTGCAATAAAGACACATAATCATCGGGCTTGGGCTCAGGCACCAGTTGCGATGGGTATTGCCACTGCGCAAAATCGGTGGCAGGTTTGCCCAAGTACTCAACCACGGCGGCCAAGACGATGCCCAAGTCTATGTAAGCGGCTTTGTGGATGTCGTTGCTGAAAAACTGCGAGCTCATCAATTGCTCGTCCAAGGTTTGTGCGCCCAACATCATTTCGGCATGGCTGTCCGACTCTAGGTCTGTCCACAGCAAGCGGTATTCACACGCTTCGCCGAGTTCATCATAGCCCAACCATATCCACATGCGGTTGATGTTGCCGCTGCGCTCATCAGCGTCGTCCAATACCGGCAACCATTCCAAGGCCAACACATAACACCACCAACCGTCGTCCCACGTCGCATCGTCTATGTTGGGAAACGCCATTTGTGCCAACAGACGTTGCGAAAATTCTTTCAGGCCGCTCATGCCCACCCGTTTAAAGTCTTCTTCGGCAAACGAATCGGGCAAGCCGTACATCACCACGCCCACGGGCGTGTTCAAATGGTTCAAATCCATGTTGAATGACCACAGCTCACGCTCGGCCATTTGTTCAAACACATACTTCATGGGCTCAAAATACAGTTTGTTCATGCGCGTCTTTCAATGCTTAAAGTAATGGTGTCAAATCACAATAGAAAACCCTGTTAAAGTGGACTGAAGACTTTAACAGGGCTTATTTAAATCGCTCTTGGCGATTATTTCAATTTTTTAATTTCGTCGTAGCTGTCGCCCAACATGTTTTGCAAGGCTTCATCATCGCTTAAGTGGTTGTTTTTGGTTTGGATTGCGTACATCACCGCACCTAAAACCACCCACAACAATAAAATCACATATTCAGCCGGTTTCAAAGACATGGACGTGCCCGGAATCAAAGTCATCAAGATGATGCCGACCGCGCCCAAGGCACCGACAAACGGCAAGCATTTCACACTCACTTGGTAAGGACGGCTGTTGTTCGGGTATTTTTGACGGATTTTGTACATGCACATCACCGTCAAGGCCCAAGACAAGCCCACATACACGCCACCAGTGTCCAAGAACCAAATCATCGCACCCTTACCCAACCAACCCAAAGCCAAGGTGATGATTAAAGTCATGGTCAAGGCATTGGCAGGCACGCCGTTTTGATTCACTTTGCCCAAGAACGCTGGCAACAAACCACCACGTCCCATGGCGAAAATAATGCGTGAACAACCCATGGCCATGCCCAAAGAACCCGTGCCCATGCCCAAGAAGGCAATGCCCATCGCCGCATAGCCCAAAGCAGGATAACCAGCGTGTGTGAAGGTAGAAACCGCGCCAAATTCCATTTGCGCCGAATCTTGCCAAGGAATGATCATCGCCGTACCGAGCAAGACCAAGCAGTAATACGCACCGGCCAAGAAGATGGTCAACACAATGGCCACGCCGATTTTCTTAGGCGAAATGCGCGCCTCTTCGGCCAACAACGACACCAAGCTAAAGCCGGTTAAGAAAGTCAAAGCCGGAATCACAAAACGCATGGTCGAGGTCACGCCGTGCATCACATCGGTTTCAGTGGCACCGACTGCGGTAAACGCCGGAGTAAAATTGTCCCAACTGCCCAAACCGATACCGGCCAAGGCCAAAGCCACACCCAACAAAACTTTAATGCCAAACAAAATCTTCTGTGTGCCCGCACCGACGTCAACGCTTTTGCTGTTCAGCAAATAAAACACCAACACCAATACCACGCCGGCCACCAAGCCCCACAAATACACATCGCTGCCGGCAATGCTGTACAAGGTCACGCTTTCTAAAGCCGGTTTTAAAGCCGGAAAGCCTTTGCTGAGCAAGCCACCAAACGCCGCCATGTAAAACGCGGTCGAACTGATGAAAGCGCCAATCAGCAACCAGCCGATGACAAAAGCCAATTTGCGGTTATACGCAATAAACGTGAACAAAATCTCGCCACCGGCGCGAGGAAACTGCGCTGCCAATTCAGCGTAAGCAACGGCCACGCAACCGGCCAGTAAACAGGCCAAAACCATGCCCAAAACCACGCCACCGGCGGTGTATTCGGTGAAAAACGAACTGGTGGTGTATATCCAACCCGAGCCGATGACGCCGGCCGTACCCAGAGTCACCAAAGAGGTGAAACTCAGGGATTTCTTTAAAGAGTTACTCATTATCAATCTTCTATCTGTGTGTGTTTATAATTGTTCTGCTGCACCGTAAACGGCGTAATCGCGGCCTGAATAATGCGCCCACAATTGGTTGCCGTAATCGTAATGCCACCACTCGCTGGTGATGTTGGTGAAACCAACGCTGAGCATGGCGTGGTACAACGTGCGGCGATTGGCATGCGCCACATGTTCAGGCTGGTTTTCATACGCGGTGGTAAACGATTTATCGGTAGGCTCATCGAAATCCGAACCCATGTCCAAATACGCGCCGGTATTGAGGTCAAACAAAGTCACATCTACCGAGCCGCCAGTCAGGTGAGGGCTGACAAAATCGGGGCCTACGGGCGCAACAAACTGCTTTAACATCGCTTTTTGTTCGTCTGCGCTCAAATGTGGGTAGGTTTGTTTGATGACATCGCCAATTTGGTCTTGCAAGGCTTGTTGCACCTCGCGTGAACGCCACGCGTCCAAAACCACGATGCCCAAGTGCTCAGGCAGCTGCGTCGTCGCTTCGCGCAGTTTCTCTATCACGCTCGCGCGCGCTGCACACAGATTGATGGCGTGCGGCACTTGGTTTTTAAAGTAAATCGGCTCTTGTTTGAGTCGGCTTTCATTCGGCACCGCCACCAATGGCTCTTGGTTGTCGACGATGGCGATGCGCTCCACGATGTTCCAATCGTGGTGCTCCCTGCTCGGGATGCGTTTGTGTGTGTGCGTGTGATGCATATTGTTCTATTCCTCAAATTGTCTGAATGCGTCTTGCAAGCGTTTATTGACCTCCATGCGTTGTTGTAATTGGCCGCCCAATTGGCTGGCCACATCGTTCAGCAGATGCTGCAATAAAGACAGCACCGGCGTCATCGAATCCCAAAATTGTTGAATGTCGGTTTCCAGCGTCAGCACATGGCCGTGCAAAGACTGCGCCCATGGGCAATACACATCGGTAATCAAACCGTATGGCAGGCGCAGATTTTCCGCTGCCATACACAAGCGTTTGGTGTGCACGGCGTAATGGCGAAAGTCGGCCGTCAGCAAAAACGTTTGTTGGCCATTGTTCAAAGCATCGATGTAAGCGCCCGAGCCGCCATCACTGAAATGCACATTCGGGCGCATGTATTCGAGCAAGCTGTAAAAATAATGCAGCAAGCCACGGCTGGATTGGATGCCGACAATGTAGACAGCATCGGCCTGTAAAATCTGTTGCAAGATGCGTTGGTAAGCGGCGGAGTTGCGCAAGGCAAAAACTTGCTCCACATGGCGGATTTCGCGGCGCAGGCTCAAATCGGCCAAGTCCTCATCACGCTCACGCTCCATGTGATTGCTGACGCGGTCGGTGACAAACCAATGGGTTTTGTAATGGCTTTTCAATTCCAAACGGAAGTCTTCCATGTTTTGGAAACCCAGTTGGCGCAAATAGCGGCCGACGCTGATGCTGCTCACGCCCACTTCTTTGGCGATGGTTTCTGCCGATTCAAACGACAGATTGTCAAAATTGCTGAGGAAGTAATCGGCGATTTTTTTCATCGCCGGCGTCAGCTGTTGCAAATTCTCTTGGATGCGTTTGTAGAGTGACATGTTATTCAGATAACTTATTTTGTTGTTGATGTTAGGATAACAACATTTGTTTGATTTCGTAAAGATGGTAAACCACTATTAACAATGAAATTTTAATAAGCCCAAACTGAGTATAGATGGTCACTGTCATGGTTCCACACCGCCAACACCCATGCTCAAGCAAGCACAAATGACCACTGGCACAGCAGCAGCCACAGCGGCTTAGTCCATGATAAGCAGCTGAATTGACTGTAATAAACCGATTTAGAGGTTTTATTTGTGAATAAGTGATTGATAGCGCGTAGCAGCGCTGCTGCTCGGGCTGATTGAAGCTGCAAATCGCGCTTTATGCTCACTCAGACCCTAAAGACGCAAAAGCAATAAATGCCAATAATCAGAAAATTAACGCATTTAAAGCCATAACGATGGCACTCACCAAGCCAGAATAAAAGGAAGAAAACAGACAAAAGCGGCCTGTAAATACCTTACAGGCCGCTTTTGAGGTGCTGGCTGAGCCTGACAAGCTGTCAGACTGCTAACACACTCAGACATAAAGCGCATTAAGAAGCAGCGCGATACCGCCCTGCCATCGCTTGGTAGACTTTGTTTTCCGCTTGCAAACGCGCATAACGGCCATTTAACCACGCCAAATAAGCGCTGTCGTAACTGGTTTGGGCAGAAATATAGTCTTTGAATTCGGCCGCACCGTGTTTGTAACGCACCGCATAATATTGCTTGATTTTGGCCTCGGCCGCGAGTTTGCTGGCCAAGGTTTGCTCATTGGCCAAGCTTTGGCGGTAGCTGTAATACAGCCCATCGACCTCGTTCAAAGCGCTGTTGATGCTTTGTTCAAACGTCAGCAATTGCGCTTGGTACTGGGCTTCAGACGATTTGATGTTCCATTTGAGCTCGTTCCAATTCAAAAACGGCAAGGAAATGCCAACATTGCCGCCCAAGAATGGCACGTTCAGCGCCTTGCTGAAATCTTTGGAAGACGAAGACAGGCTCGCGCCCAAGCTCACGCTTGGATACACCGATTTGCGCACTGCCGACCAGTCTTTAAACGATGAACGCAGTGTGTATTCGGCCGCACGCAAATCAGGACGGTTGGCAAGTACGCTCAAAGGCACGTTGGTATTCACGCCCAAAGGCTGCAAACCAGACAATTTCGGCAGGCTCAAACCCAAGCTTTGATTCGGCTTCAAGTTAAGCAGATTGCGCAGCGTTTGCTCGGCGCTTTGGCGCTGGCTTTGCAAATCTATCAATGTCGCCTCGGTGCTGGCCAACGCCTGTTTGGCTTGCGCAGGCTCTATCGAAGCGACTTTGCCATGGCGGTATTTGGCATCGGAGATGCGCAGCAATTCTTGATACGAGCGAATATTGCTGTTGGCATTGTCTATGGCGGCCTGTAAATACACCAATTCAAAATAGGCGTTTACTGTGGCATTGATCAAGCTTAATTTGGCGGTGGCAATGTCTTGCTCACTGGCACGGTAAGCCCAAGCCTTGGCATCGGCACTGTCGCGCAGACGTTGCCACAAATCGACTTCGTAAGACAAACCCAGTTGACCACCGTAGCTGCGCGAGCTGTTGCCACCGTCTTTGATGTTTTTCGAGGTCGAGCCTGATAAAGAACCCGACAACGATGGCACCAAATCTGTACCGGCAGCACGCGCACTGTACAAGGCTTGTTCGGCAGTTAAGGCCGCTTTTTGCAAGTCGATGTTATTGGTCAGCGCGGTGGCGACCAATTGGTTCAATTGCGCATCGTGGTATTGCTGCCACCATGCATCATCAACCGAGTATTGTTCGGCCACGTTTTCATCCCAAGCCAGTGCTTGTTCCACGCGAGTAGGCTCAGGCATTTGTGCGGTTTGACAGGCGGCCAAGCCTAGGCTTAACACAGCCGCCACACAAGCGGCCTGTAAACGAGAATAAGGGTGTTTTTGCATATTAATCATGGGCCAAAGCATCTATGGGGTTCAGTTTCGAGGCATTGCGCGCCGGCATATAGCCAAAGGCAACACCAATTAAAGTCGAGCAAGTCAGCGCCAGTATGATGGAACCGCTAGAGAACGACATTGGGAAACTGCTGACAAATTGGTTGAAAATCAGGCCGATTAAACCCGACAAGGCAATGCCGATGAAACCACCGAGCAAACAAATCAACACCGCTTCAATTAAGAATTGCGACAAGATGTTCATTTGTCGTGCACCGATGGCCATGCGCACACCGATTTCCTTGGTGCGCTCGGTCACCGACACCAACATGATGTTCATCACACCGATGCCGCCGACAATCAGCGAAATCAAGGCGATACTGGAAATCAACATGGTCATGGTGCCGGTGGTCGATTCTATGGTTTGTTTAATCGAGTCGCTGTTGCGGGTGAAAAAGTCTTTGCTGCCGTGGCGCGCGGTCAGCAAGGCGGTAATGCTTTGCTCGGCCACTTGCGTGGACACATTGTCTTTGATTTTCACTGTTACCGAACTGATGTTGCGCGCACCGGTGATTTTGTTCATCACCGTGGTGTAAGGCGACCACATATTGAGGTTTTCATTGGCACCAAAGCCGGTGTCTACCGCGGTGACGCCGATGACTTTCAGCGGCACATTGTTAAACAAAATGACTTTGCCCAATGGCCGCTCGCCCTCTCCAAACAATTGTTTCAGCGTGTTTTGGTCTATCACCACCACCGATTCGTTGTTTTTAACATCGTCTTCGGTGAAAAAACGCCCTGCCGCCAGTTTCTTGCCGTTAACATCAAAATACTGATCGCCCGCACCGGTCAATGAGCCAGTCAATGAGATGCTGCCCGACACCAATAAGCCACTGGTGGAGACGCTGGGCGTGACATTGTCGACATACGTCTGTTCGGCCAAGGCATCGGCATCGGCCACCACCAAGGTTTTCACTTTATTGGAGCGTCGGTCACCAAAGCCTGAGCCCGGGTAAATCGAGATGGTATTGGTGCCGATAGAAGAAATGTTTTGCAAAATCTGCTCTTGTGAGCCGCGCCCCAAAGCCACCACCGACACCACCGAGGCGATGCCGATGATGATGCCGAGCATGGTCAGCAGCGAGCGCATTTTGTGCGCAATAATCGCTTGCACCGCCATTTTGAACGATTCGCCCACTTGATCTTTGTAAAAACCAAACGTCGATTTCTCTTTCAATTTGGCTTGCGGCTCATGCGCCTTCACCGCCTCTTTGCTGACATCGGCAACGATTTCACCGTCTTTGATTTCTATCACACGGTTGGCGTAATCGGCGATTTTGGCATCGTGGGTGACCAACACGATGGTATGGCCCTCTGCATACAAGTCTTGCAAAATGCCCATCACCATCACGCCCGAAGCCGAATCCAGCGCACCGGTCGGTTCGTCAGCCAAGATGATTTCGCCGCCATTCATCAGCGCCCGCGCAATCGACACACGCTGTTGCTGACCACCGGACAATTCACTGGGCAGATTATTGGTTTTGTCGCCCAAACCCAAATCGGTGAGCAATTGCACTGCGCGCTCATGGCGCAGCTTCTCATCCACACCTGCATACACCGCCGGCAACGCGACGTTGTCACGCGCACTCAAACTAGACAGCAAATTGTAACGCTGGAAAATAAAACCAAACTTTTTGCGCCGCAGCGCCGCCAAATCGTCGGCTTCCATGTTCAAGGTTTCGATACCGTCGACTTGGTAAGAACCGGAACTGGGCGTGTCCAAGCAGCCAATCGCATTCATCAGCGTCGATTTGCCCGAACCCGATTGACCGATGATGGCAATAAAATCGCCTTGCTCTACCGACAAATTGATGTCTTTTAAGATGTGAACTTGGTTCTCACCCTCACCAAAATACTTGTTCAGGTTTTTGATTTCTATCATCGCCATGGCGCTTACCTCGGGCCCATGCCACCGCTAGGACGACGACCTTGTCCTTGTTGGACGGCTTGCGATTTCTCACTCGCGCTCATGCTGCCCATGATGACTTTGTCGCCCTCTTTCAAGCCAGACAAAACTTGGGTATTCAAACCATCGGTCAGACCGACTTTGATGTCGCGTTCTTCTACTTTGCCATCGGCCTGTAACACCTGCACCACGCGTTTGCCTTTTTGTTTCTTAATCGCCATCGTCGGCACGATTAAGGTGTTTTTCACTTCTTGCGAGGTAATCACGTTTTGCGTGGTCATGCCGATGCGCAACTTGCCTTCTTCATTCGGCACCAACAATTTGGCGTAGTAATACACCGCCGCATCGCTGCTGGAAGATTCGGTGTAAGTACCGTCGGTCAAAGTGGTCAAACCGGGGTCTATCGATTGCAGCGTGGTGTGGAATTTCTCATTTGGCTCAGACAAGATGGTGTATTCCACCGGCAAGCCGGCTTTGACCTTGGTGATGTCGCCTTCGGCGATTTCCAATTTCACTTCCATTTGGCTCAAATCGGCAATTTCCGCAATCGTCGGTGTGGTTTGGTTGGCATTGACGGTTTGGCCTTCCTCCACTGGCACAGACACCACCGTACCGGTAAACGGCGCGATGATTTTGGTATAGCCCAATTCCACTTCGGCGGTGTTAATCGCCACCGTGGTTTGCTTAATCGACGCCTGCGTTTGTTTTAAGGCCGCTTGTGCTGCCGACCACGCGTCTTTGGCGTTTTCCACCGCTTCGCGCGAGCTGGCGTCTTCGCTTAACAAGGCTTGTTCACGTTGGTATTGTTTGGAAGCGATGTCCAATTGGATTTTCTGATTCGCCACTTGCGCATTCAATGAAGCCAATTCGGCTTGTTTGGTTTGCAAGGTGTTTTGTTGGGTGATGGGGTCGATTTGCGCAATCAAATCGCCTTTTTTCACTTGGTCGCCCACTTTGATGTAAAGCTTTTTGATTTGACCCGACGCTTGCGCACCGACCGTCACTTTTTGCGCCGCCGATACCGTACCGGTGGCATTCACCGTCACCGCCAAATCGCCGCGTGACACGGTTTCGGTAATGTAATCGACTTTCTCTTGCTTGTTAAACCAGAAAAAATAAGCGGCCAGCGCCAGCGCCACGACCCCGATGGCCAGCAGCAGCCATTTGATTTTTTTATTCATAAGCGAATAAACCCATTTGAAATAATTGTTTACTGTGCGACGACCAACTGCCACTCAAAAGTACAGCCAGTCTACATGATTTTTGCAGTGCATTATGCCAGCGCAAACTTAGTACAAACTTAGCACATGCAAATAAGGCGCATTTTCATCAGATGTCCACAGCCACATTCACCGCTTGTGGGTTCAACACACGCAAATCAGCGGCCTGCATCGCCACCAAAAATCCGCGTTTACCGCCATTGATGTAAATGGTGTCCAACTCCAAAATACTGGCTTCCACATACACTGGCAAAGCCACTTTGGTGCCGAACGGGCTGGTGCCGCCAACCAAATAACCGGTCCATTTGTTCGCTTGTTTGGGGTCGGCCGGCTCAATGTGTTTCATGCCCAAATCGCGTGCCAATTGGCGCGTGGAGATGTGTTTGTCGCCGTGCATCAACACGATTAAGCCTTGCTTTTTTTCGTTCTCACACACGATGGTTTTGATGACCAAGTGCTCATCCACGCCCAAACACTCAGCCGAATGGGCGGTGCCGCCGCGTTCTTCGTATTCATACAGATGCGGCACATGGGCGACGCTGTGCTGGCGCAAAAATCGAATTGCTTGGGTCACGGGAAAATCTTGTTTAGCCATTTTTATGCTCTTCTGCTAACATCAACCTCCCTATTGTAAGGATGATTACCATGAGCATACAACGTCACATCACCAATCACCGCTTGTCTGAAGCGGTAGTCGCCAACGGCTTTATCTTCTTGGCCGGTCAAGTGCCTAGCATAGACACGCCAGACGCGGAAGCCCAAACCGTTGATGTGTTAAAACAAATCGACAAATTGTTGGCTGAATTGGGTTCTGACAAAAGCAAAATCTTGGAAGCCACCATTTATTTGACCGACTTGGCCAATTACGATGCCTTGAATCGCGCTTGGGATGCTTGGGTTCCTGCCGGTCACGCGCCTGCGCGCGCTTGCGTGAAAGCCGACATTGCCAATCCTAACTGGTTGGTAGAAATCAAATTAACGGCATTGGCGTAATGTCATGTTAAAACAAGCGGCCTGTAAAGCATTTACAGGCCGCTTTTTTCATGTTTAAAAATCACTTCAGCGCATAGAAACCATGCCCATGCGGCCTGTAAACACTGGCAATCCACGCTGTACAAGTTTCCAGTGTTGCTGCATGATAGACCTGAAGCCATTAACTCATCATAAGGAGTGTGCATGACCACGTACACACAATTGCAGTTAACCCGCCCCATCATCCAAGCGCCCATGGCCGGCGGTGCCTCCTCACCACAATTGGTCGCAGCCGTCAGCAATGCCGGCGGACTTGGCAGTTTCGCCTGCGGCATGATTTCATCGCAGCAAATGCGCGAAGGCGTGGCGCACATCCGCAGCCTCACCAGCAAAGCGTTTGCGCTGAATCTGTTTATCTTACCCGAATCGGTACAGCCCGATGCCGCTGCTTTGGCCGCCAGCAAGGCATGGCTAGACCCAGCGCTGCGCCAAGTCGGCTTGAGCATGCCCACACCGGCCGCATGGTCGCAGTCCTTCCAAGCCCAATTCGCCACTTTGCTTGAGCTCGCGCCTACCGTTGCCAGCTTCGCCTTTGGCATCTTGAATCCTGCCCAAGTCGCCGCCTTGAAACAGCGCAATATCTTGGTCATCGGCACCGCCAACAGTGTTGAACACATGCAAGCATGGCTGGACGTCGGTGCCGATGCCGTCATCGTGCAAGGCGTGGAAGCCGGTGGTCACCGCGGCGGCCCAACGGAATTGGCTGCCGCACAAGAACTGGCTTTGGACGATTTGCTCGCCGCTTGCCGCCCCTTAAGCGACAAACCGCTCATCGCCGCCGGTGGCATCATGAATGGCGAACGCATCAGCGCCTTACTCGAGGCCGGTGCCAATGCGGTACAAATGGGCACGGTATTTTTGTGCAGCGACGAATGTGGCGCCTCAGCAGTGATGAAACAAGCCTTGTGGCAACGCCGCGACCAGCCTACGCGCTTAACGCGCTTGTTCTCAGGCAAACCCGCGCGCGGTGTGGTCAACGCTTGGATGCAACAATTGGCCGAACACGAGTCCGATACCTTGCCCTATCCTTACCACAACGCCTTAACCACGCCACTGCGCACGTGGGCCAACCAAGCCAACGAACCCGATTACTTGGCCTTGTGGGCTGGCACTGGTTTGCCACATATTCAAAAAACCAGCGCCACCAACATCCTCGACGCGCTGTATCCCGTCGTCGCCACGGAATCGGCCTCATGAAGCCTGACATACACAAGCGGCCTGTAAATGTTACAGGCCGCTTTTTTTTTGTATTGATACCCATGCTTTTATTCTAAAACAACTGAGTTTTTTCTTATTGCTTAGGGATGACTGCATCTCCTCTACCACTACCACAAAGCGTCATGACTATAAACCTCACATCGGCCTTCACGGACATATCGTTTAAATACCGAGCATCACTTTTTGCCAAAATTTCTGCATTTGACATATCTATCCCTGCTACTTGCGAAATCCCAGTAATGCCTGGTCGTATATCGTATAAAGACAAAGCACGTCTGGCTTGAATCAACTCTTTTTGACAGGGCAAGCATGGTCTCGGCCCCACAAAACTCATGTCTCCCCGCACGATATTCCATAACTGCGGCAATTCATCTAGTTTGGTCTGCCGCAATAATTTACCAATAGGTGTAATGACATGTTCATGTACTTCATGGCTTGGCGCTTGTTTGGTCTCCACATTCATGGTTCGCAATTTATAACAAATAAACTTTTGTTCATGCAAACCCACTCGCTCTTGCCTGAATATAGCAGGCCCTCTAGAAGTTATGCGAATCACACAGATACAAATTAAGATAAGTGGAATGACCAAAATTAATCCTAAAACGGCCACAGGCCATTCCATCAATCTTTTACAACATAATTGTTTCTTCAACATTTATCACAGTCCCCTATTCTATGGCTACCGTTTATAACATTACCATGCCTGCTTTAATGAGTATTGATTCAATATATTTCCAGCTTACTCAACTTACTCACTTCACCGTAAACGTCCCGATTAACACCGACTCCTGATTCGCTTGTCCCTGTTGTTCTTGCGCCATTTTCACACGCAGGATTTGTTCGCTTTGATTCGGTTTGCCCCAATGGCGAATCAGGCGCACGTGCGCAGTGGTGGGACCGGTGACGATTTGCTGTCTGTCGCCGTAAAAATGGGCGCGGATTTCGTATTCGCCGGCTTTCGGGTCTTTCAACCAAAACACTTCTGGGCCATAGCCGCCAGTGAAATCTTGAGAAATGCGCCCGCCTTGGTAGCTTTGCGGATGGGCGTAATACACTTTTTCGCCATTCGGGTCGAGCACCCACAAATCCATGTCGGAATTGTCGCTGTCCCAAGTGAGCACCACGCGCATGTCTATTGCAGGCTCACTTGGGCATTGGGCACGGCTTTAAAATACGCGGCCAACACCGCCAGTTGTGAGGCCACATCGGCATCTTGGCGCGATAAAGACGCATCCCAGACGATGGCCAGATGTTGCGGCGGCGTGCGCACATAGGCGCTGTCGGCTACAGGAATATTGGCGAGGAAATAGCGCTCGGCGCCCACTTGTTGCAACAACACTTGGCCGCTGTTGGGTGCGGCAAATTCCCAGTTCAGGCCACTGAGTAGTTCATGCTGCGTCAACCGAGCCTGCGCGACAAAACCACCAGCGTGATAATCGCTTTGCTGAAAACCCGCCGGCACGGCAAAGTCAGCGGCAGTAGCGACGCTGCTGTTGATGCGCACTTGCGCCGCCGCCACTTTGCCAAATTGCAGCGGCAATTGGTAGCGCATGCGGCCGTTGGCCATGTTTAAGGCTTGCTTGATGGTCATCGACACGGTGCGGCTGCCTTGCGCTGGTATCGGATAAACGCGCAAACGAAATTGGTTACCACTGATTTGTTCCAGCAAAGCAGGGTCGACTTGACGACGCTCAACGGCTTCAAACACTTGCTGCGCTTGCGCCTTGGGCACAGGCACGGCCGGCCGCATTTCGCCATTGATGTCCAAAGCCATGGCGGTGATTTTTTGGCCCTCGGCCAAAGGCACCACCAATTCGCCTTCTAAGGGACGGGAATTGGGATTGTAAAAACGCATCGTCAGCTGTGTTTGCGCGATGGCTGGCAAGATTTCGACTTGCACATCCAGTTGTTGCAAGACAATGGCTTGGCTGTTGTTGGCTTGGGGCACACGCATCTGCACCACGTCAGCCACAGCAATGGATTTGGATTCGGCCGCGAACGCGGTGAAAGCGATGAGCACGCTTAAGAGCAAGGGAGTGGGTTTCATGGTAAGCCTTGGGAAAGTTTACAGGCCGCATGTCTCTGTCTATCTCAGACCAACAGCACACACGCCATCAGCATGAAACCAATATGCGGTGTTTAAACCAGAAACGCAATCTGCACGCGCTGTACAACAGATGGGTAGCGAGCAAATACCACACTCACCACCATGCATGCCACGCATGTTGGCGCAATAAATAATGATTGTACGGCGTGCGCACCGCCGCCCAGATTTGCATCGCCGCATACGGCAATACCCACCACATGGCGTCGAAATACCAACTCAAGGTAATGCACAACATCAATACCGACAACAACACGATGGCAGGATTGATTAAACCGATGTAAGCCAAATACAACCAGCCCAACAACAAGGTGCCCCAACTGCCCAAGATGGCCAATTTGTGTGGGAAACCGGTATAAAAAGCGGCCTGTAACTTCTCAGACCAACTCAAACCACCGAATTTATCGAAGAAATCAAACAGCAGCCATTGCTTGTCGCTGAATGACGGCGGCGCAGGCTGAGGTTTGAGTGGAGGTGGCGTTTGCTGCTGGTTCATACCCTTCCTACGAATCTGATACACGGTTACGGCATAGAGGCTGCCACTTTGCAGCCATCAAACCACAAACCCTGCCCAACAGCAAATTAAATGGCATATTTTTACCAATAAACCCCAATTTATGGCAGAAAGCCACGCACGCCGCCACTATATTGAGCCGCGTGCATGGTCAAACCGCTAATACTTCAATCAGCGTTCAAACAAATGCTGTGTTGAGGCTTTAGCCAGACAGTGGGCATTGATCATAAAGCCGGCCATCGACGTGCTGGCGTCGGCAGGCAAATCTATGTGGTCGGTATCCAAGGCATACACGGTATGGATGTAACGATGCCGCTCGCCCTCAGGCGGCATACAGCCCATATAGCCTAGGCCACCGCCATCGTGGCGCATTTGGCGCACACCGGCTGGCAAACCACTGCCATCGGCCGCACCGGCGCCACGCGCCAAACTGCTGACATCGGCGGGCAAGACCAACAACATCCAATGCCACCAACCCGCACCACCAGTAGGTGCATCGGGGTCGTGCATGGCAATGGCAAAACCTTTGGTGCCAGCGGGCGCACCGCTCCAACTCAATTGCGGTGATGCACACTCAGGATGGTCGGCCTGAAAGGTGGCACCCATCAATTGGTTCTCAGAAAAATCGCTGCTGTTTAAGGTGAAATCAGTCATCACAAATCCTTTTTTAGACCTTGACAAAGGCGGGTTTTAGACAAGCGTTGCAAAATAACCAATATATCATAAAAATTTTTCAGCACCGGTTTTAGGCTGATTTATCTAGCCCAGCTGCATAGAATCATGCAAAACAAACCGTTAAACCCTGTCAAATAAAACTGTGCTAAACAGTTTTACAAAGCCATAGTTTTTTACATCTTGCCAAGTGCCAAGCTATCCCCTATATTGTGTTCTAAATTTCTACCACACACTATATCGTGTGTCTGATTCAAGTTTTCCCAAATGTTGAAAGTAAGCCACTATCGGCATTTGTCAAGCATTTTTACCAATATTACTTTAAGGATTTATTCATGAATGCAGCCGCAGCCGCCGAGCTTAAAGTGACCAAACGCGATGGGCGTTTAGAAGCAATTGATTTGGATAAAATTCACCGTGTCATCACTTGGGCGGCCGAAGGTTTAAGCAATGTGTCGGTATCACAAGTGGAACTCAAATCCCACATCCAGTTTTACAACGGTATCCGTACCGACGACATCCATGAAACCATCATCAAAGCTGCTGCCGATTTGATTTCGACAGACACGCCTGATTACCAGTACTTGGCTGCCCGTTTGGCCATCTTCCATTTGCGCAAAATCGCTTTTGGTCAGTTTGAACCGCCACATTTGTACGACCATGTTGCCAAACTCACTGCCGATGGCAAATACGATGGGCACATTTTGGCCGATTACTCGCGCGCCGAGTTTGATGAATTGAATGCCGCCATCGTGCACGACCGCGATTTGACCTTCTCTTACGGTGCGGTCAAACAATTGGAAGGCAAATACTTGGTACAAAACCGCGTCACCCGCGAGTTGTACGAGTCACCGCAATTCTTGTACATGTTGGTGGCGATGTGTTTGTTTGCCAAATACCCACAAGACACGCGCTTGGGCTATGTGAAACGCTTTTACGATGCGATTTCTGAATTCAAAATCTCGTTGCCTACGCCGATCATGTCGGGTGTGCGCACGCCGTCACGCCAATTCTCATCTTGCGTGTTGATTGAATGTGATGACAGCTTGGACAGCATCAACGCTACTGCCTCAGCGATTGTAAAATACGTGTCACAACGCGCAGGCATCGGCATCAATGCCGGTCGCATCCGCGCCTTGGGCAGCGAAATCCGCGGCGGTGAAGCGCAACACACTGGCTGTATTCCGTTTTATAAATTGTTCCAAACCGCAGTGAAATGCTGCTCACAAGGCGGCGTGCGCGGTGGTGCAGCGACTTTGTTCTACCCAATGTGGCATTTGGAAGTGGAAAGCCTGTTGGTATTGAAAAACAACCGCGGCGTGGAAGAAAACCGTGTCCGTCACATGGACTATGGCGTGCAAATCAACCGCTGTTTGTACCAACGTTTGTTGAAAAACCAAGACATCACCTTGTTCTCACCTTCGGATGTGCCAGGTTTGTACGATGCTTTCTTTGCCGACCAAGACGAATTTGAACGCTTGTACGAATTGTACGAACAAGACAAGAGCATCCGCCAACGCAAAGTATCGGCGATGGACTTGTTCTCGATGTTGATGCAAGAGCGCGCCGGTACAGGCCGCATCTACATCCAAAACGTCGACCATTGCAATACCCACAGTCCGTTCAATCCAGCGGTAGCGCCGGTGCGTCAATCGAATTTGTGCTTGGAAATTGCCTTGCCAACCAAACCGTTGGACAACGTCAACGACCCAGAAGGCGAAATCGCCTTGTGCACTTTGTCGGCGTTTAACTTGGGCAAAATCGAAAACATCAGCGACATCGAAGAATGGGCTGAATTGGCCGTGCGTGCCTTGGATGCCTTATTAGACTACCAAGATTACCCTATCGAAGCAGCGCGCCAAGCAACAATGAACCGCCGCACCTTGGGCATAGGCGTGATTAACTACGCTTACTACTTGGCCAAAAACGGTGTGCGCTATTCCGACGGTTCGGCTTTGGGCTTGACCCACCGCACCTTTGAAGCGATTCAATACTATTTGTTAAAAGCCTCAGTGAAATTGGCGCAAGAATACGGTGCTTGCCCGAAATTCGGTGAAACCACATATTCACAAGGCATCTTGCCAATCGACACTTACAAAAAAGATTTGGACGCATTCTGCACCGAACCTTTGCATTTGGATTGGGAAGGCTTGCGCGCCGACATCGTCAAATACGGTTTGCGCAACTCGACTTTGACCGCCTTGATGCCATCCGAAACCTCTAGCCAAATCTCCAATGCCACCAACGGCATCGAGCCTCCGCGCGGTTTGGTCACAGTCAAAGCGTCTAAAGACGGCATCTTGAAACAAGTGGTGCCTGAATACGAACGCTTAAAAGGCGATTACGAATTGTTGTGGCAAATGCCAAACAACGATGGCTATTTGAAACTGGTGGGCGTGATGCAAAAATTCGTCGACCAAGCGATTTCTGCCAACACCAATTACGACCCTAGCCGCTTTGACGGCGGCAAAGTACCGATGAAGCAATTGATTAAAGACTTGCTCTCGGCTTACAAATATGGCTTGAAAACCTTGTATTACCATAACACCCGCGACGGTGCCGATGACGTACAACAAGACTTACAAGACGATGGTTGCGCTGGCGGTGCCTGCAAAATCTAAGTCCTCCTAGGTTTACAGGCCGCATACAAGCGGCCTGTAAGTTCTCAGCCTCAGCGTATATAAAGTAAAGCCCATGAAGTATTCCACTTTCAGCAAGACCCCCAATAACCAATTATTGGAACCGATGTTTTTCGGTCAATCGGTGAA
Organism: Vitreoscilla massiliensis; assembly: GCF_001457815.1. GTDB lineage: Bacteria > Pseudomonadota > Gammaproteobacteria > Burkholderiales > Neisseriaceae > Vitreoscilla > Vitreoscilla massiliensis. The sequence continues at coordinate 830,949 of NZ_LN898221.1, forward strand.
CATTGCCCGTTACGACCAGCAAAAATACGAAATTTTTGAAAAACTGATAGAAAAACAACTGTCGTTTTTCTGGCGCCCAGAAGAAGTCGACGTGTCACAAGACCGTTTGGACTACAGCAATTTGCCCGAGCATGAAAAACACATTTTCATCAGCAATTTGAAATACCAAACCTTATTGGATTCGATTCAAGGCCGCAGCCCTAACGTGGCTTTGTTGCCCATCGTGTCGATACCCGAATTGGAAACGTGGATCGAAACGTGGTCGTTCTCCGAAACCATACACTCGCGCTCGTATACCCACATCATCCGTAATATTGTGCACGAACCGTCTACCGTGTTTGACGACATCGTGACCAACGAATACATCATTCGCCGCGCCGAAGAAATCGCCCAATACTACGATGATTTGATTCAAGCCACGCAACACTACCATTTGTTTGGCGAAGGCACGCACCAAGTCGCTGGCGAAACCATCACCGTGTCGCTGCGCGAACTCAAACGCAAATTGTACCGTTGCATGATGTGCGTCAACGCCTTGGAAGCCATCCGTTTTTATGTGTCGTTCGCCTGCTCGTTTGCCTTTGCCGAACGCGAATTGATGGAAGGCAATGCCAAAATCATCAAATTGATTGCCCGCGATGAAGCCTTACATCTCACTGGCACGCAACACATTTTGAACCTGTTGCGCTCAGGCCAAGACGATCCTGAAATGGCCGAAGTGGCTGCTGAATGTGAACAAGACTGTTACGACTTGTTCAAACGCGCCGCCATGCAAGAAAAAGAATGGGCCGAATACCTGTTCAAAGACGGTTCTATGATCGGCCTGAATAAAGACATTTTGGGGCAATACATCGAGTACATCACCAATTTGCGCATGATTGCCGTTGGCTTACAGCCCGCATTTGAAGGCGCCAACCAAAATCCGATTCCGTGGATTAACGCGTGGCTCTCCAGCGACAATGTGCAAGTGGCACCGCAAGAAGTGGAATTAAGCTCTTACCTCATCGGTCAGATTGATTCTGAATTGTCGGCCGACGACTTAGGCGATTTCGAGCTGTAATGGCCATCATCACCACTTGCGACAAATCGTTTGCGCTGCGCGAAAACGAAACTCTGCTTGAAGCCCTAGAGCGCACTGGTCACGATGTCGAATACCAGTGCCGCGAGGGCTATTGCGGCTCATGTCGCACCAAAATCCTCAAAGGCAGCGTCAGCTACAGCGAGCTGCCACTGGCTTTTGTCGGCTCAGACGAATGCCTGCCCTGCTGCTGCACCGTCACCGAAGACCTCAGCATCGAGGCTTATGCACGGCAAGAGGAGATGTTTGGGGAAAGAGAGGGGCTGTTGGGGGATTTGTTTGAGTAACACAGTTTACAAAATTAAATATATGCAACATTAAGTTGACGTTTTTTAAATTTAGCAATAAAATTCATCCATCTCTAGCAGCTTTTGGTATTCAATTTATGTACTCTGTAAACAAATTACTAAATATAGATGAATCAATATCTAAAAATTTATGCTCGCTGGTCGAAGCTAGATTGAATGAGTTTGAAAATGTTTACATATCAATGAAACATCTCTGTTCAACTGAGCAAACTAGAGGTACAGCTCGAGTAGATGTTTTAAATCGTGCAATATCAGACTACGCTGACTCAAATGATTTAGTTCAAATTATCGACCCAACTAGCAATTTCATATTTAGAATTAATGGCCACGAGTTTAGGACATTAGTCCATTCACTCCATGCAAATCCTCAAACCAAATTAAGCAAAGTAGCAAAATATAATAAAAATGAACTCTTACCTTTTGTTGAATTTGAAAATTCAGTTGAAATTATCACTTGGCTTATAGAAGTTGATGATATTTATTTTGAAGATACTGTTAATTTCTCCATCTTTATACGTGGATACAATTTAGAAACTCAAGCAATTGTAGCTGAATATAAATATGTACGAGATGAAATGATTTCTACCCCTGAAATTACCACCCCATACTCGCCTTCTCAGCCAGTAGTTGAAATTGATAATCCTATTATCTCGTTAAAAAATAGTAATTAAACCATGTCCATACGCATTCACAATGAGTTTGATAGCTTTATTCCAAATCGTTTGAGCACTTTAAGGCATGCAAACAAACTTTCACTTGATGAAATTGCTTTGAAATTAGAAATTTCAAAGCAATCCATTCATCTTTTTGAAACAGGTCAACGCGAGCCAAGTAAATCACATATTGAACAGTTATCCATTTTATTTGGAGTTAAAACTGATTTTTTTTATAAAACAAAACAGTTAAGTGATATTCCATTAGAAAAAGTACATTTTAGAAAATTAAAAAGTACTCCTATTTCTTTAAAAAAAACCACTGTTTCTAAATTAGAGCTAATTAATTTTATAATTGAGAATTTAGAGAATTATTTAAATCTTCCTAAAATAAATATTCCCTATATTGTAAATGAGCATATTGAAAATATTGCATTACAAGCTCGTGAGCATTGGAAATTAGGACTAGGCCCTATTTCTAATGTCACTCTACTTGCTGAAAGCAATGGCGCATTTGTATTAGAAATGACAGATATCGATACAAAAGTTGATGCTCTATCTGTATTTAAAGATAACCAACGCCCATTGATATTAAGAAATACTTCTAAAGAATCTCCTTGCCGAAATAGATTCGATATTGTTCATGAGATTGGGCATTTGATTATGCATCGATTTATTGAAACTGGAGACAACCTGACAGAAAGCGAAGCAAATTCGTTTAGTGCGGCATTTCTATTGCCAAAAGAGATTATGCTTACTGATTTCAGTAGGTATATTTTTAGGCGCAGTCAAATCAATTGGGAGTTTCTTTCAGAATTCAAATTAGAATGGAAAGTCAGTAAAGCTGCCATTTTATACCGAGCGCACAAATTGAATATTATAAGCGATGCACAGTACAAAAGCGCAGTCATCTCATTAAAACGAAAAGGTGAAGCCATTACAGAAAAAGAAGATTACTTAATCCAACAAGAAAAACCTATGTTAATCTCACAGTGTATTGATTTATTAACCCCCGACTTACTAAACCAGCTCCTGAATGATATTTCCATGAATAAATCAGCTTTTTATGAATTAATAAACAAAGATTATAATCATGTAATTCAATTCAAATAACATCTGTCCTGTAAACCTTACAGGACGCTTTTTTACCCATCTCTTACCTAAGTTATTATCTCTATCTAGCATTCCCAATAGAAACCATACTCAATGAATCACTCCTCCAAAGACCCCCTCCACGGCAAGAAGCTTGCCGATATCTTAGACGAATTGCTGGAATACTATGGCGGCTTTGATGGTCTTAGCCGTGAAATCGACATTCGCTGTTTTTGCATAGACCCGAGCGTGAAATCGTCGTTGAAATTCTTGCGCACCACGCCATGGGCGCGCGAAAAAGTTGAGAGTTTGTATTTGTATGTGTTGCGCCGCCAAGCGCGTGAGCAAGCACGTGAGCAAGCGGCCTTGCAGCCACCTGAAGCAGAATAACACCTCATCGCTATCATCAATGCGGCCTGTAAATCACGTTAAGGATTTACAGGCCGCATTAAGTCTGTGCGCGAAGATGTGCAGACACGTTGTATGCCCCACTACACAACAATCTGCATCACAATATAGATGATTCCAGCTTACAGGCCGCTTTCTTACTCCTCATTTAAGCGGCCTGTAATGCGCATCCACACATAGCACAGAAACAATACCATATTGTTCAGCAGCCATAAGCGCACCCAAGCAAAGCCCAAGCTGGCAATGAGCCAAATGGGATAATGCTCAAGCAGCAACAGCCTCACATTGTCACGGTCCAAGGCAGCACCAGCGGTCGCATGGAGTAAGTCCCGCACATGCGTGAGCGACATTCCCCAAGCCAAGCCCGTGAACAACAGCAAGCAGAACACGCCGATTATCATGCCCCACCATGCAGAGCCCAACATGATGCTGTGAAAACCATATTCCATATCATTCTTAAAATCAGCATCGTGTTTGAGCGCAAACAACCATGCGCGCACACTTGCCGGCGCCTGTTTTAACATCCAGAAGCCTATGCCCACACTCAACAGCAAACTGCCGATAAACGCACTCAAGACATAGTAAGAATACAATTGGCTTAAATCACATTGCCCTGAGCGCACCTGCCATCCCAGCAGTCGATTCACGCCTGCAAACACAGTCGTTTCACACTGCGCATAAGCACACAGCCATGCGATGCCTTGCAGCAGCAGCGTGCCCCATAACCACGGTTTGACGATGTGCCAATGCAGGGTCAGGGTCAGTCGCTGGGAAACAGACATGGCTTTGGTGGTTTTCAGCGGCAGCTTGGGTTTTATCATCGGTATGGTTTGCATCGGAGGCACCTATGCGTGGCTATATGACGATATCTTATGAGCAAGTTACAGGCCACTTTCATGCGCCTGATGCAAGCGGCCTGTAATGCGCATCCACACATAGCTCAGATAGATTACGACATTGGCAAGCAACCATAAGCGCAGCAAACCCATGACGATGTGGATGACAAACCAAGTTGGAAAATAATACTCACTCAGCAACAAACCAAGGTTGTGGCTGTCGATGGCTGCACCTTCGATGTATCCATACCAAGATTTTGGATAATTTAAAGACGCATCAATGCTGGCCATGGTCAAAAGCAGCCACATCATAATGGCCAGCAGCACAGCCAAGCAGCGCATCACTCCATCCCAGCGTCCCCAACCCGACAACCAACCATCAGAGGCATATTCCAAGTTCCGCTTTAAATCAGGATCGTGTTTGAACCAAAACAACCATGTGCGCACGGTGGCGGGTGCCACTTTCAGCATCCATATGACGGTGCCCACCCACAACAGCAAGCCCAGCCTGCCAGCGATGAACACTTGGTAACGCAACAAGTGGCTTAAATCACATAGCCCTGTGTACAGCTGCCAACCCATGAGCCGATTCAAGCACACATGCAGCGCTGTTTCACACTGCACAAAAGCACACAGCCAAGCGATGCATTGCACCAACACCATGCCCAATAACCATGGCTTGCTTACCCGCCAATGCGTGACCAAAGCCAGAGAGGTGGCCTTAGGTATGGTTAGTGTGTGGGGTTTAATGGGCAATTTGGGTTTTATCATCGGTGTGCTCGGTAGCAGGTATCACGGTGTAGCAGCGATATGGCATGGACATGGCTGGCTTAAAAAGCAAGTTACAGGCCGCATTAAACTTAAACAAGAGCACTGCCCAAGCACACGACCAACAATAAGTTTGATTCTTCCTGAGCCTCATCCTCTGCAGCACAGGCTTATCTTATTGTGTACGGTCGCGGCAGCAGCCACACCCAATACCACAAACTGTTGTTTATTCAACACATTAATAACATCATCTGCACACCTACCAGCGCTGAAAACCCAGCCAGATGGGCCTGACATTTCTAGGTTAAACAGTTTATAAAGTTTCCAACTCTAAATTGATTTGCATCAAACCTTGACCATTTCAGATGCATCAAAATACAGCGTTTCCACAAATAAATCATGAGGATATAAAATGCAATTGCTCGTTAATCCAGCCAGCGATGCCGATTTTGCAGAGTTTCTCGGTCACAATGGTTTGGCCAATGATAATGTGGCCTGTTTGAAGGCCTTGGCGCCGTTGGTGGCACCGCACATCCCTGCTTTAACCGAGTCTTTCTACGAACGCATTTTGGCTTCTGATGCGATGAGTCCGTTCGTAGAGGGACGCGTCGATACTTTAAAGCAAACCCACATGCGTTGGATGAACATGTTGTTCAGCGGGCCGTTTGACGCCGAATTCGTCAAAATACACCAACACATCGGTGAAGTGCACTTGCGCCAAAAAATTCCGCCCTTGTTTGTGTCGGCCAGCGTCGCCTTTTTGCGTGCGGAAATGCCAAAATTATTTACACCTGAATTATTGGCCAATGTCCCACAATACGATTACGCCTTTTGTACCTCAGCGCTGCTGCGCGTATTGGACACGTGCCAATACCTGATAGACTGCACCTATTACAAAGCCTTGATGGAATTGCTCGGCATCTCGCCACAATTGTTCCTGCGCTTGATGACCACCACCAAGTAAACCTGCGCTTGCAGTGTTAAGCCATAAAAAGCGGCCTGTAAACATTTACAGGCCGCTTTATTCATGTGCATTCGTATTGTTAAGCGGTGGCCTTGCCTATCTTCATTTGTGTCAATGCCATGGCGGCGATGCACAAGATGGCAGTCAGAGCGACGATGGCGAGCCAACCGCCGTTAATCCAAAACCAGCCGCCTATCGAGCCTATGCTGCTGGAGCCCAAATAGTAAAACAGCAAATACAAGGAAGAAGCGTGGCCTTTGGTGGTTTTGGCTTCGGCGCCAACCAAGCTGCTGGCAATAGAATGGGTGACAAAGAAGCCAAACGTTACCATGGCGATGCCGACGATGATGGCGGGCAAATTGCTCATTAAGGTAATCAACACGCCCAGCAACATCAACACAAAACCAAACATCAATATTTGTTTTTGGCCAAAGCGCTTGCCCATGCTGCCGGCGGTAGACGACGCCACCATGCCGATGTTGTAACACAAGAACAGCCATGAGATTTGCGTAGGACTCAGGGCAAACGGCTCGCCCGACAAGCGGAAAGTCATGTAATTAAACGTGGTGACAAAAATACTGCACAATAAGAAACCCAAACCATACAGCGTTAACAAGCGACGGTTTTGAAGGTGTTGTCCCCATGCGCGCAGATGAAACGACATTTGAAAGTGTTTTTGGGCGACAAAGTTTTGCGAGGCTGGCAACAAGACCAAGAAGCCCAAACTTGAAGCCAAGCACAATACGCCCAAGGTCAACATCGCGGTTTGCCATGAGAAATACTCCAGCAACATGCCCATGCCAACACGGCCCATCATGCCGCCGAAGGCATTACCGGCAATCAATACCCCCATTGCCTTGCCCAAATCATCGGGATGGATTTCTTCCGCCACCCAAGCCATGGCCACGGCAGGCACGCCACCCAATACAAAACCTTCTAAGGCGCGGATGACGATTAAAGTATTCCAATCGTGGGTCAAGGCGGTGGCGATGTTCAAAATCGAGGCGATGAACATGGACACAAACATCAATTTCTTGCGCCCCAATACCTGTGAAAACGCGCTTGATAACACGATGGACACGGCCAAAAAACCAGTGGTCAACGATAAAGCCAGCGCGCTGTTGGCAGGGCTGATGTTGAAACTGCTGGTGAATTGTGGCAACAGCGGTTGCACACAGTAAATCATTGAAAAGCTGGCAAAGCCAAGCAAGAACAAGGCGATGCGCGCCTTGGTGTAAGTCGGGGTACCGATGCGTGTCCATTTGGGTGCGGCTATGCTGCCCGTGGTTTGGTTTAAGGTTTTGCGGTCGGCAGCGCCGACGGTGGTAGAAGCCATTTTAAACATCCGAATGCCGCAACAAGCGGCCTATCAACATGGTGTTTACGATAGCAATTCGGGTGATATATGTCTAATATATAGATATTGAATAGTTGATACTTTTTATATATAGGACTCAAATGGAATTGCGACACATACGCTATTTTTTGGTGGTGGCAGAGGAACAAAACTTCACCCGCGCTGCTGCCCGTTTGGGCATCAGCCAGCCGCCGCTGTCGATGCAAATCAAGCAATTAGAGCAGGAAATAGGCGCGGAATTGTTTTACCGCACCACCAATGGCGCCGAGCTCACCGCCGCCGGCAGCGCGTTTTATCAAGCGGTGAAACCGATAGAGCAGCGTTTACAGGCCGCTGTGACCACCACCCAAGAAGTCGCCAATGGCTCGCTCGGTACGCTGCGCTTGGGCTATACCGGCACGGCCATGCTCCATCCCTTGCTGCGGCGGGTGATACGTTTGTTTCAGCAACAATACCCCAACATCCAATTGCAATTATCGGAAGCCAATTCCTTGATTTTAATGGAGCGTTTGCAACGCGATGAGCTCGACATCGCCGTGGTGCGCCCGCCGCAAACCACCCCGCCCGATTTGAACATGCAAATCTTGCTCACCGAAATCATGGTGGCCGCGCTACCGACCGAACACCCTTGCCAAGCGATGACGGAAATTCCCCTGGGTTTGCTGCAACACGACATGTTCATTGTCTCCCCCGCCACCGTCAGCTCAGGGCTGTTTGATGCCATACGCGAAGCCTGTTTTGCGCATGGCTTTGAACCGAAGATGTGGCAAAATGCCCCGCAAATCGTGTCCATCTTGTCGCTGGTGGCGGCCAATTTGGGCGTGACTTTGGTGCCAGAATCGGCAAAGCAATTGCAAATCAGCGGCTTGCGCTACCGCAGCATCAGCGCGCCGACGCCGACCGTCGACATGGCCTTGGCCTATCCCAAGCTCACCCATTCACAAGCGGCGATTAATTTTTCCAGTTTGATACATACCCTATTAAAGCGGCCTGTAAACCCTGATTGAGTCGCTGCTATTGGCTCACAAAACAAACAGATACCGCACATGACAGCCGTGCCACGAGACTCGGCCCATGCATGCTGCAACACAGTATTGCCATTTTTGGGGCTACAAATCTTGCAACCAAGCGCGTATAGTGGTCGCCATCTTCAGGGCGGGGTGTAATTCCCCACCGGTGGTAAGCCTCACAGCAAGCCCACGAGCCTTTATGGCAGATTTGGTGTAAATCCAAAGCCGACGGTCACAGTCCGGATGAAAGAAGACACACAACAGGCTTTTTGCGTGCGCAAAAAGTCTCGCTGTGCATTTCTTGGCTCTGAAATGTTTTTTCAACTTAACGAAAGCATTTCAATGACTGATTTGTATCAAAACGCCTCAGCACACGCTGTTGCCAACCCTAACCAACACACCATTCCCACCCACATGCCCGCAGCCATCGCGCGCGCCATCGCCGCCATACAAGCTGGCACACCGGTGATTTTGCTCGACGACCACGACCGCGAAGACGAAGCCGATTTGATCATTGCCGCCGAAACCTTAAGCGTGCCAGTGATGGCGCAAATGATACGCGACGGCAGCGGCATTGTTTGTTTGTGCCTGAGCAATGCCCTCGCCGACCATTTGGCCTTGGCTCCGATGGTGGCAGACAACCACAGCCGTTTCAGCACCGCGTTTACCGTGTCCATAGAGGCCAAAACCGGCGTCACCACCGATGTATCGGCGCAAGACCGCGTCACCACCATCCAAGCGGCCATCGCCGCCGATGCCAAGCGCGGCGATGTGGTCAGCCCCGGCCATGTGTTCCCACTGCGCGCCCGCGATGGCGGCGTGTTAGAACGCGGCGGCCACACCGAAGGCTCGGTGGATTTGGCGCTGTTGGCAGGTTTTCCCGCCGCGGCGGTATTGTGCGAATTGATGAACCCAGACGGCACCATGATGCGCGGCGCGCAATTGCACGCTTATGCCCAAGCGCACCAATTGCCTATGCTCAGCATCGCCGAGTTAAAACAATACCGATTGCGCAGTCGCAATTAGGCTGAACGTAAGCCATTGCGGATGTTTAAGGCTGTATTGTTGTTTTAGATGCTCGCCTTAATAGCAAGCGGCCTGTAAACCCTTGTTTAGGTTTACAGGCCGCTTGTATGTTTCTATGACAACTATCAGGCTTGCACAGGCTCGCGCTGCTTGAGTTTGGCATCAAACACAAACGGGCCAAACGGCAAAATGGCCGCCAACAAACCCATCACAAACACCGATAACGGCCATTTGTTGACATGGCAGCTGACAAACAACACCACCAAAAACAGCAAGAACAACACCCCATGCGCCATGCCCATAGGCGGTATCAAGCTGGCATTTTCAAACACATATTTCATCGGCATCGCCACAAACAGCAATAACAAAAACGAAATGCCTTCCAAAAAACCGACCACGCGCAATAATTTATGCATATTTCATTCCCAGCAAGTCCAAATTAAGTCCATGATTATAGTTGATAATAGATTTAAATGCCGTTTAAATTCAACAAATGCCGCGATATTTCATGTTTTTCATCATCAAAACACACAGTGTGCCATGCCTAAGAAGCATGTACCGACTTGAAACATGACAACAAACATAGACGACACGCAGACAGCCACACACATGAACCATGTTTAAGAAACCGCTACTGTTCTGATGGCAAATGCGCACTAAGGCAGCAAAGACCACATGATGTGTTGCCCATACCGCACAGACATTTGCACAGCTGCACACATAACCAAGCGGCCTGTAAACCTCTAACAGTGTTTACAGGCCGCTTGTTACAAGCCAATCAGTCCAAATAATCCATGCCTATGTCCAAATAGCGGGCGCTGTGGGTGACATAGCCCATGGCCAAGAAGTCGACACCGGTTTCGGCAACGATGACGGCGGTGTCAGGATTGAGGCCACCTGAGGCTTCGGTTTGGCACTGACCTTGGCACATGTCCACGGCGGTGCGCAAATCTTCGACGCTCATATTGTCGAGCAAGACCAAGGACACGCCTTCTTGCAATACTTTTTCCAATTGGCGCAAATTGTCGACCTCGATTTCAATCGGTATCAAATGGCCGGCATAGGCCTTGGCTTGTTGGATGACCGCGCTCAAATCGCCACCAGCCAAGGCGATGTGGTTGTCTTTGATTAAGATGGCATCGTCCAAGCCCAAACGGTGGTTGCGGCCGCCGCCCACGCGCACGGCAAATTTTTGCAACACCCGCAACCCCGGCATGGTTTTGCGTGTGCACGTCACTTGCGCTTGGGTGTAAGCAATGCTGGCTTGGATTTGCTGGGTGGTGGTGGCGATGCCGCTTAAATGGGTGAGGAAATTCAAGGCGGTGCGCTCGGCCGATAAAATGGCGCGGGCATTGCCTTGGACGGTGGCAATGATGTCACCGCGTTGCAACACATCGCCATCATTGACCTTGGTTTCAAACGCCAAACCCACGCCCATCGCTTCAAAACTCAAGCGCGCCAAATCTATGCCGCAGAGTACGCCTTGTTCGCGCGCGACGATGTGCAATTGGCAGGTCTGCGCGGCGGCAATGACGGCTTCCGACGTCACATCGGCGCGACGCCCCAAATCTTCCAACAATGCGGCCTGTACCATCGGTAGAATCAACGGCTGCGGTAAGCTGTAATGCATGCTGCTCTCCTAATATACTCAAACGGAGTATATATACATCTGCCGCAGATGGGAATCGGTACGAGGGCAAATTTGCTTAAGTGGCAGTATTTGTGGTGAATTTTGACCCATAGCCACAAGAGCACACACAGGCCTAGTCTGGTGAGTACGACAGAATTGAAATGCAGCCCTACTCATCTAAGCGACCATGCGCTGGTGATTCAAGCCAAGGTCATACCTTAAGCAGCCTTACACCTGTATGCAAAACTCGCACCGCCGTGTTCACAGATAGCAGCACACACTTCAACATCCGCATTCGCACGTTCTCGGCTCAATAGCAACTAGCCACCCTTATCCATCCAATAACACACAGCCTGATTTTGAGCAGCCCCAAGTCTTGATTAAAAGTTCGTCCTATCATGTTCATCACATTGACCACACATTTCAACTTCCGCATTAGCACGTTCACGGCTCAATAAGCATCAACAACTGTTACCCCAGCAACAACACGACCTGACTTTGCGCAGCGCTACACCTGTATTAAAACTCACCTCATCACATTCACCGCATCAGCCACGCATTTCAACTTTCGCATTAGCGCGTTCACAATACAATAATGAGCAAGCATTTTTGCCTTAGCCATAAAACACGGCCTGTAAACCACAGTATCGGGTTTACAGGCCGCTTATTGGTGCGAGCAACACGGTGTTACTGTGCCACATAACCTCCGTCTACCAACACGCTGGTGCCGTTGACAAACGAGGCTTTGTCGCTGGCGAGGAACAACACCACGTTGGCCACTTCTTCGGGTCTGCCCAAACGCCCGATAGGATGTAAGGCCACCAAAGCCTCTTTGCCGGCGGCATCGATGCTGTTCAACAAAGGCGTGTCGATGTAACCGGGCGACACCGCATTGACGCGTATGCCGTATTGGGCGTAATCACAGGCCAGGCTTTGGGTCAGTAATTTCACCCCGCCTTTGGCCGCCGCATACGCGGTCACCGCTTTTTTGCCCACCCATGAGTGGATGGAGCCGCAGTTGACAATCACACCGGCTTGTTTTTTGTGCAACCAATAGGCAATCGCGTATTTGTTAATCAAATACACCGCAGTCAAATTGATGTCTATGGTTTTTTGCCACTTGTCCATGTCCAACACATCTATCGGCGCATCGTCGCCGATGCCGGCGTTGGCAAACACCACATCCAAACCACCGAAACGCTCTATGCAAAAATTCAGCAGATTTTGGTTCGCCGCCGCATCGCGCACATCGATTTTGAAAAACGCGGTAAGGTGACCATTCGCATTCAATTCATCGCTGAGCGCTTGGCCGCGTGTGTCCAAATCGGCAATCACCACTTGCGCGCCTTGTTCACAAAACGCACGCACACTCGCCTCACCAATGCCACTTGCTCCGCCAGTTACCACCACGGTTTTGCCGCTGAATTCCATCTGTACTCCTTCATGTTTGGTTGTGGGTTTCATCCCTAGCCTAATTGATTGCCACCACACCATGTTGACGCGCATCAAGCGACATCGGGACTTAAACAGTTTTAACCTGTGTTGACATGTGGCCTGTAAACATCTTACTGGCTCACAAACAGCGTTCACCTCCCCAACTCATACTCAGATGCAAAAATACGCCGTCCTCGCTTCAAATTGTGTAAACAAGGCTTGATATTGCAGCGCACAACAGGCTATGGTGCGCAAAGCGCGGCGTCCCGGGCTATGCCCACACGCCAACAGATGAACATTTAGCATGAAAGGTAAGGCTTGAACACGCACACTCGTATCCCATCAACATGGCTGCGCGCCATCGCCATCGCGGCGGTGTTGCCATGGCTGGCCGCCTGCGATCAGGTGACCGAAAAAATCGACCAAAAAATTGAGCAAGCCGTGCCCAAAGCCACGGCCGCGCAAAACGAACAAGCAGCCAAGCTGTACCAAGCCTTGAGCCAAAAAGACTATGCCTTAATCATGCAAACAGCCAGTCCAGAATTTCAGGCCGAATTGCAACAATCGTCCAATTCCTTGGCGTTTATGAGTTCGCAAATCCCCGCCGGCAGCGCCCCCGCTGCACCGAGCATGATCGCCATCAACAAAAGCGTGCACACCCAACGTGGCAAGCTGTTAAGCATTACCTACCAATATGTGTATCCAGTGCAATTGGTCAATTTCACCGTGGTCTTTGATGGCGAGGAAGGCTCAACCGTGCTCAAAGGCTTGAACCTCAATGTGCAAGTCAATCCCAACAGCCCTGCACCCACAAACAAGGCACCGGACAGCGCTTCAGCACCCAAGCAACAGGTGATTTAATGCTTACGCTGGCATTAAAAGCCGTTGGATATTGAAGCAGTTGAACCTTACAGGCCGTATGGTTTACAGGCCGCATTAAAGAAAGCCACACGCTTGTGTGGCTTTTGTTATATTGATATTGGACGAATTGCGGCTGGCAGCTGTTGCGCTACGCGTCTACATGCATTGTGTCTGCGAACACTCACATTTGCCTCTCAATCATCAAGAAACACTCAAACGGCCATCATCGCCAAACGGATTAACGCGTCACCGTAGCTTTACAGGCCGCATCTAAGCCGCTTGCAGCATGCCGCTGTCTGTTTCCCGTTAATGCCAATATGCAAACGTGAGGCTTTTGTTATATCGGTGTTGGACGAATTGCAGCTGCTATCTCTTGCGCTACGCGTCTACATCCATTGTGTCTGTGTCACTCACATTCGCCTCTCAATCATCAAGAAATACCCAAGCAATCACCGCAAACATATTGGCGTATCACCGCAGCTTTACAGGCCGTATCTAAACCTTTTGCAGCATGTCGCGTTGCGGTGATTTTTTAGCCATGACCGCGGTCTTGGCCGTGTGGTAATCCTGTATTGACACACAGTATCTACACCCACTCCTGTCTGCTGTTTCAATCTAAAAATACAAAAAGCGCCGCATTTGCAGTGGTCTTATACAATTCCTACCGTTTTACAGGCCGCATAAAAAAGCCACACGCTGTGTGTGGCTTGTTCGTACGTTCTTTCTAATTGCAACAGTATTAAGCCGCACCATCGTAGCGGTGCAACAATTGCTGCATGTGCGCTTTGATGCCGCCATGCCATTCGTGTTGCAACACGCTGTACAACACCGTGTCGCGCACAGTGCCATCGCGACGCAGCGCGTGGTGGCGGATGGTGCCGTCTTTTTTGGCGCCCAAGCGCTCAATGGCTTTTTGGCTGGCAAAATTCAAATTGTCGGTACGCCAACCGACCACGCCGCAATCCAAGGTTTCAAACGCATGTTGCAGCAATAGGTTTTTGCACTCGGTATTCACATAGGTTTTTTGCACCGATTTGGCATACCAAGTATAGCCTATCTCCACGCGTTTAATCGGCGCGATGATGTCGTGATAACTGCTGGAGCCGAGCACGCGCCCACTGGCTTTTTCAATCACCGCATGCGCCAAACGCGTGCCCTCGGCGCGCATTTGCAAGGCCAAATCAATATAGGCTTTGACCTTATCCGGCTCAGGCGCCGAAGTCACCACCAAATTCCACAATTCACCGTCCAACACCGCCTCGCGCAGCCCTTGTTCGTGTTCATACCCCAAAGGCTCTAGCACCAAGCGTTCAGAAGCAATGGTCAAGGCCGGAGGCCATACTGCATTTGTCATGTTTTCTCTCTCTTTTCTCGTTTACAGGCCGCTATTGCGGCAATTATCCGGCAATGGTGCAATTGACGCGCACATTGCCTTGCGCGGTTTGCGTGACCCTACCGCCATCCAATTCGCGTTGGCTAAACAATTGTTTGAGAGCAGGCAGATTGTCTGATATCGACCCTTGCGCCACCCAATAATAGCCAAAACTCTCATACGGCTTGCCTTGCAAATACACCGCCACCTTAATCACTTGCAAACCAAAACGCGGCTGTTGCAATGCCAAAGCCAATTGGCTGCTGCTGCCTTGCTTTAACACCTCGGCCGCACGCACGCCTTGATAAGACACGCCGCCGGCTAGCAGTGTTTGCTTGCTTGCATCGTGACGAAAATGAAAGCGGTCATGTTCATCCGTCACCGCCGTGCTCAAATTCACTATGTGCGTATTGTTGATGTCGCACGTCATCGCTTTGCGACTCAGCCATTGCTCGGCACTGACCACGCTCTCGGCCGCACCGGCCACACCCGCCCACATGCCCAAGCCCAGCAACACATATGCTTTTTTCCACCCCTGCAAACCCATGTCCCATTCCCATCTGCACTGTTGCCAACCCCATACTGGCACAGCGCGAATTTGTCTGGCAAGTTTCCGCTCACAAAATTTGATGTAACGCACCTACGATGCAGCAATATTCAACACAGCATTATTTCGCCGAATTTAAACCATAATGCAGTCTCTGCCTTAATCGTTTACTAAAAGTAAATCATTCTTGCCCATATTGGCATTTCCATTTCATCTTATTTACCTTAGAATGCACAGCTGTTGTGCAATAACAGTAAAAATACTAAAAATCATTTTAATATTACCTTTCAAGAGGCAAAACACATGAACATCGTGGCATTTGGCACCAGTACCAGTCAAAACTCCATCAATCAAAAATTGGCCACTTATGTGGCCGGCGAATTGGGCGACCACCAAGTGCGCATTTTGGATTTGAACGATTATGAAATGCCGATTTACAGCATAGACCGCCAACAAAACGGCTTTCCAGAGCAAGCGCAAGCGTTTTTGGACGAAATCAAAGCCGCCGACGGCATCGTGGTATCGTTGGCAGAACACAATTTGAACTTCTCGACCGCGTTTAAAAACGTGCTCGATTGGGTATCGCGCATCGACATGCAATTCTTAGCCGGCAAAAAAATGTTGGTATTGTCGACTTCTCCTGGCGGTTTTGGCGGCGGCAATGTGATGGAAATCGGTTTGAAATACTTTGGCTTTGCCAAAGGCGAAGTGGTGGCCCATTACTCATTGCCTAGCTTCCAAGACAATTTCCAAGAAGGTGTGATTGTGAACGAAGACATCCAAGCCATCGTCGCCGAAAAAATCGACGTGTTCTTGAACAGCTTGGTCAATACTGAGGCAAGTGTTGCATAATTGCCCAACACCTGTTTGAAAATGCGGCCTGTAAACCCTAAAAATCGGTTTACAGGCCGCATCTTTTATTGCAATGCAACATTTTGCACATTTTCTGGCATTTAAATCGCGCAAAGCCTTGTCTATTGGGCAATGTGCGCCATTCCATTGCCGCATCGCTTTGCATGCTCAGCGCATTTTTATGGCGAATCGGCAATAAACTATGCCGTTTTCCGCACCAATCTGCTGATTCTCATCAAGACACGTTCCGTTTTTGGTTCGATACTGAGGTCGTTTTGAAACAAGTTTGCAGTCAAAAACCCGCAAGCCCAAGACCATTGCAGTGCTTATCGCAGCACCGCGCCATGTCTTTATGATGGCAACAATAAATACACTATCGACCATCGCGCCCAAAACATACACACACATCTTGATCGGCCTGTAAGCAATTACAGGCCGAATTTTTTAGTTTGGTGGCTTGTGCTGTTGAGGATGGCCATATGCTTAAATTGCTCTTAGCAAGGCAGTGGCTACACACTTGAGTGGTTCTTAAAACGTTCTTGAATTGTTTTAAAACCTCCCTGAATTGCTCTTGAAATGCTCTTGAAGCGAGTTTAAAGCGTTCCTGAATTGTTCTTGTATCATGTTTAAAACGCGGTAAAACCTCGCCTCAATATCCCTGAAAAATCACCCAAAATCCGATATTTCACTCCATATTTTCTTAAACATCACTCTATTTCATTCATCATAAAAATAGCTTATTTTTATTTTAATATTCGCAAAAAATTCACGAATTGTGCCGTTTTCGGCAGAACTTTGTTTATTCCCATCAAGACATGATGCTGTATTTGCTTTGATACTAAAAAAGAGAAACCAAGCGATGGGTGGATTATTCCTCGCCCTTAAAAATCGCCTATGAAAAGTTAAAAGTGAATGTATTGATTCACAACAATCATCAAAGGAGACGACAGTGGAGCAATGGGTCAATACCATCGCAGGATATGTTTGGGGCAATGCACTGGTGGTGCTGGCCTTGGCCGTGGGTTTGTATTTCACGGTATTAACGCACGGCGTGCAGTTTCGCTGCTTGGCCGAATCGATACGCTTATTGGCTGAAAAACGCGAATCGGCCGAGGGCGTGTCCTCGTTTCAAGCCTTTTGCATGGCTTTGTCTGGCCGTGTCGGCGTCGGCAATATTGCTGGCGTTGCCACCGCCATCGCTGCCGGTGGCCCCGGTGCCTTATTGTGGATGAATGTGATGGCCTTGCTCGGCAGCGCCAGCGCGTTTATCGAATCGACTTTGGCGCAAGTGTACAAACACCGTGCCGATGGCCAATACCGCGGCGGCTCGCCGTATTACATCGAAAAAGGTTTGAAGCTCAAAGGCTTTGCGGTGTTTGTCGCCATCGTCATCACCTTGTGTTACGGCGTGTTGGTGCCAGGTGTGCAAGCCAATACCATCGCCGATTCGTTTCAAAATGCCTTTGATTTGCCGCCGTACGTGACTGGCATCATCGTGACGGCTTTGTTGGCACTGATTATTTTTGGCGGCGTCAAACGCATTGCCCGTGTCGCTGACAAAGTCATTCCCCTGATGGCTGCGGCTTACATTGTGTTGATGGTGATTATTTTGGGTTCACACCTGAGCCAAATCCCCGACATGGTGGTGACCATATTCAAAAGCGCGTTTGGCATGGATGCTGTGTTTGGCGGTATTGTCGGTCATGCGATTGCATGGGGCGTGCGCCGCGCGGTGTTTTCCAATGTGGCAGGTGCGGGCGAAGCGACATTCAGCTCGGCCGCGGCCGAAGTGTCACACCCTGCCAAACAAGGCTTGGTGCAAAGCTTTTCGGTGTACATCGACACCGTGGTGGTGTGCACCGCCACCGGCTTGATGATTTTGGCCACCGGCATGTACAACGTCTTTCCGGGCGGCGGTGACGTGGCCTTGGTAGAGCACATCCCTGGCGTTGAAGCAGGCACGGCCTATACCCAAGCGGCGGTGAGCACAGTGTTTGCCAACATGGGCAGCGGTTTTGTTGCCATCGCCATCTTTATGTTTGCCTTCACCACTTTGATGGCGTATTACTACATCGCCGAAACCGCCATGGTGTATTTGGACAAAAAACTGCGTTTTCCGGTGTTGAAACTGCTGTTAAAACTGGTGTTTTTGGGCGTGGTGTTTGTCGGCAGCGTGCAATCGGTGAGCATGATGTGGGGTTTGGGTGACATTGGTTTTGGCTCTATGTGTTATTTGAATTTTATCGCCATCGTGTTATTGACCAAACCGGCTTTGAAGGTTTTGCGCGACTACGACAGACAGCGCAAACAAGGCTTAGACCCGGTGTTTGACCCGCGAGTGGTGGGCATAGACAATGCCGACTTTTGGGTAGAATACAGCGACCAACATCAAGCGCAATCCAAGAAATAACAACATAAGCGGCCTGTAAAGCGTTTACAGGCCGCTTTTTTATCTGTGTTACGCTCTTGCTTCAAGTGTCTGGCTTTGCACTTCAGGTTCAGCCATCGCTTGTTGCCACGCTTCTATGCCGCCATTGAGTACCAAGGCTGGCAAACCGCGTTTGCGCAAAATCGCCGCCGCTTTCACCGCCGAAGCATCATTCGGGCAAGAACAAAACGTCACCAATACCTCACTGTCGCGCCAAGCCGCTGGCAAGTCTGCATGCAAAAGGGGTATGGCCACCGCCTCAGCGCCTTCTATGCCCGCCTCCCACGCCATGCCTTCCACTTGGCCGCGCACATCCAACACCTGCACACGAGTAGGCGATTGCAACAAAGTCCACAATTCCAAGGCTTGTATCTTGGGGATGCGTGCGCGCAAACGGTTCATGCGCCAGCGCCGCCACAGGCGGTAAGCGATGTAGAGACTCAGCAACACCAACAATGCCAATACCGCCATGCTGCCAAACTCTGCCAACACCTCCAGCAAACGATTGATTTGGCTGTGAAACAACACGCCCAAAGCCACACCACTGCCCGCCCATAACAGCGCACCAGCAAAATTAAACAGCAAAAACGTGCCCAAACGCATGCCCATCGCTCCGGCCATAGGCGGTGCAAACGTCGACAAACCGGGAATAAATTTGGACAGCAATAAGGTCGCCACACCCGATTTGGCAAAACTCAATTCGCTTTTGCGCACGCAAGTATCGGGCGAGATGGAGATCTTGCACATCACCGCCAAGATGCGTTGCCCATAGCGGCGGCCAGCGTAAAACCACAGCACATCTGCCAGCAACGACGCCAGCGAAGCCAACACCACCGCCAGCAAGGCCAGCAACGTGGTATCGGTGTATTGCGCGCCCGACAACAGCAAAAACGGATACGACGGCATCGGTGCCCCCACTTGCTCAACAAACACCGCCACAAACAATGCCAACAAGCCGTGGGTTTGGTAAAAAGCCAATAAAGACGACATATTTGACTCGATTTTTAAAGTAATTCTATTATATAGACAATAGCAGATGGTATTAAGATGGCTAGCGGAAAACTGGGTTTCTGATAGTGAAAAGCAATTATCACTGGAATAGGAGTTTTTTTATTAACAGATAGGAATGCTATGTACATTACAATAGAGAACAAAAATAAAGAATTCATTGAAGAAGAAATTCTTTCCAAAAAATACATCCCATGCACATGCAGTATTAAATGGGATTTATTTGAAATTTCTTTCCACGAATACCATTTAAAGGATTTAATCTTAGAAGTAAAAGATTTCGATATCCGCCAATTAGGGGAGTATTTACCACTTGGTGCTGGTGGAGAGTGGTATGCGATTACATCAAGCTTAATCACAATCAAAAAACCAGAAAATTCAGCAACAGATTTAATAATCCATGACTTAGGATTGTATGATCATCATGTTGGCTGGCATTGGATGTATTTCGGAGGTGTTTTAACCGATGATTATTGCTGGGACGGTATTGAATCAAGAGAGGATGATGGTCTTATCAAAACGTTTCCATTAAAGCTTTAAGAAAGTTTCGTTTCTAAATACCTAAGCAGTTTTATGACTCTTGTACCTTGCACCTGTGTCAATTGCCTTATTTTGCAATGGTGGACAACTCCATACTGATTTGAAACATACTTGCCTTTATGCCTCTCTCAATCCCAATATGAATTTAAGGCTATTTTCTGCACTCTCAAAAAAGCGGCCTGTAACATATACAGGCCGCTTTTTTGATTAGTGGAGGCAGAACAGGGTTTTATCAATCACATCCACAAACAGTCATGGTCTAACGCTCAATCCTCATGCGGCTCATGGTAAGCGGCCGTGCCCTTGTTCCAATAGCTGGCATAACGCACAGCGTCTTTGTCCCAACCCCCAGCTAAGAACCATTCGCGCAATTGGCGTGCTTGTTCGCGCTCGCACGCAATCCACACTTGCACATCGGTTTTGGGCAAATTCAAGCCATCTAAGGCTGGCAACATAAACGCCTCGCTGGCAGCGGCTTTGCCATTGCGGTGCACCCAAGTAGCAGCCACGCTGGCGGCGCTGGGCAAGGCCACTTCGTCAGCGGCGTTGTTCACTTCGGCAATGACATGGGCTGTGGCAGTTGCTGGCAATTCGCTCAAGCGGCGGCGAATGGCGGGCAAAGCGGTTTCGTCACCTATCAATACATAGTGTTGCAAATCCATAGGCAAGACGATGGAGCCGCGCGGGCCGGCGATGCCGATTTCATCGCCCACTTGCGCACTTTTCGCCCACGATGTGGCAGGGCCAGCGTCGTGGATGGCGAATTCCAAAGCCAAGCGTTCACCAACCAAGTCTATGCCAGTGGGCGTGTATTCGCGCACTGCTGGTTTGGCCACGCCTTCGGGAAACACCACGCCTTTGTCACCGACTTGTGGCAGGTGCAATTCGCCGGCGGCATTGGGGAAAAAGGCTTTTAAATGATCGTCGAAACTGGCGCTGTTGAAACTGCCCAAATCATCGCCGCTAAAGGTAAAACGCTTCAGGCTCGCGCTCAAATCTTCGATTTTTTCCACGCGCAAACGGCGGATTTTGATGTCGTGACGCACACGTTGCAATTTAGTTTGACTGCTACTCATTCTCATTACTCCTGTTTAAAAAAGCGGCCTGTAAGCGTTTACAGGCCGCTTTTAATGCTTAAATCACGCCTTTTTTAGACAAATACGTTTCGTAATCGCCTAAGAAGTAGTCGTAACCGCCATTACCGTCCAATTCCAAGATTTGCGTGGCCAAAGAGCTGACAAACTGACGGTCGTGCGAAACGAAAATCAAAGTGCCAGGAAATTTGTCCAAAGCCATGTTCAAAGACTCGATGCTTTCCATGTCCATGTGGTTGGTCGGTTCGTCCATCACCATCACGTTTGGTTTTTGCAAAATCAATTTGCCGTACAACATGCGGCCTTTTTCACCACCAGAGAGCACACGCACGTTTTTGGTGACATCGTTGCTGCCAAACAACAAACGGCCCAAAGTACCGCGGATGACTTGCTCGTCGTCGCCTTCCAAACCCCATTGGCGCATCCAAGTGGTCAAGTCGTCGTCGCAATCAAAGTCGTTTTCGTGATCTTGTGGATAGTAACCAATATTGGCTTTTTCCGCCCATTTCACCGAGCCTTGGTCCGCCACCACGCCTTCGGCATATTCAGGTTTGAATGCGCCCGCGAGCAGTTTTAACAAAGTGGATTTACCGGCGCCGTTCGGGCCGATGATGGCCAAGCGCTCGCCCGCTTCCATGATGAAATTGATGTCTTTGAACAATTGCTTGTCAAAGCCTTTGCTCAAGCCATTGATTTCCACCGCTTGACGGTGCAATTTGGCTTTTTCATCCGGTTCAAAACGGATGTAAGGGTTTTGACGGGTAGACGGTTTCACTTCCACCATTTCGTCTTTGATCTTGTCCGCTTGTTTCAAACGTGACGTGGCCTGACGCGCTTTGGATTTGTTGGCAGAGAAACGCGCCACGAATTCTTGCAATTCTTGCAATTTTTCTTTGGCTTTGGCGTTGTCTTTCATCGCACGTTCACGCGATTGGGCGCTGGCCAACATGTAATCGTCGTAATTGCCAGGGTAAGTGGTCACGGTGCCGTAATCCACGTCGGCGGTGTGGGTACACACTTCATTCAAAAAGTGACGGTCATGTGAAATGATGATCATGGTGGAATCGTATTGATTCAAAGTGTCTTCCAACCAGCGGATGGTGTTGATGTCCAAGTTATTGGTTGGCTCGTCCAAGAGCAATACATCTGGTTTGGAGAACAAAGCCTGCGCCAACAACACGCGCAGTTTGAAACCCGGTGCCACTTCGCTCATGTTCGCTTGGTGTAAGGCTTCTTCTATGCCCACACCCGACAACAAAGCACCGGCACGTGCTTCGGCGGTATAGCCATCGTATTCAGCAAACTTGCCTTCCAATTCGGCCGCGCGCATGTAGTCGTCTTCAGTGGCTTCCATATTGGCATAAATGGCATCGCGTTCGGTCATCGCAGCCCACATTTCAGTGTGACCCATCATCACCACGTCCAACACACGCATGTCTTCATACGCAAATTGGTCTTGGCGCAATTTACCCAAACGCACACCATTTTCAATCGCCACCTCGCCACTGGTTTGCTCCAAGTCCCCACCCAAGATTTTCATAAAAGTGGATTTGCCTGAGCCATTGGCACCGATGAGACCATAGCGGTTGCCCTCGCCAAATTTCACCGACACATTTTCAAACAAAGGCTTGGCGCCAAACTGCATGGTCAAATTGTTCGTGCTGATCACGTTGGTGTGTCCTTCAAAAAACGGTTAATCAATATCAAAACGGGCTATTTTAGCACGTTGTGGGCTTATTTTGCTGTATCAAGCGTTTTTGTATGTGAGTTCTTAGCCAAAACAAATCAATTATTTAAGCTGGGTAGCTTGGCATCTTAACTTAACTTAAATCATTCAAAACACTTCAAAACTTTGGCAGCGCTTAAAAATACGCTACAATTGCCAGCATTTTCTAAAAAACGACTATTGGTAGTTATTAAGGCTCATAACATGATTAAAGGCAGTATTGTTGCCATCGTCACCCCGATGCACGCAGATGGTGCGGTGGATTTTGAACGTTTCAAAAACCTGATTGATTGGCACATAGACAACGGTACCCAAGCCATCGTACCTGTAGGTACCACTGGTGAAACCGCGACTTTAAGTATGGACGAACACTTGGCTGTGGTTGAGTGTGCCGTGAAACACGCCAATAAGCGCATCCCAATTATTGCGGGCGCAGGTGCCAATAACACCGCCGAAGCCATCCATTTGTCACGCGAATGTGAAGCCTTGGGTGCTGATTACACCTTGTCTGTGGTGCCTTACTACAACAAACCTTCACAAGAAGGCATCTACCAACACTTCAAAACCATCGCTGAGGCGTCTGCCATTCCGATGATTGTGTACAACGTACCGGGTCGCACCGTGGTAGACATGTCCAATGACACCATTTTGCGCTTGGCCGAAATTGACAACATCGTTGGCGTGAAAGAAGCCTCGGGTGACATCGCCCGCGCTTGTGATTTGGTCAAACGCGCACCTGCTGATTTCAATTTGTTGTCTGGCGACGACAATACCGCTATGGCATTCATGTTGTGTGGTGGCCACGGCGTCATCAGCGTGACCGCCAACGTTGCACCACGTGCCTTCAGTGCCATGTGTGATGCTGCTTTGGCCGGTGATGTGCTCAAAGCACGCGAGTTGAATAACCCATTGCAAGCCTTGCATCGCGATATGTTCTGTGAAGCCAGCCCTGCCCCAGCCAAATGGGCGATGGCACAATTGAACATCATCGAGCCGCATTTGCGCTTGCCTATTTTACCGATGACGGCCAATGGCGAAGCCCAAGTGCGACTGGCCATGCAAGAAGCAGGCTTAATCTAACCATTTTAGGGGTAAGGATGAACAAAACCGTACAACTGACCATCGTGGCCGCCAGCTTGATTGGCTTGGCCGCATGTTCTAGCAGTAAAAAAGAAGATTTGAATTACAAATCGACTGTGAAAGCGGAAAAAACCCGTTTAGACGTCCCACCCGATTTAACCGACCCTAACCAAGGCAATCGCTATGTGATACCAGCCGGTTCAGGTGCGGTGCGTGCCAGCGACGTTAACCGCGCCAATGGCCAAAAAGTGACCAAAGCCGACCAAAAAGTGTTGGAACAAATCAGCAATATGCGCATGACCAGCGATGGCAGCCAACGCTGGTTGGTGATTGATGGCGTGAACGCGCAAGAAATCTGGCCACAATTGAAAGTGTTCTGGCAAGAAATGGGCTTTACCATCGGTTCAGAAGAGCCGGGCATCGGTTTTATGGAAACCGACTGGGCGGAAAACCGCGCCAAATTGCCTAACGATGGTTTCCGTTTCTTATTGGAAAAAGTCGGCTTGGGCAGCGTGTACTCGACTTCTGAACGCGACAAATTCATTTCGCGCATGGAACGCACCGACAAAGGCATACGCGTGTCATTTGTGCACAAAGGCATGGAAGAGGTTTACACCAGCCGCAGCAAAGACAATACCGTGTGGCAACCACGCCCTAGCGACCCTAACTTAGAAGCCGCATTCTTGGGCCGCTTCATGCAGCGTTTTGGTTCTAGCGAAGAAGCGATTAAGCAACAATTGGACAGCACCAAAACTGCCGCCGCCAGCGAATTTGCCACCATTGATGGCAAGAGCGTCATCGTTAAAGGCGATGCCGAGCGCAATTGGCGCCGTGTGGGCTTGGCCTTGGACCGCGTTGGCTTGACCGTGCGCCAAGTGGAACAGTCGCAACGCATTTACATCGTGCAACCGACTACCGCCGAAAGCGCCGCTGTCAGCAATGAAAAACCGGGCTTGTTCAAACGTGTGTTCAGTCGCAAGAAAAAAGAAACCGCGACCGTGCGCGACAACTTGGTGGTGAAATTGGTGCCAGTACAAGGTGGCGACCGTTTGGTGATTTTGGACAAACACGCTGCGCCTTATGAAGGCAGTGACTTAAATCAATACTTAAGCCGTTTACAAACCGAATTGCGTTAATGTTGCGACTTCTTGCCAAGGCAGCTTCAGGCTGCCTTTTTTAACGATATGACTATGAAAACCAATCTTGTTCGCCGCGCCTTATTGGCAGTGGTGTTGTTCACTGTTTTGTTTGCACTGTTGATGGTGGCAGCCGCGTATTTCTGGACGCACGACAGTGGCCGCGTGGCCATCATCTGCTTCATCGCCGCTTTTGTCTCCATGCTGTGCCAAATCGGCAGCATCTTGCTGTTTGCCCGCCACAAGCAAAAACAGGCGTGGCTGCAACAACAAAGGAAAACCAACGATGTTCAATGAAATCGTGTTGGCCAGCAACAATGCTGGCAAATTGCGTGAATTCACGGCTTTTTTCGAGCCTTACGGCGTTAAAGTCATCCCGCAAGGGGAATTGAACGTGCCTGAGTGCCCAGAGCCGCACTGCACGTTTGTGGAAAATGCCTTGGCCAAAGCGCGCCATGCCAGCTTGGTTACAGGCCGCCCTGCTTTGGCCGACGATTCAGGCATATGCGCCACCGCTTTAAATGGCGCACCCGGTGTGCATTCGGCTCGCTATGCCGGCGAACACAAAAACGATGCCGACAACAACACCAAACTGGGCTTGGCCTTGCAAGGTGAAGCCAATAAAGAAGTGTGGTATGTGTGCGTGTTGGTATTGGTGCGTTCGCACGACGACCCACAACCGATTATCTTAGACGGCGTGTGGCAAGGCGAATGGCAAGACGAGGCGCGTGGTGACAATGGCTTTGGTTACGACCCGCATTTTTATGTCACCCAATACAAGCAAACCGCCGCCGAAATTTCCACCACGCTGAAAAACCGCATCAGCCACCGTGGCCGTGCCATGTTGGGCTTGATGCAAAAAATGGACGAGTTGTTTCACTTACACGGTTTAGAAGTGCCAGAAAAAGCGTTTTTCAATGATTGAGTTTCATCCCTTAGGCAGCGGCCTCACCGCGCTGCCGCCGCTGTCTTTGTATGTGCATCTGCCTTGGTGCGTACAAAAATGCCCGTATTGCGATTTCAATTCGCACCAATCCAGTTCCGACGGTTTACCTGAAGACGCGTACATCAATGCCTTATTGCAAGATTTGGAACACGAGTTGCCACACATGTGGGGCCGCGCGGTTGAAACCATCTTCATCGGTGGCGGCACGCCCAGCTTGTTTCAGGCCGCTTCAATAGACAAACTGCTCGCGGGCATCCGTGCACGCGTGCGCTTGTTGCCGAATGCCGAAATCACCATGGAAGCCAATCCGGGCACGTTTGAGCAAGAGCGTTTTGCCGGTTTCGCACAAGCAGGCGTTAACCGCTTGTCCTTGGGTGTACAAAGCTTTCAGCCTGAGCATTTGCACGCCTTGGGACGCATCCACGATGACAAACAAGCGATTGCGGCAATAGAAGCGGCCTGTAAACTGTTTCCACGCTTCAATGTTGACTTGATGTATGCCTTACCGAATCAAAGCCTAGAGCAAGCGGTGCGCGATGTGCAAACCGCCATAGACTTGGGTGCACCGCATGTGTCGGCTTACCAATTGACGCTGGAACCAAACACAGCGTTTGGCCACACGCCACCGAAAAACCTGCCAGATGACGATGCGCTTATCGACATCGAAGAAGCGGTGCACGCGACCTTGTTACAGGCCGGCTTTACGCGCTATGAAACCTCAGCGTTTAACCGTGATGGTTTGCCGTGCCGTCACAACGTCAATTACTGGCAATTTGGCGACTACATCGGCATAGGCGCGGGTGCGCATGGCAAGATTTCTTACCATGACAAAATCGAGCGCACAGTGCGGGTGCGCCATCCGAAAGACTATTTGGCTGGCATTCAAGATGGCAGCGCCATCAAGCGCGAACGTGTGGCGCCAGAGGCCTTGCCGTTTGAATTCATGCTCAATGCGCTGCGCCTCATCGACGGTGTGCCCAGCTATTTCTATAATGAACGCACCGGCCTGAATTTTGGTACAATCGCTCACGCAGTGAAGAACGCGACCGAGCACGGCTTGTTGGACAAAAATCCAACCCGTTTGCAAACGACACCATTGGGTCAGCGTTTTTTAAACGATTTACTGCAGTTGTTCTTATAATCCATTCAAAAAGGAAGCAGCATGAGCAAACAAATCATTCACACAGACAAAGCCCCTGCCGCCATTGGCGCTTACTCTCAAGCGGTACGCGCAGGCAATACCGTGTGGATTTCTGGTCAAATCCCTTTGGATCCAGCAACTGGCGACGTGGTTGCCGGTGGTTTTGCTGAACAAACCGAACAAGTGTTCAAAAACTTGGCTGCTGTGATTGAAGCAGCAGGCGGTACGTTTGACCAAGTGGTTAAAATCAACGCTTATTTAACCGATTTGGCTAACTTTGGTACTTTCAACGAAACCATGGCCCGTTACATGAACCAACCTTACCCAGCTCGCGCTGCGGTAGGCATCAACAGCTTGCCTAAAGGCGTGTTGGTTGAAGCCGAAGCCATCTTGGTTTTGGAATAATTCCGATTCGGACTTGAAAAGCGGCCTGTAAGTGTTTACAGGCCGCTTTTTTATATTTATACAGCTTAAAACTGTAATGGACTCACTCAGCACATGTCCATACACAGTCTGAACTGGTATGTTCCCGCCCTAGCCACACCATTTGGGCACGCAAAACATCAACACTTCGATTACCAATACGGCTATCAACACCGGCCAACGCTGTTTCTTGGGCAAACATTTGGATATGATCAAACTGCTACAGCCCAACAACAATAGCAAACGCAGCCAATAACTCCATTCTAAGATGTGACTGATGTCGTTCACCACATTCATGCCAGCCTCGCCGCGCTGATACAGGACGCATCCCTATAAGCGCACACACCTGCCCTCAGCGGCCATGCGCTGTAGTCAGGTTGTGCTTGTGTTTGGCTGTCCATATTGGCAAACCCAGTCTGAATTGGTGATGCGCTAAATTCTGCCTGAGTTGGGTCGGGGTTTTATTGCGCTTGGTCATTTGCGCGGTATTTATTCTGGCTTATGCTGTCGCTGCAACACCCAATACGCATACCAACACATTCATGCATACTGGGTTAAAAATCCTCAATTCATGAAAATACCACTGCCAAACCATCGCGTTTACATTACCCTGCTGTGGTATCTTCAGCCCTTGACGAAAGACACTATGAAACTCTCCCTGTTCTTGCTCGCCTTGCCTCTGGGATTGGCGGCCTGCCAAAGTGGCACCACCATCACCTTGCAACCACCGATTACCATCAACAATGCGGTGGACAGCGCCCACACTGCCGAAAATTCGCTTGATTGGTCAGGCAAATACTTGGGCATCTTGCCTTGTGCCGATTGCGAAGGCATCTACTCGCAATTGACGCTGCAACAAGACAAGACTTTCGTGTTAGAAGAGCATTACATGAAAAATGGCCTAGCCTTGCACCCCAGCAAAATCAGCGGACGCTTTGCCTTTGATGCCAAACAACCCAGCTTAATCCGTTTGGCCGCTCCCAATCAAAACCGTGTGTATTTCATCGGTGAGGGCTTTGCCGAAGTGCGCGATGCCCAAAGCGGCAAGCGGCTTTCAGACAAGTTGAATTACCGCTTGCTGCAAGTGCGTTAAACCCATACCCAAGCGGCCTGTAAACCTCGATGAGGGTTTACAGGCCGCATTAGGGACTAGAAAACGACAACAACATTGCTTAAGCCTTGGCTTGCTCCACCGATACCGCTACCTCTTTTTTGCCTTTGGCGATGAACAACACCGCAAACGTGGCAATGATGGCAGGAATGGCGAAGACCATGAAGTTGGTGCTGTGTGGCAATTGCATCGCCACCAACCAGCCGCCCAAAATCGGACCAACAATGGCGCCAATGCGACCCACGCCCGAAGCCCAACCGATGCCAGTCGAACGGATTTTCAATGGGTAGTAAATCGCCACATAGCTGTACAACACGATTTGCGTACCTATCGTGGTCGCGCCGGCAATGGTCACCAACACATACAATACCGGCACCGGCGCTTTATAGCCCAAGCACACAAAGGCAGCGCTGCCGAGCAATAAGAAGGCCACCAATACCGCTTTGATATTGAGTTTGTCTGCCAACCAACCGCCACCAATGGCACCAATCATCGCGCCGATGTTCATCGCAAACAAGAAGCTCAAGCCCGCTTTCAATTCATAACCGGCTTGCTCCATGAATTTCGGCAACCATGTGCTCAAGGCATACGTCATCAACAAGCAGCAGAAAAAACTCACCCAAAAAGCCAAGGTGCTGACACCGCGTTTTTCAGCAAACAATTGACCCACGGGCACCACACTCTTTTTCACCACAATTTCTTCGCGCACCAATTGGTCTTCCGCCGCAATGCGCAATTCTGGCGCGACTTTAGGCAAGATGCGGCGCACTTCGGCCTCATTGCCGTGGCGCATCAAGAAGCCCAAAGATTCAGGTAAGAATTTCAAAATCAATGGTAACAATAACAAAGGAATAATGCCCAAGTAAAACATCCATTCCCAACCAAACGTCGGCACAATCATCATGCCCAAACCGGCTGACAACATACCACCGATGGCATAACCACTGAACATCAACGACACCATGGTAGAGCGCATGCGTTTTGGAGAGTATTCAGCCATCATCGCCACCAAATTGGGCATGGCGCCACCGATGCCGATACCGGCGACAAAACGCAAGAATGCAAACTGGGTCGGATTTTGGGCAAAGCCGCACAAGAAGGTAAACAAGCTGAACAAAACCAAGCACAAGGCAATCATTTTTTTACGGCCGTAGCGGTCGGCCAAAGAGCCCAAACCCATTGCGCCTATCATCATGCCAAACAAGGCAATGCTGCCCAAGAAGCCCGCTTCTTTTGCCGACAAACCCCATTGCGCCACCAAGCCCTTCATGGCCACGCCGTAGATCACCAAGTCATAGCCATCAAAAATGATGACCAACATGCACCAAAACAATACGTTCATGTGAAATGGGGTGAACTTCGCCTCATCGATCACCTGATTAACATCTATGCTCCTCATCTGAATGGCTCCTTGTCGACAATTTATCGTTATAAAAAATGAATTAATATTCACTTAATCTAAATATACGGAGTTTTCGGTTTTTAGGTCAATGTTTATTTTCGACCCATTCATAATAATGTTTAAAATTAAATGAATTTAAATTGAATAATTACAAAAAGTTAAAAATATTTTTTGGTGAAAATAAATTTTATAAAATGAAATTCATTCACATGAATCAAAGCTTGAAATGGAATTTTCCATGTAACATATTGTCAACAATCATTCAGACTCAGATTAATAAAACAGAGTTCTATCGCCACAGAGTCTTGATGCTTTGTGCTTGCTGAGCACCATGTCGAGATATCACTCAATGTGATTCAAATAGACATTCAAAACAGCAATACCAACTTACTAACCACAAAAAAGCGGCCTGTAACAATTACAGGCCGCTTTTGTGAAATCTAGCGCATCAATGGCTGGCTTTAGAAAACAGCTGTATCACCACCACGCCAATCAGAATCAGGCTCATGCCGATGATGGCGGGCAAATCCAAGCGTTGTTTGAAGAAAATCCACGCCACCACTGAAATCAATACGATGCCCATGCCCGACCAGATGGCGTAGATAACCCCTGTGGGCATGTGGCGCATGGTCAAGGACAGGCAATAAAACGACACGCCATAACCAATAACAGTGACAACCGATGGCCACAATTGCGTAAAGCCATTGGATGCTTTCAAAGCGGACGTGGCAATCACTTCCGCCACGATGGCGATGATTAAGGTCAGCCAAGCCATAATACCCTCTTGTAATATTGTTGATGCACTAATGTAGCAGCATCAAGCCACAAACAAAAGTGCTATTGTGCTGCTGCCAAGGCCAATGGCTGCAAATCCAATTTGTCCATCAACACGCGATCAACATCGTCGGCAGGGTTTTCAGTGGTCAGCAACACATCGCCATAGAAAATCGAATTGGCACCGGCCATAAAACACAGCGCTTGTGTGGCTTCGGTCATGCCTTTGCGCCCTGCAGACAAACGCACATAGCTTTGCGGCATGATGATGCGCGCCACGGCAATGGTGCGCACAAATTCGGTCCAATCCAAATCTTCGGCATCGGCCAAAGGCACGCCTTCGACTTTGACCAATTGGTTAATCGGCACCGATTCGGGTTGTGGGTCGAGATTAGCCAAGCTGGCGAGCAAACCGGCGCGGTCTTTGCGCTGTTCTTGCATGCCGATGATGCCGCCACAACACACTTTCATGCCCGATTCACGCACCTGACCCAAGGTATTCATGCGGTCGTCAAATTGGCGTGTGGAAATGATGTCGGCGTATTTGTCTGGAGCGGTATCGAGATTGTGGTTGTAATAATCCAAACCAGCGGCCTGTAATTGCTCGGCCATATCGTCTTTGAGCAAGCCAAACGTGCCACACGTTTCCATGCCCAAGGCTTTGACTGCGGCAATGATTTCGGTCAGATTGTGCATGTCACGTTGGTGTGGGCCACGCCAAGCGGCGCCCATGCAAAAACGGCTGGCGCCGCGCTCTTTGGCGATTTTGGCTTTGGCCACGATTTCCTCAATTTGCAGCAAAGCCTGTTTTTCCACCCCAGTATCGTAATGCGCCGATTGCGGGCAATACGCACAGTCCTCGGGGCAACCGCCGGTTTTAATCGAAAGCAAACTCGAAAGCTGAATTTCATTTGGATTAAAATGTTCACGGTGGACTTGCGCAGCACGAAACACCAAATCCATAAACGGCAAATCGTACAATTCTTCCACCTGACACACGCGCCAATATTGGGCGCTGGCATGAGGAGTGGCGTTGTTTGGGGTATGTAAAATCACTTCTGATTGCATTTCTCAATCCTGTTATTAACTGCTGTGTGGCTTTGTTAAACTGTGATTGAACGAAATAGTTCAATCACAGGCCACAAAAAAGTCAATTATTTACAGGCCGCTTCAGCAATGAGCGTATCCACACAAAGAATAAGGGCACAAATAACAAGCCCAATACCGTCGACAAGACCGTGCCGCCCAATACCGCCGTCCCGATGGCAATGCGGCTGGCGGCACCGGGACCGGAGCTGATGGCCAAAGGCAATACGCCAAAGCCAAAAGCCAATGAAGTCATGATGATGGGTCGCAAACGCATGCGCGCCGCTTGCAAGGTGGCATCCCACAAAGCGAGGCCACGGTTTTGCAATTGCACCGCAAATTCGATGATTAAGATGGCATTTTTCGCCGCCAAACCGACCGTGGTCAACAAGCCGACTTGGAAAAACACATCGTTGTGCAAGCCGCGCACAAACGTGGCCAATAAAGCGCCCAAGATGCCCAAGGCTGCGGCCAAAATCACCGCCAAGGGGATGCTCCAGCTCTCATACAAGGCCGCCAAACACAAAAACACAAACAAAATCGACACCGCATACAGCATCGGTGCTTGCGCGCCGGCTTTTTGTTCTTCCAACGAAGCGCCCGTCCATTCAAAGTCTATGCCATCGGGCAGTTGGCTGACGATGTTCTGCGCCTCGCGCATGGCTTCGCCTGAGCTGACACCGTCTTTGGCTGTGCCCATCAATTCCATTGCTGGACTGCCGTTATAGCGTTGCAATTGTGGCGGCGCCACTTCCCAACTGATGGTGGTAAACGTCGACAGCGGTATCATCTGTCCCAAGGCATTGCGCACTTTCCACTCGCCGATGTTTTCAGGCTGCATTCGATACGGTGCATCGCCTTGCACATACACGCGCTTAACGCGGCCATTGTGGATGAAATCGTTGACATACGAGCCACCCAAGGCTTCGGCCAATAAGCGATTGACGTTGTCGGTATCAATTTGCTGCGCCGCGGCTTTTTTATCGTCTATGCTGATGTTTAACTGCGTGCGGTCATCTTGATTGGTGGTGCGGGCATTGCGCAAATAAGCGCTGTTTGAGGCCAAGGCGATAAACTGGTCTTTGGCCGCCACCAATTGCTCATTGCCCAAGCCATTCATGTCTTTGAGCATCAAATTCACGCCCGTGGCCGAGCCCAAGCCACGCACGATGGGCGGCATGCTGACAAACACCTTGGCATCGGTGCGCTTGCGCATTGCCTTATTGGCGCGCTCTTCCAGTGCTGCTGCCGATTCAGACGCTTTGGTGCGCTCGTTCCATGGTTTCAGGCCGATCAGCAAACGGGCGGCACCTTGGTTACCGTTCAAACCGGTGACCGCATTGACGGTTTTGACTTCAGGCTGTTTTAAAAAATAATCGTTGATGTCGCTCACCGTCTGCTGCAAACGCGCATCGGTCGCCCCTGAAGGCAAAGTCACCGACACATTCAAGATGCCTTGGTCTTCTTCAGGCAAAAACGACGACGGCAAAAAGGCGAACAGCAATCCGCACAACAGTAAGATGCCGACAAACGCCGCCAACATCGCCTTGGAATGGCGCAATAAAGCATGCACCGTGCGTTGATAGCCTTGCGCCAAGCGCTCAAAGCCGCGATTAAAACTGGCAAACAGACGCCCGAACAAACCCAAGCTTTTGCCAGTGTGCGCTTTGGGTTTGAGCATTTGTGCGCACATCGCTGGCGTTAAGGTCAGCGCCACCAATACCGAAAAACCCATGGCGGCGATGATGGTGATGGCAAATTGGCGGTATATCACCCCAGTCGAGCCGGGGAAAAACGCCATCGGCACAAACACCGCCGACAGCGTCATGCCCACACCGATTAAGACCGAAGAAATTTCTTGCATAGACACTTGCGTGGCGGTTTTGGCATCGAGTTGCTGCTCGTGCATCACCCGCTCGACGTTTTCCACCACCACGATGGCATCGTCAACCAACAAGCCTATGGCCAAGACCAAGGCGAACATGGTCAAGGTATTGATGGAATAGCCACACACCGCCAACACCCCAAACGTGCCCATCAACACCACCGGCACCGCCACCGCCGGTATCAAGGTAGCGCGCCAGTTTTGCAAGAACACATACATCACCACTACCACCAACACGATGGCTTCGATTAAGGTAATCACCACCTCTTCTACCGAGGCTTTGACAAACGGCGTGCTGTCTTGGCTGGTGGTAGCGTGATAGCCTTTGGGGAAATTGGGTTCCAATTGTTTAATCTTGGCGCTCACCGCCTCGGCCACGTCCAAGGCATTGGCGCCATCGGCCAAAATAATGCCCAACGCCGCGCCATTTTTGCCATTGAGCTTGGTTTGCACATCGGCGCTTTCCGCGCCCAGTTCTACCCTTGCCACGTCTTTTAATTGAACAATGCCGCCATCGGGCGAGCTTTTGACGATGATGTCTTCAAATTGCGCCACCGTGCGCAATTTGCTGCGCGCTTGTATCGGCACGTTCAACATTTGCGCATCGACCGCCGGCAATTTGCCCAATTGTCCCGCCGACACTTGCGTGTTTTGGCTGCTGATGGCGGCGCTGATGTCAGATGGCATCAATTGGTATTGTTCCAGTTTGTAAGGGTCTAGCCACACCCGCATTGCATACGGGCTGCCATACAATTCCACCTCGGCCACGCCATCTATGCGCCCCAACACATCCATGACATTACTGGACAAATAGTCACCGATGTCGACTTTGCTGACTTTGGGGTCGTCCGAAGTGAACATCCACGTCATCAAAGTGTCTTGTCCACCTTTGGTCACGCTCACGCCTTGGTTTTGCACCGAATCGGGCAGGCGCGACAAGGCTTGTTGCAACACGTTTTGCACCTGCACTTGTGCCACATCGATGTCGGTACCAGGGGAAAACGTCAAAGTGGTGCGGGCACGACCGGCCGAATCGCTGGTGGAATTCATGTACATCAAGCGATCGAGGCCTTTTAACTGCTGCTCGATTACCTGCACCACCGAATCGTTGACGGTTTGGGCCGAAGCGCCAGTGTAATTGGCACTGATGGAAACGCGCGGCGGCGCGATGTCGGGATATTGTTCTAAGGGCAGCGATTTGATGGACAAAATGCCCAAAAAGACGATGAAGATTGCGAGCACCCATGCGAACACGGGCCGTTTGATGAAAAACAAAGCCATGGTTTATACAGTCGAATATCTGACAGAGTTGCTAAGAAGAAGCCGCCAACACACGACCACCCACACGGTGCATTGTAAACCCATCACCGACCTTATTGATAATGAATCTTGTTAATATTTGTCAAATCCAGCACAAAAACCACGCCAGCGCTGTGTTTGTGACTTGTTCATTGCGAATATTACTGTGTGCACACAGATAAGATGAAGATTTTACAGGCCGCTTACTGATGTCTGTTTAACACATTCTGTTATCTGTTTTTAATCTGCTACACCCTGTTGCGCACGCAAGATTAGGCCATGCAGCCAAAACGGCGGTCACAACAGCAATGACAACTATGCCCACACAGCCCAATCAATCCAAAGCCATGATGACAGATAATTTAAACCAAATACATGGTTTTACAAACTAAGTAGCGCTTACAGGCCACTTGTATTGTGTAATCAATCAGCAATGTAGTTTTGCTACGCCTTATATAGCTTACAGGCCGCATATGTCGCTTCCTAAGCCCATCGTATAATTTTGCAAACTATGGTCAACTTACAAGCCACTTATGTCACGTCTTAAACCAACGATATGGTTTTGCAAACGCTGTACTGTTTACAGGCCGCATAAACCGCGTAATTAAGCCATCGATGTGGTTGTGCTAAGCCTTATGTGGCTTACAAGCCGCTTATGTCACCTCTTAAGACTACAGTATGGTTTTTACAAACGCTGTGTTGTTACAGGCCGCTAGTATTGTTTCATCAATCAGTAATGTGGTCTTGCTAAGCCTTATGTGACTTACAGGCCGCATATTTTGCTTCTTAACCGCATTACATCAGCCAACCCGACACCACATAAATGACCAAGCCGACCAAGCCGCCGACCAGAGTGCCGTTGATGCGGATGTATTGTAAATCCTTGCCCACGCTCAATTCCAATTTTTGCACTAACTCTTGGCTGTCCCAAGATTTGACTTTTTCGGACACATAGTCGGCCACGGTGGATTTGTATTGCTCTACCGCCTCGCGCACCCACAAAGACACACGCGCATCAAAGCGGCGCAACACTTCTGGCTGTGCCGCGCCTTGTATCAGCATTTGGTTCATCATTTTCAACACTTGCTGCATCAGCATCGAATCGCTTTTGGCGGCATCACTCTCACTCCATTGCTGCAAACTCAGCCACGAGTGTTGAATGAACTGCTGTACCGCGTCGGAATTGATGATGCCGTCTTTGGCTTGGTTTAAGCGGCGGTGCATGATGGGCGAAAATTCCAGCGCCCAAATCAATTGGTTCATTTTGCGCTCAACGCCGGCGCGCATCGCATGCGCATCGTCGTTAATCACTTCTTCGCAATAATTGTCGGCCCAATCGAGCACTTTGCGCGCCACCCAACCATCAACCATATCAACCGCGCTGCCTTTGAACGCAGCCACCAAGCGGTCCCAACTGGAAGGATTGTCTTTTTTGACTTTGGCCGCCCACGAATTGATGTTGTCTTCGAGCAATTGGCGCGTTTCTTCGTGTCTGAGCCAAGCGCGAATTTGCTCTAATAAACCGATGAAGAAGATTTGATGGTAGCCATAGCCTTGCACCATGCGCAGCATTTGTGACAAGGTGTGCCCCAAACTCTTGCCATCGTATTGTTGTTTTAATAACTGCCCCAAAAACAGCGACATTTGTTCGGGCTTGATGGCACGCATCAGCGTGGGAATTTGTTTGACCACAAAAGGCGCCACCAGCGCTTGATGCTCAATATCGGCAAGCCAATCTAAAAACTTGCGGCTGGGTTGTAGGTAATACACTTTTTTGGCTATGGCCTTTTGTTCTAAAAAATTGTTCTGAATAAATTGCCCCAAGCTGTCGGCAATACGAGCTTGGTTGCGCGGCAAAATCGCGGTATGCGGTATGGGCAAGCCCAGTGGGTGGCGAAACAAGGCCACCACGGCGAACCAGTCGGCCAGAGCGCCCACCATCGCCGCTTCGGCAAACGCCTTCACATAACCGAGCCACGGATAACGCGTCACATACCAGCTGCTCACCACAAACACCACCGCCACCAACACCAATAACAGCGTCGCAATGGTGCGCACGCGCTGCAACTTCTTGGCGGCTTCGTTGGGATGGGTCATCATACTGTTTTCCTCATGACAAGCACTCGGCTGCTCATTCTACACGGGTATGCGCTGCCAAGCCGCAACAAGCGGCCTGTAAATCTTCAGCGCAACACCACCTCATTGCTGACTTCATTGCTGTGCGCCTGCCCAGCATGGCGCGGTATGTGGCTGATTAACACTGCCGTCATTTGCTCCAAGGCCTTTTCCAAACCTTGTTGGTACAAACCATCGGCAAAGTCTTTGCCCAAATCACGGCATATCGCTTGCCACACCGCCGCATCAACTTGCTTGCTGATGCCGCGGTCGGCAACGATTTCGATGGCGCGGTCGGCGCAAGACACGTACAACAACACGCCGGTATTGTAAGCGGTGTCCCACACTTCCAAGCTGCCAAAATACTGCCGTGCCCGTTGCCGTGGCGTGACCCCCGACAACACCGCCATGGTTTCCATATTCGATTCAATCACAAAGCGAATTTGCCCCATGTGCACAGCTTCCGATTCACCAATTAAGCGCTCCAAACGGCTGAGCACGGTTTGTGGAAACCATTTTTTGATGCGCCAACTGGGCAAACGCCAGTGTTGCCATAAGCGCTGTATGCGATTGTTGTTCACCATTACCAATCTCCCGAAGCGCCACCGCCACTGAAACTGCCGCCGCCACCGCTGAAGCCACCACCGCCGCCTCCGCCATAGCTGCCGCCACCAAAACCGCCACCGCCGCCCCAGTGTCCGCCGCCTCCACCGCCAGGGAACACCATAGCCCCCGCGCCGAGAATAAGGCTGAACACAAACACGCCCGCGGCCACGGCCAAGGCCACCAGTAGACCGGTGCCAAAAAACAAACACGCGCCTGCTGACACCACCGCACCGATGACACTGCCCAAAAAGCCGCCAAAAATGCGTTTTAAGAACGAGGCCAAGAAAATCAACGGTATCAGCAAGGCCATCCACGAGCCGCCACCGTCGTCATTGCTGTGCTGCGGCGGTTCGGGCAATTTTTCGCCGGCAATCAAGCCTTGTAATTTGTCTACCGCGGCGGTGATGCCGGCGGCGTAATCGCCTTGTTGAAACGCAGGTCGCACGTTTTCCGACAAGATGCGGTAAGCATCGACATCGGTAATCACGCCTTCCAAACCGCGACCAACCAAGATTTGGTTTTTGCGGTCGTCTTTGGCGATGAGCAACAACACGCCATCGTCTTCTTTGGCGCGCCCCAATTGCCAACGGTCGACCACGCGCATGCCATAGGTAAACGCGTCTTCAGGCGCGGTGGTATTCACCGTCAACACCACAATTTGCGTGCCTTTGCTTTGGGCATACTGTTCCAATTGTTGATTCAATTGCGCTTGCTCGCTGGCGCTGAGCATGTGAGCCGTGTCCATGACAGGCTGGGTGAGTTTGGGTATGGCTTGCAAGTCTAGCGCATGCGCTGTGCCCAACATCAGGGTCAGCAATGTGAACCACATCAAGGCGGCCTGTAACACACGTTGCATCTGAGCCTCCTTCTTTCTTCTATAATGCTTGCTTAAACTGCGCTCATGTATGGTCAAGTGCTTACAGGCCGCATATTCATACATAAGCGGCCTGTAAACCCAAGTCTAGTGCCTCAGAAGCTGACTTTGGGTGCCGTACTGATGGCTTTTTCATTTTCGACGGTGAAATTCGGGCGCACTTGCATGCCGAACATCTTCGCGGTCAAATTATTAGGGAATTGGCGCACGGTGGTGTTGTAAGTCTGCACCGATTCAATGTAACGACTTCGAGCCACGGCGATGCGGTTTTCCGTGCCTTCCAATTGTTTTTGCAAATCCATGAAATTGGCATTGGCCTTCAGTTCGGGGTATTTCTCCACCACCACCATCAATTTTGACAAGGCACTGGTCAAGCCATTTTGGGCATCGCTAAAGGCTTTCAATTGTTGCTCATTGGTGGCGGTGTCGCCAGTCAATTGCACCGAGCCAACTTTAGCACGTGCCTCAGTCACTTCGGTCAACACTTCTTTTTCGTGTTTGGCATAGCCTTGTACCGTGGCCACCAAATTGGGCACCAACTCAGCGCGGCGTTGGTATTGGTTCAGAACGTCCGACCATCTGGCATTGGCCGCTTCGTCTTGGCTTTGCATGGTGTTGTAACCACAGCCAGACAGACTCACTGCCAATACCATTGCTGCCATCCATTGTTTAAGCATTTTGTCTTCCTTCTTGTTGTTGGCGGCCACATAACAGTAAGTGGCGCCGATTTATTCTCAATGCCTGCTAAGCAGACCGTCTGGCGGCGGTATAACGGTTCAGATGATACACCGCCATGCCCAATAACAAACCCCAAAATGCACTGCTAATGCCCCACAACTGTATGCCCGAGGCCGCGGCCAATAAGGTAAACAGCGCTGCTTCACGCGTGTCGGCATCGGCCACCGCCGTCACCAAATTGCCGATGAGCGTGCTCAAAATGGCGATGCCGGCCAAAGTCAGCAACAAAGTCTTGGGCAAAGCGCCAAACAACATCACCACCATGCCCCCCATCAACACCACGCCGAAATTCATCACCCCATTCACCAACATCGCCTTATAGCGCTGTTTGGGGTCGGCATCGACATCATCGCCCATGCAAATGGCCGCACTGATGGCCGCCAAATTGAGCATGAACGCACCAAAAGGAGCGAACAGCATCGTGATCAAACCGGTTG
The DNA here is from genome assembly GCF_001457815.1 of Vitreoscilla massiliensis. Classification (GTDB taxonomy): domain Bacteria; phylum Pseudomonadota; class Gammaproteobacteria; order Burkholderiales; family Neisseriaceae; genus Vitreoscilla; species Vitreoscilla massiliensis. Next base: position 870,994 of record NZ_LN898221.1, read on the forward strand.
ACACCATAATCGGCGACACCGGCGGCCTGTAACCGTGGCTGTGCAATACCGCCACACCGGGGATGTTTTGCGTGCTCAAGGTAATCAAAAACAGCGGTATGCCCAAGCTCAACAGCGTTTGCCAATCAAATACCGGCGTCACCCACTCCAAACTCGGCCACTGCCAATGCAACAGCTCAAAATGCATGCTGCCCGATAGATAAGCATATGCCGCACCAACAAACAGCATCAGCAGCAAACTGTATTTCGGCCAAAATTGCTTGCTGAGCAAATACGCGCCCAGCATCAACACCACCATCGCCGCATCGCTTTGCATGGAAGTAAATATGCCCATGCCAAAATTAATCAAGATGCCGGCCAGCATTGCCGCGGCAATATTGGCGGGTATGTGTTTCACCATCCACGCAAACAAACCACTCAGACCCAATAACACCGCCAAAAATCCCGCAAAAATCGACGCACCCAAGGCTTCATTCAAAGGAACCCCTGACGTCAGCGCGATTAAAGCTGCTCCAGGCGTCGACCACGCAATGTAAATCGGCACGCGATAGCGCCACGACAAGGCCATGCTGGCAATGCCGCTGAGCAAGGCCAAAATGGTAAACCAAGAGGTGATTTGCGCCGAGGTCGCGCCCAAAGAGTTGGCGGCCTGAAAGATGATGACGGCCGCACTGCCCCAAGACACGATTAACATCGTAAAAGAAGCGGTGACATGCGATGGCTTCAGCCATGAGTCCTGAGGAGCAGAATTGTGCATCTTGATATGTATCGTCAGAAGGAAGCTGTTTTGCGCAAAATCCTAACACGACTGCTTTGATTGCGCCACGATGGCGCAATTTCATTGACGACAACGGATATTTTTCGTGTAATGTCTCTAGTGGGTAAACATCTGTAATGTTTTAATATATTTGATAAATTTATTTACAGGCCGCATGGGGGTTTTGATTTACCCCAAGGCGGCGGATTTCTCGATTGCCCTACAGGCGTGGGTCGCATACAATCGCCCTGAAAAAAGACTGCCACAAGCATATTCTGTGTATCACCACGTTGTGATTACTTTGTCATTGACGCATTAATGGAGCATGGCCCGATATGACCGCAACCCCTACCGAAACCACCAAAACACCGTATTTGCAAATACAAGGCTTGGTGAAAAAATACGGCGACAATTACGCCGTTGACAATGTCGACTTGAACATCGAACGCCATGAAATCTTTGCCTTATTGGGCAGCTCAGGCAGTGGTAAATCCACCTTGCTACGCATGCTTGCTGGCATGGAACGACCGTCACAAGGCAAAATCTTGCTCGATGGTTTGGATGTGACTTACCAAGCGCCGTATGAACGCCCGATTAACATGATGTTCCAAAGCTATGCCTTGTTCCCGCACATGAGTGTCGAGCAAAACATTGCCTTTGGCTTAAAACAAGACAAGATGGTCAAGGGTGAAATCGATACCCGCGTTGAAGAAATGCTGAAACTGGTGCAGATGACCAAGTTTGCCAAACGCAAGCCACACCAATTGTCTGGCGGTCAGCAACAGCGCATCGCCTTGGCGCGCTCTTTGGCCAAACGTCCAAAATTATTGTTATTGGACGAGCCTTTGGGCGCTTTGGACAAAAAATTGCGCCAACAAACGCAATTGGAATTGGTCAACATGCTGGAACAAGTCGGCGTGACTTGCATCATGGTGACGCACGACCAAGAAGAAGCGATGACCATGGCCACCCGTGTGGCCATTATGTCCGATGGCAAATTGCGCCAAGTCGGCACACCGCGCGAAATCTACGACTTTCCTAACAGCCGCTTTACTGCTGAGTTCATTGGTGAAACCAACATCATCGCCGGTGAAGTGATTGAAGACGCTGCTGATTATTGCGTCATTGCCAGCAAGGAATTGAGTCGTCCTGTGCGTTTGGGTCATGGCATTACCGGCCCTGAAGACCAAGACATTTGGGTCAGCTTGCGGCCTGAAGACGTGAATTTGAGCCGCAACAAACCCACAGCCGATTTCAACTGGGAAGAAGGCAAGGTCAAAGAGATTGCCTATTTGGGCAGCTTCGCCATTTTCCATGTGGAATTAACCAGTGGCAAAATCATCAAGTCTACTGTTGCCTCTTCGCGCTGGTATTTGGCCGACGAAGAGCCGCCAACTTGGGATGAGACTGTATACGTGTCATGGCGCGACAATATGCCTGTGCCATTGACCCGCTAGGAGTACCGTGATGAAACAAACCAACTTAAGCAGCGTGATTGGGCGCTGGTTTGTGATTGCCGTGCCTTATGTGTGGTTATTGGTGTTGTTCTTGATTCCGTTTTTGATTGTGTTAAAAATCAGTTTCGCCGAACAAGACATCGCCATTCCGCCGTACACGCCGTTGGTCAGCACCGATTCCAACATGGGTCGGGTGGTGGTGCAAGCATCTTACCTCAATTATGCCGACATCTTCAAAGATTTCTGGCAATCATTGGGACAGATTTTCAATCCGCTGCACAACGGCAATGGTGAAAACATCTATTTGCAGACGTATTGGTCGTCGGTAAAAACCGCGCTGATGGTGACGGTATTGTGCTTGATTTTCGGTTATCCGATTGCTTACGCGATTTCGCGTGTGCGTGAGGACATCCGCAATGGCGTGTTGTTATTGATTATGTTGCCATTCTGGACTTCGTTCTTATTGCGTGTGTACGCATGGATGGGCATTTTGAGCACCACTGGCTTGCTCAATACGTGGTTGCAGCAATGGGGCATCATCAACCAGCCTTTGGACTTATTCTATAACCAATTCTCGCTGATTTTGGTGATGGTTTACGCCTACCTGCCTTTCATGATTTTGCCTTTGTACACGCAATTGCTGAAGCTAGATCACCGTTTGCTGGAAGCAGCCGGTGATTTGGGCGCGTCGCCGATTAAGTCGTTCCTCACCATCACCTTGCCCTTATCGAAAGTGGGCATGATTGCGGGCTCGATGTTGGTGTTCATCCCTTGCGTGGGCGAGTATGTGATTCCAGAATTGGTCGGTGGCCCAGAAAACCTGATGATCGGTAAAGTCTTATGGCAAGCCTTCTTTGACCAAAACAACTGGCCACTTGCATCTGCCGTGGCTGTGATTATGGTGTTGTTATTGGTGGTGCCGATTGCCATCTTCCACCGCTATGAAAACCGTGAAATCGAGGGAGAAAACGCATGAGTTCAGGTTCACACAAACTCTCTTGGTTCTTAAAATGCTCGCTGGCTTTGGGTTTGCTGTTTTTGTACATCCCTTTGTTCATCTTGGTCATCTACTCGTTTAACGATTCCAAACTGGTGACGGTTTGGGGCGGCTTCTCGACCAAATGGTATGGCATTTTGATGGACAACGATGTGATTTTAAGTGCCGCATGGTTGTCGATTAAATTGGCGGCGATGTCGTCGTTGGCGGCAGTGGTGCTGGGTACTTTGGCCGCTTACGCTCTAGCGCGCATCAAACGCTTCAAAGGCTCAACCTTGTTCGCTGGCATGGTGTCTGCACCGATGGTGATGCCCGATGTGATTACTGGCTTGTCGATGTTGCTGCTGATCATCCAAGTGCAAATGTTCTTACAAAACACGCCTGCATTGGAATGGCTGTACTTCGACCGTGGCTTGTTCACCGTGTGGTTGGGTCATACTACTTTGTGTTTGGCCTATGTGACGGTGGTCATCCGCGCACGTTTGAGCGAATTGGATCAAAACTTGGAAGATGCGGCGATGGACTTGGGTGCTCGTCCGTTGAAAATCTTCTTTTTGATTACCTTGCCGTTGATTATGCCGGCGTTGGCTTCGGGTTTCTTGCTCGGCATTACCTTGTCGCTCGATGATGTGGTAATCACCTCGTTCTTGTCTGGCCCTGGTTCATCGACTTTGCCACAGGTGATTTTCTCGAAAATCAAACTGGGCTTGGACCCGCAGATGAATGCTCTAGCAACCATCATGATTGCTATTGTGGGCACCATCGTCATCATCTTGAATTGGCTGATGATGCGGCAAACCACCAAGCGCGAACGCGAAATGGCTGAGGCCTACCGCCAAGGCGCAACACAAGAAAGCAATACTGCAGTATAGTATTCACACCCAGCCCTGTAGCAATGTACTACGGGGCTTTTTACTACAAGGAGATTGCCTATATGTTAAATTCCCCAGCCTTGAACGAACACATAGATTCTTATTACGCGGCAACGCGTCATCCACAAACCCAATACCCACAGCTTACAGGCCGCATCGAAGTCGATACCTGCATCATCGGCGGTGGTTTGGCCGGCATAGGTGCTGCTCTGCCCTTAGCCAAGCAAGGTCACAGCGTCGCCGTTGTAGAAGCCGCACGCATCGGTTTTGGTGCATCGGGTCGCAACGGTGGACAGGTGATTACCTCGTATGCGTGTGAAATGGAGTATTTGCAAGAGCAATTGGGCTTACAAGACGCCCAAAAGTTGTGGCAATGGTCTATAGAGGCAGTGGATCTGGTTGAAAACCAAGTCAACGAATACCACATCGCCTGTGATTGGCACCGTGGCTATGCATCGGTGGCCATAGGCAATAAAAAATGGGACGAGTTGCAAGCCTACCGCGAGTACATGCGCCAGACTTATGGCTATGAAGGCTATCAAGTGTGGGAGCGCCCCAAGCTCAAACAGCATTTAAAAAGTGACCGCTACACCGGCGGCATTTACGACACCGATTCCGGCCATGTGCACCCATTGAATTACTGCTTGGGTTTGGCCGCGGCCGCCGCCCATCATGGCGCGCAGATTTTTGAGCAATCGTTTGTCAACGACATCCAGCCGCAAGGCGATAAATGGCGCATCACCACCGCCCAAGGCGAAGTTGTCGCCAAACATGTGGTCTTGGCCTGTAATGTGTTTGCCGGCGTGCTCAAACAATCGTCGTATATGCAAACTTTGGCCGATAAAATCATGCCAGTTGGAACATACGTGATTGCCACCGAGCCTTTGGGTGAACGCGTCAACGACACCATCAACAACAATATGGCGGTGTGCGACACCAATTTCGTGCTTGATTACTACCGCTTAAGTGGCGACAAGCGCATGTTGTTTGGCGGCAAAGTCAGCTATTCCGGCCAAACGCCGAAAGATTTGGCCAATGCCATGCGCGGCGACATGTTGCGCGTGTTTCCCCATTTGGCCGATGTGAAAATCGATTATGCGTGGGGCGGCTTTGTCGACATCACCATGAACCGTGCCCCGCATTTTGGCGAATTGGCACCGGGTTTGATGTTCCTGCAAGGTTTTTCCGGTCATGGCGTGGCCTTAACCGGTTTGGCTGGTCTGGTTACAGCGGAGAAAATCCTCGGTGCGCCCGAGCGTTTTGACTTGTTCGCCAAACTCAAACACCGCTCCTTCCCCGGTGGCCCTTATCTGCGCACGCCATCGTTGGTGTTGGGCATGGGTTGGTATCGCTTGAAAGATTATTTACAATAGACCCACACACAGACCTTATCGCGGCTGCCATCTGTGATGTGCAGCCGTTTTTCGTTTTACAGGACGCCTTATGGACTACCACGCACATGTCTATTTTAACGACGATGAGCATGCCGCCGCTTTGGAACTGAAAGCCGCCATTGCCCTCGCCTTTCCACAAATGCAAGTTGGCCGTTTTCACGTGCGCATTGGCCCGCACACCAAAGCGATGTTTCAAATTGCCTATACAAAAGAAGACAGCGCCGCTTTGATGGCTTATTTCGACCAATACCTGCCGACGCGCTCGGTGCTCATCCACCCCTTGATCGACGATATGTTGGCAGCGCACACCACCGCCGCATCTTGGCGTGGTGAAGTGTTGCCACTCAATACCAGCATGTTTTCAGCCTGAATCGTCAACGCCACAAGCGTGATGTTGGGATTGCGGGAAAATAGAGACATTGCGCCAAAATAATGCGGCCTGATACTGGGTTACAGGCCGCTTACTTGCTACAATTCACCCCTTTTTTGCGTAGAAACTGCCTGTGTTTGAAAAACTCGCCGCCCTCAGCCTCCAAGCCTTGGGCTGGAAAATAGACAACCATTGGTCGCACCAAGTGCAACAATGTGTGATGATTGCCGCCCCGCACACCAGCAATTGGGACGCCTTATACGCCCGCTTGGCCTTGAAAGCGATGCATGTGCCAGTGCGCATCACCATCAAAGACAGCTATATGCGTTTTCCATTTGGCCCATTTATCCGCGCCATGGGCGGCATAGGCATCAACCGCCGTCCCAAACAAGCCGGTGAAGAGCGCCCCAGCATGGTGCAAGTGATGACGGAATTGTTCCAACACCACCCGCACTTGGTGATGATGGTCACCCCCGAAGGCACACGCGCACGGCGCGAACAGTGGAAAACCGGTTTTTACCACATCGCCGTCAATGCCGGCGTGCCGATTGCCTTATCGTATTTGGACTACCAAAAAAAAACCGCTGGCGTCGCCAAAATCATCTACCCCAGCGGCGACATGGATGCCGACATGCGCGAAATCATGGCGTTTTACCAAGAAATCCACCCCAAATACCCCGAATTGTTCAGCATAGACACGCGTTATCGCCCTTAATGCAACACCTTATTGCATTCATTTACAGACCGCATTTCAATTCACAATGCGGCCTGTAAAACCAAAATCCTCATCAAATCAGCACCCTAATACCATTCTGAAATAAGCATCACTCTCAATATCACTAATCCATTGATTTATAACCAAAATATTTACAAGCCCTAAGTTTGAGCTAATTGTTTTGGCATATACTCGTGCATGTACTCACTGCGAACAAACACAAAGGAGCAAACATGAGCACCGATTTCAACACCATATTGGCGACTTTGGCATTGATCTTATTGGCCTTATTTTGGAACGCTGCCTTGCTGATGCTGTGGCTGTAATGCCCACTGTGCGGCCTGTACGGTTTACAGGCCGCTTTTAAACATTGATAAGACACATGCACGCACATTCCTACCAAGACCTCAGTTTACTGGGGTCTTTGTGCATGCTGGCGCATGGTATTTATACTCGTTTATAGTCAAAAATTCGACACATTAACAAGCAATCATTTTTTGCATTTTTCCCCAAATACTCAGTTTGAACTCATTCATTTTGCATTAAACATCTGCGCACACTTCTGCTGTTATCAATGCCAAACACAACAATAAAAATTCAAAACACTCAAAATTTACACTTTATCATGCATAAATATCCAAATAATCAGAGAATTCACAATATTATTTCTATATGCGCAATATTTTGTTGCAATGCAGTATATTAAAGCCAGCATTTGATTTAAATCTAAATTAATTCCATATTAATTAAAATTAAATGCCATTTTTACAATTTATATGCAAAAAAATGTTTTAATTTTTGTAAACTCCCTCTTAAAATAAGCGCACAACAACACATGCCCAGCATGCATAACTTACAGAGGAGAAAACCATGTCCATGCAAGAAATTGTCGATTTTTTCAATGGTCTGATTTGGAGTAAAGCATTAATCTATGGCTGTTTGGTCGTGGGTCTGTATTTTTCCGTACGCACCCGCTTTGCCCAAGTTCGCCACTTTTTTGGCATGTTGCGCCTGATGATGGACGGTAAAAGTTCGGATGCAGGCGTTTCTTCTTTTCAAGCCTTGACCATGGCACTGGCTGGCCGTGTCGGTACCGGTAACATCGCCGGTGTGGCCGCTGCCATTACCTTTGGTGGTCCAGGTGCCTTGTTCTGGATGTGGATGGTGGCCTTTTTGGGCGCCAGTACTGCCTACATCGAATCGGCTTTGGCGCAAATCTACAAAGAAAAGCACGATGGCCAATTCCGTGGTGGCCCTGCTTTTTACATTGAAAAAGGCTTGGGCATCAAATGGTATGCGGTGTTGTTTGCCTTCTCGGCCATTTTGGCTTGCGGCGTGTTATTGCCAGGCATACAAGCCAACTCCATCGCCGACAGCTTAAAAAATGCTTTGGGCGTTGATACCGCTGTGACTGCTGCCATCTTGGCGGTAATTTTGGGCTTCATTATTTTTGGTGGTGTAAAACGCATCGCCAAATTTGCCGAAATCATCGTGCCTTTCATGGCTTTGGCTTACATCATCATTGCCATCGTCATCGTGTTCATGAACATCGGTGAATTGCCTAATGTTTTGGCTTTGATTTTCAAATCTGCTTTCGGTGCAGAAGCCGCATTTGGTGCGGTTGTGGGTTTGGCGGTTGAATGGGGTGTGAAACGCGGTGTGTATTCTAACGAAGCCGGTCAAGGTACTGGCCCACATCCAGCCGGTGCTGCCAACGTGTCTCACCCTGCCAAACAAGGCTTGGTACAAGCATTTTCTGTGTATGTAGACACTTTGTTGGTGTGCTCAGCCACTGGCTTTATGTTGATCATCACTGGCATGTACAACACCGTAGACCCTAACAAAGAAGGCGCATTCTTGCACCATGGCGTACAAAACGTCGGTGTGGGCGCAGGCTATACCCAAACCGCAATGGAAAGCGTGTTGCCAGGCTTTGGTTCTATGTTTGTGGCTTTTGCCTTGTTCTTCTTTGCTTTTACCACCATCGTGGCTTATTACTACATCGCCGAAACCAATATCTCTTACTTGACCCGTCACAATGACAAATTGCGCTCGACTTTGATGTTGGTATTGAAATTGGCGATGATTGTGATGGTGGTATTTGGTTGCTTGCGTACCGCTGAATTGGCTTGGGGTTTGGGTGACATGGGTGTGGGCTTGATGGCTTGGCTCAACATCATCGCCATCTTGCTGTTGCAAAAACCCGCTTTGCAATCGCTCAAAGACTATGAGCGCCAACAAAAAGAAGGCAAAGATCCGATTTATGTGCCAGAAGAAAACGGTGTCAACAATGCACCGATTTGGAAAGAAATCGGCGAACAATTCAAACAATTGGATACGCCGGTTAAAGACCGCTTCATTCCTTAAACGGCAGCATCAAAAAACCCTAGGCCTAGGCCTAGGGTTTTTTGTGTTTCATTCAATCATCAACACACTGCTTTATTACAGTCTCAGTGCTGGACTTAAGCCGCCATCAACCACATGGTTTCAGTCAATTCGGCTACTGCTTCTGGGCCCATGATGGCCGCCATTTTGGTCAAGTATTGGTTTAAATAGCCGATGCGGTCTTCCGCATCCAAACTCATGATCAATTCCAAGCATGCCAATTTATTGCTGTCAGACAAGAACATCAATTCCATGTCGATTTTGGCTTCGGTGGCATCAACTTTGGCAATGTGCATTTGGGTAAACATGGCGGTATTCCTTTTAAGTCAGTGTGTTTGAATGTAATAAGTTAAGAGCAACCCCCATGCCAAAAAAATACACTCTTGGCATTTAAATTAAAGTTTTCACCTTATAAATCAAACACACTGCCCTTACAGGCCGCATTCTGCTTGGCTTTAACATCACAAGCCATGCGCATAAACACCCACATTTATTTGCAATAAAACGCGCTGCAAACTCCAGCGCCTAGCATCTGTCCCAAACATCTACCCAGATAGACCAAATAGCATGACAGCTTGCGGCCACAGCAGCAAACCTTGCGCGCTGTCAATAAAAGCGGCCTGTAAGTGTTTACAGGCCGCATGACAACATGGCTAAGCCTCATTCCAAATAACGCACCATCATCATCCCCAACATCAAAATAATGTACACGCAGCAAGCAAACGCCAACACATAAGCCCACAGCCACACCCGCCACAAGCGGTAACGCAAACTGTCAGTGTCACAGCGGCGTGCGCACACCCGCAACACCCCATGCACCAACAAGGCCAATGCGCCTATCGGCACCGAACCCAAGACCATCACACACAGCAAATATGTGCCTGAAGACAGCTGATACGCGTTCGTCCAATCCACCAAATACTGCTGCGTCGCATACGGGCCAAACAGCCACAACAGCAACAGCATCGCCGCCAATTGCAAAACCGCCTCCAGCAAGCGCTGCGGCCATGGTTTGACAATTTTCGGCAGCGGTGCGGTTTTTTGTGACATCCATTCCGGCGCTTGCCCGGGTGCCATGTCTTGGGTGTGCCACAACCAGCGCGCTTGACCATGATGTATCAGCGGAAACATCAGCGCCAACAAGGCCACCACAATCAGGTTTAACACCGCTTCAAAACTCATGACGGCATGGCCATCGCGGTTTACATACAACAGCAGCCACAAACTCAAGCCCAGCAATACCGCCACCGCCAACATGCTGACCAACATGACCTTGGCCAAGGTTTTCCATTCTTGCTTGTTCATGTCGCTCACTTTGTCGCTTAGATGACTGGGTTTATACTGTGTAGACGCTGCAAATACAATAAAGCGGCCTGTAAAGAGTTTACAGGCCGCTTATTCTTACACACACACTCAATCGCTGCGCTTAACCCAAAGTTGGCATCGAGAATTGCGCGCTTTCACGCACTTCTGAGCTTGGCCAGCGTTGGGTAATGGTTTTGCGACGGGTAAAGAAGCGCACGCCATCGGGACCGTACATGAACAAATCGCCGAACAACGAGCGTTTCCAACCGCCAAAACTTTGGTAAGCCACCGGCACTGGCAATGGGATGTTGATGCCGACCATGCCCACTTGGATGTTGTCGGCGAAATAGCGCGCCGCTTCACCGTCGCGGGTGTAAATGCAGGTGCCGTTGCCATATTCGTGGTCGTTAATCAATTGCATCGCCTCAGCCATGGTTTGCACGCGCAACACTTGCAATACTGGGCCAAAGATTTCCGCTTGGTAGCTGGACATGTCTTTGGTAACGCCATCAATTAAGGTCGCGCCGACAAAGAAACCGTTTTCATAACCTGCAGGGGCGGCATTAGTGCCATCTACCAAAACTTTCGCGCCTTGGGTGGCGGCAGACTGAATGTGGCCGACCACTTTGGCTTTGTGCTCTGCGGTAATCACTGGGCCAAAGTCATTGGTTTTGTCAGAATAAGCACCGAATTTCAATTTGCCCATGGCGGCCTGTAAAGCGTCTATCATCTTGTCGGCGATTTCGTCACCGACTGCCACGGCCACAGACAAGGCCATGCAACGTTCGCCCGACGAGCCAAACGCCGCGCCCAATAAGGAGTTCACCACATTGTCCAAGTCCGCATCTGGCATCACGATGGCGTGGTTTTTGGCGCCGCCCAAGGCTTGGCAACGTTTGCCATTGGCAGTGGCGGTGGTGTAAATGTATTCGGCAATCGGCGTAGAGCCAACAAAGCTCACCGCTTGCACGTCTTTGTGTTCCAAAATCGCGTCTACCGCGTCTTTGCCGCCATTGACCACATTCAACACGCCATCAGGCAAGCCGGCTTCTTTCATCAATTGCGCCAAATACAAAGTCGAGCTTGGATCGCGTTCAGACGGTTTCAACACGAAGGTATTGCCGCACACGATGGCCATAGGGAACATCCACAATGGCACCATCACTGGAAAGTTGAACGGCGTAATGCCGGCAACCACGCCCAAAGGATGGAATTCGCTCCAAGAATCGATGTCTGGGCCAACGTTGCGGCTGTGTTCGCCTTTGAGCAATTCCGGTGCACCGCATGCGTATTCGACGTTTTCTATGCCGCGTTGCAATTCGCCGGCCGCATCGTGGGAAATTTTGCCGTGTTCTTCGCCGATTAAGCGGCAGATTTCATCGGCGTTTTGTTCCAACAATTCTTTGAATTTGAACATGATGCGTGCGCGTTTCAATGGCGGGGTTTTGCGCCATTCTGGAAACGCTGCTTTGGCCGCGGCCACGGCTTCGTCTATGGTTTTGGCGCCGCCCAAAGCCACTTGTTTGCTGATTTCACCGGTAGATGGGTTAAACACCGGTTGGGTTTTGCTGTCATCGCTGACCATGGCGCCGTTAATAAAATGGCCCACAGTACGTAAGGTATCGGTTTGCATCTTCTCTCCTAAGTTTCTCTTGGTCTTGCTTGGTGTTATTAATGAAGTCGTTACATCGCGGCGGCTGTGGCCCACAAAGAGCGGTACAGCGCCAACATTTCAGCTTGGGTCGGCACACGCGGGTTGTTATTGGGAGAACCCGAGGCAAACGCTTGCTCGCACATCTGCGGCAGCAAGGCAGTGAATTCGGCCGCTTGCGCACCAAATTCTGCCAAACTTGGCACTTGCAATTCTTGATTTAAGTCTTTTAAAAATTGAATCAAGCGCGCATTGGCATGTTCATCATCATCGCTCACACTGGCCACGCCCAAGGCGCGAGCACATTCGGCATAGCGCGCTGGCGCGGCAGGGATGGAAAACTCGGTCACCGTTGGCAACAGCATCGCATTCGACAAACCATGCGGCACATGGAAAAACGCGCCGATGGGGCGGCTCATGCCATGAACCAAGGCCACAGACGAGTTACAAAAGGCGATGCCGGCCAAGGTGGCACCGAGCATCATCGCTTCACGCGCCGCTTCATTGCTGCCATCGTGATAAGCGGCCTGTAAATTCGGGCCGATTAAGCGCAAAGCAGCCAAGGCTTGCGCATCGCTGTATGGATTGCGCTTTTGGCTGACATAGGCTTCGATGGCATGCGTCATCGCGTCTATGCCGGTATCGGCAGTGGTGCGCGCCGGCAAGCTCACGGTCAAGCTGTAATCAATGATGGCGGCCGCTGGCATAAAGCCCAAGCCCACGCACAACAGTTTTTCATTGTTGGCTTCATCGGTGATGATGGTGAATTTGGTCACTTCCGAGCCGGTGCCGGCGGTGGTCGGTATCGCCACAATGGGCAAACCGCTTTCCTCAACTTGGCGCGGAAATTTGTAATCGCGGATTTCACCACCGAATTTGCCCAAAATGGCCATGGCTTTGGCCGAATCAATCGGACTGCCGCCGCCCAAGGCAATAATCACATCGTAATCGCCATTTTGGATGCGTTCTACCCCTGCACGTATCGAGCTGTCAGTCGGCTCAGGCACAGTATCATCAAACACATCGGCAACCACACCCGCCGCCGCCAACAAGGCTTGCAGCTTGTCCACATAGCCTAGTGTCACCATCATCTTATCGGTAATGATTAAAGGCTTGCGCACTTGTAAGCTGTGCAAGACCTCAGGCAATTTTTGACTGGCATCACGGCCTATTTCCATGATGCGCGGCAAGACGATGGTGTGTGACACGGTGGTTCCTCTGTATTGGTTTGGGTGTATGGCAGCGCGTGCTGCGAGCGCGTGGCCTGCAATTTGTGCTGTTCAATATTTTTATAAAATGATACATTTCGTATCGTTATAGAGATTATCAAACTTAATCGACTTCAACAAGCGTTATTTTGCTGGCCATACACCCGAGTAAAAATCCTGTGTGCTGGTTCGAAAAATACCGCGCGTTGACAGGACGCATATGGACACAGAAAAGAAAAAAGGCTCTAGCGTAGAGCGGGTATTGCAATTGGTGGAAACCGTGGCCAAGTCGCCGCGCCCCATCAGCGCTGGCGATTTGGCGGCGATATTGGACATCCCCAAACCAAGCGTGCACCGCTTATTGCAGCAATTGCAGCAAACCGGTTTTTTGCAATTAGACTTACAAGGCAAGGTGATTTGCGGCCAACGCACCCACCAATTGGCCTTGAATTTGTGGCAAACCAGCCATTACCGCATCGAGCGCCAGGCCATCTTGCAATCCTTGGCCAGTGAAATCGGTGAAACAGTGGGCATTGCGGTAATGCACGATTTGGACATCGTCTACATAGACCGCGTGTTGTCGAATTGGCCGCTGCAAATCTACCTGCCCGAAGGCATGCAAATCCCGATTTGGGCCAGCGCCAGCGGCAAATTGCTGTTGGCACAATTGCCACCCGAGCAATACACGCGCGTGGTCGACAAGCTGTCGATTTATGCCTTGACCACCAATACCCAAACCGACAGACAGCAATTGCTTGCCACCATTGCTCAGGCCAAGACCGAGCAATTGAGTGTGGACAATGAGGAATTCATCCCCGGCATGGTCGCCTTCGCCGTACCAATACCGAATGGCGATGCGCCGCCGTTTGCAACCTTGTTCACGCATGGGCCAACAGTGCGCAAATCGCTGCCACAATTATTGGAATACGCACCGACCATGAGCCGCGCCGCCGCAGAATTGGCCGAGGTGTTTCGCAAGCAAGGGGCGTAAGCACAGGTTTTACCAGCCTGATTGAATAACAAAAGCGGCCTGTAAACCGAAAAAACCGTTTACAGGCCGCTTTTACATCATGATGGCTCGTTGCTTAACCTTTAAAAGTGGGCAACCAACCAAATTGGGTCAAAATCTGCGCCACAATATTCACCAATCCAAACAACAGCACAAACCACAACAAGGCTTTGCCGCCACCGAGTCGGTAATCGCTGGCTTTGCTCGCAAAGCGGCGGCGACTGGCAAACACCAACAACACTGGGATAATCGCCGTCCAAATCGCCGCGCCCAAGCCTACATAACCAATCACCGTCACAAAACCCGTTGGAAACACAATACACGCCACATACGGCGGGATAAAGGTAATCAGTGCCGATTTAAAGCGGCCTGTACGGTTGGCAGGGAAATGGAACATATCGGCGGCGTAATCAAACAAGCCCAAAGACACGCCCAAGAACGAGCTGACGATGGCCATAAACGCAAACGCGTTCAATACTTGGCTCAAGCCAGCGGTATCAATGTGCGAGGACAAGGCTTGCAACAACACCGGCACATCACCACCAGCGGCGATAACCGGCGCAAACTCATGCCGTGGCAACACGCCTTGTACCGCCGTTTGCCACACGCAGTAAATCACCAAGGCGATTAAGGTGCCACTGACAACGCTGGTGCGCACCTTATGGATGTTGTTTTGGTAATACGCCATCAAACTGGGCACGTTCATGTGAAAGCCAAACGAGGCCAAACACACCGGCAACGCCACCCACACATACGGCAAATACACACTGCCCGCGCCTTGCGGCAAGGCATTCATCAAGGTGGCAACATTCAATTGATTGAGCATGCCGGTGACCGAGGTCAAAAAGGTGATGACCATGGCAATGATCAACACCGTCGACACGCGGTCTACCGCCTTGGTCGACCACCACACGCAAGCGGCAAACACCAGCATAAACGCCGTCGCCGCCACCTTGCCACTGGCCGCGCCCAAGCCCAATTTGGCCACGAACGGCTCGAGCATATTACCGCCGACAAAAATATACGCATACAGCAAAATATAGATTACCAACACAAACGCCAAGCCATTGATGACATTCCACACCGGGCCGAGCAAGTCTTTGACCAAGGTATTGAAACTTGCGCCTGCTGGATAATGCTGATTCGCTTCCATGATCATCAAACCCGACATGCACATGCAAAACCAAGTGTAGGCCATCACCAAAATCGAACCGACGTACCATACCCCTGCTGTTGCGGTGGGATTGGCAAACATGCCCGCCCCTATGGCCGTACCCGCAACTATCATCATACCGCCGACTAAAGGCGGCGTTTTTACTGCTAAATCTTGAGACATATTGAAACAACTACTAAGAAAAGCCGATTATTTTAGCATAACAGCCATAATCATTTTATGCAGAACAAACCAGCAAGCCTTGCTTACACAGATGATTTCTTATCAATAATTGCCGAAATAAATGACTTTACGCCACGATAGAGTAGCATACAGAAATAAATTGGACATATTGACCAATTAGTAATTTAACATTGATGGGATATTGTTTTTAAGATTGACAATAAGATGGCGTTTGATTTACAGACCGCATGCAGCAATATCGAAATGCGGCCTGTAAACTTCACCATCAATGATGCCAAGCCTAGATACAAGCAAATGAAAACCCCCTTTACAGGCCGGCCTGTAAAGGGGGTTTTGTTGTCTGACTTACTCAGACTTATTAGTCTTCTTTATTACCCAATTGTGGCAAAGCAGAGCCTTGGCCCAAAGACAACAAACCAGCATTCGAATAGATGCCCAATTTGGCGCGGGTATCGACGATGTCCAAATTGCGCATGGTCAATTGGCCGATGCGGTCGGCTGGACTGAACATAGAGTCGCCTTTTTCCATGGTCAAGCGTTCTGGTTGGTAAGTCAAATTGGCAGATTCGGTATTCAAGATAGAATAGTCGTTACCGCGACGCAATTCAATGGTCACTTCACCGGTGATGGCTTTTGCCACCCAGCGTTGTGCGGTTTCACGCAACATCAAGGCTTGTGAATCGAACCAGCGGCCTTGGTACAACAAACGACCCAAACGCAAACCGTTGATGCGGTATTGTTCGATGGTGTCTTCGTTGTGGATGCCAGTTACCAAACGCTCGTAAGCGATGTGCAACAATGCCATGCCCGGAGCTTCGTAAATGCCGCGAGATTTGGCTTCGATGATGCGGTTTTCGATTTGGTCAGACATGCCCAAGCCATGACGGCCGCCGATGCGGTTGGCTTCCAAAATCAATTCCACAGCGTCGGTGAAGGTTTGACCATTCAAGGCAACCGGCATGCCTTCTTCAAAGCGCACGGTCACGGTTTCAGGTTTTACTTCCACATCGTCACGCCAGAAGGCCACGCCCATAATCGGCTCTACGATTTTGATGCCAGAATCCAAGTGTTCCAAGTCTTTGGCTTCGTGAGTCGCGCCCAACATATTAGAGTCTGTTGAATAGGCTTTTTCTTTTGACATTTTGTAGTCAAAGCCATTGTCGATTAAGAATTGCGACATTTCGGCACGGCCGCCCAATTCATCGATAAATACTTGGTCTAACCAAGGTTTGTAGATTTTCAAAGCGGGGTTGGTCAACAAACCGTAGCGGTAGAAACGCTCGATGTCGTTGCCTTTGTAAGTCGAACCGTCGCCCCAGATGTTAACATCGTCTTCTTTCATCGCCGACACCAACATGGTACCGGTCACGGCACGGCCCAAAGGCGTGGTATTGAAGTAAGTCACGCCCGCAGTAGAGATGTGGAACGCACCACATTGAATCGCGGCAATGCCTTCATGTGCCAATTGCAAGCGGCAATCAATCAAACGCGCTTTCACTGCGCCATACGCTTCGGCTTTTTTAGGGATGGCGTTGTAATCGTCTTCGTCTGGTTGACCCAAGTTAGCGGTGTAAGCATAAGGCAAAGCACCTTTTTGCTTCATCCACAACAAAGCGGCTGAAGTGTCTAAACCACCCGAAAAAGCAATCCCTACTTTTTCACCGACTGGCACGTTTTGCAAAATGGTTGCATTGGTAGATTGTGTCATCTGTACTGTCCGTTGAATTCATTAACGCGATTCCAACTGGGAATCGCACAAAGTCGTTATTATTGTCCGAATTGACAAAAGCGTCCAGTTTACACAGCAAATTTTGTGTTTACAGGACGCTTTTAGCTGATTTATTTCAATGGCGATTGCGGTAGCGGTTAAAGTATTGTTCCAAACGCTCTTGGCCCAAGCCCAAAATCAAGCACACAATCCAGTAAATCAATGCCGCTTCGGCATACACCAATAAAAATTCATACGTGCGTGCGGCCACGGCTTGCGCCACCCGAAACAATTCGGTCACCAATACCAGCGATGCCAAAGAGGTGTCTTTGACCAAGGAAATAAAGGTATTGGACAAAGGCGGCACCGATACCGGCATCGCTTGAGGCAACACGATGTAGCGCAACACTTGGAAATACGACATGCCACCGGAGTAGCCCGCTTCCCATTGTCCTCGTTCCACCGACTCTATCGCCGCACGGATGATTTCCGACGCATACGCGCCCACATTCAAGGCAAACGCAATGATGGCCGTTGGAAACGGGTCCAGCGTCACCCCAACCGCAGGCAAGCCGTAGAAGATGATGAAAATCTGCACCAACATCGGCGTGCCGCGTATCATCGACACATACACGCGGGCGATGGCGTACAACACTTTTTTCCATGCGGCATCGCGTGGCATCACCCGCACCACCGCGGTCACGACCGCGATGATGAGACCGATAGCAAACGAGGCCAAAGCCAAGGGAATGGTGTATTGCAGCGTCGCCACCACCATAGGCCAAAACGAGCTGATGAGAATATCAGCCCGCTCTGGTGTCATGAATGGCAAACTTGCCAATAGGTTATTTAACGCTGACATCTTTACCAAAGTATTGGTTAGAAATCTTGGCCAAAGTACCGTCTTGGTGCATGGCTTCTAAGGCTTTGTTCACGTCAGCAATCGCTTTTTCATTGCCTTTGTTGAACACAAACGCCATGGTTTCCACATCATCGCCACGCAAGGCAATTTTCAAACCGGCATCGCCTTTGGTTTTCAAGAAGTCCAAAATCGCCAATTCGTCGTTCAAAGTCAAATCGATGCGTTTTTGTTTCAACAACTCAATCGCTTGCGCCAAACCTTCCACGCCAGTGATGTCGGCACCGTATTTTTCCGCCATTTTGCCGTAATTACTGGTCAAAGATTGGGCAGTTTTCTTGCCTTTGATGTCTTCAAATTTGGTAATTGAAGTGTCATCGGCACGGGTGACCACTACAGGACGAGAATAAGTGTAAGGTTGTGAGAATTCGTATTTGGCTTTGCGCTCGTCGTTCACACCCACTTGGTTGGCAATCAAGTCAAAGCGGTTGCTGTTCAAACCGGCAAAAATCGCGTCCCATTGGGTTTCTTTGTATTCCACTTTCACGCCCAAACGCTTGGCAACTTCGTTCATCACGTCCACATCGTAGCCAGTCAATTCGCCTTTGTCATTGCGGAAGGTGAAAGGCGCGTAAGTGCCTTCAGTGCCCACCACGATGGTGCCTTTGTTGGCAATGCGATCGGCCAAGCTGCCACCGGCTGGCGCTGCTGCGGTTTCGCTTGCTGGCGCCGTGGTGCCGGAAGCGGCTTTGTCTGCTGGCGCTGCGGTATTGGTGCTTTGACCACCACACGCGCTTAAAATCAAACCGGTTAACAAGGTCAATGGTAAGGTTTTCATGATATTCATTGTGTATTCTCTTAATGCGTGTCTTAAACAGCGCTGGGTCGTTTACAGGACGCTATACTAAACCAAGCGCTGCCATACTTGAAATGCTTTTTTGTCATATGCTCAGCACAATTGCTTACATATCAAAAACATTTCCTTACAAATTTCATCGCTTTACAAGCCCAAATGCTCGGCATGGAAGGACAAATGGCTTTCCACGAAGCTGGCGATGAAATAATAACTGTGGTCATATTCAGGCCGCATATTGTAGCGTACTGGCAAACCTGCCACTTTGGCAGCGGTGACAAATTTTTCTGGTTGCAATTGGCTTGGGTAAAAATCGTCGGCGCTGCCTTGGTCGATTAAAATCGGAATACGTTTGGTCGCATGGTTAACGCAATGGCACGCATCGTATTGTGCCCACGCCTTGCTGTCCTCGCCCAAATACGCAGCAAACGCTTTTTGTCCCCACGGCACATCCATGGGATTCACAATCGGCGCAAACGCACTGACGCTGCTGTAACGGTCGGTATTGCGCAAGGCTATCATCAACGCACCGTGGCCACCCATAGAGTGTCCCATGATGGCGCGCTCTTTCGTCACTTGAAAATGGGCCTCGATTAAGGCCGGCAATTCCGACACGATGTAATCGTACATGCGGTAATGCGCTGCCCACGGCGCGGCGGTGGCATTGACATAAAAACCCGCCCCCTGCCCCAAATCATAGGCGGCATCATCGGCCACACCCTCGCCACGCGGGCTGGTATCGGGCATCACCAACATCAAGCCCAATTGCGCTGCATATTGCTGCGCGCCGGCTTTGGTGGAAAAATTTTCATCACTGCAGGTTAAGCCAGACAAGCAATACACCACCGGCACTTTGTGGCCTTGTGCCACCCGAAACGGCACATACACCGAAAACGTCATCTCACACTGATTGACTTCGGATTGATGGCGGTAACGCTGTTGCCAACCATTGAACATTTTTTGACTGCTGACCAATTGCAATGACATGTTTATCCTTTACTGACTTCTGGCGAGGTAGCCGTAGTAACAACACAAGCGGCCTGTAAAGCTGTTACAGGCCGCTTATCCTCATCTTACTTTAATAATGCACCACGCTGCGGATGGATTTGCCTTCATGCATCAAATCAAACGCGGTATTGATGTCGTCCAAAGGCATGGTGTGGGTAATGAAATCGCTCAAGGCAAATTCACCATTCATGTATTGCTGGATGATACCTGGCAATTCGGAACGGCCTTTCACGCCACCAAACGCCGAACCGCGCCACACTCGACCCGTCACCAATTGGAATGGGCGCGTGGCAATTTCTGCTCCAGCCGGTGCCACGCCGATGATGATGGATTCGCCCCAACCTTTGTGACAGCATTCCAAGGCCGCACGCATTACCTCAACATTGCCTATGCACTCAAACGAGTAATCAACGCCGCCGTCGGTCATCTCTACGATTACTTGCTGTATCGGTTGGTCATGGTCTTTGGGGTTCACCACATCAGTAGCGCCCAATTTTTGCGCCATCGCAAATTTGCTCGGGTTGGTGTCTATGCCGATGATGCGTTTCGCGCCCGACATGCGTGCGCCAATAATCGCAGCCAAGCCAATGCCGCCCAAACCAAAAATCGCCACGGTGTCACCGCGTTTGACTTTGGCGGTGTTCATCACCGCGCCCATGCCGGTGGTCACGCCACAGCCCAGCAAACACACTTCGTTCAAATCGGCTTCCGGCTGGATTTTGGCCAGAGACACTTCCGCCACCACCGTGTATTCGGAGAAGGTTGAACAACCCATATAGTGGAATATCGGTTGGCCATCTTTGAAAAAGCGCACCGTACCATCGGGCATCAAGCCCTTGCCTTGGGTTTCGCGCACAGACGAGCACAAATTGGTTTTGCCAGACAGGCAGAATTTGCATTGACCACATTCGGCGGTGTACAGCGGAATCACATGGTCGCCTACCGCCACCGAAGTCACGCCTTCACCAACGGCTTCAACAATGCCGGCGCCTTCGTGTCCCAATACGCACGGGAACACGCCTTCAGAATCTTGACCTGATAAGGTATAGGCATCGGTATGGCACACGCCAGTGGCGACGATGCGCACCAACACCTCGCCTTTTTGTGGCGGCATCAAATCCAATTCTTCAATTTTTAAAGGCTCATTAGGTGCCCAAGCCACGGCGGCACGGGTTTTAATAATTTGCATGTCGTTTCTGTCCTCATGTATTCGGTATCTGGGTTTCGTGCTTAATACACAGTATGGCCCATCTTAGCAGAAGCCCAGTACTGTCGCGGCAGTTTAGCGTCATTTAATCATTCAAATTCGCCATTACAATATTAATAAGACATAAATCATTGCGGCATTAATGCAGATGAAGAAACACTGAGTTTCAATTTAGAATAAAATTCCAATAAAATCTAATCAAATGATTTTTAAGATTTATTTTGCAATTTTGATTCTGTTGACATGAATCAAAAATACCACCACAAAATCCCCTTATGATGACTTACATCGAAATAACAATAATACAAACACCCGTCACGAGCAGCATCATGAGTTAACCAAGACTTTCATGAAAGCGAGACCAAAATGGATGTGTTTGCAGAATTGTTCAAATCCGATGTCGGCATTTTGTCCACCATTACCATCGTGGTGTGTGTGTTGATATCGGTGGTGATTGGGTTTTGGGTCAGAAAACAGGTGAAAAAAGATGAACAAAAACACCAGCAAAATCAGGCCGAGTAATCCCCATCAGCATTAACCAGTTTCCTCTTGATGTGTGTGTTTGGGTGTGATGAATAATCACACCTTTTTTTTGTGCGCACTTTTTCATGCCAAAACAAAACCCAAATCAACAGTGCTGATTTGGGTGCAGCACGACAACCAGGCTTAAACAGCAGCGTCGTCGCGTTCGCCAGTACGAATGCGAATGGCTTGTTCAATATTGGAAACAAAGATTTTACCATCGCCAATTTTGCCTGAATGAGCGGCCTGTATGATGGTTTCTACCGCTTGCTCTACCAAGGCGTCTGGCAATACCAACTCCAATTTGATTTTCGGTAAAAAATCAACCGCATACTCGGCACCGCGGTAAATCTCGGTATGGCCTTTTTGGCGACCAAAACCTTTCACTTCGGTCACCGTCATGCCGGTAATGCCCACTTCTGTTAAGGCTTCACGCACTTCATCCAATTTGAATGGCTTGATAATCGCTTCTACTTTTTTCATACTCTACTCCCTAAACCTAAAAAAAACCTGCTCAGTAACACTGTAACCAATGCAGCCATATTTGCCAAGCCTTGCCAAATGAGAATTTTCAGCGTAATGAAGGCGGATTATTAAGGCAATTTACCGCGATTTCAGGTATGATGACGGCCTGTCACTTTTACCCCCTATTTATCAGCTTTGCGAGACATCATGCCTGAAGTGCTATCGTTACGCGGTCAAACCGCGCTGTCGTCATTCCGTATTGATCAACTGAATCAACAAGCGCGCAAATTGCATCTGCCTGAACAAGCCCAATTGAGCAGTGAGTTTTGGTATTTCATCCACAGCGATGCTGTGTTGTCTGCAGACGAGGTTGCTCGTTTGTGTGATTTGTTGAATGCCGAACGCCCTTCTAACACTGAGCGCAGCGAACAACTGTGCTTAATCACCCCGCGCTTGGGCACCATTTCACCATGGTCGTCTAAAGCCACCGACATTGCCCGCAATTGCGGCATTAAAGCCGCCGGTTTGCGCATCGAGCGCGCCACGGCTTTGTGGTTGGCGGCGGATTTGAATGCCGAGCAAGTTGTGGCATGGCAAGCCTTGTTACACGACCGCATGACCGAATCGGTAATGACCAATATGGCTGACGCCTATTTGCTGTTTGAACGCATTCAAGACGAAAGCTTTGCTTCGGTCGATGTGTTGGGCGGTGGTCGCGAGGCTTTGGTGGCTGCCAATACCAGCATGGGTTTGGCACTGTCTGAAGACGAAATTGATTACTTGGTCGAAAACTACCAAGTGTTAAAACGCAATCCCAACGACGTGGAATTGATGATGTTTGCCCAAGCAAACTCAGAACATTGCCGTCACAAAATTTTCAATGCCGAATTCATCTTAAACGGTGAAAAACAACCGAACACCTTGTTCGGCATGATCCGCGCTACCCACCAAAAATCGCCTAAAGGCACAGTAGTAGCATACAAAGACAATGCTTCGGTGATTGAAGGTGCCAACATTGAGCGCTTCTACCCACGCGCTGGCGAAAAACAAGGCTACCGCTACAGCCACGAATTGACCCACATCTTGATGAAAGTGGAAACCCACAACCACCCGACCGCGATTGCCCCGTTTGCAGGCGCGGCCACCGGTAATGGCGGTGAGATTCGTGACGAAGGCGCTACAGGCCGCGGTTCACGTCCTAAAGCAGGTTTGACCGGCTTTAGCGTGTCTAACTTGAACATTCCTGAATTCACCCAAGCTTGGGAAAACTACCAAGTAACGCAGCCGCAATACGGCAAACCGGCTCACATCGCCAGCGCTTTGGACATCATGATTCAAGGCCCAATTGGCGGCGCCGCGTTTAACAATGAATTCGGTCGTCCGAATTTATTGGGTTACTTCCGCACGTTTGAAGAGTTGTTCCATGGCACCATGCGCGGCTACCACAAGCCCATCATGATTGCCGGCGGCTTGGGCAATATCCAAGACCAACAAACCCACAAGAACATCATTCCTGAAGGCGCTTTGCTGATTCAATTGGGCGGCCCAGGTTTGTTAATCGGTTTGGGCGGCGGCGCAGCCTCGTCTATGGCCACCGGTGAAAACGCGGCCGAGTTGGACTTCAACTCCGTGCAACGTGGCAACCCTGAAATCGAACGCCGTGCGCAAGAAGTCATAGACCGTTGCTGGCAATTGGGTGAAAACAACCCGATTATCGCCATACACGACGTCGGCGCCGGTGGTTTGTCTAACGCCTTCCCTGAATTGGTGAACGACGCCGGTCGCGGTGCGATTTTTGAATTGCGCCAAGTGCCTTTGGAAGAAGAAGGCTTAACCCCATTGCAAATCTGGTGTAACGAAGCACAAGAGCGCTATGTGTTGTCGATTTTGCCGCAAGACTTGGACGCTTTCCGCGCCATGGCCGAACGCGAGCGTTGCCCGTTTGCGGTAGTGGGTACGGCTACTGACGACGGCCACTTGCAAGTGCGCGACGATTTGTTTGATAACAATCCTGTCGACTTGCCATTGAATGTGTTGCTCGGCAAACCGCCACGCACCGTGCGTACCGACAGCACTGTAACGGTACACACCCCAGAATTTGACACCAGCAAAATCGATGTCAAAGAAAGCCTGTACCGCGTGTTGCGCTTGCCGACTGTGGCCAACAAAAACTTCTTGATTTCGATTGGTGACCGTTCGGTTGGCGGCATGACTTACCAAGACCAATTGGTCGGCCGTTTCCAAACGCCAGTGGCCAACTGTGCCGTGACCTTGATGGGCTTTAATACCTACCAAGGTGAAGCAATGTCCATGGGCGAAAAAGCGCCATTGGCCTTGTTTGACGCACCAGCTTCAGGCCGCATGGCCGTGGCCGAAGCCTTGACCAATATTGCGGCCACTGACATCGGCGACATCGGTAACATCAAATTGTCGGCCAACTGGATGGCGCCTTGCGGCGTGGCCGGTGAAGACGAGAAATTGTACCGCACGGTTGAAGCCGTATCGGAAATCTGCCAAAACTTGGGCGTGAGCATTCCGGTGGGCAAAGACTCGTTGTCGATGAAAACCGCATGGCAAGAAAATGGCGAACAAAAAACCGTGGTGGCACCACTGTCGTGCATCATCACCGCGTTCACGCCGGTACAAGACGTGCGCAAAACCGTCACCCCTGAATTGAAAGCCTGCGACAGCAGCTTGTTGTTAGTGGATTTGGGTTGCGGTCAAAACCGCTTGGGTGGCAGCGCCTTGACCCAAGTGCACAAGACTTTGCAAGGTGTGTCACCTGATGTCGACGACCAAGCAGCCTTGGGCAGCTTCTTTGCCGTGGTACAACAATTGATTGCCAATGGCGATGTGTTGGCCTACCACGACCGTGGCGATGGTGGCTTGCTCACCACTTTGGCGGAAATGATGTTTGCCTCGCACATCGGTGTCAGCATCAACATGGCCAAAGTCTTGGAAAAATGCCACAACCACGCGCACAACCTCAACGACACCATCGTGCGCAGCCTGTTCAGTGAAGAATTGGGTGCGGTATTGCAAGTGGCGCACGACAAAGTGGAAGCCGTACAGGCCGCATTTGCCGCCGCTGGCTTGGCCGATTGTGTGTACAACTTCGGCAGCACCAACACCACCGACCGCTTGATCGTGCAAAACGGCAACATGATTTTGCTGAACGAATCGCGCATCGACATGCAAAAAGCGTGGAGCGAAACCTCGTACCACATCCAACGCTTGCGCGACAATCCCGCTTGTGCCGACAGCGAATTTGCCTTAATCGGCGACGACAAACGCAACAGCTTGTTTGCCCACACCACGTTTGATGTCAATGCCGACATTACCGCACCTTACATCAACAGCGGTGCCAAACCGAAAATCGCCATCTTGCGCGAGCAAGGCGTGAACGGCCAAATCGAAATGGCGGCGGCGTTTACCAAAGCCGGCTTCGATGCTTACGACGTACACATGAGCGACTTGTTCGCCGGTCGTCACCACTTGCAAGACTTCCAAGCCTTGGCCGCTTGTGGTGGTTTCTCGTATGGCGACGTCTTGGGCGCGGGTCAAGGTTGGGCCAAGTCCATCTTGTTCAATCCCGAATTGCGCGACATGTTTGCCGCCTTCTTTGCCCGTCCAGACAGCGTGTCTTTGGGCGTGTGTAACGGCTGTCAAATGATGAGCCAATTGGCCGACATCATTCCGGGTGCCGCCAACTGGCCGCGTTTTGCCCGCAATGAATCAGAGCAATTTGAAGCGCGCTTGAGCATGGTAACCATCCCAGAATCGCCATCGGTATTCTTGTCGGCCTTGGCTGGCAGCTCTATGCCTGTGGTGGTCAGCCACGGTGAAGGCCGCGCCGATTTTGCCCAACACGGCAATATCGACCAAGTCAACATCGCCTTGCAATATGTAGACGGTCAAAACCACTTGACCCAAACCTATCCATTGAATCCGAATGGTTCACCACAAGCGATAGCCGGCGTGACTTCTGCCGACGGCCGCGCCACCATCATGATGCCGCACCCAGAGCGCGTGTTCCGCACCGCGCAAATGAGCTGGCAACCTGAAGGCTGGAATGACAACAGCGCGTGGTTACACATGTTCGTCAATGCCCGCAAAGCATTTGATTAAACACAGCAAGATTCAAAGTCTGACACAAGCGGCCTGTAAATGTTTACAGGCCGCTTTTTATCATTGCCGCTGACTACTCGAATATTAAAGATGCAATCATCTCCACAACACACCTGCAGCATACTGCTTGAGACAAATGCGGCAGCACATCTTGAACGGCTAACAGACTGACCCAACCAGCATTTCAGCTAGCCTGTCGGTTTATACTCAAGACTGTTGAGACATACATCCTATCGAAACAGAACGCCCGACTCAGCGAAACTTTCGCGCACCAGACGTCGCCACATTGGAAAAGCTGTGCTTAAAACTGGGCATGCGTCGTGAAGGTATTTTCAAAGAGTTTGTTTTCTTCCGAAACGATGCCACAGGAAAACCTGTTTACAAAGACACCATGCAATACGCGCTGTTGCGCAAAGAATGGCAACGCCCCACCGCATCGGTTTGAGCGCATGCCCAGCGCCATCGCGGCGGAAGGCAAGTTTGCGACAGTTCGTTGCCATCGCTATTGGCCAACACCTGTCCATATAAAATGCGGCCTGTACCAACATGTTGGTATGGGTAAGCCAGTGAGACGGGTGTTTTTACACCTACCAATACCGCCACTTGGGTGCCTCAGCTCAGCCATACTCAAGCAATCATCATCTTCCATCAATAGAAACTGTACTGCATTGTTGCGCCATTGGCCAAAAATCAGCTACATCATCGCAAACAAACTACCCCATATGCATATCAACATCCAGCAATAGCAAGGCTTACCGGCGCATATTCTCACAATCTATGATAATGATAATTGTTATAGTTAATATTCATTTAGCACCACACCCCAATATTGCCTACAATCACAGCCCAACCTAAATAGGAATCAGTTTTGTTATCGCTCAATCAGCTTGAGTTCAACGTGCCGCAGCGCCAATTACTGCAGCCGATGTCTTTGCAATTCGCCACTGGCACGGTCACCGGCCTCATCGGCCACAATGGCTCAGGCAAATCCACCCTGCTCAAACTGCTGGCCAAGCAGCTCAAGCCCAGCAGTGGTGAGGTCTTGCTGGATGGTAAGTCCTTACAATGGTGGCGCAGCAAGGCTTTGGCACGCGAGCTGGCCTATTTGCCGCAACACTTGCCCGCCGCTACTGGACTCACCGTCAGCGAATTGGTGCAAATGGGGCGTTTTGCATGGCATGGCTTGATGACGCGCATGAACCAAGACGATGAGCGCATTGTGGCCGAAGCCTTAAAACTCACCCACACCGAAGCGTTTGCAGCACAATTGGTCGACACCCTCTCCGGCGGCGAACGCCACCGCGTGTTTTTGGCCATGTGTGTGGCGCAGCAAAGCCGTTATTTGCTGCTGGACGAACCCTTGGCAGCGCTGGATATTGCCCACCAATTGGAGGTCATACAATTGGTGCGACGTCTGGCGCATGAATTGGGTTTGGGTGTCATCATCGTCATCCACGACATCAATCTGGCGGCGCAATACTGCGACCGTTTGGTCGCCATCAAACACGGGCGCTTGCTCTACGACGAAACGCCAGCCGAATTGATGACACAAGCCAAGTTGCAAGACATCTATGGCGTGGCCTTGTCCTTATTGCCCCATCCACTTAACCAACACACTGTGGCCTTATTATGATGCGGCCTGTAAACCTTTACAGGCCGCTTATCGGACTGTTGTTGTGTCTGCTGTCTCTAGGTTTGCACGCACAAAGCCTCAAAATCATCTCGTCCGATTGGGCCATCGTGGAAACGCTGGTGGCAATGGGTCATGCACCAATCGGGGTCGGCGACAAACGCGCTTATCAGCGCTGGGTGGCACAACCTGTCTTACCGCCTCAGACCGTCGACATCGGTTTGCGCTCGCAACCGAATTTGGAGTTGATCCGCCAATTGCGCCCTGATTTGGTGCTGAATTCATCGTGGTTTATGCAGTTGCAAGCGCGGGCGATACCGAATGCCCAAAGTGTGAGCCTCGATTTCTTCACACCCAAAGGCATAGCATGGCAACACAGCGTGGCGCAAACCCGCGCCTTGGGCAAACTCATACACCAACCCGCCGCCGCCGAAACCTTAATCCGCCAAGCCAACCAACAGTTTGCCCGCCAGAGTAAACAGTTGGCACCACATGCGCAGCGACCTTACGTGATAGTGCAATTCATTGATGCGCGCCACTTGCGCGTGTACGGCCACAACAGCATGTACGGCCAAGCCTTGGCACAACTGCATTTGCGCAATGCATGGCAGCAGCCGACCAATGCTTGGGGCTTTAGCCAAATCGACTTATTACAATTGTCCAAGCTGCCAGCGAACACCCGTTTAATTGTTGTGCACCCACATCCGGCCAATGTGGCGCAGCAATTACACAAAAGCGCGCTGTGGCAACGCCTGCCCTACAGCCGGCCTGTAAACCACACCGTGTTGCCCGCGGTGTGGAGTTTTGGGGCTTTGCCGTCCATGCAGCGCTTTGGCAATGAATTGACCACGGCTTTGACGGGCAACAAGGTGGGCACATGGTGATGCCATCTTTGTATTTGGACAACAGCCACAAATGGCGCTGGATATTGAGCAGCCTGCTGTTGCTGTGTCTCATCAGTCTCAGCATCTTGTGGCGCGACAGTGGTGCGCCTGCTTGGCAAACGCTGTTTGCCGATGCTGAGTCGCTGTCTTTAGACGGCTTATTGCTACAAACTTCGGTATTGCCGCGTTTGGTCATGGCCATGCTCGCTGGTGGGGTATTGGCGGTGTGCGGCGTGTTGTTACAACAGCTGACCCGCAACCCACTCGCTGCCGACAATACCTTGGCCGTCAGCAGCGGCGCGCAAATCGCCTTGTTAATCGTCACCTTGTTTTTCCCCAAATTAATGTTGTGGCGCGCCGATGTGTGGGCTTTTGTGGGCGCGTTGATCAGCATGGCTGTGGTATTGGCTTTGTCGTATAAAAACGGCCTACACCCTGTGCGCATGATTTTGGCCGGCTTGATTCTGAACCTGTATTTGGGCGGCATCAGCATGACGTTGATGCTGTTTTACAGCGAAGAAGCGCGCGGCATCATGCAATGGAGCAGCGGCTCCTTGGTGCAAGACGGCTGGCAAGATGTGCAAGCTTTGGCGCTGCGTGCGGGCATGGTATTTGTCGCCATCGCCGTATTGGCCCAACCCTTGTCCATGCTCAGTTTGGGTGACGAGCAAGCCCAGAGCTTGGGCGTGCCGGTCTTGCCCTTGCGTTTGATTGGTTTGGTGTTGGCGGCTTTCTTGTGCGCCAGCGTTGTCAGCATGGTGGGGATGATGGGTTTTGCTGGCTTGGCCGCTGCAGCGGCGAGCAAACACTTGGGTTTGCGCAGTTTCAAAAGCCAAAGCTTGGCCGCGTTTGCCATTGGGGCTTTACTCCTGCTGCTTACCGATACGGTCTTGCAAATTTTGGCGCTGCGCACAGGTTGGCTGTTGTCTACCGGTGCGGTTACCGCGTTTATCGGTGCGCCTTTATTGTTGTGGCTGATTTTCCGCGCCCTGCCCAAGCCTTTGGTGCAAGACCACAAAGACTATGCCCACATCGCCCCATTCAGCCGCCCCACCATCGCCATCATGATGGTGTTGGCGCTGACGGTATTGTTGGTGAGCTTGTGGGTGGCGCAAGACGCGCACGGTTGGCACATCAGCTTGGACCGCGATGCGTGGTTATTGCGCTATCCACGCCTGTTAATGGCCGCCGCTGCCGGCATCATGCTTGCCACTGCTGGCGTGATTTTACAGCGCATGACTTTAAACCCCATGGCCAGTCCGGAATTGCTCGGCATCAGCGCCGGCACTGCCGCAGGTGTGTTCATCGCCATCTTGCTTGGCGTCAGCAGCAGCGGTGCTGTGTGGTTGTGCGGCATAGGCGCGGCCATCGTTACCCTCGCTGCCATCTTGTTTTGCAACCGCAACAGCGGCCTGCAACCCGAACGCATCTTGCTCACCGGCATGGCCATCGCCGCCTTGTTCGACGCCCTCATCAATGTGTTTTTGGCCGCCGGCGACCCACGTGCACAAAGCGTGTTGGTGTGGTTGTCGGGTTCCACTTACCAAGCCACGCCGGCACTGGCACAAGGCTTAATCGTCGCGGCGCTGGTGTTATTGGTATTGAGTTTGCCCTTGGCGCGCTGTTTGGGGCTGTTAAGTTTGAATTCTGCCATGGCGCAAGCCTTGGGCTTGAACGTGGCCTTAACCCAAAAAGCCTTGGTGGTGTTGGCCGCCATCTTGACCGCGCTGTCAACCTTAATGCTTGGCCCTATGTGTTTTGTCGGCTTGTGGGCGCCACATCTGGCCAAATTCTTGGGCTTTCACAAGCCCTTACACCAATTGATGGCCGCCGCGACCATCGCCGTGATTGCGATGGTGTTTGCTGATTGGCTCGGTCGCCAAATCGTTTACCCGTATGAAATTCCCGCCGGCTTGATGGCCACTTTGCTCGGCGGTGCTTACTTCTTCAGATTGATGCGAAAACTATGAATTTTACCCAAACCCTGTCTTTTGCCCTGCAGCGCTACCGTGGCAGCATTGTCATCATGTTACTGTTGTCACTGTGTTCCAGTGTCATGGGCGTGGCGGTATTGGCGTTTATCAACACGCGCTTGTTACAGGCCGATGCAAGCTATGCCCACGCGATTGCGTGGTTTGTCGGCTTGTTAGTGCTGTATTTGTTGCTCGCCACAGCGGCACAAATGGCCTTAACCCGTTTGGGCCACCAATTGGTGTACGACTTGCTCACGTGCTTGCTCAAGCAAATCATGGACAGCGATTTGCGCCACATCCAAGCCTTGGGCAAGGGCAAAATCATGGCCAGCTTATCGGGCGACATTCAGGCCATCAGCTATATGTTTGTGCGCATGCCAGAATTGCTGCAAGGCGGTTTGTTCATCGCCGCTGCCAGCGCTTATTTGCTGTATTTGTCACCGAGTTTGTTTGCGGTCACGCTGCTGTGGATGGCCGCCACCTTGCTCGGTGGCTACATCACCGTCAAACACGTATATCGCCATTTGGGGCAAATGCGTCTGCAAGAAAACGACTTGTTCCAACAATACGAGGCCGCGCTCGATGGCCACAAAGAATTAAGCCTCAACCGCCACCGCGCCCAGCGTTTTTACCAAGAAGTCTTCACGCCGACGGCGCGCAAACGCCGCCACCATGTGATTTGGGCCGACAATTTTCACGCCTTGGCCGGCAATTGGACCAATGTGATGATGCTCGGGGCAGTCGGCTTTATTTTCTACCTCGCCTATTACCAACACTGGGCCAGTGTCGCCGACGCCACCACCATCGCCATCACCGTATTGTTCATCCGCACGCCGTTGCTGGCAGCAGTGGGCGCTTACCCTACCGTGCTGCAAGGCAAGGTGGCGCTGCAAGCTTTGAGTGATTTGCAGCTGCCCGAACCTTCTGCCCATTTTTTACAGGCCGCATCTTTGCCACAAGATTGGCAACACATCCATTTGCACCAAGTAACGTATGCCTATGACGGCGATGGCGATGCCAGCAAAGCCACAGCAAGTTTTGCCTTAGCACCGCTGGACTTTAGCTTGCAACGTGGCGAAACCGTGTTTTTGGTCGGCCAAAACGGCAGTGGCAAATCCACGCTGTCGCTGTTATTAAGCGGCCTGTACCTGCCCGCCAGCGGCCACATCAGTGTGGATGACACCATAATCGATGCCAGCAACCGCAGCGCTTACCGTCAGTATTTTTCCAGCGTCTTTACCGATGTGCATTTGTTCAGCCACTTGCTCAGCGGCGATGGTGAGTTAGCCGATGCCGACTTGGTCAACGCGTGGTTACAGCATTTGCGCCTGCACAGCAAAACCGACATTGTGAACGGCCACATCCAAAACACCGCCTTGTCGCAAGGGCAAAAGAAGCGTTTAGGTTTGCTCATCGCCGCGGTAGAACAGCGGCCTGTATTGGTATTGGACGAATGGGCGGCCGACCAAGACCCGCATTTTCGCAAAGTGTTTTACGAGCAATTGCTGCCCATCTTAAAGCAGCAAGGCCACACCATTTTTGCCATCAGCCACGATGACAAATACTTCCACCATGCCGACCGCATCATCCAAATGCAAGCCGGCAAACTCACTGACTACGACCCAGCCAGTGCCCAAACATCCTTTTAATTAACCCGCACAAGAGACCCGCTTATGTCTACCCTCTCCTCCAAAAAATTCCATCTGGCGCTGCTGAGCACCGCCGTATTCTTAGCCTACGCCCCCGTACACGCTGCCGATGTCGCTGATGACACCGCCGAAGCCGACACCGAACTGGAAGCCATTACCGTGGTCGGTTCGGCCGGCAAAGTCGGTGGCATCAAATTCCACGACACCCGTTCTGCCGACGTCATCAAACGCAGCAGCATGGACGAGAACGCCGTGCACAAAGTCGATGAAGCGATAGCCAACCAAGCCGGCGTGTTGACCAATATGTATGGCAACGATAACAAAGTCGATTGGTTTAAAATCCGCGGTTTCGACGCCTCAGTCGCCATCGATGGCAACGTCACCACCCCGAATGGCTTTTTTGTGTGGCTGCCCGAAACCTATGGCTTGGAAAGCATAGAAGTGATTAAAGGCGCCAATTCCAATTTGTATGGTGCTTCCAATGCCGGCGGCGTGGTCAATTTGGTCAGCAAGCGCCCGAAATCTGAACCGGCAGGCGAAGTGAAAATTGGCCTGGGCACCGACAAACGCGGCAGCATAGGCGCGGATTACAGCGGTGTGCTCAGCGAAGACAACAGTGTGCGCTACCGCGTGGTGGCACAAGCACGGCGCGAAGACAGCCAAATCGAGTTTGCCCATATGAAGCATTATTATTTTGCCCCCAGTTTGACTTGGGACATCAGCGACAACACCAATCTGACCTTGCTCGCCAGCTACCAACACGAAAAAGGCCGCCCAACCAACGGTTTCTTGCCCGCATATGGCACCCTCATCGACACCCCCTACGGCAAAATCAACCGCGATACCTCTATGGGCGAGCCGGATTTTGACAAAACCGACCGCACCCAAGTGACCGCCGGTTACGAATTCCAACACGATTTTGGGCAGGGTTGGAAATTCAGCCAAAACTACCGCTACAGCCATTTGGACTTGCTCAACCAAGGCGTGTTTGCGTGGGGTTCAGACGGCAACCGCACCGCTTACCGCGGCTATTCTTACAGCGATGGCGACAGCGATGTGCACACCTTGGACAACCGCGTCAGCAAACTGTGGCAAGGCGAACGCTTTGACAACACCTTATTGCTCGGTTTGGACTATGTGCATTCCAGCACCGATGGCAAAAACAATGGCTTTGGTTATGTACCAGGCTTGGACATGTTCAATCCGCAATACGGCGCCGACATCACTTTAACGGGCGACCCTTACCACATCAAATTGCGCCAAACCGGCCTGTACGCTCAAAACCAATTCAAATGGGACAATCATTGGTTAGTAAACCTCGGCGTGCGCCATGACCGTGCCAAAAGCTCAGGCTATATCGGCAGCAGCGACCAAGGCTACGATGTCAACCACACCTCTTACAACGCTGGCTTGATGTACCAATTTGACATGGGCTTGTCGCCGTATGTGAATTATTCCGAGTCTTTCCGCCCGATTGCCGGCGGTGATGCGCAAAACCGTGCTTACAAGCCTTACGAAGGCCGCCAATTTGAAGCCGGTTTGAAATACAGCCCAGTCAACTTAGATGGCCGCTTCTCGCTGGCGTATTTTGATTTGCAAGAGAAAAATGCTTTAGTGTCAGACGCGTCCAACGTGCAAGTGCAAGCGGGTGAGCGCCGTGGTCGTGGCGTCGAGTTACAGGCCGATGTCAATGTGAATGACAACTGGTCTGTCGCCGGTGCTTACACTTACACCGATTCCAAACAAGACTTGTCCACCGACACCACCATCCGCTCACCGATGATTCCGCGTCACATGGCCTCGGCGCAAGTGGCTTACCAATTCAATGCCGGTGCCTTAAACGGCTTGAAACTCGGCACCTCATTGCGCTACGTCGGTTCCACCACCGACGACCAGTATTACGCGGGCCACACCATCCCAAGCTACACCTTGTGGGATGCGATGGCGCAATACAACTTCGCCAAAGACTGGCAAGTGCAAGTGAACGCGCGCAATTTGACCGATAAAAACTACGTTAGCGCATGCAGCTTTTACTGCTATTACGGCGCTGGCCGCAGTGTTGAAGCCAGCTTGAGCTACAAATGGTAAAACTGAGCTGTTAAACCTGAGCCAAGCACATGGTTTAATCTGATGTTCAAAGCGGCCTGTAAGCTTTACAGGCCGCTTTTTTTTGATGCTTTGAAACATAAACAAAACCTCAATCCAATAAAGGCAATTCTTGTCCCAATAAGGCCATTTTGCGGCCGCGCCCCCAGCGGTAATCGCCGATGATGCCGCTGTCGCGGATGACGCGGTGACACGGAATTAACACTGCAATCGGATTGCGCGCCACCGCGCTGCCGACCGCGCGCGCGGCTTTGTCGTGGCCTAGGCTGTGGGCGATGTCACCATACGAGCGCAAACGCCCTTCTGGTATTTGCAACAAGGCTTGCCACACTTTTAATTGAAACGGCGTCGCGCGCACTTGCAAGGCAATCGGCACATCGGTCTTGCCTTGCTGCAAAAATGCCCACACCGGTGCGTGCAAACCATGCGCTTGTTGCCGCAAGCGTGCGTGTGGGAACGCCGCCTGCAAATCGGCCAACGCCACCGCTCTGTCGTCAACAAACGCCAACCAGCACACGCCCACATCGGTACAGGCCAACAATACCTCGCCATAGATGCTGTCGCCATAGTGATAACAGATGGTCAAATCTGCCCCGCCTTGTTTGTAGGCACCGGGGGTCATGCCTTCGAGTTGCACAAACAAATCGTGCAAGCGGCCTGTACCGCTCAAGCCGCTGTCCAAGGCCGCGGCCAACACACTGCCTTGCTGCTGCAACACTTTTTTGGCATTGCCTATGCTGATGTGTTGCAACATTTTTTTCGGGCTCACGCCTGTCCACAATTGAAACTGGCGCTGCAAATGCTGCGGACTCATGCCCAGATGCGCCGCCACCTCGTTTAAACTCGGCTGTGCTTGGGCATGGTCGTACAAATAGGCGATGGCCGCAGCCATTTGCTCAAAGCGCAGGCGCTCGTCAGTCATGTTGGTTTCCTTAGGCTCAGTCTGGATATCGCACAGCATAAGCGAAGTGGGCGGCGATGCCGACCCGATTCTTGCGATTTGGCATTAAGTGTGTTGATTGTAACCATCATCATGCCCGCAACACAAAATAGCGGCCTGTAAATGCTTACAGGCCGCTTTGAAACGCTTCTTACCCCAAGCCAAGCGCTTCGCACCCGCTTATCTGTGCAAAACGCTTGGTTTTCCCCTTAAGGCGAAGCATCACACACGCAAGGAAATTGTTTTTTAAGCACAATTCAGACGTGGTAAAAATCCAGTACCGAATCGATTTTGTCGTTTAACAACACCGTGTGTTGGTGGCGGATGCGGAAACTGCCGTCCACTGGGCGCAACACATAAGTGGCGTGGCCATAGAAGCAACCTTCCAGACCTTGACGGTTGTACAGCGTTTGCCAAGCGACCTTGGCCTCGACATTGCCATCGGCCAATTGTTTGACCAACACATTGTTAACCGAATGGCAGGTGCGCGGCAGCGGCGTGGCCGAGGCGGCCTTACCTGTGCCGATGCGGAACACGCGGTCTTCCAAACCGGTGCGGTCTTCGTAATAAATATAAGACAGGCCTTGATTCGGGTCTTGCACATAGTTGTGCTCATCTATCCATTGTGGGATGTGGTAGACGCTGTCTTCATCGTACAAATCCAAATACGCTTCCCATTGGCGCGTGTCGCACAGCGCCGATTTGTGGAATAAGAATTGGCTGACGGCAAATTGAAGTTCTTGTGACATGGCGGCTCCTCACCTATAGCATGACGGCATTATTAGCGGAATGGGCGGCGTGGATGTGCAAGGCTTTTTTCTTCAAGCCTTGCAACAACAGCTGTTGCCAATGGCCATGTTGGTTCACATACAAACCCTCATGGGTGATTTCTCGACCCGTCATCACCGGATGAATGTTCAAGATTTCACTGTTGCGCGTGGCGCCGTAACACCAATTTTGGTGACCGCGGGAAATGTCGCTCCAATGTTCCAAACGCGCTTGGAAGCCTTTTTGCTGCTCACGAAATTCCACCAAATCGTCGGGCGTGCCCAAACCAGACACATTGAAGAAGTCTTCAAACTGACGGATGCGGTTGCGGCGCGCTTCGGCCGATTCGCCTTTCACGCCTATGCATTGGCTGACCACTTCGGTTTTGTTCCAAGCCACTGGGCGCACAATGCGCAATTGTGAGCTGATTTGGTCCATGAAGAACAAACTCGGATACAGATTCAAATTGCGCAATTTGTGCATCGCCCATTCGGCACGTTCTTGCCCATAAGTCTCAACCAAATACGGCATCACGGTGTCGTAACCGGGGCGCACGGTTGGATTGGGCATGTCACTGAACAAGACGCTGTGACCGTTTTTAAAGCTGAAGAAGCCATCATCGGTGGCGCTGTCGCCGGCACCCAATTTGCTGTAATCGAGCGTGTCCAGTTGTTCGCCTTTTTCGGCATTGATTTGTTGGCGGTGTTGCACGGTACTGACATAGTTGTAATGCACGGTGCTGACGTGGTAGCCATCCAAACCGTTTTCGTCTTGCAGCTTCCAGTTGCCGGCAAAGGTATAGGCCGATTTGCCTGGCAACACTTCCAATTCGCCGGTTGGCGATTGCTCTACCATCAAGTCTAAAAACACTTTGGCATCGCCCAAGAATTCTTCCAAGGTATCGGTGGCGGTGATGTCCAAGCTCACAAACACGAAACCACGGTAGCTGGCGATGCGGCCTTGTTTGAGGCCACGGCTTTCTTTGTCAAAATCTTGGCAATACTCAGACGGCGCTTTCACTTTCAACAAGCGGCCATCGGATTTATAACACCATGCGTGAAACGGGCAGGTAAACGTTGATTGGTTGCCTTTGCTGACGCGGGTTAAGGTGGCACCGCGGTGCTCACACGCATTCACCAAGGCGTGCAATTGGCCATTGCCATCGCGGCTGACGATGATGGGTTGGCGACCGATGGTGACGGTGACAAAATCGTTGTTATTCGGGATTTCGCTTTCGTGGCAAGCGTAAATCCACACTTTTTCAAAAATCAGTTCCATTTCCAATTCAAACAGCTCAGGCTTGGTGAACATGTCGCGGGCGATGCGGTAAACACCGTCTTCGGGGCGAAAGTCCAAGCTGCTGTTGACGAAGGTTTGCCATTGCTCTGTGTTATGGGTGTTCATTGTTCTCTTCCTTCTCCATAAGGGGTAAGGCTATTGAACAATTTTTTGCTTGGGCAAACTATCCACATTTTCCAATTCTGTATCCGTTTCCTGTATAGGCCATGATTCAGGCTTACAGGCCGCTTAGCGATTGCCCAAACCCATCGCCACAATAGGCATGTACCCTCAGCGTTGGCAGTCTTTGCAGTATGGGCAATTCACGCTACACTGTTTGTGCCATCATAAAAGCTGTAACCAGACCATGCCCATGTGCTCAAACCACCTTGATGTGGACGACACCTTGGCCTGTCCTCTGCTACAAAACAGCTAGCACAGCCGCCAGCCATCATAAAAAATCGTGTCAGCGCCAGTAAGACACGCCATACATCCATAGCGGCCTGTAACGGCACCATCACTGAATGCATGAGGAGAAACCGTCGTGACCCACCCAACAGATGACATCCACATCCAACACACCTCGCAACAGTTGGAGTCGGCGCAAGACATCATGTCGCAAATCTGTGGTGAACACAGCTTGGACACCCACCACCGCAGCGCCTTGAATTTTCAATACACCGGCATGCGCTTTCCCACCAAAAACCTGTCCATAGGCACCATCAGTTATGGTACCAGCGTGGGCATACACATCACCAATTTGCGCGCTTACAGCATCAGCTTGCCGACTCAAGGCACGCAGCAATTACAGTTGCGCGGCACGCAAGTGCAGTCCAATATGCACACTGGCTTGATTGTCTCCAATGCCGAGCAACAAGACTTGTTCATAGACAAAGACTGCCGCAAATTGCAAGTTGCCATTCCAGAGCACAGCTTGGAAACGACGCTGGCCACCATGCTCAGCCGCCCCTTGCGCGAGCCCATCGTGTTTGATCCGGAAATGCATGTGAATTCTGAGCAATTGATCGGTGCTTGGTGGAAACACATCCGCGCGTTTTTGCAGATGAAATCGCATTACGCCAGCTTTGGTGGTTTGCCGATGTTGGCCGAAGATTACGAGAATTTTCTGCTCAAAGCTTTGCTGTTATCGCAAAATAACAATTACTCGCAAGCCTTATTGGAATTGAACAGCCAACACATCCCCAAACACATTTTGGCAGTGAAAAACCACATCATCAGCCATGCGCATGAAGACATCTGTGCCGACGATTTGCAGCGTTTGGCCGGCGTGTCCAAGTCCAAGCTGTATGACGAATTTAAGCTGCATTACGGCACCAGCCCGCTGTCTTACTTGCGCAAATACCGCTTACAGCAAATCCACAAAGCCTTGTCTTCTCCCGCGCACAGCAAAACCTCGATTTCGCAATTGGCCTACCAATGGGGCTTCACCCATTTAAGCCGTTTTGCCGATGAGTACAAGCAAGAATTCGGTGAAAAACCAAGCGAAACCAAAAGCAAATACGCTTAAAACTGAAACACAAACACGCAGCCGATGAAAACAGGGTTTCATCGGCTGCGTGTTGTGTTACAGGCCGCTTAAGACTTATTGCGCTTGCACACTGTCAGTCACGGTTGCAGTCGCAGGTTGGTCCGTGCCCTCATTGCGACCTTTGAGCCACAAAGCCAAGCAGGAAATCAAGGTTGGAATGGCCAACACAAAGAAGATGGCGCTCAAATCCAGATTGAATTTGAAAATCAACGAGCCGAAGAAGGCACCCAAAATCGCACCGATGCGGCCTATGCCATGCATCCACGACACGCCCACAGCACGGCACACGCTTGGGTATAACAAGGCCGCCAATGGCAACAGCGATGATTGTGCCCCCGCGAGCAAGGCGCCGATTAAGAAGATGACGATGCCAAGCAGCACGATGCTGTTGCTGACCAAGCCTGCTACCACAAACAAGGCCACTGCCGCCAAGTAAGAGTATTTAATCACCGTGGTTGGGTTCAATTTGTCCATGTACCAACCCATCAGCGTCGCGCCAAACACACCACCGAAAGGGAAAATCGCCGCAATAAAACTGAATTGTTGGGTGCTAAAACCAGCGGTTTTCAAGATGGTTGGCATCCAACTGGTCAACAAATAAAACACCAACAAACTCATG
This sequence comes from Vitreoscilla massiliensis, assembly GCF_001457815.1. Lineage (GTDB taxonomy): Bacteria > Pseudomonadota > Gammaproteobacteria > Burkholderiales > Neisseriaceae > Vitreoscilla > Vitreoscilla massiliensis. The sequence continues at coordinate 910,617 of NZ_LN898221.1, forward strand.
AAGCAGCACAACCACATCATGCTCGAGCCAAACAAATACTTGCCCAATACCAAAGACACTGGATTGTCATTGCCTTGCGCTTCTGATTTTGGCAACACCAACTCCGTGCCGGCGGCAAACGGTGCACCCTGCACTTTTTCCAAAATGCGTTTGGCTTGCTCGGATTTGCCATGCTTAATCAAATACTGTGTTGATTCTGGCATTTTCAATACCAATACCACCACCAAGGCCAAGGGAATCAAGCCGCCGATGATGATGACTTTGGCCCAACCCATGCCCTCGAGCATGTAAGCCGTCATCAAGCCACCACAAGAAATGCCCAACATAAAGCCACAACCAGCCAAGCCAGTTAAAAACGCTTTGCGGCGCGCTGGCATGTATTCAGACACGATGGTGCTGATGTTGGGCATGGCCGCGCCCAAACCCACACCTGTCACAAAGCGGAATATCGACAACTCGGTCACGGAGCTGGCGAAGCCGCACAAAATGGTGAAGATGGAAAACAGGCAGCAAGTGAGGACAATCACGCCTTTGCGGCCGAATTTGTCCGACAAAGGCCCAGACAAAATCGCGCCTATCGACATGCCGATTAAGGCCGCGCTCAATACCGGTGCCAATTCTGGCTTGGTAATTTTCCAAGCATCGAGCAAGGCCGGTGCAATAAAGCCGATGATGCCGGTGTCCAAGCCATCACAAAAAAACACCAAAAAGCCCAATACAAATACCAGCCATTGCAAGGGCGAGAGTTTGTCCCGATTGATGACCTCGGTTGCGTCCACAGTTCTCATCATGATTCCTTTGTTGGTTCATTATTATGTTGCCCACAGTCGAGATAAACCGCTGTGAGGCTGATGTGTTGTTGGGCTATCCAATAGATTTGCCACTGCTTGTCATTGAATCCTGTAATGCCCTTGTCGCTCTATCCACATCCTCCATTTTTGCAGCCAATTTTTCCAAGTGGCTTTTTGCATTGGCCACCATCCCTATTGACTTACAAGCTGTGTGCTCATGCTTACTGCACATAAAAAAGCGGCCTGTAAACATTTACAGGCCGCTTTTAAGGTCTAACCAAGTCAATTATTGGGCGCCAGCGCTCAAGCTTTCAACAGGCACCCATTGGCCTTTTTCCACTTTGTACACGGTGATGGCCACGTCTTTCAAGTCGCCTTTGTCATCGTAAGAGAAATGGTCACTGGTGATGCCAGGCATGTCGGTTGCCGCCAATTTAGGCAAGTAATCGGCTGCTTTAGACGAGTTGGCCGCCTTCATCGCGTTAATCATCGCCCAAGTGCCGTCATAGCCGTAAGGTGCGTAAATTTGCACTTCTTTGCCGAATTTGGCTTTGTACTTGGTTTCAAATTCAGGGCCTTTAGGCAATTTGGCAATCGGCACACCGGCCAAAGAAGCCATCACGCCTTCAGCACTTTCGCCAGCCACTTTGATGAAGTTAGGGTTTTTGGTCATCTCGCCAGACAAGAACTGCGATTTGATGCCCAAACGCTTCATTTGCACCACCATAGGCGCAGATTGTGGGTCAGCACCACCGTAGAAAATCACATCAGGTGGGCTGTCTTTGAATGCGGTCAAGATAGATTGGAACTCGGTCGCTTTGTCGTTGGTAAACTGACGCGGCAAAATGGTTGCGCCGGCAGCTTTGGCTGATTTTTCAAATTCATCGGCCAAACCTTGACCATAAGCGGTACGGTCGTCGATGATGCCGATGGTTTTGTAACCCAATTTATCAACCGCGTATTTGCCCAATACCAAACCTTGTTGTGAGTCTGAAGTCATGGAGCGGAACACGGTTTTGAAGCCTTGTTGTGTCAACACCGGGCTGGTGGCCATCGAAATGTTAGGGATGTTGTTTTCTTCGTAAACTTTGGATGCTGGGATGGTGGTACCTGAGTTAAAGTGACCAATCACACCGGCCACTTTGGCGTCCACAAAACGCTCAGCCACTTGGGTGGCTTGTTTCGGGTCGGCCGCATCGTCTTGAGCGTCCAATTTGAATTTCGCAGGTGCACCGTTGATGGTGATGCCTTGCTCGTTGGCTTCATCAATTGCCATTTGCACACCGCTCTTATAGTCTTCACCATAATGCGATTGTGGGCCAGTCAATGGTGCAGAGAATCCGATTACGATTTCTTTGCCATCGCCGCCACCACTGCTGGTTTGTGCGCTACCACCTGATGCGGCTTTGCCGTCGCCACCGGCTGTAGCACCGCCACCTTGATTACAGGCCGCTAAAACCATCATAGCAATAATGCTGATTGCCATATTTCTCATAATTCTTCCTTTTTTTCATTGGTGATAATCACTGTGTTACAACTTGGGTAATACATACTGAAAACCATCAAAGCCAGTTGCCTGTTTATATTGGTATGTGGCAACCGGCTGATACGACATTACAACATCAATCCATCAATCTTGTACATACCAAATTGTCTTGGTTTGTACATATTGTTGTAAAGCTTCTAAACCTTTGTCGCGACCACCAAAACCCGATTGCTTAAAGCCGCCAAATGGGGTAGTGATGTCGCCTTCGGAGAAGCCATTGATGGACACGGTACCGGCACGAATGGCACGGCTAACACGTTGGGCACGCTTCAAATTCTCAGTATACAAAGACGCTGCCAAACCATAAGAACTGTCGTTGGCCAAAGCCACTGCTTGTTCTTCTGATTCAAACGTGGTCACGGCCAAAATCGGGCCAAACACCTCTTGTTGGAACAAAGTCATGTCAGCAGTGACATTGTCGAAGATGGTCGGCTCGATGTACCAGCCGCTGCCCAATTCGCTGTGAATTTTGCCGCCTTGTACCAACACGCCGCCTTCTTTTTCGGTGGTGGCGATAAAGCCTTTCACCTTCTCAAAATGCGGGCCTTCAACCATAGGACCTATCACCACATCTTCGTCACGCGGATCGCCCAATTTCCAAGTCGAAATACCGGCTTTGACTTTCTCCAGCAAGGCGTCTTTGACGCTGGCGTCAACGATTAAGCGTGAACCGCAAGAGCAGTTTTCCGACATGTTCCAGAACGCTGCGTTCAAGATGTGCGGTACGGCTGCGTCCAAATCGGCATCGGCAAACACCACTTGTGGGCTCTTACCGCCACACTCCAACACGATTTCTTTCAAATTGCTTTCGGCAGCGTATTTCAAGAAGTAGCGACCCACTTCGGTAGAACCGGTGAACGACACCATGTCCACGTCCATGTGGCGACCCAAGGCTTCACCGACTTTTTCGCCCAAGCCACACACCAAGCTCAACGCGCCTTGTGGTACGCCCGCTTCGTAAGCCAACTCGACCAAACGGTAAGCCGACAAAGACGTCAATTCCGCTGGTTTAACTACCACTGAGTTACCCATGATCAACGCTGGCGCGACTTTCCACGCAAACATTTGCGCAGGGAAATTCCAAGGCAAGACCACACCAACCACGCCTATCGCTTCTTCTACCACCAAGCCCAAGGCAGATGAACCTGTCGGTGCCACTTTGCCAAACACTTTGTCGGCCGCTTCGGCATACCAATGGAAGGTTTCGATGGTAGCAGGCAAGTCGGTGTTCAAACATTCTGAAATCGGTTTGCCGGCATCGATGCAATCCAAAGCCGCCAATTCTTCGATGTTCTCTTGCATCAACACCGCCCAACGTTGCATCACTGCCTTGCGCTCAGCCGGTGACAAATCTGACCATTCACCGCTGTTAAAAGTGCTGCGTGCCACGGCCACGGCGGCATCAATGTCAGCCGCTTCGCCATCGGCAATATAGCCAATCAATGAATTGTCGATAGGCGTGCGGTTTTCCAATTTATTGCCACTGTCAGTGCGGCCTGTAATCAAGTTACCGGCCCACAATTCAGCTTTAGCAGCTTTGGCAAACACGTCTTGAATTTGACCCATGTTTCGCTCCTTACGCTTGTGCCAACAAATTCAAGAATTCGGCTTTGTCAGCGTCGTTCAAGTTCGCCAATGGCGTGCGCACACCGCCGACTTTTACCGTGCCTTTAACACAGCCCAATTTGGCTTTTTGGTTGTAATCGCCCGATTCCATAGAATGAATCACAGGGTAAATTTTGCTCATCAAGGCTTTGGCTTGCGTCCAGTCACCTGCTTGGGTGGCATCGTAAATCGCCACTTGTTCGGCTGGGAACACGTTGGCCGCGCCAGCAATCCACGCACCCGCACCCCAGAAGAAGTAATCTACAGGTTGGTCATCACAACCGCACACCACGGTAAAGTCAGCAAAGTCGGCCTGTAACATAGACAAGGCGCGGCTGAAGTCGCCACTGCTTTCTTTGATGCCGACGATTTTCGGGTGTTTCGCCAATTCGGCCACGGTATCAAATTCGATGCTGATGCCGGTGCGTGCTGGGAAGTTGTACATCACGATAGGCAAATCGGTGGCTTCAGCGACCTTGTTGTAATGCGCAATCACGCCTTCTTGGCTAGGCAAGCTGTATGGCGGCGGTGCCAACATCAGGCTTTCGTAACCCAACTCAGCGGCGCGTTGCGCTTTTTTGGCCGAGCCTTCGGTAGACAAATCGTTGATGCCGGCCATCAAAGCCACTTTGCCTTTGGCAACGTCAGCCACGGTAGACAACACCAACTCACGTTCTGCATCGCTGAATGTGTAATACTCGCCTGTGGTGCCACACACCACCAAGCCGTGCACGCCGCTGTCGATTAAGGTTTGGGTCAAGGTTTTCAAAGTGGCCACATCGATTTGGTTGTCAGCGTCAAACGGTGTCACCATAGGCACGTAAATACCGCGAATACTCATAATTTTATCCTTTATTGGTTTGTGTGTTGTTTTAGAAACGGTTTAATCGGTATGGACGCAAGTCCATGCTCGGCGCGGCATTGGCAAACAATGAGCGCATCAATTCTGCGGTGATGGCAGCATGGGTCAAGCCCAAGTGTTGGTGGCCAAAGGCCAAAAACACGCTGCCAAAGCGGTCTATTACTGGCAAAGAATCGGCGATGGTCGGTCTGAAACCCATCCACTCGCCGGCCTCTGCCGCATTCAAATGGTGTTTTAACATCGGATTGGCCAATTGCAACAAATTGCGCGCACGTTCCATATTTGGAGCGGCCTGTAAACCGGCATATTCCACCGTACCGGCCAAACGCAAGCCGCCATCCATGGGCGTCATGATAAAGCGGCGGTCGGCGCTGGAAACCGGTATGCTCAAGCGCCCTTGTTCTTGCGGCAACATATAGTGGTAGCCGCGCTCGGTATCCAAAGGCACGCTCACACCGGTCAATTCTTCCACCAAGGCTTTGGCATGCGCACCCATCGCCACCACCACTTTGTCGGCGTGTTTTTCACCTTGGCTGGTGTGCAATACCACTTGCGTGCCTTGTTGTTTGGCATGCAACACGGCGCAGTTTTCAATGATTTCGCCACCGGCCGCTTGAAACTCGGCCGCCAGCTTGTTCATTACCGCCATCAAATCGGTCACATGGCCGGTGTCTGGGAAAAACAGCCCACCAATTTGATTGTTGGCCAAAGCCGGCTCACGCTCTTGTAACGCCGCGCCATCCAATAGCGTATTTTCGACACCCAAGCCATTGAGCTTGAGACCATGGTTTTGCAAGGCTTGCAAACTGGCGTCCTTCTCGCACACCAATAAAGAGCCTTGCACATGCACCCATTGCTGCAAACCAAAGCCGTCAACCAGATTGGCCCATGCTGGCAAACAAGCACGGTTCAATTGCATCAAGGCTTGGTGGATGCGCTCAAACGCGGCTGGGCGCATGTTCAGCGCCATGCGGCCCATCCACGGCAATAATTTCGGCAAATAATGCCAGTCTATGCGCAGCGGCCCCAATGGGTCGAGCAACATGCGCGGCAAGTGTTTGAATACCGCAGGGTCGGCCACCGGATACACTTGCTCAGTGGCCAAGTGGCCAGCATTGCCATACGATGCGCCCGCGCCTAGGTGCTTGGCTTCAAGCAAGGTCACTTGCAAGCCATCGCGCTGCAATACCGCCGCAATGCTCAAACCGATGATGCCACCGCCGATGACGGTAATGCGGCCTGTACTCATGCGGAAATGCCCCATTGGAATGGGTCTTGGTTGTCCAAAATCACCGTGGTTTCGGCGCTGATGTAAGCGCTGCCGCGGATGGTAGGACGCACGGTATTCTCGTCCAAGCGTTTGAACGAGCCGGTGAATTGGCTGCCTATCACGCTGGCTTGTTGCCATGTGTCGCCTTCTTGCAGCTTGCCATCGGCGGCCAAACACGCCAGTTTGGCGCTGGTGCCGGTGCCGCAAGGCGAACGGTCGTATTGCTTGCCTGGGCAGAGCACAAAGCTTTGGCTGTCGGCAAAATCACAGTCTTGGAACAATTCGATGTGGTCGATGTCACCACCGTTTTCGCCAGTGATGTTTTGCGCAATCAAGGCCTGACGGATGCGCCAAGTGATGTCGGTCAAGGCTTCAACATTGGCCACATTGATGTCGACAAAGTGTTGGCTGACCAAGAAGAACCAGTTACCGCCCCAAGCGATGTCGCCCACCACCGTGCCCAAACCGTCGACTTGCACCGCTACTTTTTCACGGTAACGGTAAGCCGGCACATTGTCTATGCTGACACTGCCGTCTTCGTGCAGCGTGCACACCACGTCGCCCACCGGCGTTTCAATGCGGTGCACGCCGGCGCCGATTTTGCCTTGGTAAGCCAAAGAGGCAATCAAACCGATGGTGCCATGGCCGCACATGTTCAAATAGCCGGTATTGTTAAAGAAAATCACCCCAGCAGCGGCAGTGGCGCTGACCGGTTCACACAACAGCGCGCCCACCAACACATCATTGCCACGCGGCTCCAAAATCACGCCACGACGGTAATGGTCGTATTGGTTTTTGAGGACGTCCAAACGCGCCGCCATATCGCCCGTACCCAAATCTGGGAAACCGGCATAAACCATGCGCGTTGGCTCACCGCCAGTGTGTGAGTCGATGATGTGAATTTTTTGGTAGCGTTCTGACATGATGAAGTGCTTTCTTAAAGATAGGCATAGCTTGAATCATATTGACTGCGCTGTCTTGATGAGTTTTGGCAAAGTGATGCAGAAAACGGCATAATGGCCGCACAAAGTGTTTTTTATGCGGATGGCACCATGTCGGAATTGAAACCGTTGTATGACGGATTGCTGCAACAGCGGCCTGTAAACCTCGCTACCTTGGTGGCGAATCTGGCCGTGGTTTTGCCAGTTTTGGATGTGATGGACAAAGTGGTGTTTTTTATCAAAGACACCGATGCGCGCTATGTGTTGGTCAATCACAGCTTGGTACAGCGTTTGGGCTGCAAACGCGCCGAAGACTTGCTCGGCCAAACCTCGGCGCAAATGTTTGCCGCCGCGCAAGGCAATGTTTACATCGAACAAGACTTGCAGGTCTTGCAACAAGGCGTGAGCATTACCGACAAACTGGAATTGCACGTGTATAACCACGGCGAACTTGGTTGGTGTTTGACTTACAAACACCCGATTTATGATGTTACAGGCCGCATCATCGGCTTGATGGGCGTGTCGCTGGACTTGGCTTCAGACGAATTGAACCAAACCAAGGCCAGCCACAAATTTGGCAAAATCGAAACCCACATCCGTGAGCATTTGAGCGAAGACATCCGCGTGCAAACCTTGGCCGATTTAATCGGCATGAGCGTGTCGCAATTGGAACGGCGTCTGAAAAAAAACTTCCACATGACACCAAAGCAATTGATACAAAAAATCCGCCTCGAGCAAGCGGTGCAATTATTACAGGCCGACCACGCCATCGCCGACATCGCGCTGGCCTGCGGCTATACCGACCACAGCGCCTTCACGCGCCAATTCAAGCAAATGACTGGCATTTCACCAAGCCAGTTTAAACAAACACTGCAAGCGCGTTCGGTTTGAACACTGTGCAAGACCCTGCGGCATATTCACTTGCCGCTTACAGCTCAGCTTGCAGCGCAGAACTTAACCTAATGGTTCACCCAACAGCCACTGGGCAAGGTATTCAGTTTAAGGCACGGCGTTTGGCTTAGCTCTGCCCTCATCCATCCGCTTGCACAAATCCGTTTAGTTTGCAGCGCGGTATTTGACCTAACAGCACATTCTACAGCCGCATAACAGTATGCTTGGCTTAAGGCACAGCATTTAACCTAACGACACCCTCATCCCGCTTGTACCAATCCGCTTAGTTTGCAACGCAGTACTTAACCGAACGACACAGCCAACCGCTATTTTCCAGTGTGTTCGGTTTAAGCTATGGCTAAGTCTCGCGATACATGCACCAACGTTTGCAAGTGCTCTCTATTTGCAGCGTACAATAGCAAAGGTGAGTGACGGCTAAGTCTGTCATCACCCACACAGCCACGGATGGTTCCGACGCAAGACTGACCCAAGGAGCGCCCTATGCACCACAGCATAAAAGTATTGCTGGCATTGCCATTGATTCTAAGCCTCAACGCCTGCGTGTTTGACCTCGCCGCTGCCAAAGCCATTTGGCGCAACCCCGATGGCAGCGCCATCACCGATTGCCAAGGCGAACCGATACACATGCAGCGCCGCAAACACTACCAAGGCTACGCTCACACCGACAGCCACGGCATGACCCACATCCAATGCCCTGAAGCCAATCAGGTCAAAATCAAGTTTCAACAGCAAAGTTAAATGCTTACAGGCCACATTAAGCGGCCTGTAAGTCTGTACCTGCGCTCAAAGCCACCGCAAAATTGTTAATAATCAATTAGGAATTACATTGCCATTTTCTTGCGATTTATGGGGTAATCTGCTTCTTTCTAAGTGCTTAATCCATATTCTTAATAACATCTCTCCAATAAATGTCCAATTGCCAATATTTGATTCAAATGAATCCATATGAATCAGCTGAAATTCCTTATTTTGGATATTCCATTACAGCTCAAAATCAGTTATCTTTCAAAAATAAATCAATTAAAACCAACAAACTGGAGCCAAAATGCCAAATACGGAATCAAGAGGTTATTATCCTGGATTTGGGCAGGAAACATTACCCAACAGCTCTGATTACAATATTTTCTTTGAACATGAATATTATGAAGGTCAAATCTCAATTAAGGAGAGATTTGATTTAAAAGATGTGACTTTTGCCAAGGTCAATCAAGACTTGGTCATCACTCGTACTGATTCCTACAATGGCAACACCGACACTTTAACCATTACCGACTATTGGACTATCAATGGCAGTGTCAGCGCAGGTAAATTATTGTCTTTAACTGTCGGGCAACAAGACATCAATTATGATCCCAGACGCACCATTACTTTTAATGAATTCATTTTCTTAGCCACTGGACAAAACACCTACCAAGGCGGTGATGCAAATGAAGTCATCATTGGCAATACTGGCAACGATACCATTTATGGCAATATCGGCATTGATGCTTTATTTGGCGGGGATGGAGATGATGTGCTGTACGGCGGCTACGGTAATGACAATCTGTTTGGTGGTGCTGGAAACGACATTTTATACGGAGGCTATGGTCAAGATTTTATGTATGGTGGTACTGGCAATGACACCATTTATATGGGACCTGATGCCGACAAAATTGTTTATGGCGATGAAGGTGATGACATTATTTATGGTAATGCCAATGGTACTGGGAAAATTTTCTTCGCACAGAACCATGGTAATGACACCGTTTATAATGCATTACAAAGCACCTCAAACACAAATAAAAATACCTTAATGCTAAAAACATTCAATTTGGGATGAAGCCAAATTCACCAAAGCAGGTGATGATTTGATCATCAACTCTTATGGCAGTAATGGCGAACAAGTGACCATCAAGGCATTTTTCAGTGATACTGCTGCAGGTAAAACTGTAATGCTACAATTTAACAATCGCCTCTATAATACCTACTCAGCAATGAATGCGGGCTATATCAAACTCAGCTTAGATGGAACCTCTGGGGCTGAGATTTTGACTGGTACATCGTACGCAGACATCATTCATGCTGGTGCAGGTAATGATACGGTCTCTGCGGGCGCGAGAAACGATATTGTCTATGGTGAAGCAGGAAACGATGTTATTAATGGACAAGATGGTAATGATGAGTTGTATGGCGGTGAAGGCAACGACACCTTAAACGGTCAAAATGGCACTGACTTACTTTATGGTGAAGCTGGCAATGATGTCTTAGATGGTGGTACCGGTGCTGACAGCCTGTACGGTGGTGAAGGCAACGATACCTACGTATTCAACGCAAGTAACGGTGCAGATACGGTGATAGACACAGATGATACCATCGCCATTGATACCTTAAAGTTCACCAATATCGCCAGCAGCAGTGTCACTTTAAGCCGTTCTGGTTCTGATTTGCTCATTTCAGGTTATGGCAGCAGTACCGATACTGTATTGGTAACAGGTTTCTTTGATTACAATTTGTCTGCACACCGTAAGCAGTTTCAATTCAGTGACAAAACCATTACTTTGACCGACTTACAATCCAATCCTAGCTTTTTCCCATCCATAGAAGGCAGAAATGATCAGCCAGATGTATTACATGGCAGTAAATTGGCCGACACCCTCAATGGCTACGGAGGCGATGACACCATTTATGCTTATGATGGCAATGACGTACTTAATGGCGGCATAGGCAATGATACCTTGTTTGGTGGCAACGGCAACGATACTTTGAATGGCAATGCCGGCAATGACACCTTCAATGGTGGCGCGGGTAACGATATATTGTATGGTGGCACGGTAGATGACGCGGATACTTACCTGTTTTATACCGGCTTCGGTACCGATACCGTAATAGACAGCGATGATGTGAACAATATTGATACCTTACGATTCGTCAATATTGCTTACAATAGCAATTATTTTTCTCGCTCAGGCAATGATTTAATCATAGCGGGTTATGGCAGCAGCACTGACAAGGTCATCGTCAAAGATTATTTCAACATCAACACCTCCAGCTCCAATAAACGCTTTCAATTCAGCGACCAAACCATCAACGCAGCCGACTTACAAACAGGTAATATTGCCTTTAACTTAACTGGCGATGCCAATGCCAATACCCTCTATGGCAGCAAACTGGCCGATCATATTGACGGTTTGGCAGGCAATGATACTTTGTATGGCTACAATGGCAATGACACCTTACAAGGTGGTTTAGGTAATGATTTGCTCAATGGTGGAGTAGGCAATGATACACTGTATGGCGGAACGGGTAACGATGCTGACACTTATGTATTGGGCTTAGGTCATGGTCACGACACCATTATAGATACCGATGACACCTCTGCTGCCGACACCTTGAAAATCACCAATATCGCAAGCACTTCTGCCGTGTTTACACGCATAGGAAATGATTTACAAATTACTGGCTATGGCAGTACCGACTCCGTCACCATCCAACAATATTTCGATAAAAATGTCTTTGCTTATAATAAGCAATTCCAATTCAGCGATAAAACCTTGGATTTAAGCCATATGCAATCTGGTAGCTTGCGCTTTACATTAAATGGCACTGACTTGGCTGACACACTTCATGGCAGCCAAGTAGCTGATACTATTAATGGTATTACTGGAAATGATACTTTATATGGCTACGATGGCAATGATGTACTTGCTGGTGGCGCCGGCAATGACACATTATTAGGTGGCAATGGTAATGATGGCTTAAATGGCAATGCCGGCAATGATGTGTTAAACGGCGGTATGGGTAACGATATCCTTTACGGTGGAACTGGAGATGATGCCGATACCTATCTGTTCTACAAAGGTTTCGGCGCTGATACTGTAATTGATACAGATGACATCAATGCTGCCGATACCTTACGCTTCATTAACATCAGCTCATCCTCTGTGACCTACACAAAAGTGGGCAATGATTTGGTGGTTTCAGGTTATGGTAGTAGTGCAGATAAAGTCACAGTAAAACAGTTTTACGATGCTACTGTGAATCAAAACAAATTGTTTCAGTTTAGCGATAAAACCATGACCTCCACTGAAATTGATGCCGCATTACAAACACAAGCAACTGCATTGATTAACTCTATCAGTACTTTAACGACAACTACCAGTGTCCAAAGTGCTAATAGCCTAAATAACAATCCTTCAAGCATCAATCTGGCTGCTGCTGCCTGATTGTAAATAAAGCTCATCTTACAGGCCGCATCAAGCGGCCTGTAAGTTAAAAAACCATCCCCATCAAATCACAGCCATGCCACACCGCTGCAAAAACTCAAATATGCCATCGTAGCTTTGCTGAGGCCGTGTGGCATCGCTGCCATCCACTTCCGGCACATAAATCACCATGCCTTGTCTAGCCCGGGTTAACAATACCCGATATGCATTGATGAGGTATTTTTGTTTCCACTCATCGTGTATGTGTTGCCAAGCCGTGCCACTGAATTGCTGATATTGCCAACCTTGTCGATAACACAAATTGATGTCCCAAGCCACGCAGCAATAATCAATTTCCAAGCCTTGCACATCAAATTCAGTCGCCACATCTTCTATGTAAAAACACGAGCGCACATCATCGGCAGCATTCAAAAACCAACTTAAGGTATCGAGCTTGTTTTTAACATCTATGGCCTCCGGCCTTAAACGTCGCCCACCCGAACTGGCCACCAAACCATAGCGCTCCGAACCCCGTGCTTGCTCACGCAACCACTGTTTCGCTGTGGCCAAATTGCGGGTCAGATACAGTTGAAACCCAGCGGCCACAATGTCCCTAGCCAAACGGCTGGCCGCCACATGATCGGCATCTAATACCTTCTGTACATACTCAGACACTGCCTCGCTGCGAAACGAACGCACCGATACGGCCAGGTGCAAATCGGTTTCTTGATGGGCATGGTGTTGTAACCACCTCTTTTGCGCCAAGTCTTGCAAATACACGGCTTGCTCGGCGATTTGATCGGAATAATACACTTGCCAATCTGGAAAATGTGTTTGTAAGGCCGACAACCATTCAGAAATGCCCGCCTCACCTTTATTGATTTCCTGCCCGCCACCGATTAAACACACCACCACACACCAATCTTTGTGTCGGTTCATCACCTCAATCAAAAACTCAGGTTCAGATTGATTGAAATCGGTTTTGCCTTTTTTCTTACTCATAAACGCCGAGGCTTGTTCTTGATTCCAGGCACGCTGTGCCTCATCAAACACCACCACTTTTTCCAACGGCATGGCCGCATTGTCCACATATTTATCGTGAAAATGGTGGATGTTTTGGATAAAAGCCTGGGTGCGCGGTTTGACCTTGGTTTTGGTCAACACGATTCCTTGCTCTTTGGCCGTGGCCACCGTGTCTCTGACCAAAGCCTCGCGCAACACCTCTACCAATGGCCCATTGCCCGATAAAAATACCGCATGTTCATCGGCATCGGCCTGTAAACGCTCATTGGCAATGTTCAAACCCGCCAGCGTTTTCCCAGCGCCTGGCACACCGGTTAAAAAGCAAATCGCTTTGTGGTGTAGTCGTTTGGCTTGCTCGATGATTAGGCTGATTTTGGCGCTGGTAACAGCCAAATTGATCGCCCCAGCATCATGGCGGGTAATGTCGGCAACCTGATGCGCTCGATACAAAGCGCGCCGCTTCGATAATGGTCGGCGTCGGTTTGTAAGCCGATTCAGCCCAAGCATGGCTCTCAAATGCGGCCTCTGCCTCACAGTGTGCCGCCACTTGTTGCAACACCGCCCCCAAATTGTCTTGGTTACAGCAAACACAGTCGTGCAATTGCGCCACACTGCCCCAATTCAGCTCTTGCGCCGGCGCTTGGCTGCACACCAAAACCGGTACCACCCGCTTGCCATGACTGCCCGCATGAAAATTGAGCAAATCCAAACAGTAATCGATGACTTGGGTTTTGGCATGTTGTGGGTAGTTTTGGGCGCCAATCTTAAATTCCAACACCACAATCGCATTGGGCAATAACACGATATTGTCCACCCGCTTGCCCATTCTTGGGATGGCAAATTCGAAATACAGCTGCGCATCTGGCAATGCCTGCAATTGTTGTTGCAAGATGTTGATTTGCGCCACCCAAGCATTGCGCTGTAATTCATTCAAATCAAAGCCATGTTTTTGCACCAACTCGCCCAATACGGCCTGTGGTTTCGTGCTTAAAAATGTGGCCACACCATCGTGATAATAACTGCGTTGCATTGTTGCCTCTGATTCACAGTCTAACTGTATCTGAAAAATCCTTACAGGCCGCATTAAGCGGCCTGTAAACCTCATGTAAATGGCTTACTTTAATGACATACACTGATTGTAACCCACCATGCTATTGATGCTTCAAAAAGCAAATTATAATGACGGCACTGTTTTTTAAGCCCAACCTGCACCATGAATAGCTTATTTCCTCGTTGCAAACGGTGGGCATTTGCCCTCAAACGCGATGCGGTGACTTTGTACTTGTGTGCCCGCCATAAGCGCACACCCGCATTGGCAAGGCTGCTGGCCATGTTAGTGGCGGCCTATGCCTTATCGCCCATTGATTTGATACCCGATTTCATCCCAATACTCGGTTTTGTCGATGATGTGATTTTGATTCCATTGGGTGTGTGGCTGGTGTTGCGCCTCATTCCGGCCGAACTCATCGCCGAACAGCGCTTGCGCGCCAGCCAACTGTTACAGCGCCCGCGCAGCAAGCTGGCTGCCGGCATCATCATAGCCATTTGGCTGTGTTTCGGTGTGACATTGATGGTGTGTCTGTTCCAATAGGCGCGCTGACAATTGCCGATAATTTTTACTCTGAATGCTTATCCACTGTCATTTAGTCCACCGTTGATAACACAAACCTATATAAACTTACAGGCCGCATATAGCGGCCTGTAAACTTTTAAAACACGGTCACAATCACATCTCGCGTTGTGGTACCAATAAGCTGCGGTTGCCATTGTGCTCAGGTGCGGACAGCACGCCGGCGGCTTCCATTTGATCGACCAAACGCGCGGCGCGGTTGTAGCCGATGCGCATTTGCCGTTGCACTGCTGAAATCGAGGTTTTGCCGCTGGAGACGACAAATTTCACCGCTTGGTCGTACAAGGCATCTTGTTCGTCGCCGCTGTTGCCGCCACCCATGCCGCTGCCAGCATCGTCCAAGCCACCGTGGCTTAAGATGTCATCGACATAGTCTGGCTCGCCGAATTGTTTCAAATACTCAACCACATTGTGCACTTCATCATCGGCAACAAACGCACCATGAATGCGGCGCGGATAGCCTGTGCCCGGTGGCAAGAACAGCATATCGCCTTGACCCAGCAAGTTCTCAGCACCCATTTGATCCAAAATGGTGCGCGAATCGATTTTGCTCGACACTTGGAAAGCGATGCGCGTTGGGATATTGGCCTTAATCAAACCAGTAATCACGTCTACCGATGGGCGTTGCGTCGCCAAAATCAAATGGATGCCGGCAGCACGCGCTTTTTGTGCCAAACGCGCAATCAATTCTTCGATTTTCTTGCCTGCCGTCATCATCAAATCGGCAAACTCGTCCACCACCACCACAATAAACGGCAATTTTTCCAACAAATCAGGCTCTTCTGGAGTGATGCTGAATGGGTTAACAATGCTTTGGCCACGTGCCTTGGCTTCGGCGATTTTTTGGTTATAGCCAGCCAAATTGCGCACACCCATGTGGCTCATCAAGCGGTAGCGTTTTTCCATCTCATTCACGCACCAATTGAGCGCATTGGCGGCGAGTTTCATGTCAGTCACCACAGGCGCGAGCAGATGCGGAATGCCTTCATAAATCGACAATTCCAACATCTTCGGATCAATCATGATCATGCGCACTTCTTCAGGCGTGGCTTTGAACAGCATGGACAGAATCATCGCGTTCACACCGACCGATTTGCCCGAGCCAGTCGTACCGGCCACGAGCAAATGCGGCGCCTTGGCCAAATCGGTGACGACAGGGTTGCCGGAAATGTCTTGACCCAAGGCCAAGGTCAGTTTTGATTTGGATTCTTGGAATACCGGAGCTTGGAACACGGACGACAAGCGTATCATTTGGCGCTTCGGATTCGGCAATTCCAAGCCCATGCAAGTCTTGCCAGGGATGGTTTCGACCACGCGGATGGAAGCGAAGCCGAGCGAGCGCGCCAAGTCTTTTTCCAAATTCACCACTTGCGAGCCGCGCACACCAGTGGCCGGCTCGATTTCATAACGGGTAATCACTGGGCCAGCGTAAGCATCGGTGACTTTGACATTGACCTTAAACTCGGCCAACTTTTCCTCGATGATGATGCCATTGTTAATCAATACCTCATCATCAGGACGCAAATCGGTATCGTCTATCGGCGCTTGCAACAATTGCAAATTCGGCAATACCACGCTGTCAAAATCTGGGCTAGACAAGCGCACTGGTGCTGCTGTCGCCAGAATCGGCGCTGTGGTTGGCGCAGGCGTGGCGACTACCGCTGGTTGAACCGGCGCAGACACTGCAGACACTGTTGCTGCAACGGCAACTTGGTCTGCGGGCAGACTTACCGGTTCGGGCAGCGGCGTTTCCATATCAAAAAAATCGAAATCGTTTTCGACTTCAGGGAAAACCGGCAATTCAGCATCCATGGTAATCGGTTGCGACCAACCACGGCTGCTGTACACATTGTTGGTGGGTGCGGTCTCTGCTTCAGGCTCCAACTCCAAATGCACGGCTTCCGGTTCTAGCTGTAACTCCACTGGCTCGACCAGTTCCAAATGGGTACTGGCAACTGGGGCAGTCATGCTGGCAGAAGATTGCAAAGCAGCGGCAGCAGTAGCGGCCTGTAAGGCATTCAAAGTCGGTGAAACGGGGGTATTGCTGCTGGCGTCAACCACTGCGGCAGTGGCCGCGGCGGCTTGTGCCAATTCCGGATGTTGGAATGGGGTGAAACGGGTAGAAATCGGCTGTGCTGGCGGCAAACTCTCAGGTTTGACCTTAAAACCGTGCTCGCTGCCGATGCGCGCCGTTGGTGGTATCACGCTTTCGCGTACCACGGGACGCGGTTTGAGCTGGCGCTGATTGCGGTTCACTGGCGAATCGGTTTTGGCCAAATTGGCCAAAACTTCGTCTTCGGCGATGACATCATTGCCCGCTGCCATTTCGGCGGCGCTGGCAACGCCACTGCGGCGTCTGGCCAAACGTTGGCGCAACAAATTGGCGCGGATGTCTTCGTCTTCTATCAAACGCTCTTGGCTTTGTTGGCCTACCATCGCTTTTAATAAGGCATCGTCATCGGCATGGCGGCTGGTCACTGCGGGCAAACTCGCCACTGCTTCACCAAACTCATTGACGGTTTCCAAGCCATTGTCGGTCAAGACGATGGTTTGGCGAGTGGGTTTGGCTTTGGGCAAGACTTGTTTGGTGGCGACACTGGGCAACTCTATCACTTCCAATACCGCTTTGTTCGCAGGCACACGCGGTACGTAGCTGCCGGTATCCAATTGAATGGTTTCCAGTTCAGGCCGCTCTAGGGTAATGCCAGATACTTTATTGGGCACCGGCGCATCTGAACCCGTCGACAAAGCCTCTTTGTTGGCATGAATGCCCACACGGCGCGCATACTCAGATTGGCGCGGTGCCCAATTCAATTCGATGACTTCCAAATGCTCAGGCGGCTGCTCATGACGCACGGGCTGCTCGGGCAGCTCTATCACTTCCAAATCGTCGTCATGGCCGTGTTGGTGCGCGTATGCATGCGCACTGCCCTCGTTTTTAATCGCCTTAATCACATGCGCCACATCGTCTGCATCGATGATTTGGCTTTCGAGTACCGGTGTTTGGCTGTCTTCTTTAATCGCGCGTATCACATGGGCCACATCGCCCAATTCTATCGTTTTCTTAGCCACAACCGGTGCAGCTGACTCATCGGCATAAGCATCGTCTTGCAACACGGTTTCTTGGCGACGCAATGGGCGCAAGCGTTCGCGTCTGTGCTCGATTTCCGCCAAGGTGATTTCTTGTGGCAAGTGTTCGTCGTCATCCCAATTGGGTAAACGCTCGTCTTCTTCCCATTCGCGCTCGTCGACGCTGTCTGGCATTAAGGCATAACCTTGTTGCACCGCCTCGTTTCGGGTTTCGATGTGCCATTTGCCTTGTTGCTGTTGCAATTGGCGCTCTAAGTTGGCTTCTACCGACTGGCTGTCAGCACTGGGTTCAAGAGACAATTTACTGGCATTGGCTTGCTCTTGCTGTTGAATTGCGGCCAAGACCTCACTGCGTTTGTTCGGTTTCGGTGCCATTTCGCGCACACGGCTGCTCACTTGCTGCCATTTTTGGCGCAAAGACACCGTCGGTTTGCTGGTGGTTTCGACTGGCTCGGTAGTGATTGGCTCAGGAGCAGATGAATCGTTTGTCGCTTCTAGCGCGGTTGCAGTGGCTCTGGCGACAGCCGCTTCGGCTTCTTCTAAAGCCAATTGCTCAGCGGCGGCTTTTTTGGCCGCTTGTTGACTTAAGGTAGCGATGGGTTCAGTAAGTGTGGGTGTGGCATCAATGTGTGACTCGGCCATGGCTTTTACAGGCCGCTTTTGACGCCCGAATAAATTGGCGCTGACGTTTTTAGTTGTCATGGCAGTGTCATCGACAGACAGTGTCGATTCAGCGACACTTATCTCGCTATCGGGTACCGAAACAGACTTGCTGTCAGCATTTTTTTTATCGCTGTGCTGTTCATGACGGGACAAATAACGGTATTCCAATTGCCACTCAGCACGGCGTTTGCTCTCCCTTACCAGCAAAAACGCAATGAAAACAAGCAATATTAATAAGACGAACCAAAACATATGCAATATAAGTGTTATTTTTGTAAGTAAGTAAGCTCATTGTACCTGTTTTCAACGCACATGCTACAAAAAAGCCCCATCGTTTGATGGGGCTGGATGTAAAAATCAGCAGGCTGACTAAATGTTCACTTGTTCAGCAACGGTTTCATATTTTTCAATTTGATTGAAATTCATGTAGCGGTACACTTCTGCACCTTTTTCGTTGATGATGGCCACGTTTTGGAAATACTCTTCTACGGTTGGGATGTGACCCAATTTAGAAGCAATCGCTGCCAATTCAGCCGAGCTCAAGTACACATAAGTGTTTTTGCCCAAACGGTTCGGGAAGTTACGGGTTGAGGTAGACACCACAGTCGCACCTTCGCGCACTTGTGCTTGGTTACCCATGCACAATGAGCAACCTGGCATTTCCATGCGCGCACCAGCGCGACCCAAAATACCGTAGTAGCCTTCGTCAGACAATTGTTCCGCGTCCATTTTGGTTGGAGGAGCCACCCACAAACGCACTGGAATATCGGCTTTACCTTCTAACAATTTACCGGCAGCACGGAAGTGACCGATGTTGGTCATGCAAGAACCGATGAACACTTCATCAATTTTGGTGCCGGCAACGTCTGACAAGATTTTCACGTCATCAGGGTCGTTAGGGCAAGCCAAGATCGGCTCTTTCACATCGTCCATGTTGATTTCGATGACTGCAGCGTATTCAGCATCGGCATCGGCTTCCAACAATTGTGGATTGGCCAACCATTTTTCCATGCTTTCGATACGACGCGCCAAAGTACGGGCATCGGCGTAACCGTCGGCAATCATGTTTTTCATCAACACGACGTTAGATTGCATGTATTCAATAATCGGTTCTTTGTTCAATTTCACCGTACAACCTGCGGCAGAACGCTCAGCAGAAGCATCGGTCAATTCAAACGCTTGTTCCACTTTCAAATCAGGCAAGCCTTCGATTTCCAAAATGCGGCCTGAGAAAATGTTTTTCTTACCGGCTTTGGCCACAGTCAACAAACCTGCTTTGATGGCATACAAAGGAATCGCATTCACCAAGTCACGCAAAGTCACGCCTGGTTGCAACGTACCAGAGAAACGCACCAATACAGATTCAGGCATGTCCAAAGGCATCACACCAGTGGCAGCAGCAAACGCTACCAAACCAGAACCGGCTGGGAAGGAAATACCGATAGGGAAACGGGTGTGCGAGTCGCCACCAGTACCAACAGTATCAGGCATCAACAAACGGTTTAACCATGAGTGAATCACGCCATCACCTGGACGCAAAGCCACACCGCCACGAGTAGAAATGAACTCAGGCAATTCTTTGTGGGTTTTCACGTCAACCGGTTTAGGGTAAGCGGCGGTGTGACAGAATGATTGCATCACCAAGTCAGCCGAGAAGCCCAAGCAAGCCAAGTCTTTCAATTCGTCACGGGTCATAGGACCAGTGGTGTCTTGCGAGCCAACAGTGGTCATCTTAGGTTCACAGTAAGTACCAGGGCGCACGCCTTGACCTTCTTGTAAGCCACAAGCGCGACCGACCATTTTTTGCGCCAAAGTGAAACCAGCATTGGTAGCAGCAGGTGCTTGTGGCAAGCGGAACGCTTCAGAAGCAGGCAAGCCCAAGGCTTCGCGTGCTTTACCAGTCAAACCACGACCAATAATCAAGTTAATACGGCCACCGGCTTGTACTTCATCAAACAAAACTTGAGATTTCAATTCGAAGTTGGCAATGGTTTCGCCGTTTTTAACGATTTTGCCTTCGTATGGGAAGATGTCTACCACATCGCCCATGTTCAAGTTAGACACGTCTACTTCGATAGGCAAAGCGCCTGAGTCTTCTTGAGTATTGAAGAAAATTGGTGCAATTTTGCCACCCAAGCACACGCCACCAAAGCGTTTGTTAGGAACAAAAGGAATGTCTTCACCTGTGTGCCAAATCACTGAGTTGGTCGCAGATTTACGGCTAGAACCGGTACCTACCACGTCACCGACGTAAGCCACCAAATTGCCTTTGGCTTTCAATTCTTCCAACAATTTGATTGGGCCCACAGAACCTGGTTGATCAGGGGTGATGCCATCGCGTGGGTTTTTCAACATCGCCAATGCGTGCAATGGAATGTCAGGACGGCTCCAAGCATCAGGTGCTGGAGACAAATCGTCGGTATTGGTTTCACCGGTCACTTTGAACACGGTCACGGTGATTTTGTCTTGTACTTTAGGACGTGAAGTGAACCATTCGGCATTGGCCCAAGATTCCATCACTTCTTTGGCATAAGCATTGCCATTGTCCATTTTGGTTTTTACATCATGGAAAGCATCAAACATCAACAAAGTGTGTTTCAGGCCTTCGGCTGCAGTGGCAGCCAATTTGTCGTCATCCAACAATTCAACCAAAGCGGAAATATTGTAACCACCCAACATGGTACCCAATAATTTGGTTGCCAATTCAGCGCTTACCAATGGGCTTTGAGCAGTGCCTTCAGCGACAGCAGCCAAGAAAGACGCTTTGACTTTCGCAGCATCATCAACGCCAGGAGGAACGCGGTGGGTCAACAAGTCCACCAAAAATTCACCCTCACCAGCTGGTGGGTTTTTTAAGAGTTCAACCAATTCAGCAGTTTGCTGAGCTGACAAAGGCAGAGGAACGGTTCCTAAAGCGGCGCGCTCCGCCACGTGGGCACGGTAGCTATCCAAAAAAGACATCAGAAGTTTCCTTTTGTTTAAATATAAACGGTTCTTATTCGTATTCTATGCTGTTGCGTAACAACACATAGATTTTAAATCAATTTCACCGGATAATAAACCGCTTTTCGCGCATAACAGCCTCAGGCTATGAGCCCGGTTTAAATAGATTAAAACCAATGGCTTTATCTTGCTGATTTTTGGTGGATTCTGCAGATATTCACCTCACACCTTAAAATGCGGCCTGTAAATGAAATCATATGATTTGTAGCAGTGCAAAACATGGCACCACCTTTATCCTCCTCGCTTATACCCTCCCATCTAGGACAAACAACTCACCTTTACCCACTTGTTGTCGCCCTCTTGTTTCAGCGCCATTTGCCTCCATGTGTACACTGTCCGATAATAGCCATCCACGCAATGAGCCTCGCAGCATGAACCCTCCTGAACAAATGTGGCAGCAAGCCGAAAAAGTCACCCAAGTGTACAAACTCTTGGCCAACACCCACCGCCTGATGATTTTGTGTGTGTTATTGGAACAAGAGGAATTGTGTGTGGGCGCTTTGAACCAACACATCCCGTTGAATGCCTCCCCCTTGTCGCAACATTTGAAATTGCTGCGCGACGAAGGTTGGCTGGCCACGCGCAAACAAGGCCAAACCGTGTATTACCGCATCGCCGACGACAATATCGCGCAAATGATTGCCTTGGCCAAAAAACTCTATTGCGATTTACCGGCTTAAAGCCATAGTCCACGCTTATCTCTGTTTATCCCTGATAGCGCCTTGTTTACAGGCCGCTTAATCCCTCGTTCACTGCGGCAAATGCGGCCTGTAAAGCGCCGTCCCAGCAGATAATTTGTGAATAAATCCGCGAAAAGATTGCTAAATCATGCAATTGATATGACAATTGACGTAAGTTAACACACCACGCCGTTAGCTTTTGTTCAGGTTTACTTAGGATCTTACTCACATGCAAAAAATCTTGACCTCTTTGATGACTCTTTCCGTTTCAGCCGTTTTGTTAAGCGCTTGTGGCGGCAATTCTAACCAAGCGCCAGCCGGTGACAAACCAGCTGAAGGCAGCGCCCCTGCTGCTGCTAACCAAACTGTGCCAAGCAAAATCGTCATTGGTTTGGACGATAACTTCCCTCCTATGGGCTTTCGCGATGACAAAAACGAATTGGTGGGTTTTGACATCGACATGGCCAAAGCCGCTGCCAAACACATGGGCGTAGAAGTGGAATTCAAACCGATAGACTGGGCAGCCAAAGAATCAGAATTGAAATCAAAACGCGTCGACTTGTTGTGGAACGGCTTGACCATCACCGAAGAGCGCAAACAAAACATCTTGTTCTCTAACCCATACATGGAAAACCACCAAATCATCGTGGTGTCTGCCGGCTCACCAATCAAAGTGAAAACCGACTTGAATGGCAAAATCGTCGGTGTACAAGATGGCAGCAGCGCCATCCCTGCCGTTGAAGCCGATGCGGTATCAAAATCGTTTAAAGAAATGAAAAAATACGGTGACAACGTCACTGCATTGATGGATTTGAGCACCAAACGCATAGACGCGGTGGTGGTAGACGAAGTGGTGGGTCGCTATTATGTGGCGAAAAAACCGACCGAATACGTTGTTTTGGAAGACAATTTCGGCACTGAAGAATACGGCGTGGGCATGCGCAAAGAAGACCAAGCCTTGCACGACAAATTGCAAGGCGCATTGGTAGCGATGAAAGCTGACGGTACTTCTGCTAAAATCGCCAACCAATGGTTTGGTAAAGACATCATCAAATAAGGCGATGTCGCGTTTTTGATTCAATAAACGCTGTCTGAAACATCCTTCAGACAGCGTTGTTGTTTTACAGGACGCTTTTAATTAGGTACACACATGGATTATTTAATACAAATGCTTCCGCCCCTGTGGGAAGGCGCACAAATGACTTTGAAGTTGTTTGTGATTACCTTGCTGCTGTCGATTCCACTGGGGCTGATTTTGGCGCTGTTGCGTCTGTCTGGCATCAAGGCTTTTGATGTCTTGGTCAATGGCTATATTTGGCTGATGCGCGGCACGCCGCTGATGCTGCAAATGCTGTTCGTTTATTTCGCCCTGCCCGCTGTCGGCATTTACTTTGAAGACTTCACCGCGGCGGTGGTGGCGTTTGCCTTGAATTATGCCGCCTACTTTGCCGAAATTTTCCGCGGTGGCATCTTGGCCATCGGCCGCGGCCAATACGAAGCGGCCAAGACTTTGGGCATGTCGTATCCACAAACCATGCGCCGCATCGTGCTGCCGCAAATGTGGAAAAAAATTCTGCCGCCCTTATCGAATGAAACCATCACCTTGGTCAAAGACACCTCGTTGGTGTATGTGTTGGCCTTGAATGACTTGCTGCGCGCCACCCGCAATATTGTGCAACGCGACTTCAATGTCACCCCGTTTATTACTGCCGCTGCATTCTACTTAATCATGACTTTGATTTTGACGTGGATGTTCCAATACATGGAGAAACGCTATGCCGTCTATGAAGACTGATTTGATGATAGACGCCCAGCACATCCGCAAATCGTTTGGCGCGTTGGAAGTGTTGAAAGACGTGAGTTTGCAAGTGCGTCCATCAGAAGTGGTGGCGATTATTGGTTCGTCAGGCTCAGGCAAATCAACACTGCTGCGCTGCTTGAATCATTTGGAAACCGTCAATGGCGGCAGCATCACCATCGAAGGCCAAACCTTGGTCAGCAGCGATGACGCTGGCCATGCGCATTACCCCAGCGACAAAGAAGTGAAAGCCATTTGCAGCAAAATGGGCATGGTGTTCCAGCAATTCAATTTGTTCCCGCACATGACGGTGATACAGAACATCATTGAAGCGCCGATGACGGTGAAAAAAATGCGCAAAGAGCAAATCCTGCCTTTAGCGCACGAATTGCTCGCCAAAGTAGGCTTGGCCGAGAAACACGATTTTTACCCCTCGCAATTGTCCGGCGGTCAAAAACAGCGTGTCGCCATTGCCCGCGCCTTGGCAATGCAACCGGACATCATGTTGTTTGACGAACCGACCTCGGCGCTCGACCCTGAGCTCACCGGCGAAGTGTTGAAAACCATGCAAAAACTGGCCGAAGACAATATGACCATGGTGGTGGTCACACATGAAATGGGTTTTGCGCGCGAAGTGGCCGACAAAGTCTATTTCATGGACGGCGGGGTGATGGTAGAAGGCGGCGAGGCCAAAGCCTTCTTCGACAATCCGCAACACCCACGCACCAAGGCGTTTTTAAGCAATATGTTGAAGTAAGTCAACACCCACATCTTGCGGTTTTCCTAAGCTACAAGCGGCCTGTAAGCATTTACAGGCCGCTTATGTTATCTTCACAGCATTACCTACCACATCATTGCTAAGGGGACGGCATTGGATACGCTGTTGGATTTTGTCTTGAGCCGCTGGCTGGGCGTGCCCTTATTGTTCGCCATCGGTTTTTGGCTGCGCCGCGAAGGCTTATACCGCATCGGCTATGAACGTTTGCACGATGAACGCCCGCATTACATCAAAGACCGCGACATTTGGCTGTTGTGGCGCAGGCTTGGGCGTTTCAACCACAACATCGGTTGGTGGTACAGCCGCGTATTGGGCCCTTATTTTATGCTGATGGCGCTGGTGGCGTTTGTGTTATTGTGGATATTGCGCTGGGAATTAACCTCTTGGTTTGACGAGCAAAGACAGCAACTGTTTCCGATTGCCTTACTGGTGGTATTGGCATGGGTGTTATGCCACTGCGCCACCCCGATACAAGAGCCATTTAGCGGCCAGCGCATACCGGCCATGGGCTTAGACATCGAGCATTACAAAGACACGGTGTATACGCTGTACCAGCGCATAGAAGTACAACACGATTATTGGCAACTCGGTGATAAGGCCAACGACCAGTTTCATTTGGACTGGCTGCGTTTCGCGCCCCGTTTGATGGTAGTAGGCGCCATCATCTGGTACAGCATCATGGTGTCGTGGGCAGCGATGGCGCTGCTTCTCACCTTACAAACCAACCTTTTCGGCTAAGCCTTTGCTGTACACAACAAGCGGCCTGTAAACCCAAGCAAGTGTTTACAGGCCGCATGATTTACTGCTTCATGTCGTTTATTTCAATTGCTTTATGTCCCTCGCTTTGGCATCACTTGCCTGATTGCCCAGAGCCCACACCTTGCACCACCGCACCGCCAATGATTTGTACCGGCAAAGTCACCACATCGACCACCAGAGCCAAGGGCTGCAACAGCTGTTGTTGCCATGAAGCGGCGCTGGCATTGGGATTTTTTTCACTGCGCAACACCACTTTGAACGTATGCGGCTGTGGCAAGCGGTGCACGGTTTTGCCACTGAATTTGGCGGCGCTAATGGGCAAGTATTCAACATTGATGCCGACCGAGCAATCGTAAACACCGGCGCTGACCAGTTCATTGCAATAAAAGCCCAAGTCTTGCAATGACTGGCGCTCTCGCGGCGTGACTTGCGACAAGGGTTTGCGGTAGTTCAAACGCACTTGCTCAAACCATTGCTGTTGCTGCGGCCGCGCTGCCATCAACACCGCGCCCAAACCATCGCGTGAGTATTGTCCATTGAGGCGCACATAGCGCATGTCGACGCTTTGCCAGAGCTGATTCAGAAAACCGGCGGGCTTGCCTTGCGGCAGCATCAAATAACTGTGCGCCTTGCCCACCAATACCCATGCATCGGCATATTCGGGCAGCGGCGTTTTTGGGCGAGCCACTGCCAGCAAGGTGCCTTCTAACAACACTTGGTATTGGTAATCGGCAGCGACATCACCGCCATTCATGTCATGCCGTACATATAGACTGGCGCAGCCGCTCAAGGCGCAGGCCAGCAAGATAAGCAGCAGCTTCGCGGTGTGTTTCATCGCCTTCCTTTGCGGCTTGTGGCTCAGTGACGACCAGCCTACCCACGGGTTTAAATACACAGATTAAACCACAAACCCTGTAACACAAGCGGCCTGTAAATGGTTTGTCGCATTTATAGGCCGCATTTCACAACATTATTTTACCAACATCAGAAGTTGTTCGGGTCTTCCAAGCGTCTGACTTTGGCGGCCAATTCGGCATCGTTGATTTCCACCACGCCATCGCCGTCAACATCGGTGACTTCCTCAGGCTCGGTTGCCAAACACTCAGGGTTGTAGACAATGATGTTTTCCTTGCCATTGGCGTCTTCAGTCACCACGTATTGCAAGCCGCTGCGGTTCATTTTGTGGCACAGCCGTTGGTACCAACCGGAAAAGCCGGTCTTAGGCTCGTCTGGGTTGTAGTAAAACGCGTTCATCACCCCTGGCAAACCCAAGCCACACACCAAGCCCGACAGCAGCACGCAAATAAAGGTGTAACCAATCAAGATGTCGCTGTGGTGCGCCAATTGCGGCATGTTCGCCACCGCCAAAATCAAGGCCAGCGAGATGCCGCCACGCACCCCGCCCCATGACAAGATGGTCAAACTGCCGTGATAGCTTTTGCTTTTGACATTGCGAAATGGGATAAACGCCAAGAAGTTGGCGGCAAAGCGGCAAATGTGCAAAATCACAAACGCCACCACGCCACCGATGAGCAAGCTGGCGTGAAAATCAATGATGAACAATTCCATGCCAATTAAGGTGAACAAGAAGGAGTTGATGATGCCTTCCACCGTGTGCCAAAAGTGATTGACCTCGCTCACCTCTTGCTCGGACAATATCTCTTGCCAACGGTTGCCCACCATCAAGCCACCGATGACACAGGCAATCGGGCCAGACGCATGCGCATACAAAGCGACCAAATACGAGCCTGTGGCCAAGAACGCGGTCGATAAAATCAGCGATTCCATCTCGTGTTTGCCCTTGAGCATGCGCAATACCAACCAGCCAAATGCCCAACCAATCAACACCGCCACCGCAATTTCATAGCCCAAATTGGCCAAAGCCGCGCCAACGGTAAAGTCTTTGCCCTTAATCACCCCCAAAATTGCCATGAATAAGGCGATACACACCGCATCGTTGAACAGCGATTCGCCTTCGAGCTTCACCATCAAATGGTGCGGCGCTTTCACCGAGCTGAGCACGCCTTTGATGCCGATGGGGTCGGTCGCACCCAAAGCCGCGCCAAGCAACAACAACACCAAGATGCCCACTTTGTGACCCGTGGCAACTTGGTAGCCATACAAGGCCAAACCAAAGAAAATGGCGCACAAAATCAAGGCGATGCTGGCCAAAATGGCGATTGGTTTGAAATACGCTCTTAAATCGGTGATTTTGAATTTGAGTGCCGATGAGGTCAGAATGAAACAAATCACCCCATTGATCAGAAAATCATAGAAATTGAAGGTGCGCACCGCTTTTTCAATTTCATCAATATTGATGTGGATGTAATCGTTGTGGCCAAACAGACTCACTGCCCATTGCAACAAGAACACGAAAATGGCCGACACGATGGGCACACCGATGGCCGCAGGCAGACCCAAGGCCCGTTTATTGAACAAGGTGGTGGCAATCGACAAGGCGAATACCACCGTAAAGACTTGTAAGAAGGAATAACTTCCCATGTGTTTGGCCCCTTATTGTGTATTTTTTGTGACGATGTTATCAGGCATATTCTGATCAACAGCGTGAGTATTTTACTCGAAACTGCGCCTAACAATCATTACCATCTAACCAATTAATGTGTCAGTTTAGGTTATTTTGGCTGTTTTATGCTGCAATTTTACGGTTTTTATCGGTATGCACATCTAAAATCCATTTAACTGCAACAAACTGTCCAACACTGTACACCAAGTCACCACAACAATGCGGCCTGTAAACTCTTACAGGCCGCATCTTCATGCCAAACCAGCTGTTTAACGCTCAAATTTCTGCATGTAGAGGCCGCAACAAGCCACACTCAACGCCGCCAAGAACAACACATAATACATCGCACCGATGTCGCTGTAGCGGCTGAGCCACTGCACCACCGGTAAGGTCAAACCACCGATGATGGCGTAAGAGACATTGTA
The DNA here is from genome assembly GCF_001457815.1 of Vitreoscilla massiliensis. Taxonomy (GTDB): domain Bacteria; phylum Pseudomonadota; class Gammaproteobacteria; order Burkholderiales; family Neisseriaceae; genus Vitreoscilla; species Vitreoscilla massiliensis. Next base: position 939,098 of record NZ_LN898221.1, read on the forward strand.
AGAAAACGAGATGCCGGTAAAACGCACCGGCGCAGGATACATGCGCACCATCAACATCGGCACCACCCCAACCGCACCGGCAGCCAAACCCAAACTCGCATAGGCAATGAAGATGGCATTGGCACTCCACGCGCCTAAGGCGTTGTAATACACCAGCGCGCACACAAACACGGCGATGCTGCCAAAAATCATGGTTTTGCCACCGCCCCATTTGTCGGCCAACCAGCCAAACAACACGCAGCCTACCACTTGCATCACGATGCCTGTTGATTGCAACACAAACGCATCGGCACGGTCATAGCCAAAAGTGCCGATCAGCAATTGCGGCATCGACAGCAATACCACCACCACGCACGCGGTCAAAAACCAAGTGAACAACATGCCCAATACCACCGCCACACGGTGCTCTTGCAATACCGCCTTCACGGGCAAGCCTTGGTACAACTGCTTGCGCTCTTGCATCGCCTTGAACACCGGCGTTTCTTTCAAATACGAGCGCAAATACATGGTGATAAAGCCCAAGAAGCCGCCGATGACAAATGGAATGCGCCACGCCCAATCGTGGATTTCGGCTTCGCTGAACATTTTGGCGATGGCCAAAGACATCAGCGCCCCCAATAAAATCCCGAACGACAAACCGGCCGTCAGCGTGCCATTGGCAAAGCCAACGTGTTTGGGTGGCACGTGTTCAGACACAAACGTCCATGCCGCCGGGATTTCACCGCCGATGGCGATGCCTTGGATAATGCGCATCAATAATAGTAATAAGGGCGCAGCATAACCTATGGTGGCGAATGTCGGCATCAAGCCTATGCACAAAGTCGGCACCGCCATTAAGAAGATGGACAAGGCAAACAAGCGTTTGCGGCCTATCAAATCACCAAAATGCGCCATCACCAAACCACCCAAGGGACGGAAGAAATAGCCAGCGGCAAAAATGCCATAAGTATTGAGCATGGCCCAAAATGGACTCAAATCGCTGGGGAAGAACATTTCGGAAATGATTTTGGCGTAAAACACATAAATCACAAAATCGTAAAATTCCAGTGCACCGCCAAGTGAAGAGAGCGATAAAGTGCGGTAATCGTCGCGATTGAGCCAGCGATTGCCATGCACATCATCGTATTGTTGGATTTTTGGTTCTGTCATATTCTGCTTTTTATATTATGGATAAACACTGATTGCACTATGAACATGCGCATCATTCATTTATTCGGTTAGATTTATGAATAACACAGCAATATTATTTCAATAAATTAATTTATAATTAAAAAATTGAAATAATATATTAATACAATCAAAAAATATGTCAATCCATGATACAGCCAGCATTTACTAGAATACATGCACTTAGATATTGACATTTAGTTACGATAGAAACAAAATACCAATTACATAGATGGACGAGCTTATCCACATTGCCCATAAATTAAGCATGGACGTAAGTGACTGAAAGCTAAGCCATATCAAATGTTATCAACACCCTTATGCACATATTCTGTGTATGAATCCTTGTCGCTGTTATTTACAGGCCGCCTCAAACCATTTGCGATACGCACTGCCCAGTAATGCAAACAGCGCACACAAAGCACTCAAATACAGCCACGCCCCCCAGCTGATGTGAGCATTCAGCCATGCCACCAAAGGCAAAGACAGCCCGCCGAGCAAAGCCGACGACAAATTGTAAGTGGCGGCCATGCCGCTTAAGCGTATCGGCGCCGGAAAGCGCACCACCATCTTGCCCAAACACGCGCCACTGCCAGCACACAGCGCCATCAGCGCATAGGCCAGCGCCAACACCGCCACAGGCAATGCGTGCAAACCAAAATAAAACACCGCCGCCGCCAACACCATCACGCTAGCCCCGACCCAAGCACTGCGGCTGATGCCGTATTTGTCCGCCAAACGCCCAAAGGCGATGCAACCAAATGCTTGCAAGGCAATGCCAGCCACTTGCCAAGCCGTTGCTTGCACCGGGCTCAAACCCAATTGTTGTTGCAACAATTTCGGCATCGCCAACAACACCACCGCCACACTGGCGAGCAAAAACCAATTGATGCCCATGCCGATGATGAGCAAGCGCTTGTGCGAGCGCCACACTTCGGCCAAAGGCAAACCTTGGTAGAGCAAACGGCGCTGTTTGATGGCCATGAATATCGGCGTTTCCTGCAGGTGTTTGCGCATCCACACCGCCAGCAAACCCAATACCCCGCCCAACACAAATGGCAAACGCCATGCGCCCGCTTGCACAGTGTCGCTGCTGAATGCGGCCTGTAAACCCATCACCGACAGCGAGCCCAATAAAATGCCCATGGACAAGCCCGCAGTGAGCAAGCCATTGGCCAAACCGACTTGGTTGACCGGCACTTGCTCAGACACATACGTCCACGCCGCCGGCACTTCGCCGCCTATGGCCACCGCTTGTACCACCCGACACAACAACAGCAACAAGGGCGCGGCGATGCCGATTTGCGCATATGTCGGCAACAATCCCATGGCCAGCGTCGGCAAGGCCATCAACAACAGCGACCACGTGAACATGCGTTTGCGCCCCAACCTGTCGCCCAAATGTGCCATGACCAAGCCGCCTACAGGCCGCATCACATAACCGATGGCAAAAATGGCATAGGTATAGACCAAGGCCCAAGCCTCGCCCAAACTGGCAGGAAAAAACAAATGGCTCAATATCGGCGCCATCAAGGCAAAAATCATGAAATCGTAAAATTCCAAGGCACCGCCCAAAGACGACAGCGCCAAAACCTTGCTGTCTTGCCAAGCCAAGCCGCGCCGTACCGGCAAAACATCGGCAGTCATGCTGTGTTGCTTCATTGTGGTTTCCATGTGTGATGTGTGTGGATAAAAAAATGGCTGCCTGCAGGTGCAGACAGCCAGAGGGAAAAATGAATTATTTTTTGCGCATCGGCGGCAAATCGGTACAAACGCCCAAAGCCACTTCCGCTGCCATGCCTATGGATTCGCCCAAGGTCGGGTGCGGATGGATGGTTTTGCCGATGTCTTCGGCATCACAACCCATTTCGATGGCCAAGCAGATTTCGCCTATCATGTCGCCTGCGTGTGTGCCGACGATGCCACCACCGATAATCAAGCCGGTTTCGGCATCGAAGATCAACTTGGTAAAGCCTTCATCGCGGCCATTGGCAATGGCACGGCCTGAAGCAGCCCATGGGAACACCGATTTGGTGATTTTGATGCCATCGCGTTTGGCGATTTCTTCGGTCACGCCCACCCAAGCCACTTCAGGATCGGTGTAAGCCACGCCCGGAATCACGCGCGCATCAAAGAAGGCTTTGTGACCGGCACAGTTTTCTGCCGCCACATGGCCTTCGTGCACGGCTTTGTGCGCGAGCATTGGTTGACCGACGATGTCGCCGATGGCATAAATATGCGGCACATTGGTGCGCTGTTGTTTGTCGACTTCGATAAAGCCGCGCTCAGTCACCGCCACACCGGCTTTGTCCGCGCCGATTAACAAACCATTCGGTTGACGGCCAGCCGCCACCAACACCAAATCATAGCGTTGTGGTTCGGTCGGTGCTTTTGCGCCTTCAAACGTCACATAAATGCCGTCTTCTTTCGCTTCCACGCCCACGGTTTTGGTGTTCAGCATGATGTTGTCAAAGCGGTATTCATTCATTTTTTGCCACACTTTGACCAAATCACGGTCGGCGCCTTGCATCAAGCCGTCCATCATTTCCACCACATCCAAGCGTGCGCCCAAAGTGCTGTATACCGTGCCCATTTCCAAACCGATGATGCCACCGCCGATGATCAGCATTTTTTCTGGCACGCCTTTGAGTTCCAAAGCACCGGTCGAATCGACGATGCGTGGGTCTTCAGGAATGAACGGCAATTTGGTCACGCGGCTACCGGCAGCGATGATGGCATTTTTGAAGGCCACGGTTTTTTTGTTGCCAGTTTCTTCTGAACCTGTGCCCGTGGTTTCGGCCACTTCAAAGTGGTTGGCCGACACAAATTGCGCATTGCCACGAATCACGTCCACTTTGCGCGCCTTGGCCATGCCGGCCAAACCACCAGTAAGCTTGCCTATGACTTTTTCTTTGTAGCCACGCAACATGTCGATGTCGATTTCAGGCTCGGCAAACTTGATGCCATTGGCAGCCAAGTGTTTCACTTCATCTATCACCGCCGCATTGTGCAGCAAGGCTTTCGATGGGATACAGCCGACGTTCAAACACACACCGCCCAAAGTGGCGTAGCGCTCAATAATCGCCGTTTTCAAACCTTGGTCGGCCGCAGCAAACGCCGCCGAATAGCCACCAGGGCCACCGCCCAATACCACCACATCGTACTCAGCATCGGCCGAACCAGCGAAACTCGCCGCTTGCGGCGCTGCTGCAGCGGCTTTAGGCGCTTCGGTCGTGGCAGGCGCAGCAACGGGTGCTGCTTCAGCTTTAGGCGCATCGCCGGCAGCGGCTTCCACCACCACAATCACGCCGCCTTCAGAAATCTTGTCGCCCACAGCCACTTTCACTTCTTTGACCACGCCGGCGCTTTCCGCTGGCACATCCATGGTGGCTTTGTCGGTTTCTAAGGTGATTAAGGTGTCGTCTACCGCCACGGTATCGCCCACTTTCACCGCCACATCAATGATGTCTACATTGTCATGTCCACCGATATCGGGAACTTTTAATTCGATTAGAGCCATAATTACCTCTATTAATTTTTATTCAATCGTTTGGCACTCAAATACAATTCGACTGCTCTTACCACGCTTGTAATAAGTGTGTAGCAACTGTTCAAATTGCGGCTTACTGAATTCTTTCATGCGATTGGTTAGCAATTGCTTGCTGGTTTGCCGATACTTTTTATTCAACAAACGTTGCGATTCATTTGTCTTATAAGTTTGTGTAAGGTAATAATATTTGTAACCAGTGTAAAAATGCAAAGTCACTGAAGCATAGGCTTCTTTATTGATTTCAGTGACATCATCCCACAACAAACAATAGGAACAGGGACGATGCAGCGTTTCAACCCACATTCCCTCTCGGGTCAGGCAAAGACGTTTAGGGGCAGTTAAAATCAGAGTAAAGACCGCCCACAACATTCCATATAAAAACGTTCCCCAAAATAACAGAAAGCAGAATGCCAACAAACCTATCCAATTGGCTTTCATGATACTTTGAGTAACAGTCCAAATATGAAAAATGGTCATCACCAAAGGAATCATCGCCCCTGACATCAAAAATACAAAGCCAAATCCCAAACCCCAATAATGTGTCTGAGAATATTCAATAATGGTTGCTTGGCTTGTATCAAGATTCATGTCGATTCTTCATCCCTATGCCATGTTCACTGTGTGACATGCAGTTATATACTGTTTACAACCTCATTTTCTTAATGTTTGATTTAGCAACTCTAAGCGGCCTGTAAACATTTACAGGCCGCTTTTGAGTCTTACAAAATCACGCGACGGAAATCGGCCAATAACTGCGCCAAGTACACAGTAAAGCGCATGCCTGCGGCACCGTCGATGACGCGGTGGTCAAACGACAATGACAATGGACACATCAAGCGCGGCGTGAACTCTTTGCCGTTCCACACCGGTTTGATTTGTGATTTGCACACGCCCAAGATGGCCACTTCTGGTGCGTTCACAATCGGTGTGAAGCCAGTGCCACCGATGCCGCCCAATGAAGAAATGGTAAAGCAAGCGCCTTGCATTTCTTGTGGTTTGAGCTTGCCATCGCGGGCTTTTTTCGACAATTCGGCCAATTCCAAGGAAATTTCTTTCAAGCCTTTTTTGTCGGCGTCTTTAATCACTGGCACCACCAAACCATTCGGCGTGTCGGCGGCAAAACCGATGTTGAAGTATTTTTTCAACACCAAATTGTCGCCGTCCAAAGACGAATTGAATTCAGGGAATTTCTTCAAAGCCACCACAGAGGCTTTGATGATGAAGGCCAACGGCGATACTTTCACGCCCTCGCGTTCCCATTCTTTGTTAATGGTTTTGCGGAATTCTTCCAATTCGGTCATGTCCGCGTCTTCGTTGACGGTCACATGCGGAATCATCACCCAGTTGCGCGACAGATTTTGGCCCGAAATTTTCTTGATGCGGCTCAATGGCTGTACTTCGATTTCACCAAATTTGCTGAAATCGACTTTTGGCCATGGCAACAAGTCCAAACCACCGCCCAATGAAGCGCCTGCTGTGGCAGCAGGCACGTTGCCCGATTGCATCAAGCCTTTGACGAAGGATTTGATGTCGTCTTTGGTCACGCGGCCTTTAGAGCCAGAACCTTTTACCTTGATCAAGTCCACACCCAATTCGCGCGCGAATTTGCGTGTCGATGGGCCAGCGTGCGCCTTAGAGAAGCCTGCTTCGTCTATGGCAGCCGTCGATTGCAAGATGGTGCTGGAAGCGGCCACCGGTGGCGAAGATTCTTTCACTGCTGGCGCAGGCGCTTGAGTAGCAGCAGGCGCGGGTGCGGCGGCAGCTTGAGCCGGTGCAGCGGCTGGCGCGGCAGCGCCACCTTCTACGGTGATGATGACTGTACCTTGGCTGACTTTGTCACCCACTTTGATGTTGACCGCAGTGACTTTACCGGCTGCCGTCGAAGGCACATCCATGGTGGCTTTGTCGGTTTCCAAGGTAATCAAGGTGTCGTCTACGGCCACAGTGTCGCCCACTTTGACTGCCACATCAATCACATCCACATCGCTGTTGTCGCCAATGTCTGGTACTTCCACAGACACGCTGCCACCAGCGGCAGCAGGCGCCGCTTCAGCAACCGGGGCGGCAGCGGCAGGCGCGGCTACTGGAGCGGCTTCGGCTTCGGCTGCGGGTGCAGCCGCGGCAGCACCTGATTCGACGGTAACGATGACTGTGCCTTCAGACACTTTATCACCAACACTGATTTTCACTTCTTTGACCACACCTGCGACATCAGCAGGCACATCCATGGTGGCTTTGTCGGTTTCTAAGGTGATTAAGGTATCGTCTACGGCAACCGTGTCACCCACTTTTACCGCAACATCAATCACATCCACATTATCATGACCGCCAATGTCCGGTACTTTGATTTCTACGATTTGACTCATCGTGTATTCCTTTGAACGTTTATCTCAATATGAGGCGGCCTGTAAACTTTACAGGCCGCACGTTAAAACTGTTAGCGCAACCAGCTTGGCAACACGTCTGCATCGATGCCATATTTCTCTATGGCCAATGCCACTTGTTCTTTACCGATTTTGCCCTCGTTGGCCAAGCCATTCAAAGCAGCCACCACCACGTGGAAGCGGTCTACTTCAAAGAAGCGGCGCAAGTTGGCGCGCGAATCTGAGCGACCGAAACCATCGGTGCCCAAAACGGTGTAATCGGCTTTGATACCAGCGCGCACACGGTCGGCAAACGAGCGGATGTAGTCGGTAGAGGCAATCACTGGACCTTCACGGCCTTCCAATTGGGCGGTAATGAATGGCACCTTTTGGTCGCCAGTTGGGTGCAAACGGTTATAGCGCAACACTTCTTGCAAATCGCGGTTCACCAAGTTGAATGAGGTCACGCTCCAGATGTCGGCATCAATGTTGAAGTCTTGTTTCAACAATTCGGCACCGCGGATGACTTCTTCCAAAATCACGCCCGAACCCATCAACTGCACTTTGTGGTGGCCAGTGCCATCGGCTTCTTGCAACAAATACATACCGCGCAAGATGTCTTCTTTGACATTGGCACGCTCAGGCAAGGCTGGGTGTTTGTAGTTTTCGTTCATCACGGTCAAGTAGTAGAACACGTCTTCTTGCTCAACAAACATGCGACGCAAACCGTCTTGAATGATGACAGCCACTTCGTAAGCATAGGTTGGATCGTAAGAGATGCAGTTAGGAATCAAGTCGGCCTGAATTTGGCTGTGACCGTCTTCGTGTTGCAAACCTTCGCCGTTCAAAGTGGTGCGACCGGCAGTACCGCCCAACAAGAAGCCTTTGGCGCGCAAGTCACCCGCAGCCCAAGCCAAATCGCCCACGCGTTGGAAACCAAACATAGAGTAGTAAATGTAGAACGGAATCATGGTGAAGTGGCTGTTGGCATAACTGGTTGCCGCCGCAATCCATGAGCTCATCGCGCCTGGTTCGTTAATGCCTTCTTGCAACATTTGACCCGATTCTGATTCTTTGTAGAACATCAATTGGTCAGCGTCTTGTGGCGTGTATTTTTGGCCTTTAGGGTTCCAAATACCGTATTGGCGGAACATGCCTTCCATACCGAAAGTACGGCTTTCATCTGGCACAATCGGCACAATGCGTTTGCCGATTTGTTTGTCTTTAAGCAAAGTGCCCAAGATGCGCACGAATGCCATGGTGGTAGAGAATTCGCGGTCGCCAGAAGCTTTCAATTGTGCTTCAAATGCATCCAACGATGGAATTTCCAAAGCGGTATGGTTAGGTGTGCGGCTAGGCAAGTAACCATTCAAAGATTTGCGACGCTCATGCAAATACTTCATTTCTGGGCTGTCTTCGGCCGGTTTGTAATAAGGCACGTTGCCTGATTCCAACTCAGCATCGCTCACAGGAATGCCAAAGCGGTCGCGGAATTTTTTCAGTGAGTCCAAGTCCATTTTTTTGGCTTGGTGGGCAATGTTTTGACCTTCACCAGCCGCGCCCATACCATAACCTTTAATGGTTTTGGCCAAAATCACCGTAGGACGGCCATTGGCATTGGTGGTGGCTTCATGGTAAGCGGCATACACTTTGTGTGGGTCGTGACCACCACGGTTCAAGGCCCAGATTTCTTCGTCTGACCAGTTGGCAACCATGGCTTTCAATTCAGGGTAAGCACCGAAGAAGTGGTCGCGCACATAGGCGCCATCTTTGGATTTGAAGGTTTGGTAATCGCCGTCCAAACATTCGGCCATGCGTTGTTTGAGCAAATTGTCTTTGTCTTGCGCCAACAATGGGTCCCAACGGCCGCCCCAAATCACTTTCAACACATTCCAGCCTGAGCCACGGAAATCGCCTTCCAATTCTTGGATGATTTTGCCGTTACCGCGCACAGGGCCGTCCAAGCGTTGCAAGTTACAGTTGATGACGAACACCAAATTGTCCAAACCTTCGCGGGCGGCCAAAGAAATCGCACCCAAGCTCTCAGGTTCATCCATCTCGCCGTCGCCACAGAACACCCAAACCTTACGGCCTTTGGTGCGGGCCAAACCACGAGATTCCAAGTATTTCAAGAAACGTGCTTGGTAAATACCCATCAATGGGCCCAAACCCATAGACACGGTTGGGAATTGCCAGAAATCAGGCGCCAACCAAGGGTGTGGGTATGAAGGCAAGCCTTCGCCGTCCACTTCTTGACGGAAGTTGTCCAATTGGTCTTCGCTCAAACGACCTTCTAAGAATGCACGCGCGTACACGCCCGGTGCAGAGTGGCCTTGGACGAACACCAAATCGCCATCTTCGTTTTCGTTACCGGCTTTCCAGAAATGGTTAAAACCGACATCGTATAAGGTTGCTGCTGATTGGTAAGAGGCAATATGACCGCCCAATTCCAAGTCTTTCTTGCCGGCACGCAACACAATGGCAGCGGCATTCCAGCGTATCATCGAGCGCAAACGGTGTTCCAACTCATGATTGCCTGGAGATTTTTGTTCTTTGCCCACAGGAATGGTATTGATGTAAGCGGTAGTCGCGCTAAAAGGCAAGTGCACACCGGTTCTTCGGACTTCGCGTACCAAGCGTTGCAAGATGTAATGCGCACGCTCAGGACCTTCACTTTGTAAAACCGATGCTAATGAATCCAACCACTCTTGGGTTTCGATTGGATCAATGTCTTTGAATTGCTCAGCCATATTATTATCCTTCAGCACTCAAATGTTCATAAAACAACATTATTAAACAAAACTACCCAAACTATTCACTTTTGAAACCAGTCTGATTCGTTTGTGCTCAACTAATTTGCAGAAAATTGAATACAGTATGTGCTTGTTTTGCGGGCAACGGGCTGAAGACATTAAGGTATCTGCTGGCTTTGTTGCGCCGCAACATACTGTATTTTCGGAATTATCGTATCAGCAAATCTCAGACTGAGCAATTGTTAGCCGTGACATATCTCATATTTTTTCATCATTAATGTAAACCGTTTGAAAACGGTTTTTTGAGACTATTAGAAAGAAAACGAACAAAATGAATCATGTATCATTTATTATCATCGAAATAATATAAATTATCTATTTCGCAAAAAACAAGCAGCCTGTACACTTACAGGCCGCATTTTAGGGAAAAAACCCTGCTCAAATATGTGCGAATTTCTTCGTATTATTCGCTTTCTTCTTTCCAAACCCGTTTCAATAAGATGAGGACGGCGCCGTCATTATTGCCATTGGGCTCGGTATAGGCCAGCACATCAGGGTGTTGCATCAACCAGCGGCGCACCGTGTTCTTCAAAACCGGCGCAAAACCCCGCGAGCCCAAACCGCTGCCATGAATGATTTCACCGCAAACGCCGTACTGACGTATGTATTCGATGAACTCGTTCAACACCTCTTGTGCTTCCTCTTGGGAATAACCGTGCAAATCCAAAGTGGAGATGATGCGCAGCTTGCCCGATAACAACTTATCAATGTCTTTGCGACCTTGGCCGCCTTTACTGTATTGCTTGGGCGGTGTGTCATCGGCCTCTTGGCTGACATAGAAATAATGGTCTTTATCGCCCTCTTCCAAGCGCTGTTGGCGCAAACGCGGCGGGGTTTTGTCCACATAACGTGGTGCTCGATTTTGCTGTTTTAAGGGTTTGACTGCGCCCATTTCCTTGGCAAAATCCACTTCTTCTGCCGCCACTTGCGCCGCTTCTTGTTCGCGTTGTTTTTGCTCGGCCTGCGCCGCTTGCGCTTGCTTGCCCAAGCCTTTTAACAATTGTTTAAAGTCTTCCATCTTACTGTCTTGTTCTGTCTGTGTGTTTTGCCGCTTATAATGCCACCATCGCCACGCCAATTCAAATCTGTACTGCTGCTATGCTGCTGCTTTGGCGTTGTCTAAGTGTTCTTCAGCATATTTGCATGAGCCCTTAACATACGTTAGCTTGAAAACCATATGCACATCGTTACAGCCATAATACACAAGCGGCCTGTAAACCACATAAATCATGTTTGTGGTTTACAGGCCGCATCTATTATCGTGCTTAACCGACGCGTCTGGCAGGCGGCGCCATCTCGGTCAAAGCGATGCTTTGCATGCCAGCATGGGTTTTGATGGTCACCCACATCGGCGTACCTAAATTGGGGTAAGACCAATATTGGTGCGGCACGCCGCCCAACACAAACTCGCCCACATAGGCCAAATCCTTGGCCGTGAACGCACTGGCGTGTTCACCCAATTTCAATTGCAAATATTCCAATAACCAAGCGATATCGCTTTCATGTTCGTCCATCTTCTCTCTCCTCTATAATTCACATTTCATTATCGTTATGTTGCTTACTCTCGGTACTGCTAATCTTGTGTCTACAAAATGGCATACTCCCCTGCGAAGTAAGCATATTCCATTCCAATAAACACCGTGGCGGTCGCCCATACAAAAACACCGCAATTCGGATGATTTGCGGTGTGATCAACACGGTTAAGCTCAAACAAATTCAAATCTATGATGCAGGCTTGGCTTTTTTAAACTTGCCACGACGCGATTTCTTTACAAAGCCATGGCGAATTTGCTCTAAATGCTCTTGCTCATCCACAGCTTCTAAAGGTGCCATAGACAATCTGGCCCAATACGTCATGTCTTTGCTGATTGTGTCTGTTAAACACGATAAGGTGTTGTCTACCATTTCAGCCAACATTTGTTGCTGATTTTCAGATTGATAATCCCAAAAATCAATTTCATCAAACCTGCCAATCACTTCTTTGAGTCTAAGACTGAGATACGGCGATGCCAAAACGGCATCAGAAAAAACGGGACGGCCCAAAGACCAAATGCCCGCCTCAGGATGAATCACACCTTGTTGCATGCCATACAGTATGCCCAAGGCCAACGAAGCCAGATAAAACTCGGCTTCGCGGTTGTCGGTTTCGATTTGCATATTGTTAAAGATAAGGCCTGACGTGACCTAAGGTTACAAGCCCTACTCTACGCTGGTTTTCTCGGCAGATTCAATCTTTTCTTGTTTATTGTCTGCCACTTGTGTCACAAAATCGTCATCTTCAACTTCTACTGCAAGCACATCTGCACTGCTCACAGCTTCAGCAGGCACATGCAAGCGGCCTGTAAGCATGTCCCACGCCAAGCGCATGCGCGCAAAACGCTCGCGCACATGCACACGCCAACCACCTTCCACATCGCGGGCATTGTAAGCATGGGCATTGACCTTCAAATGCCGCGCCAACATCAGCGAGCGTTGGTTGTGAAACGGCTGCGAAATGATGAGCCAATCGTCCATCAAACCTTGGCTTTGCGCATACAACACGCTGTCTATGGTGCGTGCGCCGCCCTTGTCCATGATGATTTGCGTCGCCGGCACGCCGTATTTTTGCAAATCCGAACGCATGGCTTCAGGTTCGCTGTAATCCACGCCATTGTCCGAGCCAGAAACCACGATGACATCAATTTTATTTTGCTGATACAGCAAGGCCGCCGCCTCAATGCGGTACTTATAATAGTGATTGATGGCACCATTGGCCAACACCGGCCCCGTCCCCAACACCAATCCATAGCGGTGGTGAGGCACGGCATCGACATCGTCATAGATGTCGCGGCGTGCGCGCCAAGTCACCCAACTGTCCCACGCCGCCACGCTGCCAACAGCCACAATGCCCGTACCCAATAATGCTTTAACAATCAGTCTCATCTTTGTGTGTCCGTTTTCCATTATTTATGCAGTATATTCCTACCATCTATTTGACGCTTTTATGTTTACAGGCCGCTGTGTTGTCATCCCTCATTTTGTCCAACATAGTCTGTCCTCATCGTCGCAAAATTAACCAATAGCATCATGACTTGGCAGCACTTCATTCCTCACCATCACATGCAAATAAACCAGCCCCAATGCGACCCAAAAATACCTTATATATAGTCAAAATTTGGCGTTGATTTGAGAGCGGTTATCTGCTCCTTGTTTGGACGACTGTTAATCCATTCATGGATGTCAAAACCGCCGCTGTTTTTGGTCCGTAAAACTTGCAATCACTTGCTATAGCTTGCTTTCAGCCATGTGCACAAAACCGATTGTAAACTCAAATCCAAAGTCACCGCAAAGTCGCTCATGCTGCAGCGCAGTATAAAAATGGCATAAAAAATATTTTCAAATCCCCCCCTTGCCAAGTCTCAGACGGCATGGGATAGTAGAAAAACACATATATGCCGTGTTTGGTAAGCAAGATGCACCGTATCTTGTAATCCAGCGTTTTTGAAGACCCACGGCGTAGAGGAAAAACAATCTTAGGAGCGCTGAATGCGTAGACCTGTCATTGGCATCCCTTGCGATGTCAAATTCGTCGGCCGCGCCGACTTTCATGCAGTAGGTGAAAAATACATTGCCGCAGTACAAGGTGCCGTAGGCGATGTGGTGTTACTCCCAGCTTGGGGCGATATGGACATACTCAAACGTCTGTTGCCCGGCTTGGATGGCATATTCTTAACCGGTTCTTTGTCTAACGTGAAGCCCAGCCGCTATGGCAGCGAATTGGCCGACCCCAATACCTTATTGGACGAAAAGCGTGACAACACCACCTTGCCATTGATTGAACATGTATTGGAAATCGGCATGCCTTTGTTTGGCGTGTGCCGTGGCTTCCAAGAAATGAACGTAGCCTTGGGCGGTACTTTGTACCAGAAAGTCCAAGAAGTAGCGGGCATGATGGACCACCGCGAACCGGGTGACACCATAGACTCCAACATCTTGTACGCCGATGCCCACACCATCAGTTTGGCCGAAGGCAGTTTGCTACAGCAATGGATGGGCGGCGCCAGCGAAACCATGGTCAATTCTTTGCACCAACAAGGCGTCAAAGACTTGGCTCCACGTTTAACGGCGGAAGCACACGCACCCGATGGCTTGATTGAGGCCTTCCGCGTCACCGACGCCAAAACCTTTGCCTATGCTGTGCAATGGCATCCGGAATGGCTGTACACCGAAAAAGCCGCTTCCATCGCCTTGTTCAAAGCCTTTCACGACGCTTGCGTTGAGTATGCCACGGCGACGGCTGGCCGCTAACGATTTTGTAACCCAAAAGCCTGTAAACAGGCCTTGATTCAAAGGAATCACGCTAATGTAAACCAAGGACGACTTATGTACGACCAAATATTTGATTGGCTCAAAGAAAACCGCATTACTGAAGTTGAATGTATTTTGCCTGACATCACCGGTGTCGCTCGCGGCAAAATCCTCCCCAAAGACAAATTCATCTCCGAACCTGAAATGCGCTTACCCGAAGCGGTATTGCTGCAAACAGTCACCGGTGAATTCCCTGCTGATGAAATGCTGGACTTAACCGACCCTGACATGGAATTGCGCCCAGACCCAGACAGTTTGCGCGTGGTGCCTTGGGCGGTCGATCCGACAGCACAATTGATTTTTGATTGCTTCACACCCGATGGTGCACCAGTGGAAACCGCCCCGCGCAATGTGTTGCGCCGCGTGTTGAAACTGTATGAAGAAATGGGCTACACGCCTGTGGTAGCGCCCGAGATGGAGTTTTACCTCATCTCGCCCAACCCAGACCCAGACATCCCCTTGATTCCACCTGTAGGTCGTACAGGCCGCTCTGAATTTGGTCGCCGCTCGTTTTCGATAGACGCCGTAAATGAATTCGACCCCTTGTTTGAAGAAATCTACGACTATTGCCACGCGCAAAACTTAGAAGTAGATACCTTGATTCATGAGGTGGGCGCGGCACAAATGGAGATTAACTTCTTACATGGCGATGCTTTGGACTTGGCCGACCAAGTGTTCTTGTTCAAGCGCACCGTGCGTGAAGCGGCATTCCACCACAAAATGTACGCCACGTTTATGGCCAAACCGATGGAAGGTGAGCCGGGCAGCGCCATGCACATCCACCAAAGTTTGACCGACAACAAAACCGGCAAGAATGCGTTCAGCAATGACGATGGTTCACCATCAGAATTGTTCTTCTACTTCATCGCTGGCTTGCAAAAATACCTGCCAGAAGCGATGCCGTTTTTTGCGCCTTATGTGAACTCATTCCGTCGCTTGACCAAATACACGGCAGCGCCGACCAATGTGGAATGGGGTTACGACAACCGCACTGTAGGCTTGCGTGTACCGCGTTCTAGCCCCGCTGGTCGCCGTGTGGAAAACCGCTTACCGGGCGTGGATTGCAATCCGTATTTGGTATTGGCCTGTTCTTTGGCCTGTGGCTTATTGGGCATACAGCAAAAATTGCAGCCGACAGCACCAATGACCACCAATGCCTACGAATTGCCGTTCCAATTCCCAGTCACGCCTGAGGAATCCATCGAACGCTTGCGCGAATGCACCGACATTCAAGAAGTATTGGGCAAACGCTTTGTCGACATGTACATCAGCGTCAAAGAAAGCGAAATTTCCGAATACTTCCGTGTCATCAGCCCATGGGAACGCAAGTTCTTGCTGTTACACGTATAAAACCAGATGCACAGACATCAAGCATCAGACAAAACAGATTGATTTAAGGAAGAGAATATGACTCAAACAGCAGCTTCAGTTCAAGACATGGCCCACCACTTACACCCTTTTTCTGACAACAAACAGTTGAAAGAAAGCGGCGTTCGCGTGATTGAAAAAGCCGATGGCATTTACATTTACGACAACCAAGGCAATAAAATTATCGATGGCATGGCCGGTTTGTGGTGTGTGAACATCGGCTACGGTCGCAAAGAGTTGGGTGACATCGCCAAAAACCAAATGGACGAATTGGCTTATTACAACACCTTCTTCAAAACCTCGCATCCAGCGGTGATTAACCTGTCGGCCAAATTGGCCGAAGTGGCACCAGCTGGCTTTAACCATGTGTTTTACACCGGTTCAGGTTCTGAATCGGTAGACTCAATGATGCGCATGGTGCGCCATTACTGGGCATCGGTAGGCAAACCATCTAAAACCATCTTGATTGGTCGTTGGAACGGCTACCACGGCTCTACCATCGGTGGTGCCAGCATGGGCGGCATGAAAGGCATGCACGCACAAGGCGGCTTGCCTATCCCTGGCATTGAGCACATCGAACAGCCTTGGTATTACGGTTTGCACAACGAAGGCGAAACCCCTGAAGAATTTGGTCTGCGCGCTGCCAACTGGTTGGAAGAGCGCATCATTGAAGTGGGTGCCGACAATGTAGCCGCTTTCGTCGGTGAGCCGATTCAAGGCGCGGGTGGCGTCATCATTCCTCCGTCTACTTACTGGCCACGCATCCAAGAAATCTGCCAAAAATACAATATCTTGTTGGTAGCCGATGAAGTGATTTGTGGTTTCGGCCGTACAGGTTCTTGGTTTGGTCATGAAACCTTGGGTTTCAAACCGGACATTTTCACCACGGCCAAAGGCTTGTCTTCTGGCTACTTGCCTATCGGCGCGGTATTCGTCGGCGACAAAGTGGTCGAAGGCATTTTGCAAGGCGGCGAATTCAACCACGGCTTTACTTACGCAGGTCACCCTGTGTCTGCCGCAGTGGCCTTGAAAAACGTGCAAATTTTGCAAGACGAAAAAATCATCCAAAACGTCCACGATGTGACTGGCCCTTACATGCAGCAAAAATGGCGTGAGATGTTGGCACAATTCAAATACGTTGACGATGTGCGCGGTGTTGGCTTGATTCAAGGCTTTACCTTGGTGAAAAACAAAGCCACACGTGAAATGTTCCCGAACGAAGGCGAAACTGGCACGGCTTTGCGCGACATCTTCTTCCGCAACAACTTGATCATGCGCGCTTGTGGCGACCACATCGTGGCTTCGCCTCCATTGACCATCACCAAAGAAGAAATTGATTTGATGTTGGCCACAGCTGAGAAATGCATCCAAGAATTTGAAGCGAACATGGATGCCAAATTGGGCGCCTAAGCCTCGCTAAGTCTTAATAAGCGGCCTGTAAATGTTTACAGGCCGCTTTTGTGTTTGAACTGCGCACTATCTGCAACAAGGTGTGTGCTATCTGGATTTCATAAGCCGAATAAACACACTCACTTACCTGAACATTTTCTGTGTTTGCGCAAGTGAACTCTAAGTTACTTACTGAATCACAATACTTTTCCAGCTTACATTGTTAAAATACGCACTTAAAATTTTATGCACTTTATTTGGTTTTGGTAGCCCATCATGCCCAATACATTGGATTTAAACCGCCACGTTCCCGCTTTGGTCGCCTTCATAGACAACAAACTCTCTGCCCATGGCGCCAAAATATACAAAGAGCTTTTCAACACCTCTTTGACCGAGTTTCGCATCTTGTCGATGCTGGCGGTCGAGCCCAACATCAATGCCCAACGCATCATCGAATTCATCGGTTTAGACAAGGCCGGCGTCAGCCGCACCATCAAGCAATTGCATGAAAAAAACCTGCTCACCGTCGTGCCCGATCCACACGATTTGCGCGCCAATAATTTGTGCCTCACCGACAGCGGCCTCGCCTTGCACGACCAAATCGCCACCGTGTCCAAAGCGCGCGAACAACGGCTGTTGTCCGATTTCAATCACATGGAAATTGAAAACCTGATTTACCTATTGAACAAATTGCACCAAGGTCTGGAACATCTTTAGCATGTGCGCCTGAGCGATTGCAATAGCCTGTTCCATCCATTACTCACACACATAGAATAAAGCGGCCTGTAAACCCAGTATTGGAGTTTACAGGCCGCTTTATTCATGCTCTCAACCTCACAAGCGCATCGCTTCCAGCGCGGCCCATGCCTGCATCAAATCCGCTTCACAGGCTATCTGTTCCATGTCTATTCCTGTTTGCCTCTGAACGGCCAACAAGATGTCCTTGCGGGTTTTACCCAATTGATTCGCCACATGGTTCACACACGAGCGCGCATGCGATGTTCGGTGTGCCAATAACAACTGTTCATTCATCACTTTGCGCTTATGGGAGGAAAACGACATCTTGGCCTCGCTGGTTAACAACGATTTCTAATGCACAGTGCGACTGTTGCCATGCCATGTCCATCGCCCATGTCTTAACTCATGACTTTTTCGGTCGCCGCCAAATAAACCCATCCAACACATAATGCGTCAATTGCGGCAAGGCCAGCAGTGGCACGGCCAGCCACAGCCAATGGGTATCGAGCAGAAATTCATCGCTCAAGTGTTCGCCCCACACCGCCAATTCCCACAGCGTTTCTTCCAGCACCGCCAAACCCAATAACACCGCCACATACACGACCAAGCCTTGCCATGAACACAACTTGCCTAACAAGGTGAATTCACGTGCTTTGCCGCTGATGTCGGTGAAATACACCAAAGCCATATAGGGCACGCCATGCGACACCACATTCAATAAGGTGAAAATCAGCGGATGGTTGAAATAGACGATGCCCACATACCAAGACACATACGTTCCCAGCACAATGAGGTTCTTGGGTAAGTTAAAAATGCGGCCTGTTAACCATTGCCACATTACCCACGCAAGATACACCGCCATAATGGCAAGATACGCAACCGTCAGCACGGGCAATACCGCCAGACTGAACACGCGCACAAACTCATTGTCGACAAACCACACAAATTGCCTATCGGCGCTGATCATCCAATACAGCATCGGGTATAAGGTGGCGCTGTAGATGGCCACGGCATCAATCGCCGTGCCCAGTCTGGTTTTGGTTTCAAAACGCGCATACAGGCGCAGCAAGCCCCATTGCTGCCGAATAAAATGAAACACTGCCACATAGGCCAGCACCGACCAAAACACCGCACTGCCAGCTTGATACAGCAACACACTCGCCAACAAACACAGCAGCGGTATTGCCAACAACAGCCGCCGCTGCCGCGCCCATGCCTGAGGCAACAAATAACTGCGAAAAATCGACGCATACACATGCGCCACATCAATCATCACGATCAAAATCAGCCACGTCCACCACGCATAGCGCATTTCTAATGCAGCCAATTGCGAGTTAAACAGCAGCGCTATGGCCACCACCACAAACGGCGGCAACAGCAACCACAAGTCTTTGCGTGCAGAAGCCACCCATGGCTGCGTTACAGCCGCAGTGTTTGTCGCGGCATGCAGTGCTGGTTGGACTTGATGTAGCGGCATGGCTGTTGGCTCCTTAAAACGGCATCTCAATAACAATATGGGTGTCGCCTTATTCCTGAGTCACTGCGGCGAGCACAGCCTGACAGCGCGAGATGGACAAGAGGTCAGCTGGCTGCCATTCATCAACAGCAGCCATTTTAGAGTAACTCAGTGTGACAGCAAGTGCTTGCGCCTGCCCTGACCCAGCTTAAGTCTTGGCATGAAAGCGCGCAGCAAACAGCGTTAAGCCTTATTTAAGCGGCCTGTAAAACCATTTAAGCCTGTCTTTGGCGCTTTTTGGCCTTCAGCCAACAACGCACCGCCTTCATTTTGCCCGACACTTTTTCTTTGATGGAAAAGAACGGTACCCACGACAAACCGGTTTTCCATGGGCTGGGATAACCATGGAAACACACCAAGATGGCATCTTTGGGCGGTACGCCCGTGCCTTTGCCGCTGGCCAAGGCCGCGTCATAGCCCAACATGGTTGGGGTAGCGATGTCGAGTTTGTAACTGTAAATGCGATTGGGCAGTTCTTGTTGCCATTCTTTCGGTGTGGTAATGCCACTGAGAAAACCTTGGTCGCCCCATTTTTCTGGCACCACGCATTCGTCCATGTGTTGTTGCGGGTTGGCCATAAAGCTGTCCCACACATATTGTTTAATCGAACACGGAATGTACATCAGCGAGGAATTGCATTGGTTTTTGTAAGCCAAGCCCGACAACATGGTGAATTCTTGTGCTTGCAGCAAGGGCGTGATGTCACCAGTGATAACGATGTCGATATCGAAATACAGCAAGTCTTGCTTGCCCAAGACCGGATGGTCGGGATTGAACAATTCGATTTTCGACCACCAGCCAGGAAAATCGTGCAACAACGGCGCGGTTTTGACCCCATCTATGTGAGTGGCATCGGTCAAACACACAGATTCATGGGCTCCAAACTGCTTGTGTATCCACTGTGCATGTTGGGTAGTGAATTTTTTGCTTTGCTTTAACACGGTTACGATCAGCGCCACACAGCCTCTTTTCGGGAATAAAATTGCACAGCCAACATCATGACAGGCAATGAAATAAACAATTGCATTAATTTTACCCGAATCTCATTTTTTACTCTATGTTCGCCCCCAAATGTTTACAGGCCGCTGTAGCGGCCTGTAAACATGAGTGCTTAATGATGGTTATGAATGTTGACGCATTGCTTAGCGCAACACACTCGCATCCACTTGCTCGATTTGGGTTTTGCCACACAAAGCCATGGTGGTATCAAGTTCTTTTTGCAAGATTTGCAACACGCGGGTGACACCGTCTTCGCCATACGCGCCCAAGCCATAATTGTACGCACGACCAATGAGCACGCCTTTGGCGCCCAAGGCCAAGGCTTTGAGGATGTCTTGGCCTGAACGTATGCCGCTGTCCAGCCACACCTCAGTGTTTTGCCCCACCGCCGCCACGATTTCTGGCAATACCGAAATCGTCGACGGTGCGCCGTCCAATTGGCGTCCACCGTGATTCGACACCACAATGGCATCGGCACCTGCCACCACCGCGGCGCGCGCATCGTCCACTTCCATGATGCCTTTGATGACCAATTTGCCGCCCCATTGTTGTTTCACCCACGCCACATCGTCCCACGACAATTGCGGGTCGAACTGCTCCGCTGTCCACACCGACAAAGAACCAGTATCGCTGATGCCGCTGACGTGACCGACGATATTACCCAATTGATGGCGCTTGGTTTGCGACATTTGGTAACACCATGTTGGTTTGGTCAACAGATTCAACACGGTTTTGACAGTCGGTTTCGGCGGCGTTGACAAGCCATTTTTGATGTCTTTGTGGCGTTGGCCCATGATTTGCAAATCGGCGGTCAAAATCAAGGCCGAGCAACCGACTTTTTTGGCTCGGTCTATCAAACGCTGCATAAATTCGCGGTCGCGCATCATATACAGCTGAAACCACAACGGCCGACTGGCACAAGGCGCGACGTCTTCCAATGAACACACGCTCATGGTCGACAAGATAAACGGCACCCCATAACGCGTGGCGGCGCGCGCGGCCAACATCTCACCATCGGCGTGTTGCATGCCAGCCAAACCAGTCGGTGCCAAAGCCACTGGCAAGACCACTTGTTCGCCAAGCATGGTGGTTTGCTGTGAGCGCCCACTCATGTCGACCAACACTTTTTGGCGCAATAACAGTGTTTGGAAATCGGCCTCGTTGCGGTGGTAAGTGCCTTCGGTATACGAACCTGAGTCGACATAATCGACAAACATTTTCGGCACACGGCGGCGGTAAACGCGGCGCATGTCGGCGATACAGGTAATGTGATTGAGATTTTTCATATTCTTCTTGAGTGTCGTTAATTCATTAAAAAAGCGGCCTGTAAGCCATTACAGTACGCTTTTTTAAGGCATTTGTTAATGTGTGCTCAATACCCACACTCACACACTCTACCAAAGATTATGGGCACACCTGCCACCATTTTTAATGAAGATGGCAGCAACACCCATATTCTTGGCAATAAATCACGCAAATTCAGCCGCTACCGCAACTTTAATTTTCTCAGCCAAGGCTTTGATTTTGTCCATATCGCCCATTTCGGCCGCGTGTTTGCCCAAGTGGTGGATGTGGGTAGGGATCAAATGAAAATGCACGTGTGGCACGGTTTGGCCAGCTGCTTCGCCGCTCAATTGCATCAACACGATGCCTTCCACATTCAGCGCCGCTTTCAAGCCGCGCGCCACTTTTTGCACCGCTTGTATGGTGGTGGCAGCAGCATCTGCAGGCAAATCAAGCAAAGTCACCGCCGGTGTTTTCGGAATCACCAGCACATGGCCGTCGGCCTGCGGCATGATGTCCATAAACGCCAGCACATTCTCGTCTTCATGCACTTTAAAAGCGGGAATCTCACCGCGCAAAATCTTGGCAAAAATATTGTCGTTATCGTAAGCCATGTTCTTCCTTTTCAATTCAAAACAATTGGTGCCGCCACCATAGCAAGGCTAAGCCACAGCGGCAAGCCTAAACAAGATGAATTCCGTTTTATGCGGCCTGTAAACCGAATTGATGACTTCATAAACCTGAATGTAAACACCGAGTTTGGATAAGAAGCAGCTGATGTTTTCTATCACAACTAACAGTGGTTTGTGTCTCTGTATCAGCATTGGCAGGCCGCATACACAAGATACTTACTCATCCATTTGCTGATTCAACACAATCATAATTGAATGGATTAGCGCCACTGTCATCACGCATGCGCACACTTTGTAACCTGCAAGTGTCGCAGCAATACACCCTAGCACCGTCGCATCATATATTTTCAGTGACTGAGCAAACCACCGTTCCCAAGTATCAATAAGCGGCCTGTAAAGATTAAAAAACATTTACAGGCCGCTTAAAACTTAGCTGATGACTTAATCTAAAGCAAACGATGCGCAGCAACACACCGCGAAACGCAATACCCTTTCAGCCCTTGTGACCCAATACAATAGCCACAAACAGCGCACTCACGCCAAAAAAAACAGCCAGCATCACAGCTGGCTGTTTTCTATCTAGTAAGCTACTAAGGCTTATTTCAATTCAATCACGCTCTCGCCGAACATGGCAGCAGCAGTGCGCAACATTTGGCAGCTAAAGCCCCATTCGTTGTCGTACCAAGCCAAGACTTTGACCATATTGCCGTTAGACACTTTGGTCAAGGTTGAGTCGAAAGTAGAACCTTCGGTGGTGTGGTTGAAGTCGGTAGACACCAAAGGCAAGGTGTTGTAACCCAATACGTGTTTCATGCTGCCTTCTGCGGCGGCTTTCACAATCGCATTCACTTCATCCACAGAAGTATCGCGGCCGGCTTCAAACGTCAAGTCGACCAAAGACACGTTGATGGTCGGTACGCGCACGGCAAAACCGTCCAATTTGCCATTCAAAGCTGGCAATACCAAGCCCACGGCTTTGGCAGCGCCGGTTTTGGTCGGAATCATGTTTTCAGTGGCAGAACGGGCGCGGCGCAAGTCTTTGTGACGCACATCGGTCAACACTTGGTCGTTGGTGAAGGCGTGGATGGTGGTCATCAAGCCTTTTTCAATCACCAAAGCGTCGTTCAAGGCTTTGGCCACTGGTGCCAAGCAGTTGGTGGTGCAAGACGCGTTAGACACGACAGTCATTTCTGGTTTCAACACATCGTGGTTCACGCCGTAAACAATGGTTGCGTCCACATCGGCGCCACCAGGGGCAGAAATCAATACTTTTTTCGCGCCAGCATCAATGTGCGCTTGGCATTTTTCTTTGGTGGTGAACGCGCCAGTGCATTCCAATACCAAGTCTACCGCCAAGTCTTTCCATGGCAATTCGGCTGGATTGCGGGTAGAGAAAAATGGAATCACATCGCCATTGATGACCAAGGCATTGTCTTGATGAGACACTTCTGCACCGAAGCGACCATGGACGGTATCAAATTTGGTCAAGTGTGCATTGGTCGCCAAGTCGCCAGAAGCATTCACGCCCACCACTTCAAAAACATTGCGCAAATTGTAATCGTAAATGGCACGTAAAACTTGACGGCCGATGCGGCCATAACCGTTGATAGCGACTTTAATGGTCATTAGAAGCGTCCTTATGAAATTAGTATGATAAAACGCCGGCGATTATACCAAAATCGTCGGCGTTTGAGGGTCAAATTGCTTAAATTGCTGCAATAAACAAGGCCACAATGCACAACAAACCGCAGACCCATGCCACAGAGCGGAAGCTGGGCATGTCTTTGATGTATAAAAATATATAAATCAAGCGACTGAGCACAAACAAAGTTGCCCACAGGTTGATGGCCGTTTGCGACGCCTCGCCCGTGGCATGGGCTATGATGACGGCGGCAGCAAACGCTGGAAAAATCTCAAACGAATTTTTCTGCGCCGCATCGGCCCGCTTGGCTTCGCCTTGGGTGCTGTGCAAGAAATCTCGCGGATAATGGTTGTCGTTGCCGCTGAAGCCGCCGACTTTTTTGGAATAATACGCACACAGCCATGGTAAGAACATGGCGATGACCACACACCAATACGCTAAAGTCATATTTATTTCCTTGATTTAAAAGGGTTTCAGGCCGCTTTGCCTTGGCACAAATCCAATAACAATTGCTCGGTGGTTTGCCATGCCACACCCGCCTCTGCGCCTTTGATTTGTCTGTCTATGGCCGCACAAGTTTGCAAAGCCGCCAAGGTGTTTTTCACACCGATGCGGCGCAAAGCACGCTCGGCCCAGAAGTATTTATCGCCCCACAAACGCAGATTGCGGCGTATGGTTTGCTCGCCCTCGCCTTGCGCTTGCATCGCTTTCAAACGCAGCAAAGCGCGCAAATCCTCGCTCACTGCCCACAACAACAACACCGGCTCATCACCCTCGGCCTGTAAACTCGCACACAAGTGCAATACGCGCTGCGCATTGCCCAGCATCCACGACTGCGCCAAGTCAAACACATCAAAGCGCGCCACATCGGCCACCGCTTGCTGTGCTTGTTGCAGGTTGATTTGCCCGCCATCAGGATGGAGCAAGGCCAGCTTGTCGATTTCTTGCTTGGCGGCGAGCAAATTGCCTTCCACGCGTTCGGCCAAGACATCCAAAGCATCGCGATCTATCTGCAAACCTTGTTGCTGCAAACGCCCCGCAATCCACTGCGGCAATTGCTTGGCGCCCACTTCTTTGCATTCCAGCGCCGATGCGGCCTGTAACCATGCTTGAAACCACTTGCTCTTTTGCTGGGTTTTGTCCATGCCTGGCAACACCAATACCGTCACCGTATCGGGTGAAAACTGAGCAGCAGCCTGTAACAAGGCTTCGCCACCCTCTTTGCCCGGTTTGCCCGTCGGAATGTGAATTTCAATCAGCTTGCGCTCAGCAAACAAGCCCATGGACTGCGCCGCTTCTTTGAGCAAAGACCAATCGAAATGCCCTTCCACTTGCAATACTTGCTTGTCGAAATACTCTTGCGCTCGTGCCGCTGCCCGCAGCGCGTCCACCGCTTCGATGCGCAGCAAATCTTCCTCGCCATACACCAAATACGCCGCGGCCAACGGCTGCTTTAAGGCTTTAAACCAAGCAACGTCTTGCATCAATGGCATTATTGGCGCGCCTTCAAATCCGCCGCATTCATCATTGCAATGCGCAAAATCAATTGCGCCGCCGCATCATTGCGCATGTCGCTCCACAAACGCGCCTCTTCGTCTTCTTTACCCAAGACTTCGTTATCGGAATAATCCATGAAGCGGCGTACTTGTACGTGCAAAGGTTCAGAGACTTTCATGCCTTGGTGCTCCACCTGCACCACCACATCCAAAGTCATCAAATACTCGGTCACCGAGCCTTCCAAATTGATGGATTGGGTGCGCTTGTCACCATTGACACTCAACACACGCAAAATGGCTTCCGATTGGGCGGCATCGACCACTTCCACATTTTGACGGCGTTTCAATTCGTATTTCAACGCGTTTTTCATGCTGCTTGCGTCTTCGATGGCCCAACGGTGATAAGGCAAAAGAGTGTCGGTTAAGCCGGTGCCACGCAGTTGAAAACCGCAAGCGCTTAATAACAACAGACAACTGAGCCACAGCCATTTTTTCATGCGTTTGTCCTTTTTAAGCCAATTTGGCTTTCATCAATTCTTGCACTTGCGCAGGGTTGGCCTTGCCGCGGCTGGCCTTCATCACCTGACCGACCAAGGCATTCAAGGCTTTTTCCTTACCGGCTTTGAATTCTTCTACCGATTTTGGATTGG
Organism: Vitreoscilla massiliensis; assembly: GCF_001457815.1. GTDB lineage: Bacteria > Pseudomonadota > Gammaproteobacteria > Burkholderiales > Neisseriaceae > Vitreoscilla > Vitreoscilla massiliensis. The sequence continues at coordinate 965,052 of NZ_LN898221.1, forward strand.
CCGCCAACACTTCTTCGATCATTTTCTCGATGGCGCCCGTGTCATTGATTTGTTGCAAACCATCGCGCTCAATGATGGCTTCGGCACTCAAATCACTGCCCCACAAGGCTTCAAACACTTTTTTCGCCAATTTGCTCGACAAAGTACCGTCGCTGATTTTTTTCACCAAACCGGCCAAACGTTCGGCTGAAATCGGTGATTCGGCCAAGGTCAGTTCTTCACGGTTCAGACTGGCTGCCAATTCACCATTCATCCAGTTCGCCACCAACTTGCCTTCGCCCGACAATTTGGCTGCGGTTTCAAAATAATCGGCCGACAGTTTCGATGTGGTCAACAAACGCGCATCGTAATCGGTAATCGCATATTCAGCCACGAAGCGCTCGGCCATTTCGGCGGGCAATTCTGGCATCGCCGCTTTCACGCGCGCCAATTGCTCATCGGAAATGATGACAGGCAACAAGTCTGGATCAGGGAAATAGCGGTAATCGTGCGCATCTTCTTTCGAGCGCATGGCACGGGTTTCGCCTTTGTCTGGGTCCCACAAACGCGTTTGTTGGATGACTTTGCCACCGTCTTCAATCAATTCGATTTGGCGTTCTACTTCGTAATTGATGGCCGCTTCCAAGAAACGGAAGGAGTTCAGGTTTTTGATTTCACAACGGGTACCAAATGCTTCTTGACCGACAGGACGCACTGACACGTTGGCATCGATGCGGAACGAGCCTTCGGCCATATTGCCGTCACAAATTTCCAACCACGTTACCAAGTCGTGCATGGCTTTGGCATAAGCCACCGCCTCTTGCGCATTGCGCATTTCGGGTTCAGACACCACTTCCAACAAAGGCGTGCCGGCACGGTTTAAGTCGATGCCAGTAAAGCCTTGCACCGCATCGTGTACCGATTTGCCTGCGTCTTCTTCCATGTGCGCACGCGTCACATTGATGGTTTTGACTTCATCGCCAACCACGATGTCCAATTTACCGAATTCCACAATCGGGTAATCCATTTGGCTGATTTGGTAGCCTTTGGGCAAATCAGGATAAAAATAGTTTTTGCGGTCAAAAATATTGGTTTGATTGATGGTGGCTTTCAAAGCCAAGCCCAATTTAATGCCTTTTTCAATCACCGCACGGTTCATCACCGGCAAAGCACCCGGCATGGCCAAATCCACCACCGAAGTGTGGGTATTGGCATCGGCACCAAACGCAGTAGACGCGCCGCTGAAAATTTTCGATTGCGTGTTCATTTGGACATGGATTTCCAGTCCAATTACGGTTTCCCAAGTCATGTTCTTACTCTCTTATGCTGTTTACAGGCGGCCTGTAAACTTGGTATTGCTAAAAATTAATCTGCTGCAACCACTTGCTGTGCAAGCTGTTGTATAAACATTCCTGTGCCCGAACCGGTGACCACCAATGCCCGCTGTGCACGTGTTAAGCCCACGTACAACACCCGTGCATCGGCGCTGATGCGGTCGGCGCTTTTGCCCATTTGCCCCACGCCCATTACCACCACATGCGAAAATTCCAATCCTTTAGAGGAATGCAAAGTCATGATGGCAATGCTGTCGTCTTGTGGCTGATAGGCTTTTTTACTGCGGCCATCCCATAACAATTGGGTAGCGATATGGTGTTCATCTAAGGCCTGCGCCACTTGCTTCGCCTGCTCTTTGGTATAGCTTAAAATTGCTATTTTATTCAAAGCCACACCTTTGCTTTGCCAAGCCTGTATGCACTTCACTGCTTTCATGGCCTCGGCTTGAAAGTCTGCCACTTGATACACCACAGGCACAGGACCTGAAATGCCTGCTGCTTCAGGTGCAATCAAAGGTATGTGGTCTTCATCTTGCACATCTTGGTTTTGCCAATAGCCACTGGCAAACGCAGCGGCAAACGCCAAAATTTCGCGGCTATTACGGTAATTCAAGCGCAAAATCGACGTACGCCCTTGCGCCTTAATGCCCACACTGGACAAGGAGAAATCCAAACCGCCACGACGGTAAATCGCTTGCGCATCGTCGTAAAGCAATAGCAAAGACTCCTCTTCACCATCCAACATTTGCGTCACCACTTGCAACCAAGCGGCCTCAAAATCATGGCCTTCATCTATCAAGATGGCACCATACTGCTGCTGCGGAATGCGGCCATCGGCAACGGCTTGTATCAAAGTCGCCACTTGGCGTTCAAAAACCTGCGCTTCGCCTGCTTGTGTGGCGATGTCATGGTGGCGCAACTGCTCCGCACACCAATCATGAAAATGCAAAGCCTGAACCTTGTCACCCAAGCCTTTGTGCACCATCATGGCGCGCAATTTGGCTGCCAAAGTAACATTAAAACACAAGACCAATATCGGCTTATCCATGCTCACAGCCAAATGCTGACAACGGTAAGCCAAAATCAAGGTTTTGCCTGAGCCTGCCACACCGTGTATCACCCGATGGCCACTGCCCAAATTGCGAGCCAGTTGTTCTTGTTGCATGTCCATCACTTTAATCAGGTCAGGAATGTCCACAATTTTACTGTCTGTAACTGAGTCTAACGTGTTTACAGGCCGCTTATTGGCGTCTGCTGCGGCTTCTTCCTGTGGCTCCGTATCAAACAATTGCCCTTGCAAAGCCACCGTATCAATGCGAATTTCCGGAAACAAATGCCAGCGAACTCGGTCAATTTCGCTCGCACTCAAGGCCTCGCCAAACTGATAAGGAAACATGCCCCACAATTGCTCTTGTATGGTTTCTGCATCCACATCGGCCTGTAAATCTTCTTGGTACAAGACCAAATGGTCAGGCAGCAAGACATCGCGCTTGTCAGTTGGAACAATTTTATGAATATTGGCGCGCTTAATATTGGTAAATACCACGCCAAACCCATAGGCAAATTTAATTTTGCCAGGTTGACTGCCTTCTACCTGTTGCAAAGCCTTGTCTTGGCTCATCGCATTAATGGCTGCAAACCCACATTGTCTGACTTGCTCCAATGGGTGTGCTTCGGTTTTTAAGCCAGTTTTGGTTAGCCGTGTCACATCATTGGGATTAAGGTTTTTAAATTCCTCAAGCTTCCAATCCTTAACCTCCAAAAACAGCAAACCACGGCGCGGATGCAAAATCACAAAATCAGGATAACGGCGTTTCTTACCCACGGGAATGTCATACCAGACCATGCACGCATCGTCCAACTGTGTGCGCAAAATTTCGGCCACGCGTTTTTCGCCTGCCGTCATTTTGTGTTTCACTTGGTTAAAACTGGGTATGAAAATCGCCATTGACCACTTCCCCTGACTGTTATTTGTTTTTATGCGTTTGACGACGCCATTGCCACACTGCTGCTGCCAATAAAGCCAACTCCAAAGCAAACGACCAATGGAGGATAAAATTCAATTGCCACGGTGAGTAGCGGTTGGTGACGACAAACATGGCATACAGTTCATCATGCCATGGTTTGAGCCAGCCTATGTCGCCGACCACGCTGTCCAACACCATGTGCGACATGCCCGCCAAGCCCAATAACACGGCATAAGCAGTCCAAGGTTTGCGCCACACGCCCCAAGCCGCTCCTGCCACCATGCTCACCAGCAGCCACACAATGGGCCAATGGGTAACATACACATGGTGGTGGAACTGCCGCTTGTCCACCCAGTAGAACCACAACATGTCCACATCGGGTAAGGCGCCAAACACCGCACCGCTCAGATACCAGCGCTGCCATGACACCGTTGCCGGTTTCATGCGGATGAATAAAGCGGCCAGTAACAAGCCTGTGGGCGCGTGCGCAATCAGCATGGATTAAGCCGGGGTGCGGGTATGCCAGTCGCTGTTCAATTGCAGTTGGTGCGCCACGTTCAGCAATTTGGCTTCGGCAAAATAATTGCCAAACAATTGCATGCCTATAGGCAAACCGTCTTGGCTAAAGCCAGCCGGCACGCTGATGCCCGGCAAACCGGCCAAATTCAATGAGGTGGTGAAAATATCGCTCAAGTACATTTGCACAGGGTCGGCGCTGTGGCTGCCGATGGCAGGTGCGGCGGTCGGTGCAGCGGGTGCCAAAATCACATCACATTGCTCAAATGCGGCCTGAAAGTCGTTAGACACCAAGCGGCGCAATTGCTGGGCTTTAACGTAATACGCATCGTAATAACCGTGTGACAACACATAAGTGCCAATCATGATGCGGCGTTTCACCTCTTCGCCAAAGCCTTCGGCACGGTTTTTACTGTAAAAATCGTCCAAGCTGCTGAAGCTGTCGGTACGATGACCGTAGCGCACGCCATCAAAACGTGACAAGTTGGCAGAGGCCTCGGCCGAAGCAATCACATAATAAGCCGGAATCACAAATTCGGTTTGTGGCAAGCTAATATCAACCATCACTGCGCCCAATGATTTGAGCAAGGCAATGGTGTTTTGTACCGTAGCAGTCACATCGGCGCTCAGGCCGCCTTCTAAGTATTCCTTAGGCAAACCGACGCGCAAACCGGTCAAAGGCTGGTTCAAATCGCGCAGATAGTCTTCTACCGGACGTTCCAAACTGGTGGAATCGCGTTCATCAAAGCCGGCCATGGTATTGAGCAATAAGGCACAATCTTCGGCGGTTTGGGCAATCGGGCCGGCTTGGTCTAAGCTTGACGCATATGTCACCATGCCGAAACGGCTGATGATGCCATAAGTCGGTTTGATGCCGGTGACGCCGCAATGGGCTGCCGGTTGGCGAATTGAACCACCGGTGTCAGAACCCAAAGCCGCTGGTGCCAAACGCGCGGCCACGGCAGCCGCCACACCGCCACTGGAACCACCGGGTACATGCTTGTGATTCCATGGATTGCGGGTAATGCCAAAATAAGAGCTTTCGCTGGTAGAGCCCATGGCGAATTCGTCCATGTTCACCTTGCCCAAAGTCACCATGCCTTTGTTGCGCAGGTTTTGCACCACGTGGGCGGTATAAGGGGCGACAAAGTTTTCCAACATTTTCGAGCCGCAAGAAGTGACCCAGCCGTCTTGGCAGAAATTGTCTTTGTAGGCGATGGGCACACCGGTGAGCAAACTGCTCATGCCGCTTTGCAAACGTTCGTCTGCCAATTGGGCTTCGTGTAAAGTTTTGTCAGCATCTAAGTGCACATAGGCATTGATGGCGGCATTTTCATTGTGGATGTGTTGCAAATAATCTTGTGCCAACTCAGTGGCAGAAACCTGTTTGCTTTGGAGCAAATCACTGCATGCTTTAACGCTTAATTGTTTCATGTATGTCTTTCACGCGTTTAATCTAAAACCTTAGGCACCAAATACAAGCCGTCCTGTACCAATGGCGCACATTCTTGATAATGCTCACGTTGATTTTCTGCACTCACGCTATCATCACGCAAACGCAAAGCCAATTCATGCGGATGACGCATGGGTTGTACCCCTTCTGTGGGTATCTTTTGCATTTTTGCAATCATGTCAAACACGTTGTTTAATTGATTCTGAGTGGCTTCAAGCTCGGCGTCGCTTAAGGCGAGACGGGACAGTCTTGCGATTTTTTGTACATCACTTGCGGTTAACGCCATGAGGATATCCTTCAATTGCATTTAAATAATACGTTAAACTGGCAGCCAAATGCTTAGCAAGCGGCATAAAGTCAGGTATGATACACGCTTTTGGTTTTAGGCTGCCGTTAGAGGTAAAATTATAACCGATTTTCACCACTGGGTAAGCCTTAGCACTGATGTCGCATCGCAACAAGCGATGCCCACAATCTGAATCAATACGGCCCAATATAAACCTTTTCAGGAAACTTTCGATGTTGCGTTTTTTAACCCGCTTTTTCTCCAATGACCTCGCCATTGACCTTGGTACCGCCAACACTTTGATTTACATTAAAGGCAAAGACATCGTCTTGAATGAGCCTTCAGTGGTGGCAATGCACATCAACCCAAACTCAAACAAAGACGAAACTTTGGCCGTGGGCGCGGATGCTAAAAAAATGCTGGGTCGTACGCCAGGTTCGATTCAAGCCATCCGTCCAATGAAAGACGGCGTGATTGCCGACTTCAATGTGACCGAACGCATGTTGAAAGCCTTTATCCGCAAAGTGAATAACGGCAAATTCTCAGCCCCTCCTCGCATCGTGATTTGTGTGCCTTGTGGCTCTACCCAAGTAGAACGCAAAGCCATCCGCGACTCGGCTTTGGCCGCAGGTGCGTCCAGCGTGAACCTGATTGAAGAACCTATGGCCGCGGCCATTGGCGCGGGTTTGCCGATTGAAGAGCCTACTGGTTCTATGGTGGTGGACATTGGTGGTGGCACCACTGAAGTGGGCGTGGTGTCTTTGAGCGGCTTGGTGTATTCACACTCTATCCGTGTTGGTGGCGATGCGTTTGACGAAGCGATTATCAATTATGTGCGCCGCAACTACGGCATGTTGATTGGTGAAGCCACTGCCGAGCAAATCAAAAAAGAAATCGGTACGGCCTTCCCTGGTACTGAAGTGCGTGAAATCGAAGTCAAAGGCCGCAACTTGGCCGAAGGCATTCCACGTTCATTCACCATCACTTCTAATGAAGTGTTGGAAGCCTTGTCTGAGCCATTGAATCAAATCGTACAGGCCGTTAAAAATGCGTTGGAACAAACCCCACCAGAATTGGGCGGTGACATTGCTGAACGTGGCCCTGTATTGACCGGTGGTGGTGCCTTATTGCGCGACATCGACCGTTTATTGGCCGAAGAAACAGGTTTGCCTGTCAACATCGCCGACGATCCTTTGACTTGCGTGGCACGCGGTTCTGGCATCGCCTTGGACAAAATTGGTAAATTGAATTCCATTTTCGTTGTAAACCCTTAATCTTGTTGCTTCGATGTCTGAATCCTTACAATTTAACCAACGACGCCTCAACCCACTGACCAAAGTGGTGTTGTTGGTGTTGTTGGCCAGCATACTTTTGGTCACCGATAAGCGTGTGGCAGCGGTCAAACAAATGCGCGCTCAATTGGCCGGTTTGTTCTATCCGGTGCAATGGCTTGCCAACCAACCGGTCAGTTGGTATCAAAATGCCAATCAATACTTCACCGCGCAAAACCATTTGCAAGAGCAAAACAAAATGCTCGGCAATGAAAACAGCCGTTTGAAGATAGAACTCAGTCAACTCAAAGGCGTGCACAACAACGTCGACGAACAAGCGGCCAACAGCCGTTTGAAAGACTTATTGTCTTTGCCAACGAGTGACGCGCAGATTGTGTATGTGGGCAATGAACCCTTCCCTACCCACTACCTGCTCAACAAAGGCAGCAGTGACGGCATCAAAACAGGGCAAGCGGTGGTGACTGCCGATGGTTTATTGGGCCAAATCACCTCGGTCGGCAGCAAGCATTCTGAATTGACGCTGCTGAACAACGCCCAAACAGTGATTCCTGTCATGGTGGCGCGCACCGGCGTGCGCAGTTTGTTGTATGGCAATTTGGAAACTTTGGATTTGCGTTACTTCCCAGTCAGTGCGGATTTGCAAAAAGGCGATGTACTGGTAACTTCGGGCATGGACAATGTGTATCCAGCCGGCATCCCTGTGGCCAGCATCACCTCGATTACCCCGACCAGCGGCACACCGTTTTACAAAGCCACTACCCGTGCCACAGCCAATTTGACCAGTACGCGTTCAGTATTAATATTAGCGGCCAAACCTGTTGTGTACCAAGCCGATACCAGCAGCCTTACCCCCGCATCCGCACCTGAAAGTGCCTCCGCTCCATGAATGCTTACAGCTCATCCAACCCTTACCGCGTGTCGGCATGGTTCATCACCTTGTCGTTCGCGATAACATTTTTCATAGACTTGATTGCTTGGCCAAAAGAATACTTCTTTTGGATGCCCGAATTCAGCTTGTTAATGCTGATTTATTGGGTATTGCACCGACCTGACAGCATCAACTTGGGCATCGCCTTTTGCTTGGGTTTAATCATGGATTTCGCCTTGCTGTCACCACTAGGCCAACACGCCATCAGTTACAGCATCATCGCTTACCTCGTTAGCCAACAACAACGCCAATTACTGCTGTACCACTTTGGTTTTCAAGCCATCGCCGTGGGCGCTTTGTACATCTTACACGCAGCCATCATGGTGACCACACGTTTGTTTTATGACCAAACGTTTTACGGCTGGACGTATTTCACCCCAGCCATCACCATTGCCTTAATCTGGCCTCTTTTCAACACCTTGATGGTTAACATCATGCATTGGCGACAAAACAGACGATGAAATCTTTGCGTGAATTCCGAAGTGGCAAAAACAAACAACGGGGTCAACGTGATTTTCAATTGCGTTTGTTGGTGTCATTTGTCTTTATCATCGTCTTGTGTACGGTATTGATTACCCGCTTTGCCTTTTTGCAAGTGAACAAACACCAAGAGTATGTGCAACGTGCCACCAGCAACCGGGTGTCCATCATCCCAACGCCGCCGATTCGCGGTGAAATCACCGATGTCAATGGCGTGGTGTTGGCGCGCAATTATCCTGCGTACTCATTGGAAATCATCCCCAGCAAAATCAATGGCAAATTCGATGATTTGGTCAAACAATTGGGGCGGTACGTGGTCATCAGTCCCGATGACTTGAAGCGTTACAAGCGCTTCCGCGAAAACAGCCGCGATTATGAAAACATCCCGTTGAAGCTGAAACTGACCATAGACGAAGCCAGCGCCTTGGCACCAGAGCTGTACCAATTCCCCGGTGTGGAAATCAATGCACGTACCTTCCGTGAATACCCGTATGGCAAGTTAACCGCGCATGTGTTGGGCTATATCGGCCGCATCTCCACCAAAGACGTGGACAAACTAACCGAAGACGGTCGCCAAGACCTGTATCGCGGCACCACCCACATCGGCAAACTGGGTTTAGAAGCGTATTACGAACCGCAATTGCACGGCATCCCCGGCATGCAAGAGGTGGAAAAAGACGCCACGGGCAACATCATCCGCGTCTTGAACAACACCCCGGCCCAATCCGGTCAAACCCTGCGCTTGGCCATGGACATTCGCATGCAGCAAAAAGCCGATGAATTAATCGGCAACCGTCGCGGCGCAGTGGTGGCGATAGACCCGCAAACCGGAGGCGTGTTGGCCTTGGTGTCCAAACCTTCGTTTGACCCGAATTTGTTCATTGACGGCATCGACAGTGACAACTGGAAAGCCTTGAACGAAAACTGGGAAACGCCGATGATTAACCGCACCATCCAAGGCTTATACCCTCCCGGTTCGACTTTCAAACCCTTCATAGCCATGGCGATGCTGGAAAGCGGTAAACTCACCCAAACTTCTATTGTGCCAGCACCGGGTGCATGGAGCATCCCTGGTACCAAACATTTGTACCGCGATGCGGCGCGTGGTGGTCACGGGGCGGTAAATTTACAACGGGCGATTACCGTATCCTCGGATACATTCTTCTACCGCATCGGTTATGAAATGGGCATCGACAAAGTTGAGCCGTATTTGAAAGATTTCGATTTGGGTCAAGTCACCGGCATAGATTTGCCGAATGAAAACAAAGGCATTTTGCCCAGCAAAGCTTGGAAGCGTGAGCGCTTTAAAAAATCACCCAAAAACCAAGAATGGCACCCATCGGAAATGGTGTCCATCAGCATCGGTCAAGGTTATAACACCTATACGCCGCTACAAATGGCGCATGCTACGGCGATTTTGGCCAACAATGGCATCGTTTACAGGCCGCATGTGGTGAAAGAATTGCACAACCACCAAACCCAACAAATCACCGTGGTCGACCCCAAACCAGAACGCACCTTGCCATACAAGCAAAGCAATATTGACTATGTCAAACGCGGTATGGAAGGCGTGTTGCGCCCCGGTGGTACGGCGTGGCGTGTCGGCGCGGGCTTGCAATACACCATGGCCGGCAAAACCGGTACGGCACAGGTGAAGAGTATTGCCCAAGGCGCGAAATACAATGCCGCAGCTTTGGCGGTACAACACCGTGACCATGCTTGGTTCATCGCCTTTGCACCGGTAGACAAACCGAAAATCGCCATCGCGGTGATTTTGGAAAACGGTGGTTGGGGTGCGACAGCGGCACCGATCGCACGCCAATTGGCCGACTTTTATTTATTGAAAATTTTGGGGCAAGGCACGGCCGAAGAATTGAGCACACCGCAAGGCATGACCGTCTTGGCCGATGAAACCTTGATTTCTGAAGGCAGCAAAACCTCGTTGGCATCGTTACAGGCCGCATTTGCCACCGCTCGTCAAGCCCCACAAGCAGCATCAGGTGTGAAACCATGATTTCAGACAGCCATCCTTTAAAACGCTTACAGCAAATCATCCTCGATCCGATAGACAAGTGGATGATTTTGGCGATGCTCATCATTTATGTGATGAGTCTGTTTTTGCTCTACTCCGCCGACGGCCAAGAATTTGTGCAATTGGAAAAGAAAACCTTGCACACCTTCATCGGTTTCTTGCTGTTGTGGGGTTTGGCGCGCATCAAGCCGCAAATCTTGGCCAGCTTGGCCTTGCCCGCTTATATCGGCGGCGTGGTATTGCTGCTGGCGGTGGAATTGTTTGGCGTTACCGTTAACGGTTCTACCCGTTGGTTGGACATCGGTCCCATCCGCATTCAGCCGTCTGAAATCATGAAAATCGGCTTGCCGATGATGGTGGCGTGGTATTTCCAACGCTACGACACCGACTTGCGCTGGTATCACTATCTGGGCGCAATCGGCATCATCATGGTGCCGGTGTTCTTGATTTTGAAACAGCCCGATTTGGGTACGGCCACCTTGATCATGGCCTCAGGTTTGTTTGTGGTGTTTTTTGCCGGCCTGTCATGGCGGGTGTTGTTTGCCACCATTATCGCCGCCATTGCCGCCATGCCGCTGATGTGGCAATACGGCATGCACGATTATCAGCGCACGCGCGTATTGACCTTGCTCGACCCAACCAAAGACCCATTGGGCGCCGGTTACCACATCTTGCAATCAATGATTGCGATTGGCTCAGGTGGCGTGTGGGGCAAAGGTTGGCTCAATGGCACGCAAACCCATTTGGACTACATCCCCGAATCCACCACCGACTTTATTTTTGCCGTGTTTGGCGAAGAATTTGGCTTGGTTGGCAATGTGATTTTGGTGGTGTTGTATGTGTTCATCGTCAGCCGTGGCCTGATGATCAGCGCACGCGCACGCACTTTGTATGAGCGCACCGTCGCCGCCGCCTTTACCATGACCTTCTTCTGTTATGCGTTTGTGAACATGGGCATGGTCAGCGGCATCTTGCCAGTAGTAGGCGTGCCCTTGCCTTTGGTCAGCTACGGCGGTACGGCCACGCTGTCCATCATGATCATGCTGGGCATGTTGATGAGTATTTACAATAACCAATCGCACCAGCATTAATCCATTCATTCAAAAACTCCCAAGCTCGCTTGGGTGTTTTGTTGTTTACAGGCCGCTTATATAGCTCTAATTAAGCACAACGGCTATGCGTGGGCAACAAGCCCAGCCAGGTGGGATGGTTTAGAAACGGCTGTATGCATTGCGCCAGCAGCGGCAAACGGCTTTGGTATTGCTGAAAATGCAGGTGGTGGGCAGCAAAATAATGCGCCACCACCTCGGCTTGCTGTTCCATATTCAGCAAATGAAACGGCTTAATCTGCGTACAAGCGGCCTGTAAGTATTGGTAGGCACGCGCTTGTTTGTAGCCACCGCGACAGGTCAACACCACGCCTGCTTTCAATACCGAATAGCCGCGTTGGTATTGCCACACATGCGTCATCTCATGCATAAACCACACTTGCAGGTGCGGCGGCGCCAAGGAAAAATCCTCACAGCGGGCATTGCTGGGAAAATAGATATTGCCGTTTGGCGCCAAAGCGGTTTTGCTGCGTTTTTGCCACCAACTGTCAAACACCAGTTGTACAGCGGTGTAATCGATGGCGTGTTGGAACATCACTTGCGCCAAGGCGATTTCACCTGTGGTCAGACTGCGTTTCATCTTGTGTGCGTGCTTTCTGTTGATTGTGCTGCTGGCCGCTTATTTCAAAGGCAGCCGCAGCGGGATTATTTTTCATCGCGGTGTTTGCGGCGGTAGGCGCGCCATTTGGCCCGCCACGCTTCTTTGCCGCGTATCAGATGATACACCCAACCGTGGCCGTGCAGCTCTGGGTCTAGGTAACGCTGTAATTTCAACACATCGTTGGCCTGACACACTTTGATGCTGCCTTTGCACGACAAATCTATGATTTTGATGTCGCCATCAGGAGTCAAAATAAAATTGCCATAGTGCAAATCATTCGATGCCAAGCCGGCCGCATGCAATTGCAACACACAGGTAATGATTTGCGCATGGTAATCGGCGCGATTGGGCAGTTGGTCTAAGGGGGTACCTTCTATGTATTCATATACCGCCATCGCCTCGCTGCTCATGCGCAAGCGGCGCTTTTCCTTCACCGCATACACGTCTTGAAACACCTGACAGCCTTGGCGCTTGGCTTTTTCGGTCAAACGCATCAAGCGCGCGTAAAACGAACCGAACAAGATATTCATCAGGATTTTTTCAGGCCGCGTTTCCGGCTCTTGGTCACATTTTAAAATATAAGGCTGTGTTTGCCACTGCACCAAACGCACATGGCGCTTTGGGTGACCGGTGCCAAACACCTGCAATACGGCGGCGCTTCTGGGCTCTAACAGCAAGGGCAACACATGTTGGGAATGGGGTTTTTGATACAGATGGTATCCGTTCATCTGTGTGATTTTGATGGACATAAGCGGTTTTTACCTGAAGATGTACACATTTATAGCATAACAGCCCCAGCTTAACAGTGTGTTGCGACAGCGCAAGCGCTGCGCTTTCAGCGCGGCAGTCTATTTTTGGCCATCGTCAACATGGCGATGGCGCCATTTATAGGTGGTGCGCCAGCGCCACACCACCCGTACCGTCACATAACCGATGACGGCCAAACTGCCCGACAACATGGGCACGCCCACCAGCAAATAGCGCGCTTGCTCGGCCAGCGCATGCCTGAGCTCGCTGCCATTGCCCATCACTTGTTTCCAATCGGCAAACGACATCATGGCTTCGCCATTTTGGCCGGCGAGCACATACCAACCCAGCTCATACGCCGCGTAATACAGCGGCAAATAGGTCAAAGGATTGGTGTACAGCGTCGTCACCAACGATACCGGCAAATTGGCGCGCAAGACATAGGCCAGCAGCAAGGCCGTGAGCATTTGTGTCGGCCCGGGCATCATGCCGGCAAACAAACCTATGCCCACCGCCAACGCCACTTTGCGGCGCGAGCCCACCCAAAAATACGGCTTATTGAAATACGGTGCCAACGGCTTGAGCCAACGGCTGGCAAAGATTTCATCGTGGGTAGGCACTTTGGCACGCAGTTTTTTCCACTGTCTGTGCCACCATGTCTTGCGCAACATCGCGTTTATGCCTTACCGCAACACGCTTTGTATTTTTTGCCACTGCCACAAGGACAGGCATCGTTGCGACCGATTTTTTCGCCACCACGGAACACGGTTTGCGGTTTGTTTTTCACCGCTTGCCAGTAGTGGTAGAACTGCTCGGCTGTGGCCGCCAATTGGCTGGTGCATTCTTTGCGCTCTTTCGGGCTGATGTCTATGCCTTCTTCATCGTAAATGCCGGCCACCACCATCATTGGGTAAAAACTGTCTTCAAATTCTTCATCATTGGCCGCTTCAAACCAGTCGGTATCGACCACGTCCAAGGCAAACAAATAGGCATTGGCCCAAGTTTGGTAATCTGGTTCGCCGTCTTCGTCGTCTTCCAATAGCAAAGTCAGTTCGCGCGCTTGCAATTGTGCTTGCCACGCCTCGGCCAGCGCGGTAATCAATTTCAAAGCCACCGCTTTTTCAGCGTCAGAAAACAAGGCTTCATCACCCAAAATTTCCGGCAACCATTCTTCGATGTTGACAGCATCGGGGCCAGACAAGACCGCACACATAAAGCCTTGCACCTCGTCCACACGCATGGTGTCGCCTTCGGTGTGTGGGTGCAGCAATGCCGCCAATTGTTGTTGTAAATCCAAAATATCGCTCATTGTGTACCTTTATGCTTTCACTGCGTGTTGTAATCGTTGTCGTTGTTGTTCAAACACACACACCGTCGCCGCCATGGCCACGTTCAAAGATTCGGTGTGTGCGTGCATCGGAATGTGCACCGTCTTAGGCGCCAGTGCCAGCAATGGTTCACTGATGCCATTGCCCTCATTGCCCATTACCCATGCGCCATCTTGGTTCAAATCCAAATCGTATAAGCTGTCGCTGTCTTGCCCCAAGGCCGTCATCCACAAGCGGCCTGTAAACTGTGCCGCCCAAGCCAAGGCATCGACATCGGTATATATGGCTAAGCCAAAATGTCCACCCATGGCCGCGCGCAACACCTTGGGCGAATACACATCGGCCGCGCCTTTGCTCAGCAATAGCCAATCCAAACCCACGGCCGCGGCGCAGCGGATGATGGTGCCGATGTTGCCGGGGTCTTGTACGTCTTCGAGCAACATGCCATTGCCAGAAGTGGGCAAAGCGGCGTTTACAGGCCGCCTAATCACACTGATGACATCGTCGGCCTCGGTCAAAGCGGTGATTTTACTTAAGGCATCGCCAGTGACCACATGCACCACCCCTGCGGGCAAGCGGCGCAAGAGTTTGGCCACTTCGGCGTGTTCGGCGCGTTTTTCCGACACAAACACCTGCTCAGGCAGCGCACCCGTGTGCAAATACGCTTGCAACACATGCACGCCTTCCATCGCCGCCAAACCCAGTTCGCGCCGCGTTTTCGCTTGTTTGAGCAGCTTGCTCAAGCGTTTTAATTGTTCATTGTGAGCTGATTGAATCAAATACATGTCAGGCCGCTTTCAATACGTGTGCAATTTCGTGGTTGAGTTTCAATGGCCGTATCGCCTCAAACAACACCACCGCTTCGGGATAGACCAATTTCATCATGCCCAACCATTGTTTCAATCGTGCCATCGGGTATTTGGAATCGCCGGCCTTGGTTTCGCACAATTGGAAAAACAAGCGCACCCACTCCATCACCTCAGGCCACGCCATCGCAGCTGGGTCTAAACCTTGTTCATAACGCATGATTTGGCGCGCCAAATCAGGACGGCGCACCGCACCGCGACCGAGCATCACGCTGTCGCAACCCGATTCGGCCTTAATCGCCTTGTAGTCGTCCAAGGTAAACACATCGCCATTGGCGATTACCGGAATGTGCAAAGCCTCGCATATGCGCTTGACGTATACCCAATGCGCAGGCGGCTCATAGCCTTCGATTTTGGTGCGCGCATGCACGGTGACCTCGCAAGCACCGCCGTTTTCGATGGCATGGGCGCAGTCCAAGAACAAGGCCTTGTCCTCATAGCCCAAGCGCATTTTTGCGCTCAATGGAATGTGTTCTGGCAAGGCTGCACGCACGGTGCTGACGATGTGTTCGATTCGTTGTGGTTCTCGCAACAACACTGAACCACCTTGATGGCGGTTGACGGTAGGGGCAGGACAACCGAAATTGATGTCAATTTTCTTGGCACCGTACTTCAATGCTTCTAGCGCATTGAGTGCCATATTGTCTGCGTCTGAACCCAAAATTTGCACAGTACAATCGACTCCGGCAAAAGTTTGAGTATTATATTCCAATTCTGGTACCAGCTTCAGCCACACGCCGCGCCCATGCACCGTGTGGGTAACCCGCACAAATTCACTCACGCATGCATCAAACCCGCCAATTCGTGTCAACACATCGCGCATCACATCGTCCACCAAGCCTTGCATCGGTGCTAGAATCAAACGCATTCATTCATCCTTGATTAATAGCCCGCTATTTTACCCGTTATGACAGCCCACGCCCAACGCTATTTAGAATTAAGCCGCAATCGCCGCAAACCCCAGCTCATCATCGATACCGACCCCGGTCAAGACGATGCCGCCGCCATCTTGATGGCGCTCGGTTTGGAAAAACTGGATTTGGTCGAGGTCTTGGCCTTGACCACCGTCGCCGGCAATGTGTCGCTGCACAATACCAGCAAAAATGCCTGTGTGATTGCAGATTGGGCCGGTCGCAGCGATATGGCGGTGTATGCCGGTGCCGAAAAACCGTTCATCAAATCCTTGGTCACCGCCCAACATGT
Organism: Vitreoscilla massiliensis; assembly: GCF_001457815.1. Taxonomy (GTDB): domain Bacteria; phylum Pseudomonadota; class Gammaproteobacteria; order Burkholderiales; family Neisseriaceae; genus Vitreoscilla; species Vitreoscilla massiliensis. The sequence goes on from NZ_LN898221.1 coordinate 981,173, forward strand.
GCACGGTCACAATGGCTTGGGCGGCATGCAATTGCACAAGGCACAAACGCCGCTGAAAGTCTTGCACGCGGTCGCTTACATGGTCGACATGCTCACCCATGTCGAGCCTTACAGCGTTACCATTTGCGCCGTTGGCCCATTGACCAACATCGCGCAAATGCTCAGCCTCGCGCCCGAAGCCGCCCGCGGCATCAAGGAAATCGTCATCATGGGCGGCAGTTTTTTCCACCCTGGCAATGTCACGCCGATGGCCGAATTCAATTTTTATGTCGACCCGCATGCGGCGCAAATAGTGTTACAGGCCGGTGTACCGCTACGCATCTTGCCTTTGGACGTCACCCACCAAGCCTTACTCACCCAAGCGCGCATCCAAGACTTGGCGCAAATGGGCAATGACAATGGCCCACGTTTGGCCACTTTGCTCGACCATTATGAGCGCCATGAGCAAGCGTCTTTGCATGAAGGCGGCGCGCCTTTGCACGACCCTTGCGCCATCGCTTGCGCGATCTTCCCTGAGCTGTTTGAACAAAAACGCGTGCATGTGGCGGTGGAAACCCAAGGCCAGCTCACCATGGGTGCCTGTGTGGTAGACTGGTGGAACAAATCCAAGGCCGTGCCGAATGTGAATTGGGCCACGGCTGTCGACGATGTCGCCTTTTTTGAATTGTTCAATGCCGCCATTGCCGCATTGCCTTAAATCGGCACCTTGTTCGCGCCCACATTGAAAGGAATCCCCATGCAAACTGCAATCGTCGCTGGCGGCTGTTTTTGGTGTTTAGAAGCGGTATTTACTTCGCTGCAAGGCGTGCACGCCGTCAAAAGCGGCTATACCGCTGGCCACACCGAAAATCCTACTTATGCGCAAGTGTGTACTGGCAATACCGGTCACACCGAAGCGGTGAAAATCGATTTTGATGAAAACACCATCAGCTATGCCCAATTGTTGGACATTTTCTTTGCCACCCACAACCCGACCACGCTGAACCGCCAAGGCAATGATGTCGGCACGCAATACCGCTCTGGCATTTATTACTTGAATGCAGCCCAACACGCCGAGGCAGAAGCGGCAATCGCCGCGACTCAAGCCGAGCATGCCGCGCCCATTGTGACCGAGTTACAGGCCGCATCCACGTTTTACCCGGCCGAATCCGAACACGACGATTACTTCCGCTTGCACCCGTACCAAGGCTATTGCCAACTGGTCATCGCCCCCAAAGTCTTGCACGCGCGCGAAGAATTCGCGGCTTTGTGGCGTCAAGATTGATGTCAGAGACGAAAGTTTGCGGTAAAGTTACGCAGGTTTGACACATTGGAACAACATGCTCACCACCCAATTTCAACGCATAGGCATCGTCTGTCGCCAAGACACGCCGCAAGCATTTGAACCATTAGCCAAAATTGTCCACACTTTGCTAAACGAAGGTTTGCAAGTGTATCTCGATGAAAGCAACCGCCCTGAATTGCTGGACTTGCCGCAACTGGAACAATGTGAATTTGCCAGCAAAGCCGATTTGGGCAAGCTGTGTCATTTGGTGATGGTCTTGGGTGGCGATGGCACGTTTTTATCGGTGGCGCGCAAAATTGCGCCGTTCAATGTGCCGATTATCGGCGTCAATGTTGGCCGTTTGGGCTTTTTAACCCAAGTGCCATTGGAAACCCTGCAAGCCGATTTGCTCAATATGCTCACGGGCAAATACCTGCCCGAAGATTTGATTTTGTTGGAAAGCCAAGTGTTGCGCGACGGCCAAATCGTCAAACAATCACTGGCCTTAAACGATGTGGTGTTTTCACGCGGCGGCTTAGGGCAGATGATCGAATTTGAAGTATTCATCAACCGCCAGTTTGTCTATACCCAACGCAGCGACGGCTTGATTGTGTCCACGCCCACCGGTTCTACTGCCTATTCTTTGGCCGCCGGCGGGCCGATATTGCAATCCTCCATGCATGCCTTGGCCTTGGTGCCCATCTGCCCGCAGTCCATGACCAATCGCCCCATCGTCATTTCCGACACCTGTGAAATCGAGGTGGTGATTACCAAAGGCATGGACGCACGCGTGCATTTTGATGGCCAATCGGTGCTGGATTTGCAAAAACTGGACCGCATCTCCATCCGCCGCTACCGCAATACCTTACGCGTGTTGCACCCTGCCGATTACAATTACTACAAAACCCTGCGCACCAAACTGCATTGGGGCGAACAACTCGTCTAAGGACGCTTATGCTGCTTGCGTTATCGCTAAAAGACTTTGTCATCGTTGATGAACTGAACCTGAATTTTCAAACCGGTTTGACCGTCATTACCGGCGAAACCGGCGCCGGCAAATCCATTACCCTCGATGCTCTGGGTTTGCTGCTCGGCGACAAGGCCGATTATTCGCAAGTGCGTACCGGTCAAAAAGAAGCCCAACTCTCGGCCTTATTCGACATCGCCGACTTGCCGCATTTACAGGCCGCCTTGCAAGAGCAAGGTTTGCTCGGCGCAGATGAGGCGGAATTGAGCATACGCCGCATCATCGACGCCAAAGGCAAGAGCCGCAGCTTCATCAATGGCCAAGCGGCAACGCTGGCGCAATTGCGCGACATCGGTGAAACCTTGGTCGACATCCACGGCCAAAACGTGCACCAATCCCTCAACAAAGAACCGACGCAGCGCTATTTGCTTGATGCCTATGCCGGCAGCTTGAGTTTGGCACAAGACGTCAAACAGGCATATTCGGTATGGCAAGCGGCCTGTAAGCAATTGCAAGACGCCTTACAACAAGGCGAGCAGTTGCAATTGGAGCGCGAGCGTTTGCAATGGCAGCTGCAAGACTTGGCGCAACACCAATTGGCGGCGCATGAGTGGGAAGAATTGAACCAATCGCACGACAGCCTCGCCCACGCCGCCGACATCCTCGAAGCGGCGCAATGGGTGGCCGAAGCGATAGATGAAAACGATTCGGTACAACACCGCCTCTACCAATGCCACCAACGCTTAAGCACGCTGGCGGCGCACGAGCCGCGTTTTCAAGAAAGCTTGGCCTTATTGGAAGCGGTGGAAGCGGAATTGGCCGAAGTGGCCTCGAGCATGCGCGATGTCAGCGCCGATGTCGACATCAACCCCGACGAGTTGGCCATCAAGGCCGAACGCTTGCAAACGCTGAACAGCTTGGCGCGCAAATACCGCATCGAGCCAGAAGAATTGCCAGCGAAAGAGCAGCAATTACAGGCCGCTTTAGACCAATTAGAACGCAGCAGCGACACCCAAGCCTTGGAAGCGGCCGCGCAAGCAGCAGAAGGCATTTACACCGAATTGGCCAAACAGCTGACGGCGACGCGCAAACAGGCGGCCAACCAACTCGGCCGCGATACCAGTGAGCGCATGCAAGGCTTGGCCATGGAAGGGGCGAAATTTGCGGTGGAATTGCTGCCCAGCGCCGCTGGCAGCCACGGTTTGGAACACATACAATTTTTGGTGGCCGCCAACAAAGGTGGCGAACTGCGCCCGATGGCGAAAGTGGCCTCAGGCGGTGAATTGTCGCGCATCTCTTTGGCCTTGCAAGTGGTGACCAGCCGCTTGACCAGTGTGCCGACTTTGGTGTTTGACGAGGTCGACAGCGGCATCGGTGGCCGCGTCGCCGAAGTGGTGGGCAAGACGTTGCGCGAATTGGGGCAGCGCTATCAGGTATTGGCGATTACCCATTTGCCGCAAGTGGCGGCGTTTGGCAATCAGCATTGGCAGGTGAGCAAACGCGACATGGGCAGCGAAACCCTCAGCCATTTGCATGAGTTGTCGGCTGAGGCACGCACCGAGGAAATTGCGCGCATGCTCGGCGGCGAAACCATCACCCCAACCACCTTACAACATGCGCAAGAAATGATAGCGCAAGCAACAACTATTTGATATCACACACTTGTTGGCCATAAAAAATTGAGATTAATTATTCGATTATGCTAGTCTTGCAGCTGCACTGATACAAAAGGCAGCTTCAACATGGTCATTGATACCCAAATCTTGGACGAGGTATGGCAGCAAGTCTTGGACGAGGTATGGCAGCAAGTGTGGCTCACACTGGCACCCACGCACAGCGCACCCGATTTACACCGTGTTTTGCATGCTTATGCCGAGCCGCAACGCCATTACCATACCGTCCAACACTTACACGAATGCCTGTCGTGGTGGCAACGTTGCCAAACCATGATGCAACGCCCTGCCGAAGTGGCGCTGGCCTTGTTCTACCACGATGTGGTGTACGACCCCAAACGCAGCGACAATGAATTGAAAAGCGCGCAACTGATGCTCAGCCATGTGCATGACATCTTGCCGCAGGACAGCGCCGAGCGCATTTACCGCTGGATTTTGGCCACCGCCCACCATGGCGCAGACACGCGTTTGGAGCCTGACGATGTGCACTGGGTATTGGACATAGACTTGGGCATACTCAGCGCCGATGCCGAACGCTTTCAAGAATACGAACGCCAAATCCGCATGGAATACCGCCATGTGCCGCAACTGATTTACCGCTGCAAACGCCGCCAAGTCTTGCGCACCTTCGCCCAAACCGAACGCCTGTACCGCACCGATTATTTCCACACCCATTTAGAACGACCGGCCAAGGCGAATTTATTGGCGATTTGAGTTTCTTCAGCTTAAACATACGGCCTGTAAGGTTTTTAAACACCTTACAGGCCGCTTTCTAAAATCACTGATCATGTTTATATACAGAATCAGATGCAGCATTAAAAGCAGCCACACCATCAAACCTGTAATAGAAACACCCAATCCCAACTTACCCTACCCTCTTGTCGCCATCTCCCTACACCACCACAGTCTAACTAAGCAAGGCGTAAATACATCAACCATATTATAAGCAAGCGGCCTGTAAACCCCGCTTAGAAGGTTTACAGGCCGCATTTGATGTAACGATGAAGCCTATCTAAACAGACAGTGCTTAAATCTTATAACTGATGGTGGTCATCACCTTGGACATCGCCGCCATCACGTCTTTCACCGGCTTGGGCAACGGGGCGGCGCCAAATTCTTGCGCCATGTGCGCGTGTTTCATTTCGTCGGTGCGCATTTGTTCGACAATGGCGCGGCTTTTCGCGTCTTGCTCGGGCAAGCCTTGCAAATGCTCTTCCAAATGGCGCGTCACTTGGTGTTCGGTTTCTTCCAAAAAGCCCAAATTCCATTTGTCGCCCAACATGCCCGCGGCCACGCCGACGGCCAAAGACGACGCATACCACACTGGATTGAGCAAACTGGTGCGCCCGCCCAAATCTTGGATGCGTTTTTCTGTCCACGCCAAATGTTCGACTTCTTCTTGCGCCGCGTGTTGCAAGGCAGCGCGGTTGGTCTCATCGCGGGCGGTCAAAGACTGGCCTTGGTACAAAGCCTGTGCGCACACCTCGCCGACATGGTTCACGCGCATCAAACCCAAGGCATGTTGGCGCTCTTCCTCGCTCATTTCGGCCTCGGCCACATCGCTATCGGGATATGGGCGCACGGTTTGCGCTGGGGCAAACAAGGTTCGCAATACCACATCCACATTTTCTATCACACGATCGGGTAACATGTTTTTATCCTTAGGTTTTTCCACATTTGCACAAGGGCGTGGCGCGTTTGTTATCATCTTGGCGTCACCACAAGGATGCCGCCATGTCGCCCTCATTGTACCAACAACAAGGCTATTTGCACTTGCCAGGCTTTTACAAGCCGCATCAATTGGCCCCATTAGCAGCCGTGCTGCTCAAACACCACCGCGCTTGGCTGCGACAACACCAAGCGGCCTACCAACGCGGTCTCATCAACAGCCACAGCTTAAGCGCCGACCCTGCTCTTACGGAACAAGACAAAATGGTGTTGTTTCAAACCATCGCCGCGCCCACGCTGCTGGCACAAATCACGCCCATCTTCCCACGCGCGCCGCGCTTTTTAAACACGCAATTGTTTTTCGATCCTTATCACCGCGACCAACACAATTATTGGCACCGCGATGTGCAATACACGGGCTTAGACGAGGCGGCACAAAGAAGCGTTATGTTACAGCAAAACGTGTTGCATTGCCGCATCGCGCTGCGCCCTGAACGCGGCCTAGAATTGATTGCAGGTTCGCATCAGCGCTGGGACAGCCCACAAGAATACGCCGTGCGCATGGGCAAACCCCCTTACAGGCCGCATGATGATTTGCCCGGCAGTACCCGCATCGCGATGCAAAGCGGCGATGTGTTGTTGTTTTCCGCAAACATGTTGCATCGCGGCTTGTACGGCCACCAGCGCTTGGCTTTTGACATCATTTACTGTGACGACCATCCCGATTTATTGGCGTTTCGCAGCGCGGCGGTCTTGCCCACACCGGCACAATTGGCCATGCTGCCCGCGAGTTTGTTTTGATGTGCATCAATGCGGTTTTTTACGCGTAAGCCACGGCGATACTGCTATAATGACGCGGTTTATCCGTCAACATAACTTGAGGACACTATGAATCTTGATGCAATCAAACCAGCTAAAAGCATCCCTGATGACTTTAATGTGGTTATTGAAATTTCTGCCAACTCTTCTTCTCCAATCAAATACGAATTCGACAAAGAAAGCGGCGCTTTGTGTGTAGACCGCTTCATGGGCACGTCTATGATGTACCCTGCTAACTACGGTTTCGTGCCTAACACCTTGTCTGGTGACGGCGACCCTTGCGACGTGTTGGTGGTGACCCCATTCCCATTGCCATCTGGCGTGTTGGTGCGTTGCCGCGCTTTGGGCGTGTTGAAAATGGAAGATGATGGCGGCGTGGACGCAAAAATCATCGCTGTGCCAGTGGAAAAATTGTGCCAAATGTACAAAGACATCCAAAAATTGGAAGACTTGCCACAATTGCTCCGTGACCAAATCCAACATTTCTTTGAACACTACAAAGATTTGGAAAAAGGCAAATGGGTTAAAATTCAAGGCTGGGAAGGCATTGAAGGCGCAGCAGCTGAATTGGAAGCTGGCGTGAAAAACTACGTGAAATAAGTGATGCGAAATCCGCTACACTAATGCACAAAAAGCCCATCGTTCGATGGGCTTTTTTATCACTGCATGCTTGCTGCTTGCTGTTTATGGTTTTACAGGCCGCTTTGACTGCTCAAACATCGGCCTGTAAGGCTATTGTTGGCAATAGCGTATCCATTGTTGTTTTTGCTGCGGCGTTAACACCTTGAAGAAATAATGCTGCATGCGCAAGTCTTGCATGTCCAATTCGGCATTGTATTGGTATTTCTGGCTCACATATTGGCGCGCTGCGCCCTCATTGAAATCGTCTTGCATCAAAATTTGCACCAAATAACGGCGCGACGAAGTGGCCGATGGCTTTTTGCGCGTTTGTTCATCGCGCATGATGCGGTATTGATTGCGCAACAAGCGCAATTGGTTTTGCTGCGCCTGACTGAGCGATAACTGTCTGACATCACAATTCAATCCCGCCGCTTGCGCAGGTTGAATACATAACAAACCTCCCATTAGTAAACCGCACATCCATAATGATTTGTTATTTGTGAGTGGACTCTTTATTCCCATGAGTATGGCCAAAATACAGAATGACTGCATTGTAGCAGTGACGGTGTGAAACTGAACCTCCAAGCCGTAAATGTGTGTAAATAGGCGGTTTTCAGAACTAAGAATCTGATTTATAGACCCAATTGGCATGGTCGCACTGCGGCAAAATCGCTACAATAGCGTTTTTGATAAAAAACGACACGCTCATGAACTACCGCATTTCCCCCAGTATTTTGTCTGCCGACTTCGCCCGCTTGGGTGAAGAAGTCACCAACGTCATTGCTGCCGGTGCCGATTTAATCCATTTCGATGTGATGGACAATCACTATGTGCCCAACCTCACGTTTGGCCCGATGATTTGTGAAGCCATCAAACCTTACGCCAGCGTACCGATGGACGTGCATTTGATGGTTGAGCCGGTAGACGACTTGATTCAGTCTTTTGCCAAAGCCGGTGCCAACATCATCACCTTCCATCCTGAAGCCAGCCGCCATGTCGACCGCAGCTTGGGCTTGATTAAGGCACAAAACTGCCAAGCCGGCTTGGTGCTCAATCCTGCCACACCGTTGCATGTGCTCGATTATGTGTTGGATAAAATCGACATGGTGTTGTTGATGTCGGTAAACCCCGGTTTTGGTGGCCAAAGCTTTATTCCTACCACTTTGGACAAAACCCGCGCCTTGCGTTTGAAATTGGACGAGTACGCTAAAGTATCAGGCCGCCACATTGCCATCGAAGTCGATGGCGGCATTAAGGTCAATAACATCGCCGAAGTGGCCGCTGCTGGCGCCGATACCTTTGTCGCGGGTTCGGCGATTTTTGGTCAAGACGATTACCATGCCGTCATCGCTGCCATGCGTGCGGAACTGGGAAAATTAAATTCTTAATAAAATCAGTACCCAGCCGCAAAACATTGCCTGTATTGGTTTACAGCGCTTGACAGCAAAATTTGAGGCGCTATAATTCACGCATTCCCTGATAGCTCAGTCGGTAGAGCGACGGACTGTTAATCCGCAGGTCCCTGGTTCGAGCCCAGGTCGGGGAGCCAAATTAGAAAAAGCCAGCTTAATCGCTGGCTTTTTTGCTGTGTGTTCGATACGGCTTTTATCCGCAGACCATAGCTGTATTTCATCTTAATTGTGTTCATTTTCTTGGCCAATCTGCTGCAGTTGCCCATACAAGCATTTATTGGTACCGCAATGGAGTTACAGGCCGCTTATGATTGAACTCAATAATAACTTCCTGTGTAAACCTCTACCCTACAACACTTCTTAAGCCAACGACCTACACACACGTATATCACGATGCAGATGCAGTTGATGCGGCCTGTAAATCCTCTAAGTACCCAGCGAACTGACAGGCCTGCTCAAAAAAACTGTTACCATATTGCCTGTTTGAAAACACGATTGTGAGCAGAATATGAAACACCAAGCGGTATTGTTTGATTGTGATGGCGTGCTGGTCGACAGCGAAGCGATTACCAATCGGGTCTTGCACCGTTATTTGAACGATGAAGGCTGGGACTTAAGCGAGGCGGAGTGCATGCGCATCTTCATCGGCAAAATGGTGCGCAGTGAAAGCGCGCTGATTGAAACCAACATCGGTCGCTCTATAGACGACGACTGGATGGCGGTGTTTTACCAACGCCGCAATCAAGCCTTGCGCGAGGAATTGGAGGCCATACCCGACAGCATCTTGGCCGTGCAAGCTGCCCACCAAGTATTTGAAGGCAATATCGCTTGCGCTTCCGGTGCCGATTTGGAAAAAGTGCAGATGCAATTGCAAAAAGTCGGCTTGCAGCAGTATTTTAAGCAAGTGCTCAGTGGTCACGACTGCAAACGCAATAAACCTTTTCCGGATGTGTATTTACAAGCAGCTTATGCCTTAGATACACCAATATCAAGCTGCATTGTGATAGAAGACAGCATCACAGGGGTCACATCTGGCGCCAGTGCTGGTGCAGAAGTGTGGGCATATTGTCCTGAAAATGCTCATTTTTCTGCTGAGCAATTGCAACTAGCTGGCGCAAAAAGGTGTTTTAGCAGCATGAAAGATTTGTCAAGACTGTTTCTTGAGCATTATTAAGATATAATTTACGCACTTTGTAATCTTTTTTACAATCTAATGCACTGACTCTAGAGTCAGCCCATCGATAAACACCCCTGCCCTTGCAGCAGGCGGTGTGTTTATTTTTTAGCGCTAAGGACTTGATCCATGAATCAACAACCTCGCGCCGATCATTTTGCCAATTATCGTGAGCTCACCATTCGCGGCATTATCTTAGGCGCCATCATTACGGTGATTTTTACCGCATCCAATGTGTATTTGGGTTTAAAAGTCGGTCTGACATTCGCCTCCTCCATCCCTGCAGCCGTGATTTCCATGGCAGTGTTGAAGTTTGCCCATGATTCCAATATTTTGGAAAACAATATGGTGCAAACGCAAGCTTCGGCAGCAGGCACTTTGTCTTCCATTATTTTCGTGTTACCGGGCTTATTGATGCTCGGCTATTGGCAAGACTTTCCGTTTTGGCAAACCACGCTGATTTGCTTGGCCGGCGGTATTTTGGGGGTGATTTTCACCATCCCTCTTCGCTATGTAATGGTGGTCAAAAGCGAATTGCCCTACCCTGAAGGCGTGGCCGCGGCGGAAATTCTCAAAGCCGGTGCCAAAGGCCGTGTGGTCAATGAACGCGGCGAAATCGAACAAGACGACAGTGCCAGCGCCAACCAAGAAAGCGGCGTCAAAGAAATCGTTGCCGGTGGCTTGTTTGCTGGTGTGTTCAGCTTCTTGATTAACGGTTTGCGCGTGGCGGCCGATGGTGCGTCGTACTGGTTTAAATCCGGCAATGCCATTTTCCAATTGCCTATGGGCTTCTCTTTGGCCTTGCTTGGCGCCGGTTATTTGGTCGGCATCGTCGGCGGTATGGCGATTTTGATAGGTATTGCCATGACTTGGGGCATTTTGGTGCCGGTATTGACCAGCAATGCGCCCATGCCTGCTGATATGGAAATGGCGGCTTACGCGATGAAGGTGTGGAAAGAACAAGTGCGCTTTATCGGTGCTGGTACCATCGGTATCGCCGCGGTGTGGACCTTGATTAGCTTGGCCAAACCGATGTGGGAAGGCATGCGTTTGTCTTTTCAAGCGATTAAAAACCCTTCATTGGCTCAAAACACCCACCGCGCCGACCGCGATTTAAGCCCGAAAGCGATGATAGGCTTTAGCCTGTTGATGGTGTTGATTTTGATTGCCACCTTCTACAGCTTTGTGCAAGCGGCACCGATTTCTGCGGGTTTGGCTTGGGGCTTGGTCATCACCGCCACCATCTTGGCTGTGGTCATTGGCTTCTTGGTTGCCGCCGCTTGTGGTTATATGGCCGGCTTAATCGGTTCGTCTTCTAGCCCGATTTCAGGCATAGGCATCGTATCGGTATTGCTGATTTCGCTGACCTTCTTGCTCATCGGTGACAACACAGGCTTGTTGCAAAACGCCGAAGGTACGCAATTCTTAACCGCATTGACCATCTTTACCGCCTCTGCCGTATTGGCCGTGGCCACCATTTCCAATGACAATTTGCAAGACTTGAAAACCGGTTATTTGGTGCACGCCACACCGGCTTTGCAACAAGTGGCGTTGATTATTGGCTGCGTGGTCGGCGCGGCGGTGATTTCACCGGTGTTGGAATTGTTGTTCCAAGCCTATGGCTTCACGGGCGCGATGCCACGCGAAGGCATGGACGCGGCGCAAGCCTTGTCGGCACCACAAGCCACATTGATGACCACCATTGCCAAAGGCATTTTTGCCCACAATTTGCAATGGAATTTCATCTTAATCGGTGTGGCCATCGGTGTGTCCGTCATCATTGTTGATGCGGTATTGAAAAAAGCCACTGCCGGCCGCATGGCCTTGCCTGCATTGGCCATCGGCATGGGCATTTACTTGCCACCATCTGTGAACATGCCTTTGATTGTTGGCACCATCTTGTCATGGTGGATACACCGTCACATGAAGAAAACCCGTGGCGAACAAGGCGTGGCCTTGGCCGAACGCCGTGGCACGCTGTTTGCCGCTGGCTTAATCGTCGGCGAAAGCTTGGTGGGCGTGGTGATGGCGATGATCATTGTTGCGTCTATTACTTCAGGTCACTCTGATGCGCCATTGGCCTTGCCTTTGGAAAATTGGGAAACCACCGCCAAATTCTTGGGCTTGGCCGGCTTCATCATCGGTTTGATTACCTTTGCCAAACGCGTCTTGCGCAAATAAACACATCCAAACTGCAAGAACAAGCGGCCTGTAACTGTTTACAGGCCGCTTTTTTGTCTGTTTAAACTGACTTCAGGCTTCACATCATCCATATCAGCTTGGTCTGTATTCAAACACGACCTTGTATTGACACACGCAGTTTAAAACTAGCATCGCTGCGCCATTACCATAAGCAGTATCAACACATGTATCATCAAACCAACCGCACCATAATAAGCGGCCTGTAAACGTGTTACAGGCCGCTTATTATGGTCTTTTCTGAAGTCATAACGCTTACGCCAACATCACTCTAAAATCGGTATTTGAACCGCCAACACCGTACATTAATGGGCTTTTAAGCCCAACCAATGCACATAATACGCTGGCCATTCGCGCCACAAGGGCACGAATTCAAATACCGAAAACAACTTTGGGCTGGCGGTTTCCACCTCGGCGATGCCGGCTTTTTTAAACTGCATTTTGGCGCGGCTGACATGGAAAAATTGTGACACCACGATGGCGTTATACCAGTCTTGTTTTTGCATCAAGGCCGCTGCGTGTTCGGCGCTTAGGCCGGTATTGTCGCCATGGCTGTCGACCCAAATCACCCGTTCAGGCACACCGTGTTGTAGCAAATAATCGCGCATCACCTGCGCCTCATCATGCCCTTCTATGCCGGTGCCGCCGCTGACCATGATGTTTTGTACTTGGTTTTGACGGTATAACTCCAGCGCCCGCGCCAAGCGCGCTTGCAACCACGGCGATGCTTTGCCATCGGGATGCACTGTCGTGCCCAATACCACTGCCACATCAGCGGTGCGTTGCGGCTGGCTCATGCCATCGACCGTCACAAACACGCTGTGCAACACAAACCACATGCCCAATACCAGCAACAGCCGCTTGAGCAGGCTGCGCAGCAAGGCTTTTTGACTCTGTGCCACTGCAAATCTCGTTCATTGAATGTGCAGTCAATATACCCAGTGCATGTGAGTGCTAAGTGAAATTGGCGTGAACAGTGCACAAAAAAGCGGCCTGTAAACACTTACAGGCCGCTTAAAATGTTGTTTTTGCTGAATTTAAATCAAGTGAAAACTCAATTAGCCGGTTTGTTCTCTGGCAATAACCAGTTCAATACCAAGGCAGCGATGCCACCGGTGGCCACACCTGAGCTGAAGATATTGCGGATAAGTTCGGGCATGTGTTCCAAGTATTGTGGCACTTGCGCGATGCCCAAGCCCAGACCCAAGGCCACGGCAATGATGAGCAAGGCACGGCGGTCTAAGGTGGTGCCCGACAAAATATTGATGCCAGAAGCAGCCACCGAACCGAACATCACAATCACCGCGCCGCCCAATACCGCTTCAGGCACGGCTTGTATCACCGCTGGCACCACTGGGAACAAACCCAATAACACCAATAAAGCGGCAATCCACAAACCCACATAGCGGCTGGCAATAGATGTTAACTGAATCACGCCATTGTTTTGCGCAAACACCGAGCTTGGAAAGGTATTGAACAAACCGGCCAAGAACGAGTTAGCACCATTGACCAACACGCCGCCTTTGACGCGTGCCATCCACTCTGGGCCTTCGACCGCTTGTTTGGAAATTTTGCTGGTGGCGGTGACATCGCCGATGGCTTCCAAAGAAGTCACCAAGTAAATGAAAATCATCGGGATGAACAGCGACCATGAAAAACTCAAGCCAAAATGCATCGGTTTCGGGATTTGAAACACTGGCGCATTGTGCAAGGCCGAGAAGTTTAACAAGCCCATAAAGCCGGCTAAAGCATAACCAACCACCAAGGCGATTAAGATAGACGAGGATTTCACCCAAGTGATTTTGACGCGGTTAAGCAAGATGATTAACACCAACACCGTGCCCGATAAAATCAGGTTTTCTTGATTGGCAAACGTCTTGGTTTGCATCGCATAATAGCCGCCGCCCATGCTCACCAAGCCTTCTTTAATCAAGGTTAAACCAATGAGCAACACCACCACACCGGTTACCAACGGCGTAATCAGTTTTTTCACCCACGGCAACACGCGCGACACGCCCATTTCGATGAACGAGCCCGCGATGACCACGCCAAAGATGGAAGCCATGACCGTGTTCACTGGCGTGCCCGCAGCCACCATGGCGCTGCCGATGGCAATAATGGGGCCGATGAAGTTAAAACTCGTGCCTTGGACGATGAGCAAGCCAGCGCCAAACGGGCCAACTTTTTTGCATTGCAAGAAGGTGGCGATGCCGGAAATCACCAAAGACATGGCCAGAATCAAATTGGTATCGGCCTCGCTCACGCCCAAAGCCTTACAAATCAAGAATCCGGGGGTAACGATGGGCACCAAAATGGCGAGCAAATGCTGTAAGGCAGCAAAAAACGCCACGATAGGTTTGGGTTTGTCATTCAAACCGTAAATCAAATCAGATGGCGTATTGGGTGTGGCTGTGGCAGCCGGTGCTGTGGCGTGTGTGTTGTGTGGGGCGGACATGATTCAAACATGCGTTAATGAAAAGCGCGCATTATAAACCAATTGCCCTAGCATGAATACTTAAAGACTTGTTAACACATTTATTTTTGCCAATACGATTTCACGTTCACAAATTCATACAAGCCAAATTCAGACAGCTCGCGCCCGAAGCCCGATTGCTTGATGCCGCCAAACGGCAAACGCAAATCGCTGCTGGTATGGCGGTTAATGAATACCGAGCCAGCCTGTAAGGCTTGCGCCAAGGCCCACGCGTGTTCGGTATTTTGGCTGTAAACCGCTGCGCCCAAACCAAAACAAGTGTCGTTGGCCAAACGGATGGCATCGGCTTCATCGGCCGCGCGCAACACGCTCAGTATCGGTGCAAACACTTCTTCGCTGTAAACGCGGCAATCAGAATTGACATGGTCGAGCACCGTGGCTGGATAGAAATAGCCTTGTCCTGTGGGCAATACGCCGCCACACAGTGCTAGGGCGCCATGTGCTTGCGCGTCTTGCACTTGCGCATGCGCTTTTTGCTGCAAGGCTTGCGTGTGCAGCGGCGCCAAAGTGGTTTCAGGCCGCATTGGGTCACCCATCACCAATTGTTTGGACAAGGCCACCACGCGTTCAATTAAGGCATCGGCGATTTGAGGCGTGACAATCAGGCGTTTGGCAGCATTGCACGATTGGCCGGCATCGCGAAAACGCGAGTACACCACGTCGTGCGCCGCTTGTTCGACATCGGCATCGTCAAGCACGATGAAAGCATTGCTGCCGCCGAGTTCCAACACGCATTTTTTAATATGTTTGCCAGCCAAACTGGCCAAATAGCGGCCGGTATCGGTAGAGCCGGTAAACGCCATCGCATCGGCGTGTTCGATTGCGGTTTCGATTAAATCGTGGTCTATATAACTGGCGTGCAAAGGCATGGTGTCGTCAACCAAAGCCATCAATTTGGCCGTGACTTGCGCCACGCTGGGTGCGGGTTTGACCAAACACGCATTGCCAGCGCACAAAGCCGGCACGGCAAAACGCATGATTTGCCACACCGGATAATTCCACGGCATCACTGCCAAGACCAAGCCCAAAGGCTCGAAGCGCACTTGTGACAAACTCGCTTGGGTGGTGATGGTTTTGCTGTCGAGCAATTCGGGCGCGAGTTTGGCGTAATAGCGGATTAAATCGACGGTCTTGTCGATTTCGGCCTCGCATTCGCGCAGACAACGCCCCACTTCCATGCACACGGCCGCTGCCAATTCGTCTTTGGCCGCGGCGATGCGCTCAGCCAATTGCAATAATTGTGCGGTGCGGTGGGTGATTTTGCTGGTGGCCCATGCGGCCTGTAAACGTCGCAACTGTGCCAAATCCTGCATGAATTGCGGCAAAGTTTCAGATTCACGTTGCCCCAACACTTGGGCACTGTAGGCATGGGTACTGATAAACATACAACCACCTTTAAAAAATGACACTCCATTATGTGAACAAGTGCCAATTAAAGCAAGCCAGGCAAACAAAAACCCAGCCGTAGCTGGGTTTGGTCAAAAGCTGTCAATGTGCTCTGTCTATCAGTTCAACACGCCAGAACCAGTCACTTGGATTTCGACGCGGCGGTTAGGCTGCAAGCAGGCAATCAATTCTTTGCGACCCAATTTTTCGCTGCACTGAACCACAGGTTGGCTTTCACCGGCACCTTGGGCGCTGATGACGCTGGCTGGCACGCCGCGGCTAGACAAGTAATTGGCCACGGTTTGGGCACGGCGTTGTGACAAGGCTTGGTTGTAGTCATCGCTGCCGATGTAATCGGTATGACCGACCACCACCACTGAGCTTAAGCGGTCAAACTTGCTGATGCGGCCAGCCAAATTGTCCAACTCACCACGCGCACCGCTTAACAAGTCGCCGGCGCCTGAGCGGTTAAACGCAAACAAGGCGTCGCCGTTCATGGTGTAGCGCTGAGTGCCGACTGGCGCGGCTTTAGGCGCTGGCGCAGCAGGTGGGCAAGAGGCAGTGCTTGGGTCTACTGGGTTCCAATAGAAGTTTTGCGCGATTTTGTCTTTGTCAAACAAGACTTTGAATTGGCAAGTGGTCACGCCATTGGTGCCTTGGCCTGGAGTATGGAAATGGAACAAATAATTCCACTCACGCACGCCAACAAAGCCTTCGTTGTAATGCGGACGACCCAATAGGTAATACAATTGGTCTTTGGTCACACCGGCTTTGACTTGCGCCAAGCTTGAAGGATCAGGGAAAATGCCTTTGTGTTTATTGAAAGTCGATGCTTCAGGTTTCGGCCAACGTGGGTCATCGGTGGCGCCATCGGCGCTGACTTTGGTATGACTGGAACAAGCCACCAGTGTGAACACCGCGGCAACAGTCAACGCGCTCTTGAAGAATTTTGACGTTTTCATGACAATTCCTTGTACAATGATTGAGATAGAAAATGGAAAGCATGGTTAATACATGATGACCGATATTAACCGAATATGGCTGGCTTAAATAGTTGTAATGCGTATTTCTGTAAAAATGTGTTGTAAGCACATAGTTTGCGTTAACTCAAACAATGATACACATAGTATGCCAATATTTGTTTACAGGCCGCTTCTTCACTCATTCACATATAATTTTTTCATATTTAGTTAAGCCTATTAGTTCTTTCTCAAAATCAAACAGGTATTCTAAGATGCCCACAAATCAATTACTTTGTGGGAATACCGTTCATGTTACGTCAATTATCTTCGTATGCTCTTATGCTCACAGCTGCAGCCACTTTGAGCGCTTGTGGCGGTCAATCAGGTGATGCGGCCAAACCCGCCGCTACTGGCTCTGCCAGCTCAGCCGCCGCACCTGCCAAAGATGGCAATGTGACCATCATGAACGTGTCTTACGACGTGATGCGCGACTTCTACAAAGAATACAATCCTTTATTTGAAAAAGAATACGCAGCCAAACACGGCGGCGCCAAAATCACCATCGAACAATCGCATGGCGGTTCAAGCAAACAGGCTTTGGCCGTGGCCAATGGCTTGAAAGCCGATGTGGTGACCATGAACCAATCCAGCGATGTGGAATTGTTGGAGCACAAAGGCTTAATCCAACCGGGTTGGGCAGCCAAATTGCCTGACAATGCCGTACCTTTCACCAGCACCACCGTGTTCTTGGTGCGCAAAGGCAATCCAAAAGGCATACAAGATTGGAATGACTTAATCAAAGACGGCAACCAAATCATCATTGCCCATCCCAAAACCACCGGCAACGGTCGCTACAGCTTCTTGGCCGCTTACGGCCAAGCCTTAAAAGCCAACAATGGCGACGAAGCCAAAGCCAAAGCCTATGTGGCCGCGTTCTTGAAAAACGTGCCAGTGATGGACAATGGCGGCCGCGCTGCCACCACCACTTTTGTACAACGTGGCATCGGCGATGTGTTGATCACGTTTGAAAACGAAGCCAATTTGGCCGCACGCGAGTTTGGCAAAGACAAGTTTGAAATCATCTACCCGAAATATTCCATCAAGGCTGAAAACCCTGTGGCCGTGGTCGACAAAGTGGTCGAAGGCAAAGGCACGGGCGCCGTGGCCAAAGAATACTTGGATTACTTGTGGAGCAAACCAGCCCAAGAATTGGCAGCCAGCCTGTACTTGCGCCCTAGCAATGCCGAAGTGTTGGCCGCTAACAAAGACAAATTCCCTGCCATCGAAACCTTCCGCGCCAACGATGTCTTCGGCTCTTGGGACGAGATCATGAAGAAATTCTTCAAAGATGGCGGTGTGTTTGATGAAGTGAACAAGAAATAAACAGGCTTAATCCAATACAGCGTCCTTTACAGGGCGCTGTTTGATTCCATAGCGATGTAACTGGGAACCTACATGTTATTTTTGAAAACACCCACGGTGTTACCGGGTTTTAAATTCAGTTTGGCGGTGTCGGCGTTTTGGCTGTCTATTTTGGTGTTGCTGCCATTTGTGATGCTGGTGTTGAGCGTGGGCAATATGGGCGTGGGCGAATTTTTCCGCACCATTACCGAAGCACAAGTATTGGCCGCTTTGTGGCTGAGCTTGAAAGTGTCGTTTTGGGCCGCCGCCACCAATTTGGTGTTTGGCACCCTCATCGCTTGGGTCATCGTGCGTTACGATTTCCCCGGCAAAAGCCTCATCAATGCCGTGGTGGATTTGCCGTTTGCACTGCCAACTGCCGTGACCGGCATCACCCTCGCGACTTTGTACGCACCCAATGGTTGGATAGGCCAGTTGTTCACCCCTTACAACATCAAAATCGCCTTCACTCCGATTGGTATTTTCATCGCCTTAATCGTGGTGAGTTTGCCGTTTGTGGTGCGCACGGTTCAACCCGTATTAGAAGAGTTGCAACCGGAATTGGAAGAAGCGGCCACCACCATGGGCGCGAGCCGTTTGACCATCGTGCGCCGCGTGGTTTTGCCTGAATTGGTGCCAGCTTTGATTACCAGTTTTGGCATGATGTTTGCCCGTGCCACCGGTGAATACGGTTCGGTGGTGTTTATTGCCGGCAATATTCCGATGGTGTCGCAAATTTTGCCGTTGGTGATTACCGCCAAATTGGACTTGTTTGATGTGCAAGGCGCATCGGCCGTGGCCTTATTCATGCTGCTGATTTCGTTCATCATCTTATCGGCCTTGAATTTCGCCCAATGGGCAGTGAGCCGTCGCATGGGAGCGAAAATATGAGCCCGATTGAACTCAAAACCAAAGCTGGCTTAACCGAGCCGCGCTGGGTGCGCATCGTGTTGATTGCCATTGCGTGGGTGTTTTTGGCGGCATTGTTGCTGATTCCGTTGTTTGCCATTTTCTTTGAGGCATTGCGCCAAGGTTGGCAGCTGTACATAGACTCCTTAACCCATCCCGATGCCTTGTCGGCAATTAAATTAACGCTGATTACCGCCGCCATCGTCGTGCCCATCAATGCAGTCTTGGGCATTTGCATCGCATGGCTGCTCACGCGCTTCGATTTTCGGGGCAAACAATTGCTCACTACCTTGCTCGACTTGCCGTTTTCGGTGTCGCCGGTGGTCGCCGGTTTGATGTTTGTGTTGCTGTTTGGTGGCAACAGCTTGCTTGGTGGCTGGTTAGAATCGCACAACATCCAAATCATTTTTGCCGTCCCTGGCATCATCTTGGCAACGCTGTTTGTGACCTTCCCGTTTGTCGCACGCGAATTGATTCCATTGATGCAATCGCAAGGCGACAGCGAAGAGCAAGCGGCATTGATTTTGGGCGCTTCCGGTTGGCAAATGTTTTGGCGCGTGACCTTGCCCAACATCAAATGGGCGCTGATGTATGGTTTGATTTTGACCAATGCCCGCGCCATGGGTGAATTCGGTGCGGTCAGCATTGTGTCTGGTCACATCCGCGGCCAAACCAATACCATCCCTTTGCATGTGGAAATTTTGTACAACGAATACAATTTCGTCGCTTCGTTTGCCGCCGCCAGCTTGCTTGCAGGTTTGGCCTTATTGACCTTGATTTTGCAAAACGTCCTCAACCATTTGCAAGAACGCAAACTGCGTGCTGCCACGCGTGAAGCCAAACCTGATACCGATTTAATTCAAGTAAAGAAGACGCAAGCATGAGCATAACCATCAAAAACCTCAACAAATCCTTCGGCGATTTTCATGCGCTGCAAAACATCAATTTACAAGTGCCTACTGGCGCATTGGTGTCTTTGTTAGGCCCATCGGGTTGCGGCAAAACGACGTTATTGCGCATCATCGCCGGCCTTGAAACCCACAACAATGGCGAAATCTATTTTGGTGAGCAAGAAGTCAGCAACAAATCGGTGCGCGAGCGCGGCGTTGGCTTTGTGTTTCAAAACTACGCCTTGTTCCGCCACATGACGGTGTTTGACAACGTCGCGTTTGGCTTACAAGTGTTACCGAAAAGCCAACGCCCAAGCAAAGCCGACATTGCCGAGCGCGTGCACGAATTGTTGAAAATGGTGCAATTGGATTGGTTGTCTAAGTCTTATCCGCACCAATTGTCTGGCGGCCAACGCCAACGCGTGGCCTTGGCGCGCGCCTTGGCGGTAAAACCCAAATTGCTGTTATTGGATGAGCCATTCGGTGCGCTCGACGCCAAAGTGCGCAAGGAATTGCGCCAATGGCTGCGCGACATCCACCATGAATTCAACGTTACCAGTTTGCTCGTTACCCACGACCAAGAAGAGGCCTTGGAAATCTCCGACCAAATCGTGGTGATGAACCACGGCAAAGTCGAACAAGTCGGCAGCGGCGCCGCCTTGTATGATGCGCCTGACAATGCGTTTGTGACCGAATTCTTGGGCGAAGTGAACCGCTTTGAAGGCTATATCGAACGCGGTGATTTGGTCATTGGCAACTTCCGCTATCCCGAAGTGCCGCAGCAAGGCAAATGGCACGAAGGCACGGCTACCGCTTACATCCGCCCGCATGAGTTCTCCATCGCTCGCGAAGCGCAAGGCGCAATGTTACAAGCCCAAATCCACCACATTTCGGTGTTAGGCCCAATTGTGCGCGTGTCTTTGTACGACCAAACCGGTCAAGACATCGAGGTGATGATGCCGCACCAACACCACCAAGCCCACCAATTCAAGCTGGGCGAACAAGTCTATTTGACCCCTAGCCACATCAGCGTCTTTACCCAAAAAGACATGGTGGATTATGTGATTTAAGCTTTTGTATACCATAAAAAGCGGCCTGTAATCTGTTTACAGGCCGCTTGTGTATTGTGCAGCCGTCATAGCAGCAATTGCAAACAACCATAATCAGCACTTATCTGGCTTGTTTGGCAATGCTGCGCACTCAGCACCGCCATTCTGATAACTTCTGCGTTTTTAAAATCATCAAGGTATTCTTGGGACACGTTTAATGGTGCATACGGCTTCAATACGTCTCTCTGTTTCAATCCGTTGCCGCAAACGGCTTGCGTTGCCACCAATACAAGCGGCCTGTAAGTGGCTGGATGTGTAATTGTTCATCCAATAGCATGGCCAGACCGCCTTGAGTATCGGTACGGTACAGCCGAATGCCATGAGCGCGCAAACGCGTTTGTACTTCAGTCGTTGGATGGTGGTAGCTGTTGCGAAAGCCCGAGCTGGTAATGGCAATTTCGGGCTCGACTGTATTCAGCCATGCACTGCTGTTAGAGCTGCCAGAGCCGTGATGGCCCAATACCAATACCGTGCTGCGCAACTGCTTGCCATAGCGGTTTAACAAGGCCGTTTCTTCATCAACACCGATGTCGGCAGGTATCAGCAGCGCTTGTCCTTGTGTGACCACCCGCAACACACACGATTGCGCATTGGTGCTGTTTGCCACTTGCGTGCGCGGCAGCGTTAGCCATTCAAACCACACCCCATCCCATTGCCAGCTTTGACCGCGACAGTCTTGCGCCTGCCACTGAGGATAGGCCTCGGTTTGCCCTGCCCACAGCGCATCGAAGCGAAATTGCCGCCGCAAACTCGGTGCCGCGCCATCGTGGTCGGTATCTTGGTGTGACAACACCAGCGCATCGGCATGGTACAAACCCAGACTTTGCAGCGCCGGCAATACCGCGGTATTGGCATTGCCCCGACCGGTATCAAACACCAATTGGTGCGAACGCGTTTGCAATAACAGCGACAAACCTTGCCCCACATCGATGACTTGCACTTGCAATTGCTGCGGCGCCAAGGCAAGCGGCCTGTAAGTACATAAGGCCAATAAAATAATGGTCGCCCACGCGCGCAGACCCACCGCCGCTGGCAACATCATTACCGCCACTGCCACCAGTGCCAACGCACTCAAATACCATGGAGCCTGTGCCAACACCCATTGCGGCGAATATTGCGCCAGCCACACACTGACATTGATGCTGTATTGCGCCAACGCCGCCACCGCTTGCAGCGGTGCATCAAACGGCAACACACTCGCCAGCAACGCCAGCGGCGTTAATACCCAACTGAACCATGGAATGGCGATGCTGTTATAGAGCGAACTGAACAGCGGCACGCTGTGAAACAATTGCCCAATCAACACCAGCGTCAACAAAAACGCCGCCACTTGACCACGCCACAGCAATACCACGCTCGGGCTGCGCCACCACCGCGTTGCACTACCTTGTTGTTGTCGCAACCGCCGCCACGATTGTTCTGCCCACACCATAGACGCCACCAAGGAAAACGACAGCCACAAACCGATCGACAACACCGCCGTCGGTTGCCACAACAATACCAAGGCCAAGGCTTGCCACCACGTTAGCCACAGCGATGTCGGCCGCCGCCATGTTAAGGCAATGGCAAACACCAACAACATCCACACCGTGCGCTGGGTCGGAATTTGAAACCCAGCCAACAGAGCATAGGCAAACGCCACCGCCACCCCACTCCAAATCTGCCACAACAGCGGCGTGCGCACCGACAGCGGCACACAGCGCAAAACCTTGCCCACGCACCATGCCGTCAGCAGCGCCAACATGGTCACATGCACACCGGAGATGCTGATGAGGTGCACGATGCCCAATTGCCTAAACGCCAACCATGTATCATCGTTCAAAGCGGCCTGTAAGCCTATGCTCAGCGCCGCAATCAAGGCCACGCCTTGTTGGTGTGTATTGGGTAAGTGTTGCAAACGCTGCCATGCGCGCTCACGAATTTGATTGATGGCGATTTGCGGCGAAGTGGTGTTGCCACGGCGCAGGCAGTGTTTGCCTATGCTGACACTGCCATCCAGACCATAGGCCAGCGCCCATGATTCAGGATTGAAACCACTGCGATTGAACACGCCGACATTGGCGCGCAGACGCACCGGACAACGCCACACGCTGCCGACAGGCCATGGCCGTTGTTGGTAATCGTAAGCGTTGACGCGGTAAGTCTGTTGCGTGGTAGTAAGAATGTCGGCACGAAATTGTTGTGACTGCTCGCTGGCGCTGGCCACATCGAGCACGGTTAACACCACGCTTTGAACACTATCAGGATAATCAACCGGGATTTGTGCTTGCACAGCGGCCTGAAAACGCCACACGCCATAAGCCAAACCGAGCAGTAGCCACAATAGAGGTTTGAGCACACGCAGCTTGCGCCATTTGCACATCATGGTCAGCAGTAACAGCGCCAGTCCAAGCACCAGCACAGGTGTAAGCCACTCCGACCAGCCCGACCTCGGCGGCAAGATGGCACAACCGACCACACCCAAACACCAAGCCGCCCAACGCATGTGCTCGCTCCTCGAATTTGAGGTTTGAGCTTATGCTGTCTGGGCGGCCTATAAACGCGCTGAAATTAAACGCGCGCTATTCCAACCAAATGGCGCTGACCATGCGGCCGGTTTGACCATCACGGCGATACGAGAAGAAGTCCTCACGCTGCAAGACGGTGCAATACTCGCCGCCATATACCGCGGTCACACCAGCGGCCTGTAAGCGCTGTTTGGCTAAGGCATAAATGTCGGCCAAATACTTGCCATCGCCAATATCGGTAAACGCACTGGCGGCAGCAGCATCGTGCGCCATAAACGCAGCACGCACTTCGGCACCGACTTCAAACGCATCTGGCCCGATTGCTGGGCCCAAATACGCCATGAGCGGGCTGCTCGCTTGCATCGCCGCGATGGTGTTTTCGATGACGCCACCGACTAAGCCGCGCCAACCGGCGTGAGCCGCGCCAACCACGGTGGCGTTTTCATCGCACAGCAATACTGGCAAACAATCGGCCGTCATCACCGCACAGGCAACTTTGCCGCTGCGATCGACACTGGCATCGGCGTCGAGCAAATCCAATAAGGCCGCTTCGGCTGTCACCACGGTGGTGGAATGGGTTTGGTTCAAATACGCCAAAGGCACGCTGGCCGCTTGTTGCACGATGGCGCGATTGTGCGCCACATGTTCGGCAGCATCGCCCACATGGGCACCAACATTGAGCGAGGCGTACACACCGGTGCTGACGCCGCCATGGCGGGTTGAAATCGCGGTTTTCACGCCTTTGGGCGCGGGCCAAGCGGCGGCAAACACCGGCTCAGTCACTGAAGCTATGGGTAAAGACTGCATGATCATCCTTAGTCTGGTTTGCTATTCACGCACGTAAATCACTTCAACATCATCGTCGTCATCCCAATCGTCATCGTCACCATCATGGAAATGCTCATCAGAATAACCGGCTTCGTGTTGCAACGATGAGTCCAAGCCGGCTTCCAAACGCAATACCGACAACAAATGGTACATGTCTGGCGCCATAGGCGCTTCAAACGACACCGTTTCACCGGTTTTCGGATGAATGAAGCTCAAACGGTAAGCATGCAAAGCCTGACGGTGTAGGTTTTTCACCACTTCTTTCACCGTGTCTGAGCAGGCATGGCGCACATTGCCGTACACCGGATCGGCCGCCAATGGATGGCCGGCTTCGCGCATGTGCACGCGAATTTGGTGGGTACGACCGGTTTCCAAGGCGCACTCAATATAGCTGTGTGCCAAATAGCGTTCCAACACTTTAATATGGGTAATCGCTTGTTTGCCACCAAATTTCACCACCGCCATTTTCAAGCGGTTGTGTGGGTCGCGGCCAATTAAGGTGTCGATTTTGCCATCGAAAGGCACGATGCCATTGCACACTGCGCGGTAAATGCGTTTGACCGTGCGCGCTTGCAATTGCTGCACCAAATTGTTTTGCGCCGGCAAGGTTTTGGCCACCACCATCAAGCCAGAAGTGTCTTTGTCCAAGCGGTGCACGATGCCGGCACGCGGCACTTGGCTCAATTCTGGATTGCGATGGAGTAAGCCGTTTAACAAAGTACCGTTCCAATTGCCGGCGGCAGGATGCACCACCAAACCGGCGGGTTTGTTAATGACAATGACGGTGTCGTCTTCGTACACCACATCCAAATCCATGGCTTCGGGCGTAAATGCCGCAGTTTCGACACTGGGGGTAATGGTGACACTGACTTTTTCAGAGCCGATTAATTTGTGTTTCGGTTGTGCGGCCACACCATTGACGCTGACCAAGCCGTCTTTAATCCAAGCGGCAATGCGGCTTCTAGAGTAATCAGGCAGCAATTGTGCCAAGGCGGCATCCAATCGTTTGCCGGCCAAATCATTGGGCACTTGTAGTTCGATGGTTTCACCATCTACCGCTAAATCTAAATCGTCGTTATAATCGTCGGCGTTATTCAAGGAAATCTGCTTTCATGAAAAAAATTTTAATTGCCAGCTGTGTGGTTCTTGCTTTAACAGGCTGTGCCAATAAAGGCACATCGGTTGATAAAGATGCTCAAATCACGCAATCTTGGTCGGTACAACAGTTGTATACCTCGGCTCAAGATGAGTTAAATGGCAAAAACTACGAACGTGCAGTCAAATTATACGATATTTTGCAGTCGCGTTACCCAAATGGTCGTTATGCACAGCAGGCTCAATTGGATAAAGCATACGCCTATTACCGCGATGCCGAGCCAGATAAGGCCATGGCGGTATTGGATAATTTTGAAAAAAAATACCCAAAACATGAGAATTTGGACTATGTGTTTTATTTGCGCGGCTTGATTGCATTTAATGAAGACACATCGTTTGTGAACAAATTGGCCTCACAAGACTGGGCCGACCGCGATCAAAAAGCCAACCGCGAAGCCTATGGTTACTTCAATACCTTGGTGACCCGTTGGCCAGACAGCAAATACGCTGCCGACGCCTCTGAACGCATGAGCAAATTGGTGGTAGCCTTTGCCGGTAATGAAATGGCGATTGCGCGTTATTACCTCAAGCGCGGCGCGTATGTGGCAGCGGTAAACCGCGCGCAAAACGTGGTTCAACACTACCAAAACACGCCGTTCACCGAAGAAGCGTTGGCGATTATGTCTACGTCTTATGCTAAATTAGGTCAAACCCAGTTAAGCCAAGACACACAACGCGTGTTGCAAACCAACTTCCCAGAAAGCAAATACGCCGAAGGTTGGAAAGCCGACGACATCCCATGGTGGCGTTATTGGAAATAAGTTCTGACGCTTGATGTGGTTCAACAAACCGCATCAATACTCAATAAAGCGGCCTGTAAACATGATTGATGGTTTACAGGCCGCTTGTGTATTGAAGTGGGCTTTATCTGGGCTTAACACATTTCATCTTTCCATCTTTAGAATGTTCTTAAATTACTGCGGGTGATATATGTGCCATTGCACCCATTATCTACAGCAAACACCCTCCTGTACCCTTTCTTATATATTCCTCTTGAAACGTGCGCCATCTTCCATCTGCACCAAGCTCCACTAACATATATTCCGCTTCACCGCCTAAAAGTGTGCACACTCTAGACTTTGCATTACCATATCAACCTTAGCCTTCTGCTGAAAGTCTGCCCATGCTCACGTTGACCTCACTACGCATTGAATACCATGATGACGAATTGGATTGCAATGCCTTGAATTTCGTCTTGCCAGAAGGTTATTTCTCGCTGCAACGCAGTCTGTTTATTGATGCCGAAGACGACCCAATTTTTGCCCTGCCTTACTTTATGTTGGTCTCGCCTGAGCTGGGCGAAGACGGCAATTACAACAGCATTAACGAGATCAAGGTGCACATGGACAGGCTACAACTTGCGTTTGCCCAGCCGATTTTGTCTGAACATCACAATGTGTGCGTGATATTACCCGCAGCTTTGGATGAGCCATTGCTGGATTTTTTGGTCAATCACTTGTTTTTGGGTGAGGCTGTGGTGTATGGCAACGATGTACCGAGCGCATGGCACAGACAACAGACTGAGTTTCAAGAGTGGTTGGATTAACTGAATACAGATAAAGCCACATGCTGATATTAATGTGTATAAGGATGTGTACCAGCGGCCTGTAAACACCAAATCTGACCTTACAGGCCGCATTGATGCATGAATGATTATCCATGCCCAATGCACAACTTGCTCTTAACACGAGTCTTACAGACGCAACACACATACACAATTTTCATCTTCTGCCCAATATCAAACAGATAAGCATTTCACAATCTTTTGACATCCAAGCGTTGGACACATCCTATCTGTTTCTCCATGCTGTCGTTATAATGCTTATGGAATCAAACCATTTAGCTGCCCGTTTAAGCCATTTCCAGACATAATCCATATGAGCAAGCCTAAATACAAATGGGTGTATCAGACAGTCCCAAAGACCAGACCTAAGCCCAAGCAGCAAGCCTTAAAACCTGTCACTCCGGCCAAAAAATCCAAACTCCTCAACTTTTTAGTGGGCTTGGCCATGGTCTTATTGGCTTTCACTGCCTTGACTTCATGGCTGGACATCAAAAGTCGCAGCAAAGAAACCTTATCAACCATCATGCTCTCCACACAACAGCCACAATTTGTCGGCACCTATGCTTACGGTGGTGGCGGCAAATCCTCATCTACGATCGGCATGCGCGTGGTCGATGAACAAGGCAGACAATACCATGTGATGCGCGGTGACATTCCCATGCACTGGCCCGCACAACAGCTCAAACACTACGACGCAGTCTTATTAAAAACCCTCCCCACCAATTTTCAAACCGCAGACCATGCCCACATCAAAGTGGTGGCTATGCGCTCCTTGGTTTGGGGCAAGTTTCAGCATAAAGACGATTTAACACAGCTTACAATGCGCTTGCAGCGGCAAGGCTTTAACTACTTCAATCCGCAATCTGGGCCGGTGTATGTATTGCCCATAGAGATGGATTACTGGCAAGAAGGCAAGCTGTTTCATTACCAAAGACCTGCCAGTGAGTACCAAGACAAAATCAACGCACAATGTCCCAGCTGCTTGCGCGGCAATCATGATGCGTCAGCAAAGAGGCCATAAGACCATCATGACGCTCGCTCAAACAGAGTTTGCAGCCATCAAATGACTTGTTACACTTCAATAATAGAGCAATCGCCGCGGTGTTGAGGGCGTCGCAACCTCAGCCCAATCTATGGTGCCCACACCGAACAATGCCCATGTGCAGTCACAATCAAATGGTCTAATAAGCGAATATCAAGCAATTGCAAGGCGGCCTGTAAATATTCGGTGCTTACCATGTCCTCTGTGGATGGCTGTAAACTGCCAGATGGATGGTTGTGCGCCAAAATGATGGCGGCGGCGTGGTGTTGTAAGGCCAGTTTGGCCAATTCGCGTGCGTAGACGGTGTGGTGACTGAGGCTGCCGCGGCTGATGGGCAACAGTTTTAAGAGTTGGTTGTTGCTGTCGAGCAAGGCGGCGTAAAGCACTTCGACGCTTTCACCGGCAAATTGCAAGCGCAGCAAAGGCAGTAAATCTTCAGCCGTGTCTATGCGCAGACGCTGCTGTTGTTGCAACAATACCCGCCGCCCGATTTCCAACACCACCGCAAACTGACTGTAAGCGGTGTCGCCCATACCTTTGCAGGCGGTCAAATCGGCATGGCTGGCTTGCATCACCGCCGCCAAAGAACCAAAGTGTTGGATTAAGCTGCGGGCATTGTCGACCGCACTGCAACCGGCACTGCCCACACGCAACAACACCGCCAACAATTCGGCATCGCTTAATACCCCTACCCCAGCTTGTAACAGTTTTTCGCGTGGCCGCTCACCTTCGGGCCAATCTTTGATGCTCATCATCGGCTCCTAGGGCGTGTTCTCATTTGGCCTTACACCAAATAAAGATACAAGCCAGTCGTAGCATGGCCTTGTAATTGCGGGCTAATTTGTCAAAACGCGTTGCAATACCTCTGAAATGCTTCAAGCGGGCAAATGCATTTTCAACCACATAGCGTAAGCCGTATAAATAACGGCTAAATTCCGGATTACTTTTGGTGCTGTTGGATTTTCTAGGGATGACGGGAATCATTCCATGTTTTCTTGAAGATTCTCTTATCTTTTCAGAGTCATAGCCCTTATCAGCGACCAAATAATGGCCGGTTTGAACCAAGGCGATCAGCTGCGGTGCAACTTGACTGTCGTGGGTTTCGCCCCCAGTGATTTCAAAATCAAGCGGATGTCCGTTCGCGTCGACGGCCAAGTGTATTTTTGTAGTTGCGCCACCTCGTGAACGGCCAATTGCTCGAGCCTCACCACGCCTAGCTCCACTCGCATGCTGATGAGCGCGGACGTAGCTTCCGTCGATGAATACCCGTTCTGTATCCAATACGCCTCGTAGTTTAAAAAAAACTTGTCCCATAAACCCTTGATGGCCCAGCGATTAAAGCGATTGTAAGCCGTTTGCCAAGGACACAAATCTTCAGGAATATCTCGCCATGTCGCTCCAGTGCGAAGTTTCCACAAAATGGCCTCCATGATATTTTTGCTATTTTTGGAACGGTAGCAGCCATAAAACTTCATGGTATCTTGAATTTGCAGCCAAATATCATCGGTTAAAACTCGGCGGGCCATGTTAAAACTTTTATCAAATAAACATATATTTCATTCTATAACATAAGTTTTAGGAGTGGCTTATTTCAGATTTGAAATGAGAACACGCCCTAGTCCGATGCTGCGCTTGACGGGTCAGTCGCCGTTTATCTGCGCCACGCCCATATTGGCCAATTCATCGGCTCGTTCATTGCCTTCATCTCCAGCATGGCCTTTCACCCACTGCCATGTCACGTCGTGCTGCCCAACCAAATCGTCCAATTGTTGCCACAAATCGACGTTTTTCACTGGCGATTTGCTGGCGGTTTTCCAGCCGCGTGCCTTCCAGCCGGCCAACCACTCTTCCATGCCTTGCATCACGTATTTGGAGTCGGTATAGATGGTGACCTTACACGCTTGTTTCAATTGTTTTAAGCCTTCAATCGCCGCCGTCAATTCCATGCGATTATTGGTGGTTTCGGCTTCGCCACCATACAGCTCTTTGCGATGCGCACCGTATTGCAAACTCACGCCCCAACCGCCCACACCAGGATTGCCCTTGCATGCGCCGTCGGTATACATCACCACTTGTTTCTTTGTTGTCATCAATCGGGTTTCCGTACGGAAATGGGATTTAACACCACGTCCTTGTCTCGTTCAGGCCGCTTATTATCCTTGAGTAGCGGCCGTAAATACACTGTTTGTTTCACCGCCAACATCGCATACATCGCCGCCGCTTGTGGCCACCAGCGATTGCCTGCTGCTTCCAACCATTGCCATTTTTGCGCTTGCAGCGGTGTGTCACACAAAGGCAGATAATTGATGTAACGGCTCATCTGCGGCTGCATGTCCAACAATTGCAACCAATCGGCCAAGCGCCGTGGCGTAACAGTGTGTATGTGCGTGCACGCCGTAGCGGCCTGTAAACGCTTGCCACGCAAGCGCCACAAGGAATGTGGGTTCAAATCCAATACCAAAATCTGCCCATAACCACACACCACCCGCTGCGCCTCGCGCAACACCGCATGTGCATTCGGGTGTTGTGACAATACAAATGGCAAAATCACCAAATCCATGCTTTCGGTGGCAAAAGGCAAACGTTCCCATTCGGCGATAATCGGCGCACGCGTTTCTGCCGCCACATGCAAGTGTTCATATTGGCTCTCGGGCAGCAAGGTGATTTCGGGCAAACCCAGTTGCAACACGTGCGCATAATGCTGTTTGCCAGTTAAATGCTGCAATTGCTGGCCGATTTGCGCAGCGACCTCTTGGCCGTAGGCATGTTTTAATAACCAGTTTTGTAATGGAATTTGATTCAGCTTCATGCGTTTATTTTTAATCCTTTTGTCATCAAAATACCCACATTAAATGTTTAATTTTTGTAAAAATCTTAGGAAAATCAGTTAATTTACATAGTTTTTTGACTCTAATCAAATTGACAATTGCGGTAAATGTTTTTATTATCCATTGCACTCAATATTCTACCCAATTCCATATGACCCATTTCAAAAACCTTTTATTGGCATTGACCAGCGTTACAGTATCGCATGCTGTGATTGCACAAACCGTCACCACGCCATTTGAAGCACAAAAAGTCGCCCACGACTTAATGCGTTTGAATTCTGGATTGCTGTTTGGTCAAAACCAAAAATTTGGTGACATCTTCAGCCGCATCGGCAGTCGATTTGAAATGACAGAAG
This sequence comes from Vitreoscilla massiliensis, assembly GCF_001457815.1. Classification (GTDB taxonomy): domain Bacteria; phylum Pseudomonadota; class Gammaproteobacteria; order Burkholderiales; family Neisseriaceae; genus Vitreoscilla; species Vitreoscilla massiliensis. The sequence goes on from NZ_LN898221.1 coordinate 1,012,401, forward strand.
TCAATCCAGAGTTGGTACGCCAACACGAAAGAAAGTTCACCCGTGATGCGGCCTACATGAACCGCACCATCAGCCGCAGCCAACCCTACTTGCATTATGTGGCCACCGAAGTAGAGCGCCGCAACATGCCTGGTGAAATTGCCTTATTGCCTTACATCGAAAGCGCGTTTGTCATCAAAGCCAAATCGCCTGTCGGTGCGTCTGGCTTGTGGCAATTCATGCCGGCAACTGGCAAACAATACGGCTTGGAACAAAACAATGTGTACGATGGCCGTCACGATGTTTATGCCTCTACCGATGCGGCTTTGAACTATCTAGAATACCTGTACGGCTTGTTCGGCGATTGGTCTTTGGCTTTGGCCGCTTACAACTGGGGTGAAGGCAATGTGGCACGCGCGGTCAAACGAACCGAAAGCCAAGGCCTGTTGCCTACGTATGAAAACCTGAAAATGCCGCAAGAAACGCGCAATTACGCGCCCAAACTCTTGGCTTGGCGCAACATCGTTGCCAACCCTGCGGCATTTGGCCTCAACATCCCGAAAATCGAAGACGACGCGTATTTTGAAGCCTTGGATGTGAGCACGCCCATCGACACATCGCAAGCAGCGCGTCTGGCCGGCATCAGCCAAGAAGAATTCAACCGTTTGAACCCTGGCTTCAATTTGCCGGTGTTCATCCCTACTGCCAAACGCAAAATGCTGTTGCCGAAAAATGCCGTTAACCATTTTGTGCGCAATTACCAAGCGTCTGATGTGAACCAATTGCTGTCTTACAATTTGTACACGCCGATGAGTGGCGAAAAAGTGCAAGATGTGGCCGCCAGCTTTGGCATGTCTGACAGCGAATTAAAACAAATCAATGGCATCCGCAGCAATGTCTTGAATGCAGGCACGCCAGTATTGGTAGCGAAAAACCGGCCTGTAAACACCAATCCGGCCGCCGGTTTTACCCAAACCAGCTTCACTGGTGAAGACAGCAACCTTGCCTTTGCCGTGCCTGCGGTAACGCCACGCCAAGCCGATGTCTTGTCCAAACCGAAAGCACAATTGGCTCAAGCAGCACCTTTGAAAATCCGTGCCAGCCGTGCCCAGCCGATGATACAGCAAAACTTTGTGGCCAAATCTGAAATCCGCAGCTTTACTGCACCTGCAGACGATTTGGTCGGTCAAACGGCTTTGGCCGCGGTGGAAAAACATGCGAACACGCCTGTGGTCACTGCCGCATCTTTTGAACGCCCTGTCAGCACGCCGGTACAAATGGCCAGCAATGCCATCAAAACGACGGTAGTGAGTACGCCTACCGTCGTCAGCACGGTGACCCGCGTACAGGCCGCTCCAATACAAGTTGCTGCCAATACCATTCAATCTGAAACCATCCAAGCCAACGCTGCCGCACAGACTTTGTTAAACAACAGCGTGGCGAAAGTGGAAAGGGCTGCGGTAAGCAACAGTTTTGCAGCCCAAGCGGCTGAAAACGATGCGGTTAACTTGATGGCAGCCACCAAAACTGCCGCCGCGCCAGTGCGTGCGCAAGCAGTGGTTGAAACCGATCCTTTGCTGGCTTTGATGAACAAAGGCAATAGCGTGGCGGCGCCTGTGGCCGTCGCCGTGGCTGCGCCTACACCTGCGGTCAGCAGCCAAATTGCCCAAACCAATACCGTTGATGCCAATTTTGCCGCCAATGCGGTGCGTGAAGCGATTGCGCGTGAAGACGCCAAAGAAGCCCGTGAAATGGAACGTTTGGCCAAATTGCGCAACGACAATGAAAAGCGCGAACGCCAATTGGCCAACGCTACCCAACACAAAGTGGGCTCTGGCGACACCTTGTACAGCATCGCCAAAACTTACGACATGAGCGTGTCTGAATTGCTTGCGGCCAATGGCTTGAACGACAATAACATCAAAGTGGGTCAAACTTTGGTGGTTGGCAAGGCCGCAGACCGTGCAATTCAAACTGCCAAAGCCAAAGAGCAAAAGCAGCAAGCGAACATGAATTATGTGGTGCGCAAAGGCGATACGCTTAACAGCATTGCCGGTAAATTCAATCTGAAAGTGAATGATTTACGCAAATGGAATAACGGCAACAACATCAAGCCGGGTCAAAAAATCCAATTGCGTCAACTGTAAGTTGCATTGCAGCATAAAAAGAACAGCCAAAAGGCTGTTTTTTTTTGTGATATTGACTACACTGCCGTGACGCCGCTGACACAATCAGCGTCGCAATTTGAATGTATATTACCCAGATACATGCCTACAATAGGCGATGTTCTTGCTAAGGTGCACAGTATGATCAGCGTATTCGATATTTTCAAAGTGGGCTTAGGCCCATCCAGTTCCCATACCGTTGGCCCGATGAAAGCCGCAGCGGCATTTGTGCGGCAATTAGATGGGCTGCAACAATTGCAGCTTACAGGCCGCATTGCGGTCGAAGTGTATGGCTCTTTGGCCTTAACCGGCGAAGGCCACGGTACGTTTGAAGCCATTTTATTGGGGCTGGAAGGCGAATTGCCTGACAGCATAGACTTAAACACCATTCCAGAACGCTTGGCCCACATTAACAGCCAAGCCTCATTGCCTTTGGATGGCAAACAAGAAATTGAATTCATTGTGGCCCGCGACATAGTGATTCGCTATGCCGAAAGTCTGCCCAAACATCCTAACGGCCTGCGCTTTACCGCCTATGACGCCAATGAGCGCGAAATCTTACAGCAAGTGTATTACTCGGTCGGCGGTGGTTTCATCGTTACCGACGAAGAATTTGATTTGAATTTGGACAGCGGCGTGCAAGTGCCGTATCCGTTTCACAATGCCCAAAGCATGGCCGAACAATGTGAAACCCACAACATCAGCTTGGCAGAAATGATTTTGGCCAATGAAATGGCCTTACAGGCCGCTGATGCTGCTACGGTGAAGCAACGGGTTCGGGCGGTGGCACAAGTGATGTTTGATTGTGTGGAACGTGGCTTGCACCAAACCGGCGAATTGCCAGGCGGCCTGAAAGTCAAACGCCGTGCGCCATTCTTGGCCGAAAAACTGAACGATTTGCGCGAAGCCAACCAAATCAACACCCAATTGTGGCCTATGGTATTTGCGATGGCGGTGAACGAAGAAAACGCCGCCGGTGGTCGTGTGGTGACCGCGCCGACCAATGGCGCTGCCGGCATCATCCCAGCGGTGTTGACGTATTACCAACGCTTTCACCCATTAAGCTCAGAAGACGGCATTGTACAATTCATGCTCACCGCCGCTGCCATCGGCATGTTGTACAAAATGAATGCATCGATTTCCGGTGCCGACGTCGGTTGCCAAGGTGAAGTTGGCGTGGCTTGCTCTATGGCGGCAGCGGCGTATTGTGATGTCAGCGGCGGTACCATTTGGCAAATCCAAAACGCGGCCGAGATGGCGATGGAACACCATTTGGGCTTGACCTGCGACCCTGTCGGTGGTTTGGTACAGATTCCGTGCATAGAACGCAATGGCATCGGCGCCGAAAAAGCGATTAAATTGGGCGCATTGGCCTTGCTCGAAGACGGTTTGTCGAAAAAAGTCTCACTCGATACCGTCATCGCCACCATGTTACAAACCGGTCGCGACATGAAAAACATCTACAAAGAAACCTCTTTGGGCGGTTTGGCCGCCAGCATGAAGCACAAAATGATACCGGTGTCGGTATCTGTGATTGAGTGCTGAGTCAGTTCCCTGTTTTGCGGTATACTGGCGTTTTCGTGATGTTTGAATAGTCATACATGGACACTCATTACTACAGCGTCAGTTTGGCCAGTGGTGAACACTTGGGTTTTTTGGTCACCGTCTTGGACGGTGAAGACGGCGCCCATGCCTCTGGCCAAGCGGTAATCAAATTGCAACCCAGCGACAATACTTGGCTTAAGCGGCCTGAAAGCCTGTCTTTACAGGCTTTGAGCGCGTATCAGCCTTTGCATTGGCAACATGAACACGATGGCATCGTCTTGCAAGACGGCGATGCCAATCTGCTCACCCGCATGAACGATGGCTATTTCAAATGGCAAGGTTTCGTGTATGTGGTGAACGACATTTCAAGCGTGATGTGATATGGAAAGCGTGTTCATCCTCATCCCCATCAGCATCATTTTGGTGTTTGTCATCGGCGGCTTTTTTTGGTGGTCATCCAAAAACGGTCAGTTTGACGATTTAGAAGGCCCAGCCCACCGCATTTTGTTGGATGACGACAGCCCACAAGCCGCCGACATCCAAGAGGATGCTTCCGACAACGACAACACCGATAAGCAACACCGCTAATCACCCATTTACAGGCCGCTTACATCATTAGGATGACTATGTTCGCATTTGCCCGCACCCGCCGCTTCGCTCCCCTGTTCGGCACCCAATTTTTGGGCGCGTTTAACGACAATTTGTTCAAAACCTCACTGGTGACCTTAATCAGCTTTTATGGGCTGGGCAAAGAAAGCAGTTTGCGCCCGGAAATGCTGGTGGCGATTTCAACGCTGTTATTGGTCTTGCCCTATTTCTTGTTTTCATCGATATCGGGGCAAATGTCGACGCGTTGGAACAAGGCCAGCATAGCCCGCGGCGTGAAAATCGGCGAAGTGTTGATCATGTTATTGGCAGCGTATGGTTTTATTACCGATTCCATTTGGGTGTTGATGGGTTGTTTGTTTTTAATGGGCATCCACTCCACCGTGTTTGGCCCAGTCAAATACGCGATTTTGCCCGAGTATTTGCGCCCGAACGAATTGCTCAGCGGCAACAGCTTAATCGAAAGCGGCACGTTTTTGGCGATATTGTTCGGCCAAATCATCGGTGCCATCATGGTCGGTGGCGGCATTTATACCGTCATTGCCATCATCGTATTGGTGGCAGCCTTGGGCACGTATACCAGCATGTACATGCCGGCTACACCGCCGCAAGACCCAACGCAGAAAATCCAATTGAACATTTGGGCATCTACGCGCGACTTGCTGAAAAAAGCCGCCGCCATTGCCCCAATTAAAGCCTCCATCATTGGCATTTCTTGGTTTTGGTTGGTCGGCTCGATTTACACCGCGCAATTGTCAACGTTTGCCAAACACTATTTGGGCGACTCCGAAGCCTTGTTCTCAGTATTGTTGGCGATGTTCTCCATCGGCATCGGCATCGGCTCCATCTTGTGCGCCAAAATCTCTCACAACCGCTTAAACCTGCGTTTGGTCTTGGTCGGCGCCGCCGGCATGTCCATTGTCGGCGTGTTATTGGCCGTGCACACTTTTGGTATGCCGCCTGCCAATCCAACCACCACCGTGTGGCAATTCCTGTCTGATGGCAGCCATTATTATTTGCTGTTGTTATTGGTGTTGATAGGCTTTTTTGGCGGTTTCTTCTCCGTGCCTTTGTACACTTGGCTGCAAACCTCCAGCAGCGACACCTTCCGTGCCCAAGCCGTGGCCGCCAACAACATCATCAATGGTTTGTTCATGGTCATCGGCGCGCTCATCAGCATGGCGGTGTTATTTGTGTCTGACAGCTTGGGCTTGCTGTTCTTGCTGCTGGCCTTGGGCAATATCGGCGTGATTTACTATTTAACACGCATCAGCCCTGATTTACTCGGCCGTGTTCACGACGAAGAGGTTTGATGGATTACCCAGTATGAAAAGATGCATTGCTTATACCGTCAGCCTCTTGGCCACATTCAGCCCACTGGCCAACGCGTTTGATTTACAGGACGCATGGGATGCAGCCCTGGCTTATGATGCGAGTCATTCGGCTGCAGCCTACCAACGCTTGGCCGCACAAGAACAAATTCCGCAAGCGCGCGCGCCCTTATTGCCACAAGTGGCGCTCAATGGCTCTTACCAACGCAATTACCCGATTAAACCCGACAGCGATGCCAACAACAGCTATGGCTACAATGTGCAAGCGACGCAAACCCTGTTTGATGCCGGTAAATACGCCGATTACCAACAAGGCAAGTTGGCAGCGCAATTGGCCGATGCCCAATTTGATTTGAGTGAGCAGCAATTGCTGCTCAATGTCAGCCAAGCCTATTTCGATGTCTTGACCGCTTACGATTTAATCAGCGCCAGCAGCGCGGCGAAAAAACTGTATGAACGCCAGCTTGAGCAAGCCAAAACCATGTTTGATGTCGGCGCTGCCACCATCGTCGACACCCACGAAGCGCAAGCAGGCTTGGACAACGCCCAAGTGCAAGTGTTGAATGCCGAACAAAAACTGCATTTGGCGCAGCAGAAACTCGAGTATTACACTGGCCTCAATCCTGCCGAAATCGAGCGCATAGACGGCGCCCGTGTCAGCCGCATCGTCGCCAACAAGCCTTTATCCGAATGGCAACAACTGGCTTACCGCAGCAATACCAACATCGGCGCCAAGCAATTGGCGGTGGCACAAGCGCAGGCAGCGGTACAAAAAGCCCGTGCCAATCGCTATCCCAAACTGGAGTTACAGGCCGCTTATCAAGACCAGCACCAACAAGTCAGCAGCATGGGGTTCAATGAAAACGTGCACAATAAAGGTGCATCGGTGGGCGTGAATCTGAGCATGCCGCTGTATGCTGGTGGCGCCTTGAATAGCCAAGTGCGCCAAGCACAATTGGAATTGCTGCAGCGTGAAGACGAATTGACCGCGAGCAAACGCGATACCGATTTGCAAGTGCGCGAGCAATACCTGAACGTGCAAAGCGGCTTGGCACAAGTACAAGCCTTGGAGCAATTGGTGTACACCAACCGCAAAAAACTCGAATCCAGCCAATTGGGACAACAAGTGGGCGTGCGCAGCAATTTGGACGTGATTCAAGCGCAGCAAACCTTGGCCGACTCCGAGCAACAACTGGCCAAAGCCCGTTACGACTATTTGCAAGCACAACTGGCCTTGTCACAAGCGGCAGGTCAATTGCAAAGCGGTGATGCCCTGCAACAAATTAACGCGGCAATTCGCACCCAGCCACTTCGCAAGACCCCCTAAAAAGTGGCATAATCAACACGCCCTCTGTTGTAGGGCGTTATTTTTTAGGGTGTGTGTCCACAGCGCCGCAATATGCGCTGTCCATCCATGCCCTGCCCTTGGTTTGAACGCAATAAAGACAGGTTAAAAACATTATGCTGCTCCTGATTGATAACTATGACAGCTTTACCTATAACATCGTGCAATACTTGGCCGAGCTTGGCCAAGAGGTGGTGGTCAAGCGCAATGATGAAACCAGCATAGACGAAATCACCGCTTTGGCACCGCAATACCTGCTGGTTGGCCCTGGTCCATGTGCACCGCAACAAGCAGGCGTGTCTTTGGCTGCCATTCAACATTTTGCCGGCAAAATTCCCTTGTTGGGCGTGTGTTTGGGTCATCAAGCCATCGGTGAGGCTTTTGGCGGCCGCATTATTGGTGCGCAAACCTTGATGCACGGCAAAGTATCGGCAGTGGCCCACCACAACAGCGGCGTGTTCCAAGATTTGCCCAATCCGGTTAATTGCACCCGCTACCACAGCTTGGTGATCGAACGCGCCAGCTTGCCAGACTGTTTGGAAATCACCGCGTGGACAGACGACGGTGAAATCATGGGCGTGCGCCACAAAGAATGGGCGGTGGAAGGCGTGCAATTCCACCCTGAAGCCTTGCTCACCGAGCACGGCCACCAAATGTTTGCCAATTTCTTACAGCAACACGCCTAAGCAACCACAACACGGCCTGTAAGCCGTGTTTTTTGTAGCAAAAGGATAAAAAATGATTACGGCCACCGAGGCTCTGAACCGCTTAATTGATCAAAACGAATTGTTTTACGATGAAATGACCGACTTGATGCGTCAAATCATGACCGGGCAATTGCAACCTGAAATCATCGCCGCCTTACTCATCGGTTTGCGCATTAAGGTGGAAACCGTGTCGGAAATTGCCGCAGCTGCCACCGTAATGCGCGATTTCGCCACCAAAGTACCGGTGCTGAACAAACACCACTTAGTCGACATTGTCGGCACTGGCGGCGACCAAGCGCACACGTTCAACATTTCCACCACTGCCATGTTTGTGGCCGCAGGTGCCGGAGCCCGCATCGCCAAACACGGCGGCCGTGCGGTTTCTTCTTCCAGTGGTGCCGCCGATATTTTGGAACACATGGGCGTGGCGATGTCGCTCAGCCCTGAGCAAGTGGCGCAATGTCTGGACGAAATCGGCATGGGCTTTATGTTTGCCCCCAACCACCACAGCGCCATGAAATACGTCGCGCCAGTGCGCAAAGCCTTGGGCGTGCGCACCATCTTCAACATACTTGGCCCATTGACCAATCCTGCCGACGCACCCAACCAAGTCTTGGGTGTGTTCCACCGTGATTTGGTCGGCATTTTGTCGCGTGTATCCATGCAAATGGGGCGCGAACATGTGTTGGTGGTCAACGGCCACGATGGTTTGGACGAAATCACCATTACCGGCAAGAGCTATGTGGCGGAATTGAAAAATGGCCGCATTGAGCAATACGAAGTGCATCCCGAAGATTTTGGTTTGACCCTCATCGACGATTTGCGTCCATTGAAAGTGAACACTCCAGCCGAATCTTACGCCAAGATGAACAGCGTCTTGGATGGTGAAGCTGGCCCTTGCCGCGACATCGTGGTGATGAATGCCGCAGCCACCTTGATTGCCGCCAACATCGCCGCCGATTTCGGCGAAGGCGTGGCCATGGCACAAGCGGCCATAGACAATGGCAAAGCCAAAGCCAGCCGCCAGCGCTTAATCGATTTAACCCAACAATTGTCGCAACAATAAGGAAGCCTGATGTCAGTTCGCATAGCCGCCGAAATTTTCAAAGCCTACGACATCCGTGGCATCGTCGATGAGACCTTGACCGAAGATGCGGTGTACCACATCGGCTTGGCCATCGCCGCACGCGCTCGTGCCTTGGGCGTGAGCGACATTGCCATTGGTCGCGATGGCCGTTTGTCGGGTCCACGTTTATTGGCCCGTTTGGCCGCTGCCTTGCAAGATGGCGGCCTGAATGTTGTTGATGTCGGCATGGTGGCCACACCGATGCTGTATTACGCCGCCCATACCTTGACCCAAGGTTCAGGCGTGATGCTGACCGGCAGCCACAATCCGCCGCAATACAACGGCCTGAAAATGATGTTGGCCGGCACCACCTTGTCTGGTGATGGCATCCAAGAGCTGCATCAAGCCATTGTTGCTGGTGTCACGCCTGTGACCACATGTGGTAGCTTGCGCAGCGCCGATGTCAGCACCGCTTACCGCGAACGCATCACCAGCGACATCAAGTTAGCGCGCCCGATGAATATCGTTATTGATGCTGGTAACGGCGTTGCTGGTGCTTATGCCGGCGATGTGTACCGCGCCTTGGGTTGTAGCGTGACGGAGTTGTTTTGCGACGTCGATGGCACCTTCCCCAACCACCATCCCGACCCAGCCAAACCGGCCAATTTGCAAGACTTGATACAAGCCTTGCAAGACACCGATGCCGAAATCGGCTTGGCGTTTGATGGCGATGGCGACCGTTTGGGTGTGGTCACCAAAGACGGCAACATCATCTGGCCCGACCGCCAATTGATGCTATACGCCGCCGATGTGTTGGCGCGCCAGCCGCAAGTGAAAATCATTTACGACGTCAAATGCACACGCTTATTGGCGCCGTGGATACGCGAACATGGTGGCGAGCCCATCATCAGCCGCACCGGCCACAGCTTGATTAAAGCGGCGATGAAAGAACACGAGGCGGCTTTGGCCGGCGAAATGAGCGGCCATACCTTCTTTAAAGAGCGCTGGTTTGGCTTTGACGATGGCATGTATACCGGCGCACGCTTATTGGAAATCCTGTCACAATCAGCCGATGCCAGCAGCGTGTTAAACGCCTTGCCCGAAGCCTTGTCTACGCCGGAACTCAACATCAGCATGGACAATGAAGGCGACAACCACCGCATCATTGCACAATTGCAAGCCAACGCCCAATTCCCTAACGCCGAAAACATCATCGACATTGATGGTTTGCGCGTGGAATACGCCAGCGGCTTTGGCTTAATCCGCGCCTCCAACACCACCCCAGTATTGGTCTTGCGTTTTGAAGCCGAAACCGAAACTGCGTTGGCAGCAATACAGGCCGAGTTCAAGCACGTATTGCAACAAGTGGGTTTAAACGATTTGCCATTCTAAGTTTTGCAATAAACCCCAATAAGCGGCCTGTAAACCTTGAATAGATTTACAGGCCGCCTTGTATTTGCTCAATACTCAACATCTGCATTATGCTCTAATACACCATCCATGGCGGTGCTGCCGCAACTCACATGACATACTTAGCTGTTTTGATACTTCTGATTTAATTGAACATTTTTTGGCCATCACTTAGGGAGTTTCTTTACCATGAAATACGTCTTATCAGCGCTGTTGTGTTCACAATTAATGGCTTGTTCCGCTTTAAATTCCAATTCAGATTGTTATTTTGGCCAAGTGCCTGCGCAGTATTTGCAAGACAACAGTGGTCATTACATCGATTTGGATGGCAAACGAGTGGCTGAAAAAGTGGCCAATCCGTATTACCAACAATATCTTCGCTGCCAACAACGGGCCAATGCCACCACCACATCCCATCGCATAGTCACAATACCAGTCGAACAACACCGTATTTGGGGTCAGGTTTTCAGCTTGAGCGAACCCAAAGAAATATTGACCCAAGAGCATGGCCAATATGTGAGCAGCGTGTTTACCAACCCAGACAACAGCTTCCTCCTCCAACATGAAGTGTTTGTGTACCCACGGCAAGACGATTTTAAGCAACGCTTTTTTGCAGACATCAATCAAACCGAGGGGAAGTTCACTCAGGCCAGCGTCAAGAATCTGCCTTATTTCATCGGCACAAACAATCACGGTGACGAGGTGATTTACGTGGTGAAACAACTGCCGCAGCAACGAATTTCCATCGTACAACTGCGCTCCAAACAGCCATTCAAACCCCAAGACCTTGCTGCTTGGGTACAAGATTTGTACAAACTGTAAATCCATTAACAAGCGGCCTGTAAGCCCAAGCTGGGTTTTACAGGCCGCTTATCAATGTTTGAACGGGTTTCAGTACATGATATTCAACTGGAGGATTGAATGTTTGTTTACATCAACAAATAACATGAAAGCGGCCTGTAAACATCAACACCATGTTTACAGGCCGCTTTTATCATACACAACTGCGGTTTAGCGTTTTGGCGCTGCCAATTCGCGGATGTCGCGCCAGCCTTCGTTGGTTTGCACCAAAGTCGCGGTTAAGTCTTGTTCGTTTTCCAATTCTTGTTTCAACTCAGGCAAGTCTTCTTTCATCAATTTTTTGGCAAAGCCTTCCAATTTGTATTCTGGTTTGAAGCGCACTTGCGTCACCGTCATGCCATTGGCTGGCGTAGGCTCGGTGAACCACGTCACCTCGTCGACTTTGATGTGGCCGATGCACATCAAATTGCCATAAGCGCTGCTGCGGAATTGTTCTTTGCCCTCTTTGGTCAAGCGGAAGCTGTCGGTAGGCACTTTGATGTCTTCACCCAAGACCGCTTTTTGCTCTTTGCTGCTGGCTTTTTCATACAAGCCTTCGCGGGTCATGATCTTCATTTGCTTTTGTGCGCCTTGGTTGATGTCGTCGCCAGCCAAGTTTTCGGTGGTCACGTGTATCCATTCGTCACCAAAACGGCCTTTGATTAAATGAGCGGTATTGCCCGCTTGGCCTGCCAAAGCGTCGTTCACAGGCACGCACAAAGGATGGTCGCTGTTGAATTCATCTATGGCTTTCGCCAATTCGCGTTTACTCGCATGGCTGCCATTGCCAGAACATGCGGTCAAGGTTGCAACCAAACCCAAGGCTATTAAATATTTCATGACTTTCCTTTATCCATGAAGCAAAAGTAGTTTGCATTATCATGACAAATTATACAGAGGACTAGCAAGCTCTTTTTTGCCCTAAGCACAAGGCATCGGGTAAAATTAGGTTTTTTATCACAAGGGCGCTCGATATGTTGCAAGTTTACGGTATTCCCAATTGCCAAACCGTCAAAAAAGCCCGTGTTTGGTTGGAAGAACAGCAAGTCGATTACACCTTTCACAATTTCAAAACCGAGGCGCCGACGGCCGCATTATTGCAATCGTGGCTACAACACGTGGCTTTGGATGCTTTGGTCAACAAACGCGGCACCACTTGGCGCAAACTGTCTGAAACCGAACAACAGGCCTTGTCCCAAGCCGACACCGCTATTGAGGTGTTGATTGCCAACCCATCGGTCATCAAGCGGCCTGTAGTGGTAGACACGGCCAAAGAGCCAACGGTAACTTTGGGCTTTGATGCTGAGCGCTATGCGCAATTGTACCGCGCATGAGTGGCATCCACGTCCTTGCTGATACCCATTTGGGCGCCGACACACCGGCGCTGAACATCTTATTGATGCAACACCTGTCTGAATGGATGGGCAAGCTGGACGCGCTGTATGTGTTGGGCAATTTCTTCGATGTGTGGTTGGGCGATGACATCCGCCACCACGTCAGCGAAGAACTCACGGCCACGCTGCAAGCGTTCAGCCAACACACGCCAATCTACATGCAACACGGCAGCCACGACTTCTTGCTGGGCGAAGCATTTGCCGCGCGCGCGGGTGTGACCTTATTGCCCGAAATCGCCACGGTGACTGCTTATAATCAACAACTCATATTGCTGCACGGCGATGTGCTCTACCCGCACAGCGAGGCCGAACAAGCGTTTCGCCATCGCAGTCGCAGCGCTGCATGGCAAACGCAGCAATACCAAACGCCGGTGCCTGAACGCAAGCAATATTTGGCGCAGCAAATTTGGCAGCAAGCGCATCAGCCGCAGGCGCAGCAAGCCATAGACGAATCGCGTTTGCTGGCGCTGCTAGACCAGCACGGCAGCAGCCATCTGCTCATCCATGAGCTGCCCATTACCGTGGTGCATGGCCACAATCCGCCAGCTCTTACAGGCCGCTTTGAACATATGTGGCAAGGCAGACAGATACAGCGCATTGCCCTGCCCCGTTGGCAAGGTTTGAATGGCGGCTATTGGCATTTTACTGACCAAGGACAAGGGCAATGGCAGGGCTTGGGCGTTAAAATACATGCATCTTAGCCTGGTAGTGGGAGGACAATATGGCATCATCAGTTTTAGAAATCTTACAAAAACGCGTACAAACCTTGGCCGACAATGTGTTGCGCACCGAGGCCGACATACAACACACGCAAGTATTGCTGCAACAACAGCAAGCGCTGCTCAGCCAAGCCGAACAAAGCGGCAATTTGGAAGCGGTACGCGCAGCCTTGACCGAAATGCAAGACTTGCAAGCACGCTTGCCCAAATTGGAGCAGAGTCTGGCCAAGTTGCAACACAGCCAGCGTTTGTTTGCCCGCCAATTGGCACAGCAACAGCCGGAATTGGAAACCGCTTAGGTTGCAAATCCGTGCAGGACAGCCAAGAAAAAAGCCACGTTTACGTGGCTTTAATGCTGTAGATAACGCAGCAAATCGTGTATCACATAGGCGCTGACGGCCAACAATCCAAACAAGAAGGCAAATTGCAATTGCCCCATGGAAACGATGGTCAGCGGCGTTTTACGCCAACGCCCGACCACAAAAAACATCGCCATCAAACTCCACTGCGCCAAAATCCAGTAGATGGGTTGCAAGAAATACAATTGCAACAAACCCAATAAAGAATACGTGCTTAAACCATCAGGATATTGGTAAGTCGACCACAACAAGGGGATGAGCCACGCCAAGTGCATCATCATGCCACTGACGGCCAAATACACCAAATACGGTGGACAACCGGGCTCGGCATAAAATACGCCAGTGGCACTGTGGTAATGCCATTGGTTCACAAAAAAGAACAGACTGCTTAAGGTAATGTACAAAGCGGCCAAGTTCAAAAACGCCGAACCATGGTAATACACAAACCCCGGCAACACACTGCTGAGCAACCATGAACCACCAGCGGCCAACACCAACGCACCGGTTAACCACTGTTTCAACTCACTGCGCAATACAAAATAGGCAAACAAGCCCACGTACACGCACATCACCACCAAACTTAACATCAATCTGCCACACCCATGATGCGCGCCAATGTGGCCGACAACACCTGCACAAACGCCTGTAAATAAGTGGTGTCTTGCTCCGCATGGAAATAATCCACTTGTTTAGAAGCCAATACCCACACCCCCAATAATTCACCATGGCGCAACAGCGGCAACACCAAATGGCTTTCATAAGCCTCATCCAGCCATGCTTCCATGCTTTTGGGCAGGTGCGCACACGGCCAAGCTTGGGTTTCTATCCATTGGAAACCGGCCTGTACGCGGTTGGCTTCGGGTACAGGCCGCTTATTGTGAGCCGGCAGCAGTTTCAAGGCATGGCTTGGAAAATCCAAGTCGTGAAACAACATCTGCTCCAATACCGCCACCACTTGCTTGTAACTGTTACAACGCGCCAAATCGGCGGCGCTGCGCCACAATACCGCCGCCAAATGCTGATTGTCTTGCAACACGCTCACCCATTGCTGTTGGCGCTGTTTGAGCATTTGGTTGTCGGCCTGTATTTTGGCCAATTGCGCATCGCGAAAATCGCGGACTTTGCCCTTATTGCCACTGAGCACATCGGCATTGCGGCTGATGAATTCTGGGTGTTGCAACAGATATTCACGCACGGTTTGTTCATTCATGCTCATCAATACGTCAACGTCCCTGAGTAAACTTCGGCGGCTGGGCCTGTCATCAATACCGACTCGCCCTCTTTCCAATGGATGGTCAAATCGCCACCGGGCAAATGTACCAACACCGTGTCGGTCAACAAGCCATGGCGTATGCCAGCCACCACGGCCGCACAAGCACCGGCGCCACAGGCTTGGGTTTCACCCACACCGCGTTCAAACACGCGCAAATTGATTTCCGACGGCGACAATACCTGCCCAAAACCCACATTCACGCGCTGTGGAAACTGTGGGTGTTTTTCTATCGCTTCACCCAGAATTTTGACCGGCGCGGTTTTCACGTCTTCAACCAACATCACCGCATGCGGATTGCCCATATTGACCAAACTCACCGGAATGGTTTCCATGCCCACCACCAACATGTGCACTTTGGCCTCTTGGTCAGCTTTGTTTTTGGGTACGAATGGGATTTCTTCAGGAGCGAAATGCGGTTTACCCATGTCGACGGTGATGCGGCCATCGTCCAAGATGTTCAAGACGATGATGCCACGCATGGTTTCCACCATCACCGAGGTTTTGTCGGTTAAACCATGTTCGGTCACGTATTTGGCAAAA
Source organism: Vitreoscilla massiliensis (assembly GCF_001457815.1). GTDB lineage: Bacteria > Pseudomonadota > Gammaproteobacteria > Burkholderiales > Neisseriaceae > Vitreoscilla > Vitreoscilla massiliensis. The sequence goes on from NZ_LN898221.1 coordinate 1,027,680, forward strand.
CAGCGCGCACCATTGCCGCACTGCTCGACTTCGCCACCATCGGCATTGAAGATGCGGTATTTGAAATCGCAACGCTCATTGTCTGAGGCTTCAATCAACAATAACTGATCAAAGCCGATGCCAGTATGGCGATCAGACCAGGTTTTGATGTTGTCAGCAGTCCAAGTCACAGGCTGATTCAAGGCATTGATGACGATAAAATCATTGCCCAAACCGTGCATTTTGGTGAAATTCAATGTTGTCATGGTGGTAACCATAGGCCAAAGCGGATAAGGCTTTCATTGTGGCATAAATTGCCACGCGAGCACAGTCTCTGTGACCGCATTCACAGTGTTTGCAACAGAAACGCCATTTTAAATGCTTACAGGCCGCTTGTACCTGTGTACAAGCGGCCTGTAAGAAGACTCACGACTTACCAACGGTTGTGTTCAGATGTATCAAGCAAAGGCCGCAAATCGGCGGCGATGACTTCGCGGGCGCGGAAAATGCGCGAACGCACCGTCCCAATAGGGCATTGCATCACTTCGGCAATCTCCTCATACGACAAACCATCCATTTCACGCAAAGTGATGGCACGGCGCAAATCTTCTGGCAATTTGGCCACCGCACTTTCTACCGTTTGCAAGATTTGCTTGTTCATCAATTCGGCTTCAGGAGTCAAGTTATCCGCCACTTGTTCGACCACATCCAAGACCTCACCATCGCTGTTGGCAATGTCGCTGGACATGATGGGGCGTTTGTTGTTATTGGCCAAAAAGTTTTTCGCGGTATTGATGCTGATGCGGTAGAGCCAAGTGTAAAAAGCACTGTCACCACGGAAATTCGGCAAAGCCCGATAAGCCTTGATAAACGATTCTTGTACCACATCGTTGACCTCATGCTCATCTTTGATAAAGCGCGATAACAAGCGTCCCAAGCGGCGGTGATACTTGGCCACCAGCAATTCAAATGCTTTGGTATCTCCTTTTTTCGCCCGCTCCACCAACTCTTGATCGATTTGTCTTTCATCCATGATTTTTATCACTTATTGCTGATTAACCCGCTGCACCATGCATTAGGTTTTGACAATAATGTATTGTCTTAAAAAAGCCAAAGCTTCATTGGCAAGAGGATATTGTGTACGCACGTCCTTGTCTTGTACTTGTGCCACCAACACGGTTTGGCTCGATGCATCATACCAGCACGGCCACAAATCTATCAGCACCAATGGCACTTTGGCTTGCTTTAATACCGCAATCAATTTGGTCAGCATGGGCTGAGTCACTTGATTGCGCAACAAACTTAAAGACCGTATCTGCCACTTGTCGTTGATTTGAGTATTCACTATGCATTCTGACATTGCAAGAGAATTGGTAAAAAATTCTCGCTTTGAGCCCAAATCTGCTCCGTTCAGCGCCTGTATCGCCGCCATCGCTTGACGTTGTACATTGCCCCATGCATACAGACGCATTCTGTCTACAAAAATCAAGTCTTTACCCAACATGATTTGATGCCTGGATTGCGGTTTTAACGCCAATTCTGTCAAAAAATGAGTTAACTGGGCTTTTTTCCATGCAGTTAAGCGCTGCATCTTGGCAAAATACAGCAATTGCTGTTCCTGTCTCGCCACACTCAAACTTAAACATTTTTTAAGTTGAAAAACCCCATGTTCATGCACAAACTGCCAATCCTGCACTTGAATTTCGGTCAACACCGCCAATTCACGTTGCATTTGTTCCACGCTGGCAAGTATTTTGTGTGCAAGCTCTGGGTGTTGGCTCAACATGTTCGGCAATATTTGCTGGCGCAACCAATTGCGCAAATAGTGTTCATCGCTGTTACTGGGATCGTCAACATGTTGCAAACCCCACTCTTGCGCATAGTCCAATATGAGCTGCTTACCGATGTGCAACAATGGCCGCCACACATAAGGCAATCGCTGATCGTTTTGCAATGGTCGCCACGCCGGCATGGCCGCCAAGGCCCGCACGCCACCACCGCGCAACCAACCCAAAAAAGCCGTTTCAATCTGGTCATCGGCATGGTGGGCCAACACCACCGTATCGGCTTGGGTGTCGGCATACACTTGGTAACGTGCCGCCCGCGCCGCCGCTTCCAGCCCCAAACGCTGTTGGTCGGCCACTTGCACCGCCACCGTGCGCAGCGGTATGCCCCAATCGGCACACAAGCGCTGACAAAAACGTGCCCATTCAGCTGCAGGGCTTTGCAATTGGTGGTTCACATGCACGGCTGAGAGTGCAAAACCCAATTGGCCTTGCAATGATTTCAGTAGATGCAACAACACCACCGAGTCGACGCCGCCACTGAGCCCGACTTCCAAATGAAAATGGTCAGAACCGCGTTCTGACCATGATTGCAAAATAGCCTGTTCTAGCTTATTTTTCAGCATACGTTCCATACGCCATGATGCGATCGAAGCGGCGGGTGAGCAAATCGGCCATAGGCATGTCTTGCGCTTGGCGCAATTGCTCGGCAATCGCCTCTTTAACGCTGTTCATCACTTCGGTGAAATTGCGGTGCGCGCCACCCAAAGGTTCGGGAATGACTTTATCAATCAAATCCAAATCGTGCAAACGTTTGGCGGTAATGCCCAAGGCTTGCGCCGCTTCTGGTGCTTTTTCAGCGGTTTTCCACAAAATCGATGCACAACCTTCTGGTGAAATCACCGAATAAGTCGCGTATTGCAGCATATTGACATAGTCGCCCACGGCAATGGCCAAAGCACCACCAGAACCACCCTCACCAATCACGGTACACACCACCGGCACATGTAAATCGCTCATTTCAAACAAATTGCGACCAATGGCTTCGGATTGACCACGCTCTTCCGCACCGATACCCGGATACGCTCCTGGGGTATCTATGAAGGTCAAAATGGGCAAATGGAATTTTTCCGCCAACTTCATCAAGCGCAAGGCTTTGCGATAGCCTTCTGGCTTAGGCATGCCGAAATTGCGGTAGATTTTTTCTTTGGTGTCACGGCCTTTTTGGTGACCGATGACCATCACCGATTGACCATTGAAACGGGCCAAGCCGCCCACGATGGCAGGATCGTCAGCAAAACTGCGATCGCCGTGCAATTCTTGAAAATCGGTGAAGATGCCTTCGATGTAGTCCAGTGTGTAAGGACGTTGGGCGTGACGTGAAACTTGTGAAACCTGTGCTGGAGTGAGTTTCGCAAAAATGTTTTTGGTTAAATCGTCGCTTTTCTTTTGTAATCGTTTGATTTCTTCAGAAATATCTACTACAGAGTCATCCTGAACAAAACGCAACTCTTCAATTTTTTGGCTTAATTCTGCAATCGGTTGCTCAAAATCCAAAAATACTTGCTTCATGCAGTGGTATCCATATGTCGTAAATTATCAATAATCATACGCTATCTTCCCCAAAGACGCAGCTCTTTTGCGCTTTATCCGATGGCGTACAAATGAAAATTGGGGTAAAAAATCGGCGTTCATTATGGCATACGTCGGTTTTATTTCAAACACTAAAAAACCCGCTTGCCACACACAAAGCCAGCCTTTAACAGTACAATAACACACTTATGCTATGGGAAAATCGATTATGAGTGAAATCAACACCATGCGCCTGGACAAATGGTTGTGGGCGGCACGCTTCTTCAAAACCCGTGCTTTGGCTCAAAAACACATAGAGCTCGGCCGCATCAAAGTGAATAATGAGCGCGTTAAGAACAGTAAATACATCGTCGTTGGCGACGTCATCGACATGAGCCTGAACAGCTTGCCATTCCGACTGACGGTGAACGGTTTGAACATGCAGCGCCGACCCGCACCAGAAGCGCGCTTGCTCTACAGCGAAGACGCCGACACGGTGGCCAAACGCGAACATATCAAGTTGCTCAACCAAGCGGCCGACATGCAAACGCATTACCCAGAAGGCCGTCCAACCAAACGCGACCGCCGCCAATTGGACCGCATCAAGCAAGATTGGTAAACGTATATTATCGCCACTGCTGTCCTTTTCAACACAGCAGCAATATGGCGAAAATACACATATGATTGCTACTAACACAGCCCATCATCGGGCTGTATTTTTTTACAGGCCGCTTATGAGTATGGCGAGCATCAGATGCAATCCATTGCGCGCTGTTGCTTTTTAGATGAACACACATCCATCCCAACAGCCCCATATGAACTGCTTGCGGGCAATGTCGCCTACAGGCCGCTTATCAAGATGTCTCGACATGCCATCAAACCACAATTCGGCCACCTTATTGCCAATATGCAGCCATACGCACTCATCCCGTACACGCTATTATTGAATTATTGAGTGACCCCGTTTACAGGCCGCATGCTTCACACCCCTACCCAACTTTCCTCCAATATTAAATCGGTTGATTGGGATTTTTAGATAAGCCAAGCCATCCGCTATTATCTTCAATGCTGCCTGTAACTTTATTTAAAGTTCTATCACTGCTGCTTACTCAGTACATCTCTACCCATTCCTGTAAATACCAATGCGGCCTGTAAACCTTTACAACACAAAAAAACAGCCATCTTAACGATGGCTGTTGTGTTACAGGCCGCTTACTCAACATCTCTACCCAACTTTCCTCAAGAATTGAATTGATTAATTACGGTTTCAAGAAGTCCCAATCTATTGCCAATCTAGTGCGGCCTGTAACATTACTTGAAGCGCTATCACTGCTACTCACTCAGTACATCTGCACCCATTCCTGCCAATACCAATGCGGCCTGTAAACCTTTACAACATAAAAAAACAGCCATCTTAACGATGGCTGTTGTGTTACAGGCCGCTTGTGGCTTAGTCGAACATGTACAACAAGCCGGCGCCGCCGCCAACATCGCCCATGCGGTTGGCTGTGGCCGAAGCCTTGAATACCCAGTTACCGCCTTCAGAGATGGATGAGTAACCCAAGGCATAACCCACTTCACCTTTATGCACGCCGGTGGCGATGGCCAAACCGCTCTTACCTGGCAGATACACTTGCGGTAAGTTGGCCACGGCTAAGGCAGTTGCCACACCCGCACGCGATTCGTCTTCCAAGCCATCAATGCGCGCATTGATTTTGTCGCCCATTTTTTGCATTTGACCCAGATTCACCGCGTCGTTGGCAGCCTTACCATCGGCCACATTGCTCAATGTCACCGGGGCATCGCTGTCGGCGTCGCCTTTGAGGTTGAGTACGTTTTGCGCCTTGCCATTGCCGTCTTTCACGTATTGTACTGGGCCGCTTTCGCCTTTAATCAAGCTGTCTACCGCTTGATTGGTCGCATACAATTGTGAGCCATTGATGGCATCGGTACTGCTCGCATCAATGCGACCGGCCGCCACATTGGTGATGGTGCGTTCGGCATCTTTGCTGCCCACACTGATGGTACCTACTGGCGCTGAACCAGCAAAGTCATACGTGGTGTCGCCTATGGTGATGTTTTTGGTGCCCACGGCGGCATCGACCGAGCTGCCATTGCCTAAGCCTACCGAGCCGCCAAAGGTGGCGCCATTGGCTTTGCTCATGTCAGTGGCGTCTTTGCCTATGCTCACCTCATTGCCCAACACAAAGGAGTTGTCGGCGTCGATCTTATTGTTGTTACCGATGCTGTAAGAATCGTTGCCGTTGATGATGCTCGGGTCGCCGATGGCGCCAGAACGATCACCGTTCACCTCATTGCCCGTACCAATGCTGATGGAATTGTCACCATTGGCCTTAGAACCATGACCCATGGCCACTGAAGATTTGCCATTGGCTTCGGTTTTGCTGCCGACAGACACGCTATCGGTCGCACCTTCACCTACCTTGGATTGGTAGCCCATGGCCAAGCCATTGGTCGCGCTGTCATCCACAATGGCATTCACACCAAAGGCCGACGAGTTTTTACCACCAGCACTGGCCGAGTTGTTGTCTTTGTTTAACAAGCCAGGTTCTTCACTCTCATCCGCAGCATTGGTATGCGCGTATTTTGTGCCCTCTTGGTTGACGGTATTGATCGCCTCGGTCAAGGTCAAATCGCCGGTCTTGGTTTGGTTGGCCACATCGTAAATGTCCAAATCCAATTTCGGCTTGCCATCTGGACCTACGGTAATGCCCAAGATGTCATTGTTGATGTTGGTTTGGTTGTCTTGCATTTGTTGCAAGGCATCGTGCAACTGGCCACCATTGATGGCGTCTTTGCTGCCCGCTTCTACCTTACCATCGGCCACATTGGTGATGGTGGTGCCATTGGCGCCGCCACCCAAAGTAATGCTGTCTTTGTTGACCGTACCATCGGCATTCTTATCGTATTGCACGCCGCTGTTATTGGCCGCACCAATGCTGTTGTTCACATCAGAAATGGCTTGGTCCAACTGACCTTTGTTAATCGCATCGCCTGCCGCCGTACCATCGGCCACATTGGTGATTTGATTGCCACCGGCATCAATACCGCTGCCACCGATGCTGACACTGCCACCTTTGCCATTGCTCACGGTAATGTTGCCAGCCGACACATTGGTGCTGTCGCCTGCGGCATTGGTGATGGTGTTACCGGTAGCGCCATAATTGGCATTGTTACCGGCCGCATCGCTCACTTGCGTGCCTGAAGCGGTGACATTGGTCACATCACCTTTCGCATTGCTGATGTTGCTGCCAGCAGCACTGCTGTTAAAGCTGTTGCCAGCTTTGTCGGTGAATTGGTTGCCAATCGCGCCATAGAAAGCATTGTTACCCAATGCGTCCTGTACGCGGCTGCCAGTGGCATCGACATAATTCACATTACCCAAAGCGTCTTGCATGGTCACGCTGCTCAAGTTCAAATCGCTGGACAAGGTCAACAAGATTTGGTTATCAACATCGTTGCTCACGGTCAAATTGCCATCGGCGCTGGCAAAGTCCACCGTTTCACCCACAGTCACCGTGTCACCGGCACCACCTTGGGCACTGATGTTAAAGCCAGCGTTGTTGATCTTATTGTCCAAATCGGCAATTTGACCTTCGGTAGCGGCGCGGTCGGCCTGTATGTTATTCGGGTCGTATTTGGTGTTGCTCAAACCGGTGATTTCGCCGCTATTGCCGTCGATGGCAATGTTGTAAGTATTGCCTGCCACATTGATATTGCCCGCACCAATACTGGTAGAGACATTACCGGCCGCCTCGGCAATGCTGATGCCATTGGCACCATAAGTCGCATTGTTACCCAAGGCGTCTGCCACTTGCGTACCAGCGGCAGTCAACTCGGTTTTGTCACCAGCAGCGTTGGTCAATACTGAACCAGCGGCATTAGTGCTGTAAGTATTGCCCGCAATGTCGGTCAAAGTATTGCCCAAGGCATTGCTGATATTGCTGTTGCCAGCCAAATCGATGAACGAGCTGCCGTTGGCGCCGTAAGATGCTTTGTTGCCTTGCGCATCTTCAACTTGTGTACCAGCAGTGTTCAAGACGGTTTTATTGCCCTGACCATCATCGGCGGTCACGCTTTGTACCGAAATCGCATTTGCCAATTTGAATTGGATACCGTTATCAACATTGTTGCTGATTTCGATATTGCCATCGCTATTGGTGAAATCAACGGTTTCGCCCAATTTGACCGTATCGCCAGCGCCACCGTTGGCACTGATGTTAAAGCCTTTGTTGGTCAACTGTTGGTCCAAATCGGCGATTTGACCTTCAGTCGCAGCACGGTCGGCCTGTATGTTATTCGGGTCGTATTTGGTGTTGCTCAAACCAGTGATTTCGCCAGTGTTGCCATCAATGGCAATGTTGTAAGTATTGCCTGCCACATTGATATTGCCTGCACCAATATTGGTAAAGACATTACCAGCCGCATCGGCAATGCTGATGCCGTTAGCGCCGTAAGACGCGTTATTGCCCAATGCATCTGCAACTTGCGTACCAGCCGCAGTCAACTCAGTTTTGTCACCGGCAGTGTTGGTCAAGACCGAACCTGTAGCTGTGGTGGCATAAGTGTCACCAGCAGCGTTGGTCAGATTAGAACCAGCAGCAGTGGTACTGTAAGTATTGCCTGCAATGTCGTTCAAGCTATTGCCCAAAGCATTGCTGATATTGCTGTTGCCAGCCAAATCAGTAAATGAGCTGCCATTCGCGCCGTAAGATGCTTTGTTGCCCAATGCATCTGAAACTTGTGTACCAGCGGTGTTCAGTACGGTTTTATTGCCCTGACCATCGTCAGCGGTGACGCTGTTGACATTGATGTCGTTGGCCAAGTCAAACGTCAAGCTCGAACCAGCAGCGGTAATGTTGATGTTGCCATCAGTATTCACAAAGCCGACTGTTTGACCAGCGGCCACATTGAAGGTATTGCCAGCAGTATCAGCGGCATTCCAACCCAAATTCAGTTTGCTGTTCACGGTAGTGATGGCGTCATCCACAGTATTCGCACCGGTGCCACCAATATTGCTCCAAGTGATGGTATTGCCATCGTATTGGGCATTGCCGCCAAAAATGTTGTCAGCCAAATTGTTGCCCAAGTTATCGAGCTGGCCTTTATTCACCGCATCGTCAGCATTCACACCCGCGCCAACACCACTCAAGGTATTGCCACCGAAGTTGACATTGCCATCAGCGATGGTGATGGTATTGCCGGCGGCACTGCTGATGCTGATGCCATTGGCACCATAAGACGCGTTATTGCCCAAGGCATCTGAAACTTGCGTGCCAGCTGCAGTCAACTCAGTTTTGTCACCGGCAGTGTTGGTTAAGACCGAACCTGCGGCAGTGGTGCTGTAAGTATTGCCCGCAATGTCGGTCAAGCTATTGCCCAAGGCATTGCTGATATTGTTGTTGCCAGCGAAATCGGTGAACGAGCTACCGTTGGCACCGTAAGATGCTTTGTTGCCCAATGCATCTGAAACTTGCGTACCAGCGGTGTTCAAGACGGTTTTATTGCCCTGTCCATCATCAGCAGTCACACTGTTAACATTGATGTCGTTGGCCAAGTCAAACGTCAAACTAGAACCGGCAGCGGTGATGTTGATGTTGCCATCGTTGTTCACAAAGCCGACAGTTTGACCAGCGGCCACATTAAAGGTATTGCCTGCAGTATCAGCGGCGTTCCAACCCAAGTTCACTTTGTCGTTTACTGAGGCGATAGCACTGTCTACGGTATTGGCACCAGTACCGCCAATATTGCTCCAAGTGATGGTATTGCCATCGTATTGGGCATTGCCGCCAAAGATGTTGTCGGCCAAGTTATTACCCAAGTTATCGAGCTGGCCTTTATTAACCGCATCGTCAGCGTTCACACCCGCGCCAACACCACTCAAGGTATTGCCACCGAAGTTGACATTGCCATCGGCGATGGTGATGGTATTGCCAGCGGCACTGCTGATGCTGATGCCATTAGCGCCATAAGAAGCGCTATTGCCTTGTGCATCTTCAACTTGCGTACCAGCAGTGTTCAAGACGGTTTTGTTACCCTGTCCATCATCAGCAGTCACACTGTTAACATTGATGTCGTTGGCCAAATCAAACGTCAGGCTAGAACCAGCAGCGGTGATGTTGATGTTGCCATCAGTATTCACAAAACCCACGGTTTGACCAGCGGCCACATTGAAGGTATTGCCTGCAGTGTCGGCCGCATTCCAACCCAAGTTCACTTTGTCGTTTACTGAGGCGATGGCGCTGTCCACAGTATTCGCACCTGTGCCACCAATATTGCTCCAAGTGATGGTATTGCCATCGTATTGGGCATTGCCGCCAAAGATATTGTCGGCCAAATTGTTGCCCAAGTTATCGAGCTGACCTTTATTAACCGCATCGTCAGCGTTTACGCCTGCACCCACACCGCTTAAGGTATTGCCACTGAAATTAACATTGCCATCAGCGATGGTAATGGTGTTACCCGCAGCACTGCTGATGCTGATGCCGTTGGCACCGTAAGTCGCGCTATTGCCTTGCGCATCCTCAACTTGTGTACCAGCAGTATTCAAGACGGTTTTGTTACCCTGTCCATCGTCAGCGGTAACGCTGTTGACATTGATGTCGCTGGCCAAGTCAAACGTCAGGCTAGAACCGGCAGCATTGATATTGATGTTGCCATCGTTGTTTACAAAGCCGACTGTTTGACCGGCGGCCACGTTGAAGGTATTGCCTGCAGTATCGGCAGCGTTCCAACCCAAATTGACTTTGTCGTTCACTGAGGCGATGGCGCTGTCCACGGTATTCGCACCTGTGCCACCAATATTGCTCCAAGTGATGGTGTTGCCATCGTATTGGGCATTACCACCAAAGATGTTATCGGCCAAATTATTGCCCAAGTTATCGAGCTGACCTTTATTGATGGCATCATCGGCGTTCACACCTGCACCAACACCACTTAAAGTATTGCCACCGAAGTTAACATTGCTGTCAGCAATGGTAATGGTGTTGCCGGCGGCACTGCTGATGCTAATGCCGTTAGCACCGTAAGAAGCACTATTGCCTTGCGCATCTTCAACTTGTGTACCAGCAGTGTTTAAGACGGTTTTGTTACCCTGTCCATCGTCAGCAGTCACACTGTTAACATTGATGTCGTTGGCCAAGTCAAACGTCAGGCTAGAACCGGCGGCGGTGATGTTGATGTTGCCATCGTTGTTTACAAAGCCGACGGTTTGACCGGCGGCCACATTGAAGGTATTGCCCGCGGTATCGGCAGCGTTCCAACCCAAGTTCACTTTGTCGTTCACTGAGGCGATGGCGCTGTCTACGGTATTGGCACCGGTACCACCAATATTGCTCCAAGTGATGGTGTTGCCATCGTATTGGGCATTGCCACCAAAGTTGTCGGCCAAGTTATTGCCCAAGTTATCGAGCTGGCCTTTGTTGATGGCATCGTCTGCGTTCACACCTGCACCAACACCACTTAAGGTATTGCCACCGAAGTTGACATTGCCATCAGCAATGGTGATGGTATTGCCGGCAGCACTGCTGATGCTGATGCCGTTAGCGCCGTAAGAAGCGCTATTGCCTTGGGCATCTTCAACTTGCGTACCGGCGGTGTTCAAGACAGTTTTATTGCCTTGACCATCATCGGCAGTCACGCTTTGTACCGAAATTGCATTCGCCAATTTGAATTGGATGCCATTATCCACATTGTTGCTGATTTCGATATTGCCGTCGCTATTGCTGAAATCAACGGTTTCGCCCAATTTGACTGTATCGCCAGCGCCACCGTTGGCACTGATGTTAAAGCCTTTGTTGGTCAACTGTTGGTCCAAATCGGCGATTTGACCTTCGGTCGCAGCACGGTCGGCCTGTATGTTATTTGGGTCGTATGTGGTGTTGCCCAATCCGGTGATTTCGCCGGTGTTGCCGTCGATGGCGATGTTGTAAGTATTGCCAGCCACATTGATATTGCCTGCACCGATGTCGGTGGTTTGATTACCGGCCGCATCGGCGATGCTGACACCATTGGCGCCATAAGTTGCATTATTGCCCAAGGCATCGGTGACTTCTGTGCCGGCGCCGTTCAAAACGGTTTGATTGCCCAGACCATCATCAACAGTCACGCTGCCCAGATTCACATCTTTGGCCAAATCGACGGTGATGTCGCCATTGGTGTTTTTAAGCACCACATTGCCATCGTTATTGCTGAAATCAACGGTGTCGTTAGGCGCCACAGTGTAAGTGCTGCCATTTTCAGTCGACACTTTCCAGCCAGCATTCGCTTGTTGGTTCACCGCATCCAAAGCGGCCTGTACGGTATTAAAAGTTGTGCCACCGACTGCCAAACCGGCATTGACCGTGCCTGTCGCCGCATCGTAAGAACTGCTGCCACCCAAGGCATTGGCGATGCTGTTGCCCACTTGGTCTAATTGGCCCTTGTTCACCGCGTCGCCTGCGGTCACACCGGCGGCCACATTGGTCAAGGTATTGCCGCCAAAATTGATGTTGCCATTGCTGATGGTGATGGTATTGCCAGCATTGTTGATGACCAAACCATTGGAGCTGTAGTCGGTAGTATTGCCGTTTTTATCAAACGCGGTCATGCCATCGGCAGTCACGTGGGTGACTTCACCATCTTTATTGGTCAAGATGGTTCCGCCCACCAAATATTGAGCGGTATTGTCACCATCGCTTAAATTGCTGCCCATTGCCGTGGTCACATTGCTGTAATTGTTGGACACCAAGATGTTGCTGGAGGCGGTTTGTACATTCACATTGCCCAATGCATCTTGCAAAACCAAACCTTCGGCATTCAAAGTCATGGTATTACCATCGGCATCTTGGGCCACCACACTGTTCACCACCAAATCATCGCTGGTGTTGATGGTAATCTCATTGCCCACGCGGTTCACATCGATGTTTTTGCCGCTGTTAATGGCAACGGTATCGCCGGCACGCACCGCGCTGGCATTGTCGCCATCGCTTTGCAAGTTCCAACCTTGGCTTAAATCGGCGACTTTATTGTCCAAATTGGTCACATTTTGGTTGGTTTGGTACAACTGACCACCGTTCACCGCGTCTTTAGAACCCACGCCCACCGTACCATCGGCCACATTGGTGACTTTTTGGTTGCCCGCGCTGATGCCATTCAAACCAATAGACACATTGCTGCCTGGGGTGCCATTGCTAAAGCTCAATTGCTGCTGGTTCAAACTTGCCAATTGGGTGCCGTCTTTGTTCAGCAACACCATGCCTTTGCTGTTCACTTGCGTGGTGTTACCGGCCGCATCTTGTACTTCAGTGCCTGACGCATTGGTTGAAGTTTGATTGCCTTGGCCATCGTTGATGATGCTGCTGCCTGCGCCATAGCTGGCCCAAGCACCATTGCCTGAGTCGACTTGCAAACCACCGGCATCCAAGATGCTGCTCTTACCACTGCCATCGACGGTGGTGACGCTGGTCAAGACCATGTCATCGCTGGTAGCGATGGTCAAAGTATTGCCCACACGGCTAATATCAATGTTGTTACCGCTGTTGATTTGCACGGTATCGCCGGCTTTGACGCTGCTGTCCACATCGCCATCGCTTTGCAACTTCCAGCCTTGGCTCAATTGGTCAATGGCATTTTTATTGTCGGCAATGTTTTGATTGGTTTGGTAAAGCTGACCGCCGTTCACCGCATCGGTAGACGTGGCCGAACTGATGTCACCTGCGGCCACATTGCTGATGGTTTGGTTGCCAGCGCTGATGCCGGTTTCACCAACAGACACGGCATTGGCCGAACCGGGATTGAACACCAATTGGTCGGCACCATAATGCGCTTCGCTGCCGCTGCTGTTGCTCACGTTCAGGCCGCTTGCATCCAAGACGCCATAAGTTGTGCCTGATGCGTCCTGTAAACTCACGCTGTTCAAATTCAAATCATCGGCAGTGGCGATGGTCAAGGTATTGCCATCACGGCTGACATCGATGTTTTTACCGCTGTTAAACTGCACGGTGTCACCGGCCACCACGCTGCTGGCGGTATCACCATCGCTTTGGATGCGCCAGCCTTGGCTTAAGTGGGCAATGTCGGCGCTGTTTTGGTCGACTTTTTGGTCTACCGCATACAATTGACCACCATTGACCGCATCTTTAGAACCTACTTCCACTTTGCCATCGGCCAAGTTAGAAATGCCCACCGCATTGGCGGCACCCACACCACCTAAAGTGATGTGGTTTTTATCGGTGCTGTCGTATTGCACCGCCAAGCTGCCCAATAAGCCCGCTTCGTCTTCGGCTTTTTTGATGTGCTCTTGCATCTCTTGCTGGATGTCGTACAGCTGCGAACCATTGATGGCTTCTTTAGAACTGGAAGAAATCGCGCCATCGGCCACATTGGTGATGGTTTGGTTGCCGGCATTGACGCCAGTATTGCCTATGGACACGGCATTGGCTGTATTGGGATTGAACACCAATTGATTGCCATTGATGACACTGCTGTTGCCCGATGCGTCCTGTAAAGTCACGCTGTTCAAAGTCAAATCAGCGGCAGTGGCGATGGTCAAGGTATTGCCGACACGGCTGACATCGATGTTATTGCCACTGTTGATTTGGACGGTGTCCCCCGCCAACACCGCGCTGGCATTGTCGCCATCGCTTTGCAATTTCCAGCCTTGGCTTAAATGGGCAATGTCATTGGTGTTTTGATTCACTTGCGTGTTGGGTTGAAACAGCTGATTGCCGGTAACCGCATCGCTAGAACCAGCGGCGATATTGCCATCGGCCACGTTAGAAATCCCAACCGCATTAGAGGCACCCGCACCGCCTAAGGTAATGTGGTTTTTATCGGTGCTGTCGTATTGCACCGCCAAGCTGCCCAATAAACCGGCTTCGTCTTCGGCTTTTTTGATGTGCTCTTGTACTTCTTGCTGGATGTTGTACAACTGCGAGCCATTGATGGCGTCTTTAGAGCTGGAAGAAATCGCGCCATCAGCCACATTGGTGATTTTTTGGTTGCCCGCATTGATGCCAGCATTGCCGATAGACACCGCATTGGCCGTGTCTGGATTGAACACCAAGCTGTCGGCGCCGTATTGAGCACTGTTGCCAGCGCTGTTGCTGACGTTCAGGCCGCTGCCAGTCAAGACGCTGTTGTTGCCTGATGCGTCCTGTAAGGTCACACTGTTCAGATTCAAATCGTCGGCAGTGGCGATGGTCAAGGTATTGCCATTACGGCTCACATCGATGTTTTTACCGCTGTTGATTTGCACGGTATCGCCGGCCAACACGCTGCTGGCCGCGTCACCGTCGCTTTGTAATTTCCAACCCTGGCTTAAATGGGCAATGTCAGATGTGTTTTGGCTGACTTGTTGGGTGGTTTGGTTCAACACTTGGTTGGTTTGGTATAACTGTGAACCATTAACCGCCTCTTTGGATGTGGCGGTTTAGGCACCGTTGCCGACATTGCTGATGGCTTGGTTACCAGCACTGATGCCATTGCTGCCCACACTCACGGCATTGGCAGTATTGCCATCTTTGGTAAAGGTTAAGGCATCAGAACCATAGTTAACGCTGTTACCGGTTTTGCTGTTGCTGACTTTCAGGCCGCCTGCATTCAACACGCTGTTATTACCAGCGGTATCGCTGAAGCTGACGCTGTTCAAAGTCATGTCTTTGGCGGTGGCAATGGTAATGGTATTGCCGGTGCGTGACACATCCATATTGCTGCCACTGTTAATCGCGACAGTATTGCCAGCTTTCACCGCAGTGGCGGCATCACCATCGCTTTGCAATTTCCAGCCTTGCTCCAAGGTGGAAATCGAGGTTTGCATGGTGTTCACTTTGCTGCCCAAAGTGGTGATGTTATTGCCCAACACATCCATTTTGCTGGTCAAAGCACTGTTCACCGCTTTTAATTGCGACACGTTCACGCCGTCGGTATCGGCAGAACCAGCAGCCATATTGGTAATGCGGCGTTCGCTGCCAGCTTTACCAATAGACACTTCACCCATCGCCGTACCCGCTACAGCCACTGGATTGCCATCTGCATCCAAGGGTTGATAAGCAGCATCACCAATGTGGGCACCATCGGCCACACTGTTCACACCCAAAGCCACAGAATTGCTGTGAGTTGATGATGAACCCGCACCTATGGCCACGGCATTGTCGACACTGGCCACACTTTGGCCGCCAATGGCAATGGCATTTTTACCCGTGGCTTGCGAACCTTTGACCGAATTGCCACCAATGGCAATCGCGCCATCGGCTGTGGCTTTGGTAGCGGTTGCAGGCGTATTACCACCCGAGCCAATGGCTGTAGCGTTTTTTGCGGTAGCGGCGCTGTTCATACCAATGGCTACCGCTTGTTGCGCCGTCGCTTGGGAAGCTGTACCGATTGTAGTAGCACCCTTGTCCAAACCCTGTGAGCGCGCACCAATGGCAACCGAGCCCGAACCTTCTGTTTTAGACGTCATACCAATGGCGGTACTGAAGTTGCCAATGGCCTGACTTTGCACACCCACAGCCACCGAACCACCACCTTTTGACTCCGTACTTGTCCACTGACTTTTAATCAAAGTCGTGCCCGTTAAAGCGGTGTATTCGGCACCGAATTTGTCAATCACCGAATTCACGTCATCGCCGCCAATGGCCACACTGGAATCACCTGACGCACGGGTATCGTTACCGATAGCCGTTGATTGGTCACCCGCCGCTTGTGACATAGAACCAATGGCGATTGATTGGCCAGTGCCCGCATCCACACGCGCACCATAACCCAAGGCAGTAGAACGGTCGCCTAAAGCTTGGGCGCTGTCACCCAAGGAGTTGATTGGCCATACTGCGCTTTGGCGTTGTTACCAATCGCAATTGAATTATTGGCACTTTTAGAGGATGTACCTACCTGCGCACCTTCGCCTATGGCAACATAATTATTACCAAATTGGCTGGAGGCCGCGTCTGAGCTCTTAAACGACGCATGAGCGGTGCCGCTCAAACCCATGACCATCACAGGCACGCTCAAGGCAGCGATAACGGTTTTAACTGTGGTGCTGCTTTTTTTGCGGGCAGTGGTGTTTTCCGCTACGGCCACATAAGTGCCAGTCGAGTGGTTATAAACAACGCGGTAGGTACGATTCATTGACTGTGTCCTTCAAAACGACGAATCCAGTCCAGCGCCGGTTCATTTTGAAAAACATGAACCCATAGTGTGAGAGTTGCTGTGTGGCGCAGATTGGATGTTTGAGTGTGTGTGACCCTAGCGAGTCTGCAAGTTGAAGGGAAAGTAACACATTGGTTTTGAAAATTTAAGCCCAAAAACCCCGACTTTTTTGGCTAAAAACCCTAAAAAATGACTATGTGCACTAAAACATTTTTGACAAATGTTTTGCATTTGCACGCTTTGCAGTGCATTCATTGCAAAGAAAATTTTGAGTTTTTATGTCAATCATCATGACATGTAAATTGAGCTTTCCACTCCAAACCCAGCAAAAAATTAGCATCTTAACCAAATCCTAAACCAAAATACATATTGCATAAATTTTTTATATATCAACGGCAAATAGCGGCAATATTCAATCAGGTTTTCACTCTAATTTGGCCATCACTCTAGTGCCTTTTTTCGGCCCAAAATTCAGCCAATTTAGCGCTTGAAAATGCTTTACTCTAAGCCTTGACATTTGCCTGAACTTCTCAAAACACGCAACAATATTCCGACGCAACGGTATCTTTATTTCAACATTATTTGCGTTAAATCAAATAAAGATAAGCTTAGAAACTATGGTTTATATGCAACACTTTTTAACTGCAAAATTAGAATAAGCACTAAAATTAGCACAATATGCCAAATAACTGCCAAGCCCTGCACATCCGTACTCGACACCGATTTTGCCGCTGCCAAAGCCGCGTACACAGGACGCTAACGGCAATTTCCGCTACAATGCGTTTTTGCGTCCCAATCTAGCTCCCATGCGCCTTAGCCACATCAAACTCGCCGGTTTTAAATCTTTTGTCGACCCCACCACCTTGCACGTTCCCGGCCAATTGGTTGCGGTGATGGGTCCCAATGGTTGCGGCAAATCCAATGTCATCGATGCGGTGCGTTGGGTCTTGGGCGAAGCCTCAGCCAAGCAATTGCGCGGCGAATCGATGCAAGACGTGATTTTCAATGGCGCGACCACGCGCAAAGCGGTGTCGCGCGCCTCAGTCGAATTGGTGTTCGACAACAGCGACAACCGATTACAGGGCGCTTGGGGGCAATACAGCGAGGTAGCGATTAAGCGCACCCTCACTCGCCAAGGCGAATCGCATTACTACATTAATAACCAAGTGGTGCGCCGCCGTGACATCACCGATTTGTTCTTGGGCACTGGCGTCGGTGCGCGCGGCTATGCCGTCATCGAACAAGGGATGATTTCGCGCATCATCGAAGCACGCCCGGAAGAATTGCGCGCCCACATTGAAGAAGCCGCTGGCGTGTCCAAATACAAAGAGCGCCGCAAAGAAACCGCCGCGCGCTTAAAAGACACCACCGAACACTTGCAACGCCTCGCCGACATCCAAACCGAATTGGAACGGCAAATCGACAAACTCACGCGTCAAGCCGAAACCGCCGAACGCTACCAAGCCTTGTCGCAACAATTACACCAACAACAAGACATTGCCGATTTTGTGCGCTGGCGCGAAGCCGATGCGGCCTTAAACCTCGCCACCAGCACGCAACAAACCTTACAAACCCAATTGGAACAGGCCGAAACCGAGGCGCAGCAATTGGGCGATGCCCATTACCAAGTGCAGGTGGACGAGCAAGTGGCACAACAAGGCTTGGGCGCTTTGAACGAACAAAGAGCGCTGCTGCGCGAACAGGCCGCGCGTTTGGAAGAGCAAATCCAACACGCAAAGCACAGTCGCGAGCGCAACGAACGCGAGCAGCAGCAAACCAACCAACAATTGCACAACATCGGCAGTGAACGCCAACAATTGCAAGACAACATCGCCCACATACAAGTGCAATTGGAAGAACAGCAATTGGCGCATGAAGAATGGCAGCTGCAATTGGAAAGCCTGCACGAGGCACAGCCCGAGCACGAATTGGCCATAGACGCCAGCAACCAAGCATGGCAACACCAGCAAGACACACAACACCGCATGGAGCGCGAGCTGGCCTTGCTGGCGCAGCAATTAGAGCAAAGCCAAGCGCGCACACTGGAATGGCAAACGCGCCAACACCAATTGCGCGATGAATTGGCGGCGCTGGCCTTGCCCGAAGCCGAAGTGGTGGCGGCAGCGCAAGAGCGCGTCGACATTTTGCAATTGCAAACTGCCGAATTGGAAGCGGTATTAGAAAGCCAAGAAGAGCAAGCGCAAGACTTACAGGCCGCATTGCACACCGCACAGCAACAACAGCAACACTGCCAGCAACAAGTGATGCAATTGCAAGCCAAACACGATGCCTTGAGCGCCTTGTTACCGCGCAGCGATGACAACGATGTGTGGGCCGACAGCGAGGCGGCGGTATTGTGGCAACACCTACAAGTGGCGCCACAGTGGCGCGAGGCAGTGCAGTCCTTATTGCGCGAGCGCCAGCATGCGCGCAATGCCGCGCCCGCGCAACATCCCGTCAAGCAAGCCGCCACTTGGCTCACCGGCAATCAAATCCCACAACACGTGTTGCCCGACAGCTTGGCGCAGCAGATACAGGTCGATGCCGGCTTTCAAGACGCCATCAATCTGTGGTTTGGCCACATCCGCTGTGCCGACAATTTGGCCGCGGCCTTGGCCGAGCAAGCGGAATTAAGCCAATACCAATGCTTCATCACCCCACAAGCCGAATTGGTCGACGCGGTGAGCGTGCAGTGTTTGGCCGCCAGCACCGACCTGGCCTTGCAACACCAAGCCGAAATTAACGAATTGAATCTGGCTTTGGACAGCGCGTTGCCAGCGCAAACGCAAGCGCAGCAACAATTGGCTCACTTGCAAGAACAATTGCAACAAAGCCAGCTGCAACACAAACAAACGCAAGCGCAGCACAAATTGGCACACGAACAATTGCGCAGTGCCAATACCGAAGCGACCAAGCTGCTAGAACGCATGCAACAAGGGCAGTTGCGCCATGAACACATCGCGCAAGAATTGGCGCAATTGGCCGAGTCTCTAAGCAGTAGCCAAGCCCAACAAACACAGTGGCAGCAAGAACAACAGCAATTGACGCTGTCCAAACAGCAATTGCAACAAGACTTTGCCGGTTTGAGCGCCCAGCGCGAGGCCTTGCAACAGCAAGTGAAACACAGCCAATTGCAAATCTTGGAAGTGCAACGCCAACAAGGCTTGGTGACTTTGGCCTTGCAAAAAAACCAACAAGCCATCGCCCACCAACAACAGCGTTTGCAACAATTGCACGAGCAAGAAACGCAGTGGTTTGAGCGTCAACAATCGCTGGCCTTGTTCAATGCCGAAGATGAGGCGCTGCAAGACTTACTGGCCGCATTAGACGCCTTGGCCGCGCAAATCAAGACTTTGGACGAGCACATAGGCATAGGCCAAGAACAGCTCAAGCACTTGCAACAACAGCGCGCGCACTTGCAACAGCAGCAACAACAATTGGAACAACAGCTGCCGCAGTGGCGGGCACAGTTGCAACAGCAATTGCTCAATGCCCAACAAGCGCAAATGAACAAGCAGCGCTATGGTGAACAATTGCAAGAACGCGGCGCCAATTGGCAAGCCTTGCAAGACATCGCCGATGTTGACGCCGGCAAGTTGCAACAGCAAATCTCCAGCATCGCCAAACAATTGCAAGCAATGGGCGCGGTGAATTTGGCAGCGCTGCAAGAATTGACCGAGGCGCGCGAGCGTTTTGACTATTACCAAAACCAGCGCAACGATGTGCAGCAAGCGATGGATGCGCTACATGAAGCGATTGCGCAAATCGACAACGAAACCAAAACCCTGTTTCAACAGACGTTTGATGCGGTCAACACCCACATGCAAGAGTTCTTCCCCACGCTGTTTGGCGGCGGCGAGGCACATTTGCAATTGATAGGCGACGACATGCTCGACGCCGGTGTCGCCATCATGGCGCGCCCACCGGGCAAGAAAAACTCCACCATCCATTTGCTCTCAGGCGGCGAAAAAGCCTTAACCGCGATGTCGTTGGTGTTTGCGCTGTTCAGCCTCAATCCAGCGCCGTTCTGCTTATTGGATGAGGTGGATGCACCGCTGGACGATGCCAATACCTCGCGCTTCTGCCGTTTGGTCGAGCAAATGAGCCAGCACACACAATTCTTGTACATCTCGCACAACCGCCTCACCATGGAAATGGCCGAGCAATTGATAGGCGTGACCATGCAAGAAAAAGGCGTATCGCGCATCGTCGAAGTCGATATCAAGCAAGCATTGGAATTGGCAGCGCAATAAGGCGCGATGGTTTTCCAACCTGATTTCTGCTATAAACCCTGCAGCAATAAGCGGCCTGTAACTTACAGGCCGCTTTTGTACAACACACATGAAGGAAATCTTATGTCGTTTTCACAAGATGTTTGGGCACGCAATTTGGATTTGTACCAAGCCACCGTCAACCACCCTTTTAACCAAGAACTGGCCGCCGGTACTTTGGACAAAGACGCGTTCATTCATTACGTCATTCAAGACGCGCATTACCTGTTGGCTTACGGCCGCTCTTTGGCCGTGACCGGCGCCAAGGCTTACCATCCTGACGATGTGATTCAATTCACCGAAGGCGCCAAAGGCGCGATTGTGGTCGAACGCAGCCTGCACGATGGTTTTATGGCCGATTTTGGTATCAGCCAAGCGCAGTTTGAAAACACGCCTTTGTCTATGGCCTGTCATCACTATGTCAGCTTTTTGCAAGCGACTGCATGGAGCGAAACCTTTCCGGTGGTATTGGCCGCCTTGTTGCCGTGTTATTGGATATACGCGCAAGTGGGCAACGACATCGTCGCCAAATCGGCACCGAACAACCCGTATCAAAAATGGGTCGACACCTATGTGAGCGACGAATTTCAGCAAGCGGTGGAAAAAGTGTTGCAAACAATTGATAAACTGGCCGAAAATGCTGATGCAAACACTCTAGAAAAAATGCATGCGGCGTATACGCGCGGGGCAGAGCTGGAATGGCTGTTCTGGGATTCGGCTTACAAACGCGAGACGTGGCCGCACATGATCAAATGATAAAGGGATAAACCATGCAAGAACGATTGCAGCACGCTCGAAACCAGTGGCTACAGGCTTATTATGACGGGGATGTGCCGCAATTGGCACAGCATGAACACCCGCAATTCCAATTGCACAATCGTTTCAGTGGTCACATCGAAGGCAGCGAGCGCCATCAGCACATCGCCTTTGCCGTGGCTCACCAAGCATGGAAACCCGCTCGTTGGCTCATCGCCAGCGAGCGTTTTCAATTCAGCGACGACGGCATGACCTGCCATATCGAATCCATAGCCAGTGCGCCTGCCGCCTTGATACAAGAATTTTGGATGTTGGACGGCGCTTGGCACATCGTGCAATTGGTGTTGTCAGCGCTTGAGTCAAATGAAGACGGCGAAGCTGAAGAAGCAGAAACCATGCTTACAGGCCGCTTATGAAGACCCAGCCTGAGCTGTTACAAGCATGGTTGGCCACACAAAACCTGCCACCTCTCGACCGCACTTATTTGCGCTTTGCCGCCGCCAATGCCAGCGAAGTCTACAAAACCACAGTCGGTGGCGGCCGCGATTGGTTTTGGGCGCAGCCCAACCCTGCCCCAGCGCCATGGCGCAATCTGTTGGGCTCACGCCTGCAAAAAACCCTGCCTTATGTCGATATGGTGGGCAGCGACATCATCAGCAAGCCGCAAGCCTTGCGCGAGCTGCCGTTTCAATACCATCTCAGTTGGAAAGACGGTTTTAACATCGTGCTCATTATGCTGGTGAGCGTGGCGATGATAATGGTGTGGATGCGGGTGGGTACGGTCGAAATCTATGCATGGCTGTTTGGCCTGTATCTGTGTCTGCTGTGCATCAGCAGCGGTGGCAAATGGAGTCGGGTGCGCGCTTTGCGTGCCCCACTCAAGCCGTGGCAACGGGCGCTGCTGTACTTAGAACACAATGCTTTTTGGCGCACACTCTTGTGTGGTCTGGGCGGCTATGGCGTGGCTTGGTCCCTCTTTTGGGTGTGGCCCCAGCTGCCATTTGGCGCGATTTTGGTCGCTTACGTCGTTATTTCCATGCTGGATACCGTGTTCAACAGGTATTTAGACCGCCAATTGGTGCAACAACAGCAGACTGAGCATTACCAATTGTGGCTGTACAACCGCGATGGTCAACGCATGTTGTACGCCCGCGCCAATGAGCGCGCCAGTTTGGCCTTGTTACAACAATGGTTGAATGCACAACAGCAAGCGTATTTTGATGCCCATCCGTTACAACGACCGCATTTGCAGCTTACAGGCCGCTTATGAAACTTGATACCGACTTATTGCAGCCATGGCTATTGCAACAAGGCTTAAGCGCAGACGAGCTGGCCTTGTTCCAAGATGTGTCTTTCGATGGCACACATTTCTACCACTACGATGAGGCATTGATGGCCTATGCCCAAGTCGCCGACTACCGCATTGTGTGCAAACCTGGTTGGCTACAGGCGCGCAAGCGCCGCCATATTTGGGGCAAGGTCTTATTGCTGGTGGCCATCGTGTTGGTACCCCTCCTCAGCAGTGTGCTCAAAGAATATGTGCATGCCGATGTGGCCAAAACCGTTTTCAATCTGTTTCGCGGCATCTTGCTCATCTACATCGTCTGGGTGTTGTGGCAGCTGTTCAAAAAATGGCGCACGCTGCCAGATGAGCATTATGAATTAAGCCTGTTAGACCACAATGGCAATACCAAAATCTTCGCCTGCGCCTACCGCGAACAAGTGTTGTTGCAATTGCAAACATGGCTTCAAAGTGGTGATTTTGTTAGCCACACTGGCATCAACACCACTACAGCCAAACCGCAGCCAGCGCCGACCAAACCTGATAGGTAAGCGTTTGTGGATGGCCTCCAGACCATCCGCCGCACCCTCCACCCTTAATACCTGCCAATACTTTACAGGCCGCATCATGGTATCGCTGCTGGATGTATTAAGCCCAAACTCAGGCTCTCCCGACTGGACACCAGCAGACCAAAGCCAGCTGGCGAACCTGCGCCTAGAACAAGGGCAACTCTATCGCGGCCGCAAAGCCTTGTTTGCCTTAGAGCAAGTCCGTGCTTACAGCATAGAACGCTGTGATGGGGAATACCTGAGTTTACAGGCCGCTGTTGTTGCCCTGAGTAAAGACGCGGCGGTGATGTTGTTGGTGTTACTGATGGCGTGGCTGTTGACGCGGCTATTGCCCGCTGCGGCTCTGCAGCAGTTGCAATACTGGCTGTCTCTTATTGCCAACTTGTGGCTATTGGGCATGCTGTTATTGCTGCTGGGACTGGCTTGGCGCCGACGGGCACGCGAGCCAAGCACCACCACTGCTGTTGCACACTACCGCGTCTGCGCCCATTTAGCGCTTGGACCAGCGCCGCGCTTGGTGTGTGCCCTCAGCAGCGAAGCGGGCGCGCTCCTGCTGCAACACTGTTTACAACGCGTCACCCACAACTTACAGGCCGCTCATGACACCTAAACCCGACCTCTTGGCATTGTGGCGCCAGCAACATCCCAGCAACGCTGCCGACACCGCCACTTTGCAGCAATACCATTGTGATGGTGTGTTGTGGCAACGCCAACCCGAGGCATACATCGCTCGTCTGGCCAATATCCAAGCCAGCAGCATCCACAGCACCCGCACGCAGCCAGCCCCGACACCCGCGCCCACCATTGTATTGATCATGTTATTGCTGGGTATGATGTTGGGGGCGCGCTGGCTGTCGCCGTGGCTGAATCAAGTATTACCCTTACATGTGCTGTTGCTGCTGTTGGTGGCGGTATTGCTGTTGTTTTTTGCTGCCTTGCTGTATCCACATCTGCGCCACCACCGCGCCCGCCACCGTTATAACTACCAATTGTGGCTATACCCTCACCATACTCCACCCATCTTGGCCATCACCCTCACCGAGTTGGATACTGTGCAAGCCTTACAAACATGGTTACACCAATACATGCCGCCAAACAGTGTGTGTGAGCCACGCCTGAATGCCGATGTGATACAGGATTGGCTGGCCGAACAACACACTACCTTGGAAAACATGGCCTTGCTGGCAGATTTGCGTTTGCAACAACAGGTGTTGTACAGCCAGCAACAGCCATTTCTGCCGCTGCGCTACATGCAGGCCTTGCACATCCACAAAGTGGCAGGGCCTTATCAAGCGCCGCAGTTAAATGAATATGCTGATTTTGTCGTACAGGTGTGGGTGATGGTGCTCATCGGCCTGTATTTTTATTTGCCTGATGAGCCTGTGCCCGCGCTGTGGCTGTGGGCGGTATGCACACTGGTGGCGGTGTTAAGCGCCATCCTCATGTTCTTCTCTTTGCCCGATGTGTTCCCAGCCATCCGCAAAAAATCGGCGCCGGCCGCGGCAGAAGCACACTATCTGCTCATGGCCACCAGCTCGCTGAGTCACATGGATGTCCCCATAGCCGCCGCTTACGATTTCAATTTACTCATGGGTTTGCGGCAATTGCTGCTGGAGCAACAACAGCCACGTTAATCCGCTGCTGGACATCAAGCGCCTGTGGCATTGTCCTGCACATTGGCAACGCCCACCTACTAAAGTGATGGTACTGCAGTGCAGCATAGTCAACATCAAAGCGGCCTGTAAACACAGTCACACAGCGCCAACCCTATCGCCATTTGTCGCCGCGCACATATGCACATACAATAAGCGCACGACGCTACCGTCTCTCTTTACAGGCCGCTTATGAGCACAGCGATGGACGCATACAGCCATTTACAACCCTTGCACCTGCCTGAGGCCGATTTGGCCTTGCTGGCGCCATTAAAAATGCGCCAACACACGCTGTATCACGGCCACAAAGCCCTCACCGACGTGCGCAACATCACCCGCCTGCACATCAGCAAAGCATCTGGCACGCCACCTTTGCCTGGCGCCAAAATCACCAAGTGGCTGGTCATCTTATTGCTGTTGTTAATGGTGGTACCGATACCGAACTGGCTGGAAGCACAGGCAGGGGTGATGGCCAAAAATCTGTATGTCAACAGCGTGTTTTTACTCAGCATCGTGGCGAGTGTGGCCGATGTGGCATGGCAAAAACGCCGCCGCCGTTTCCTGCCCAAACAGCATTACCAATTGTGGCTGAACACGCGCATAAAAAAACATGTGCTGGTGGCGCAAACGTATGAGCAAGCCAGCTTACAAGCCTTGCAACAATGGCTGCTTGGCCACATTCCCGCCAACAAACACGCCCACATCATCACCAACAATGCCTTACAAACATGGCTGTCCACCCAAATCACCGAGCCGAAAAACCTCGCCTTGTTGTCCCACCTCAGCGTACACCAACACGCTTTGTACTTTCACAATCAATTCGCACTGCGTTTGGCGAGCGTGCAAAGCTATGTGGTGGAAAAAGTCGATGGCAGTTGTGAACCTGCCAGCGCCAGTACAGGCAGCTTTCATTCGCCTTTTTGGTATGTGTGTATAGTCATGATGCTGTATTTCTTTCCAATGCAGGTGTTTACTGTGTTCATGGTAAGCGCAGTAACATTGGAGTTACTGTTCATCGCATTTGTCGTGTTGGTTTTCTTGGCCGTCATTTGGGCGTTTGTGAGCAGACAAGTGGGTAATACCGACAAGCCAGCTAGCCGCTACCATTACCGCTTGGTGGCGCACACCCAACACGGCAGCCTCACCGTCGCCCACGCGCACGATGCCTTATTGTTGTCAGAATTAAAACATTGGTTGCAACACCAGCCAAGCCAAGCAGCTTCTACCGTCAATTCAAGCGGCCTGTAAGCCGCACCGCCCTCTAGCAAGGAACAATATGAGCTTAATCCAATTAGACATCCACCAACACGTGGCCACAGTCATCCTCAATCGCCCCGAGCAAGGCAACAGCATCGATTTGGCCTCGGCCAAGGAAATGATGGATGTGGCCATACAATGCTCTGAAGACAGCACCATCCGCAGCGTGGTGTTAACCGGCGCGGGCAAAGCGTTTTGTGTCGGCGGTGACATCAAAACGTTTGCCGCCGATGCCGACGAAATCGGCGCTTCCATCAAACAAATTACCTCGTATTTTCACCAAGCGATTTCGCATTGGGTCAATATGCAAAAACCGTTTGTCGGTGCCATCAATGGTGTGGCCGCGGGCGGTGGCATGTCGCTGGCACTGGGCTGTGATTTGCTCTACGCCAGTGAGCAGGCCAAGTTTGTCATGGCTTACAACCAAATCGGTTTTACCCCCGATGGTGCTGGCAGCTATTTCTTGCCGCGCTTGGTCGGTGTGCGCCGCGCTTTGGAATTGCTGTACACCAACCGCGCCTTATCCGCGGCCGAGGCTTTGGACTGGGGCATACTCAATGGCGTGTTGCCGGCAGAGGCATTGTTGCCACATGTACAAGAATTGGCGCAGCGTTTGGCGCAAGGTCCAACTCAAGCGTTTGGCCAGACCAAACGCTTGATGTATCAGTCTTACCACAACAATGTGGATGCGCAAATGGCTTTGGAAGCACAAACTTTGGCGGCGCAATCGCAAAGCAGCGAAGGCTTGGAAGGCGTGAACGCATTTTTGGCCAAACGCCCGCCTTTATTTAAATAAATAAGATGAAAACAATGTCTCATTTAAGGTTTCTTTAAGCTTTGTTTGTTCTCAAAAAACGTAAAACCTTGAATGAGAATGGTATTGATAATTTAAAGCTATCAATGCGTTCTTATTCATAACTAAATAAAAATAACTCTCATTTACATTGAGGCAAACTGCGGCGTAAAATGGCGACCATTATTGAGAGTGCAGGATTTCTAGCATGTTGGTTGCGTTTTTAATCATGTTGCGTGAAGGCATAGAAGCGGCCTTAATCGTCGGCATCATCGCAGGTTTTTTAAAGCAAGCAGGCAAAAGCCATTTATTACCGTATGTGTGGTCGGGCGTGGCCTTGGCCGCGGCCTTGTGCGGCGTCATCGGCTACGTCATCCACATCAAAACCGGTGAGATTCCACAGAAGCAACAAGAATTGTGGGTAGGCATCATCGGTTTGGTGGCGGTGGGCATGTTGACGTATATGGTGTTGTGGATGAAAAAAGCCTCACGCCACATCAAACAGCAATTGGGCGACTCGGTACAGGCCGCCCTCAAGCAAGGCAAATGGCAAGGTGTGGCCTTGGTAGGCATGGCATTCTTGGCCGTGGCACGCGAAGGTTTGGAATCCATCTTCTTCCTCATCGCGGTGATGGAACAAGCGCCAACATGGCACATGCCTGTGGGCGCCATCTTGGGCATCGTCGTCGCCATATTCATCGGCTGGTTGATTTTCCAATGCGGCTGGCGCATCAACTTGGCCAAATTCTTCAAATTCACTGGTGTCATCATCATAGTGGTGGCCGCAGGCTTGTTCTCAGGCTCTTTGCGCGCCTTCCATGAAGCCGGTGTCTTCAATGCATTCCAAACCATTGCTTACGATTTACACCAAGTATTGCCAGTAGACAGCACGGTAGGTGTGTTGTTGGCAGGTTTTTTTGGCTATCACGACGCGCCCACTGTCGGCGAAGTCGGTGCATGGTTGTTGTACTTAATCATTGTGTTGTTTTTGTTTTTCAAGCAGGCCAAACCCAATACTGCCCAAGCTTAAAATATCTCCATAAGGAAAAATCATGAAATTATTCACCCTATCCCCCATCGCTCTAGGCTTGAGTGCAGCGTTATT
Source organism: Vitreoscilla massiliensis (assembly GCF_001457815.1). GTDB lineage: Bacteria > Pseudomonadota > Gammaproteobacteria > Burkholderiales > Neisseriaceae > Vitreoscilla > Vitreoscilla massiliensis. Next base: position 1,055,846 of record NZ_LN898221.1, read on the forward strand.
GTTGTCAGCTTGTGGTGGCGAACAAGCGGCCAAACCAGCTGACACCCAAGCCGCCAGTGGCGCCGCTGCCGCACCTGCTGCCGGTGGTGAAGTGCAAGTGGCGGTAGACGACAAACAATGTCAACCAATGGAATTGACCGTGCCTGCTGGCAAAACCACGTTTGTGGTGAAAAACAATTCCATGAAGGCTTTGGAATGGGAAATTTTAAAAGGCGTGATGATAGTGGATGAGCGTGAAAACATCGCGCCGGGCTTGACGCAAAAACTGACCGTGACCTTGCAACCAGGTGAATACGAAATCACCTGTGGCTTGCTCAGCAACCCACGCGGCAAATTGATAGTGACTGAAAACGCTGGCTTCAAAGCCGATGCCAAAACCACTGAAATCGCCGCCTTGGCCGAACCTTTGAGCGCATACAAAACCTATGTGCAAGAAGAAATGAAGCAATTGGTGGCCAAAACCGAAGCGTTTACTGCTGCTGTCAAAGCCGGTGATGCTGAAAAAGCCAAATCTTTGTACGCCGACACCCGCACCCATTACGAACGCATTGAACCAATTGCCGAATTGTTTGCGGAATTGGATGCTTCTATCGACGCGCGTGCCGATGCATTTGAAACCCAAGAAAAAGACCCTAATTTCACCGGTTTCCACCGATTGGAATACGCATTGTGGTCACAAAAGAACATCAAAGACATGGGCCCGATTGCCGATAAATTGTTGGCCGATGTGAAGACTTTGCAAACCGAAATCGACAATTTGGGTTTCCCACCTAGCAAAGTGGTAGGTGGCGCTGCTGCCTTGGTTGAAGAAGTGGCCGCTGGCAAAATCACCGGTGAAGAAGAGCGTTACAGCCACACCGACTTGTCAGACTTCTATGCCAATATGGAAGGCTCTCAGAAAATCGTTGATTTGTTCCGCCCACAAATCGAAGCCAAAGACCCTGATTTGCTAAAAAAAGTCGATGCGCAATTCAAAATTGTTGACGATATTTTGATCAAATACAAACAAGGCAATGGCTTCAAAACTTACGATGCCTTAAGCGATGCCGACCGCACCGCCTTGAAAGCACCGGTACAAACTTTGGCTGAAGAATTGGCCAAATTGCGCGGTACTTTAGGCTTAGACTAAGCCGCATTGCAGTTCAGACACAGGCTGCCTTTAGGGCAGCCTTTTGCAAAGGAAGTTGTCACATGACCGACAAAGAAGATTTACAGGCCGCATCTGTCGCCAATCCTAGCCGACGCTGTTTGTTTAAAACCGCCGCCGTAGGCGCAGCAGGTTTGGCAGTGGGCGCTGCCGGTGGTTATTTGGTCAGCCACCAAAACGATACCGCCACCGCAGGACACTCAAGCACCTCCATTGATTGCCACGGTGTGCACCAAGCGGGCATTTTAGTACCGGCACACCAGCCTTGCGCCATCATCACCGCATTTGACATCACCGGCACGACCAAAGGCGATTTGCAAAAATTGCTGCGCATCATCACCGACCGCATTGAATTCTTAAGCAAAGGCGGCCGCTATCCCGATGCCCATCCGCAATTGCCACCCGCTGGTAGCGGCATCATCGGCATGAATGTGCCACCGGATGAATTGACCGTGACCGTGTCTTTGGGCAGCAGCGTGTTTGATGAGCGCTTTGGTTTGGCCAGTTTGAAACCCAAACACTTGCAACCGATGATGCGTTTTCCTAACGACATGTTGCGCGCCGAATACTGCCATGGCGACATGACTTTGCAATTCTGTGCCAATAACCACGAAACCAATATGCATGCACTGCGTGACATCATGAAGGCGGTGACTGGCTTAGCGGTGGTGCGTTGGAGCATAGACGGTTTCTTGCCCAAGGGCGAACCGGGTGCGGCACCGCGCAATTTATTGGGCTTTAAAGATGGCTCGGCCAATCCCAAACCCAAACAAGCCGATGATTTCTTGTGGACAGGTATGGCACCAAACAGCCAAGACGAACCGGCTTGGACCAAAGGCGGCTCTTACCAAGCAGTGCGCTTAATCCGCAATTTGGTTGAATTCTGGGACCGCACACCACTGAAAGAGCAAGAAATGATATTCGGCCGCGACAAAGCCCACGGTGCGCCTTTGGGCATGAAGAGCGAGTACGATGAGCCCGATTACAGCAAAGATGTGGACGGCAAAAAAATCCCTATGGACGCGCACATGCGTTTGGCCAACCCGCGCACCAAAGAAACCCAAAAAAGCCTGATGTTGCGCCGCCCTTACAATTACTCGTTGGGCTTGCAAAAATCGGGGCAATTGGATGTGGGCTTGATATTCATTTGCTACCAAGCGAATTTACAGGACGGCTTTATCGACGTGCAAAAACGCTTGGACGGTGAACCCTTGGAAGAATACATCAAGCCTTTCGGTGGTGGCTTCTTCTTCACTTTGCCGGGCTTTAAAAAAGGCGAATTTGTCGGCCAAAGTCTGTTAATCGCCGCCGAACAATTGACTTAACTGCGACTGCTTCGCGCTCAAAACACAGCCACACCAACAAGACGGTGTGGCTGTGTCATAATAAACCCCTACAAACACAAAGACATTGGCATGCGTATTTTATTGGTTGAAGACGATTTGATGATAGGGCAAGTGGTGTACGAAGGCTTGCAACAACAGGCTTACGCCGTGGATTGGGTCAAAGATGGCGAAGCCGCAGTATTGGCCTTGGCCACACACGAATACGATGTGGGCTTGTTTGACATCGGTTTGCCCAAGAAAAATGGCTTACAGGTATTGGCAGAATTGCGCGAGCGTCATTCTACCCTGCCGGTATTGCTGCTGACCGCGCGCGACACCGTTGACGACCGCATCATCGGTTTGGATGCCGGTGCCGATGACTATTTGGTCAAGCCGTTTGAATTTAAAGAATTGTTGGCACGCATCCGTGCCATCAGCCGCCGCAGCCAAGGTCAGGCCGACCCGATACTCGACAATGGCGTGCTAAAACTCAATCCCGCCACCAAAGAAGTCAGCCGTGGCGAACAAGTGGTGCGCCTGTCCTCGCGCGAGTTTTCATTATTGCTGGCACTGATGCAACACCCCGGCACCATCATGTCACGCAGCGATTTGGAAGAGCGCATTTACGGCTGGAACGAAGAAGTGGAAAGCAATGCGATAGAATTCCTCATCCACAGCTTGCGCAAGAAACTCGGCAGCGACTGCATTAAAAACGTCAGAGGTTTGGGATGGTTCGTCGACAAAGCGGCATAAATCAATCATTGCAGTTTCGGCTGGCACTGACCATCAGCGTGGTGTTGCTGGTGTTGGCCGCTTCGGCCAGTGTGTGGTCGTTTGTGCGCACTTACAACCGCGTGCAAACCATGCAAGACCGCCAAATGCATGCTTTGGTCAATATGGTGCAAGACGACAATGTCAGTTTGGTTGAAGACGATACCGCCAGCAGCGATGCCAATGGCAGCGGCACCAACACCGCCAGTGCGACCAGTGCCAGCGCCAATACCCCCGCTGTCAGCCACACCAAGCCTTTACCAACACCACCGCCGAACCCTCCTGGCCGCATCCCGCCACCGCACGAGCAGCAAACCATCATCGACACCGTCGACAATCCTGATTTGGCCTTATTGTTTGATTACGACGATGTGGCGGCACATTTGGCCACCCTGCCCGATGGCTTTAACGATTTGCAAGGCAAAGACGATACGTGGCGCGCCTATTTGCTCACCCAGAAAGACCAGCGCATCATCGTGGCGCAGCCCAATGGCTTTCGCAACCAATTGGCGCGCAACAGCGCATGGGAAGCCTTAATCCCGATGTTGGTATTGTTGCCGCTGTTGATTTTGGTGGTCTACATCACCGTGTATCAAGTGTTCAAACCGATACGCAGCCTGACCGAAGAAATCGCCAGCGTGGACCAATTGCATGCGCCGTCGCTGGCCAAACACAATATCCCGAGCGAATTGCGACCGTTTACCCAAGCGGTAGACGATTTGTTCACGCGTTTGAACGAAGCGATGCAATTGAATCGGCGCTTGATAGCCAATGCCGCCCACCAATTGCGCACCCCGCTCACCGCCTTGAGTTTACAGGCCGAGCAATTGCAACAACAGAATCTCAGCGCAGAAGAATTGGCACAACGCTTGGCCCAATTACAGGCCGGTTTGGCCAGACAGCGCGACTTGGTGTTAAAACTGTTGGCCTTGGCGCGCAGTGAGGAAGTGCTGACGCAGCAACAGCCGGCTTTTTTGCATTTGGAAGAAGAAGTCGGCTTGGTGTTGCAACAATGCCTGCCTTTGGCCTTGGAAAAAAACATTGATTTGGGTGTAACCGAATTGATGGAGGTGCAATTGGCGCTGAGCAGTTTGGATTTTCAGACCTTGTTGCAAAATCTGATTGAAAACGCTGTGCGCTACACGCCCGATGGCGGCCAAGTCGATGTCGCCATCAGCCAATTGCCGCAACACATCCAAATCAGCGTCATCGACAATGGCATCGGCATAGACGATGCCCACAAAGACTTGGTGTGGGACGCGTTTTACCGCGTCGATGACAACCGCCACAACAGCTCTGGTTTGGGCTTGGCAATTGTCAAAAATTTGGTAGAACGCTACCATGGCAACATCGTCTTGAGCGACCACCAGCCCCAAGGCTTGGTGGTGACCGTAACCTTTCCTGTGAGTGAGCAAGGCCATGACTGACAACAGTGTTTCTAAGCGCGTGATTTGGCGTTTGCATGCCGACAAATTGATGTTGTTACACCAAAACAATGTCCATACCGCCATGCTCGGTTACCAAATGGTGGCCAATTGGTTTAACCACACGCCGCCGTCTACCTTGGATATCGAATATGCGATTCAATCCATAGAAGATGGTTTGTCGCCTTTGCGGGCGGCGCTGCCTGAAGGCGCACAGTTTTACAGTGATGATGTGATGTTGAATGAGCTCAGCCAACGCATGGGCATCTTCAAGCGTGAACTCACACGCGAACAAGTGGAAAGCGATTTTGATGCCTTGGTATCCCAATTAAACCGCCCGATGGCATTTGCCAGTGCCCCGCTTGGTCAGCAAGCGATTGCTTACCAGCTCGTGTTGCGCGAGGCCATGCACCATTTGGACATGGCGGTGTTGAACTTGGGCATTTGAGTGCGCGCAGATTTAACACGATTTAACATACATCTAAGTTTGTACTAAGTTTGGTTTCCTATACTGCAAGCCATATGAACGAGATATCCAACACAGAGTTCATATCGGTATTGCGAACCCCACAGCAGGCAGATTCCCCTGACAGACAGTCTGCCTGCTGTCGCAAACCAAACCCCTCTTTGGAGTTTAACCATGAAATTACCACTGTTGCTGTGTGTGTGTTTCAGCTTGATGAGTTTGCCAGCTTGGGCTGAGAAACCAGCGAAACCCTACCCACAGTCAACTGAGCGCCCCTATCCCGACCACGAGCGCATGCACAAGAAAAAAGACCGCCCCGATGGCATGACGGGTCCACGCGCTGACGAACCGCGGGTATACCGCAGCAAGAAATTGCGCATCCATAAAAACGGCCAAGGCCGTTACGGCATGCCCAACCAGCCACAATGGCCAAGAAGCGATGATTGACAACCCTAAGCGGCCTGTAAAGATTTACAGGCCGCTTATCGATATGTGGCACAGGTTTAAATCCATCATCCACACTCACGATGTACTCCATTCCCAAGTTATCTGGGCAAATCAACAACCCGTTCACGTATCAATTGTTTCAAAGTGGCAATAGCCGCACCGTCGTGCTGCCCCATGCCGTAAAACTGCAAACTAACCATAGGCAAAGGCTGTGGTGAGGGCAGAAATTTCAAATGTGCAGGCACACCCACCGCAGTGCGCACCGTCACCCCCAATCCTGCGCCCACCGCTTCCCAAATGCCATTGAGACTGATACTGCTACAATTGATGTGCCATGCTTGTTGCTCACGATTGAGCATGTCCAAACCGATTTTTTGCATGTGACAAGGCTCGTCAAACACCACCATATCAACCTTAGCATCGGGTTTTAACACCGATGTTTGCACCGCGCTGCCTATCCAACGCAGCGGAAACTCGCCCAAGGTTTCAGCATGAAACGCGCTGGGATTCAAAGCCCAAATCACCGCAAAATCCAATTCACCTTTTTCAACCGCACTAATCAACTCGGCATTGCGCTGCAAACGAACATTCACCTGCACATTCGGCAACGCGCGTTGGTATTTCCCCAACACCGAGCTCAAAAAGCCACTGCCAAAATCCTCTTGTATCCCGATGCGCACCACTTGTTGCGATTGTTGCTGTTGCAAAGCCAACACCGCTTCATCGTTCAAATCCAACAGCCTCTGCGCATAGGAAAACAACAGCTCGCCTTGCGGATTCAGGCTCAAACAGCGACCTGATTTTTCAAACAAGGTTTGACCCAGTTGCTGTTCCAATTTTTTAATTTGCGAGCTGATTGCCGAATTGGAGCGACCCAGCTTGGCGGCAGCTTGGTTGAATGTGCCCAACTTCACCCCCACCACAAAAGTGCGCAATGCCACCAAATCCAAAAGCGTTTGCATGTACCATCATCCTAAAATATCGAAACATTCATCAATTATTTTCTGATTTTCAGAATAATTATCCTGAACTACAGTAGCACTTGTGTCAATGCCTATCCCTTTGCGCTTATGTACCCACTAGCAGCCTCTACCCTGTTCATCATCGCCAGTTCGGTATTGCTGGCTTACACCCTTTTTGGCATCTCTGGTTTTGGTACGGCCTTAATCGCGGCGCCCTTGCTCAGCCTGTATCTGCCGCTTCCCAAAATTGTGCCGTTACTGGCCTTATTGGATGTGTTGGCCGCCTGCAATAACGTTTATCACGACCGAAAATTTGCGCAGCGTTCAGCCTTAAAAACCTTGTTGCCCACCTTGCTATTAGGTGCATGCATCGGTGCCACATTGCTCCTACAGGCCCAGCTGCACACCCTGATGTTGGGTATGGGCGTGTTGCTGGTGGTGTATGCCATTTATGGTTGGTGTAAGCGCCCGCCTTCGGCTCGCATGGCACAGGCATTGGCCCTGCCGCTTGGATTGACGGGTGGCGTATTGGGGGCGGTATTTGGCAGTGGTGGCTTTTTATACGCCATTTACCTCAGTGCCACTGTCCCCGACAAGCAAGCCATACGCGCCACACTGTCCACCCTCATCGCTTGTAGTACCTTGTTTCGGGTAGTGCTGTACATGACCATGGGCACTTATGCCGATACTCAATTACTGCTTTTATGCTTGTGTTTATTGCCCTGCATGCTGCTGGGAACTTACTTAGGCCGCCGACTCAGCCACACATTGCCACCCGCCCAGTTTCAGCAAACCATACACGGGCTGTTATTGCTGACCGGCATCCACATCCTGTATCGCTATTGGAATTGAAACCATGCTGCCACCACCAAGCCACGTTGTGCTGAATCCCCAGCAACAAAGCGTTGCCGACGCCCTCGCCGCCTTAATCAAGCAGCCGCAAGCACAGTATTTTTACCTGTGGGGGCAAGCAGGCCGAGGAAAAACCATGTTGATGGACGCCTTATTACAACACTATCCTCACCCAGCCAAACGCTGGCACTTGCACCAATTGATGCGCGAAATACAGCAATTTTCGTTTGTGCACCGCCAACAAGACGCCATTGTGATGTTTGCCCAACAGCTGGCCAGCCAATACCGCTTATTGTGCCTAGACGAAATGCACTTACACGATGTGGCGGACACCCACATATTAGAACGCTTACTCAGCGCATTATTAAGCCGCAAAACAGCCATCATCTTGACCTCTAATTACCCACCCGCAGCGCTGTTAAACATACCGGGAAGACAAATGCACGCGACAAAACTCATCGCCTTGATAGAACGGCATTTTCACATCGAGCATTTACAGGGCGACATCGACTACCGCCAACTGTCTGCCTTCTCATCCTTAGCATCGCAGTTTGTGATGGGAAAAGATGCAGAGGTACAAACCCAACTGCAGCACCGACTGGCGCAACTGGGCATACCGCTTGACCAGCACGCTATTACCGCACCCATACACATCAATGGCCGCTGGATACCCGTGCTCTCGCAGCAAGACAGCCATATTTGGTTTGATTATGAGCACATCTGTTTAAGCCCCCGCTCCTACAGCGATTATTTGGACATCGCCACTGCCTGGCCCTTAATCATCATCAGTGGTCTGAGTGCTGAGAACCTCCATGATGCCAATGGCTTGCGCCGCTTTATTTGGTTGATAGACGTTTTATACGATGCCAAACGCCCGCTATTGCTGGGCACAGATGCGCCCATTTTGGAGCTGTTAACTCCGCATGCGCAGGATTTGGATACCAAACGCTTGTACAGCCGCTTATGTGAAATGCAATTTTGGCCTTTGGACAGCCCGTGTGATATGGCGCATCAGCTTAAGATTGAATGATTTCAATATAAGGTCTACATCGAATTTCAGCATGAAAAAGCGGCCTGTAAGCACTTACAGGCCGCTTTAAAATCCTATTGGCTTATATTGCTGGGCACAGCAGCCTCTATTGGTACTGTTAACACCGCATGCGCAGGATTTAGATACCAAACGCTTGTACAGCCGCTTATGTGAAATGCAATTTTGGCCTTTGGACAGCCCGTGTCATATGACGCATCAGCTTAAGATTGAATGACTTCAATATAGGGTCTACATCAAATTTCAGCATGAAAAAGCGGCCTGTAAAGGCTTACAGGCCGCTTTAAAAACCCTATGGTCTTAATCAGACTATTGCGTTGCTTGTATCGCGGTTAAGGCGATGGTGTAAACAATGTCATCGACCAACGCGCCACGGGACAAGTCGTTGACTGGCTTGTTCAAGCCTTGCAACATCGGGCCCACGCTCAAGACATTGGCGCTGCGTTGCACCGCTTTGTAAGTGGTGTTGCCGGTGTTCAAATCGGGGAACACAAACACCGTCGCTTGGCCGGCAACAGGGCTGTCCGGCGCTTTTTGACGGCCAACGCTGAGCACGCTGGCGGCATCGTATTGCAACGGGCCGTCGATGAGCAAATCAGGGCGCTTTTGTTTGGCCAAGTCAGTGGCTTCTTTAACTTTCTCCACTTCCGCGCCCGCACCTGAGGTGCCGGTGGAATATGAAATCATCGCGACTTTGGGTTCCACCCCAAACGCCTTGGCAGAATCAGCCGATTGTATCGCAATGTCGGCCAGTTCTGCCGCCGAAGGTTCTGGATTGACGGCGCAATCGCCATACACCAGCACTTGGTCTGGCATCAGCATAAAGAACACGCTCGACACCAAACTGGCTTCAGGCTTGGTTTTGATCAATTGCAAGGCTGGACGAATGGTATTGGCGGTGGTGTGGATGGCGCCCGAAACCAAACCATCGACATCGTTTTGCGCCAACATCATCGTGCCCAACACCACCGTGTCTTCCAATTGGCGCAGTGCCAATTCCGGCGTCAAACCTTTGTGTTTGCGCAGCGCCACCATAGGCTCCACGTATTGCTGGCGCAGCAAATCCGGATCGAGAATTTCCAAATCCACAGGCAATGTCACATTCAATTTCTCGGCCACTTCTTGCACTTCAGCCGGCTTGGCCAATAACACACAGCGCGCAATGCCTTTTTGTTGGCAAATAATGGCGGCCTGTACCGTGCGCGGCTCCGAACCTTCAGGCAAGACGATGCGTTTGTTAGCAGCACGCGCCAATTGCATCATGCGGTAACGGAATGCAGGCGGCGACAAGCGCACGTCTTTGGATTGACCAAGATTTTGCAATAAGGCATTGATTTGCAAATTCTCCGCCACATAATCAACCATGCTGTCCATACGGCTCAAATCGTCGGCAGGCACGCCGCTGGGCATGTGCGACAAGATATTGGCCGTATTGAAGGTATCGTGTTCGGTCAACAATACCGGTAACTCGCTTTTCAAAGCCGGCGCAATCAAGGCTTGTAAATTCTGCGATGGGATTTCATTGCAGGTCAAAATCACCCCAGCCAGCGGCGTGCCACTGATGACGCGCAAAGCGGTGGCCATCATCACATCTTCGCGATCGCCCGAGGCGATGATGACGGCACCGGCTTTAAAACGGTCAACCATGTGCGTGGCCGAACGCCCTGCCACCACTAATTCTTTCACGCGTGAACTGTCCAAAAATTCAGCGCCGTGCAACACCCGCGCATTCAAATAACGCGCCATGTCTTTCATGCGGAACATCGATTTTTCCGCCGCGTATTTCACCGCGCCCAAACAAGCCAATGGTGCACGATTCGAGGCAATGCGGCGCGACACTTCTTCCACAAATGGCACAAACTCTTGTTCGGCCACATTGATGGAATTCAACACAAAACCGGCAATGCGCACATGATCGTCGTCGTAATCATGTACATACAACGCCACTTGCTCAGCCACTTGTTCGGCCGTGGCATTGTAAGCGCTGACCACCAAGATGATTTCGGCCTGTAAAGCCCGCGCCAAAGCCAAGTTTTTATCGGCCAAGAACGGTCGGTCGCTGTCAGGCGATACACCTTCTATCACCACCACATCATGGGCTTGCTGCAAACGCAATTCGCTCAGGCGCTGCACCACCAGCTCGATCATGTCATCGTCTTTGCCTTGCGAAATCAGCATTTCCACTTCGCTCAAGGCCAATGGTGCCACCGTGGGCAGGTGGAACAACTCTTGCGCAAAATGCACCGCTGGATCAATTTGCTGTTCCAATTGGGTGACGTAGCTTTGTTCTATTGGCTTGAAAAACAGAGGTTTGTTATTGCTTTGTTCAAATGCACGCAAGATACCCAAACTGACACTGGTGAGACCTGCACGGTTGCTGGTTGGTACAATGATGAATGCTGACATAAAGTTTCCGGTTGTTAACAAACAAAAAAGGCTTTCAGTCGCCTGAAAGCCTTTCACCATACCTGATTACTTGCCTTTTATCACCCCTAAAATGGTGCGGGTGATGCTGTCGCTGATGGTTTTGGTGAGTTTGTTGGAGATGGTATGCCCCACTTGGGCACCGATTTTATTGCTGATATTGGCATTGTTTTTACGTCTGCCACCAAAAAGTCCGGTTAACAAACCATCCAATAAGCCGGGGTCTTCTTCCTCGGCTGCGGCGGCTTTGCTTGGAGTCGGCTCGGCGGGTGCCGAGGCTGCGGCTTCTGCGGCAGTCGCTTGCTGCTGTTCATATTCCATGATGGCTTCGTAAGCCGAATACGCATCTACAGCATCTTTGTAAGTGGCATACAAATCATCATGGTGTATTTTATCGTTTAACACATCGGCCTGTAACGGCGTTAACAAGCTGCTCGGTGGCAATACCCATGCCCGCTCTACTGGGGTCGGCATGCCTTTTTCATCTAAGAAAGACACCAAGGCTTCGCCTGTGGCCAATTCGGCGATGGTGGTGACCACATCGACACCGGGATTGCTGCGAAAGGTTTCGGCGGCGGCTTTGACCGCTTTTTGATCGCGAGGGGTGAACGCACGCAACGCATGTTGCACCCGATTGCCCAATTGACCCAATACCGTATCTGGCAAATCCAATGGATTTTGGGTAACAAAATACACGCCCACGCCTTTAGAGCGAATTAAGCGCACCACTTGCTCGATTTGTTGCAATAAGGCCGGCTCTGCGCTGTCAAACAGTAAGTGTGCTTCATCGAAAAACATCACAAATTTGGGCTGTGGCAAATCCCCGACTTCGGGCAATTGTTCAAACAACTCTGCCAATAACCACAATAAGAAAGCGCTGAAGATGCGCGGCGAACGCATCAAACGCTCGCCTTGCATGATGTTGATGACGCCTTGGCTGCCTTCGGTTTGCATCCAATCGTCTAAATTCAGTTCTGGCTCGCCGAAAAACACATCGGCACCATCTTGTTCCAACTGCAATAATTGCCGCTGTATCGCACCGATACTGGCCGCAGAAATATTGCCATACGTCCCACGAAATTCTTTGGCATGGTCTGACACATATTTGAGCATGCCGCGCAAATCTTTCAGGTCGAGCAAATGCCAACCCTTGTCATCTGCGACTTTGAATACCAAAGTCATCACACCGGCTTGGGTATCGTTCAAGCCCATCAAATGCGACAACAATAACGGACCCATTTGCGAAATGGTCACGCGCAAAGCAATGCCTTTTTCCGCAAACACATCCCAAAAACGCACCGGAAAACGGTGTAAATACTCGGGGCTTAAGCCAAATTCGTCCATGCGTTTGGCAACCATGCCTGCATGTTCACCGGCTTCGGCGATACCCGATAAATCGCCTTTAACATCCAATAAAAAAACCGGAATGCCAGCATCGCTGAAGCATTCCGCCATTTTTCGTAAAGTTACCGTTTTCCCAGTGCCCGTGGCCCCTGCAATCAATCCATGTCTGTTCGCCATTTTAGCGACGATGTTCAATTCATGTGCAGCAGCAGTGCGGGCAATGGTAAACGGTAGACTCATATTAGTTAGCTTCCAAGCGATGTTGTAACACAGTTAAACCATCGTTGTATTGGGCCATGAATTCATCGCGCACATAAGGACGCAACAAATTGAACACTTGCAACAAGCCACGTACTTTGGATTTTTCATCCAATTGATGGTTGTTCAACGAACCATCAAATACAAACCAGTAGCGGCAAATCAACCAGATGTTCAAGGCCAAGGCATCGATGTCCAGAACTTCACCTTTCAATGCACCGCCATCAATCAAGCGTTGCAAATGAGTATGTACCATAGGTGATACTTGTTTCCAAGTGAAGTTTTGGTATTCACCAGATAACTCGCTGTTACGCATCAACAAAGTGTTTACATCAGCAAACAAGAAACGGTAACGCCACATCACATCGAATACTTCTAAGAAGTAATCAATCATACCGTTCATGTCTTTTGGGGTTTCGCTGCGATTCAAAATCTCAGACAATTCTGAGCGATAGCGTTTGAACAATTGCAAGATGATTTCATCTTTATTACGGAAATGGTAATACAGATTACCTGGGCTGATGCTTAAATGAGCAGCAATGTGATTGGTGCTGATTTTGCGTTCGCCCTCAGTATTAAAGAGCTCCAAACTTGCATCCACAATACGATCGTAAGTGTTGCGTTTTCCTTGCTTAGCCATGTGTAAAACCTTTTTAGTGTGTGTGTGTAGTAAAAACAACTGCTAAAACGAAACTCGCATCATATGACATATGCACATGAGCAAGTTTGACCAAACTCAATTCTGAGCTTGCTCTTTGGTCCCAACGCCATCCACTCAAAGCAACAGCTTTGTTACCAAAAATTGGGTTCTGGGTGCAATTCAATCCCAAACATCTCGAAAATAGTATTTTGGATGTATTGTGACAATTCCAAAACGTCGGTGTGTGTGGCACCGCCTAAATTCACCAAAACCAATGCTTGTTTTAAATGCACGCCTGCCTTGCCTATTTGATGCCCCTTCAATCCTGCTTGATCAATGAGCCATCCTGCTGCAATTTTTACCCTACCGTCCTCTTGTGCGTATTGAGGCATGTTAGGAAAACGCTGCTTTAAATCCGCAGCCACGTCTGCAGCGACGATGGGATTGTGAAAAAAGCTACCAACATTGCCCGTAATGTGTGGATCGGGCAATTTTTGCTGGCGTATGTGACAAACCGCATCGCTGACCACTTGGGCCGTCAGGGTTTGTCCACTTGCCATGCGATTGGACACTTCTTCCAAATCCCCATATTTAATATTTGGAATAAACCGTTTACTCAGCTCGAATATTACCGCCCAAATGACATAACGTCCATTTTCTGCGTGCTTAAAAAAACTGTCACGATAAGCGAACTGACACTCTACTTTAGAAAAAGTTTGCCATTTTTTAGAGTAAGAGTCAAAACAAATTACAGAATGAATTCGATCTTTTACTTCAACTCCGTAAGCACCAATATTTTGAACAGGAGCTGCACCCACCTGTCCCGGAATCAGACTCAAATTCTCTAAGCCATTGTATCCTAAAGACAAAGTCTTCAAAACAAACTCGTGCCACACCTCACCTGCTTGAGCTTTTACTAGTACAGTGTCATTATTCTCTGCAATCAGCTCTATTCCTTTGTTACACAATTGTATTACAAAAGAATTTAATTTAGGCTCTAGAATAATATTAGAGCCACCACCCAACCAAGCAACAGACTGTTGCAAAAATAATGCACTTTGCACTAATTCTTCGAGTTCAGCTGCAGTTTCGATGCGGCAATAATGCTGCGCCGTGCTTTTCAGGCCAAAAGTATTTAAAGCGTCTAAAGCGTAATCCGATTCTATTTTCATACTTGTTTGCTCACGAAGCGTTGGCTGACGCGTGATAATAAGACAATAAATGCGATGGCTGCCAATGTTAATGAAAAGATGAGCGCGCTCCAAAAGCCATAGATGCCCATATTAAAATGGAAGCACAACACATAACCCAAGCACAAACCAAACACCCAAAACGCGATTGCGTGCACCACCATAGGCAAGCGGGTCACTTTATAACCGCGCAGCGCGCCGGTGGCAATGGTTTGCATCGCATCTGGTAATTGAAACACCGCATTGAACACCAATAAAGTCGCACCTATGGCAATGACGGCAGCGTCAGTAGTGTACATGGAGACGATGGAAGTGCGGAAAATTAAGATGACCAACACGGTCACGCAAGAAGCAGCCAAACCGATGGTCAAGCCCACGCCTGCGATGTAACGTGCTCTTTGCATTTGGCCACTGCCTACGGCATAGCCCACGCACACGCTCAAGGCCGCGCCCAGAGATTGGGGCACCATGTACACCAAACTGCTGATGTTAATGACCACTTGTTGGCTGGCGACGTACTCTACCCCCAAATTGGCAATCAAAATTGAAATGAAGGTGAACAGGCTCACTTCGATTAAAAATGACAAGCCGATGGGGATGCCCAAGACCACGATGCGTTTGAGCACAGGGAAATCCAAACCACTGGCCAAATTCAAACGGCCAAATTGACGGAAATACGCATCATAGCGAATGTACAACCACAAACACACGGTATTGATGGCAAACACACACACCGTACCAATGGCGCAACCTATGCCGCCCAAGCCAGGCAAGCCCCACATTCCGTATATCAACGCATAGTTAATTGGAATGCTCATGCACAAGCCAAACAAGCTGATCCACATCATCGGTTTGGGCTTGTTCAAACTGCTGGCATAGGCATGGAGGCTGCGGTATACCAAGGCAAACGGCAAGGCCATGGCAATCCAAAACATGTAATAGGCAAACACATGTTTCACATACTCGCCCAATTCAAAATAGTGATTCAAGGGCGCAATCAAGGCCCACATGATGAGCATGCCCACCAAACCCAGCACAAAAGCCAGCCACACGCCTTGGCTGCCCACTTGGCTGAGGTCAGAAATCTTTTGTGCGCCGTACAATTGCGACAAGATGGGATTTAAGGCCGTGATGACCCCCATCAAGCTGATGTACAGCGTCATAAACAAACTGATGCCCAAGGCCACTGCGGCCAAATCTTCGGCACCATAGCGGCCCGCCATCACGGTATCCACTACCCCCACACCCACTTGGGCAATTTGGGCAATGAACATCGGCCAAGCCAAATGCACGATCTTGGCGGCTTCTTGTTTGTACGTGCCCGCTCCAAAGCGGTTTAAATCAAATAACATCTCTTTTTCTGCTTTCAGGCCGCATCATGCCGCCATACAATAAAAACGACGCTGGGTGTTTGCACACTCACAGCGTCGCTTACTGGGTGTAAACGGGTCAATCGATGATTAAGCGCGTTTACGGAATTCGTTGGTACGGGTATCGATTTCGATTTTGTCACCGTTTTCAACAAAAGCTGGCACGGCAATTTCAGCACCGCCAACCAAACGCGCTGGTTTCATCACTTTACCTGAGGTATCGCCTTTCACAGCTGGCTCAGTGTATTCTACTTCACGCACCACGATGGTAGGCAACTCTACAGAAATCGCTTTGCCATTGTAGAAAGTCACTTCGCAAATGTCTTCCATGCCATCAACGATGTAGTTCAAGGCATCGCCCATGTTTTCGGCTTCGATTTCGTATTGTTCAAATTCTTGGTCCATGAACACATACATAGGGTCGGCAAAATAGCTGTAATTGCATTGCTTGCGATCCAAAACCACCACGTCGAATTTTTCGTCGGCTTTGTAAACAGACTCGGTAGCCGCGCCAGTCAACAGGTTTTTCAATTTCATTTTAACCACGGCTGCATTGCGACCTGATTTATTGTATTCAGATTTTTGCACTACCATAGGGTCGTTACCGACCATAAACACGTTACCGGCACGTAATTCTTGTGCTGTTTTCATAATATTTGTTTCCGCTTGAAAAAGATTTAAAACACGCTATTTTAACTGAAGCCGCATGAAATTGGCTAGCTGTGTTGCTAAACTCTGTTGTTGCCACAATTGCTTTCGCCACAACTGCAAAGCCTCAGCCAACTCAGCTTGCTGATTCAACACGGTGTGCCAAACCTGTGCACGCTTGCCATCGTCCAGCTCCAGCACGCCATTGAGTTCATCCGACAAGGCTTGAAACGCCTGCCACACATCCTCATTCAATGCGGCCTGTAAACTTTGTAACTGCTGCCAACAACACTGCCAAAACGCATGCAGCTTCACATGGTGGGCATTGTCATCTTGGCGGTAAATCTGCCACCAAAACAGCCGCCCTTGCCACAAAGCCCTTAGCACACTGTCTTCACCGCGCACCACACACACATCAGCGGCCTGTAACACCTCATCAAACGCGTCTTGCGGCACAAACGGCACCAAACACACGCTGACAGACTTCATGCGCACCACATCGCCCACTTGCTGCAAAGCCAATAATTCGGGGAAATGGGTTTGCAAATCCTGCAGCAAACCGCCTTGCGCCAACCACACTACCGTGCGTTGCTCGCCGTGCTGCCACATGCGCAGCCATTTTGGCCACATCGCATCGACATAGCCAAACACATACACATGCAAGCTGTTGATAAATTCAGGTAAATGGTGTTTTTGGCGCAAATACTGTTGCTGAGCCGCATTCACAGGCAAGCTTTGCTTCAACAAGTCTTGCTCATATGACACGCCGCCGGTTTTGCCACTGAAGCCCGGACAGAAAAAGTATTTTTTCACACCATTGCCTTGCAGCGACGGCAATAAATGCACGTCTTCTACCCACGCTTCGGCGGTCAAATACTCCAAATTCAGCCACAATACCGGTTTGCCCACCATCCATTGCTTCACCGCATCCGGCACTTCACAAGCAAACGTCTCTATCACCACATCAGCGTTGGGGACTTTCTCTAACAAGGGCGCAATCGCCTCATCTTGCCAACGCAACACCGCTATGCCCTCATAGCGTGCGTGTAAAGCGGTGGTATCCACTTGTGGCAACAAGGCTTGCAGCGCCGTCACATCGTCCACCCACAACACCACTTGGCACTGCTGCTCTTGCACCAATTGCTTGGCCAAACGCCACGACACGCCGATGTCACCGAAATTGTCTATCACGCGGCAAAACAGCCACACTGTGTGTTTTTTTGTATCCATGTCTTTATTATGCCTGAATTCACCTCACCCTCACCAATCAGGTATGTAGTGGGTTTACAGGCCGCTTACGCTATATATGGTGTTTTGCTCGTGATAAAGCCCTAGGCTTGATTTGTATCAGTGTCGTTGCCTGCTGCCGTCCAGAGATAAGCGGCCTGTAGAGCCCCATCTGTGCTATAATTTTTGTCTCTATAGACCATACATTCAGAGTTATGACCGATTCCTTATTTGCCAAAGAAACCATCGCCATCAGCCTCGAAGAAGAGATGAAACGCTCTTACCTCGACTATGCGATGAGTGTGATTGTGGGTCGGGCCCTGCCCGATGTGCGCGATGGTCTGAAACCTGTGCACAGACGCGTTTTGTACGCCATGCATGAGCTCAATAACGATTGGAATCGAGCTTACAAAAAATCTGCCCGTATCGTCGGCGACGTGATTGGTAAATACCATCCGCATGGCGATACCGCGGTATACGACACCATCGTGCGCATGGCGCAAGATTTCTCCATGCGCTATATGTTGGTAGACGGCCAAGGTAACTTCGGCTCGGTCGACGGCGACAGCGCCGCCGCCATGCGTTATACCGAAATCCGCATGGCCAAGATTGCGCATGAATTGTTGGCCGACATCGACAAAGAAACCGTTAACTTCGGCCCCAACTACGATGGTTCTGAATCTGAACCCTTAATTTTGCCTGCCCGTGTGCCGGCTTTGTTGGTCAATGGCAGCTCAGGCATTGCCGTGGGCATGGCCACCAACATTCCGCCACACAATTTGCGTGAAGTCATCAATGCCTGCGTGGAATTGCTGCA
Source organism: Vitreoscilla massiliensis (assembly GCF_001457815.1). Classification (GTDB taxonomy): domain Bacteria; phylum Pseudomonadota; class Gammaproteobacteria; order Burkholderiales; family Neisseriaceae; genus Vitreoscilla; species Vitreoscilla massiliensis. The sequence goes on from NZ_LN898221.1 coordinate 1,074,206, forward strand.
CAACCCTGAACTGAGCATTGATGAAATCATCGACTTGATTCCTGCGCCCGACTTCCCTACCGGTGCCACCATTTATGGTTTGAGTGGCGTGCGCGAAGGCTACCGCACTGGTCGTGGTCGCGTGGTGATGCGCGGTAAAACCCACATCGAGCCTTTGCCGAAACACCCAGACCGCGAAGCCATCATCATTGATGAGATTCCCTACCAAGTGAACAAAGCCAAATTGGTCGAAAAAATCGGCGAATTGGTGCGTGAAAAAATCTTGGAAGGCGTGTCTGACTTGCGCGATGAATCGGACAAATCCGGCATGCGTGTGGTCATCGAGCTCAAACGCAATGAAAACGCCGAAGTCGTGCTCAATCAGTTGTACAAACTGACCCAATTGCAAGACAGCTTCGGCATCAATATGGTGGCCTTGGTCGACGGTCAACCGCGCTTGCTCAACGTCAAACAAATCTTAAGCGAATTCCTGCGTCACCGCCGCGAAGTGGTGACCCGTCGCACCATGTTTGAATTGAAAAAAGCGCGTGAACGCGGCCACATCTTGGAAGGTTTGGCGGTTGCTTTGTCCAACGTCGATGAAATCATCGCCTTAATCAAAGCCAGCGCCACCCCACCCGAAGCCAAACAAGCCTTGTTGGCGCGTGCTTGGCAATCGGATTTGGTCAACGACATGCTCAGCCGTGTTGAAGGCGATTTGAGCCTGGTGCGGCCTGAAAACGTCGACGCGGCTTGCGGTTTGCACGATGGCGCTTACCACTTCAGCGAAGCGCAAGCGCAAGCGATTTTGGAAATGCGTTTGCAACGCTTGACCGGCTTGGAACAAGACAAAATCATTGCCGAATACAAAGACATCATGGCAACGATTTTGGACTTGCTCGACATTTTGTCCAAACCAGAACGCATCAACCAAATCATTGATGATGAATTGGTGGCGATTAAAGAGCAATACGGCGACGAACGCCGCTCAGAAATCAACCCATTCGGCGGCGACATTGCCGATGAAGACTTGATTCCACCGCAAGACATGATCGTCACCTTGTCACACGCAGGCTACATCAAAGCGCAACCTGTCACCGATTACCAAGCACAGCGCCGTGGCGGCCGTGGCAAACAAGCCGCAGCCACCAAAGAAGAAGATTTCATCGAAACCTTGTTCTCGGCCAATACCCACGATTACTTACTTTGCTTCACCAGCTTTGGCCGTTGTCATTGGATTAAAGTGTACAAATTGCCGCAAGGCGGCCGTCAAAGCCGCGGTCGTCCAGTGAACAATGTGTTGGAATTGCAAGAAGGCGAAAAAATCAGCGCCATCTTGCCGGTGCGCGAGTTCATCGACACCGAATACGTGTTCATGGCCACCGCCAATGGCACAGTGAAGAAAACCGCTTTGACCGACTTCTCACGTCCGCGTACCGCCGGCATCATCGCCATCAATTTGGACGACAACGACAGCTTGGTCGGCGTGGCCAAAACCACCGGCAACGACCATGTGATGTTGTTCTCCAGCAATGGCAAAGCCATACGCTTCGATGAAAACGACGTGCGTGCCATGGGCCGTACCGCAGCCGGTGTGCGCGGCATGAAATTGCTCGATGATGCCAAAGTCATCAGCTTATTGGTATCCAACCCTTGTGAAGATGGCGCGTGCATGGTGTTGACCGCCACCGCCAATGGCTATGGCAAACGCACCCCAGTTGAAGACTACCGTTTGTCTGGCCGCGCCACCCAAGGCGTGATTGCCATCGACACCGGCGAGCGCAATGGCGAATTGATAGCCGCATCCTTGGTAGCCGACAGCGATGACTTGATGTTGATTACCTCGGGCGGCGTGCTCATTCGCACCAAAGTCAACCAAGTGCGTGAAACCGGCCGTGCCGCTCAAGGCGTGCGCTTGATTAACTTGGACGAAGGCGAAAACCTGGTCAGCCTCACCCGCGTGGCCGAGAGCGAAGAAGACGAATGCGAAGCCGAAGAAGGCATGGAAGACAGCACCGACAGCAGCGTCGACACTTCTGTTGATACTGATAACGCCGCACCAGACAACAGCGACGACGACACTGCGGCCGAATAAGCGCTGTATCAGTAAGACTCAATCAGCAAAGCCCACTTCGGTGGGCTTTTTTGTTGGATACGGGTTTAGGCGTTGTGAACATAGGCTATTGTTGTTCATCGCATTGACAAATCATACCTGACTACTTGCGACTCTATACCTTCTTAAATAGGGTTTTACAGGCCGCTTATTGACAATCAAAGCGGCCTGTAAGCCATCTTCACAACATTATTTGCGCTTATTGAATGTTTGATATCAAGGTAACGGCTCATGTTTACAAGCAATGCGGTGTGTTTCGGTATGGTTTTGCTATCACGCATCGGTTTGTATTCGCAGCAAAGCACGTGTCTTGATTTGTTCACCAGCACAGGCCTGTGCAAGATAATAACTTTCGGCCTCGGCACATAACAGCGTGTATGCATGAACATAGCGGCCTGTAAATCCATTTTAAAACTGTCTTTGTGCACATACACTACTGGATGAACATGATGTCGCTCTAATGGGATAGGCAGTGTTGCTGCAATCCAAACCCTGTACCCTCTTTTCTGCATACACACACTAGCTGACTTGTGCCCTCCTCGATTGCCATGGCTGCGAAGCAAACACAAGCCACTTACGCCATCCACATTCACAAGAAAAATGCCATCCCCTTGCCTCACCGTGTTTACAGGCCGCTTATAAATGGCAATATCCAGCACAATAAGCGGCCTGTAAGCTTTAAAACACTCTCATTTTGACGACCATGATGGTGATTTATGCAGCTTGTTACACACTAATTGCACACAAACCCAAACCCACTGCCGTGCTTGCCCTATCCACCATTATTTGCCCTGTTCACCAGCATAGCAACGCGATAAGCAGCGATCGTTTGGGGCAAGGAAATACCCTCTGCAAACCATGCACCCTGTGCTGCATATTGCTTGTTTCCGTGTGCAGCCCAAGCAGCTCTCATATCCAGTTCATCAAGATGCTTACAGGCCGCTTAGGAATATTCAATACGGCCTGTAAACTTCTGCCCAACAAAAAAGCCACCCGTTTGCACGGATGGCTTGGTGTTGTTGCAGATTTAAATGCTTACCATTGGTAACCGACACCAGCAGTACCGCCGAAGTAGCCTTGGGCATTACCGCTGGCGGCGGCTTTAATCACCCAATTACCTCCCTCAGAGATGGTTGAGTAGCCCACTGCGTAACCGGTTTGACCGCGGTACACGCCGCCAGACATAGACACCATGCTCTTACCTGGCAAGTAAGCTTGCGGCAAACCTGCCACAGCCATCGCGGTGGCCGTACCGGCATCTGCATTGTCTTCCACCGAGTCGATGCGATTGTTGATGCTGGCGCCCATTTGCTGCAATTGACGCACATTCACCGCATCGGTAGGTGCTTTACCATCGGCCACGTTGGACAAGGTCACTGGCGCATTGACATCGGCACCGACCAAGGTGGCGTTATTGGTGACCTTACCACCATTAGACTTGGTTGGGCTGTCGGCATCAGAGTATTGCACCACGCCTGCACCACCGGTTTTGATGTTCTCAATGGCTTTGTTGGTTGCATACAACTGGCTACCATTGATGGCATCGGTACTGTCGGCACTGATTTGACCTGCGGCCACATTGGTTACCGTGCGCTCTTCACCTGCTGAACCCACGCTCACCGTGCCCACTGGTTTGCTACCGGCAAACTTGTACTCCGTTCCTTGGATGGTGGTGCTGGCCGTACCCACTGGTTTGGATACGGTTGAACCATTGCCCAGAGCCACAGAGCCCATGAAGGTGGCACCATTAGACTTAGACATGTCGCTGGCGCTGCTGTCTATGGTCACCTCATTGCCCAACACAAACGAGTTGTCTTGTGTGATGGTGTTGTTATTACCGATGGCATACGAACCATTGCCAGACACTGTATTCGGGTCACCCAAAGCACCTGAGCTATTGCCCGACACTTTGTTGCCAGTACCAATGCTGATGGACTGTTTGCCGCTGGCTACCGAACCATGACCCATGGCGATGGCGCTTTCACCCAAAGCCTGTGAGCCTGAACCGATGGCCACTGCATTGGTTGCTTTAGAAGACACAAACGTGTTGTGACCCATGGCAACCGAACTGTCCGCACCCGCTTCAACGATGGCACCGACACCAAACGCGCTTGAGTTCTTACCGCCGGCGCTGGAATCATTGGTGGTACCAATCTTAGTTGGGTCGCCACCGTCGTTGGTGTGCGCGTATTTCACACCAGTGGTGTTAATCGCGTTAATCGTGTCTACCAAGTTCTTACGATCGGTGGTGGTTTGACCCGACACATCGAAGGTATCGAACAAATCATCCATGTTGCCAATATCATCTTTGATGTCATTGATGTTTTTGTTGATGACCGTGGTGGAATCGTTGATCGCTTTGTTCAATTGACCCACGTTCACCGCATCGCTGTCGGCCACACCGTCTGCCACATTGGTGATGACTTTGCCGCCGGCATCAATACCGTCTTTGGTCACGCTTGGGCCACCGGCTATCACCATGCCATCGCTGCTGATGGTGGTATCGCCAACGGTCAAACCGTTTTTATCCAGTTTGTTGCCGCCCACTTCGATGCTGTCCACTTTCAGGTTGTCGGCCAAATCAACGGTGATGTTGCCACCTTTGTTGCTGATTTGAACATTGCCATCGGTGTTGCCAAAGTCAACCGTCGCTCCCGGAGCCACATTGGAAGCCGAGCCACCATTGGCAGACACATTCCAGCCTGACGATGCGGTTTGATTCACAGCATCCAAAGCGCTTTGGACATTGGTGTAAGTGTTGCCACCCACATTCAAGCCAGTCACCACTTTGTTGCTGCCTGCATCGTAATAGCTAGATCCACCCAAGCTGTTCGCCACGCTGTTGCCCATGCCAAACAATTGGCTGCCATTGACCGCATCGGTAGAAGTCGCGCTGATGCTGCCGGCGTTCACCCCACTCAAAGTCACACCGCCAAAGTCGAGCACATTGCCACCGGTATTGCTGATGGTAATGGTGTCACCACCGTTGTTGGCAATGCTAATGCCTTTGTCGCTGATGCTGATCAAATTGCCGCTGCTGGTATTGCCCACGCTGACTGCATTGGCAGTCACTGTATCAAATACTGGACGCTCAGCAATTTGGATTTTCAAATTACCGGCCGCATCGGTGATGGTTTTCACGTTTTGACCACTGTAAGTGCCTGCAGTGGTCGCATCACCAACGATGGACAAGGTTTGACCCAAGTCTTTGTGGACGGTACTGCCTGCGTTGCCGGCGAAGTTCAAACCAGCCAAGGTCGCGCTGTTGCCCGCATTGTTCACCATATTGGTGACTTGATCCAAGTTCACCGCATCACCGCCAGTCGTACCGGCATTGACCCCACTCAAGGTATTGCCACCGAAGTTCACATTGCCATCATTGATGACGATGGTGTTGCCACCTTTGTTGACAATGGTGATGCCTTCGGCACCATAAGTCGCGCTGTCGCCCGCTTTATTGGTCACTTGCGTACCCGCAGCCGTTACCTCGGTCACGTCACCATTATTGTTGGTAATGGTGCTACCACCTGCCGTGGTGTTGTAAGTATTGCCAGCGGCATCGGTCAAGCTGATGGCGTTGGCGCCGTAAGTGGCGTTATTGCCCAAGGCATCTTCCACATGCGTACCGGCAGCGGTCAAGCTGGTGGTATTGCCGGCGGCGTCGGTCAAGACACTGCCTGCGGCTGTGGTGTTGTAAGTATTACCGGCAGCGTCTACCAAGGTATTGCCAGCGGCAGTCGTGGTGTTGGTATTGCCGGCGGTGTCGGTCAAGGTGGCGGCATTGGCACCGTAGACGGCTTTGTTACCGGCCGCATCGGTGACAGTAGTACCACCGCTGCCCATGATGCTGAGATTTTGGGTACCGGTTTCACCTGCCAACACGCTGTTGAAGAATGGGTTCTCGGCAATTTGAATTTGCAAGTTGCCAGCCGCATCGGTCACAGTTTTAACATTCTGACCGTCGTAAGCTCCGTTGGCGGTGGCTTTACCGACGATGGACATGGTTGCACCCAAGTCTTTGTGGACGGTGTTGCCTGCATTGCCGGCGAAGTTCAGGCCGGCTTTGCCCAAGCCATCCAACTGGCCTTTGTTCACGGCGTCACCTGCGGTCACACCATCACCCACACCATTAATCACGTTGCCACCGAAGTTCACATTGCCATTGTTGATGGTAATGAAGGTAGAACCGGCGGTGTCACCGATGCTAATGCCGTTGGCACCGTAAGTGGTTTGATTGCCCAAGGCGTCGGTCACGGTGGTGCCGGCTGCGCTCAAGTTGGTGATGTCACCGTTGCTGTTGGTCAAGATGCTGCCTACGGCTGTGGTGTCATAAACATTGCCAGCGGCATCGGTCAAGCTGATGGCGTTGGCGCCGTAAGTGGCGTTATTGCCCAAGGCATCTTCCACATGCGTACCGGCAGCGGTCAAGCTGGTGGTATTGCCGGCGGCGTCGGTCAAGACACTGCCTGCGGCTGTGGTGTTGTAAGTATTACCGGCAGCGTCTACCAAGGTATTGCCAGCGGCAGTCGTGGTGTTGGTATTACCGGCGGTGTCGGTCAAGGTGGCGGTATTGGCTCCGTAGACGGCTTTGTTACCGGCCGCATCGGTCACAGTAGTACCACCGCTGCCCAACACGCTGAAGTTACCAGAAGCGGTATCGCCTGCGGTTACGCTGTTGAAGAATGGGTTTTCAGCAATTTGAATTTGCAAGTTGCCTAAAGCATCGGTCGCGGTTTGTACGTTGCGGCTGCTGTAAGTGCCTGCCACAGCGGCGGCATTGTCAACAGCAATACCTGCTGCTGGGGTCAATGCACCCACGATGGACATGGTTTGACCCAAGTCTTTGTGGACGGTACTGCCAGCATTGCCTGCAAAGTTCAGGCCGGCACTGGTCAAGCTCTTACCTGCATCGTCCAACTGACCTTTGTTCACCGCATCACCTGCGGTCACACCATCACCCACACCATGAATCACGTTGCCACCGAAGTTCACATTGCCATTGTTAATGGTGATGAAGGTAGAACCGGCGGTGTCACCAATACTGATGCCATTGGCTCCATAAGTGGTTTGGTTACCGGCCGCATCGGTGACAGTAGTACCACCACTGCCCAACACGCTGAAGTTACCTGCGACGGTATTGGCGGTCACCGCATCGAAGAATGGGTTTTCTACCAAATTTATTTGCAAGTTGCCTAAAGCATCGGTCGCGGTTTGTACGTTGCGGCTGCTGTAAGTGCCTGCCACAGCGGCGGCATTGTCAACAGCAATACCTGCTGCTGGGGTCAATGCACCCACGATGGACATGGTTTGACCCAAGTCTTTGTGGACGGTACTGCCAGCATTGCCTGCAAAGTTCAGGCCGGCACTGGTCAAGCTCTTACCTGCATCGTCCAACTGACCTTTGTTCACCGCATCACCTGCGGTCACACCATCACCCACACCATGAATCACGTTGCCACCGAAGTTCACATTGCCATTGTTAATGGTGATGAAGGTAGAACCGGCGGTGTCACCAATACTGATGCCATTGGCTCCATAAGTGGTTTGGTTACCGGCCGCATCGGTGACAGTAGTACCACCACTGCCCAACACGCTGAAGTTACCAGCGGCGGTATCGCCTGCGGTTACGCTGTTGAAGAATGGGTTTTCAGCAATTTGAATTTGCAAGTTGCCTAAAGCATCGGTCGCGGTTTGTACGTTGCGGCTGCTGTAAGTGCCTGCCACAGCGGCGGCATTGTCAACAGCAATACCTGCTGCTGGGGTCAATGCACCCACGATGGACATGGTTTGACCCAAGTCTTTGTGGACGGTACTGCCAGCATTGCCTGCAAAGTTCAGGCCGGCACTGGTCAAGCTCTTACCTGCATCGTCCAACTGACCTTTGTTCACCGCATCACCTGCGGTCACACCATCTGCAACACCCGTCAAGGTATTGTCACCGAAGTTCACATCGCCATTGTTGATGGTGATGAAGGTAGAACCGGCGGTGTCACCAATACTGATGCCATTGGCGCCGTAAGTGGTTTGGTTGCCCAAAGCGTCGGTCACGGTGGTACCACCGCTGCCAATCACGCTGTAGTTACCCGCAGCAGTATCACCTGCAGTCATACTATTAACGCTGATGTTGTCTGCCAATTCAAACGTCAAGCTGGTGCCGCTGTTGGCAATCTCGATGTTGCCATCGGTATTGCTGAAGTCTACGGTCGCACCTGGAGCCACGTTGGTGGTCGTGCCACCTTCGGTGCTCACATCCCAACCACGTGATGCGGTGGTATTCACTGCATCTAAGGCGTCCTGTACGGTGTTGTAAGAGTTACCACTTACATCCAAATTGGCCGTAACAGTACCAGTGCTGCTGTCAAAACTGCTGTTGCCTCCCAAGGCATTGGCAGTGCTGTTGCCCACTGCATACAATTGGCTGCCATTCACCGCTTCGGTTGAACCCGCACCAATCAGACCTTCGCTCACACCCGCCAAGGTATTGCCACCGAAGTTCACATTGCCATCGGCAATGGTGATTACTGGGGCGTTGCCTTGATTGATGGTCAAACCGGTTTGACCCAATTCGCTGTAATTGCCTGTAACTGTGTCACCGGCTTTGATGGTGCTCACATTCAAATTGTCTGCCAATTCAAACGTCAAGCTGGTGCCGCTGTTGGCACAATCTCGATGTAATTGCCTGTAACTGTGTCACCGGCTTTGATGGTGCTCACATTCAAATTGTCTGCCAATTCAAACGTCAAGCTGGTGCCGCTGTTGACCCAATTCGCTGTAATTGCCTGTAACTGTGTCACCGGCTTTGATGGTGCTCACATTCAAATTGTCTGCCAATTCAAACGTCAAGCTGGTGCCGCTGTTGACCCAATTCGCTGTAATTGCCTGTAACTGTGTCACCGGCTTTGATGGTGCTCACATTCAAATTGTCTGCCAATTCAAACGTCAAGCTGGTGCCGCTGTTGACCCAATTCGCTGTAATTGCCTGTAACTGTGTCACCGGCTTTGATGGTGCTCACATTCAAATTGTCTGCCAATTCAAACGTCAAGCTGGTGCCGCGGTTGACCCAATTCGCTGTAATTGCCTGTAACTGTGTCACCGGCTTTGATGGTGCTCACATTCAAATTGTCTGCCAATTCAAACGTCAAGCTGGTGCCGCTGTTAGCAATCTCGATGTTGCCATCGGTATTGCTGAAGTCTACGGTCGCACCTGGAGCCACGTTGGTGGTCGTGCCACCTTCGGTGCTCACATCCCAACCACGTGATGCGGTGGTATTCACTGCATCCAAAGCGTCCTGTACGGTATTGTAAGAGTTACCGCTCACATCCAAATTGGCCGTAACGGTACCGGTGCTGCTGTCGAAGCTGCTGTTGCCACCCAAAGCATTGGCGGTGCTGTTGCCCACTGCATACAATTGGCTGCCGTTAACCGCTTCTTTTGAACCCGCACCAATCAGACCTTCGCTCACACCCGCCAAGGTATTACCACCGAAGTCCACATTGCCATCGGCAATGGTAATCACTGGGGTATTGCCTTGCTTGATGGTCAAACCAGCCTGACCCAATTCGCTGTAATTGCCCGTAACTGTGTCGCCAGCTTTGATGCTGGTCACATTCAAATTGTCAGCCAATTCAAACGTCAAGCTGGTGCCGTTGTTGGCAATCTCGATGTTGCCATCGGTATTGCTGAAGTCTACGGTTGCACCCGGAGCCACATTGGTGGTCGCGCCACCTTCGGTGCTCACATCCCAGCCACGTGATGCGGTGGCATTTACGGTATCCAATTGACCTTTGTTCACCGCATCACCAGAGGTTACGCCATCACCCACACCACTCAAGGTATTGCCACCAAAATTCACACCGCCATCGGCTATGTTAATGGTTTGGCCGTTGCTTGGATTGCTGATGCTGATGCCATCATTGTCTATGGTCACCACATTGCCAAAAGTATTGCCCGCCACAATGCCATCAAATTCTGGGCGTTCTGAGAATTGCACTTGAATGCCATTGGCAGTATGAACGGTTTGCACGTTTTTGCTGCTGTAATCACCTGCAGTCGCAGCATCGGTGTTTTCAGTCAAACCTGCTACCGCAGTGCTTGCACCGACGATGGACAAGGTTTGACCCAAATCACGGTGTACGGTGCTGCCATCGTTGCCAACAAAGTTCAGGCCGGCTGCGGTCAAGCTGGCGCCCGCATCTTTGAGCTGACCCAAATTCACCGCATCACCCGCAGTCACACCTGCACCAATGCCAGTTAAAGTGGTGCCTCCAAAGCTGACATTGCCATCGGCAATCACGACATTGCCTGTGGTGTTGCTAGGGTTGCTGATGGTGATACCGTTGCCGTTTAAAGTCACCGCGTTACCAGTGGTAGTGCTGCCCGCAGTCACTGTCGTGCCTGCGACGGTATTGGCGGTCACAGTATCGAAGACTGGTTTTTCAGCAAATTGTATCTGCACATTGCCCGCGCCATCGGTCACGGTTACCACGTTTTTGCTGCTGTATGCGCCACCGGTTGCGGCGGTAGCGGCTTGGTAAGCCAAGCCAGTGACAGCAGCCGTGGTATTTGCACCAATAATGCTTAAGGTTTGCCCCAAATTGCGGTGCACTGTTGAACCAGCATTACCCGTGAAATTCAGGCCGCTGTTACTGGCCGCACCGATGGCTTCATACGCTGCGTACAATTGCGAGCCGTTAATCGCATCGGTACTGAGTCTAGACACATTGCCTGCGGCCACATTGATGACTTGACGGGTATTGGTACCAGAACCAACGCTGACCACGCCATTGGCAGCCGAGCCTTGGCCTGCAAAAGAATAAGCAACGCCATTAATGGTCGCGCCCATTTCAGTGGTGGCGACACGGTCAGTTGAACCTTTGCCTAAAATCACACTATTGGCTTGCGTTGATGTGATGTTATTACCCATTGCAAAAGTATTGCTTTGAGCGATATTGTTGTTGTTACCAATCGAATAGGCATAATCGCCAGTGACCACAGTTGGGTCACCGATGGCACCTGAATTGCGGCCTGTAACCTTATTGCCGTTACCAATACTGATGGCATTGACACCTGTTGCATTGGCATTCACACCAATGGCAATAGCATTGGCTTGACCTGCAATCGAATTGGTACCCCATGCCAATGCACCCTCACCCAATGCAGTGCTCTTTTTACCGATAGCAATAGAACAAGCACCAGCAGCAATGGAATTAGCACCTATTGCAGTGGCACTGGTATTATTCGCACTGGCAAATGCCCCAAGTACAGTTGTATAAGTTGCTGTACCAGCAGCATTTGCACCCATTACCGTTGCATAATGTGAATATGAGCCTGTTTTAGTAAAGACGCCTATGGCGATACCGCCATCCGCATTATTAACGTGTGCTGAAGGACCAATGGCCACAGTACCTGTAGTAGCCGCAGATCCACCTTGATCAGATATCGCCCCACTACCAATGGCCACTCCATATGCGTAAGCTTGAGTATTCGAACCCACTGCAACACCATTGGTATCGGTTGGACCACCACCCACAGTGACATTATTGCCTATCGCCACTGAATAACTGGATTGTCCAACAGTCGCTGCCGCACCCGTACCGCCACTACCCGTTGCGCCTATCGCTACACTACCTGTTTGCCCTCCTGATCCTAATGTAAATGTCCCCCCCCCTGCAGCATAAGAAGCATGCGCAAACGGCATGGCCAATGAGGTAAACACACCCAACAAGGTCAACGTGAGTTTGCTGAAGGCATGAATTTTTCGGATAGGTCGTTTGGCTTCTGCTTGAGGAACACATGACACTTGTGACTGTACGGATTTGCCTTGGCTGGTTTCAATTTCAGAAACCGCCACATAAGTACCAGTAGATTCGTTGTAAACGACTTTGTATGCCTTATTCATTTTGTCTTCCTCTGCCAAACAAAAAACGCGCTGCCCGGATTTACAGGCCGCTTAAATGGAAATATATCTTTAAAAAAACCGAATTTAAACAATCTATTATTAAAAAATCACTTAAAAATCATCTTTTAATAATGGATTTCACAACTTACATGAAGCATCAAAACTTTTTTCAAACACAAATACAAAAGACTAGCAAAGCAATTTTCATACCAAGGACGGGAAAGACCCGTGCTTGCTCAATTTGAGACGGTATTGCTTCAATTTTTTAAACAGAAATGGCGGTATACAGAGAATGTGCATGGCTATGGACTTTAGCTTGACGCTTTCTTGCACTTTGAAAACAAAGGCAAATAAACTTGCAAATCAATAACCATTAACCCTTAGAGGCAAGATTATAGGCAAACAGCATAGGGAAACTAGTCTAAATAAAAACCAGACCTGTTTCGAGGTCTGGCTTGAAGCTTTTATGACACATTTACTCAATTTGCGGCAGTATTTTCTTCTGCCATGGCGGAGATGGTCAGCACTTTATCAATTTGGGCCAACATCGCCGTTAATTGCGTTTGCACTGCAATCGCATCCAAAGCAGGCTCGCCTGCTTCATCAACAAAATTGTGGGTAAACGCATCGACATACGGTGCAAACGTGGATTTCAGCTGGGCGATTTTGACCACATCCAAACGGGTGTAATGCTCGCCACCAAAACCCAATAAACCATGGTCGCGTTGCCATGCTTCAAATTGTTTGCGACTGATGCCAACGATGTGGCACAAATCTTCGGTGCTGAAGTAACGTTGTGCCGGAATCTGAATCAGATTATCTTTGCTTGTCATAATGATGTTCCACCATGCCTTTTAATTTTTGGCTTGCGTGGAAAGTGACAACACGACGGGCGCTGATGGGTACTTCTTCGCCGGTTTTAGGATTGCGACCGGGGCGCTGTGGTTTGTCGCGCAATTGGAAGTTACCAAAACCTGAAATTTTGACTTCTTCGCCACTTTCCAAAGCCTGACGAATTTCTTCAAAAAACAACTCGACAATGTCTTTGGCATCATTCTTATTCATTCCAGCCACTTTGTCGACCAAAATATCTGCCAATTCGGCTTTTGTTAACGTCATAGTCCTACTACCTTTATACTTAATGTGCGCTATTATCAGCAAAAAAATCTAATTATTCAATCTCTTGACAAATCATGCTCGAAGTGTTGCACCGCTTTCTTGGGCAATTTTAATCAAACTTTGCATTTCTTCATCGACCACGGCGTCGATCAAGGTCGCAGCAGCGTCCTGTAACATCACTTTCAAAGCCATGGATTTGTGTCCTGCCTCTATGCCCACACCAGTGTACACGTCAAACAAGTCTACCGATTTCACCAATGGGCCTGCGGCTGCACGCAAAGTGTGCAATAAATCAGCGGCTTTGACGCTGTCAGCGATGACAAAGGCCAAATCACGGCGCACAGGTGGGAATTTTGATACCGCTTGGTAAGTCACGGCTTGGCTTTGCAACAACAGGCTCAGCTCTACTTCGAATAACACTGGCGCTTGTGGCAAATCGTATTTGTGTACCCATTGTGGGTGCAATTGACCAATCACCCCAACCACCACACCATCGAGCAACAATTGTGCGCAGCGGCCTGGATGGAAGGCTGGGTGTTCAAACGCTTGGTATTGTACCGAAAGACTGCGGTGGATGAGTTGTTCCAAATCGCCTTTCACATCAAAGAAATCCACCAAACGACTGGCTTCACCCCATTGTTCTGGCACGGCATAACCATAGGCCAAACCGCCGACACGTTCGTTTTGCACAAACGCGCCTTGCGCATCTTTCTTGAACACACGCGCAATTTCAAACAAACGCACACGGCTTTGTTTGTAATTCAAATTGTGTTGCAAGGTTTTGATCAAGCCACCGATTAAGGTAGAGCGCATCACGCTCATGTGGCTGGCCAATGGATTTTGCAAACGGATGGGGTTGGTATTGGCGGCAAAGTCTTGTTCCCAAGTCTCGTCCACAAACGCATAGCTGACAATTTCACGGTAGCCGCGTGCGGCTAAGGCGTGGTAAACCGAGAAACGGGTTTTGCGGTTTTCAGGCCGCTTGAGCATGTGTAAGCGGCCTGAAGTGTAATCATCAGGGATTTTGTCATAGCCATACACACGACCCACTTCTTCAATGATGTCGACTTCTTGCTCGATGTCAAAACGGAAGCTAGGCGCAGTCACTTCAAAACCCTCGGCCGTGGCCACAGGATTCAAGCCCAAATGGTTTAAGATGGTGGCAACGGTGTCCACAGGCACTTCTATGCCCAACACTTGGTTGATGCGCGCAGTGCGCACGGCCACTTTGTTGGCAACAGGCAAATAGCCCAAGGCTTCGGTCACGGCACCGACTTGGCCGCCACAAATGCTGTGCACCAAGAAGGCGGCACGTTCAATGGCATCGGCCTGTAAACGGTAATCGACGCCGCGTTCATAGCGGTAAGACGAATCTGAACCGAAACCGTATTGGCGGGATTTATTCGCAATGCTGTTCGGTTGGAACCATGCTGATTCCAAGACCACGTTTACGGTGTCATCCGACACGGCACTGGCAGCGCCGCCCATCAAACCAGCCATGCTCAACGCGCCCGCTTCGTCGGCCACCACCAAGGTATCGGCTGCCAAAACCACTTCTTTGTCGTTCAAACACAATAATTTTTCACCGTCTTCAGCGCGGCGCACAATAATCGAGCCAGTCACTTTATCGGCATCAAAAATGTGCATTGGCTGACCGAGTTCCAACATCACATAATTGCCAATGTCGACCAAAGCCGAAATCGAGCGGATGCCAGAACGGTTTAAGCGTTGCACCATCCAGCTAGGTGTTGCTGCTTTGGCATCGACGCCTTCAATCACGCGCGCCAAAAAGCGACCACAATCGGCAGGTGCATCTATGCGCACGGCTTGCATGCGGCCTGTAGACACTGGCACAGTCGGAATGCTGAAGGCATTGTGTTCGCACTGAGTCAAAGCCACCACTTCGCGGGCTATGCCTTTGATGCCCAAGCAATCGGCGCGGTTAGGGGTGATTTTTAAGGTGAATAAGGCATCATTCAAAGCCAAATAATCACGAATATCGGCACCGACAGGTGCATCTGCTGGCAATACCATCAAGCCATCGACATCATCAGGAATGCCCAATTCTTTGCCTGAGCACAACATGCCATTGGAAACCTGACCGCGCATTTTGGTCGGCTTGATTTTGAAATTACCCGGCAATACCGCACCCGGTAAAGAGCAAGGCACTTTGATGCCGACTTTGACATTCGGTGCACCACAAACGATTTGGATCAATTCACCGGTGCCCGCATCCACTTGGGTAATGTTCAAGCGGTCGGCATCGGGGTGTTTTTCAACTTGTTTGACTTCGGCGATGACCACACCTGAAAACTCAGGTGCTGCAGGCTCTACTTCCTCGACTTCCAAACCCGACATGGTGAGCAAATGTGCCAATTCATCGGCGCTTTTATTGGGTGACACCCATTTTTGTAACCAATCATATGAAAATTGCATGATGTGCCCCCGTTAGAATTGATTCAAGAAATTTAAGTCGTTATCGAAGAACAAACGCAAGTCGTTCACGCCATAACGCAACATCGCAAAGCGGTCTAAACCGATACCAAACGCAAAGCCGGTGTATTTTTCAGGGTCTATGCCGACATTGCGCAACACATTCGGGTGCACCATACCGCAACCGCCAACTTCCAACCAGCCGCGTTCGCCCAAGATGTCGATTTCAGCCGAAGGCTCGGTAAATGGGAAGAATGATGGACGGAAACGCACTTGCATGTCGTCGCGCTCAAAGAAGTTGCGGATAAATTCGGTAAACACCGCTTTCAAGTCCGCCATGGTCACACCTTCTTCCACCCACAAGCCTTCGGCTTGGTGGAACATCGGTGAATGGGTGGCATCCGAATCGACGCGGTACACGCGACCTGGCGCAATGATGCGGATAGGTGGGTTTTTCTTGTCCAACATATAACGCACTTGAATCGGCGAAGTATGCGTACGCAGCACATCGCCATTTTCCACATAGAACGTGTCTGCCATCGCACGCGCTGGGTGGTTTTCCGGAATGTTTAAGGCTTGGAAATTGTAGAAATCTTGTTCAATCTCAGGACCATCGGCCACTTCAAAACCCATGCCGGCAAACAAAGACACCACGCGCTCTAAGGTATTGGTCACCGGATGCAAACCACCGATGTTTTGACCACGGCCCGGCAAAGTCACATCCAAGCTTTCGGCTTTCAATTGTGCAGCCAATTTGGCCGCATTCAATTCATCGCGCTTTTGATTGATGGCGTCTTGAAAGCGCTGCTTCTCCACATTGATGGCGGCACCGAATGTCTTCTTCTCTTCGATAGACAATGCACCCAACCCCTTCATCAAGGCGGTGATTTTACCGGTTTTACCCAGATACTCAGCTTTCAGCACTTCCCATGCTTGCAAATCGCCAACTTGCGCCACTTGCGCAATGCCGCCATCCACAAGTGCGGTGACTTCTTTCATGTCCATATTAATATGACCCTGCGAAAATTGAACGGGACGCCTTTATAGGACGCCTTAAAAGACAATAGTTTGCCAATTGATTTAACAAACAAACCAATGGGCAAACCATCGACAAAAAAGGGAGGCTATTAGCCTCCCTTCTGAATCTTACTTATTAACCGAGGTTGGCTTTAGCTTGTTCAACCAATTTAGCAAAAGCTGGTTTGTCGAACACGGCCAAGTCAGCCAAGACTTTACGGTCGATATTGATAGATGCTTTTTTCAAACCGTTCATGAATTTGCTGTAAGACAAGCCATTTTCACGAGCTGCAGCATTGATACGCACAATCCACAATTGACGGAATTGGCGTTTGCGTTGACGACGGTCACGGTATGCATATTGACCGGCTTTCATCACTGCTTGTTTTGCTACACGGTAGACGTTTTTACGACGACCACGGAAACCTTTGGCTAAGGCTAATACTTTTTTGTGACGAGCACGTGCGGTAACACCGCGTTTTACGCGAGGCATAATCTACTCCAATTAAGCGTAAGGCAACATTTTTTTGACAGACAAAGTATCGCTGTCATGAACTTGAGTGGTACCACGTAAGTTGCGTTTCACTTTAGTGGATTTTTTAGTCAAGATATGGCTTTTGAACGCTTTAGCGCGTTTGATGCCACCACTGCCTTGCACGATGAAGCGTTTTTTCGCGCTAGACTTGCTTTTCATTTTAGGCATGGAAAACTCCAAATGATTTAATTAGGCATTGGGCGGTTAGTAAAACCCTTTTTACTGGCCCAGCACCACGGTTTTTATGCTGACAAAACAAACAAAACTGCCAAGTCAGTCAGCCTCAACTTGGCAGCGCAAAATTATAGCCTTATTTTTTCTTTGGAGCAACCATCATCACCATTTGGCGACCTTCCATTTTTGGAAATTGCTCCACAGAACCCACTTCAGCCAAATCTTCTTGCACACGTTTCAACAATTGGGCACCCAATTGTTGGTGCGCCATCTCGCGACCACGGAAGCGCAAAGTAATCTTAACTTTATCGCCATCAGCCAAAAAGCGCTGAATATTGCGCATTTTGATGTTGTAATCGCCATCATCGGTACCAGGACGGAATTTGATTTCCTTGATTTGCACCTGTTTTTGTTTCTTTTTGGCTTCATCGCGTTTTTTGGATTGTTCGTATTTGAATTTACCAAAATCCATCAATTTGCACACAGGAGGCGTTGCATTTGGGGAAATTTCCACCAAATCAATGTCTTCCTCTTCCGCCATAGACATGGCTTGACGGGTTGAAACAATGCCCAGCTGTTCACCGGTACTGCTAATTAAACGCACTTCCTTGACGGTGATTTCACCGTTAATACGTGCTTCGCGTTCTTGAGCGATGGTTATACTCCTTAAGTTCTATCATCAATGAGCAAAAGCGGTGGCGATTTCTTGTTGCATAAACGCAATAAACTCTGCCACAGTCATTTGACCTAAGTCTTCGCCACGACGGCGAATGGCCACTTTGCCCGCTTGTTTTTCTTTGTCCCCAATCACCAATTGATAAGGGATACGTTGTGCGCTGTGTTCTCGGATTTTGTAGCCGATTTTTTCGTTGCGCAAGTCGGTTTCAACACGGAAACCAGCTTGGGTAAATTGTGTTGCAATATTGCTGCAATACTCTGCTTGATCAGAGGTAATGTTCATGATGACCAATTGCACCGGCGCCAACCACAATGGGAACGCACCCGCATGGTGTTCAATCAAAATGCCGATAAAGCGCTCTAAAGAGCCCAAAATCGCACGGTGCAACATCACTGGACGGGCGCGACCATTGTCTTCGGTCACATATTCCGCACCCAAACGTTCTGGCAAGACAAAGTCGAGCTGTATCGTACCACATTGCCAAGAACGACCCAAAGCGTCTTTAATGTGATACTCCACTTTAGGACCGTAGAACGCGCCCTCGCCCGGCAACTCTTCCCATTCCACACCACAGGCACGCAAGGCATTGCGTAAGCCTTCTTCGGCTCTGTCCCAAGTTTCATCTGAACCGGCGCGTTTTTCAGGCCGCAACGACAATTTCACCGACACATCGTTAAATTCAAACTGTTTGTAAACCTTCATCACCAAACGGTTAAACGCTTGTGCTTCGGCATCAATTTGGTCTTCGGTACAGAAGATGTGCGCATCGTCTTGCACAAAGCCACGCACACGCATCAAGCCATGCAAAGCACCAGACGGCTCATTGCGGTGGCAAGAACCAAACTCAGCCAAACGCAAAGGCAAATCGCGGTATGAGCGCAAGCCTTGGTTAAACACCTGCACATGACCAGGGCAGTTCATTGGTTTTACCGCATAGTCACGCTTTTCTGACTCGGTAATGAACATATTTTCTTTGTAGTTTTCCCAGTGACCGGATTTTTCCCACAAGATTTTGTCCATCACCATAGGGGTACGAATTTCTTTGTATCCCGCAGCATTCAATTCACCACGCATGTGTTGCTCAATGACTTGCCACAAAGCCCAGCCTTTAGGATGCCAAAATGCCATGCCTGGCGCTTCGTCTTGCATGTGGAACAAATCCAATTGCTTGCCCAATTTGCGGTGGTCGCGTTTTTCGGCTTCTTCGATGCGTTGGATGTATTCTTTCAATTGCTTTTTATCGGCCCAAGCGGTGCCGTAAATACGTTGCAATTGTTCGTTTTTAGAATCGCCACGCCAGTACGCGCCTGACAATTTGGTCAATTTAAACGCTTTTAAGAAACGGGTGTTGGGCACGTGTGGGCCACGGCACATGTCCACGTATTCTTGGTGGTAATACAAACCCATTTCGGTTTCGTCTGGCATGTCATCAATCAGACGCAATTTGTAGGTTTCGCCACGCGCGGTAAAAGTCTTGATCACTTCAGCACGAGGGGTCATTTTTTTGATGACGTCGTAATCCTGATCTATCAATTGGTGCATGCGCGCTTCAATCGCTTCCATGTCTTCTGGCGTGAACGGTTTTTCACTGAACACATCGTAGTAAAAACCATCGTCGATAACTGGACCAATCACCATTTGCACATCTGGGTACAATTGTTTGACAGCATGACCGACCAAATGCGCACAAGAGTGGCGGATGATTTCCACGCCTTCTTGGTCTTTGGCGGTAATGATGTTTAAGGCCGCATCGGCATCAATCACATCGCTGGCATCAACCAAGCGACCATTCACTTTGCCCGCAATCGTGGCTTTGGCAAGACCTGAGCCTATAGATTGCGCCACTTCCATGACGCTAACAGGATGGTCGAACGATTTAATCGAACCGTCCGGTAAAGTAATTTGAGGCATGACCACACTCCGTGCTAGCTTTATTATTCAGTGCCATAAGGTGCTCTAGTGCGCCTTATTGGCGAAAAAACAGCGAACATTTGGTTCGCTGGTTAAGAAACTTGGTAGGCATGATTGGATTCGAACCAACGACCCCCACCATGTCAAGGTGGTGCTCTAACCAACTGAGCTACATGCCTATACAGATACTGCAAAATAAGGCGATTATTGTAGCCATAAACACATTAATTGGCAACACACGAGCGCAGTGAATCGCTTATAATGGCGGTTTTATTTGCGTGCAAACCCTATGCTTAAATTTGAACTTTTAAAACAAGATGGTCTTGCTCGTCGCGGTCGCATCACCTTAAATCATGGCACAGTTGAAACCCCAGTCTTCCAACCTGTAGGCACTTACGGCAGCGTTAAAGCGATGACACCCAAGGACTTGGATGACATCAACGCCCAAATCATCTTGGGCAATACCTACCATTTGTGGCTGCGCCCTGGCCTTGACATCATCAAAGAGTTTGGTGGTTTGCATGATTTTATGAATTGGCACAAACCCATTCTCACCGATTCGGGTGGTTTTCAAGTATTCAGCTTATCGAACATGCGCAAACTCACCGAAGAAGGCTGTACCTTCAAAAGCCCCATCAATGGTGACAAATTATTTTTGTCGCCCGAAATTTCGATGCAAATCCAAACCGTGCTCAATTCCGACATTGTGATGCAATTGGATGAGTGCACACCCGGCGATGCCTCCGCACAGCAAGCACAAAAGTCTTTGCAAATGAGTTTGCGTTGGGCCGAACGTTCTAAAAACGAATTTGCGCGCTTGAACAATCCGAATGCCTTGTTTGGTATTGTGCAAGGCGCAATGTTTGAAGACTTGCGCGATGAATCTTTAAGCGGCCTGAACGCTTTGGATTTCGATGGTGTGGCCATTGGTGGTTTGTCTGTCGGCGAATCCAAAGAAGACATGTACCGCATCTTGAGCTACATTGGTCCGAAACTGCCTGCCAACAAGCCGCATTACTTGATGGGCGTGGGCACACCAGAAGACTTGGTTGAGGGTGTGGCCAATGGTGTGGACATGTTCGATTGCGTGATGCCAACGCGCAATGCACGCAACGGTTGGTTATTTACCCGTTTTGGTGACTTGAAAATCAAGAACTCTGCACACAAATTCGACAAACGCCCATTGGATGAAAGCTGCACTTGCTACACCTGTCGCCATTTCAGCCGTGCTTATTTGCACCATTTACACCGTGTGGGCGAAATCTTGGGTGCGCAATTGAACACCATCCACAATTTGCATTATTACCAACAATTGATGCAAGACGTGCGCGATGCCATTGATGCAGGCGAATTTGCAGCCTTCCGTCTGCGCTTTGCCGCCGAGCGTGCGCGTGGGGTGTAAGTCGTTGTAAATCTGACTTAGGTCTTTTGACATTTACCCAAGAGGCTTTAAAATAGCTGTTTATTCAATTCAACTAGAGATACATTAAGGATAATAATGAACGAACAAGTCATGTCGTTTCTGCCGATGATTTTGGTGCTGGCCGTGTTTTACTTCTTGGTCATGCGCCCACAACAAAAAAAGATGAAAGCCCATCAAAACATGTTGGCTGAACTGAAAAAAGGCGAGAAAGTCATCACCAGCTCAGGCATGGTCGGCAAAATCACCAAAGTTTCAGAACGCTTTTTTACCATCGAAATCGCTCCTAATGTTCAAGTTGATTTTGAACGCTCAGCAGTTACAGGCCGCATTGATGCTACAGGTGCTGCCGTCGAAGAAAAAAAAGACTAAATTAATCCAACGGCAAACCGCTCTCACATGGGCGGTTTGTTGTGTTTCGAAGGTCTAGGGAATGAATCGCTATCCTTTATGGAAATACTTGTTGATTGCCGTGTTGGTGGTACTGAGCTGTCTGTACACCATCCCCAACTTCTATGGGGAAACACCTGCGGTACAAATTTCCACCAATCGCCAAGCCATCCAAATCAACGATGCTTTGGCTCAAAAAGTTTCCACTGCTTTAACCCAAGCCAAAATCAGCACAGACGGTCAATTCTTTGACGGCGGCAGTTTGAAAGTCCGTTTCAACTCCGAAGAAGACCAAATCAAAGCCCGCGACGTGATTGATAAAACTTTGGGTGAAGGCTACATCATTGCGTTGAACTTGATTCCGAATACCCCAGTGTGGATGAGCCAAATTGGCGCCCGTCCGATGTTCTTGGGTCTGGACTTGCGCGGCGGCGTGCATTTCACCATGCAAGTAGACATGGCCGCAGCCAAGCAAAAAACCTTGGAGCGCATCGCCGGTGACATCCGCCGCGAAGCCAAAAAACAAAAATTCACCATCAGTGATGCCAAAATTGGCGCTGATAAAGTCACCATTCCATTCCAAAATGCTG
The DNA here is from genome assembly GCF_001457815.1 of Vitreoscilla massiliensis. Lineage (GTDB taxonomy): Bacteria > Pseudomonadota > Gammaproteobacteria > Burkholderiales > Neisseriaceae > Vitreoscilla > Vitreoscilla massiliensis. The sequence goes on from NZ_LN898221.1 coordinate 1,096,466, forward strand.
CCGATGCCCAAGCCATTGTGCGCAGCATGAGCCGTCAATTGGGCACCGAAGCCAACATCAATTTGGTCGGTGACAGCACGGTCGAAGCGTCTTTGTCTGAAGCACAATTGCTCTCCATCAGCTCATCTGCGGTGGCGCAAAACATGAACACCTTGCACAACCGTGTCAATGAATTGGGCGTGGCTGAACCGGTGATTCAACAAGCAGGTGCCGACCGCATTGTGGTGCAATTACCTGGCGTACAAGACACCGCCAAAGCCAAAGACATCTTGGGCCGCACCGCCACCTTGGAAGTGCGCATGGTGTCGGATGACCCTGCGTTGATGCAACAAGCGATGCTTGGCACCGTGCCTGAGGGCTATGAATTGTTGCCCAACTCAGGTGGTCAAGGCTCGACTTTGGTCAGCAAACAAGTGGAATTGACGGGCGACAACATCAACGATGCCCAACCGGGATTTACCGAAAACAACCAACCCTCGGTGAACTTGGTATTGGACAGCTCAGGTTCGGACATTTTTGCCGACTTGACCCGTGCCAACAAAGGCAAACGCATGGCGATGGTGTTGAAAGACCAAGGCACTTCTGAAGTGGTGACCGCGCCCAATATCAATGAACCGATTACCGGTGGCCGTGTGCAAATTTCTGGCAGCATGACGTCTGCCGAAGCCAATGACACTGCTTTGTTATTGCGTGCAGGCTCTTTGGCCGCTCCGATGAAAATCATTGAAGAACGCACCATAGGCCCTAGCCTCGGTGCGGAAAACATCAAAAAAGGCTTCCACTCTACCCTGTGGGGTTTCGTGGCCGTGGCCTGCTTTATGATTTTGTATTACCGCGTGTTTGGTGTGTTCTCGGCCATTTCCTTGACCTTCAACTTGCTGTTCTTGATTGCCATCTTGTCGATTTTACAGGCCACTTTGACCTTACCGGGCATTGCCGCCATCGCCTTGACGCTGGGTATGGCGATTGACTCCAACGTGTTGATTAACGAGCGCATACGCGAAGAATTGCGCGCCGGTCACAGCCCGCAAGTGTCGATTAACAAGGGTTATGAACACGCTTGGGACACCATTGTCGACTCCAACATCACCTCCTTGATTGCCGGTTTGGCCTTGTTGGTATTTGGTTCAGGTCCGGTGCGTGGCTTTGCCGTGGTGCACTGTATCGGTATTTTGACCTCAATGTTCTCATCGGTGGTGTGTTCACGCGCCTTGGTCAACTTGTGGTACGGCCGTCGCAGCCGCTTGAAATCAGTGTCTATCGGTCATGTGTGGCGTCCAGATGCCGCGCCCAAAGCCGCTGCAGCAGAAAAGGAATAAGCAATGGAGTTTTTCAGAATCAAACGCGACATTCCGTTCATGAGTTATGGCAAGCTCACCACTGCCATTTCTTTGATTACGTTTGTGTTGGCCGTGTTCTTCCTGGTCACCAAAGGCTTGAATTACTCAGTCGAATTCACCGGCGGTACGGTGATGCAAGTGCAATACCAGCAAGGCGCGGATGTGAACAAAATCCGTACCGATTTGCACAAGCTCAATATTGGTGAAATCCAAGTACAGGCTATGGGCACCACCCGTGACATCATGATCCGCCTGCCTAACAAAGGCTCAGACCATGCGGCAGAACTGTCTAACAAAGTGATGACGGTATTGAAGCAAGGCGACCCGAATGTGAAGCTGTTGCAAAACGACTTCATCGGCCCGCAAGTGGGTGAGGAATTGATTACCCACGGTTTGGCGGCCATCGCCATGGTGTGTATCGGCATCATCGTCTATTTGGCGGCGCGGTTTGAATGGCGTTTTGCGGTATCGGCCATCATCGCCAATATGCACGACGTGGTCATCATCTTGGGCTGTTTTGCGCTGTTCCAATGGGAGTTCTCATTGACGGTATTGGCTGGTGTGTTGGCCGTGCTTGGTTACTCGGTCAACGAATCGGTGGTGGTATTCGACCGTATCCGCGAAAACTTCCGCAAACCGCAAATGCGCGACCACACCATCCCTGAAGTCATAGACAACGCCATTACCCAAACCATGAGCCGTACCATCATTACCCACGGCTCGACCGAGGCGATGGTATTGTCGATGTTGATTTTCGGCGGTGCTGCTTTACACGGTTTTGCAATGGCTTTGACCATTGGTATTGTGTTTGGCGTGTATTCTTCGGTTTTGGTTGCCAGTCCGCTGTTGATGTTCTTTGGCCTCAATCGCCAGAATTTGGTGAAAGAGCGTAAGAAAAAAGAAGAAGCAGTGGTTTAGTACAATATAAGCGGCCTGTAAGTTTACAGGCCGCTGTCACATTCACCATCGAGTTACCATGGAATTTTTCAGTTTTATCATCGATTTCATTTTGCACATAGACCAACACTTAACCGAACTTGCAGCGCAATACGGTGTGTGGATCTACGGCATTTTATTTCTCATCATTTTCTGCGAAACCGGCTTGGTGGTTATGCCCTTGTTGCCAGGAGATTCGCTGTTGTTTGCCGCCGGCAGCATCGCCGCCATCGGCAGCATGAACATCCATTTGATGGTGTTATTGCTCATCATCGCCGCCATTTTGGGCGATGCGGTCAACTTCATGATAGGCAAGTTTTTTGGTGAGAAATTGTTCTCCAATCCCCACTCCAAAATCTTCAAGCAAAGCCATTTGCACAAAACCCAACAGTTTTATGCCAAACACGGCGGCAAAACCATCATCATGGCGCGCTTCATTCCCATCGTGCGCACTTTCGCACCGTTTGTCGCTGGCATGGGTCACATGCATTACCATACCTTTTTGGCTTACAACGTCATCGGCGCGGTATTGTGGGTGACTTTGTTCTCTTATTTGGGTTATTTCTTCGGCAATATGGACGTGGTCAAAGACAATTTGAGTTTGGTGTTGGTGGCCATCATCGTGTTGTCGGTGTTGCCGGCCGTGATTGAAATCATTCGCCACAAACGCGCTGCCAACAAAAGCAGCGCTCAGTAAAGATACGCTATGACACAACGCATTCTTGCCCTGCCCGACCATCTGGTCAATCAAATCGCTGCTGGCGAAGTGGTGGAACGCCCTGCCAATGCGGTGAAGGAAATTTTGGAAAACGCCTTAGACGCTGGCGCCACCAAAATCGACATTGCCTTGCAACAAGGCGGCATCAAACACATCCGCATCAGCGACAACGGCAGCGGCATAGACGCCGACGATTTGGCCTTGGCGCTGCACCGCCATGCCACCAGCAAAATCCGCTCGTTAGGTGATTTGGAAAGCGTTGCCAGCATGGGTTTTCGTGGCGAGGGCTTGGCCAGTATTGCCGCCATCAGCCGCTTAAGCCTCAGCAGCCGCCCTGCCGATGCAGCACACGCCATGAGCGTCACCGCCATCGACGGTGTGGTACACGCGCCCACCGCCATCGCCCATGGCTTGGGCACCACCGTGGAAGTGGCCGACATTTATTTCAACACGCCAGCACGGCGCAAGTTTCTGAAGTCTGACAGCACCGAATGGGCGCACTGCTTAGTGGCGATAGAGCGCATCGCCTTGAGCCGTCCCGATGTGGCTTTCACGGTCACGCACAATCAAAAAAGCGTCTACCAATTGCCCGCACAAAACTTGAGCGAGCGCATGGCCGCCATTGTCGGGCAAGATTTTGCCGACGCCGCCTTGAGCATAGACGGCGACAATGGCTTGATGCACATTCACGGTTTTATTGCCAAACCCACGTACAGCAAAGGCAAGGCGGATAAGCAGTTTGTGTTTGTCAACGGCCGCTTTGTGCGCGACAAAATCGTCTTGCATGCGGTCAAGCAAGCCTACCAAGACGTGTTGCATCTGGCCTTAACGCCGGCGTTTGTGCTCAATATCGCGTTACCGCCCGAACAAGTGGACGTGAACGTGCACCCGACCAAATCGGAAGTGCGTTTTCGCGATAGCCAATCCATCCACCGTTTGGTCTTCCATGCGCTGCACCAAGCCTTGGCGCAAACCGATGCCACCCACACCGAATCGGTCAACAATGCTGGCAAGATTTTGCAACAAGTACTGCACACCCCCGCGCCGACACAGCCCACACAAAACCGTTTCGATTGGAGCGGCGCACGCTCGCCTTCTAACGAGTCTGCCACAGCGCGAACGCACACGCCGGTTGGCAGCTACGCCAGCGGCAGCTCGCGCCCGTTGAGTTTGCGCGAAAGCCAAGCCGCACTCGACACCTATGCGCAGCTCTACCAACAGCCCAACAAAGATTTGGCCGACTTACAGGCCGCTTATGGCAGCACAACAAGCACAGACACAGCTGTGAGCAGCGACGTCAGCGCTGCCGACAACAGCGTTGATACCCTAGCCGATAGCGACAACGAACACCCGCTTGGCTACGCCTTGGCGCAATTGCTCGGCATTTACATCTTGGCGCAAAGTGCCGATGGCCTGATTTTGGTCGATATGCACGCCGCGCACGAACGCGTCACTTATGAAAAACTGAAGCGCCAACGCGATGCCGGCCAATTGGCGACACAACAATTGCTGTTGCCACACAGCTTTGCCGCCAGTGCCATGGAAGTGGCCAGCGTTGAGCAATTTCAAGACGAATTGGCCGATTGGGGTTTGGAGTTAAGCCCACTCGGGACATCCATCGCCATCCGCGCCGTGCCGGTGTTGCTTGCACGCGGCAATGTCGAAGCCTTGGTGCGCGACTTGCTGGCCGAATTGGCACAAGTGGGCAACAGCGATGCGCTGTTGGCGGCTGAGAACCAATTGCTCGCCACCATGGCCTGTCATGGCTCGGTGCGCGCCGGCCGCCAATTGACCTTGCCAGAAATGAATGCCTTATTGCGCGACATGGAACAAACGCCGCGCGCCAACCAATGCAACCACGGCCGCCCCACTTGGGTAAAACTCAAGCTCAGCGACTTGGATGCGCTGTTCTTGCGTGGACAATAATGTTTAACCGCTGCTGTCCTTACTCGACATGGTTGCGATGATTTACAGGCCGCTTGTCTCGCACATGCGGCCTGTAAATCTTTTATTTGGGCATCCATCGTTTTGGCTCAAGCATCACGCAGCACTTGGGTAAAACTCAAGCTCAGCGACTTGGATGCACTGTTTTTGTGCAAGCAATAGTGTTTAACCATTTCTGTCCTTACTCGATATGGTTGCGATGATTTACAGGCCGCTTGTCTCGCACATGCGGCCTGTAAATCTTTTATTTGGACAGCAAGCGTTTTGATTCACACTTCACGCCCCACTTGCACAAAGTCGTGTGGCGGCATTTAATAGCCACTCTTGTTTCTCAACCCCACCACGCCCATGCTGCTCACACCCATTTTCCTGATCAAACTTTGCCTCACGCCGCTGTTGATGTGGGGCGTTTCGGTGGCCGCCAAAAAATGGGGCACGTTTTGGGGCGGCTTGCTGTCGGGTTTGCCACTGACTTCAGGGGTGATTTTGACGTTTTTGGCGGTCGAGCAAGGCGCAGGCTTTACCCAACACGCGATTTTGGGCGCGATACCCGGTTTGGCGGCAGTGATGGCGGCGTATTGGACCTATGTGTGTTGCAGCAAGCGTTACGCTATGTGGCTGACCGGCTTGGCTGCTTTGGCCGCATTTGTGCTGATGTCACTGCTGCTGACGCGCCTGCATACACTGGCTTTGGATGGGGTGTTGTTATTGGTGTCGATGGCGGTGATTATCCGCAAAACCGGCCGCGAATATCGGGCGCAAACCCTGATTGTCAAACGCAACCCTTGGGATTTGCCGCTGCGCATGGGCGCGTCTACCGCCTTATTGCTGCTGATTACCAGCGCCGCGCCGCATCTGGGCTCCATCGTCAGCGGCGTTTTGGCCACCATCCCGGTGATTGCGTGGCCGCTAACGCTGTTTACCCATGCGCAATACGGCCGCAATGAAATGCTGACGGTGGTGCGCGGCAATGCCATCGGTGCGCTTGGGGTATTGGGATTTTATGCGGTGATGTATGCGCTGCTACCGCACTGGCATTTGTTGCCAGTGGTTTTGGCTGCGGCAGTGATTTCGGTCGCTCTGCCGCTGTTGCTGAGTGCGGGCTTAAAACGTGTTGCTGTTTAAGACACAGGCTAAGCGGCCTGTAAACCTATTACTGCTTCAGCTATTTGAATGCGGCCTGTAAGCCTGTGTTTATGATTAACCAGACTTACAGGCCGCATTAAGCTGATTGATGCACCCTAATCAGCATTAAAACTGTGCTGGTTATCAATCATCATCAGCATTAACCATGTGCATGCGGCTGGCCATCGCTGTGGCAAGAACCATCGGCCAAGCTTTGGATGATGCCGCAAGTGGCGATGGTTTTGACGCCACCGCATTTTTCGCGCAAATCCCACAAGTGTTGCTGCAAATGTTGCAAAGCGGCAATGCGCTCTTCCACGCTGACGATGTGGGCATCGAGCATGGCATTGACCTCGGCACAGTCTTGCTGCGGCGCGGCGCGCAAACTCAATATGGTTTTGATTTCGTCCAAAGACATGTCGAGCGAGCGACAATGGCGGATGAATTGCAAACGCTCGATGTGGCTGTCGTTGTAGAGGCGGTAATTGCTGCTGCTGCGCGTGGGCTCGGGCAACAAGCCCTCTTTTTCGTAATAGCGTATCGTCACCACTTTGCAATCGCTGATTTTCGCCAATTCACCAATTTGCACTTGCATCGCCTACTCCTTTGATTTTCCACATTCAATGTTAACAGGCCGCTGTTGACTCTATAGTGACTATAGGCATTCTAATGACCAATAACAAGTACTCTGTCGTGAGGATAGCGATGAAACAACACCAACATTCCCATTGTTGTGGCACGGCCCACGAGGCGGCGGCTTTGCCCGTGGTGGATTTGCGCCCGCAACACAGCGCCGCCAAGCACGTGTCTTACCGCATAGACAATATGGACTGCCCTACCGAAGAGGCGTTAATTCGCAAGAAACTCGGTGGCATGGACGGCATCGTGGCCTTGGATTTCAATTTGATGCAGCGCGTGCTCAGCGTCAGCCACACCTTGCCCGACACCCGCAGCATCGAGCAAGCCTTGCAACACATCGACATGCACGCGGTAAAACAAACCAGCACGCTCAACACCAGCCGCATCGCCATCCAAGAAATGGATTGCCCTACCGAAGAAGCGTTAATCCGCAAAAAACTCGGTGGCATGCAAGCAGTCGACGAAATGCAATTCAATTTGATGGCGCGGGTGTTGACGGTGGCGCATGCACCGAATGCCTTGCCGGATATTGTGGCGGCTTTGCAGTCGCTAAGCTTTAATCCACAAGTATTGGACAGCAACACCGCTGTTGCTGCGACCACAGAGCCAGCTCCCGCAACTGAGAGCAAGCCGTATAAAAAATACTTGCTGGGCGCGGCTTTGGTGGCGGCGATGGCCGCCGAAGCGATTAATTTTGCCGGTGGCAGCACGCTTATCGAAATGCTGTTGGCGGCGTTTGCCATCTTGGCCAGCGGTCTCAAGACTTACCAAAAAGGCTGGATCGCCTTAAAAAACCTCAATCTCAACATCAATGCGTTAATGGCCATCGCCGTCACCGGCGCCGTGCTCATCGGCCATTGGCCAGAGGCGGCGATGGTGATGGTGCTCTTTACCATTGCCGAATTGATAGAAGCCAAATCGCTGGACCGCGCCCGCAATGCCATTCGTGGCTTATTGGATTTGAGCCCTGAAAAAGCCACGGTGTTACAGGCCGATGGTTCATGGCAACAGGTGTTGGCCAGCGCAGTCGCCATTGGTGACACGGTGCGGGTCAAACCGGGTGAGCGCTTGGCGGTGGACGGCGTGTTGACCTCCGGTACGTCTAGCATCAACCAAGCACCGATTACCGGCGAGAGTTTGCCGGTGGAAAAAAACATTGGCGACACCGTGTTTGCCGGCACCATCAATGAAGCCGGCTCGTTTGAATACCGCGTCAGCGCCGCCGCCAACCATTCTACCTTGGCTCGCATCATCGCCGCGGTGGAATCGGCGCAAGGCAGCCGCGCGCCCACACAACGCTTTGTCGACCAGTTTTCCAAGTGGTACACGCCCATCGTGTTTGTCATCGCCTTATTGGTGGCCATTGTTCCACCATTATTGTTGGGCGGCGCGTGGTCTGAGTGGTTTTACCGTGCCTTGGTGATGCTCGTCATCGCCTGCCCGTGTGCCTTGGTGATTTCCACGCCGGTCAGCATCGTCAGCGGTCTGTCCGCCGCCGCCAAGAAAGGCATTTTGATTAAGGGTGGTGTGTATTTGGAGCAAGGCAAAGACTTGCAATGGCTGGCCTTGGACAAAACCGGCACCATCACCCACGGCAAGCCAGTGCTCACCGACATGCTGTCTTTACAGGCCGACTTGGCCGCGCAAAACCAGCAATGGGCCGCCAGTTTGGCCGCCCGCTCCGACCATCCGGTGTCTAAAGCCATCGCCCAAGCCGCGCAAGAGCAAGGGGTGAACGTGTTAAGCGTCGATGATTTCGCGGCCTTGGCCGGTCGCGGCACGCAAGGGCAGATTAATGGCGAGAATCTGTTTTTGGGCAACACCCGTTTGCTACAAGAACAAGGTTTGCTCACGCCAGACTTGGCCGCGCAAATCGACGCCTTAGAGCAACAAGGCAAGACGGTGGTGACACTGATGAACGCACAACACGCATTGGCCTTGTTTGCCGTAGCCGACACCATCAAAGACAGCAGCACCCGCGCCATCACTGAGTTGCATGAATTGGGCATCAAAACCATCATGCTCACGGGCGACAACCAGCACACTGCCACGGCCATCGCCGCGCAAGCCGGCATAGACGCCGCCAAAGGCAATATGTTGCCCGAACACAAGCTCGCCGAAATCGCTGGCCTCGCCGCACACAGCAAAGTCGGCATGGTCGGCGACGGCATCAATGACACGCCCGCCTTGGCACGCGCCGACATCGGTTTTGCCATGGGCGCGGCCGGTGCCGACACCGCCATCGAAACCGCCGACGTGGCCTTAATGGACGACGATTTGCGCAAAATCCCGCAATTCATCCGCTTATCGCAAGCAACGTCGGCGATACTGAAACAAAACATCGCGCTGGCCTTGGGCATCAAAGCGGTCTTCTTGGTGCTTACCTTCACGGGAGATGCCACCATGTGGATGGCGGTCTTCGCCGACATGGGCGCGAGTTTGTTGGTGGTGGGCAATGGGCTGCGTTTGTTAAAGAAATAAAGTCTTGTAGTGATTTTTGCAAATAAAAGCGGCCTGTAAACGTTTACAGGCCGCTTTATTCATGATTCTCTGCCATTGCTGCACACATTATGGTGAGGTACCTCACCTGTTACTCATTGTCGTGCAGGTTCCAACGGTTGCAACTCAAACCGCAACGGCTCACCTTGCCACGGCACGATAATACCGTTATGGCTGATTAAGTCGAATTTAGCCCAAATGGTGTCACCGTATTTAAAATCAAATCTTTCTTTACGCGTCTGGCAAGGGTCAAAAGACACGTTCACTGTTTGTCCATAACCAACATCGGTCAAAAATCCTTGTGCCTCCGAAAAATCGGCTTTGCGGGACAAGTTGACATAAACAAGATAGTCCCGCACATTCAAATTGGCTTGCATCTTCCAGCTGATGCGCCCCGCATCACCCACCGTGGTTTCACCTTGGCTCACCTCATGTAACTTGGGGTATTGCACCCAAGCAGGCAACGGCAGACTCACTGCAGGCAAGACAGTAAAACTGTTCACCCGCTGCGCTGCCTCTACCCACTCTAAATCCACAGTCTCAATGACGCCTTTCTGCCATTCATACTGCAATTTTTCTAGCGGTGTTTTGCTGGTAAATGTGTATTTAAGACCCACTTGTAAAGGCTTTTTTGGGCGCAATTGTGCAATGCCGTTCAGGTAATTGGTAACAGGCTGATAGCCTATGCCACGTTGACCCAACCGTTGAAACTGCATGTTGTGCACATCCAATTGCTCGGTTTGTGGCCTAGAACTGATCTCAAGCCAGAACACCGAATCGGGATACACATTTTGAGTCTGCGTGTGCAAGTTATACAAAAGCCTTGTGCCACACGAAGTCGCCCAAGCCGAAACGGGCACACTACACGCCAGCAATATGCCTAAGAATGTTTTCATAGCGCCTCCTGATGGATTTTTCATGCCAATGGCAACACACTTTCAATGTATTTTGTTTTGATACGCTGCATCTCAGTATCACATCATCATACACACAGTCGCTGCAGTGTAGACACCAAGCCCACTCTGTCAGTATGAAGCTGTGGCATTACCAACACTGGCATTAAAGAGCGCCTTGTGGTGAATCTAAGCGGCCTGTAAATATTGATAGGACGCTTAAATAACCCACGCTGGCGTGTTTATCGTAACGTTATAGCCTTATTTACTGGTTCTTTACTTAGCTACTCGCTATAGAAAACCACTGTTGCCACTCCAATGGCAAAACTTCTTTCTGCTACTGCATAATGTCTTTTTTATTGCTGAAATTCACGGCTTAAGTCACATTTTTCCCAAATGGTTGGCATATTTGAAAAAATCTGTCGCGCCTATCATCACAATCGTTATAGCCTATGGTCACAATATGCTTAGAATCGACCTGGCTTAAATCTCCACTTAACATCTGGAAAATCGGCTTTGTTGGCTACAGTCATGTACACACAGTAAAAATTCATACAGATTTCATATTTAACCCATGAAAATCCGACATGGATTTTTTATATTTTTTGCATGGCTTAATCATGAGGAAGCAGCAAAATGACTGTATTTTTGACAGCGTTTTGCCAATTTTTATGGGCAACTGTAAAAGTCATTTTGGTGTTTATTTTCGTCATTGGCATTGCAATTTGGCTTATGCTAGGTGCGAAGTCTGATGAATATTATGAAGAAAATTTCATATGGAAGCACACTTATGACCAAAAGATGTTTGCGTCTCTAAGTAAACCAATGTTTTTTTATACACGTAGGCATGCCGGCGATTCTGGTGTTTGGGTGGTGGTTTACCCTTTGGATCGACAAACAAAAAATCAATTTGCCATGCTGATGAACAAGCAAATAGGACAACTGGCAGCGCCACAATCGGCACAGCGGATTGAATGCATCAAGCCCACCATTAAAAAGCGATGGAAAAGCTTCAAGTCCAATCTTCACTATGTTGAACCCAATACTTGGTCGGCACATCATCGTGATCATAAAGCACATGATTCATTTATTGTGTATGGTTCGGAAACACACATAAAGACTGTCGAACAGGCATGTAAGCAAACCAAATTTTTTGTTTTAAAAGATGACAGTAATGATGATAAACATGATTATTGGGCAATTTCTGAAAGCGAAAATCTTTTGTTTAGTGTTTATACCCGCAATTAAATTCGTGATTGATTGCTGATGCGATAAAGATTGGTTTCTCACCAACATTGTTCTGTGCTATGCTTTATATGTGTTTATCCATATATAAGGATATAGCAATGCTTACTTTAGACATGGTCGGCTTGTTTAAGCTCTTGTCTGACCCCACGCGCTTGGATATCGTGTGTGTGTTAGCCAAACATGGCGAGCGCTGTGTGTGCGATTTGACCGCACACCTGCAATTGTCACAACCGAAAATCTCGCGCCATTTGGCCTTATTGCGCACGCAAGGTTTGCTCAGCGACCAGCGCCAAGGTCAGTGGGTGTATTACCGCTTGGCCGACAATTTGCCGATATGGGCACAACACATCATCCAAACCATCGCCGCCGAACGCGATGATTTAACCAACCTACCCGCTGGCTCGTGTAGTTAAGCGGCCTGTAAACCTTTTACCCCCACCCATCCCATCATGAATTTTTTATTTTTGTGTACTGGCAATTCCTGCCGCAGCATTTTATCCGAAGCCTTGTTCAACGCCGCCTGCCCACCCACTTGGCATGCTGACAGCGCCGGCAGCCATCCGACTGGCCGCGTGCATGCGCAAACCTTGGCCGCTTTGCAAGCCACAGGCATAGACATAGCCGGCTTACACAGCAAAGCGATTGCCGACATACACACGCCAGTCGATGTGGTCATCACCGTCTGTGCTGACGCCGATGCCGCTTGCCCAGCATTCCCCGGCTCGGTCTTGCGCGCGCATTGGGGCTTGAGCGACCCTTCTATTGGTTTGCCTATCGACCAAGTCAGCACCCACCCAACGGCTTTTTGCCTCACCATCGCCCGCATCCAATTGCGTTTGCAGCATTTGTTTGCTGCCGATTTTGAACATTTAAGCCGTGATGAGCAGCAAGCCTGTTTGGATGGCATAGGACGCTTGTGATGCCTGCTGCTGCCAAACTGTCGTTTCTCGACCGCCATTTAACTTTGTGGATCATCTTGGCCATGGCCGTGGGCATGGTGTTAAGCACGCTATGGCCGAGCTTGCCCAGCCAATTGCAGCGCTTCAGCGTCAATGGCATCAGCCTGCCCATTGCACTGGGTTTGATGTTGATGATGTACCCGCCGCTGGCCAAAGTTGATTACGCCGCTTTGCCCTTGGTCTTGCAAGACAAGCGCACGCTTTATCTGACTTTGCTGCAAAACTGGCTCATCGGCCCAGTATTGATGTTTGTGTTGGCGGTGGTGTTTTTGCATGACCAGCCTGAGTACATGGCCGGCGTCATCCTCATTGGCTTGGCGCGCTGCATAGCCATGGTGTTGATTTGGAACCAGCTCGCCGGCGGCGACAAGCAATACGTGGCCGCCTTGGTGGCGTTTAACAGCGTGTTTCAAATGCTGTTTTTCAGCGCCTATGCGTGGGTGTTTTTGAACTGGTTGCCGATACAATTGGGTTTGGCTGCCCACAGCGTGCACATTGATTTTGCCCTCATCGCACAATCGGTGTTGCTGTATTTAGGCGTGCCGTTTGCTTTGGGTTGGCTCAGCCGTGCGCTGTTAACCCGCAGCCACGGTTTGGAGTGGTATCAGCAGCGCTTTTTGCCCGCCATCAGCCCCGTGGCATTGATTGCCTTGCTGTTCACCATCGTGATGATGTTTGCCTTAAAAGGCGCGGATGTGTTGGCCTTACCGCTGGACGTATTGCGCATTGCCATCCCGCTGACGCTGTATTTTGTGTTGATGTTTGGCAGCAGCTTCTTCCTCAGCCGCGCCATCGGTAATGACTACACCAAAACCACCGCCATCTCGTTTACCGCCGCCGGCAACAATTTTGAATTGGCCTTGGCCGTGGCCATCGCCTCGTTTGGCTTGGCCTCACCGATAGCCTTTACCACCATCATCGGTCCTTTGGTTGAAGTGCCGGTATTGTTGCTATTGGTGCGTTGGGCCTTGCGTTTACAGGCCGCTTATTTTCAGAAAGACTGACCCTCATGACTGCCTCTTTATTACAAACCGATTTATTGCCCGCCATAGACCACAGCGCTTTGGCCATGCGTGAATTGCCGCATCCGCCGCGCATTTTATTGCTGTACGGCTCCAACCGTGAGGTGTCTTACAGCCGTTTGGCGGTATTGGAAGCCGAACGCATTTTGCGCCACTTGGGCGCAGACACGCAGATTTTTCATCCCAAAGGCTTGCCGCTGCCCGAAGATGGCGACGCCTCGCATCCGAAAGTGCAAGAGTTGCACCAAATGTTGGCTTGGGCCGAAGGCATGGTGTGGTGTTCGCCCGAGCGCCACGGTGCCATGAGTTCCATCCTTAAGGCGCAAATCGACTGGATACCGTTGGCGGCAGGGGCCATCCGCGCCACCCAAGGCAAGACTTTGGCGCTGATGCAAGTGTGTGGCGGTTCACAATCATTTAACAGCGTCAACCAAATGCGCATCTTGGGGCGCTGGATGCGCATGTTGACCATCCCCAACCAATCATCAGTGCCGAAAGCATTTACCGAGTTTGATGAACATGGGCGCATGAAGCCGTCGGCGTATTACGACCGCATCGTCGATGTGATGGAAGAATTGATGAAATTCACCTTGCTCACGCGCGGCCAAAGCGCGTATTTGACCGACCGCTATTCCGAGCGCAAAGAATCGGCGGCTGAATTGTCCAAACGCGTCAACCAAGCCAATATTTGAGTTTGACTGGGCACTCGCAAACACGCTATGTGAGCGAGTCTGACTTGATTGAATACACAACATTAGATATGTTGGAATGTTTACAGGCCGCATCAAGCGGCCTGTAACACTCATTTCAGCTTCAATTTAAAGCGCTCAGGCTTATCCGTCCATGCAGTGAGGTGACCATCGTGGCTGAGCAAATCAAACGTCGCCCATACTGTGCTGTTTTTGGCAAACACATAGGCTTCGGGGCCGTATTGGCATGGACCAAAGCTGACACCAACCACGGTTTCACCGTTTAAGTCTTCTGGCTTAAGCACAAACGTCTTCGCCTGCTGCATATCCGCTTGCGCAGCCAACTTCAACACCACCAAATAGTCTTGGCGCGGCACATTGGTTTGCAGCGTCCACATGATGTTGCCGCTGTCGCCCCAAGCTCCTTGATGATGGCCGACTTGTTTTAAACGCGGGCGCTGTTGCCATGCCAGCGTTGGCAATGGTTTCGCCGCCGCTACCGTAAAGCGATTGGCCACCTCGCGCATATAATCGCTGTCGCGGCTGACATCGCGTAACAACACTTGATAGCCCAATCCGCTTTGCAGCGCTGGCGCCGGTTTGAATCCCGTATAAGCACCGATGCGCGTCGGCAAGGTTTGCAATTTCGGCACAGCCTTGCCCTCTTGTAACACATCGACATCGCTCACGGTAATCGGCGCTTGTGAAGGCATTTCATCCGAACGCAACCACAATACCGAATCGGGATAGACATTGCCGGTGTGGGTGATGGTGTAGGCCGGCTTGGGCACACAAGACAGCGACCAAGCGGGTGCACTCAAGCCCAACAACAAACCCAAACCACACAATATGTGTTTCATCTTCGTTCTCCGCCCATTCATATGATTGCCCACTGTAACAGCCATTTATTGAGCAGCCGCAGCTTGCGCCACTGCTAGCATGTGTTGCTGCCAACAGTAGCAAGCCACGCCACCGGTGTCGCTGTGCCCAAGCGGCCTGTACGGTCATGGTTTACAGGCCGGTTTTTTAAAACCAGATTACGGTGCCAAACGTTCTTTCACCCATGCGCCCGAGTCTTGCAAACGGTATTGCACGCGGTCGTGTAAACGGCTGGGGCGACCTTGCCAAAACTCAATGCGGTCGGGTATCACCACAAAACCACCCCAATGCGGCGGACGCGGCACGTTTAACGGATGCTTGATGCCTATGCTGGCAGCGCGTTTCATCAGGTGCGCTTTATCGGGGATGACTTGGCTTTGCTCGCTCGCCCACGCGCCAATGCGGCTGGCGTAAGGACGTGAAGCGAAATACTCATCCGATGCCGCCTCATCGAGCTTCACCACGCGGCCTTCAACACGCACTTGGCGCTCCAACTCTGGCCAGAAAAACGTCACCGCTGCAAACGGCTGCTCGGTCAAGGCGCGGCCTTTGCGGCTTAAGTAATTGGTGAAAAACACCAAACCCGTTTCGTTTAATTCTTTTAACAACACAATGCGCGCATTCGGGCGGCCGTGTTCGTCTACCGTGGCCACGTTCATCGCCGTCGGTTCATTCACCTTGGCGTGCATGGCGGCCTGTAACCATTTTTCCAATTGTGGCAACGGCAAATCGGTGCAATCGGACAATTCCAAACTCTGTTTGGCGTAATCTTGTCTGACTTCGTGTAAATCCATTTCGATACTCCAAATTCGTACAAATTTGATTTGTGATAAATTCAATCTAATTAAGTGATTAAGCCACTAGATGAGGTGTCGTTTTGTGGCGAAATGCGGTAAAATAGGCAGCAATATTTTTGGAGGATGTTTTCAACATGCAACTGACCGCAATCGGTTTAAACCATCAGACTGCCCCTATCAGTATACGCGAGCGCTTGGCGTTTGCGGCACAGGTGTTGCCTGAGGCGGTAAAACAAATTGTGCAAAACCATGCCGCGCGCGAAGCGGTGATTTTGTCGACTTGTAACCGTACCGAATTGTATTGTGTGGGACAGTCCAGCGACATCGTCGGTTGGCTGGCCGATTTTCACCGTTTGCCCGAAAACGACATACGCCCGTATTTATACACGCTGGACAGCGACGAGACCATACGCCATGCGTTTCGCGTCTCTTGCGGTTTGGATTCTATGGTATTGGGCGAGCCGCAAATTTTGGGTCAACTCAAAGACGCGGTGCGGGTGGCGCAAGAACAGTCCAGCATAGACACCACCCTCAATAGCCTCTTCCAAAAAACCTTTTCCGTTGCCAAAGAAGTGCGCAGTAATACTGCCGTTGGCAACAGCTCGGTATCTATGGCCGCGGCGTCGGTGAAAATGGCCGAACAAATCTTCCCGAAAATCTCTGATTTGAATGTGTTGTTCATCGGTGCCGGTGAAATGATTGAATTGGTGGCAACGTATTTCTCGGCCAAATCACCTAAGAAAATCACCGTTGCCAACCGCACCATCGCGCGCGCGCGCGAATTGTGTGCGCAAATGGGCGGTCGCAGCGACGCGGTCTTGCTCAATGATTTGCCTGGCATCATTCACGAATACGATGTGATAGTGTCGTCTACCGCCAGTCCGTTGCCGATAGTTGGCAAAGGCATGATAGAAAGCGCCTTGAAACAGCGCCGTCACCATCCAATGTTCTTATTGGATTTGGCGGTGCCACGTGACATCGAAGCCGAAGTCGGCAAAATCGAAGACGCGTATCTGTACACTGTTGACGACATGGTCAAAGTGGTGGAAATGGGCAAGGAAGCGCGCCAACAAGCGGCGGCCGAGGCCGAAGCCATCATCGACACGCGTGTGCATGAGTTTTTGCAATGGCAACGCGAACGCCAAATCGTACCGATGATTAAGGCCTTGCGTGACGAAGGTGAAATCCAGCGCCAACAAGCGTTGGCCACCGCCTTGAAACAATTGAACAAAGGCGTGTCGGCCGAAGAAGTATTGGAAAAGCTGTCGCTACAGCTCACCAACAAGCTCTTACACGCACCGACCGTGGCCTTGCAGCAAATCAATCACCATCCTGAATTAAGCGACGCTGTTTCCAGCATTTACCGCCTGCCAGAACATTTGTAGCGGCCTGTAAAACACAAGCAAGATGTGCTATAAAGCGCATCTTGCTTGTTTGCGTTTACAGGCCGCATCAACTTACGAAAGTCATCATGAAAGCATCACTACTCGAAAAATTACACCAATTGTCCGATCGCTTAGAAGAAGTGACCCATTTATTGGCGAGTGAAAACGCCACCGACAATATGGACGAATACCGCAAACTGAACAAAGAGTATGCCGAGCTCACGCCGTTGGTGGAAACCTATCAAGCGTTTTTGCAAGCACAGCAAGACAAAATCGATGCCGAAGAAATGTTGTCCGACCCTGACATGAAAGAATTTGCGGCCGAAGAAATCAACAACGCCATTGCCAAAACCGAGCAATTGGAACTCGATTTGCAAAAACTATTGCTTCCCAAAGACCAAGACGACGATAAAAACGTGTTTATCGAGGTACGTGCCGGCACCGGTGGTGACGAAGCGGCCTTGTTTGCCGGCGATTTGCTGCGCATGTATGTGCGTTTTGCCGAGCGCCAAGGCTGGAAAACCGAGATGGTGTCCGAAAGCGAATCCGATTTGGGCGGCTACAAAGAAGCGATTGTGCGCATCATGGGCACGGGCGTGTACAGCCAATTGAAATTTGAATCGGGCGCGCACCGCGTACAACGTGTACCCGCGACCGAAAGCCAAGGCCGTGTGCACACCTCGGCCTGTACCGTGGCGGTGATGGCCGAAGCCGATGAGCTCGAAGACATCACCATCAACCCAGCCGACATCCGCATTGACACCTTCCGCGCCTCTGGTGCCGGTGGTCAGCACATTAACAAAACCGACTCGGCCATCCGCATTACCCACTTCCCTACCGGCTTGGTAGTAGAATGCCAAGACGGTCGCTCGCAACACAGCAATAAAGCGCAGGCGATGAAGGTATTGGCGGCGCGTTTGAACGATTTGCAGCGCCGCGAAGCGCACGAAAAAGAAGCGGCCGAGCGCAAGAGCTTGGTCGGCAGTGGCGACCGTTCTGAGCGTATTC
Source organism: Vitreoscilla massiliensis (assembly GCF_001457815.1). Classification (GTDB taxonomy): domain Bacteria; phylum Pseudomonadota; class Gammaproteobacteria; order Burkholderiales; family Neisseriaceae; genus Vitreoscilla; species Vitreoscilla massiliensis. The sequence goes on from NZ_LN898221.1 coordinate 1,114,547, forward strand.
GCACTTACAATTACCCACAAGGCCGTGTCACCGACCATCGCATCAATCTCACCTTGTACAAATTGGACTTCATCATGGACGGCGATTTGAGCGAAGTCACTGGCGCGTTGATAGCCGAACACCAAGCCGAATTGTTGGCATCCATCAGCGATTAAACGCCGGTTCTGAACCTTACAATTGTCATCATCATATTATCTTCAAGCGTCCTGTAAACTGTCAGGACGCTTGTTTTTTCTGCGTTTCGCCATCATTATTAGCTGCAAAACAGGCAACCATTTATGCACTGCAACACGCATTTATCCGGCGGGTTTGCGTTTAGAGTTCATTCGGTATATGGTTAAGCGAGAACGAGAATAAAAGGAATCCCATCATGGCACATTATGCAATTGGCGACGTACAAGGTTGCTGCGATGAATTGTTGAAACTGCTGTCCAAAATTGCGTTTAATTTTGGCACCGACACGCTGTGGTTGACCGGTGATTTGGTCAATCGTGGCCCCAAATCCTTAGAAGTATTGCGCTTTGCCATGAAGCACGATTACTGCGTGCAAACCGTCTTGGGCAACCACGATTTGCACTTGTTGGCCGTGGCTTATGGCGGCGCGCGCCTGAAAAAAGGCGATACCCTCGATGCCATCTTGAATGCGGTCGACAACAAAGTGATGTTGGAATGGCTGCGCCACCAACCGATGTTTGTCGCCCACAACCACTATGCAATGGTACATGCCGGTTTGCTGCCCGATTGGGACATCGAACAAGCGCATGATTATGCCGAACAAATTGAACAGACTTTGGTGTCCGACCGCTTTGAATGGTTGCTGCAAAACATGTATGGCAACAAACCGAAACAAGAAGCCGATATCAGCAGCGAGTTGGAGCGTTTGCGCTTCAGTCTGAATGTGATGACGCGCATGCGCGTGATCACGCAACAACACGAATTGGACTTTGATTTCAAAGGCGAAGTCGACGACATTCCTGCACATTTGATGCCGTGGTTTGCTGCCGAGCATCCAGCTTGGGCCGACCACAAAGTCGTCTTTGGCCATTGGTCGGCGCTGGGCTTGCATGTGGATGAACATGTCATCGGTTTGGACACCGGCGCGGTATGGGGACGCGAACTCACCGCCATCAGCCTGCCCGACGGCCGCGTCACTCAGGTCAATGGTCACAAACAAGCACAGGATACGATGGCATGACTTCCAGCACCGAATTAACCGAACAGTTTGCGGCGCTGTACAGCGCCAGCCGCCAAGAATTATCGGTGCCGTGGAGCACGCGCAAACGGCGCTTGCAGCAATTACAGGCCTTATTAAAAGAGCAGCAAAAGCCTTTATTGGAGGCGATTGCCGCCGATTTTGGCCAACGCTCGCACATCGAATCAACCATCTTGGAATTGATTCCGTCACACAGCGGCATCAAACACGCGCTCAAACACGGCGAAAAATGGATGAAACGGCGCAAAGCCAGCACTTCATGGCTGTTCAAACCGGCCACTTGCTATGTGCAGCCGCAGCCCAAAGGCGTGGTAGGCATCGTGTCACCGTGGAATTACCCACTGTTTTTGATCATTGGGCCTTTGGTCGATGCCTTCGTGGCTGGCAACCGCGCCATGGTGAAAATCTCCGAGCATGTGCCACAATTTGCCGAAGCGATGGCGACGCTGGTGCCGCAATACTTTCAGGCCGATGAATTGACCATCGTTACTGGCGGTGCCGACATCGCCGCCGCCTTCAGCACCTTGCCGTTTGACCACTTGCTGTTCACCGGCTCTACCGCCGTTGGCAAACACGTGATGCGCGCTGCCGCCGCCAACCTCACACCAGTCACGCTGGAATTGGGTGGCAAATCACCGGTCATCGTGTCTGCCGATGCCGATTTGGCCAAAGCGGTAGACCGCATCATGTATGGCAAGATGATTAACGCCGGCCAAACCTGCATCGCCCCCGATTATGTGCTGTTGTCACACAGCCAATTGGACGAATTTGTGCGCTTGGCGCAAGCATGGTTTGACCAACACTATCCAAATTGGGACAGCAATACCGACTTCACCCGCATCATCAATGGCGCGCAATTGCAGCGTTTGCAAACATGGCTGAATGAGGCGCACAGCAATGGCGCGCAAGTGGTAACTTTGGCCAAACAACGCGCCGATTTCTTAACCCCGTGTTTGGTCCACCATGCGCCCGATGCTTGCCAATTGATGCAACAGGAAATCTTCGGCCCCATCTTGCCCATCGTCACCGTCGACAACGTACAGGCCGCCATCGATTACATCAATGTGCGTCCGCGCCCGTTGGCCTGTTATGTGTTTGCGCAGCAGCCCGAAGTGATAGAGCAATGTGTGAAGCACACGGTTGCCGGTGGCATGTGTGTCAACGATGTGGTCTTGCATGTGGCACAAGACGATTTGCCGTTTGGCGGCATCGGCCCATCTGGTATGGGTGCTTACCATGGTAAAACCGGCTTTGAAGCCATGTCACACATGAAAGCGGTGTTTGTGCAAAAACCGAAGAACATGGTGGCTTTGATGAGCCCCCCTTACGGCAAACGCGTGAAAACGCTGTTGAAGTTTTTGAAGCCTTAAGCTGTCATGTCTTATGTCTGACCTCTGTATTTGCTCAGACATCTAACGCAATAAAGCGGCCTGTAAAGTTACAGGCCGCTTTATTGTTGCTGTTGCGTGTGGTTAGCAACAACTCAATATGTATCTGAATCACCTCATATTGAGTCTGTGTTTGGCTGTGGCTCACAAGCAAACAGATGCGGCCTGTAAGTTTACAGGCCGTATTCATCATATTGATCATGTTGGTATAGAACAAACAACCTTTATTCTGCTGCGTTTATTCCGCCCCATTACAGTCTTGCCAAGTCAGCGGCACCCGCACTTGTTGCTTATTCGGGAAGGCATACACCGACACCACACTCATGCCGCCTTGCAAATACGGCCACAGCGAGGAATCGCCGCAGATCAATTGCATGCTCAAAATTTGGCCGATTTCGCCTTGCATGTCTGTCGGGCCAGAATCGCTGCGATTGAGCGCGTATTCGATTTCGACTTGATTGCCCACACGCCGCATCGCCGTCACGCTCATGCCGGTGACCACTTCTTCCGGATAGCCACGGTTTAATTCGGGCAAACGTGCATCCAATTCTTGTTCCAGCTCTGGTGTGGCCTGCGCCGAGGTGTGTCCCCCTAAAGCCAATAATGCCCACAACAATCCTGTGTATCGGTATCGCATATTGCACTCCTTGAGGGGTGAGCAGTAGATGTAGACATCATAGCAATATGCGATGCGCTTGCACATGCAAGCGGCCTGTAAACCTTACAGATGCAGGTTTGTATCCACAAAATAACACACCAGCGGCTTCAATCATGGTTTACAGGCCGCATTGCCCAAACAGAAAAGCGTTCTGTGACCCAATTCACAGAACGCTTTATTCCTACCCCATCAAGGTCTTATGCTTTGACAGCGCTTTCATTGGCTACGGCTTTCACCGCTTCGCCTATGGTGCTGAAGATTTGGTCGATTTGTGCTTCGTTAACGATTAACGGCGGTGACAAGGCCAAGGTTTCGCCCGTCAAGCGCATCAACACGCCTGCTTCGTAACATTTTTGTTGTACCAAGCCTGCGCGTTTGCCCAAGCCTTCGGCGCTGGTTTCCAATTCAATACCGGCCACCAAACCGATGTTGCGGATGTCTTTCACAAACGGCAAGCCCTTCAAGCTGTGCGCGGCTTGCTCGAATTTAGGCGCCAATTGGCCGGCACGTTCAAACAAACCTTCGTCGCGGTACACATCCAAAGTGGCAATCGCTGCCGCACACGCCAATGGGTGCGCGGTGTAAGTATAGCCATGCGCAAATTCAATCGCGCCTTCAGGAGCGGCATCGACCACTGTGTTGTAAATCTCGTTGCCCACCAACACGGCGCCCATAGGCACAGTACCGTTGGTCAAACCTTTGGCACAGTTCAAGATGTCTGGGGTCACGCCCATGGTGTTGGTGGCCCAATCGCCGCCCGTACGGCCAAAACCGGTAATCACTTCATCAAAAATCAACAAAATGCCGTGTTTGGTACAGATGTCGCGAATGCGTTGCAAATAGCCTTGTGGTGGCACAATCACGCCAGCCGAACCGCTCATAGGCTCGATAATTACCGCAGCAATCGATTTAGGATCGTGCAAGGTGAAAATGCGGTTTTCCAACTCGTCGGCCCATTCGGCGCCGTAAGCTGGCAAGCCTTTGCTAAAGCCATTGCGCTCGATGTCCAAGGTGTGACGGATGTGGTCAACAAATGGCAATAAGTGGTTAAACGCTTTGCGGTTGCCACCGATGCCACCAACAGACGTGCCACCGAAGTTCACACCATGATAGCCTTTTTCACGACCGATGAATTTCACGCGGCCGGTTTCGCCACGCGCAGCGTGGTAAGCCAAGGCAATTTTCAAAGAAGTGTCGGCAGATTCAGAACCTGAGTTGGTGAAGAAGGCCTTGTCAAAACCCTTAGGCGCCATCTCTACCAAGCGCTCAGCGGCTTTGAAACCAATGTCATGGCTCATGTTAAAGAAAGGCGCGAAATCCAATTTTTTAGACTGCTCAGCAATCGCTTGGGTAATGCGCTCGTTACCGTGACCGGCATTCACACACCACAAACCGGCACAACCGTCCAAAATTTGACGGCCTTTGTCATCGGTAAAATACATGCCTTGGGCAGAGGTCAAAATGCGTGGGTTTTGTTTGAAGGTTTTGTTGGCCGAAAACGGCATCCATAAAGCATCTAAATTCATCAGGTTCTCCTCGTTATCATTATGCGTCGTTCATGGGCTCACTTTAACAGCAGTAAAATAAAAGAACAGTGACACTTTGCGAGATTTCAGACTTACTGTACAGGGCATATTTCCTGTACAGTTAGGTTTCCGCACATGTTTACAGGCCGCAGCATGAAAACCTTGGTAGAAGAGCTGATGCAAACCATCGCCGCGCAAATTGAGCGCGGTCAATTGCCGCAGGGCAGCAAATTGCCGTCCATCCGTCAGGCGGCAAAACTGTACGGTGTCAGCACTTTTACCGTGGCCGAGGCGTATTCGCGTTTGTGCACGCAAAACCAAGTCGAAGCGTCGGCCGGTCGTGGCTATTTTGTTGCCCAACCCAGTTACCAACAGCCATTAGAGGCAGTGTTGCGCCAACCCTTAAACCAAGATTGGCTGCTGCAAGGCATATACCAAAGCGACGACGCCTTGTTACAGGCCGGCTGTGGTTGGTTGCCGCACGATTGGCACGATCCCGAATTGGCCAGCTCGGCACTGCGCAAACTGGCGCGTGCACCGTTACAACTGAACCAATACGGCGAGCCCAAAGGCTTGTTGCCGTTGCGACAATTGCTGGCACAGCGCTGGGCCCACCACCATTTGCCGATTTCGGCCGGCCAAGTCTTGCTCACCCAAGGCGCGAGCCAAGCTCTGGACATCATCACCGCCACCTATTGCCAAGCCGGCGACACCGTCTTCATCGACAGCCCTGGCTACACCAATTTGCTCACGCGCTTGCGCAGCAAGCAATTGCACATTGTCGGCGTACCGTGGAATGACGACGGGCCAGATGTGGTGCAATTGGCACAATTATTACAGCAATACCGCCCCAAGCTGATGTTCACCAATCCGGTATTGCAAAACCCCACCAGCGCCAGCTACAGCTTGGCCACCGCTCACCAAGTCTTGCACTTGCTCAGACAAGCCAGTTGTCTGTTGGTGGAAAACCAAGTGTCGTATTGGCTGGCGCACAATCCACCGCCGCCGTTGTCGGCGCTGGACAGCATAGCCCACAGCTTGCTCATTGGCAGTTTTACCAAGCATTTGTCGCCGATGTTGCGCGTTGGTTATGTGCTTGGGCGCGATGAGCGCATTGCCGCCTTGATGCAGCAAAAAATGCTCAGCGGCATGACCACCTCGGCCATCAATGAGCATTTGGCCTTGCTGATGTGGCAAGACAACCGCAGCGACAAACAATTGGCACAGTGGCGCAACCGCTTGGCAGGCGCACAACAACACTTGCAAAAACGCTTTGCTGCCTTGGGTTGGCAAGTATTTGGCCAGCCGCAAGCCGGCATGTATTTGTATGCCAAACACCCTGCCATAGACGATGCCTACCAATTTGCGCAAAGCCACCACGAGGACAACATTACCTTGGCACCGGGTTTGTTGTTTGCCATAGACCAGCAACAGGCAAATCCGTGGCTGCGTTTCAATGTCGCGTATTGCATGCGGCCTGAATTTGAATCGTGGCTGGAACAGGTCACACCACAAGACAATAGCCTATTGAAATTGAAATAAAAATCTCCATATTCATACTCTATGAAAAGCGCGCAAGCCCTTGCGCCATCACGGAGAACAATATGACTGCACCGTTTATTTTGAACAAAGAAGTTGTCCAGTTTCGCCTGAATTTGAAAGACCCGTTTTTGTTTGCTGGCCACCATTTTGATGCCTATCCTGCTGGCAAACACGACATGACCCCAATCGCAATCGACCGCCATGTTGAATGGGGGCAAGACTTTGACCCCAAAGCACCGTTTCGCATGTACCACGGCAATACCATTCCCGGTTTTCCGGCGCATCCGCACACCGGCTTTGAAACCGTGACCATTGTCGAGCAAGGCTATGCCGACCATTTTGATTCGCGCGGCTCCAGCGGTCGCTATGGTGACGGCGATGTGCAATGGCTGACCACCGGCGCGGGCGTACAGCATTCGGAAATGTTTCCCTTATTGTCTGGCGAGCAAGACAATCCATTGGAATTGTTCCAATTGTGGTTAAACCTACCCGAAAAAGACAAACAAGCACCGGCGGCTTACAAAATGCTGTGGCACGAAGACATTCCGGTCATTAAGGCGCAAGACGCCGATGGGCATGAATACTCGGTAAAAGTGATTGCTGGACGTTTTGCCGATACCCAAGCTTTGGCACCGACTCCGCATTCTTGGGCCAATGATGCTGCGCACGGCGTCAATATTTGGTTGATCAAATTGGCACCGCATGCGCGCATGGCACTGCCTGCCAGCGCCGCCGGCACCACCCGTTTTGCCTATGTGTTTGAAGGCAGCCACATTGAACTGAATGGTGAGCGCATTGAGAATAAGGAATTGGTGGATTTGGACGCCAGCGTGGCACTGACTCTGGTCAATGGTGAGCAAGCGGCACGGGTATTGTGGCTGGAAGGTCAACCGATAGGCGAAGGCGTGGAACAATACGGCCCGTTTGTTGCCAGCAGCCGCGCCAAACTGCTTGAAGCGATACAGGCTTACCAAGAAGACGAATTTGGTGGCTGGCAATGGGGACGCAGCGATCCAGTGTTTCCGCGCGAACAAGGCCGCATTGCCAAATTTGATTACGGTAATCGCATCGAGCTTCCGCCTAGCGGACAAAATTTGTAAGCATCGGCCGCCGCAAGGCGGCTTTTTGCTGGAAGCCTCCAGCAGACAAATGGCATAATCATGCTTTCTAAGCCAATAATCCTGAGCTTATGGCCAACATCCTCGGCATTACCGCACCCATTTTCATCCTAATAGCGCTGGGTTTCGCCAGTGTGCGCAGTGAATTATTAAGTCGTGAACACATCCGTGGCATGGGCATCTTTGTCATCAAAGTTGCCTTACCGGCTCTGGTCATCAATGCCTTGATGCACAAGAAACTGAGCGAGATTTGGCAAGCGCCATATTTATTGGCCTATGGTGGCGCTTCGCTGTTGGCATGCGCACTGGGCTTGTATCTGTACCACCGCCGCTTCGGTGAACCCTTACACCACGCCGCCATCATGGCCATGGGCGCGTCGATGTCCAATACTGGCTTCATCGGCTATGGCTTGCTCAGCATGATCATCGGCAACCAAGCGGCAGTGTATTTCTCCATGACCTTAATCATCGAAAACCTGTTGATGATCCCGCTGATTCTGACCATCGCCGAACTCGGGCGCCAACAAAGCCAATCCACCCAAACCAGCCTCATCCGCATTGTGCTCAATACCTTTGCCCATGTTGCCCGCAATCCGCTCATCATCAGCTTGGGCGTGGGTTTGCTCTTATCCGGCTTACAGGCCGACTTACCGCAACCTTTCGAGCGGGTGTTGGCGATGTTGGCCAGTTGCGCCGCACCATTGGCGATTTTTGTCATCGGTGGCAATTTGGTTGGCACCAACATCAAGGCCGCCGGCAAACACGCCCTCATCATCAGCGCCCTCAAGTTGGTATTCATGCCTTGTATCGTGTTCGCCATCTTGAGTCTGTGGCCGGGCGTGAACGAGGAAATGCGCTTTGCTGGCACCTTGCTGGCATCGGTGTCTATGGCCACCATGTTCAGCTTGCTTGGTCAGCAATACGGCATAGGTGAACGCAGCGCCGCCGTCTTGCTCATCACCACTTTATTGATGTTTTGCAGCGTCAGCACGGTATTGTGGTATTGGTCACATTATTTGCACCATTAAAACCAACACGGCTGTTCAGTTTCATAAAGTGTTTTACTACAGAATGAAAGCGGCCTGTAAACCTACCATCCCCTCTGTGCACGGTTTACAGGCCGCTTATTGTTGTCCATACTGCGCACATCTGTTGCGACTGCCATGATAATGGCAATAATCGTGTCAGGCTTTTTTCAAATTAAGTAAATTCTTGCTGATTTGCGCTGCCAAGGCACAGTGACTGCTATCATAAAAACCGTCTGTCAGACAGCAACACACGCGGCTGCTTTGCCTCGCAACGGTCGCTTGTGTCCCCACTTGGAAAGAACACACAATGAACACTTCCTTAAAACGCGGCATACAAATATTGGGCACAGTGGCCATCTTGGGCACCAGTGCCTGTGTGGTTGACCCATATTACTCTGGCGTGGATTACGGCAGTTACGGTGCTTATGATTACGATAATAGCTACACCACAACCACCCGCGTTATCGGCAATGGCAGCAATTTCGCCCTCAGCACCGGTTTTTTGGTCGGTAATTACTATTACTACGACAATTATTACTACCCGGTCAATTACTACTCTTATGGCGGCAGCCGTTATTACCGCCCAATATTCGACCGCCCTTACCGCATCCATCCCGATGCGCGCTACCGCAACCTCAATCGCAACCAATTGGAACAATGGCGCCGCCATCAGGCCATCCGCTTTGATCCCAATTACCATCCACGCAGCTATTGGGATGACAATGGCCGTTACCGTTGGAACGATCGCAACAAGGATTACACCGATAGCAATCGTGGCCAAACGGGTTGGGGCAATAATCTCCCGAATACCACACGGCCGACTGAGTCCACCCGTCCGATAACCCGCCCGACTAGGCCTACTGAGTCTACACGCCCGATTGTACGCCCCACTCAACCCACCGAATCGACTCGTCCAATAGTAAGACCCACTCGTCCAATCGAGTCGACACGGCCTGTGGTGCGCCCAACCCAACCCAATGGCGGCATCAACCGACCACAGATACAACCGAGCCGACCCAGTGTGAACAACACGCGGCCGCCGGTGCAGCAAGTCAGACCAAGCGTACCGCAACAACGGCCACTGATACAAAACCGGCCTGTAAACCAAAGTGCTCAACAAAGCGTGTTGCAGCGCAATGACAGATACAATGTCATGCGAAACATGCAGCAACAAAATATACGCCAACAACCCCAGCCGCGCCTGCGCGAACGTTAATCACCCTTTAACCGCAAGCGTTCGTCAGCGAACGCTTTTTTAACGCCCATCCATTGAAACAACTATGAACAGCATTCCCCGTGGTATTTACCAACATTACAAAGGCCAACAATACGAAGTATTGGGCTGCGCCCACCATTCAGAAACCGAAGAAATGATGGTGGTTTACCGTGCTTTATACGGCGATTATGGTTTGTGGGTCAGACCGCTTGCCATGTTTACCAGCACAGTAGTGGTCGATGGCAACATCCAACCGCGCTTTCGCATCGTCCATGCGCACAGCCACAGCTAAGCCGTGCGCCAGCACCAGACACAAAAAAACCCGCCATAAGCGGGTTTTTTAATGGTAAGCAGCTTAACTGCCTTTTTTGATGTCTTGCCACAAACGCACCGCCATTTTCAAGCTGTCTGGTTTCATCGGCAACATCATAAAGCCGTTTTGCAAATCCGCTTCGGTTGGGAAAATCGAACGGTTTTCGGTGTATTGTTTTTCCATCAAGTCTTTGGCTGGTTTACTTGCTGGCGCGTAAGTCACGAAGTTACCGTTTTTCGCCGCCACTTTAGGGTCTAAAGTGTTGTTGATGTATTTGTAAGCATTGGCCACGTTGGCAGAGTCTTTTGGAATCATCCAAGAATCTATCCACACACCAAAGCCTTCTTTAGGTACCAATACCTCAATATTGACATTGCTCTTCGCTTCTTTGGCGCGACGCGCGGCAATGTTCAAGTCACCACCATAACCCAAGACCACACACAAATCACCGCGGGCCATGTCATCGATGTAACCAGACGAGCTGAAACGGCGAATGTCAGGGCGGATTTTCATGATCATTTCAGAAGCGGCTTTCAAATCCTCGCTCTTATCGCTGTGTGGGTCTTTGCCCATGTAGTTCAGCGCCATAGGGAAGACTTCGGCGGCACTGTCCAAAATGCTGATGCCACAAGACTTCAACTTGTTAGAGTATTCTGGTTTGAACAACAAATCCCATTGGTTGTCTGGCAATGGGCCACCCAAGGCTTTTTCCACTTTGTCTTTGTTAATCGCCAAAGTGTTGATGCCCCAGAAGTAAGGCACGGCAAACTCATTGCCCGGATCGACATCGTTCATCAATTTCAACAATTGTGGGTCGATGTTGTTGTAATTCGGGATTTGACCTTTGTCGATTTTCAAGTATGCACCCGCTTTGATTTGACGGCCCACGAAGGTATTGCTCGGTGCCACCAAATCATAGCCAGACTTACCGGTTAACACTTTGGCTTCCAAAGCCTCGTTGCTGTCATAATAATCGTAAGTGACTTTGATTTTGTTGGCAGCTTCAAATTCTTTCACGGTTTCAGGATCGACATAATCAGACCAGTTGTAGATTTTCAAGCTGTCGGTTGCGGCGGCTGCAGGTGCCGTACTGGCCGTCGTGCCACTGCTGGCAGTACCGCTGCCTGCATCAGAAGTTTTCGATTGTGCTGCATTGTTATTGCCACCGCCACAGGCGGCTAAAAACATGACTACCACAGAAGATGCCAGAAGTGTTTTTTTCATAATGTTTTCCCAAAAGTTCAATCCACCTTGCACATGTGGGTATTTAGTATGGTGCAAGACACGAAATATTGTGTTGGTAGGCACTACCAAACTGCGTTTATTAAACTGTGTTTTTTATAACATGACAAGTAATTTAGTCATTTTTGCGCTGCAAACTTGAGGCGCTGAAATAGGTAAAATCACAACGATTCAGATGAATTTTGCATGGCCTTGCTGAAATGTTTTATTTGCCAAACATTTACAGGCCGCATAAGCCTTGCACACAAAAAACCCGCTGGCTAGCGGGTTTTTTGTGTGCTCCATTCAACTGCCTTTTTTGATGTCTTGCCACAAGCGCGTGCTCAGCTTCATCGCGTCAGGCTTGATTTCGTTCATCATAAAGCCATTTTTCAATTGCTCAGCACTAGGAAAGATAGACGCATTGTCGGCATAGTCTTTTTCCATCAACTCTTTGGCGCCTTTGCTCGCGGGCGCATAGGTGACAAAATTGCCATTTTTGGCCGCCACTTTCGCATCCAAGGTATCGTTAATGTATTTATAAGCATTGGCTAAATTGCCAGCGTCTTTCGGTATCATAAAAGAGTCTACCCACACACCAAAACCCTCTTTCGGTACCAAAATTTCAATATTGACCTTGGTGCCGGCTTCTTTGGCACGGCGCGAGGCAATGTTCAAATCACCACCATAACCCAAAACCACGCACACATCACCGCGCGCCAAATCGTCGATATAACCCGATGAACTGAAGCGGCGAATATCAGGACGCACCTTCATGATGACGTCTTTGGCCGCCTTCATGTCCTCTGGTTCTGAACTGTTCGGATTCTTGCCGATGTAATTGAGCACCATCGGAAACACTTCAGTCGCGCTGTCTAAAATGCTGATGCCGCAGGATTTGAGCTTGTTGGTGTATTGCGGATTGAAGAGCAAATCCCATTTATTGTCTGGCAATTGCCCGCCCAAGGCTTTTTCCACTTTGTCTTTGTTAATCGCCATGGTATTGATGCCCCAGAAATACGGCACCGCGTATTTGTTACCTGGGTCTACGCCTTCGAGCATTTTCAATAAGGTCGGCTCGATGTTGGCGTAATTCGGTATCAGGCTTTTGTCGATTTCCTGATAAGCACCTGCTTTGATTTGACGGCCGACATGGGAATTGCTTGGCACCACCAAATCATAGCCAGACTTACCGGTTAACACTTTGGCCTCTAAAGATTCATTGCTGTCGTACACATCGTACGTCACCTTGATTTGATTGGCGGCTTCAAAATCCTTGACGGTTTGTGGGTCGACATAATCAGACCAATTGTAGATTTTCAATTCTTTGGTGGCCTCTAAAGCCACCTTGGGTGCGGTACTTTCACTGGCCTTGGCTGGCGTATTAGCGCTGCCAGACGCATCGGCGGTTTTCGGAGTAGCCGCTTCTTTGCTGCCACCTCCACATGCTGCTAACAAAATCAAACTCACTGCTGAAGCAATAAACGTGTTTCTCATCATGTCATCCTTTGATTTCTGCTCAAACCTTGCCAGATGTTGTTTTGAGTATGGGCAAGAACCTGTTACGCGCTGTCACACAACCTCTCTTACGCTTGCATTAAACCTGCTATTTTTACTTATGACAATAGTCTTAACGCATTTTCTATCCCGTTAAAATGTAAAGGAAATCTGCAGAAGTTCACACTCTAAATCACCCTCATAGCCTATGTTGCAACTGCACATTAATCAGGGCAAAGTGGCGCAAATTGAGCTACAATAAGGGTCTGTGATATGAGGAATTGAAAATGTTGGTCTTGGGTATAGAGTCTTCTTGTGATGAAACCGGTGTCGCCATTTACGACACCGAGCGCGGTTTAATCGGCAACCAATTGCACACGCAAATTGCCATGCACGCGCAATACGGTGGCGTGGTACCAGAATTGGCCAGCCGCGACCACATCCACAGACTCGTGCCTTTAACCCGCGCTTGTTTGGATGAAGCCCATGTGGACTTGCAAGACCTAGACGCCATCGCCTACACCCAAGGCCCCGGTCTCGGCGGCGCCTTGCTCACCGGTACCAGTTTTGCCAATGCCTTGGCCTTTGCCAATGACAAACCCGTTATTCCGGTGCACCATTTGGAAGGCCATTTGCTCTCACCGATGTTGGCAGAAGACAAACCCGAATTCCCTTTCGTGGCCTTATTGGTATCGGGCGGTCATACCCAAATCATGGCCGTTACCGGCGTGGGAAAATACGAATTATTGGGTGAGAGCATAGACGATGCCGCCGGCGAAGCCTTCGACAAAACCGGTAAATTATTGGGCTTGCCCTATCCTGGCGGTGCCAAATTGTCACAATTGGCCAAACTCGGCGTGGCTGGCCGCTTTGAGTTCCCACGCCCCATGCTGCACTCGCATGATTTGAACATGAGCTTCTCCGGCCTCAAAACCGCGGTATTAACCGCCGTCAACAAAGTGAAAGAAGCGCATGGTACCGTGGATGAACAAACCCGCAACGACATATGCTTGGGCTTTCAAGACGCGGTGGTCGATGTGCTCAGTCGCAAAGTACAAGACGCATTGAAACAAACTGGCTTTAACTCGTTGGTGGTCGCCGGCGGCGTCGGCGCCAACTGGAAATTACGCGAACGCTTAAACCAGCTCAAAGTACGGGTGTTCTTCCCTCCCTTGTCTTTGTGCACCGACAATGGCGCCATGATTGCCTTCGCCGGCGCCATGCACTTGCAAGACGCCCGCGCCGTTGGCGCCTTCGATGTCAAACCGCGTTGGCCATTGATTGCCACACGTTAAGCCTTCTACCCATAAAAAAGCGGCCTGTAAACTTTACAGGCCGCTTTTATCTTAATCGCTAATGCCTTATTTCAATGCCGCCAAGGCTGCTGCATAATCTGGTTCTTCGGTGATTTCAGGCACCAATTGTGAGTAGATGACTTGGTTGTTCGCGTCCAAAACCACTACCGCGCGGGCGCACAAGCCTTGTAAGGGGCCAGACACCATGTCCACGCCATACGCTTGTTTGAATGCTGGGCTGCGGAAGGCCGACAACATCACCACGTTTTCTATGCCTTCGGCACCACAAAAACGCGCTTGCGCAAACGGCAAATCGGCAGAAACACACAACACCACCGCATTGTCCAAGCCCGCTGCATCTTGGTTAAAATGGCGCACCGATTGGGCGCACACGCCAGTGTCCACGCTAGGGAAAATATTCAAGATTTTGCGTTTGCCCGCAAAATCGGCCAAGCTTTGCTCTTGCAAGCTGCCATTGACCAATTGAAAATCGGCTGCGGCGGCGCCCGCTTGAGGGAAGCTGCCTACTACTTCAACTGCATTGCCTTTTAAAGTCACTTGTGCCATGTGTTACTCCATGTGGGTGGGGAAATATTCTTATGTGTCAGCGCAGGCGATGAACCAACCATGCCACCCGCGCTTCCGTGCCATTATAGCCTGAGCATGCGCGCGTGACTGCGACTATTTCACCTGCCTGAAGTTCATCTTCAATCAGTAGTTTGTTAACAGTAAGCTGCCAAACACGCATGCATCAGCCTGCATTTAACGCCCGCGGCACCAACACTGCTTAAAACTCGGTAAGACAAAGCAATGCTCATCAAATCAGTACTAGCGTGCTGAATAACACCACAAAATGCCCTAAATTCAGCCCATACACACAGCAAATCTGACAGCGGCCAGTAAAGCGCTGCTGCAAGCTTTGCAGATGGTGTTAAAATGGCGGCTCGATTTATGTGTGTGACATCATGATTTACATTCAAAACCTGACACTACAACGCGGCACCAAAGTCTTATTCGAGCTAGCGAACCTCACCATCAACCCCAACCAACGTGTGGGTTTAATCGGTAAAAACGGTACCGGCAAATCCTCGTTGTTTGCCTTGCTCAAAGGCGAATTGCACAGCGATGGCGGCGATGCCTCGGTGCCGGCACATTGGCTGATTGCCTCGGTGGCCCAAAATACGCCAGCCTTGGAGTGCTCGGCTTTGGATTATGTGTTGCAAGGCGATGCGCAATTGCAAAACTTACAGGCCGCTTTAAAACAGGCCGAAGCCAACAACAATGGCGAAGAAATGGCGCATATCTTGGCGCAATTGGATGAAATCGATGCCTACAGCGCCCCTGCGCGCGCCGGCAAACTGCTCAATGGCTTGGGCTTCTCTACCGAAGAACAACAGCGGCCGGTAAAAACCTTTTCCGGCGGTTGGCGCATGCGTTTGAACTTGGCGCAAGCCTTGATGTGCCGCGCCGATTTATTGTTATTGGACGAACCGACCAACCACTTGGACTTGGAAACGGTGTTGTGGCTGGAGCAGCATTTGGCCGGTTTGAATTGCACCCAATTGATTATTTCGCACGACCGCGATTTCCTCAATGCCGTCACCAATACTACGGTGGAATTGTCACAGCAAAAACTCACCGTCTACGGTGGCAATTACGATTTCTACGAACAAGAGCGCGCACAGCGTTTGGCGCAACAACAATCGGCGTATGTGAAGCAACAAGCGCACATCGCCCATTTGCAATCCTTTATCGACCGTTTTAAGGCCAAGGCCACCAAAGCGGTGCAAGCACAGAGTCGCATCAAGGCTTTGGCACGCTTGGAATTGATTGCGCCGGCGCATTTGGACAGCGAGTTCGCGTTTGAATTCATCGAACCGGCACACCTGCCCAATCCCTTGTTGAAACTGGATGAAGTCGATTTGGGCTATAGCGATACCGCAATCGTGAAAAAAGTCAGCCTGTCGATAGAAAGCGGCGCCCGCATCGGTTTGCTCGGCGTCAACGGCAGTGGTAAATCCACGTTGATTAAAACCATCGCCGGTGAATTAACGCCGCTGGCAGGTCAAATCATCCGTGCCGAAAAACTCAATGTCGGCTATTTCGCCCAACACCAATTGGAAACACTGCGCTCCGACCAATCGCCAATTTGGCACATCCAGCAATTGAGCCCACAAGTGCGTGAGCAGGAAATCCGCAATTTTCTAGGCGGCTTCCAATTCCAAGGTGACATGGCGATGCAAGCCATCGCGCCGTTTTCAGGCGGCGAAAAAGCGCGTTTGGCCTTGGCGATGATCGTATGGCAACAGCCGAATTTATTGCTGCTGGACGAGCCGA
Organism: Vitreoscilla massiliensis; assembly: GCF_001457815.1. Taxonomy (GTDB): domain Bacteria; phylum Pseudomonadota; class Gammaproteobacteria; order Burkholderiales; family Neisseriaceae; genus Vitreoscilla; species Vitreoscilla massiliensis. The sequence goes on from NZ_LN898221.1 coordinate 1,130,899, forward strand.
CCAACCATTTGGATTTGGACATGCGTCATGCTTTGACCGTGGCCTTGCAAAGCTTTCAGGGCGCATTGATTGTGGTGTCGCACGACCGCAGCTTGCTTGAAGCCACCACCGATGGCTTTGTGTTCATGCACGAACAGCGTTTGCACCATTTTGATGGCGATTTGAACGATTACCGCCAGTGGCGTTTGCAACAAGACCAATTGGCACACCAATCCAGCCAAGGCAACGCCCCATCTAGCAGCCAAAACCGCAAAGATGTGAAACGCCAACAAGCACAGCTGCGACAGCAATTGTCACAACAATCCAAGCCCTTACAGAAAAAAATTGCCAATGCCGAAGCGACAATGGCAAAATTGGGCACAGAACAACAAGCGCTCGAAACATTCTTGGCGACAGAAGACGCGTATTTGGCCGACAACAAAGCCCAAATGCAGCAAAGTGTCACCCGTTTGGGCGAAATCAAAACACAACTCGCCACTTTGGAAGAAGATTGGTTGTTGTGGCAAGACGAATTGGAACAATTGTCTGCCAGCATCCAAGCCGAATTTGGCGAATAAGGGAAAAATCATGAAACGCATCTTCCTTCTGGGCTGTTTGAGCGCAGTGCTGGTGCCGGTGGCACAAGCGAATGTGTACAGCTGCGTGGTCAATGGCGAAAAAATCTACACCAATAAAAAAGTGGGCAATTGCCATTCTGAAAAATTGGACAAAATCGGTTCTTATACCAGCGACCGCAGCATCATTGAGCGCCAAAACCGCTTGAGCAATGAAAAAATCGCAGCGCAACGCGGTGGCAACCAAGACAGCAATAACAATACACCGGCGGTACAACAAGCGGCCGCACCAGCTGTACGCAGCCGTCCTGTCGTGGCCTCGGCACCGCCAGCCAGCCGCCCAGTCAGCACCGCACCTGTCGTCGCCAACAACACCCCTAGCACGCCCGCACAATCTCACCGCGACCAAGGTCGCCGTGAGATTTTAATGTCGGAATTGACCAATGAGAAAAAAGCCTTGGCGCAAGCGCGTTTGGCTTTGACCAATGGCAAACTCATTCGCAACCAAGCCGACGCACGCAAACAGCAATCAATGAGCAGTTTGCAACGTGCGGTAGACGACCGTCAGCAAAACATCCAAGCTTTGCAAAACGAATTGGCGCGCATGTAGGATGAATGCTGCATGAGTTTGCCCACCGTCTTACGCCCTGCCAAAGCCAGCGATTGCGATGATATCTACCAAGCGCACCTGTATGCGGTGCGCTATACCTGTTCCAGCACTTATAACGAAACCATCTTAACCGCGTGGTCGGCTTTGTTGTCGCCTGAGAGTTATTTGGAAACCATGGCCTTGCCCAATAAGGCCTTGTGGGTTATCGAGTACAAAGGCCATGTACAAGGCTTTTTCCAACTCGATACCGCCGAAGCGCAGCTCGATGCCTTGTATGTGCACCCGTTCGTGTTCAAGCAAGGCTTGGGCACGGCTTTGTTGCAACGCGCCGAAAAAATCGCGTTTGAAGCTGGCTTAAGTTTTGTGAAATTGTATGCCTCGCTCAATTCGGTGCCGTTTTACGAACTCAATGACTATTCCACCTTGGGCGATGCTGCGCTGCATTTGAATCCCGAGGTCACCGTTGCCTGCCAATTGATGCGCAAGTATTTACAGGCCGATTGAGTGTGTGTTGCGGCCTGTAAACGGCAATAGATATGTTTACAGGCCGCATGAATGCATTTTCACACTGCTTGGTTTAAAGCCAATACAACAAGGCCATGACTTATATCATGGCCTTGAGTGTTCACGTTCACGCGCTTAAATCTGCTAACTCACTCCCATTCACCAAGCACGTTTTGCTGCAAATACGTGCTCAAGTCTGCACCGCGCAGTCCTGCGCTCAAGCCGACCAAGGCTTTGGCATACGCCGTTTCCACCGTCCAACTGCCTGCCATCAATACGCCAGCGTCGCGCAAGGCCTTGGAGGCTTCGTAGGCCGCAGCGACATGGCCATCGGCCACTTGCGACACATTGATGATGACGCCGCCCGTGGCTTGGAATGCTTGCATGGCGGCGATGTCGGCGGCGCTGAACAAACCATTGCCATGCCCGAAACTTTGCACTATCACCACATCGGCTAAGCCTGATTGCAACAACAAACGCAGCGCCCATTGTTCACTCACTGGCACACAGTAATGGCTGGCAATGCGGGCATCTGTTTGCAAGGGCACACGCGTTGAGGGAGTTGCACTGGCCAATGTCGCAGCAGCGGCCTGTACACACCACTTACCTTGCTGCCACAGCGCCAACGGCGCATGGTTTTTATTGGCAAAGCCGTGCGCACTGCGGGTGCTGATTTTGCGGCTGCCAACGGCGGCGATGATTTCTCCAGCAAACACCATGCTCACGGCCTTGGGAGCCGCGTGTTGCAACAAGGCTTGTACCGCTGTATCCAGATTGAATTCTGCATCGCCGGCCGGTGTGCCCAATGGGTGTTGCGCGCCGGTAATGACCACTGGTGTGTCCAATTCGCCCAAGGCAAACGCCAACACCTGCGCGCTGTAAGCCATGGTATCGGTGCCGTGCAAAATCAACATGCCATCACATGCTTGCGCCCACACCCATTGCTGCCATGTTTGCCAATGCTCAGGCTTAACCTGCGAAGAATCAATCAAAGGCTCGCACACTTGCACATGCCAATCGATGTCGTTTTGATAGCGTGCTAAGGCTTCCAAAACCGTATCACTGCTGGGTTTCAAACCATTGTCACCGGCTTGCATGCCTATGGTGCCGCCGGTGTACAACACGGCGATTTTGCGACGTGGTGGTGTTTGCTCTGTCATGGGTTTCCTTTAGTTACCAATGCGGCCTGTAAACGTTTACAGGCCGCATCCACATTCCATACAGCTTAATGTGAACGGATCGGCTTGTGCTTAAACGCATTGCGCGATAACAGCGAAATCACCGCAATCGCACCCAGCGTCGAGGCACACATCATCAACGGCATCACAATCATCTTGCCCCCTGTTTCGGCGTGCAAGTCGGTGGTGAGCCAACCGATGCCAAAGGCAATCAACTGCATGCCCGAGCCCAGCAAGGCATTGGCACTGCCCGCTTCGCGGCTGAAGTAAGACATGTAAATGGCTTGGTTAGACGGCACAATCAAGCCTTGCGCGCCTATGGTCAACATCACCAACAATACCAACACCGGAAACGGTGGCAAAGCAATGAGGCTCCACACCACCATAATCAAACCGGTACAGATTTGCACCGCCAAGCCGCTGAGCAAGATTTTATGCGGCTGCGCACCATTTTTCAAACGAAACGCAGTCAAGCGGTTAAAACAGGCCATGGCGACAATATTCAGCATAAACGCCCATGCATATTCTTTATTGCTCAAGCCATAATAATGTTTGTACACCCAAGACGATTCGGTCAAAAACACAAACATGCAGCTAAAGCAAAAGCCTTGTAACAGTAAAAAGCCCATCGCTTCGCGCGTTTTCAACACCGCGCGGTAACGGCTAAACACCCCGCTCCAAAATGCCTCACCCGCAGCGCGCTGCGGTTTGTTCATCGGCAAAAATCGCCCCATGCTGCACAACAAAGCCACGCCATAAAGCAGCAAGAAACCAAAAATGGCTTGCCAACCAAACCAATCGTGGATGATGGCGCCAAACATCGGTGCAATCGACGGCGCTATCATGATGATGATGCCGATGGTGGCAAACATTTGTGCGGCCTGTACGCCGGTATAGCGATCGCGCACCATCGCCGGCACGATGACGGTGGCCATGCCCGCACCCAAGCCTTGCACCATGCGCATGCCTATGAGCCATTCCACTTGGGTGACTTGGGTAATGATGGCGGTGGCGACGATGAAGATGCACAGCCCAATCAAACAAATCGGTTTGCGCCCTTTCAAATCCGACAAAGAGCCGCCGATGAGCTGACCCAAAGCCGCACCCAATAAATAAGTGCTGAGGCTTTTTTCCACCAAATGCACACTGCTGCCCAAAGAGGTAGCAACATCGGTCATGGCCGGCAAATAGGTGTCTATCGAAAACGGCATGATGGCCACCAACATGGCCAATAGAAACGACAATTGCTTGTCGCTTAATTGAGGTGAGGTTTTATTCTGATTCATGGCTGCTACACAAAGAATGAAAGCCCTAAAAAAGGGCAAACTTGCTATGGTACGTGAATCATTCAGCATTGCCAAATGGCTAAGTCACCAGCAATGAGTTTTTGAAACTGAAGACCACGTAAGTCAAAATCATGCACAGCCACAAAGTGGCCGACACATACGAGGCATACACACACACCACTGCCGCTTGGCGACCGTAAAACAGCTCCGGCTGCTGGTCGATTTCACGCATGGCGGTGCGCCCACTGAGTATGCCGGCCAAAGAGGCAATCATGGGCAAAAAACTGAACGACAATAAGGTAAACAACACACAGAAATACACATGGCTGTTCAAGCGACGGGATACGGCAGACACCTTCATTTACAACTTTTTTACATTAATTAACGACATAATACACTAAAACCGCAGATTCATCGAATCCATTCTGAAAAAAACCATGCTCACTTTTCAACATGGTTTGCTAGCAGCGGTTTTAACACCTTGAATACACTACAGCCCAGTCAAACCTAACATGGTACTGACGACTGGGCCGCGCACCCCTCAATGGCAGCAGGGCAGTTAATGCAAGCCCCCAGCCATCACAAACACCGCCAACAAAGGCAAACCCAATAGCAATAACACGCCATCGGCAGCCAAGGTAATCGGCGTGACGATGGTGGCACCCAAGGCTTTGGCGGCGTTGACACTGGTGCGCTCTTGCACCACCGGCACATTGTATTGGCGGTAAAAATGCTCGCTGTTGCCATAGCTCACGCCGGCTTTGGGTGCATAGCGGTGGCCATAAATCGCCACCACTTTCACCAAAAATTCACCGGTGCCATCGACATCAATGTCGCGCAATTTGGCCACTTCGACAGCTTTTTGCTTTTGACTGTCGCTGGCAATGTTAAAGCCCAAGGCACGCGCTTGACTGAGTTCGCTCGGGTTCAATTTGCTCACTGGCAAGGCAAAAAACAGATTGCCATTGATGGGCAATTCATTCGCAGCACTCGGCTCTGGCATGCGCATGTTTTGGATGTCGACGATGTAGCGGCTGCGCAAATTGGATTTCAATAAAGGAATCACGCCCTGAGTCTTGAAAATATAGTGAAAGCGGTCAGACAAAATCACAAACTGACTTTGGTCTTGGCTGATGTAAAACGCATTGATTTGATCGTAATACGTGTGGTACTTGGTATCGGCCACATCGTCCCAAACCGAACGTGTGGCGCAACCACTGAGACCTACCGTGCCCAAAGCCGCGGTAGCCAAACAAAATTGACGTCTGTTCATTGCAATCCCCTATACAAACATTGACAAGGCGCATGTGGGCGCAAAAACATGTTAGTACAGTTTTACAGGCCGCTTGTAAGATTGCGATGCGGTGTTACTATGTGGCGCTCACAGTACAGCCACTTGCGACAATTCAGGCATTTTGAAACAGCGCCCAGCCGAAAAACACCACCGCTGCGAACATCAGCGCCAACAATACCAATTGCACATAACCGATGATTAAGCCCAACAAGGCCATGACGCTGCTGGATTCGTTAGGCTGATAACGCAATTGCCCACGCGCAATATGGCCGCAGACCACGCCGACAATGGCGCCCAACAGTGGAATGATGACCCAAGCCAACACACTGCTGACCAAGCTGACCACGGCCAACACATTGGTCGGTTCATCTTTGGGATATGGCTGCGAACGCGATGGTGGGGTTTGATTTTCTGGCAACATAAAGACTCTCCCATATAAATACGGTTTGAAAGACACAAGAACACTGCATTATGACAAAGTTTGGCTGGAATTTTGACACAGCCCATTTTAAACGGTTTAGTATGAAATCATGCCTACACAAGCGTAAAGGAAGAAGCATGTGCGATGTGACCCTGATTTCACCCTCTTTTTTCACCAGCAAGAGCGATGTCTTGACCATGATACAAGAATGCACGGCCGATTTGCTGGTCTTGCCGGCATGGGCAGACACCGCCACTACCGACGATGCCGTGTTTGACTATCCCAGTGTCGCCGAAATTCAAGCGGTGTTAAGCAAAGGCCAATTGCTGTATTGCCAACAAAGCCGCAGCAACAAAGCACCGCGCAATCTGATTCTCAGCCGCAAAAATGCGACCTCGCTTGGTCGAGTGTTGAGTGCGGAAGAAATCAATGCCGATGCGGCGGCATTTTTAAAGCGCTTGCGCAAACGCCGCAGCGTGGAAATCAAAAAACACCGCATCGTGTTTGTGTTCGCCGATGAAGCCAGCGCCTTGGCCGATGTGCCTGAAGTGGATTTACAGGCCGACTTATTGCTGTGCCCATTGAGCGTGCGCCCAATGCCCTGGACCAAAATCAGTCGCCCCTTGAAAATCCTCTCCAAAACCGCGAGCTTGGGCATGGTGGCGCACAACAATGGCAACAATATCAAAACCCTCAGCAAAACCACCACCAGCATCAAACTCATCAACCACGGTGAGGAAAACAGCGATGCCAGTGTGTGGCACGCCGACAGCAAGACGTTTACCTTAAGCATTCCTTTGGCTGATTAAAGCAAGCAAAACACTGCCACACATGAGCACAAGCGGCCTGTAAAGCCTTTACAGGCCGCTTGTGCGTTTGCTGTTATCCTATCATGTATTGCCAAACCAACAACGCTGTAACACGACACTCAACCAGCACGCTGGCTGTGCATGGCTGTTGTATCAGCCAATTTTATCCGCTTGTTTGTCTGCCTGTATGAACGCGTGTTGCATAAACTCACATACAAGCTGCGACACTGGTTCAGCCAGCGCTACTGATGCGCCATTCAAATCAAGTCATAACACTGAACAAGATGTCAATTTACACTGCCACAACGTGTTTGACTGAGAAAACATCAATCCACAAAAAAGCGGCCTGTAAATCGTTTACAGGCCGCTTTTAAAATCACACAGACTTAATCAAACAAATCACGCAATTTGTCCATAAATGACTTTTGACGTGGCGTTTGTGAACGCTCTTGGCCAGTGGAAATGGTTTCAAACTCTTCCAACAATTCTTGCTGGCGCTCAGTCAAATTCACCGGTGTTTCGACGATGATGTGACAATACAAATCGCCGACGCTGCTTGAGCGCAAAGACTTGATGCCCTTGCCTTTGATGCGCATTTTGCGACCGAATTGGGTTTCAGGCGCGATTTTCAACTTCACGCGACCGTCTATGGTCGGCACTTCCACTTCGCCACCCAAAGCCGCAGTGGTGAAACCAATCGGCACTTCGCAATGCAAATCCATGCCATCGCGTTGGAAAATATTGTGTTCTTTCACTTCGATGAACACATACAAATCACCCGATGGTGCGCCGTGTGTACCGGCTTCGCCCTCGCCGCTTAAGCGGATGCGGCTGCCAGTGTCCACGCCTGCAGGCACGTTCACTTCCAAGGTGCGACTAGAACGCACTTTGCCGTGGCCTTTACATTTCACGCATGGGTCTTTGATTTCCACGCCTGAACCTTGGCAGGTTGGGCAGGTTTGCTGTACTTGGAAGATGGCTTGGCGGATGTGTACCGTGCCGCTACCATGACAGGTATGACAGGTCACAGGCTCAGTACCGGCTTTGGCGCCAGAACCATGACAGACATCACATTCTTCATAGGTGGCAAAGGTGATTTTCTTTTTCACGCCATGCGCGGCTTCTTCCAAAGAAATCGCCAAATCATAACGCAAGTCGGCACCTTGGTAATTTGGTTGGCGTGAACGACCGCCACCGCCACCAGCACCCCCAAACATTTGGCTGAAGATGTCGTTGATGTCGAAATCGGCGCCGCCGCCAAAACCACCACCACCGAAGCCGCCACCGAAACCACCGCCGCCCATATTCGGGTCGACACCGGCATGACCGTATTGGTCGTAAGCGGCTTTTTTCTCAGGAGTGGACAAGATATCGTAAGCTTTTTGAACTTCTTTGAATTTTTCTTCGGCTTCTTTATCGTCTGGATTGCGGTCAGGATGGTATTTCATCGCCAATTTGCGATAGGCTTTTTTGATTTCAGCTTCGCTGGCGCCTTTGGATACCCCTAACACCTCATAAAAATCGCGTTGACTCATGTTAGTTGGACAGATTCAGTGTTAACAATGGTCGTTATATATGGGCACAAATGCGGGTTACAAGTGCTGCCCATGTATTTTGATTATTTTGCTGAAGTTTCGCGCTGTGGATGGGGCGCATCTTGAATGGCCAAGTCTTGCTGCGTCTGCGCTTGCACCACTTCCAAGGTTTCAGTGTGTGCTGCCGTGCTCAGCACATTGCTGGTGGTATTGATGGCAGCGGGCTCAGTGACACCAGATGCAGATGCGGCCTGTAAATCTGCTGTATTTGCTTTGACTGCCTCAGCAGTGCTAACCGGTACATCGGCAAGCATCTCCGATTCAGGTGTGGTATTGGCCACATTCGCTGCGCCATCAGCCTCATCCGTCTGCATGCTTTCGTCCAATAACACACCACCCACACCCGATTTCACCGGCATGGACACATACGGGCCACGCTTGGGACGTGGAATGACGGCTTGGGTCAAGGCGAATGCCAATAGCAAACCGGCCAACACCACATATTGCAAGGTAAAGCCATTAGCGCCCAAATACTTCATCAAAAAGCCCAATACCAGCGGTGACAAGAACGAACCGATGCAATAGCTGAACAACATGCTGCGGCCGATTTCCACCACATTGGAATGCGGCGGAATGCTGTCGTTGGCGCGGGCGGAGCTGAGCGAGTACATGGTGAACACGCCGCAACCCATTAAAAAGGCTGAACCAACCAATACCCACGGAAATTGCCCCAATAACCACATCAACAAGGCCGCGGTCAGCGCGAACGAACACGCCAAAATGATGCCGCTGCGGCGACCGAAAGCGTAAGAGAATTTGCCCATTGGTATTTGCACCACCAAGCCCGCGCACATCGCCGCCAAGATAAAGTGTGAAGCCACTTGGTTGTCCAAGCCGCGCAAGGCCACATACACCGGCGCCATGGTGATGAAACCACCGACCAAAAAGCCGGCGGTAATGCTGCCGAGCAAGGCCAACGGCACCACTTCCCACAATTTGGGAAAGCTGATGCCCATTTTCTGTGGCAATTGCGGCTGTTCGATGCGGGTGAGCATGATGGGAATGATGGAAGCGGCGGCCAAGATGGCACACAAAGCATACATGGTGGCGCTGGCGATTGGCGTGGCTATCACCACCGAAGCCAACATAAACGCCATGTAGAATATCATCGTGTACACGGCCAAAATGCTGCTGCGGTTTTTATTGCTGCTGCGCGCATTGAGCCAGCTTTCCACCACCATTAACAGGCTGTAATCACTGAAGCCCAAAATCACCCGTATCACAATCAAGGCAATTTCTTGTTTCACCACCACATGCAGCAACATACAAATGGTGATAAACGCCGTAAACAAAGCAAACGCGCGGATGTGGCCTACTTTCGCCACCCAACGTTGTGCTATGATGCCACTGAGCAATGCACCTAAATAAAAACCGGCATTGATTAGGCCAATTTTTTCGGAACTGACGCCGGCATTGGTCAGCTCAATATTGGAGAAAAAAATGAACAAACCGACGCCAGTGAATACCAATGCAACAGCGGTGAATAATGAAGACAAGGCCATGGTGGATTTCATCAGTTAATTCCAATATCATTAAGGTTCATCTGGCGTTTGGATACAGCCGGCAAGATAGCTGGATTATCACAGAAATAGAGAAAAAACCCCATCCTAAACAATAATAAATTTTTGCCATTTGGATAAACTATGCGTTTATACGACAACAGCCGCACAGTCAGCGATGAAGCGGCGATATTGGCTGACTTTCAACAGCGCAGCCTGCAAGCCTACACACACCATCCCCACAGCAGCCATGCGTATGGCGTGCATCCGCGCCAGCAATACGATGTGTTTGCTTGCGGTGCGGTCGGTGCGCCCATTTTGGTATTCATTCACGGCGGTTATTGGCAATGGTGTGACAAAAGCGATTTTGGCTTTATTGTGAACGCACCCTTGGCCGCTGGTTTTGATGTCATCTTGCTTGAATACCCATTAACACCGGAAACCTGTTTTGCCGAAGTGGTCAACAGCGTGGGCGTGGCCTTGGATTTTTTATCCAACAAACCCGAATTCAAAAACCGCCAAGTGTATTTGAGCGGCCATTCGGCCGGTGGCCACCTCAGCGCTTATTGGCAACGCCATCCGTGGATACACAATGTTTGCGCCATCAGCGGCCTGTACGATTTGGAACCAATACGGCACACGCACTTAAACGAAGCGCTCAATCTCAGCTGTGAGGATGTGCAAGACTTCAGTCCGATTCATTTTCCGGCAATTAAAAAGCCTTTGTATTTGGTTTATGGCGGCCAAGAATTGGTGGAATTGCAATGGCAATCGACCAAGTATGCGCACGAACTGAGCGAGCATTCCAACCATGCCAAATTACAAGAATTGAGTGAGTGCAATCACTACAGCATTTTGGATGCGGTGTTTGGCGAACAAGGCTATTGGCTCACACAAGTGGCCGCAGCGCATGCCCAATAATATTCGCTAATACCTACTCAATACGTTTACAGGCCGCATGTACAATCACATGCGGCCTGTAAACCATCACAGCGGCTTACAACGGTTTTTGCTCCGTGCCCGCTTGCTGTTGTGGCTTGCGACGCATGATGTAATACAACACCACCAAAGCCACGGTAAACGGAATGCCGAACAACAGCGTCGACTTGAACACATCGGTGAAATACGTGGTAATCATGATGGCCGCCATCAATACCGCGCCTAAGATGGTGAACACCGGAAAGCCGGGTACTTTGAATTTCAAGGTTTGACCCGTGCGCGCAATCTGGCGGCGGAAGAACCAGTGCATGACAAAAATCATGCCCCACGTCAGCATCGCGCCAAACATCGACAAGGAAATCATCACTGGGAAGGCTTTTTCAGGATTGAAGCTGTACACCAACGATGCCACCGCAATGCCACTGGCCGACAACATCAGCGCGTTCATCGGCACGCCATTGTCTTGGATCTTGCCCAAGAACGCCGGCGCATCACCAGCACGCGACAAACTGAACATCATGCGGGTGGAAATGTACAACATCGAATTCATCGCCGACAAAGCCGCAATGATCACAATCACATTCAAAATACTGTCGGCATACGGCACGCCCAATTCACGCATCACCGTGATGAACGGACTGGTTGCCTCACCGCCTGTGAGTTTGTTCCAAGGCACCAACATCACAATTAAGGTCAACGACAGCAAGTAGAAAATCACCAAGCGGTAAATGGTGGCGCGAAAGGCTTTTTTCACCGACTCTTCTGGGTTTTCCGCTTCACCCGCCGCCACTGCAATCATCTCTATGCTCAAATAGCTGAAGATGGAAATGATCACGCCTACCCAAATGCCCCAAAAACCATTCGGTGCAAAGCCGCCGTGCGCGGTCAAATTGTTCACGCCATCGGCCACACCGTGTTTGCCAAACAACACCACCGCGGCCAAGAGCACAAAGCCCAAAATCGCGAACAGTTTAATCGTGGAAAACCAATACTCGACCGAGCCAAACGCCTTGACGCTGTAAGCATTGATGCCGATTAACACCGCCGAAAAGCCGATGATCCACCACCACGAACTGACGTCGGGGAACCACATTTTCATGTATTCCGCCACCGCCGTGACCTCAGTGCCCACAGCGAGCACGATGCACGACCAATAACTGTAGCGCACGATAAAGCCGGCCAAAGGATTGATGTAATGCTCGGCATAAGCGCCGAACGAACCTGAAGTCGGGTGTGCCACGCTCATTTCGGCCAAACACGCCATCAAAAATAAGGCGATTAAGCCGCCGATGGCATAGCTGACAATGACACCGGGGCCAGCAAAACTGATGGCAAACTTACTGCCCAAAAACAAACCCGTACCGATGGCACCGCCGATGGCAATCATGCTCATTTGGCGGGCGGTGAGTTTTTTGTGTAGGCCGGCTTCCCGCGCCTGTATCTTCTCAAAATCGCTCATGTGTTTCTCTCTTTTCTCTTTAGCAGTTTGGGTTTACAGGCCGCTTATATTGATTGTTGTGCAGCGGCCTGTAGCCTAATAGACTGAACCTTAAGTCACTTCGCCGCGGCGGTGAAATTCAGGCGTGTCCCAAGTTTTGTTGTCCAAAATGTCTTTCAGATGCTGTACCGCATGCCACACATCTTCAAAACTCAAGTACAGCGGTGTGATGCCAAAGCGCATCACCTCAGGCTCGCGATAATCGCCGATGACACCGCGCGCAATCAAGGCTTGGATGATGGCAAAACCGTGTTCGTGTTTGAGGCTGACATGGCTGCCGCGCACCGCGTGTTCGCGTGGGGTAATCATTTCCAATGGATGGTTCGCGCATTCTTGCTCGACCAAGGCTATGAACAAATCGGTCATGGCCAAAGATTTGGCGCGAATTTTCGGCATGTCGGCCTGTAAATGCACGTCTATGCCACATTCGACCAAGGCCAACGAGGTAATCGGTTGCGTACCGCTCAAATAGCGGCGTATGCCAGCAGCAGGCGCATAATCCGTCGCCATTTCAAACGGCTGCGCATGGCCCCACCAACCCGATAAAGGCTGAGCACAACGGTTCACATGTTTGGCCGGCACCCACACCATCGCTGGCGCACCCGGGCCACCATTGAGGTATTTGTAAGTACAACCGATGGCAAAGTCGGCATCGGCACCGTTCAAATCTATGTCGACCGCGCCGATGGAATGGCACAAATCCCAAATCACCAAGCCGCCGTGCGCGTGTATCGCCGCGGTGGTGTCTTGCATAGGCCACAAATAGCCGGTACGGTAATTCACGTGCGACAACACCACTGCTGCCACTTGCTCATTCAATGCGGCCTGTAATTCTTCTGGGCCAGAAATCAATTGCAATTGGTAGCCTTGATTAAGCCACTCCGACATGCCTTGGATGATGTACAAATCGGTTGGGAAGGCTTCGCGTTCGGCAATGATGATTTTGCGCTCACTTGAGGCTTCGCTTTGAATGCGCAGTGCCGTGGCCAAGACTTTGAACAAATTGGTGCTGGTGGTATCGGTGATGGCGACTTCGCCTTCTTTGGCGCCGACCACTTGTGCAACCTTATTGCCAATGTTTAATGGCAGGTTCCACCATTGGTTTTTGTTCCAACTGCTGATTAAGTCTTGCTGCCATTCTTGCTCTACCACCGCTTGGGCACGGGCAGAAGCACTTTTTGGGCGTGCACCCAAAGAGTTACCGTCCAAATAAATGGTGTTGTCAGGCAAGGCAAATTGCTGCTTCATGCCTGCCAAAGGATCGACAGCGTCTAACTGTCGGCAATACTCGAGTGTTAACATGGCGTTTCATCCTATGCTGTGAGATTGGTGAAAGGGTTGTCAGTGTGTGTGACTACATGGTTTAAGAATAAGACATCGCCGCCAATACCGGCTCAGGCAAGGCTGGCAAACGGTGTCTTGGCATCAAAAACGAGGTCAATTCGGCGATTTCTTTGAAGATCATGTGGCTGTCGGCAGCGGCTTTCAAATAGCCCGCGCCCGAGCTGCCACCGGTACCGACGCGTTTGCCTATGGTGCGGCCAACCATGTGGATGTGGCGGTAGCGCCACAGCGACAATTGTTCGTCGATTTCCAATAGCAAACTCAGCAATTCATATGGCAATTGCAACAGCGGGTAATCGCGGTACATCATGATGAACAAGGCATTTTTGCTGGCACTTTGGCTTAAGCGGCGCTCGCTTGGGTAGGTATCGGCCTGTATGAACAATTGGTCGAACACGGCCAAATTGGCGGCTTCGGCTGGCGACAAATCGGCGGCGTAAGCACTGCGAAACTGCTGCCAAAAGCCTTGTTGCTCGGTATGGTGGTCGCGCCAATGCTGGCTGTGCTCGGCCAAAGGCATGCGCTCTAACCAACGATTGAGCAATACCAATAGCGAAGTTTGCTGCTCTGCGTCTTGCACGCGTTGGCGGTCTTGCTCGCTCAATTGCGAAACATAGTATTCTTGGCCGTGGCGATTGGCGTATTCCAAACCCAGCAAGGCCTCGATGGTTTTGAACTGTATGCTTTGAAAGCCAGAAGCGGGACGCAACAAATCGCGAAAATCCAAGAAATCCAGTGCCGTCATGGTTTCCAACACCGAAATCTGTTTCACCAACACTTCCAAAATCTCGCACACGCGTTTCAAGCGACAGACGGCATTGTAAATATCGGGCGAATTGTCGGACACATTCGGTTTTAAGAAGATTTCTCGCACTATGTTGATTTCGTGCAAGATTTGTTTGAACCACAACTCATAGGTTTGGTGAATAATGATGAACAACATCTCATCGTCGGCGCGTATGCCCTCTTTGGCACTTTCGGGCTGTTGCGCATTGAGAATGTTGTCGAGTTGCAAATATTCGGCATAGTAAACCGGTGGTCGTTGTGGCTTCATGTGTCTGTTCTTCTGATGATGTGATTGTGGAATAAAGCCTTGAAAACATGCCTTATTCATGAAATCAGTGTATCACAAGGCCAATTGCATAAAATTGCATATTTAGGCAGCCACCAAGTCAATTTTCAAATATTATGCACACATACCCATCAATTTTCGCAGGAATCACCATGTTAGACCAAATCGATGTCAAAATTTTGCGCCAACTGCAAGCCAATGGCCGCCTGAGCAACCAAGATTTGGCCGACCAAGTGGCCTTATCGCCGTCGGCATGTTTGCGCCGCGTGAAGACTTTGGAACAAGAAGGCTATATTGATGGCTACCATGCGCTGCTGAACGCGCCCAAGCTTGGCTACCGTGTCGAGGCGTTTGTGCAAGTGCGCATAGACCAGAGCAACGACGATTGGCACGACCAATTCATTGCCACCATCGCCGATTTGGACGAAATCGCCGATGCTTACATCATTACCGGCAATGCCAATTACCTGCTGCGCATCCGCGCGCGCGATTTTGAGCATTTCTCCACCTTCATCATTCATACGCTGAACCGCATCGCTGGCGTGCGCGACATCCAATCGAATATGGTGATGCAGAATTTGAAGAACAACGGCAAATTATTGCCACTGCCAAACAGCGTGCCGAAATAACAGCGAAATATGGGCGATGAAAGAAATGCTGAACACTGACAACCGTTTTGCAGCAAGCAGATACAATACTGTTTGGGTGCAACCAACACACTTAAGCAATGTGTTTAAGGAAGATGCACAGGCTCAGGGAGAGGACTGCTGCTTGAGTTGACACACATACTGTTAAATTAAAAGCAATGTTGTGTATTATTAAGTCCAAGCGAAACTCTTGTTGTTATGTCTGCCAAACACACAAAAGCGGCCTGTAAATAAGTTACAGGCCGCTTTTAACACTTCAAGCGCTTTACAGCACTAGGGCTTAGTGGTGATGACCACCAGCGCCGTGTACGTGACCGTGAGCGGATTCTTCTTCAGTGGCATCGCGTACATCGACGATTTCCACATCAAAGTTCAAGTCTTGGCCAGCCAATGGGTGGTTGGCATCGACAGTCACTTGGTCACCGTTAACGGCTTTAACCGTAATCACTTGCACACCTTCAGGGGTGTTGGCTTGGAATTGCATGCCAGGCTCGATTTGGTCCACACCTTGGAAGGCTTCGCGCGGAACATCGTTAACCAATTGTTCGTGGTACTCGCCGTAAGCTTCAGCAGCAGGCACTTTAACGGTTAATTTGTCGCCGACTTTTTTACCAGTCAATTCTTTTTCCAAACCTGGAATGATGTTGCCAGCGCCATGCAAGTAAGGCATAGGTTGGTCTTGTGATTGATCCAATACATCGCCTTGCGCATTGGTTAAAGTGTAATGAAAACTTACGACTTTGCCGTTTTCAACTGTCATTATGTGTTCCTTCACGTTAAATGTTTGGGCATCTTACCTTGTTTTGCAAATAAGCATCAAACGCGAAATTTCAAGAGTTGGCGTGTAAATTTTCATTTCACTGTGTTTGTTCCAATTGCTGGCTTTGTTTTTCAGTGATGTCGTCCAAGGTGCGTTGCACCGCTTGTGGCTTGGTTTCGCCACTGGCAGGCGCCACGCCCCAAGCCTTTTCCATCGCCTCTTGCGCCGCTTTGTATTCACCATCTTTTTGCTGGTAAATTTGCTCTGTGGCCTTGCCTTGCAACATCATCACAATAATCCAAGGAATCACCAACACCGCCACCAACATGATGCCACCAGCCAAATAGCGCTTGTCCGAACCCACTGACAAACCATTGCGGCGTGCATGCATCTTGATGCCCATTTGCTTGTTGTATTGGGCACGGCGCTTGTCATCAAGCAGGTAATTCTCTGCCAATTTCAAATAGCGTTCTTCTATGTCTTGGCGGTCACGCGCCAAGCGTATCGCCCGTTGGATGGCAATCACATTCGCGTCTTCCGGAATGTTCAAAATATCGTACAAATTCACCATTACCCGCTCCAAATACAAGGTAAGCGGCCTGTAAACCTTACTGTACTTGCTGCAGTAGGTTTAGCTCACAGGCGTGAGCAATTGGCCCTTATTGATAAATGCCGCCACGTTTTGCAGCAGCAACGCATCCATGTCCATACGTGTTTCGCGTGTGGCGCTGCCGATGTGCGGCGTCAACACCACCCGCTCGTCTTGCAATAAAGCGGCTGGAATATTGGGCTCGTGTTCAAACACATCCAAAGCCGCACCAGCAATGTGGTTTTGCGCCAACGCCTGCACCAACGCAGCCTCGTCTACCACCGAACCACGGGCAATATTGATTAAAAAACCGTGTTCGCCCAAGGCTTGCAATACCGCCGCATCGACCAAGTGTTCAGTCGCAGCGCCACCGGGGCAAGCCACCAGCAAATAATCGGCCCAAGCCGCCAAGTCTTGCAGCGTGTCGGCATAAGCATAATCTAAAGCAGACACTCTATGGCGATTATGATAAGCGATGTGCATTTTAAAACCTTGCGCGCGCTCAGCAATGGCCAAACCAATGCGCCCCAAACCCAAGATACCGAGCTTTTTGCCACTGACACGGCTGCCCATGCCAAAACGCTGCTTGCTGCCCCACAAACCGGCACGGACATAACGGTCTCCTGCGCTGATGCCGCGCGACACATCGATTAACATGCCCATCGCCACATCGGCGACACAATCGGTCAACACATCGGGGGTATTGCTCAAAGCGATGCCGCGTTGTTGCAAAGCCTGCACATCAATTGAATCATAACCCACGCCAAAACTGCACACCGCACGCAAATTCGGCAGCGCCGCTATTTGAGCGGCGTTTAAACCATAGGCCGCCGAAGTCACCACCAACTCAAAATCGGCACCAGACTGTTGTAAAAATTCGCCGCTTTGTGTTTGTTGCCACAGCGCACAAGCACTGTATTGGCGTTCTAAATGCTGATTCACGTCATTGGACAAACGTCCGATTTGCAAGATTTGCATCGTACTTCCTTAAAATTCGGTTAAAAAACGCTATTTTTTTCATATCGATAAACGATGACACCTTATTTACAGGCCGCTTAGCTCGCTTGTTGCATCGCAATAGAAAAACCGTCATGGTTTTTTGAATGGTGATATAATGCGCGCTTACAAAAAAACGATTAGATTTCAACGAGATTATGAGCAAACAAATTCGCAACATCGCCATCATTGCCCACGTCGATCATGGCAAAACCACTTTAGTGGACCAATTATTGCGTCAATCAGGTACATTCAGCGCCCACCAACAGGTTGACGAGCGCGTGATGGACAACAATGACATCGAGAAAGAACGCGGCATCACCATTTTGGCAAAAAACACTGCCATTGACTATGAAGGCTACCACATCAACATCGTCGACACTCCGGGACACGCGGACTTCGGTGGTGAAGTAGAACGTGTATTGGGCATGGTAGACTGCGTGGTTTTGTTGGTTGACGCACAAGAAGGCCCTATGCCTCAAACCCGTTTCGTGACCAAAAAAGCTTTGGCTTTGGGTTTGCGTCCTATCGTGGTTGTGAACAAAATTGACAAACCAGGTGCACGTCCTAGCTGGGCCATCGACCAAACATTTGAATTGTTTGATAACTTGGGCGCCACTGACGAACAATTGGACTTCCCTATTGTGTACGCTTCTGGCTTGTCTGGCTTTGCCAAATTGCAAGAAGATGATGTCTCTGACAACATGCGCCCACTGTTTGAAACCATTTTGAAACACACTCCAGAACCAGCTGGCTCTGCCGATGCGCCGTTGCAATTCCAAATTTCACAATTGGACTACTCAACTTATACAGGCCGCTTGGGCATTGGCCGCATCTTGAACGGTCGCATCAAACCCGGCCAAATCGTGTCTGTGATGCAAGCCGATGAGCAAATCGCTCAAGGTCGTATCAACCAATTGTTGGGCTTTAAAGGCTTGGATCGTGTGCCTTTGGAAGAAGCTGGCGCCGGTGACATCGTGATTATCTCTGGCTTAGACGACATCAACATTGGTGTGACCATTGCCGAAAAAGAAAACCCAGTTGGCTTGCCTATGTTGTCTGTAGACGAACCTACTTTGACCATGGACTTCATGGTGAACACTTCGCCATTGGCCGGTACTGAAGGCAAATTTGTGACTTCACGCCAAATCCGTGAACGCTTAACGCACGAATTGTTGACCAACGTGGCTTTGCGTGTTGAAGACACTGAAGACGCTGATATTTTCCGCGTATCAGGTCGTGGTGAATTGCATTTGACCATTTTGTTGGAAAACATGCGTCGCGAAGGTTATGAATTGGCCGTTGCCAAACCTCGCGTGGTGTACAAAGACATCAATGGCGAAAAATGCGAACCTTACGAAAACCTGACCGTGGACATGGAAGACAACACCCAAGGCGCGGTGATGGAAGAATTGGGTCGTCGCCGTGGTGAATTGGTGAACATGGAAAGCGACGGCAAAGGCCGTACCCGTTTGGAATACAAAATTCCAGCACGCGGTTTGATTGGTTTCCAAGGCGATTTCATGACCATGACTCGCGGTGTGGGCTTGATGTCTCACGTGTTTGACGATTACGGTCCGGTTAAAGCCGACATGCCAGGTCGTCACAATGGCGTATTGGTATCGCAAGAGCAAGGTGAAGCCGTGGCTTACGCTTTGTGGAACTTGGAAGACCGTGGCCGCATGTTCGTGAGCCCAGGCGACAAAATCTACGAAGGCATGATCATCGGCATCCACAGCCGTGACAACGACTTGGTGGTCAACCCATTAAAAGGCAAAAAACTGACCAACGTGCGTGCCTCTGGTACTGACGAAGCGGTTCGTTTGACCACACCGATGAAATTGACTTTGGAAAGCGCGGTTGAATTCATCGATGATGATGAATTGGTGGAAATCACCCCACAATCGATCCGTTTGCGCAAACGCTATTTGAGCGAAACTGAACGCCGTCGTCATTTCAAAAAATTAGACTAAGCCATGTGCGGTCTGTCTTTATGTCAAAGCGTCCTGTAAGGGACGCTTTTTTTATCGCAGTAACTTAATTTAAACCAGATTTACCCAGTATTGGCTTGTAAAGCCAGTGCTTGCATCCATGTAAGCGATACTTAACAGATTCCGATGGGAACCCTCAACACCATGATCAAAAGCTTGGGCAAATTTTTATTGGGTTTGGTTTTGGGCGTGGCCGCGCTGGTGGCCGCGTATTACGCGTATTTCACCTACACAGGCAACAGCAAACTCGCGCAAAACCAACTCAACACCGTCAGCCGCGAAGGCATCGTCACCCAAATCCACGAGCTCAATCGTTTGGAAACGATGGCGTTTCACATCGACACGGTGGTGAAATCCGAAAAAGAAGGCACATGGTACAAATTGTGGCAAGACCATGAAAAAGGCTTGTTTGTGGTGAAAGGCCAAGTCATTGCGGGTGTGGATTTGTCCAAACTCACGCCCAGCGATGTCACCGTGTCTGCCGATGGCAAACAAGTGGCGATAGATTTGCCGCCGGCCGAAATTTTCACCATTTCCTTGGCCGACATTCAAATGTACGACTACCAACGCGGCTGGCTTAACCCCGAACCCGTTAACCCAGAAGTGTTGACGCAAGTGCAAAGCGTGGCGCGCAGCCAAGTCAAACAATCGGCCTGTAAAGCCGAGATTTTAAAACTGGCCAACGACAATGCCAGCAAACAAGTTGCGAAATTGTTTGAATTAACTGGTATTAAGGTCTCAGTACAAGCGGGTATCGTGCCTTCATGTTAAACTGAGCTCAGCATATATCAATATGACATATTTTTATGTCATTTAACCAGCTGAGACAGGCCGCCATGTTACTTCCAGACGACCAGCCCAAATTTGATTTACATCCCGACCGCTTACGCGCCTTGGCCATCTTATTGAATTTGCCCACGCCCGCCAAAGTCGATGGCGCATCGATTTTGTTTTTGGGCGTGAGTTTGGGTGCCAACTTACTCGCCTTGGCCAGTGAATACCCGAAGGCCAAATTCACCGCTGTTTGCCTGAACTCCAATGATGCCAGCCAATTACAGGCCGCTTATACGCATTTGGGTTTGAACAATATCCAATGGCACTTGCAAGACGGTTGGTTTGCCAGCGACGCCACGCCACGCTTTGATTACATCTTGTGCCATGGCTATTACAGCTATTTGACCGATGAAGCCAAACAAACCTTATTGCAAAACATTCGTCACAGCCTCAATGATAACGGTTTGGCCTATGTGGATTACCTGATCGAACCGGGTTGGCAAGCGTTCACCACCTTGCAACACCTGATCGTCAACACGTGCGATTTTGCCAACAAACCCAGCCTAGAAGAAATCAACCGCGGCATCAATTTGGTTTATGCCAGCCTGCCGGCGCACAGCCCGCTCAAAGCCAGCATTGAGCACATCGTGCCGCGCATGGACATGCGCCACCATCCGGATTTGAATGGCTATTGGCCTTTATTGCCGGCGTTTGCCGACACCACCGAACAATTCATCAGCCGTTTGCATCAAGCCGATTTGGGCTATGTGTGCGACAGCGACCTCACCCGCTATTATTTTGATTCTTTAAGTGAAGCATTGCTGCAATTGAGCGGCCACGACATCCACTTGCGTGAGAATTTGTACGATTTGGTGCACCAACAAGCCAGTCGTGCCAGTTTCATCTTGCCGATAGATACTTTGTTAGGCTTTCGCATTCCCACCCAGCAAGACTTGAGCACTCGCATAGGCAGTTTGCACATTACCGGCCATTTTGACCTCAATGCCGATAAAAGTGCGTGGATGAATGTCGATGTTGCCGGCATCACCATCGTCGCCAGCCCGTTTAACAATATGTTGGTAGACTCGATTAACCGCGTCTATGCCGCCGACAGCACTTTATCGGTAAGCAAACTGTTGGAAGTGATCAGCACCAAATTCAAACACGTGGCCGACATTGATTTGCACGCACAAAAATTGCTGACCGACATGATTTTGTCTGGCATGGTGCAGGTGCGCAGCCAGCGTCATAACGGTTTTTTACATCGCAACAAAATGCTGTCTTTGCACCGTTGGCGCATGCAACACAATCCCTACCTCACCCCTGCCAATAAATGGTTACAGCCGTGGTCGGAACAAGACATACAGGCACAACTGGACAGCAATCGCGCCGCTTCCATACCGGACTGATGCTTACAGTCCATGAACTTGGCCGCCAGCTCTGTTAAAATGGCGGTCTATTGATTCTGTGGACGCTTGCTGTGAACGCTTTATTACCCGATACCCGCCCTTTCCCTACCGATCCAGTCAAAAACGATTTGTTGATGTACGCCGGCCAAATGGCACAAAACCCCAACAATGCCCAAGGCAAATTGGCCGCCGAACAATTGCGTAACCAAATTGCCACCATGTTGTTTGAGCGCCATATCTTAGGCCTGTCTGTGGCCATGTCCATGGCCGCCAATCCAGCGGTATACCAACAATTGTGGCTGTCTTTGAATGAAGTCTTGACCTCGCAAAGCGAAGACGAAACTCAGTGGATTGCCTTGCCTGTGGTGTTGGTAGCCGGCAGCAAACAAGCCATGACGCTGACCAATGCGACTCCCGTTGCCGCCTTACAAGCCTTCTTTGCCCAATACCCACAATTTGCCGCTTTGCAAGACGCCACGTGGTTGCCACATTTGGTCGACGGCTCTGAATTGGCCGCCATCAAGTCTGACAAATGGTTTGCCGCCAAAGAGTCTGCAGCGGCAGCGGCGTCCTTGGCCGAAATCTTGCCTGCGGCCAATTTGCACTTTACTGCCGGTCAAGAAGTGGTGGTGGTGTATGCCTTGGCTTATGGCTCTCATGCCTTGAAACAGGTGTTGGGTTTGGCCTTGCAAGATGCGGCCATGCCGTTGATGCAATTGTGGACCGAACACTTCCACGGCAATGGCGCCACCGTGTTCGCCAATCCCATGCAGCCTATGACTCCGATGATGGCCTTACAAGATGCCTCAGCCTTGCGCACACGCATGGCTTTGGATGTGTTTGCCGCCAATGCCATCCGCGCCATCCGTTTACAAAGCCCACGCGCCGGCGTGGTGGTGGCCTCGCAAGCCGGCGGCAAAATCCTGTTTGGCTTCAACGCCACCGATGCGGTGATGAGTTTGGCACCACAAGTGTTCACTTGGACTTTGGCATCTAATGATGACATGGATTTGATTATGGCCAATTTCATAGATTTGATGGTGGAATGCCAAGTGGAACACATCCGCGTGTTGCACGAAGCCTTGCCTGAGGGCACGGAATTGCCGGGCTATGCCAAAGCTGTGGACATGCTCAGCAGCAATCCGCTGTTCCCACAAACCCATTAATCCTGTTTACAGGCCGCATCTTGGTATCGCTACCATTAAGATGCGGCCTGTAAACCCTATACTTCATCTATAAAGGCTTGCGATGCAAAACATCTTATTTGTGTGTTTGGGCAATATTTGTCGCTCACCGATGGCCGAATTCATCATGCGCGATTTATTGCAGCAACAAGGCTTGTCCGCACGTGTGCAGGTAGACAGCGCCGGTACTTCAGGTTGGCACGACGGCGAAGACATGCATGGCGGTACTGCTGAAATCTTGGATGAGATGCACATCAACAGCAGCGGCTTTCGCAGCAGCAAGGTCAAAGCCAGCGATTTTGAGCATTTTGATTTTTTGGTGGCGATGGACCACGACAATTTGCGCCAACTCGAAGCCTTGTTTGGCGTCCATCCCGATAAAATGTTTGTCATCACCGATTTGGTGCCCGAATTGGGCTATCACGGCGTGCCCGACCCTTGGTACACGCACGACTTCAATGAAACGCGCACTTTGTTACAGGCCGCTTGTCAACAATTGCTGCACAAACTGTGATTTCTTTCGAGTCTTTACACACTCATGCACAAATCTGGCTTTCAAATAGACTTTTTACATTTAAAATTTAAGCCTTAATGCGGCTGATTTGTGGTCTTTCCCCCTTACAAAACCATTAACCGATTCAGTGACCACTCGGTCAAGAAACCAACCAGCACGGCAGCAACACACAGTCTGAATCTGCCCTACCAGACCCAGGGCTTCCTTCTTAACCGTGACCAAGCCGCCAGTGAACCGCCGCTGCAGAAATGAAATCCCGCTCAATCGCGTCATAACAGCCTTGCGATGAACATCACACACAAACTTGTTTCATCACAAAGTCACTGATATTAACGGGGTTTAGCGAATTTTAACGTCGCTTTTAAACCATTTTCCGGCCGATACTAACATGCAAGTCTGGCAAATATCGGCTAGAATGGCGCCTTATTCCTAGGCACAGCCTATTTACGCACTCTAATTGGAAGGATAGTCATGTTCTCTCGCAGTGTTACCATCGAAGCTTTTGACCCAGAATTGGCACAAGCCATTGCCCAAGAAGTTCAGCGCCAACAAGACCACGTTGAGTTGATTGCTTCTGAAAACTATGTGTCTCCAGCGGTAATGGAAGCGCAAGGTTCACAATTGACCAACAAATATGCCGAAGGTTACCCAGGCAAACGTTATTACGGTGGTTGCGAATATGTGGACGTGGCTGAGCAATTGGCAATCGACCGCATCAAACAATTGTTCGGTGCTGAATATGCCAACGTGCAACCTCACTCAGGCTCACAAGCCAACCAAGCGGTTTACACCTCTGTATTGCAACCAGGTGACACCATTTTGGGCATGAACTTGGCTCACGGTGGTCACTTGACCCACGGTGCGTCTGTCAACATCTCTGGCAAATTGTACAAAGTCGTGCCTTACGGCTTGGGCGCTGACGAAGCGATTGACTACGATGAAGTAGAGCGTTTGGCAGTGGAAAACCAACCTAAAATGATCGTGGCCGGTGCTTCTGCTTACGCTTTGGAAATCGATTTCAAACGCTTCCGCGAAATCGCCGACAAAGTAGGCGCTTACTTGTTCGTGGACATGGCCCACTACGCCGGCTTGATCGCCGCTGGTGAATACCCTAACCCAGTGCCACACGCGCATTTTGTCACTTCTACTACTCACAAAACCTTGCGTGGCCCACGCGGTGGTATCGTGTTGACCAATGACGAAGCCTTGGCCAAAAAAATCAATTCAGCCATCTTCCCTTCATTGCAAGGCGGCCCATTGATGCACGTGATTGCCGGTAAAGCCGTTGCCTTCAAAGAAGCCTTAGATCCAAGCTGGAAAGACTACGCCAAACAAGTGAAAGCCAATGCCAAAGTCTTGGCTGATGTGTTGACCGAACGCGGTTTGCGCATTGTTTCAGGCCGCACCGAAAGCCATGTGTTCTTGGTAGACTTGCGCGCCAAAAACATCACCGGTAAAGACGCTGAAGCCGCTTTGGGCGCCGCTCACATCACTGTGAACAAAAACGCCATTCCTAACGATCCAGAAAAACCATTCGTGACTTCTGGTGTGCGTTTGGGCACGCCTGCCATCACCACCCGTGGTTTCGATGAAAACGATACGCGTGAATTGGCACATTTGATCGCAGATGTGTTGGATGCACCGCAAGATGAAGCGAACTTGAAAGCCGTTGCTGTCAAAGTCACTGCTTTGTGCGACAAACGTCCTGTATACGGCAACTGATTAAAATAGCCTTATATATCAACAGCGTCCTGTTTACAGGGCGCTTTTTTTCAGGCAAATTTTGCAGGGTTTATTTTATTTAAAGTGAATAAACTAACTAAATTTTTAGTCTAATTGATGCATTTTGCATAATGGCATGATTAATGCTTGCCTTATCATACACACACGACACCTTCACACAGTGTCACACCACACACAAGGTTTACTACATATGCAATTATGGAAAGAATGCTCCATGCGCGAACGCATGTGGCTGATATTCTTTACTGTATCGTATGCATTACTGTATGGATTTGGCAGCATATCCTTACTCACCGTCGCGACCGCCTTCATGGGCAGCGTGTGCATGTTTTTAGGGGCCAAAGCCAAAATCAGTAATTTCCTACCTGGTGCCATCTATACTTTATTGTATGCATGGCAGTGTTACCTATTCGATTTCAAAACCGTCCTGTATCTGCACCTGTTATTCCATTTTCCTTTACAATTCGTCGGCTGGTATTTCTGGCACAAAAACCGCGTTGGCCCTGCTTCGATGCAAGAAGACATCGTGGTGCGGCAATTATTTCCACACGCGTGGATTGCGGTCTTGCTCAGCCTGATTTTGGTCAGCACGTTTTTTGCGCAAGTGGTGTTCAGCATCGGCAATGGTCAAGCAGAATTGGACATTTTGGCGTTTATTTTCAGCATCGCTGCACAATTGTTGATGATAGGCAGATTTATGGAGAACTGGGTTGCGTGGTTGTGCCTGAATGTATTTAATATAGCACTTTGGACCTATACCGCCATTACCGTCACTCCTACTTTCAGCATCGCCTATATGTGGCTTATTTTCATGGGCAATTGCGCCTATGGCTGTTACCGTTGGGTACAAATTGGCAATAAACAGACACAAATGTTTGCAGGGCCTTACAGCAAGCTGAAATTACGCAAAGTTTGACATAGCGCAACATATTACTGTTTTAATGTATTTGGCATATTTTACGGCATTGAGTTTGCTCTCAGTACCATGGAAAATAATATGTGTATCAATGATACTCATATCTAAACTATGCATTAGTAATGAAAAATAATATCAAGAAAAAGTATTAATGATTTCAAGGCACAGCAAACCGAATTCACATGCTGACAGCCGATTTGATGAAGATATGAAATTTTTTAATTGTATAAACGGTTTATTTTTGACTTTAATGGACGTTTTTTGGCACTCTAAAAAAGCACAATGAAAGCTCAATGATGAGACTAATGGATAAAATCATTCGATTTTGGCAAGAATGCACGACATTCGAAAAAATATACTGCGTGGCTTTTTCAGTCACCAGCATCGCCATATCCATTATTCAAGACGCTACTTTCATCAGCGCCCTCGCCTCCATTACCGGCATGTGGTGCGTGTTCTTGGTTGCCAAAGGCAACATCAACAATTTCTATTTCGGTGCGGTCTTCCTGGCCTTATCTGGCATCATCACCTTGCAATACGGCCTGTACATTACCTTGGCCATGCACGTCGGCTTTTACCTGCCCATGCAATTTGTCGGCTATTGGTTTTGGAAAAAGGCACCGCCGCTGTATCAAATCCACCATGAAGACATCGTGATGCGAGAATTGTTTCCACGCGGTTGGTTGGCGGTATTGATAGGCGTCATCATTTCCTCATTGATTTACATCCAGTTTTTGACCTTGTTCAACGTCCATTACTCGCAATGGGACAGCGTCACCCTCATCATCAGCATTGTTGGACAAATCCTCACCACCTTCCGCTTTGTCGAGCAATGGGTCACGTGGTTGTGTTTGGACATCTTCAATGTGATTTGGTGGTTCTTGGTCTTGTACCCGCAAAACGGCGATTTGACCATGGCGGTGATGTGGGCATTCAAACTCGTCAACGTCTTTTACGGCTGGTATACCTGGAACAAATTGGGCAAGGCGCAAACCAAGCTGGTTTCAGGCCCGTATTGCCCATATGAGCCGCAATTCACACGGCATTATTGACATGACAAACCGCGCATAAGCCGTTAAGCTGTGTTTTCGACACCCATGCTAATAAGGAGAGAAGATGACAGCTTTGCGCACCGATATTGATCCCGATGGTTTGTTGGAATATTCAGTGGTCTATACCGACCGCTCACTGAATCACATGTCACAAAAATTCCAACACATCATGCGCGATTTATCTGCCACCTTAAAACAAGTCTACCATGCCGAAGCTGTGGCCATCGTCCCCGGCTCAGGCACGTTTGCCATGGAAGCGGTGGCGCGCCAACTCACGCAAGACCAAAAATGCTTGGTCATCCGCAATGGCTTCTTCAGCTTCCGTTGGACGCAAATCTTTGACATGGCGCGTTTGCCACAAGAAGAAATCGTCTTAAAAGCACGCCAACAAGACGCCAGCAATCCCACTTCGCCTTTTACGCCGATTCCCGTTGAAGAAGCCGTGGCCGCGATACGCGCCAACAAACCCAATGTGGTGTTTGCCGCGCACACCGAAACCGCCGCTGGCATGATATTGCCCGATGATTACATCCGCCAAATCGCCGCTGCCACGCACGAAGTCGGTGGCTTGTTGGTACTCGATTGCATTGCTTCAGGCTGCATCTGGGTAGACATGCAAGACTTGGGCGTGGACGTGTTGATTTCCGCACCGCAAAAAGGTTGGTCTGCACCGCCTTGCTGCGGCATGGTGATGCTCAGCGCCGCCGGCAAGGCCGCAGTGGAAAACAGCAGCAGCAACAGCTTTGCCATGGATTTGAAAAAATGGTTGGAAATCATGCAAGCCTACGAAAATGGCGGCCATGCCTACCACGCCACCATGCCGACCAATGCCTTGGCGGTATTGCGCGATGTGATGGTGGAATCGTCAAAAATTGGCTTTGATGTATTGAAGCAACGCCAACAAACCTTGGGCACACGCATCCGTGAAGTGATGAAACAACGTGGCGTGCAAAGCGTTGCTGCCGATGAATTTGCCGCACCGGGCGTGGTAGTGTGTTTCACCGATGACGACAACATCTCCAACACCAAAAAATTCATCGCTGAAGGCGTACAAATCGCCGGCGGTGTGCCTTTGAAAGTAGACGAACCCGCCAGCTACAAATCGTTCCGCATCGGCTTATTTGGCCTAGACAAACTCGAAGACATAGACCGCTCAGTGGCCTTATTCAGCGAGGCCTTGGACAAAGTCTTAGCGAAATAAACCCACACGATATGCGGCCTGTAAGCTGCCTTAATACAGCTACAATGCTCAAACATGTTTGAATAGCGGCCTGTAAACCTTCCCTACGTTTACAGGCCGCATTGTTTGATTCTTGTGCTGATTACTAGGTATTGCTAACACAGCTTGCATTGGTAATGCAGCATCCATTCACACCATTCATTTGAGTAAGCTCCGCAGTATTATGAGTAGCGCATCCAACAAGTATTAGCATCAGCGACGGCTGTGCACGCACAAGCGGCCTGTAAGCCTCATAAAGCCTGTTGTCACGTGACATCAGCCTTGCCCTAATACCTAGGCCTCACTTAAGCGCAGCAACGCCTATCAATACAGTTCTCATCCAATTATCACCCACTTCAAGCATCAACGGCTAAGTACTGTCTGCGTCTTAGATGAACCGCCATCTATGCGGCCTGTAAATCTTAAAATCGACCACAAGCTGCCACGAGATTACATCTGGCTTGATACGCAAACATGCAGTCTATAAAACCTCCAGCACCATCGTTAATACTCACACCTTTTACATCACGACATTATCATGTGACACATAAACATGCGGCCTGTAAGACGTAACCGACCATCGTCAACGCCCTTGAAGCTTGTATGCTTTTTCGTCACCGAGTCAGGTGAGGCTGCGGCCTATCACGTTATCCAAATCACCACCCTAGGCACTCAAAGGCAGTAAATACGCGCTCGCATGTTGTATCAAGGCCTGATTCAGACGTTGCATTTTCGGCGATTGCACCTGCCAATAATGCCAATACAGCGGCACGTCCACATACGCCCCAGGCAGCAAATCCAACACATCACCTTGCAATTGCTGTTGTTGCACATCCAAAATCATGCCATAGCCCAAACCCAGCTCCACCGCCCGATAAAATGCCTGCGTCGAGGGAATCGTCAGTTGCGGGCTGATATCGGCATTGAAATGGCAAAATTCGCGCAAAAAGTCATGTTGCAAAAAGTCTTTGTGGTTGTAGCGCACCATGGGTGCAGTGCGCAAAGTCGCATGGTTAATGCCAGCAGCAAAATAGCGCTGCTGAAACTCAGGACTGGCCATCAAACGATAGCGCACCGTGCCCAAAGGCTTGGCTTCGCAGCCTTTCATCGGCGTGTCCTTAGAGGAAATCGCCGCCACTACCGAGCCGTCTTGCAATTTTTGGTGGGTAAATTCTTGGTCGTCCACACTCAATTGCAGCAAAACTTTTTCGGCCGTCGCCACCGGCGCCAAAGCCGGCAATAACCATGTTTCCAAGGAATCATGGTTGGTGGCAATGGGCGCGTGAATAAACGCTTCAGAATCGGCAAACGCCGAGGCGAATTCCTCGGCCAGCAATTTGGAGCGGCGCAAATACTGCAATAAGGCCCGCCCCGAGGCCGTCGGGCGGCACGGACGTGTGCGCTCCACCAGCGGCATGCCCAATTGCGCCTCCAAAGCGCGTACCCGTTGCGATATTGCCGACGGGGTCAAACGCAGCTCTTGCGCCGCACGTTCGAAGCTGCCGTGGTCAAGCACGGCCAACAAAGCCTCGGTTTGTTTGTTATCAAAGCGCTGCATTTTTGCCCCTAAATGAAGAAAAATTTAATCTTACTAAAATTTATTCAGTTTTGTTTCATTTATTTGCCGCTGTCGTGATAATGGCGACAACAAATCACATTTAGAAAGCACTGCAATGGTTTTTTGGCATGGTTTAATGGTGAGCGCGGGCTTGATTGTCGCCATCGGCGCGCAAAATGCGTATCTGCTCAAGCAAGGTTTGAGCAAGCAACACGTGGCTGTGGTGGCGGGCATTTGCTTTTTGGGCGACTTTTGTCTGATGTCGTTTGGCATCATGGGCGCGGGCAGTTTGTTTGCCAAATTTCCGTGGCTCAGTCTCAGTCTTGCCATCGTCGGTGCCTTGTTTTTAAGTGTGTACGCGTATCGCTGTTTCAAAAGCGCGTATACCGGCTCTTCTGCCATGCATTTACAGGCCGACCAAGTACAAAAACAAACGCGCAAACAAGTGGCGCTGATGGCCTTGGCCTTGACCTTCCTCAATCCGCATGTGTATTTGGACACGGTGGTGATTTTGGGCGGCATCGCCGGCACCTTGAGCATGGCCGACAAATGGGCGTTTTTGGGCGGGGCCTTATTGGCATCGCTATTGTGGTTTTTTGGTGTGGGTTACGGCGCGCGTTTGCTGTTGCCTTGGTTTGAAAAAGCGCGCACTTGGCGCATGCTCGACACTGGCATAGGCTTGTTGATGTTGTGGTTGGCGATAGGTTTGTACCGCTATGCCTATGTTTTAAGCACTGGAGCGGCGGCTTAAATCCCAGCACAAATGCATCTTTTGTTTGACAATGATCATTAACAGCGCAATAATAGCCGTACAAAAAAAGCGCCCCCGACAAGCGGGGGCAAACGGAACACACCTCATAAACTCCGTACTAACCGATTGCCAAGGCAGTCGGTTTTTGTTTGGTTGGCGTTAATGCCTCATGCAAATCTGCGGCAGTCAACGCCACAATTTCATTCAAATCGGTCATCAAACGGCCTTGCACCGGGCGCAAGCGGTACAGCGCTTGGCATTCCATGTTCAATGCGGCCTGTAAATCCATCCCTGTGCTCGCACACAAGGCTGATAACAATTCTCGGTATTCGGGCGACTGATACACCACTTCGCTGGCCTCAACTATCCAAACCAATTGTGCACATTGTTGGCCATGACCTTGTTCCAACAACATCACACTGGCCTGACCCGCCAAACGCAAGTGGCGTATGCTTTCAGTCACATCGGCAATCCACACACAGTAAGCGTCTTCCGCCCACACATACGGCACGTGACACACATACGGTGTTTGTGCGGCATGTCCGGTCGCCAACATCAAACGCTTGGAGTTCGCATGAATGTTGCGTAAGGTTTGTGGAACATCGTCCAGTTTGCTGTGCATGTTTGCCTCCCCTCGCTCGTTCGTTTTAAGCTTACGTGCATCATAGCCGAATAGAATTACCTTGTAAATGATAATAATTACTATTTACAAATAAATCATGACTTTTAGCGCTATCTCTTTGTTTTACCGACAATAAAAAATCCAGTTTACACTGGATTTTTAAATACATTACTCCATGCCTCGCATCGGCTTAATCAACAATGCGCTCTTCTGGCAAACGCCCAACCCAATCGCACACAAATTGCCACGCCACCCGTCCAGAGCGGCCTCCACGGCTCAAAGACCAGTTTAACGCGGCTTTGCGGGCGGTGTCGTCATACACCACATCAGCGGCCTGTAACCAATTCTCCACCGCTTGCAAATAGGCAATTTGGTCAAATGGATAAAAGCTTAACCACAAACCAAAGCGGTCGGACAAAGACACTTTTTCCTCAACCGCTTCTTGCGGATGCACCTCGCCTTTGTCGCCGGTATAACCGGTATTCTCGGCAAAATACTCTGGCAATAAATGGCGGCGATTGCTGGTGGCATACACAATCACATTGTCAGCCCGCACCGACAAACCACCGTCCAATGCGGTTTTCAAGGCTTTGTAGCCATCGTCACCGTGTTCAAACGACAAGTCATCACAAAACACAATGAATTTTTCAGGCCGGCCTTGTAACAGTTTTAACAAACTCGGCAAGGACGCCAAATCTTGTTTGTCGACCTCAATCAAGCGCAAGCCCAAATCGGCATATTCATGCAATAAGGCTTTGACCAACGACGATTTGCCTGTTCCGCGTGCGCCTGACAGCAAGGCATTGTTGGCAGGACGACCAGCCAAAAATTGCTCGGTATTGCGCACCAATTGCTTCATTTGGTTGTCCACCGCCGCCAAACGCGACAGCGGAAACGTGTGCGGCTTGGGCAAGGCTTGCAACACCCCTTGCTGCCCTACTTGCTGCCAGCGAAACGCTTCGGCCGCCCAGTTTGGCTCTTGCAAAGGCTGCGGCAGCCACGCATCCAAACGCTCCAATACCGATACCGCGCGCTTGAAAAACGTGTTGATGGTCTTAATCTTGTAATTGCTCATGTCATCCTTTCAGGACGCGGTGTGTGGCGTCGCTGTTGTGTGTTCACGGCATTGCTGCAATTGAAATTGCACCCAACGTGGGTAGATTTCGGTAGGCAGATTGTGCAATGCCAATTCAATTTTGTACGGCGTGCGCGGATTGCGGTCTAACAAGCGGGCAATGTGGTAAGCCAAAGGCTTGGTGCCCATCGGGTGCACATACACCTGAAATTGCCGATACTGCGGCTGTGCCAAAGTGTCTTGCATGTGCTTGGCGATGCGGTATTGTTTTGCAGGCAAAGCTTGCCACAAACGCGCATCTTTCTCATACAGTAAACGCTCAAAATAACGCTCACCCACCATGGTCAGCTGCTGCGACCACAACCAAATGCGTTCGTTATCGGCATTGATGCGCTCAAAGCCTTGTGCGGCCTGTAACTGCTGTTGCGCCGCATCGCCCACATCGACAATGATAAAATTCTCGGCCTGATTGCTGATGTCATCCACAAAAGACTTGGGTTTCACATGTTCAATAAAACCCGGCGCACCCAACCAAGCTTGTTTGCCCATCGCTGCGGTCTTACGACCATTGCCATCGGCGAATTGCTCGCCCTTATGCCGACCCAATAAGATACTGTCGCTGTCGTGCAGCGACACAAACGTGCCTATGCTGAGCTCAGATGCGCTAAACATGCGGTCAAAACCTTCATCGCCAAACAATTCCCGCAACATGCTCAGTTGCGCAATTTGCCTGCCCGTGCCGCATTCGGTACGCAAACGTCCGTGCACAAACGCGTCAAACGCAAGACTGTTGCGCCACAGCGGTTCATAGCGGCGGCCAAAGCTTTTGGTGGCGCGCCACCCTTGTGCTTCGCTGCCACCGCTAAAACTCAACCAACCGCTTTGCACCCAAGTAAAGCGAAAGCCACGGTTGGCAGACAATTTACGTGTCGCCTCAAACACAGCGCGTCTGACCTGCATTTGAAACGCACAGCGACTGCTTTGGCCATACAATGCGGCCTGTAAATCATGGGCGTGCCCTACTTGCAATTTCAACAAGCGTTGCGCTTGCGCCGCCTCCAAGCTCTGGGCTTGGCACACCGCCACGCTGTTAACATCACTGCCCCTATCATCGGTGGACACTGTTGCAGCGCTGGTTTGCCAACCCAATTGCTGCAATACTGTCAGTTCGCAAGCATCGGCATATGCCGCCGCAGACAAGCAAACACCGGCCCAAAACACGCCCAGTTTACACACCAGTCGTTGCAGGCCGCTGTGCATGGCTTAGTGGGTATGCACGATGGGCCAGCCATGCTCACGTGCATGGGCCAGCAAGGTGTCATCGGGATTCACCGCCACTGGATTGCTAACGTCTTTGAGCAAAGGCATGTCGTTGCGCGAATCGCTGTAGAAATAGATTTTGTCATAATCGGCGCGGGTTTTGCCTTGCGCCTGTAGCCACTGCTCCAAGCGGGTGATTTTGCCGGCTTGGTAGCTTGGCACACCTATATACTCGCCGGTATAGCGGCCATCGGCGCCAATTTCCAAGCTCACGCCTATCACTTCGGTAATGCCAAATTCGTGCGCAATCGGGGTAATGATGAATTCATTGGTGGCGGAAATCAGTAATAAATCGTCACCGGCTTGTTGGTGTTGCGTCACCAAGCCGCGCGCTTTGTCGGTGATGGTCGGGCGTATAAAATCGCGCATGAATTCTTGGTGCATTTCGGCCAATTCTGCCATGCTAAAGCGCGTGAGCGGTTCTAATTGGAACTCGAGAAATTCGTCCACATTCAACTGGCCTTGCAAATACTGCTGATAGAAATAGTCGTTTTTCTTGGCCACAAACGCGGCGTCGACGATGCCTTTGTGCATCAGGTATTTCGGCCATTCATTATCGGAATCGCTGGCGATTAAGGTATGGTCTAAATCAAATATGGCTAAATTCATGGGTGTCTTCAAGCAGTTGTTTGAGGAGTGGTAAGGTGATGCGGCGCCCCGTCATCAACGAGTAATCGTCTAATTTTTGCACCATGGTCACCAAAGAGTCCATGTCACGGCGCCAGTGTTGCAACAGGTATTTGAACAAATCATCGCCTATGGCCAATTGCCGCGTTTGCGCCAGACTTTTCAAGGCCTCGAGTTTTTCATCATCGTTCAAGGTTTTCAGCTCATACACCAAGGCATAGGCCATGCGCGTGCGCAAATCCTCGCGCAAATCCAATTGCAGCGGCGGCACGTTGGCGCTCATCAGCAAATAGCCATGGTGACCATCGCGGATTTGATTGAACATGTGAAACAAATCTTGTTGTTCGGTGTCGTCCAGAAATTCGATGCCATCGATGGCGATGAATTCAGCTTGTGCCGACGCCAAAGCAAACGGCCGTGTGCGCACGTCCCAATATTGGGCCGCGTGACCCAAACTGACGGCTTGCGCCGTCCAAGCCTTGAGCAAATGGCTTTTGCCACGACCTTCTGCGCCCCAAACATAGACCAAACGCTCGTGCGGGTTTTGTAAGACCTGCAAAAGTTCGCGATTGGCCTGACCCAAAAATTTGGCAAAATTCGGGTAAGCTTGGTTGTCAAAATTGAAAATCAATTGCGACACAGAAGTGGCTTTAATATGTGAATAGGGATGAGACATTGTAACGTGCTGCCACAGCTTCGGGCAACCGACAGCACGCTATCTGGGCTTACAGGCCGCTTATTCTTGATTGTGGCGTTGGTAATAAGGGCTGCGGAAATAGTATTGGGTCAATTCGCGCAGCAACACCAAGCATATCGCCGCCATCGGCAAGGCCAATAACATGCCGACAAAACCCAATAATTGGCCAAATGCCATCAAGGCAAAAATCACCCACAGCGGCGTTAAACCGATGCGCTCACCGACCAAACGTGGGGTGATGACATAGCTTTCCAATAATTGCCCGACCAAAAACACCGACCATACCGATACCAAGCCGCCAAACGTGCCAAACTGCAAGGCCGCCGCCAAAGTTGCCAACAGCAAACCGATGAAGGCGCCTAAATACGGAATCACCACCAACATGCCGGCCACCATACCGATGGCAAAACCCGAATCCAAACCCACCACCGTCAAACCACCGCCGTAAATCAAACCGACGATGATCATCACCAACAATTGGCCGCGCAAATACTCGCTCAGGGTTTTGTCAATTTCACCGCCTATGCGCAGCACTTGCTCCAAATAGCGGCGCGGAATCAAGCGGTGGGTGCCATCGGCCCAACGCGGCCAATCGGCCAAGAAGTAATACAGCAAAATCGGCAATAAAAACAAATTGGCGGCCATCAGCATCAGTGCCGTGCCTTTGTTGGCCAAAAACGGCATGACTTTGGTCAGGCCAGCGCGGATTTCTTCGCTGTTTTGGGTCACGTATTGGGTGATGACTTGACCATTCAGGCTCAAATGGGTGTGAAATCTTTGATTGATCATCGGTATCAATTTGTGTTGCACATAATTGACCATGTCTGGCAGCCGTTGCCACGCCGCCTCGGCTTGCTGTGCCATCATCGGCAGGATGAACAAAATCAGCCCCACCACCAACGCAATCGCCAGCAAGGTCACCAACATCGCCGCCAGTCCACGGCCCATTTTAAGGCGCGTCAGTTTGTTGACCACGGGATTGAGGATGTAGGCCAAGATGGCCGCGGCGATGAATGGCGTCAAAATGGTGCGCAAGTTGTACACCAACACCATCAAAATCACAAATACCAAACTGCCTATGATCCAATGCACATAGGGATTGCGAGCACGCACATACATGGCTAAGCCTTTATGACAATGTAAAAAGAAAACCGTTTGCATCGTAACACAATGCCAACGGTTTTAGACACCTACCTCTATGTTTCAAAGCATTTTTCAGGCCGCCATCAATTGGCGCAACACATAATGCAAAATGCCTCCAGCTTTAAAATACTCCACTTCGTTTAAGGTATCGATGCGGCACAACACTTGCGTGCTCACGCTGCTGCCATCAGCACGGGTGATGTGCAATTCCAAGGTTTGCTGCGGTTTAATGGCATCGCTGAGGCCACGGATGCTGATTTGCTCACGTCCGGTCAAGCCCAAGCTGCTGCGGCTTTCGCCATTGATGAATTGCAACGGCAACACGCCCATGCCAACCAAATTAGAACGGTGTATGCGCTCAAAACTCTCGGCAATCACCGCTTTGACACCCAATAACAGCGTGCCTTTGGCCGCCCAGTCGCGCGACGAACCGGTACCGTACTCTTTGCCCGCCACAATCACCAACGGGGTGTGTTCGGCTTGGTAGCGCATCGCCACATCGTAAATCGCTTCTTGCTGGCCGCTTGGCACATGCACACTGAAGCCACCCTCTACCCCGTCCAACATCTCGTTTTTGATGCGGATATTGGCAAACGTACCGCGCATCATCACCTCATGATTGCCACGGCGCGAGCCATAAGAGTTGAAATCAATCGGTGCCACGCCTTTTTCTTGCAAATAGCGACCGGCAGGTGAATCGGCTTTAATATTACCCGCGGGAGAAATGTGATCGGTGGTGACCGAATCACCCAACACCGCCAACACTCGCGCCGCTTCAATATTGCCAATGCTGCGGGTTGGCTCGCCTATGTGTTCAAAGAATGGCGGGTGTTGGATGTAGGTGGAATCTGCATTCCAGTCATAAGTCTGACTAGGTTTCACCGCAATCGCTTGCCATGTGGCATCGCCATCAAACACTGCCGCATATTCTTTGCGGAACATGGCGGTATCGACTTGGGCCACGGCATCGGCAATTTCGGCTGAGCTCGGCCACACGTCTTTCAAATAAATGTCTTCGCCTTGGGCATTTTGTCCCAATGGTTCGGTGTCCAAATTGATTTTCACGCTGCCGGCCAATGCATACGCCACCACCAACGGTGGCGAAGCCAACCAGTTGGTCTTCACCAATGGATGGACACGGCCTTCAAAATTGCGGTTGCCCGACAATATCGACGCCACGGTCAAATTGCCTTGGTTAATCGCCTCTTCAATTTCCTTGGGCAAAGGCCCTGAGTTACCAATACAAGTGGTACAGCCATAGCCAACCAAATTAAAGCCCAATTGGTTTAAAGCGTCGGTTAAGCCGGCCTGTAACAAATAATCGGTCACCACTTTTGAGCCTGGCGCCAATGACGATTTCACCCACGGTTTGCGCTGCAAACCTTTTTCCAAGGCTTTTTTCGCCACCAAACCGGCCGCCATCATCACGCTCGGATTGGAGGTATTGGTACACGAGGTAATCGCCGCGATGACGACCGCACCGTGTTTCAATTGGTGGGTTTGACCATCAATGTTGCAGGCGATGCTAGGCTCGTCTTCCAGCGACTCTTCCGCGCCCACGGCCGCACCCGCGCCGCCCTCACCAATCAAACGTGCCAATTCTTTCTTGCTCACCGGCGCACTACTGTCGACGAATTGTTTAAATGCTTGCGGCACTTGCGCCAACACCACTTTGTCTTGTGGACGTTTCGGGCCAGCCAACGAGGCTTCGACCGTGCCCATGTCCAATTCCAATACCGCGGTGAACACCGGCTCATCGCCAGCATGGCGCCACAAACCTTGTTGCTTGCAATAGGCTTCAACCAAGGCTATGCGGTCTTCATCGCGACCACTGAGGCGCAAATAGCCCAAAGTCACCTCGTCTACTGGGAAGAAGCCGCAAGTGGCACCGTATTCGGGCGCCATATTGGCGATGGTGGCACGGTCGGCCAATGGCAAATCGGCCAAGCCATCGCCAAAAAATTCCACAAATTTGCCGACCACGCCTTTTTGACGCAGCATTTGCGTCACCGTCAACACCAAATCGGTGGCGGTAATGCCTTCACGCAGTTTGCCGCTGAGCTTGAAGCCGACCACTTCCGGTATCAACATCGACACTGGTTGCCCCAACATCGCCGCTTCCGCTTCAATACCGCCCACGCCCCAACCCAACACGCCCAAGCCATTGATCATGGTGGTGTGCGAATCAGTTCCCACCAAGGTATCAGGGAAGGCATAAGTCTTGCCGTCTATGTCACGTGTCCACACCGTTTGCCCCAAGTATTCCAAATTCACTTGGTGGCAAATACCGGTACCTGGCGGCACCACGCGGAAATTGTCAAACCCTTGTTGACCCCAACGCAAGAATTGGTAACGCTCTTCATTGCGCTGCATTTCCAATTTCACATTCAAATCAAACGCATTGCCACTGGCAAAATGGTCTACCATCACCGAATGGTCTATGACCAAATCCACTGGCGACAAAGGGTTGATTTTATTGGCATCACCACCGGCTGTTTGCATCGCTTGGCGCATCGCCGCCAAATCCACCACTGCCGGCACACCGGTAAAGTCTTGCATCAACACGCGCGCGGGACGGTATTGGATTTCCTGCGTGCTGGACGTGGTTTGCAACCATGCAGCGATGGCCTTGATGTCGTCGGCTTTTACCGACACATCGTCCTCGAAACGCAACAGGTTTTCCAATAAGACTTTGAGGGATTTGGGCAGGCGCGACACATCGCCTATGTGTGCAGATGCGGCCTGTAAATCAAAATAGTGGTAGGTTTTGCCTGCCACTTCCAGTGTTTGCTGCGATTTGAAACTGTTTAATGAAGTGCTCATAAGGATTCCTAAAACAAATTCAACTGGTTCGGGAGTGATGTTTCAATGTGTTTCTTATTATGCAGACTGCAAGCGCCGAAAAAAGTTTGACGCTTTGACTTAGGCTATCACATCCATAAAAAAACGCACCTCTTACGGGTGCGTTTTAACTTAATCTTGCATGCTTATTCGCGTATGCCTTCGACTTGGATGCGCAATTTGGTTTGCATTTTGAAACCAAAATCTTTGCCATAGCCTATGCCAAAGTCAGAGCGGTCAAACTTGGCTGAAGCATCGGCACCACAAGTCTCTTTTTTGCTCATCGGGTTCACAAAACACTTGAATGAATCGACTTTCAAGGTCAAAGGCTTGGTCACGCCGTGTAAAGTCAATTGGCCTACCACGGCTGTTGGTTTGCCTTGTTTGAAATGGCTTAAGGTGCCTTTGTAAACCGCAGTTGGGTATTTGGCCACGTCCAAGATTTCAGGGCCTTTGGCATGGGTGTTCAAGGCTGCATTGCCACTATCAAAAGAATCCATTTTGATGACCGCTTCCAATTGGCCGGTTTTTTTGGCCGCATCCAAGACCACTTTGCCTGAAGATTGGGTGAATTTACCGCGCCAAGTCGAGATGCCACCGAAATGGTCGGCTTCAAAACTAGGGTAAGTGTGGTCGGGGTCGAAATTATAGGTCACAGGTGCGGCTTGAACGGCCATTGCGGCCACCATTGCCATTGCGCCCATCAAGCCCATTGCGGTTTTTTTCATGTCGGTTATCCTGTTAAGCGTTTGCGGTTGAAATTGCAGCCACTGTAAGCGATATCCACTGTCCTAACAAGCCGGCTACAGTCAATGAAGATTAACTGTTGGTTAATGATAGCGATTAAAAAAGCGGCCTGTAAACTTACAGGCCGCTTGTAAAGACTTAAAAGATACTATGCCCACACCAACAAAGCATGCAATTTTTTACCCCGACGGATGATGGTGTATTTGCCAAAGCGTTGGTCGGCTTCGGTCAACAAATACGCATCATCAGGCTTTTCGGCTGCATGGTTGGGATTGTTGGCTGTGGCAAGCGCACCATTCAAGGCCACGGCACCGCTGGCGACAAAACCACGGCCTTCTTTATTCGATTTAGCCAACTCGGTCAACACCAAGGCTTCGACCACATTCATGCTGCCACTGGCTTTGAATGTGGGTAAACCATCCAAAGCCAATTGCTCGAAATCGCTTTCGGTCAAATCGCTTTGGTCTTCAGCAAACAAACTGGCTGAAATGCGCTGTGCTGCAGCCAAGGCTTCTTCGCCGTGAATTAAGCGCGTCATTTGTTCGGCCAAAATGCGCTGTGCTTCAGGCTTGCTGCCGCTGGCTTGGTCGGCCGCCTCGATGGCATCAATTTCTTCCACGCTTAAGAAGGTGAAGAATTTCAGAAATTTGTACACATCGGCATCGGCCACTTTGAGCCAGAATTGGTAGAACTGGTAAGGCGAGGTTTTCTTCGCTTCCAACCACACCGCGCCGCCTTCGGTTTTACCGAATTTGGTGCCATCGGCTTTGGTGACCAAAGGCAAGGTCAAGCCGTACACGGTGTCTTTGTTCAAGCGGCGGGTCAAGTCTATGCCGGCGGTGATGTTGCCCCATTGGTCAGAACCACCGATTTGCAATTTGCAGCCATGGCGGCTGTTCAATTGGGTGAAGTCATAGGCTTGCAACAGGCTGTAAGCGAATTCGGTAAACGAAATGCCGACATCGTCGCGGTCCAAACGCTGTTTCACCGATTCTTTGTTCATCATCGCATTCACCGAGAAATGCTTACCGATGTCGCGCAAGAAATCCAAACAGCCCATGCCGCCAAACCAATCGTGGTTATTGGCCATGGTGGCGGCATTGTCGCCGTCAAACGACAAGAATGGCGTCAATTGATTGCGGATTTTTTCCACCCAAGAGGCCACGGTTTCGGGCGTGTTCAGGCTGCGCTCTACCGCTTTAAAACTCGGGTCACCAATCATACCAGTGGCACCGCCGACCAAGGCGATGGGCTTGTGGCCAGCCAATTGGAAGCGGCGCAAGGCCAAAACAGGCAATAAGTGACCAATGTGCAAGCTGTCTGCGGTAGGGTCAAAACCACAATACAAAGAAATCTGTTCTTGATCCAATAATTGTTGTAAGGCTTCCGCGTCGGTGGTTTGGGCTATCAAACCGCGCTGTTGTAATTCGTTGATTAATCCGCTCATTGCTGCTGTCTTTACAAAACGATGATAGAAAAAAGAGCTTTCAGGACGCCTGAAAGCCTCATAACATTTGTGCTGTGCGCCATTTTACAGGATAGATGGCCTTGGGGTCTAACCCAATTGCCAGCGCGTTTTACTCCACCACGCGCTGCCCATGCAATCCGATTAAGCCTTCTACACCGACTTTGTCCAAATAGATGCAGTATTTGCGCGGTATCACCACCGCCAGCAAATGCTCAATATCGGTGTAACCACCGGCCTCGTAGCGCTTCACCAACAAGTCTAGCATCACCTCAAACCACGTTTCTAATTTGGGCAATAACACCGGATCGAAACTCCACAAACGCGTCATGTACATGTATTTGAAGCTGCCGCTGGTGGATGCATCCAGATAAGAATGATTTAAACGCAAAAAAGCACAGCGCCCTTGAAACTGCTCATCTTGATACACCTCTTGCTGAAACGGCGCGCACAAGCTGTAGCGGCCTGAAATCTTGAACACACGCCGATACGGGGCCAAATAACTCTGCTCGATGCACCATTGTAAAAATGCATGCATGGCGGTGATTTCGTTTAGATTCTTAATCGAACTGCCAGCAGGATCGCGCTCAGGGGAACACACTTGGTAATTGCGCTGCACCGCTTGGTGGCCAAAGAAATGCATCACCATCTTGGCACCGGCCTGTAAAAACATCTGCTCGTATTCATCGGGTATGCGTTCACGCGACAATTCCAATACCACGATGTCTGCGTCTAGCGCCCGCTCCCGTATGCTTTGCAAGGTTTGCATGGTTTGCGCCACCCTATCGGCGGTCGGCATCAAGCCATAAGAAGTGACCAAGGCCGAAGACACGATGAATAAATCCCGATATGCCGCCATAAATTCCCCAAAACTGCACAAATTATTTTTTAAACGCGAAATACACCGCGCACAAGATAAAACCAAAACTGATGAGGTAATTGGTTTTAAAGCCTTCTTTGAGGTAGAACACCGCAAACAAGGCAAACACCGTCAGCGTGATGACTTCTTGCATGATTTTCAACTGAAACGGGCGTATGCCCCAAGCCGCACCATAATGGTTGGCCGGCACCGCCAAACAGTATTCAAACAAGGCGATGCCCCAGGAAATCATCACGATTTTCCACATGGGCATCAGCGCATTGCCCGGCTTGATGTGCCAATACCACGCAATCGTCATCAATAAATTGGACAATACCAACAAGCTTAACACCGTTGCCGTCTTAATCAACATACTCACTCACATAAAAAAACGCGCTCCCTAGCGCGTTGTGTTGCCACTGCCCAAGCTTAAGCAGCGTTTTTCTTCACCCAGGCCACATAGGCATCGACCCAGTTTTGCATAAAGCTGCCGGTACGCTCATTGAACTTGTCCTCTGCATCTATCATGCCATCGCGCCATTGAATATAGGCTTCAGGCTGATTCAAAGCAGGCATATTACAAAATACCAAGGTATTGCGTAAATGCTGTTGTGCCATGGAAGTGGCTGGTGCACCACTTGAAGTCCCCATAATACCCACGGCTTTGCCACTCCACGAGTTTTGTCCATACGGACGCGAGCCGTGGTCTATGGCATTTTTCAAGACGCCGGGGATGGAACGGTTGTATTCAGGGGTGACAAAAATAATGCCGTGTTGTTGTTCGATGTGTTGTTTGAAGGCGCCCACGACTGCGGGCTGATTGCCATCCAAATCTTGGTTGTACAAGGGCAAATCACCGATTTCAATGAATTCGGCGCTGAAATCAGGCGGTAACAATTTCGCCACCGCTTGCGCCAATTGACGGTTAATCGATTCTTTGCGCAAACTGCCTACCACTATGCCTATTTTATAAGTGCTCATGGGCTGCCTTCCATTTTTCAACAAAAAGATTGAAAACAAGATGTGTCTGTGTTGACTGCTCAAACCTCTTACTGCTGTTTTACCGTGACCAAAGCGGCCTGTAAAAACTCGTCCAGAAAATCATAGCCTGCATGGCTACCACCTTCAATCAGTTGTACCTCTTCTTGCGGAAAAGCCTGCTTGGCAATGCGATAATCCAACACCTCATCGGCCGTGCCCAGCATCACCAAGCGCGGGGCGAAATTGGATTCGGTGTAAGTTGCCTCATTCTTATACGCAGCCAAGCCCGGGTATTTTTTCAAATGGGTGTGGTAAAACTTCAAGGCTGGATTGACAATCGCCGCCGCCACCAAATGCAAGACCGCACTGCGATTGGCCCAATAGCCGCCCAAACTGCAACCGATGCACGCCACCACATCGTGCAAAGAAAAGATTTCCGCCACAATCTGATCGATGACAGGTGGCGGAATGTCGGTGTAATCCACGTTTAAGCCTATGAGTTCATACCCTTGCGCGCTGAAAAATGCCTTGGTGCGCGCGAATTTCTCGGTTTGGCAATTGGACTCGAAGCCATGAAAATAAAGGATGGTCTGCATGGTGTGTTTCCAAAACAAAGCGCCTTAAAAAAGGCGCTGTTGTTAATCAAACATTGAATAAGAAGTTGATGACGTCGCCGTCAGCCACCACATATTCTTTGCCCTCAGCGCGCATTTTACCGGCCTCTTTGGCTTTCGCCTCACCGCCCAAGGCAATGTAGTCGGCAAATGCAATCACTTGTGCACGAATGAAACCACGTTCAAAGTCGGTGTGAATCACGCCCGCAGCTTGCGGTGCGGTGTCGCCTTTGTGTATGGTCCAAGCACGCACTTCTTTCACCCCTGCGGTGAAGTAAGTTTGTAAACCCAATAAATCGTAACCGGCACGAATCAAACGGTTCAAGCCCGGCTCTTCCAAACCCATTTCTTGCAAGAACTCGGCTTTGTCAGCGTCATCTAAGTCAGCAATTTCCGCTTCCATCGCTGCACACACTGCGACAACTGGCGCGTTTTCTTTATTCGCCAACTCAGTCAAAGCATCCAAGAATGGGTTGTTGCTAAAGCCATCTTCGGCCACGTTGGCCACGTACATCGCAGGTTTAACTGTCAACAAACACAAAGGTTTGATGATGGCCAATTCTTCTGCGTCTAAACCGGCTGAACGCACTGGCAAACCTTGGTCCAAATGCGCTTGCAATCGTTCCATGATGCTGACCAATTTTTGCGCATCTTTGTCACCAGACTTGGCTTTTTTGCCTTCACGGATGATGGCTTTTTCAACTGAGGCCAAATCGGCCAAGGCCAATTCGGTGCCTATGGTTTCAATGTCGGCAATCGGGTCTACTTTACCGGCCACATGCACGATGTTGTCGTCGTCAAAGCAACGCACCACATTCACAATCGCATCGGTTTCACGGATATTGGCCAAGAATTGGTTGCCCAAGCCCTCCCCTTTGCTGGCACCAGCGACCAAGCCGGCGATGTCGACGAATTCC
Organism: Vitreoscilla massiliensis; assembly: GCF_001457815.1. Classification (GTDB taxonomy): domain Bacteria; phylum Pseudomonadota; class Gammaproteobacteria; order Burkholderiales; family Neisseriaceae; genus Vitreoscilla; species Vitreoscilla massiliensis. The sequence continues at coordinate 1,175,513 of NZ_LN898221.1, forward strand.
ACGATGGCCGGTTGGATTTTTTGTGGGTTCACAATTTTGGCCAACTCATCCATGCGGGTATCGGGTACTTCAACAATGCCCACATTCGGTTCTATGGTACAAAATGGGTAGTTTGCCGCTTCAATACCGGCTTTGGTTAAGGCGTTAAATAAGGTGGATTTACCCACGTTTGGTAAACCAACAATGCCACACTTCAAACTCATAAGGCGTCCTGAAAAATCTGATGCAAAATAAAGCGCCCATTGTAGCATAAGCCTCTGTTATTGCTTATGCCACATATGCAAAAAGCCGAACACTGGGTTCGGCTTGGCTTTTTAAGACAGTTTAACGGTGCGGTCCCTTGCCTTGGCTGTGACCATAAGCACTGTTGCCTGGGTGACCATGGTAACCCTGTTTTTTATAATGACCATGACCGTTGCCACGACCACCATCGTGATACGGCACAATACACGCACTTAATAATAAGGCCATCGCTGTGAGCAACAGCACAGAGCAGTGTTTCATCTCATTTCTCCCATTCAACGACGGTAACCGCGGTAATCATTGCGCGGACCATAGCCATAACCATAACTTGGACGGCCATAAGTCGGCCTGTAAGACTGTTGGTAACCACCATAATAGCCATTGCCACCATAATAACCACGGTTATTGTCGACCAAACTGCCCAAAGCACCGCCTATCAACGCGCCACCGATGGCACCACGGGCATCGTGGGTAATCAGCGCGCCGGTCGCTCCACCCAAAACTGCCCCTGCAGCCATATTGGGTTGGTTGTACGGCGCCACCACACAAGCGCTGAGCCATAAAGCCGCAGCACTCATTAACAACTTAGCTTTCATCTTGTTTCCAATGTGTTGATGCTAACCATGACAGACCGCCATATTATCGCAATGTTACGCAACAATATGGCGGTCTTTTGCCGAAACTAACCCAGCTTAACGCGGAAAAGTCACAGTATTACTGGCGGTACAATTTCACTGGGCAGTTTTGGCCGGTGACATCACTGCAAAACTGCACCATGTTTTCATTGTCCCATTTGAGGTAATGCGCGTCTTTTTGACCGGTTTGGTCTACCGTATTGCCAAAGCAATCGGTCATGTTGTTGTCACTGACAAACGCCATATTCATTTGTGGCAAGGCCGGTGTTGCTTGAATGTCATAGCGGCCTGTAACCCGTTCTTGGTCACTGGAAACAGCAAATTGGCCATCTGCATCAAAGCTGTAAAGCTCAGAACATTGGGGATTATTCGGTACGGGCATCGCCCATTGTCCCACGATTGAATTTTCTGCCCATGCCAACATCGGTACGGTCAAACACATCACAGCCAATATCTGTTTCAATGCCATTTAGGCCTCCAAATGAATTTCCAAATTATCAATTAAACGGGTTTTGCCCAAACGCGCCGCCGCCAACACCACCACATGCGCGTCTCCGGCATGGGCGATTTGCAAATCGCCCGCATGGCGCACTTCAATATAGTCCACCACCCAGCCTTGGCCTTGCAAGCGGACAATCGCGTTTTGTTCCAATTTCGCATAGTCTTGACGGCCTGCGCGTATCTCGGCGGCCATCTCGCTCAATACTTGGTATAACTGCGGCGCTTGTGCACGTTCGGCTTCGGTCAAATAACCATTGCGACTGGACAAGGCCAAACCATCGGCGGCGCGACCGGTGTCCACACCCACAATGCGGATGTCAAAATTCAAGTCTTCGACAAAACCACGAATCACCGCCAATTGTTGGTAGTCTTTTTTACCGAAACAGGCCACATTGGGCTTCACGATGTTGAACAATTTGCTCACCACCGTGGCCACACCGCGGAAATGACCGGGGCGGAAAGCGCCACACAATTCATTTTGCAAATGCGGTGGTTCCACTTGGTAGCTTTGGCTCACATGTGGGTACAATTCGGCTTCATTCGGTGCGAACAACACTTCCACACCGGCCGCTGCCAATTTGGCCGCATCCGCATCCAAAGTGCGCGGATAAGACATGAAGTCTTCGCCTTGACCAAATTGCAAACGGTTCACAAAAATACTCACCACCACATGCGCAGCTTGCTCTGTGGCTTCTTTCACCAAAGCCAAATGACCATCGTGTAAATTGCCCATGGTCGGCACAAACGCCACTTGGTCCACGCCGCTGCGCCATGCACGCAATTCTTTAATTGTTGTGATAATTTGCATCACTGAAATCCTATTCTGGCAAGCACACAGGCTGTCAATAACCGATATTGACAGCCTGTTACGCTTAGATGACGCGTATCTTACGCGTTAAATTGATGCTCTGCAGCAGGAAATTCAGATTTTTTTACCGCATTGACATAGGCGCTGACAGCGGCCTGTATGCTGTCTTGGCCTTGCATAAAGTTGCGCACAAAGCGGGCAGTTTTACCGGGGAACACGCCCAAAATATCGTGCATCACCAACACTTGACCATCGCACTCCGCGCCCGCACCTATGCCTATGGTTGGGCAAGCGACCGCACGCGTGACTTCTGCTGCCAAAGCCGCAGGCACACATTCCATCAATACCAAAGCCGCACCGGCAGCGTCATGTGCTTTGGCATCGGCCAACAGTGCTTGCGCTGCCATATCGCCTTTGCCTTGTACCTTATAGCCACCAAACGCATTCACCGATTGCGGCGTCAAACCAATGTGGGCACACACAGGTATGCCACGCATTTGCAAGAATTCGGTGGTTTCTGCCATCCACACACCGCCTTCTAATTTGACCATGTGCGCACCGGCTTGCATCAGTTCTACCGCAGCGGCAAATGCCTGTTCTTTGCTTTGCTGAAAGCTGCCAAACGACAAATCGGTCACAATCATGGCGTTTTTATTGCCACGCGCCACCGCACGGGTGTGGTAAACCATGTCGGCCAAGGTCACAGGCAAAGTCGAATCGTGGCCTTGCACCGTCATGCCGAGCGAATCGCCTACCAACAACATGTCCACGCCGGCATCGCTCATCAAACTGGCAAAACTGGCTTCGTAACAGGTCAGCATGGCGATTTTTTCGCCCGCTTGTTTCATTTTATTTAAAGTGCTTACAGTAATCATGTTGTGCTTCTTTTATTGAGGCGTGGTTTCATTCAAATTCAAATAATGACGTGAGCCACGCATGTTTTGCATGGTATTGAGCAATAATTGAAAATGCTCGTCATTGTGAATGAAATCCAATTCATCGGTGTTGGCGATTAACAAAGGCGCATGGGTATACAAATGGAAGAAATGGCTGTATTCATCGTCTACTTGCGTCATGTAACCATTCGGGAACAATTTGTAATGCGCCGATTGTGAGCCATTGCTGTCTTGCTTGTTCGCCGTTTGTTTGCCTTGCAGGTAAATCACCAAATCCGGTACGGGGTATTCGGGCAAGACTTGTTGCTTTACCTGCCAGTATAAAGTGGCTTCATCGTCTTGTAACACGATAGGCACAAAGATTTGGTCTTTTTCCAACAGGAAATCACTGACCACACGTTGGTGTTGCCGGTCTTCTTCCAAGACGATGCTGGCGGCGGCGGCGCGTTCCATCAAAAAATGCAATTGCGTCGCCAAACCATGGTTGGCGGCATTCAAATAAAACTTGGTTAAAAATGGATTTTGTTCTGGTGCCTCACTCAACAATTCACATTCAAAATGCTGTGCCAATTTGCGACTGAGGGCGGTTTTGCCGCTGCCGATTGAGCCTTCAACCACCAAATAGCGATAATCCATGTTGACTCCTAATTAATGTGATGTGGCATTGCCATTCCATGCAGGCACGCTTAAACGCTCGATGTCGCTGACATCCACACCCTGCAACAGCTGCAGCACCGACCCATGCGCTCCCAACTCATGTTTCGGTACAATATCAGCCAATGGAATCAACACAAACCCACGCTCATGTGCGCGTGGGTGTGGCAACACCAAACGTTCTGTTTGCCATTGCTGGCCCGCATAATCAATCATGTCCAAATCCAAGGTGCGCGGCGCATTCTGAAAGCTGCGTTCACGCCCAAATTCGGCTTCTATCTGATTGAGCACCCGCAACAATACCATAGGAGCCAAGCTGGTTTCTATGTGCACTGCCGCATTTATGAAATCGGGTTGATCTGTGTAGCCCACAGGTGCGGTGCGATACAAGGCAGATGCGGCCTGTAAGCTAATGTGCTCTTGTTCGGCTAAGCATTTGATGGCGCGTTGTATTTGCGTCACCGGCTCAGACAAATTGCTGCCCAAGGCGATTAATGCTGACTGCATCATCATGCACTCTCAGATTTGTTGGCGGTTTTCGGTTTGCGACGGCGGCGGCGTTTTTTGGTGGCAGGCGTGCCCTCACCCTCTATCGCCACTGGCTGCGCTTGCACCATGGCAGCGCGCTCATCGTCCGACACCGCTTGGAAATGCTGCCACCACACCACGCTGTCGGTATTGTCCTCACCCACTTCATGACGCAACAATAAGAAATCATAAGCGGCACGAAAACGCGCTTGCGCCAACAAACGAAACGGACGTTGGCCTCGCTGATTGTCAAACTGTGCTTGCATTTGCCAGATTTCACGGCACATGGCGGTCATGCGGTGTGGCAAACCCCAACTGCTGCTGTCCAATTCCACCCGCACTTGCTCTATCGCCTCATTCAAGGCAAATTGGCTTTTCAGGCCGCTGGCGATACAGGCTTGCCACGCACTGCGCACTTTCGGCCACAACAAAGCTGCCAATAAGAAACCGATGGAGACGTGTTTGCCTTGTTTGATACGGGTATCAGTGTTTTCCAAGGCCAATTGTATGAAAGGCTCGTCCAAATCTTGGTCGATCAACACCTGTAAAAATGGGTGTACCGAAGTGTCTATGCCCAAACGGCGGGTATTGTGCAAACAAGCCAAGGCATGGCCTGACAACAATAATTTGATTAACTCATCCACCAAACGGGCGGGTGGCTCTGCTCCCAACCATGGTGAACACTCGGCCATCACCGCCGCGATTGCAGCATCCAATTCAAAACCCAATTTGGTCGACAAACGCAGCGCCCGCAATACCCGCACTGGGTCTTCACGAAAACGCTGTTTGGGCTCACCTATCATCACCAAACGCTGCGCCTTGATGTCGGCAACACCGTGATGGTAATCAATCACTTGATTGGCCATGGCATCGTAATACAAGGCATTGCAAGTAAAGTCGCGGCGTAACGCATCCTCGGCTTGGCTGCCAAAGGTATTGTCACGCATGATGCGACCTTGTTCGTTTTGTGTCACCTCATCGCCGCCACGGTAAGTGGTGACTTCTATGGTTTCCGGCCCCACCATCACATGCACAATGCGAAAACGGCGGCCGATGATGCGGCTGCGTTTGAACAAGGCGCGCACTTCTTCGGGCGTGGCATTGGTGGCAATGTCAAAATCCTTAGGTGTCAAACCCACCATCAAATCGCGCACGCCGCCGCCCACAACCATGGCATCAAAACCACTTTGGTGTAATTGTTTCACTACTTTTTGCGCCGCATTGCTCAAGCGCGACAGACTCAAACCAAAGTCTTTGCCGTCCAAAACCAATGCTGGCACCGTGCTGCCGTCTGCGGCAGCTGTTTTTCTTAACCGCTTATTTGTCATAGATTCCGACGCCTTACAGGACGCCGCTGCTGATTGTATCGGCGTGCATTATACGCTAAATGCTTGCTTTTCATGTTTGAAAACTGCGTTTGTGCCTCATCAAACTACCTAGTCGAGACAAGATTGGTTATAATACGGCTTTATTTACACCTCAGTGTTGGTTGTCCTTAGACCAACCGCATTCGGCAGAACAACTATGTACAACTACCAATCAGAATTCACCCAATTCATGAATGACTATCTGGAGAAAAACCCAGATGTGGCAGAAGGTCGTTTGACCAACCGTGGCAAATTGTGGGACGTGACGTTAAAAGACGAAGAACAAAACAGCTTTGAAGCCGCTGAATTGCCTAAACCTGCTTACACTTACCAAACCAGCGCTGATTAATTGTTGTGACGGTAGAAACATGGAGTATTGCGCCCGAGTTGGCGCAATATTTGCACGCCATAGGCCCCAAAGAACCTGAAGTATTACAACGCTTGCGCGCGCGCAATACTGGGCATCGCTTAGGCAAAATGAGTCTTGCGCCGGAACAAGCACAACTATTGGTGTGGTTGGCCAAACTCACCCAAACCCGCAAATACTTGGAATTGGGTGTGTTCACTGGCTACAGCAGTACCGCCATGGCTTTGGCCTTGCCGGACGATGCGCACATCATCGCTTGCGATTTGAATGCCAGTTTTACCGACTTGGCGCAACAAGTGTGGCAAGAAGCGGGCGTGGCCGACAAAATCGAATTGCGTTTGCAACCGGCTTTGTTCAGCTTACAAGAGTTGTTGGAAGAAGGTCACGCTGGCAGTTTTGACATGGCATTCATCGATGCCGACAAAGCGCCGACGCCGCAATACGTGGATTTGTGTTTGGAATTGGTGCGTGTCGGTGGCATCATCGCCATAGACAATGTTTTGCTCGGCGGGCGGGTGTTACAGGCCACTCAAGCAGACAGTCCACCCAGTGTGAGCATCTTGCAGCAGTTCAACCGCGCCATGCCAGATGACCCTCGTTATGTGGCCATCACCTTACCTGTAGGCGACGGCATGACTTTACTGGTCAAACAAACTCAGGATTGAATCATGATGAAACGCGTTGGATTAAGTGGTGTCGCCTTCAGTGTCTTACTCAGCGCGTGTCAAAGCATCGCCCCTCCATCCAACACGGCCGCCACTGCCACACCCGAGCCTACTGTGGCTGCGGCTTCTGCTCCCAATCCCGATGGCCACATCAATCATGCAGCAACTGCGCCAGCCGTTGAATCAGAAGAAGCGGTGAATGAAGTGGAGATGCTGCAAGAGCATGTGAAACTGCTGGAACAAAACATCACCTTATTGCAAGAGCAAGTGCAGCGTTTGACCCGCCAACAAGTCGGCCTGAACCAAAGCATAGGCGTGTTGGCCAAGAACCAAGGCGTGCGTGCCAACACCACCCACATCGACACCACGGTCTTAAAAACCGACCAAACCTACAGCCGTGCCTATCAGCAATTTCAGCAAAAAAAATACAACCAAGCCATCCAAACCCTGCGCCCATATGCCAATGGTGGTGATGGCAGCAATGAAGCCAGCAATGGCATGTATTTGCTGATGCTGTCGCACAAAAACCTCAAACAATGTGAATCGACCATTGCTGTCGGTCGCCAATTCCAACAGCGCTTCCCGCAACACATTCGTGCGGCTGAGGCTTTGTACAGTGTTGGCCAATGCCAATACGACATGCAGCAAAAAGACATTGCACGCGAAACTTGGAAACGTGTGCGCGTACTCTACCCTCACAGTGCCGCTGCCAAACGCGCGGCACAACAATCGAAATAACAGGAAAGTTTACTATGGTACAAGTGGGCATCATTATGGGCAGCAACAGTGACTGGAACGTCATGCAACATGCTGCAGCCTTCTTACAACAATTTGGCGTGGCGTTTGAATGCAAAGTGGTTTCTGCCCATCGCACCCCGGATTTGATGTTTGAATATGCCGAACAAGCCCGCGCACGCGGCCTGAAAGCCATTATTGCTGGCGCTGGCGGTGCAGCACACTTGCCAGGCATGGTGGCGGCCAAAACCACTTTACCTGTCTTAGGAGTACCGGTTCCGAGTAAGTATTTGCGCGGCGAAGATTCTTTATTGTCCATCGTGCAAATGCCCAAAGGCGTGCCTGTGGCCACTTTCGCCATTGGTGAAGCTGGCGCTGCTAACGCTGCCTTGTTCGCCATTTCCTTGCTCGCCAATGACAATGCCGAATTGGCGGCGCAATTGGCCGAGTTCCGCCACAAACAAGAACAAACCGTTTTGGCCATGGACTTGCCTGAAATCGATATTTAAGGCACGACAAACGTTTACAGGCCGCATTATCGCTTGATTAGCCAAAGGATGCCCGATGAAAACCATGATGTCTGTTGCAGCTGCCACTGTGGCCTTATTGTGTGGTCAATACGCACTGGCAGAAATTGCCGCACCCGCCATAGCGGACAACACCGCACGCATCCGTTTGTTTGGTCAAAACGGCCACGCCAGCGTGGCCCATGTGGGCATAGACTGCAGCAGCAATGTGCGTGGCACCAAAATCAATGTTGGCGGCACTTTAGGCCAAGCCTTTGGCTCACTGGTCGGTGCGTCCAAAAACACCAGTTTGGGACTTGCGGCTACACCGGCCACGGAAAACTTAAAACAGCGCAATGGCATCTTGTCCAAAGCGTTTTATAAGGAAATCGTCGTACCGGCCGGCCTGCCATTGAATGCCAACAGCAGCGCCAACATCATGGGCACTTCGGCCTTGAATCCCGGCGTGAACTATGTCGTCAAAGACCGCAATTATGTGGCCGGTACGGTGTCGTTCATTCCAGAAGCCGGCCATGATTACGAAATTTTGTCGCTGCATGAAGGCCGCAAAGTGTTTATTGTTGTCAATGACATTACCCATGGCGACATGGTCAGCGTGACCACCCAACCCGCTTATACTTGCACATCACAGAAGCAAACATGACTCTCACTACCCCGATTTTACCCCCTGCCCGCTTGGGCATCTTAGGCGGCGGCCAACTCGGTCGCATGTTCACCGTGGCAGCCAAAACCATGGGCTACCAAGTGGTGGTATTGGACCCAGACCCATTGGCACCGGCAGCCGAATTTGCCGATGAGCATTTGTGCGCCGCGTTTACCGATGCCGAGGCTTTGGCCAAGTTGGCACAATGTGCGGCCGTCACCACCGAGTTTGAAAACGTCAACGCCGACGCCATGCGCCAATTGGCACAGCACACGGTGGTATCGCCCAGCGGCGACTGTGTGGCCATCGCCCAAAACCGCATCCATGAAAAAGCATGGATACGCAAAGCCGGTTTGCAAACCGCGCCTTACCAAGTGATAGAAAGCGCCGCCGACATCAGCGAGGCCTCAGCCGAATTCCTGCCGGGCATCTTGAAAACCGCCACCATGGGCTACGATGGCAAAGGCCAAATCCGCGTCAAAACCGTGGCTGAATTACAGGCCGCTTTTGCCGAACACAATGGTGTCGCTTGTGTGTTGGAAAAAATGGTCGATTTGCGGGCGGAAATCTCCGTCATTGTCTGCCGTTTGAACAATGAGCAAGCGCTGTGTTTCGACCCTGCGGAAAACCAACACATAGACGGCATTTTGGCCTATTCCATCGTTCCGGCGCGTTTGCCACAAGCCTTGCAACAACAGGCGCAAACCATGGCCAAACGCTTGGCGGATGAATTGGATTATGTCGGTGTGTTGGCAGTAGAAATGTTTGTGACCGGCGACGATTCAGTATTGGTGGTAAACGAGATGGCACCGCGCCCACACAACTCGGGCCATCACACCCTCAATGCTTGCGTAACCGACCAATTCCAACAACAAGTGCGCTTGATGTGTGGCTTAACCCCTGGCAATACCGCCTTGTTATCGCCTTGTACCATGGCCAATATCTTGGGCGATGTGTGGGGTGACGATGGCAGCGAACCAAACTGGCTCAACCTGCAACAACAAGCCAGCAGCCATTTGCATTTGTACGGCAAAAAGTCGGCACGCAAAGGCCGAAAAATGGGCCACTTCACCACGCTGGCAGACAATGCCGACGCCGCATTACAGGCCGCTCAAGCCTTGCATGGCAGCTTGAAAAAATAAGCATGCTTATATAATGTTATCAGTAACAACAAAAGCAGCCTTAGGGCTGCTTTTTTAATACCCATAGACTTTACAGGCCGCTTATCTTGCTTTACCAATGCATGCAGTAATACATCGCTTGGTCTTTATGTTCTCTGAATCTCATACTGCAAACACTCCTACTCGCCAACCGGCCTTATGTCTACACCGCCAAGGTTTACAAACCACCTAGCCGCTTGTTAAGGTAGGCTGTGCTGCCGCGCGGTTATGTCGCCTCGATGCAAACACAAGATTCGCCTTTTATCCTAAGCCAATGGACACCATATGTGGGAAACTTACCAACACTTTGCCCGACAACATTTTCCTGAACTGTGCCAACAGCGGCCTGTAGACAGCCACAAAGGCACGTTTGGCACGGTGGCCATCATAGGCGGCAATATCGGCATGAGCGGTGCCGTCATCATGGCGGCGCGAGCGGCATTGAAACTGGGTGCAGGCAAGGTCAAAATCGGTTTCGCCCAAGACAGTTTGCCGCTGCCGGTGCTGGAAAACCAGCCTGAAATCATGTTGTATACCGCCGATGCGCTGTTGCAACACCAAGACATCAGCGCTTGGTCTATCGGCTGCGGTTTGGACACGGATACGCGTGCGCTGCATACCATGCACCTTGCGCGCGAACGCTTCCAAACCGATACCCATGCGCAAGTGGTGTGGGATGCCGATGCCTTGAATCTGTTCAGCCTGCATGAGGATTTACAGGCCGCCATTCAAAGCCAACACATCATCACCCCTCACCCTACTGAAGCAGCGCGATTGTTGCACACCACGACCGCCAGCATACAGGCAGACCGCAAGACGGCAGTGGCGCAACTGCAGCAGCGCTTTGGCTGCATCAGCGTGCTCAAAGGCCACCACAGCTTGGTACAGGTCGCAGCACAAAATGCTTATGTGAACCTCAGTGGCAATGCCGGCTTGGCCACCGCCGGCAGCGGCGATATTCTGTCTGGATTTATGACAAGTTTATTGGCACAAGGAATGGATGCAGACATAGCTGCACCTGCGGCCGTTTGGCTTCATGCTGCAGCTGCTGAAGTTTTAGCTTTACAAAAGATCGGTCCTATTGGTATGGTAGCTACTGAGTTGATAGATGCGGCACGTTTCTTGCGTAATCAATTGAGTGTGGCAATTGAGATTTAATTTTTGATTGAACTTATGTTTCATCTGTTTGTCACACTAAGAAGCTAATATGCCCATATCAGCTTTATTGTATAACTTAATGATAATAACCACGAAAGGAATAAATCATGCAACATCGTCGCAGAATGCAGAACTTTCAAGCCTTATTGCAACACACGAACCGCCGTCAATTGGCAGAAAAAACTCAGCCACAACAACCTGCCCAACCGATAGAAACCCACTTGGTCAGCAGCGGTCGTTAAGCCATTCGGCAGAAACACTTAAGTCAGCAACAAAATAGCGCCATTCTTTTGAATGGCTTTTATTTTGCCATTTCCTTGCCACAAAGTTCCTTGCTCTAACTTTATTTTTTATTCATTCAATGTTAATGTTCTAGGGATTGTGTGCTGCAATATAAATGTGTAACCCACATCGTCTATGCAAGAATTTTGTGTACAAAGGAAAAAGAATGAACAAACTGTATCCCGATGCAGCCAGTGCATTGGCTGATGTGATTCAAGACGGCCAAACCTTGGCTGTCGGTGGTTTTGGTTTATGCGGTATCCCTGAAGCCTTGATTGCGGCTTTGCGCGATACCGGCAAAAAAGAACTGACCTGCATCAGCAACAATGCTGGCGTGGATGGTTTTGGCTTGGGCGTGTTATTGGAAACCCGCCAAGTGAAAAAAATGATTTCATCTTACGTCGGTGAAAACAAAGAGTTTGAACGCCAATACCTGTCTGGCGAATTGGAAGTGGAATTGACCCCACAAGGCACTTTGGCCGAAAAATTGCGTTCAGGCGGTGCCGGCATTCCTGCTTTCTATACCCGTACTGGCGTGGGCACACAAATTGCCGATGGCAAAGAAGTGAAAGTGTTTAACGGTCAAGAATACATCTTGGAAGAAACCTTGGTGGCCGATGTGGCTTTGGTCAAAGCCCAAAAAGCCGACAAAGCAGGCAATTTGGTCTTCAACAAAACCGCCCGCAACTTCAATCCAGAATGTGCGATGAGCGGCCGCATCACCATTGTTGAAGTGGAAGAAATTGTGGAAATTGGCGACTTAGACCCAGACCACATCCACTTACCCGGCATTTACGTACAACGCATCGTGTTGAATGCCAACCCTGAAAAACGCATTGAAAAACGCACTTTACGCGACGCTGAATAAGGAGCACAACAATGGCTTGGACACATGATCAAATGGCGCAACGCGCTGCACAAGAATTACAAGACGGTTTTTATGTGAATTTGGGCATTGGTTTGCCTACCATGGTGGCCAACCACATTCCTGAAGGTGTGGACGTGTGGTTGCAATCAGAAAATGGCTTGCTCGGCATCGGCGAATTCCCAACCGAAGCGACCATAGACCCAGATTTGATTAATGCCGGTAAACAAACCGTGACCGCACGCCCAGGCGCCTCATTTTTCTCCAGCTCTGAATCGTTTGCGATGATACGCGGCGGTGCGGTGAACTTGGCGATTTTGGGCGCGATGGAAGTGGCTGGCAATGGCGATTTGGCCAACTGGATGATTCCGGGCAAAATGGTCAAAGGCATGGGCGGCGCCATGGACTTGGTTGGCGGCGTGCAACGCGTCATCGTGTTGATGGAACATTGCACTAAAAAAGGCGATTCTAAAATCTTGCCAGAATGCACCTTGCCATTGACGGGCAAGCAAGTGGTGAACCGCATCATCACCGATTTGGGCGTGATGGACATCACTGCTGAAGGCTTGAAATTGGTGGAATTGGCCGATGGTGTGAGCTTCGATGATTTACAGGCCGCTACTGCAGTACCTGTGTTGAAATAAGCACTTGTCTCAATCAGGCAGCGTTCGCTGCCTGAACTTCTCCGTTCAATTTTTTCTTATCTTGCACTGCAACATTTGTGCTAACATAGCTCCAGCCTCTACTCTAAAGGATGGACTCATGGCAACAGAATTAAGCTCTCAATTAGCAGGTAAAGTCGCTTTGATCACTGGTTCGGCCAGTGGTATCGGTAAAGACATCGCAGAAACCTATGCACAAGCAGGCGCCGCTGTTGGCATCGCCGATTTGAACTTGGCCGGTGCGCAAGCTACTGCCGATGCCATCAATGCTGCCGGTGGCAAAGCCATCGCCATTGAAATGGATGTAACCAGCGAAGAAGCGGTACAGGCCGGCACTCAAAAACTCCTAGATGCTTTTGGTCGCTACGATATTTTGGTTTCCAATGCTGGCATCCAAATCATCGATTCCATCGACAAAATGCCGTACAGCAATTGGAAAAAAATGCTCGACATCCATTTGAATGGTGCATTTTTAACCACACAAGCGGCCTTAAAATCCATGTACGCTCAGCCTGAGCCCAGCACCGTAATTTACATGGGCTCAATACACTCACATCTGGCTTCGCCATTAAAAGCCCCTTATGTGACCGCCAAACACGCTTTATTGGGATTGGCTCGCACTTTGGCCAAAGAAGGCGCTGCTCATGGTGTGCGTTCGTATGTGATTTGTCCCGGCTTTGTGAAAACACCGCTCGTTGAAAAACAAATCCCTGAGCAAGCCCGTGAAAAAGGCATTACCGAAGAAGAAGTGGTGAAAAACGTGATGCTGGGCAACACGGTTGACGGCGAATTCACCACCACCGACGACATCGCACAATTGGCCTTATTCTTGGCCGCCTTCCCTACCGCCGCATTGACAGGTCAATCCTTCATTGCCAGCCACGGTTGGGAAATGAAATAAGGGATACTTATGGCCTTATTAGACACCGTCAAAAAATACGACAGTGTGGCGCTGCTGCTGCAAGGCGGCGGCGCTTTGGGTTCTTACCAAGCAGGCATTTACGAAGGCTTGCACAATGCCGGCATTAAAATCGACCGCATCATGGGCATTTCCATTGGTGCAATTAACTCTGCTTTGATTGCGGGCAATCCACATGGCAAACGCTTGGAAGCCTTGCGCGGCTTTTGGGACAAAATCACCCGCAACAATTACTCACCCAAAGGCGTGAACCCGTTTCGCTACACCCGCAAAACCTTAGAAACTTTGGACCACATTGATTTGTACGGCCATGCCATGCCGTACATCTTTGAAAACGATTTTCTGAAACAGCAATTGCGTGTGGCCGAATCCAGTTTTGAAGCCTTCCGCACCATGCTCGAAGGCCAGCGCGGCTTCTTTAAACCGCGCGGCTTTATCCCGTTTGATGCCACGCCCAATCACCTCAGCTATTACACCACTGACAAACTCAAGGAAACCTTGGCCGAGTTTGTGGATTTGAAACTGCTGAACAATCCCAAAAACATGAAGGTATCGGTGGGTGCGGTAAATGTGCGCACTGGCAATTACACGGTGTTCAGCAATGAAACCATGGAATTGACTTTCGACCACATCATCGCTTCGGGTGCGTTGCCACCGGGTTTTCCGGCGGTGGAAATTGATGGCGATTATTATTGGGATGGTGGTTTGGTTTCCAATACCCCATTGGACGATTTAATCGACAGTCCACAGTCGATTAATCAATTGATTTTCCAAGTGGATTTGTGGGATGCGCGCGGCCAAGTGCCGGAAAACCTGATAGGCATAGATGAACGCATCAAAGACATACAGTATTCAAGCAAAACCCGTTATGCCACCACGGTGATGAAAAAACGCCATACTTTTAATCACTTGGTGAAAGAATTGTTGAAACACATCCCCGAAGACCAACGCACGGCCGCTTGTTTCAAAGAAGCCGAAGCCATGACTTCGGTGGGCTTTACCAATGTGTTTCAATTAATCTACCGCAAAAAAGCGTTTGAACGTGGCCACAAAGACTACGAATTCAGTTCACACACCATGTACGAACATTGGAACACTGGCTTAGACGACATCAAAGCCACCTTGCGCCAAGAGCCTTGGTTTGAGATGTCGACCAATGGTGAAATCTTCGAGCAACACGACATTCATAAAGTGCGTCGTTACAGTTACGACAACGATTTGTAAGCTGTCTGTAACTCTGTATGTATCAAAGCGGCCTGTAAACATTTACAGGCCGCTTTTGTATGCCCTGCACTGATGCAACTTCAATATGAATGGCAATCAACACCCACATCCATAACATCCACATGAAATAATATTTACAATTTATTTTATTTATTAAAAACAAATAGATATAATTTATTTAATTCATTTATCATTTAATTATCGGTATGATTTCACCAAACAGGTGCGCTATTTGCTGTAAGCATTGCCAATAAGTGACCTGTCACCCAAATAAAATATCAAGAGGAAACAATGCAAATGGATCGTGGCCAAGCCTACCAATATGTGTGTGAATTACTGAAAGTGATGTTAAGCCAAAAAAGCAGTGATTTATTCATCACTGCCAACTATCCGCCAGCGATGAAAATCGACGGCAAAATGACCAAAGTAGGCCCGCAAAACCTCAGCCCTGCCCATACTTTGGCCTTGGTCAAATCGGTGATGATGGACAAACAAATACAAGAATTTGAAGCCAGTAAGGAATGCAATTTTGCCATTTCCCCCAATGGCATCGGCCGTTTCCGCGTCAATGCCTTTGTGCAACAAGGCTCTGCCGGCATGGTGATGCGGGTCATCCCGACCGAATTACCGACCATCGATGGCTTGGGCGCACCGCAGATTTTGAAAGAAGTGGTGATGAGCAAACGCGGTTTGTGCATCTTGGTTGGCGGCACCGGCTCAGGCAAATCCACCACTTTGGCGGCCATGGTCGATTACCGCAATGAGCATTCGTTTGGCCACATCATCACCATTGAAGACCCGGTTGAATTTGTGCACCCACACAAAAACTGCGTGGTGATGCAGCGCGAAGTGGGCATAGACACCGACAGTTGGGAAGTGGCATTGAAAAACACCTTACGCCAAGCACCTGATGTGATTTTGATGGGTGAAATTCGCGATGCCGAAACCATGGAGCACGCAATGGCCTTTGCCGAAACCGGCCATCTGTGTTTGGCCACCTTGCATGCCAACAGCGCCAACCAAGCCATAGACCGCATCATCAACTTCTTCCCCGAAGAGCGCCACCAACAGTTGTTAATGGATTTGTCTTTGAATTTGCGCGGCATGATTTCGCAGCGCTTAATCCCCAAAAAAGACAGCAAAGGCCGCGCCGCCGCCGTGGAAATCATGCTCAATACTCCATTGATTTCGGAATTGATTTTCAAAGGCGAAACAGGCGAAATCAAGGAAATCATGAAAAAAAGCCGCGAATTTGGCATGCAAACCTTCGACCAAGCCTTGGAAGATTTGTATAACGACGGCAAAATCAGCTATGAAGAAGCCTTGCGCAATGCCGATTCGGTCAATGATTTGCGCCTGTCCATCAAACTTAAGAGCAATATCAATGAGCCAAACGACCCCTTGTCATCCCTGAATTTAATGGATGATGCCGCCTTAGCAGAATCACTCAATTCATAGGCATAAATTAACCTAATTTAATGCCACAAATGGTCAGAAAACGCATTTGTGGTATTTTTTTCACGCTTCAAAAGCCTGCCCTACCTACCTCTTAGATTCTTACACGACCACTGCCGCTTCAAGTTTGACTCAATATCCCAATTTACATAAAGTGTCTATATTCAGGCACTAATATTGCATATCAATTACATAATTAAATTGCATGTTTTTGATTTTTATCATTGATTTTTCCACATAAAGCTCACATTACAAATCTTTCCTATGCTTTATGTGCTCAATTGAAGGAAGCCAACCATGAATAAGGCATACAAAGTCATCTACAATGAAACCACTGGCACGTATGTGGCCGTTTCAGAATTAGAGACCACACATGGCAAAGCAGCACATTCTATTAAGGGGATTTCATTTGCTCCATTGCGCGCACTGAAACCGTTCAAATGCATCCAACTCAGCCAATTCACACTGGCGACTTTGGGTATCTTTACCGTTTTGGCCATGCCCATGGCACATGCATCTTGGGTCAACCATTCCAGTGGTGGTGGTGGGGTTGCCAATGGGGGTACCAATATCGGCGGTAACGGTTATGGCGATGCCGCCACAGCCAGTTCTATTGCCATAGGTACCAATGATACAAGCGGTCGAGCCTTTGCTCGCGACAATAACACCACCGCAATTGGCGATGCTGCAGATGCCGTCAGCACAGGTGCCACAGCCATCGGCGCCAGCACCCATGCCGAGGGCAACGAATCTACCGCATTGGGTTTTAAAGCCACCACTTACAATGAAGGTGGAACCGCCTTAGGTTCAAAAACCATCGTAAAAGGCGTAGGTGCAACAGCCATAGGTTACAACGCCAATACCGATGGTGCCTCCAGCTTGGCAGTGGGCGCTGATACCGTGGTATTTGGCAATCGTGGCATTGCGATAGGCAGCAAAGCGCAAGCCTTAGCAGCACAAGCGATGGCCATAGGTACCGATGCGCAAGCCTTAGGCACTTACGCCATCGCCATTGGGGACCGCAATATAGCCTCTATGCAAGAATCCATCGCTGTGGGTTTACAAAACAAAGTATTGGGTGAAAAAGCCTCGACTTTTGGTCACCGCAATGTGGTTTATGATTACCATGGTTTGGCAGTAGGCCATGACAGTGTTGTTGATGGCGATGCCAGCGTATCAGTTGGTTCAGAAAGTTTGGTCGCAGGAGCCAACAGTGCTTCATTTGGCAATGACAACAATATTACCGGCACCTACAATACCGTCACCGGTATTAACAATAAAGTCGGCACCTCGACTTACGACGAACCTACCCTCACCTTTAATTTGGGCGATGCCTATGACAATGTTTCCATCTTAGGCTCAAACAATACCGCTTTAAGCAACAATGTCAGCATCATCGGCCTGAATAACACCATCAATAAAGGCTTAGACAATACCTTTATTATGGGTAACGATGTCAATATTGCCACCTCTGCCAATGATGTTTCCAAGGCCAATGGTGCGATATTCAATGGCTCAGTGGCTTTGGGCAATGACACCACCGTAACCGCTCCGATTGCGACCACGTCTTACACCATAGGCGGAGTGACTTACAATTTTGCCGGCATTAAACCTGTGGGTACGGTCAGCGTAGGCGCTTTAGGCAATGAACGTACCATTACCAATGTGGCCGCAGGCCGCATTTCAAACACCAGTACCGATGCCATCAACGGCTCACAATTGTTTGCCTTAGCACAACAAGTCAATTTACAAGCCAATGCCAGCACTTTGCATTATTTAAGTGTTAACGACAATGGTACTCAGGGCAATAACTATGACAATAAAGGTGCCCAAGGTAAAAACTCGGTGGCCATCGGCGTAAACACCTCTACTGCTGCGGCTGCCGACTATGCAGTCGCCATGGGTTACGCCGCTCAAGCCAATGGCATGAATACCATTGCCATAGGCACACAAGCCAAAGCCATAGGCAATGCCAACAACTCCAATACCGTCGTAATCGGCAATACCAGTACGTCTACCAACAGCAATGGCTCGCTCACTTTGGGCAATGGCAATATCACCAACGACAGTATCGAAACCATACAACTGGGTTCTGGCAATAGAGCCGATACTTCGCGCTCGGTTGCCGCCATAGGCGGCCTGAACCGTACTACTGGAAGCTTGGCTTCCAGCATGATAGGCATCAATAACTCATTGGTGGGCTCAAATAGCATCAGCATCACTGGCATCAATAATGATGTCGCTGGTTCGACATTGATCAATGTCAGCGGCTTCAATAACGATGTCACCAACAGCGTTAATAACTCGGTAATTGGTAACAACAATGCCTTAAATTCAGGCACCAATAACTTTATTGCTGGTTTTAACAATACCTTGGGTTCAGGTCTCAGCCAAACCCAAGTCTTGGGTTCTGGCATTACCGTCAGTAACAATGTCGGCTATGGCATCGCCATCGGCAGTGGCTCACAAATCACCCAAAACAATGCCGTGACCTTGGGTGCCAATGCCGTGGCCAGCCAAGTAGGCGCAGTGGCCATTGGTGCCAATTCCGTGGCCAGCACCGCTGCGGGCATTGCAGGTTATGTTCCTGCTTCTGCTAACGCAACCCAAACAACTGCCATTACCAATACCACAAGCACCGCAAGCGCTGTTTCTGTGGGCGATGCGCAAAAAGGTCTGTTCCGTCAAATCACTGGTGTGGCTGCCGGTACGGCTGATTCTGATGCCGTCAATGTGGCGCAATTAAAAGCAGTGGCAACTGCAGCCTCTGGTAACGCCATGCACTATTTCAGCGTCAACGATAATGGCGTAGCACGCAACAACTACAATAACGACGGCGCTACCGCTGTGAATGCCACAGCCATCGGTGCCAATGCTTTGGCCTCCAGTGCCAATGCTTTGGCGCTTGGTCACTATGCCAATGCAACCACCAACTCATCCATCGCCATCGGCACCGCCGCTTATACAGGTGGCGCACGTGCTGTCGCTCTTGGTTTACGTGCCAAAGCCAATGGACAAGATGCAATCGCCATAGGTGCAGCCGATGCTAAGGGTACTTATGCTGTGGCTATGGGTTTTGGAGCCACTGCAGCAGACCATACCGTCGCTATGGGTTATAACGCAAGTGCCTTTGGCTCATCCATCAATAGTGTTTACATAGGTTCTAACGCTGGTGATGGTGCGGCCAATATAGGCGCCAACAACACTGCTACAGGGTATGCATCATTTTCAAATGGCGCAGGTTCATTCAATTCCTATTTTGGCTCTCATTCAGGTAACCGTGCCACCGGTTCTAATAATATTGCTATGGGTCGATATGCAGGTGGTTCTGTATCTGGCGACAATAATATTGCCTTTGGTAATGCCGCGGGCTTTGGGGTAAGTGGTTCGCGCAATATCGCCATTGGTACTGATGCTGGATTAGACAATACCACTGCCAATGATACGGTTTCTTTAGGCACAGGCGCCATGGCAACTGTCGATAAGAGCGTGGCCTTGGGAGCTAATTCAGTCGCAATAGCCGCTGTAGGTACGGCATCCGCCAATTTACTCGGTACAACCTATACCTTTGCAGGTAGCAGTCCAATAGCCAGTGTCAGCGTGGGTGCAAAAGATGCCGAACGCACCATCACCAATGTGGCTGCAGGTCGTATCTCCGAAATCAGTACTGATGCCATCAATGGTTCGCAATTGTATGCAGCCTATGATGCCATAGGCACACTTTCTAGTATGGGCCTGAACTTCACTGGCAACAAAGGCGCTACCGTACACCGTAATTTGGGTCAAACCTTAAGCATTGTTGGTGCAGAAGACGGTACTTTGGTTAGCCCAATCAATTACCAAACCAATACCAAAGCCACCGCAGGTAATTACAGTGCTAAAAACGTCCAAACTGTGACCGGCAGCAATGGTCAAGTGCAAATTCAATTGGCTGAATATCCAGAATTTGTTGGCATTAAAGCCGGTGATGCGGCCGGTAATATTGTGAACATCAATAATACAGGCATCAACATTACCAAAGGCAGCAAAACCGTCATCATCGCTGGCGACAACATTAACTTTGGTGGCAATACCCTCACTGGTGTGAATCCGGGTGAAATCAGTGGTACTTCTACCGATGCCATCAATGGTAGTCAATTGTACAATTTGCAATTGGCCGCAGGTCAAGGCTGGAACATCCAAACCAATGGTGATACCGCTTCTTTGGTGAGTCCCGGAGCCACGGTAGACATTGGTACCAAAACCGGTGAAACCAACATCAAAGTCAGCCGCAATGGCAATACCATAGACTTTGAATTGAACAAAAACCTCGATTTGGGCAGCTCTGGCAGCATCTTATTGGGCAATACCACGGTGAATAACAACGGTGTCACCATCACCGGTGGCCCTAGCATCACCATCAATGGCATTGATGCTGGTGGTAAAACCATTACCAATGTCGCTCCTGGCGTGAGCTTGACCGATGCAGTCAATGTAAGCCAGCTCAACAATTTGGGCAGCAGTTTGACCGCAAGCGGCCTGAACTTCACAGGCAGTGATGGCGGTGTGGTACACCGTGATTTGGGTGCGACTTTGGGCATCGTCGGTGCCAGCAAAGTCGCTGGTACGGTTTATGAAGCAGCAGCCACAGGCACTGCCGGTGACTACAGCTCTAAAAACGTGCAAACTGTCACCGACCCCACTACTGGCAATATCCAAATCCAATTGGCAGAGCGTCCTGAGTTCGATGGCATCAAAGCCGGTGATACTGCTGGCAATGTCATCAATATTGATAACACGGGCATCAATATTGTTAAAGGTGGCAAAACGGTGATTATTGCAGGTGACACCGTCAATTTTGGTGGCAATGTCATCAACAATATTGCCGCAGGTGTGAGTTTGACCGATGCCGTCAATGTGAGCCAGCTTAACAATTTGGGCAGCAGCTTGACTGCAAGCGGCCTGAACTTCACTGGTAATAAAGGCGCTACCGTACACCGTGATTTGGGTCAAACCTTAAGCATTATTGGCGCAGAAGATGGCACATTGGTTAACCCGATTAACTACCAAACCAATACCAAAGCCACCGCAGGCGATTACAGTGCTAAAAACGTCCAAACCGTCACTGGCAGCAATGGTCAAGTGCAAATTCAATTGGCTGAATATCCAGAATTTGTTGGCATTAAAGCCGGTGATGCGGCCGGTAATATTGTGAACATCAACAATACAGGCATCAACATTACCAAAGGCAGCAAAACCGTCATCATCGCTGGCGACAACATCAACTTTGGTGGCAATACCCTCACTGGTGTGAATCCGGGTGACATCTCCAGCACTTCTACCGATGCCATCAATGGCAGCCAATTGTACAATCTGCAATTGGCCGCTGGCCAAGGCTGGAACATTCAAACCAATGGTGATACCGCTTCTTTGGTGAGCCCTGGAGCTACGGTAGACATTGGTACCAAAACCGGTGAAACCAACATCAAAGTCAGCCGCAATGGCAATACCATAGACTTTGAGTTGAACAAAAACCTCGACTTGGGCAGTTCTGGCAGCATCTTATTGGGCAATACCACAGTCAACAATAATGGAGTCACCATCACCGGTGGCCCTAGCATCACCATCAATGGCATTGATGCTGGTGGTAAAACCATTACCAATGTCGCTCCTGGCGTGAGCTTGACCGATGCCGTCAATGTGAGCCAGCTTAATAATTTGGGCAGCAGCTTGACCGCAAGCGGCCTGAACTTCACTGGCAGTGATGGCGGTGTGGTACACCGTGATTTGGGTGCGACTTTGGGCATTGTTGGTGCCAGCAAAGTCGCTGGTACGGCGTACGAAGCAGCGGCCGTTGGTACTGCAGGTGACTACAGCTCTAAAAATGTGCAAACTGTCACCGACCCTACTACTGGCAATATCCAAATCCAATTGGCAGAGCGTCCTGAGTTCGATGGCATCAAAGCCGGCGATACCGCTGGCAATGTCATCAATATTGATAACACGGGCATCAATATTGTTAAAGGTGGCAAAACGGTGATTATTGCAGGTGATACCGTCAATTTTGGTGGCAATGTCATCAACAATATTGCCGCAGGTGTGAGTTTGACCGATGCAGTCAATGTGAGCCAGCTTAACAATTTGGGCAGCAGCTTGACTGCAAGCGGCCTGAACTTCATTGGCAATAAAGGCGCTACTGTACACCGTGACTTGGGTCAGACCTTAAGCATTATTGGCGCAGAAGATGGCACATTGGTTAACCCGATTAACTACCAAACCAATACCAAAGCTACCGCAGGTGATTACAGCGCTAAAAACGTTCAAACCGTCACTGGCAGCAATGGTCAAGTGCAAATTCAAATGGCGGATCGGCCTGAATTTGCTGGCATCAAAGCCGGTGATACCGCTGGCAATGTCATCAATATCGATAACACAGGCATCAACATCGTTAAAGGTAGCAAAACGGTGATTATTGCAGGTGACACCGTCAATTTTGGTGGCAACGTCATCAACAATATCGCTGCAGGTGTGAGCCTGACTGATGCCGTCAATGTGAGCCAGCTTAATAATTTGGGCAGCAGTTTGACTGCAAGCGGCCTGAATTTCACTGGCAGCGATGGCGGTGTGGTACACCGTGATTTGGGTGCGACTTTGGGCATAGTCGGTGCCAGTAAAGTTGCGGGTACGGCTTATGAAGCAGCAGCCGTTGGTACTGCCGGTGACTACAGCTCTAAAAATGTGCAAACTGTGACCGACCCTACTACTGGCAATATCCAAATTCAACTGGCTGAACGTCCAGAATTTGATGGCATCAAAGCCGGTAACACTGCTGGTAACGTGGTGGTGATTGATGATAAAGGCATCAACATCACAGGTGGCAGCAAAACCATCGTGATTGCGGGCAATCAAGTGGATTTTGGTGGCAACACCCTCAGCGGTGTGAATCCGGGAGCCATTTCCAGCACATCTACCGATGCCATCAATGGCAGTCAATTGTATAACTTGCAAATTGCTGCAGGAACGGGCTGGAACATCCAAAGCAATGGCGATACCGCTACCCAAGTAAAACCGGGTGATACTGTGGACATAGGCACCAAAACTGGTGAAAACAACATCAAAGTCACTCACAATGGCAACACAATAGACTTTGAATTGAACAAAAACCTCGACTTGGGCAGTTCTGGCAGCATTGTCTTGGGCAATACCACGGTAAACAACAATGGTGTCACCATCACCGGCGGCCCTAGCATTACCATCAATGGCATCGACGCGGGCGGTAAAACTTTGACCAATGTCGCACCGGGTGTCAACGGTACCGATGGCGTCAACGTTAACCAATTGACCAACTTGGGCAATAGCTTGACCAGCAAAGGCTTGAATTTTGTTGGCAGCGATGGCGGTGTGGTACACCGTGATTTGGGTGCCACTTTGGGCATCGTCGGTGCCAGCAAAGTTGCGGGAACGGCTTATGAAGCAGCGGCCGTTGGTACTGCGGGTGATTACAGTGCGAAAAATGTCCAAACTGTGACTGACCCAACTACCGGTAATATCCAAATTCAATTGGCTGAGCGCCCTGAATTTGATGGCATCAAAGCCGGAAATGCAACTGGCAATGTGGTCACCATTGACAATCAAGGCATTAACATCACCGATGGCAGCAAAACCATTGTGATTGCGGGCAATAAAGTGGATTTTGGTGGCAATACCCTCAGTGGTGTGAACCCGGGAGCCATCACCAATACCTCTACCGATGCGGTTAACGGTAGCCAACTTTACAATGTCCAAACCTTAGCCAGCACTGGCTGGAAGATACAAAGCAATGGTGATGGCGCCACCCAAGTGAAACCGGGTGATACCGTGGACATAGGCACCAAAGTCGGGGAAAACAACATCAAAGTCACTCACAATGGCAATACCATAGACTTTGAACTGAACAAAAACCTCGACTTGGGTAGCACTGGCAGCGTCAAAATGGGCGATTTGACCATTAATAATGGTGGTTTGAACATCGTCAATGGCCCTAGCATTACCATCGACGGTATTGATGCGGGTGGTAAAACCATTACCAATGTGGCACCGGGCAAAAACGGTACCGATGCGGTCAATGTCGACCAATTGGAAGCAGTGCAAACCACGGCGGGCAAAGGTTGGAATTTGCAAACCGATGGTGACCAAGCCAGCCAAGTGAAACCGGGCGATACTGTCGACATTGGCGTGACCAAAGGTGAGAAAAACATCAAGGTCAGCCGCAATGGCAACACCGTTGATTTTGAACTCAACAAAAACCTTGATTTGGGTAGCACTGGCAGCATCGTCATGGGTGATGTGTTGGTGGATGGCAAAGGGTTCACCATTAACAATGGTCCGAGCATGACCGTTAATGGCATCAACGCCGGCAACAAAACCATTACCAATGTCGCCGCCGGTACCGCTTTGACCGATGCCGTGAACTTGAGCCAATTGAATCAAGCCATCGCTGGCTCGAAATACGCTGGCTTGCACGTCCAAAACGGCAGTGACACCATTTTGCCGAATGAAAGCCTCAACATTATTGGCAAAGATGGCACCACTGTGACTTACGACAAGGATTCCAACACCTATACCGTGTCTTCAAAAACCGGCGGCACGGGTACCGGCAGCATGGATGATTGGAATGTGACGGGCAAAGATGGCAAAGGTGGTTCTGTCAGCGTGCCAATTACCGATGGTAAAAACGTCGAATTTGCCGCCGGCAGCAAAAATGTCACCGTGACGCCAACGCAAACCACGACCGGTGCCCAAGTGCAAGTCGACATTGCCAGAGATTTGGACTTGAACAGTGTCACCACCAAAAATGCCGATGGCAGCAGTACCGTCGTCAATGGCAACGGTGTCACCATCAAGGGCAAAGACGGTAAAAACGGCGCCAGCATTACCCAATCCGGCATTGATGCGGGTAACCAAACCCTTACCAATGTGGCAGCGGGTAAGAACGACACCGATGCGGTGAACGTGAGTCAATTGAATGCGGTTAGCAACAACATCAACAACTTGAGCAACCGCATCAATGAGGTAGAAGACAATGCCAACGCGGGTACGGCCACCGCCATCGCCATTGCCAACTTGCCTCAGGCTTACGAACCAGGCGCCCGTGTATTTGCGGTTGCCGCAGGGACTTACGATGGTCAAACCGGTTACGCCGTGGGTTACTCAGCCATTTCTGATGGCGGTAACTGGATCATCAAAGCCTCTGGTACCACCAACTCGCAACAAAAATTCGGCGCGGGTGCAGGTGTTGGTTATCGCTGGAGATAAGCAATAGCATCATCCAAAGCGGCCTGTAATCATTACAGGCCGCTTTTTTGTTTGGCTTTAATACACCTGTAAGGGATATTTCCACCTCAAGATGGCATTCACCTAATGGTTAAACATGTATGGTATTGGGTCACAACTTGCTTCAATCCAGCGTAAGCAAAAAACTCAGCAGCGCACACATGGCAACCTAGCCACGATAACGCCACGTATGACTACATTATGACTGGCTGCACGTGGCAATAAACAAGCAGCCTCTCGTTAAGTGTTACGCTGAACAATTTTTCATCTTCCACATTTGCCCATGCTCGTGCATCAAATCCATCTGCCCACTCACATCCATTCAGTACTCATGCGTTTATATCCAACACACATAATAAGCGGCCTGTAAATGATTTACAGGCCGCATATCTATCTTCTAATGACCAAACAGGTTTGTATCTTTAAGCATCGACCAATGCTTGCACATGCACGGCAACGCTGCGCGACAGTGGTGATAACTCATAGCCACCTTCCAATACCGACACAATGCGCCCATCGCACAAAGTGTGGGCCCATTTGACGATGCGTTCGGTAATCCATTTGTAATCGGCATCGACCAAGCCAAAATTGCCCATATCGTCTTCCAAATGGCCATCGAAACCGGCACTGATGAAGATGATTTGCGGCTGGAACGCTTCCAATTTGTAATGCCACAAATCGGCCACCACTTCGCGCACTTCTTCACCTTTGGTGCCCGATTTGAGCGGTGTGTTCACAATATTGGGATTGCTGCCTATGGCCTTGTCGCCACAATACGGAAAGAACGGGTGTTGGAACAGCGACAGCAACATCACCCGCTCGTCGTTTTTGAAAATTTCTTCGGTGCCATTGCCATGGTGCACATCAAAATCCAAGATGGCCACGCGCTCAATGCCGTATTCGGCAATGGCATGCATCGCACCGACGGCAATATTGTTAAAGAAGCAAAAACCCATCGCCTTGCGGGTTTCGGCATGGTGACCGGGTGGGCGTATGGCGCAAAACGCATTCGGCGCTTGTTTGCCCATCACCATGTCTACTGCTTTGACCACCGCCCCAGCAGCATGGCGCGCCGCTTCCAAAGTGCCCGAATTCATTGCCGTATCGGTGTCCACGCGGTAAGTGCCGACGCTCGGTTGTACCGATTCCAAGTATTCGATGTATTTGGGCGGATGCACGCGCGCCAATTGTGCTTCGCTCACCTCCGGTGCATCTACTTGGTTGAGAAAATCAAACACTTGCGCCGCCATCAATCTGTCTTTGATCGCCGCCAAACGCTCCGGCCCTTCTGGATGTCCTTCGCCCATATTGTGGCCCAAACAGGCGTTGTGGGTAATGTAAGCGGTCATGCCGCTGCCACACAAGGATTGTTGTATCTCTTGTATCATTTGCCACCCTCTCCTCAAAATTTCTCTCACATGCATATCTTTATTTTTGATGAATTAAAAAACAGATGTTGATGTGTGGCGTATGAATTTTTTATCGTTGTGAACCCATCATACCCTCGTTTCATGGGACTGAACAGAATGCGAGCGCCGTCCACACGACAAAGCAGACTGCCATTTCCACTCGAATATGGTATGTTGGCGCTTTACCTATTTGAGACACCCCATGAAAATCGAAATTTGGTCTGATTTTGTTTGCCCGTTTTGTTACATAGGCAAGGCCAATTTATTCCAAGCCTTGGCCGAATTGAACATCGACAATGCCGAAATCGTGTGGCGCAGCTTCGAGCTAGACCCAACTTACCCTGCCAACGAGCGCCACAATCATTACCAATTGCTGCAAGACAAATACCAATTGGACTTACAGGCCGCTATCGACAAATGCGCTCAATTGGCGCACATAGGCAGCAGTTGCGGCCTGAACATGAATTTTGAAACGGCGTATTACGGCAATACCTTCTTGGCACAGCAATTACAGCAATACGCGACCACGCTCTCGTCTGCCACCGCCACCCAAATCAATGAAGCCTTATTTCAAGCCTCGTTTGAACAAGGCCGTGATTTGCATCAGATCGATACCTTGGTCGACATCGCCCAAGAACAAGGCTTGGATGCAGACGCTGTGCGCACTGCTTTGAGCACCAATGCGTTTGCCACCCAAGTGCGCGTCGATGAAACCGCGGCACAAGAATTGAATGTCAGCGGTGTGCCTTTCTTTGGTTTTGATGGGCGTTTGGCTGTCGCAGGTGCACAATCAATTGACGCATTCAAAGAAGTCATTCAACACATTTTGCACCATGATGCATCTGACGATGCCAAGATGTTAAGACACTAAACCAACAGAAAGGCCATATGGGCAGTTACGCGTATCGCAGTGTCATCATCGCCAGTTTGAGCACTTTGCTGGCTTTGGGTTTGTTCCGATTTGCCTATTCTGCCTTATTGCCTTTGTTGATACAGGCCGCATGGTTCAGCGCCGACACCGCCGTGTATTTGAGCGTGGCCAATTTGTGTGGCTATTTAATCGGCGCTTTGGCGGCCAATCCCCTCAATCGCCGTTTCAGCCATAAAGCCATCATCATTGCCGCTGCTTTGCTCGGTAGCCTCAGCCTGTTTGCCTGTGCCATTGCTCACCTGCCCATCGCTTGGTATGTGTGGTGGCGCTTGCTCGCTGGCATAACTGGCGCATTGCTGATGGTATTGGCGCCCGCTTGGGCCTTGCGCCAAGTCCCTGTGGCCGCTAAAAATCGCGCCTCGGCCTTGGTATTCGCCGGCATAGGGCTGGGCGTGTTGCTGTCGGCATTTTTATTGCCTTACATGCCGCTCTTAGGTTTGAAACACACTTGGCTCATCATTGCGGCCTGTAGCCTGCTGCTCAGTACCAGCATCATT
Organism: Vitreoscilla massiliensis; assembly: GCF_001457815.1. GTDB lineage: Bacteria > Pseudomonadota > Gammaproteobacteria > Burkholderiales > Neisseriaceae > Vitreoscilla > Vitreoscilla massiliensis. The sequence continues at coordinate 1,203,935 of NZ_LN898221.1, forward strand.
GTCTTGTTTCGCGGTTTGCCCAAACCAGCAAGCACCGCCACTCTACCCACCGCTACCGTATCTGCCAACACAGCTACACCCGCGTCGAAACCGGCTTACCACAGCGCCATCTTCATCATCTTGGCTTATGGCTGTTTTGGCATGGGCTATTTGCCGCATGCCTTGTTTTGGGTCGATTATTTGGCGCGGGAATTGGCTTGGAACTTACACGCGGTAGACACACAATGGTTGCTGTACGGGCTGGGTGCGGCGCTCGGCAATGGCTTGGGATTTGTGTTGGTGAAACAATGGGGATGGATGAAGGCCAACAGTTTGTGTTTTATCCTCTATGCAGCCGCCATCGCCTTGCCTTTATGCAGTCAAAATGCCAGCATCTTGGCCTTATCGTCTTTTGTGTGCGGCGCTTTGGTGCCTGTGATGGTCGCCATGAGTTCGGGCTGTTTGCTGGTATTATTGGGCAGCGACGCCCATCAGCGTTTTTGGGGATATGCCACCGCTTTTTTCAGCGTGTGCCAATTTGGCGGCGGCCTCATCATGAGCCATGTGTTGAGCAGCAGCGGTCAATACGCATATTTATTTATGCTCGGCGCCGCCTTATTGTTTGGTGGCGGCCTGCTCAGCTACCGCCCTTATTACTTACAAAAACACTGATACCAGCGGCCTGTAAACTGTTTATTATTGGAAATCGCCATGCAACAAACCCTCAATACTCCCTCGCGCCAACTGCCTTTACAAGCCTGTTTCAACAGCCGTGATTTGGGTGGCTTGCGCAACCGCGATGGCCGCAGCATCCAAACGCAACGCTTGCTGCGCGCCGACGATTTAAGCAGTTTGAGCCACGATGACAGCGTGTATTTGCAATCGCTGCCCTTGACCACCGTTATTGATTTTCGCTCTGAAATGGAACGGCAACACAAACCCGATATTTTGCCCGCCTCTTGCCAACGCCATCTGCATTTGGACATTTTAAGCGGCAATATGGAGGTATATTTACAGCAAATGAAGTCGGCCAGCGCCAATGCTCGTGACATCATGTTTGAAATCTACCATGACTTGGTGTTAAACCCGCTCAGCCTGTCCCAATACCGCCAATTCTTTGCCGAATTGCAGCAAGCGCAAACGGGCAGCCTGCTCTACCATTGCAGCGCCGGCAAAGACCGCACCGGCATCGCCACCGCGCTGATTTTAGAAGCCTTAAACGTCGACCGCGATACCATCATGCAAGACTATTTGCTGTCGAATCAATACCTCATCAGCAAATACAGCCATTTGTTTGAAGCCTATCCACACGCTTACGATTTTCTCACAGTGTCAGCCGACTTCCTGCAATACGCATGGGATTTGATTGCGCAACACCACGGTAGCAGTGAACGCTATTTGACGGCAGTCTTACACATTGATTTAGACGCGCTGCAAACACAGTATTTGCAGCCGTAAACAACGGTGAATGCGGCCTGTAAAGCCAAACCACCTTGTGCGCTGGCAACAAGGTGGTCAAAAGGCGATGCTGGGGAGTGTTTAAGCGGCGATTTGCGCGCGGTGTTGGCGCCACAAGGTTTGCGCATAAGCACGAATGTAAGCGACTTGCACGGTTTTTAAGGCGATGGCCGGTCGGTTTTGCAAGCATTGTGCATCGCTGACATACAATTGCCCAAAACGGCGGCTCACGTCATACCAAGCATGGTGGGCATAATGGTATTGGCCCAAATGCAATTGCTGGCTAGGCTGAGCAGGATTCACCCACCACACGCCGACGATGTCGGAACCTTCTACGGATTTGAACACCAGTTCACATTGGATTTCTGCAAGATAACAATGGCTTTGCATGATTTGATTCTCTCTTATTTAGCGTTTATACGGTCGCAAGTCAGTTAAATCACCGGACATAAAAAAACCTTCCGCGAGGAAGGTGGCAGTGTTCTCCATACTCGCTTGTTTGTTGGCCGGGCCAACCTCATCTTTTCTCCACCTTGCCCGAGCGGCAGGTTGGCATGGCATAAAGCCAAGTCGGGATGAATGCTTAGCATCATAATGCCTCGCGTTTTGTTTGTCAAAATTTCTCTTCGCACTGCAGCAATGATTGCCACATCAATCACTTAGCCGTGACTTGCGTGTCTTCTTTTTTCGCTTCCGCCAACGATTCGGGCTCCAATTCCTCGGCCGCACTGTTCAATTTCACAAACACGCCCCAGCCAGCCAATAACAGCGCTGTTGCCACCAACAAAGCCGCTGCATACAGCAATTGCTGCGGTTCTTTCTGCGCTTTAAAACTGGCAATCAAACCCTCTATGGTCAAGGCCACCACCAACATCACCAAGAAACGCGACAAAAAACGGCGGATGCGACTGGGGCCGCTGATGTGCACATCGCGGATGATTTCTTCTTCCAAGATGGTTTGTGAAATTTGCACCGACACAATCGCCGCTGCCAAAATGCCCAAGGCTTCCACCACATACACCACCGCGCTGCCAAGCGCAGTCTCGCCCCAAACCTTAAGCCCAGTTTGCGCCGCCAAATAAACCAATAGCAACGCCGCCAACAAGAACATCAGCGCGATGACGGCGTGAACCAGCATGTACACATGGTGTATGAATTTGGGCATGGTTTTTCTCCATAACAAACATCAAACTGCAATCACAGACACATGGCAATATTGCCTGTTACAAGTGGCCTGTAAAACCATCTTATCCATCTTACAGGCCGCATCTGTCCATCAATGCTGGTCCATGTCTTGGTGCAAGATGCGCCGAATTTCCAAGATGGCTTGCGGGTTTTCTTGCACGCTGTGACCTGAAACGATGATTTTCTCCGATTGTGCTCGGGGCAGATGTGCACTCAAATACGGCACCACCCCATCGCTGCTTTGGCTCAACTCGGTTTTGGCGTTGAATTTGGCGATAATCGAATGGTAAGGAATGCGCTCAGAAATCTTGATGTTTTGGCTGGCGATGATGAACGGGTCTTTTTCATCCAAATTGTCTATGCTGTTGGGCACCAATACCCCCCGTTGTTGCAAACGGGTGAGTTCGCGTTTGTTATTGGAAAACGCATCGGTCAAGGCTTGGTCCAGTGTTTTTAAAGTGCGAAATGGCAATCGCACCACTTTGCTGACCAATTTACCGACTTTGCCGCCGGCAACATGGGTGCCATTGTGGGGCGCGGCAATGAAGATGACACGGCCGATTTGCGGCACCGGTTGAAAATGCGCCAATTCCGCAATGCTGGCAGGAATTTGTTTCGTGCCCAAGGCCTCGGTCAGCCAAGGTTGCAAAGCGCCATTGTCATCGGAAATCATCATGCGGCTGATGACACCACCCATGCTGTGCCCCACCACCACCATGTCTTTGGAGGCATTATGGATGCCATTCGGGTCGAAATGGCGCAATGTATCGTTGACCGCATGGCGTATGGCCACATGATTCAAGGCTATCGGCATATTGGTCGGGTAATACACTTGCCAAATTTGGTAATGCTGCCGGATGCGCACATCGCCCATCAAATCATTGGCCATATTCACCCATGCTTCAGGGCTGCTGGCCAAGCCGTGTACCATCAGAATAATGCGCCGATTCGGGTCGTAAGGCTGCATCAAAAACACATGCGGCCGCTCTATGCCCCCCTCGCGACCAAACAGCGTTTTCAACGATTGCTGCGCAAAACCCGAATCCGCCAGCCACACCCCATATGCACCGGTAAAATTGGCCGCCAACGGCACAGTTTGCTGATTCACCGTCACCGTATCATGGCTAAACGGGTCTATGCCTTGTAACACCACATCATGGCTGCGCAACACCTCGTCCAAAGTCTTGCCTTTGAAATGAAGCAACACCGTAGCTGGTGCCGCATTCATCTCACTGAAGGTGCGCTGCCTGTCGGCCTCTTGATTCTGATTCACCACCGCCACCAGCTCTGCCCCAAAACCATCGCGTTGCGACACATTGCGCAGGCCTTGAAAACGCAATTGTGTCGCCGCAATCAATTGGTCAGGCAAGGTCACATTCTGTGGCAAATGCAATTGCCCCAAATCCGAGCTCAAAGTCCATGCTCCCAGTTTGACCACCCCATGGCGGCGGCTGGCCTCGATTTCGGCATTGGAATAGCGTTTGAAATTCTCATTCACATAAGTCTGTACCGCATAATTGTAATAATCGGCCACCTGCATTTGGCGGCTATCTAACACCCGCTGATTGACAGGCGTGCTGGCAAAAAACAAATACGCATAAGCATAGCGGGCGCTTTCGAGCAAAGCATTGTGATAAGCATCCACTTGATTGGCCTGTTTTTGCAATTGTTGGGCTTGGTACAGCCACAACTCCGACATGGCAGCCAAATAAGCCGGCGATTGTTGCTGCAATCCAATTTGTTCAATGGCGTCGATGCAGGAGTTGATTTGGTGTTCACACTCGCGCCGATTCTTGGCCACCACCCCGACCACTTCCATGGCCGAAGCACTCAGGTGTTTGTCGCTTAACACATCGGCACGTTTGGACATAATGTAGTCGCGCGTGTCTTGTGTTTTCAACGACACCATGGCACAGCTGCACAACACACTCACCCACACACACAGCAGCAAATTTTTCAACATCGCATCCATCCCCCCCAAAGTAAGCGAGAATCATCATAATAGAGTGTCAAGCCAACTGACAATCATTTCGTATGCGAATTCACTTACAGGCCGCTGAAACTGTCTGTATCAGCACCATTTGCTATACTGACACATTTATTGACCCTCGCCACCATGAGCCACACCGACCTCGCCATCCGCGACCAATTACTATCGCTGGACTTAACACTGTTTCGCCTCAGCGTGACCGCCGCAGCCAGTCAAAAACTGCCGCTTAAAATCCCGTTAAAGCCGATGAAAACCGTCGCCCATGCCATAGACAAGGTCAAATACCTGCGCTTTAGCCGCAGTAAAGGCTACCGCATCGGTTTAATCCCCTTAGAGCCCACCACATGGTGTGTCTTGCAAACTCATATCGCAGCCGAGCTGCCCGCGCTGTTGGCCAGCTTTGGTATCCATGTCGCCTATTGCAATGTGTTTTCCGCCAGCGAGCAACAGTGTTGGATCAGCACAGACGCCGCCTTGCTATTGCAAAACCATGCCGAACTCATCGCCGCCTTAAATACGGCCAACATCGCATGGCACATCTTGCCTTGTGACACAGGACTGGGTTTGTTGGCTGGGTTTCAATACGACTAGATTTTCTAAGCAAGTGAAACATCAAAAGCGGCCTGTAAAGATTGACAGGCCGCTTTGAATACTCTTATTGATTCATGCGGATTTATTCATCTGGTTGTTGTGGGTTTGCTGGATTTGTATTTCGCAGCACACGCCGTTTGGCGCAAAGCTTGCGCACACGCCGGTATGTCCACACGCCCACCAGCAACAACACCCACAGCGGCCACACCGCCAACAGCACCACCACCACATTCAAAACCCCGTTCCAACCCCATTGCAACGCTTGCAGCGCCTGTTCACCAAACGTGGTTTCCACCACCGGCACGGCCGCGCCCACATCGACATCGTCGTATTCACGGATAAGGTTGTTTTGCTGCATGGTAATCACGATGGTGCTGTAAGCCAAACGGTCTTGTACCTCCAATTGCAGCAAATGGCTGATGTCGTTTTGCTGCTTCACCGGCGCATCAGCAGGCACGATTTGCACTTGCGCCATTTTCTCGTGCAACAATTGCAATTCATAACGCTTGGCGTGGTATTGCTGCTGATTCATAAACTGCATCAGCGGCAGCAATTGGTTCATAAACTCCGCCGCCTGCGCACTGAGCACACGCACCGTCATCTGTGCATACGGGCGCACTTTTTCATACACGCGCAGCTTGCCCTTGCCCAAATCATGCACCCTGCGCTCTAGCGATTCAAACTGGATGTCTTTTTGCTCGATAAACCCGCCAGCATTTTGCGCCAGCTTCTCCACTTCCAAACCGGCGGCAATCACATCTTTGGCAGTAAAATCCACCTTGGCCTCCCGCACCATGCGCCGCGTCGCCTCAACTGGATTGTTCGTCTGGCCGATGATGGCTGCCGGCCGATTCTGTTCTACCGTTGCCACCGCTGGTTCTGATTCTGACTCAGGCGCGGCCGCCGCAACGCCATCCATGCTCTTGGCCACAGGCGCCGCAGACAACTCAGCTGCCGCAGGTGCCGACGCCGCCATCGTCTGCGCATGCTCCGCCGCTTGCTCAGGCGCTTTGCCACACGCCACCAACATCCCCGCACACAGCCACACCGCCACATACCGTTTCATCGCCCTCTCCTTATTGTTAGATGCTGCTGGATAGATTGCGAATTCAGTATGGCGATGCTTGATGCTAAGGCCGTGAAGTCACAGTGAAATTTGCAGATAAAAAAGCGGCCTGTAAATGGGTTACAGGCCGCTTTAAAATCATTTCTTTGAATGCTCTTCTTCTATTACTTCATTTTTCAACAATTTTTTTTAAAAACTCAGGTTTAACAAATGTAATATTATCTTTTTTAAGTTTTTTCCAATTATCTTTTAACAAACCTGTAGTTAAAACCTCAAAGCAGAAAATCCAATACTTATCCATTTCATTTTCAGCCTTGAGTTTTGCATACTCTTTGTATTTACCAAGTACACTTTTACCAACTCTATTTTTCTTATCATACAAATATCCGAGCAATAGCAATACTGCATCATTAGACTTTTCAATTTTTTCATAGTTATGGGTAGATAAACTCAAATCATAGCCAATTGCAAAATAAAGTGCATAACTTACAGCTTCATAGGTCTTTTTCTCTAAACCCATGTAATAAATATCATTAACAACCTCTTCAAGCTTTTGCTTTGAAATCTCTCTTTGAGTAAATACATATTCCTCTAATAATGGAATAAGATAAGGATAAATCAAAATCCAGTGGTGCAAGGTATCAATAAAGTATTCATTGGCTGAATCTGTAAGCTTTGTATATTGCAAAATTTTAATCACATAATTCAGTATTGCTGAATTCTTGTGTATCAACATTAAATTCACAGCAGTATCTAAAATTGCAGCTAATTGGGGATATGTGCATTCAACATCTTCATCCAAATTTTGGGTACAGAGATTTAACTCTCTAATCCAATTTTGCTTACTTACCAATGGTAATTTTAATATTTCAGTTTTTTTATGGTTTAAGCTTAATCCATATTTTTTCAATGCATCAGATAAATCTAATAAAAACCGTTCAGCTTCCTCATGACTTTTTGTATAACATGAATAATCATCAACATTACGGATAAATTTGTAATTTCGACTCAACTCATTATCAACTGCCACTAAAATAATTTCTGATAAGACACTCGATGCATGTGGCCCAATTAGAATGCCATGTGTCTCCCCTTGTTTTAAACTTGACGATAACTTATCAATATCATTGTGCCATTTACCGAATCGCTCTTGTTTCGCAATGTCTTTCCCCACTAATGACCATGAAAGTGCATGTGTATAGATACTTCCAAAACAATTAGAAATATCTGCATTAACAAGATAAGTACTACGAATTAAAAGCTTTGAAACTGGATTTCCATCCTCTTTAAAATCTTTATAATTCATTGAAAACAGATTATCTCTATGACCACTTTCAAGCCAATACCAACTTGTGCCTTCATAATCCAATTGAAATATTTTTTTGCTATTTTCTGATATTTTCCTAATATGGATTCGACTTATTTTATGAGTCCAATCTTTGGAATTTTCATAGAAATGTTGACACAAATTTTCCCAATTTTTGGATAAGCACTCACATAAATTAAAGTATGCAAACGGGTTAGGAATGCCTAAAACCCTAGGAATATTAATATTTCGCATACTTTCATATTCAAAAAAACCTGTTTCTTTTACTGCTGTAAAATTTAAATTACTACCAGATTCAATATGGTTATAAAAAGCCTCTGAAGATAAAAATGGTGGTAGTTTTTCAGGAAATAGGCCATAACCAACCAATCCTTTTAACAATTCATCCTTCGAAATCCTATTCATTTGTTCAGAGTATGTTTTCATAACTTTCAATTCCAAATAAAAAAGCAGCCTGTAAACACTTACAGGCCGCCTCTTTATACCATACAACTAAATAATACTAAATCAGTCTGTTACAATACCGATTTCACTGCATTGACCACGTTTTCAGTGGTGAAGCCAAACTCTTTGAACAGAATCTCGGCAGGGGCAGATTCGCCGAAGTGGTCTATGCCCACCACCGCGCCGTCTAAGCCCACGTATTTGCGCCAGAAGTCGGTCACACCGGCTTCTACGGCCACACGTGGCAAGCCTTTTGGCAATACTGAGGATTGGTAGGCTTTGTCTTGTGCGTCAAACACATTGGTACACGGCATAGACACCACATTCACGTGTATGCCTTGCTCGGCCAATGCCGCTTGCGCGTTCAAGGCCAATTCTACTTCTGAACCGGTAGCCAAAATCACCGCTTGCGCGTCGCCGGCGGCGGCTTGCAACACATAACCACCTTTGGCGATGTTGGCCACAGTCGCTTCGTCGCGTGCCACGAATAGCAGGTTTTGACGGCTGAAAATCAAGCATGCTGGGCTGGTTTTGGCTTTCACCGCTTCAGACCAAGCCACCAATGATTCGGCGGTATCGCATGGGCGCCAAACTTTCATGTTGGGAATCATACGCAAGGTGGCGATTTGCTCTACTGGTTGGTGGGTTGGGCCGTCTTCGCCCAAGCCAATCGAATCGTGGGTGTAAACAAACAAGGTGTTGGTTTTCATTAACGCGGCCATGCGCAAGGCATTGCGGGCGTATTCGCTGAACATCAAGAAAGTGCCGCCGAATGGGCGCACACCGCCGTGCAAATTCATGCCGTTCATGATGGCGCTCATGCCAAATTCGCGCACGCCGTAATGGATGTAATTACCGCCGTTGTCGCGCGTTACCGATACCGATGCTTTCCAGTCGGTCAAGTTAGATGGGGTCAAGTCGGCTGAGCCGCCCACCAATTCTGGCAACACAGCAGCCAACACTTCAATCGCGTTTTGGCTGGCTTTACGCGTGGCAATTTTTTCGGCTTTACTGCAAATGTCTTGCAATGCGGCCTGTATGTGCGCATCGAAGCCCTCTGGCAATTCGCCTTGTTGACGGCGTTCAAATTCGGCAGCCAATTCTGGGTATTGTTGTGAGTAGTTAAAGAACAACTCAGTCCAACCTTGTTCCAATTCCGCGCCGGCTTCTTTGGCATTCCAAGCGTCGTACACGTCTTGTGGCACTTCAAACGCGCCATAATTCCAGCCCAAAGCCTTGCGTGTGGCTTCGATTTCTTCGGCACCCAAAGGCGCACCGTGGGTTTTGTGGCTGCCTTCTTTGGTGGCCGCGCCTTTACCGATTAAGGTTTTGCAGCAAATCATCGATGGTTTGTCGGTGACTTGTTGCGCTTGTTCTATCGCCGCTTTAATTGCAGCTTGGTCGTGGCCGTCTACGCCACCAACCACATGCCAACCGTAGCTCTCGAAGCGTTCTGGCACGTTTTCGCTGAACCAGTTGTCGATTTTGCCATCGATGGAAATGTTGTTGTCGTCATACAAACAAATCAATTTGCCCAAGCCCAACGTGCCTGCCAATGAAGCCACTTCGTGCGAAATGCCTTCCATCAAACAGCCGTCGCCCAAGAACACATAAGTGTAGTGGTCAACAATTGGGAAACCGTCGCGGTTAAATTCTTTGGCCAATAAATACTCGGCCAATGCCATGCCCACAGCATTGGCAATGCCTTGACCCAATGGGCCAGTGGTGGTTTCCACGCCATCGGTATAGCCGTATTCAGGGTGACCTGGGGTTTTGCTGTGCCATTGGCGGAAGTTTTTCAAGTCCTCAATCGACACATTGTAGCCAGTCAAATGCAGCAAAGAGTAAATCAACATAGACGCGTGGCCGTTAGACAATACAAAACGGTCGCGGTTAACAAAGTGTGGATTGGCTGGATTGTGACGCAAGAATTGGTGCCACAACACTTCGGCCATGTCGGCCATGCCCATGGGCGCGCCAGGGTGACCTGAGTTGGCTTGTTGAACTGCGTCTGCAGATAAAAAACGAATGGCATTTGCCAATTGAGAAGTCATGTTGCGATAGCCTTATCAATAAAATAATCGGTGTGCGAAGAATGGCAGCCATTTTACCTGATAGTGGCGTCTGTCGACACCTCAATTCAATATATACCATCAGGGTATATCTGCTATGGCAATTTACAGGCCGCATCCACACAAGCGGCCTGTAAACATTTCAAAAAGCGAAATCAATTACAAATAAATGTTCCAGTTTTCCGAACAAATTCATGAAATAAGCGTAACACAAGACAAATGATGCCGTGCTTGTTAGACTGGTCGTCTACACAGCAAAAGAGCACGGCCATGACAGAGACCGCGGTAAAGCCCACCATACAAGCGTATTTGGACATACTCAATCACAAAATCCTGCCCAAGCTGTTGGCTGAAGGCTTTAAGCCCAACATCATCAATGCCCGCGAAGCCTTGGCCAATGTCACCAAAACCTTGGTGACCAAAACAGTCGATTGCGCCAAAATCTGGGACGATACCTTAGACACGCAGCCTTATGCCGTGCCCGTGCGCATTTACCATCCACATCCCGAACAAGTGTTGCCGGTATTGATTTACTTTCATGGCGGCGGTGGCTCGGTTGGCAGCGTTACCGTGTACGACCCGATTTTGCGCCGTTTGGCCAATGCCACCTCGCACATCGTCATCGCCGCCGAATACCGTCTCGCACCTGAAAACCCCTATCCTGCTGGCCAAACCGATGCGCTCAATACCGTCAAGCATTTCAAACAAGTGCTGGAAGCGCGCGGCATAGACTACCAAAACCGCATCAGCATCGGCGGCGACAGCGCCGGCGGTGCCATCTGCAGCAATTTGGTGCGCCAATTGGATTTACAACAATACCCATTGGCGGCGCAGGTGTTAATCTACCCGTCGGTCGATTTTTGCATGGGCTCAGATTCGGTCCAGCAATTTGCCAGCGGCTATTTTTTAACCGCCGAACGCATGCGCTGGTATTTCGAGCGCTATTTTCAAAATGGCGAAGACTATTGCCAAATGTCGGCTTTGCATGCTGAAATTAACCCCTTAACGCCACCGACCTTAATCTTCACTGCTGGCTTCGACCCTTTGCGCGATGAAGCATGGGCATATGCGCAGAAATTACAGGCCGCTGCTGTTAAGGTAGAACACAAACAGTTTGATGACTTAATCCACGCCTACTTGAATTTGGAAGATTTGTGCGCTGAAGATTGCGCCGCCACTTACGCGCAAATTGGGGCGTTTTTGAATCGACCCATGCCTTAAGTTTTAAGGACACTTGCCCGCTTGCGGGTTTTTTGGTCATCACCATGAAATTGGTCTGACCAATAAAAATAACAACAATAATGCTATTGTGCTTTGATTATTAAGCAACTGTCTTGTAAGTACAGAAACAAAACCGATTGCTGACTTGACCACCAAACGGCCAACAGCATCAATCCCTCACAATAAGGTTTAGAAAAACCATGGAACAAACCCAGAGAAACCGATTAAGCAGCGCCGAGCGCGATGCATTGCAACAAAACCTCAAGCAAACGTGGCAAGACATGTATGTGTTGACCAAGCCGGAAGAAATCATTCCATACGAATGCGATGGCTTGGCCGCTTACCGCGAAATCCCATTGGCGGTGGTTTTGCCTGAAACTGAGGAACAGGTGCAGCGCGTGCTCAAGACGTGCAAGCAATTGAACATTCCGGTGGTGCCGCGCGGTGCCGGCACAGGTTTGGCTGGCTCGGCCATGCCGATACCTGATGGCGTGGTCTTGTCCATGGCCAAGTTCAACCGCATTTTGGAAGTGAACCAACAAGCGCGCACTGCCACGGTACAACCGGGCGTGCGCAATTTGGCCATCTCCGAAGCGGCGGCGCAATACCAATTGTATTACGCTCCCGATCCCTCCAGCCAAATCGCCTGCACCATAGGCGGCAATGTGGCGGAAAACTCAGGCGGTGTGCACTGTTTGAAATATGGTTTGACGGTGAACAATGTGCTGAAAGTGCGCGCCATCACCATAGACGGCGACATTGTTGAATTCGGCTCACGTGCTCCCGATGCACCGGGCTTGGATTTATTGGGTGTGTTAATCGGCTCGGAAGGCATGTTCTGCGTGACCACCGAGGTGGTGGTGAAGCTGGTGCCCAAGCCACAATTGGCGCAAGTGATTATGGCCTCGTTTGATGACATGGGCAAAGCCGGCGACGCGGTTGCAGCGGTGATTGCTGCGGGCATCATCCCTGCCGGTTTGGAAATGATGGATGGCCCTGCCACACAAGCGGCGGAAGACTTTTTGCACGCTGGCTACGACACCAGCGCCAAAGCGATTTTGCTGTGCGAGTCGGATGGCACACCTGAAGAAGTGGCCGAAGAAATTGCCCACATGGAAGCGGTGTTGAATGGCTGCGGTGCCACGCGCATCCAAGTATCGCGCAATGAAATCGAGCGTTTGGTATTCTGGTCTGGCCGCAAAAATGCCTTCCCTGCTGCTGGTCGTTTGTCACCCGATTACTATTGCATGGACGGCACCATTCCACGCCGTTCTATCGGCTCGCTGTTGCGCTCAATCGAAGAAATGGAACGCAAATACCAATTGCGCTGCATCAATGTGTTCCACGCTGGCGACGGCAATATGCACCCATTGGTGTTGTTCGATGGTCAAGACCAAGACGAATGGCACCGCGCCGAAGCGTTTGGCGCCGACATCTTGGAAGAATGCGTGCGCTTGGGCGGCACGGTAACTGGCGAACACGGGGTGGGCATCGAAAAAATCAATTCGATGTGTGTGCAATTCACCGAATTAGAGCGCGATGCGTTCTGGAGCGTGAAATTTGCCTTCGACCCCACGGGCTTGCTCAATTTCGACAAAGCCATTCCCACCCGCAACCGCTGCGCCGAGTATGGCAAGTTGGTGGTGCGCCGTGGCGAAACCTTGCCCCATCCTGAATTAAGCCGTTTTTAAGCAGCCTGAAAGACTCACAACATGCAAAACGAATTCAACCATTTACGCGAACAAATCTTACAGGCCGCATCTCAAGGCACGCGCTTGACCATACAAGGCGGTGGCAGCAAGGCTTTTTACGGTGAACAAGTTGCCACCGAGCACATTTTGGACACCAATGCTTACAGCGGCATCGTCGAATACGATGCGCCCGAATTGGTAATTACCGCCCGTTGCGGCACACCTTTATTGGAAATCGAAGTCGCCTTGGCCGAAAAAGGCCAAATGTTGGCATTTGAGCCACCGCATTTTGGCAAACACGCCACCATAGGCGGCGCAGTGGCTGCTGGCTTGGCTGGCCCACGCCGTCCTCATGCTGGCGCGGTGCGCGACTTTATCTTGGGCACCAAATTGCTCAATGGCAAAGGCGAACATTTGGAGTTTGGCGGCCAAGTAATGAAAAACGTCGCCGGTTACGATGTGTCGCGCTTGCTCACTGGCTCGATGGGCACTTTGGGCGTGTTGACTGAAGTGTCGCTGAAAGTGCTGCCGCGCCCAGTGGCCAGCAAAACCGTGGTGTTTGATTACGATGTCCACACTGCTTTGAAACAATTGAACGCGTGGATGGGCCGCCCATTGCCGATTTCAGGCACTTTGTGGCAAGACGGCCATTTGTATGTGCGCTTCAGCGGCGCGCGTGCGGCAGTGGATTACGCCATTGAAGTATTGGGTTGTACCTTGGTCGACGAAGACTTTGCCGCGACATTGTGGGCAGACTTGCGCGAGCAACAATTGCCCTTCTTCAGCGAACGCAAAGACAGTCAAACGCTGTGGCGCATCGCCGTACCCGATACCGCGCCGTATTTTGATTTGGGCGGCTCGCAAATCATTGAATGGGGCGGCAGCTTGCGCTGGGTCGCTACCCAAACCGATGCCCAAACCGTGCGCGATTTGACCGCACGCCATGGCGGCCATGCCACTGCTTTCCGTGGCGCTCAAGCAGACGTGCCTGTGTTCACCCCAGCAGAGCGCGCTCATTTGGCGATACAACAGCGCTTAAAAGACGCTTTCGACCCTGCGCACATATTCAATATCGGTCGTCTGTACCCACAATATTAAGCGGCCTGTAAAAGATAAAAACGAAGAGAACACCCCATGCAAACGACTTTAGCAGATTTCATTAAAGACACCGAGCAAGGCAAAATTGCCGCCTCGATTTTGCGCAAATGCGTGCATTGCGGCTTTTGTACCGCTACCTGCCCCACTTACCAATTGTTGCAAGACGAATTGGATGGCCCACGCGGGCGCATTTACCAAATCAAACAAGTCTTGGAAGGCACACCCGCCACGCCGAGCGTGCAATTGCATTTGGACCGTTGCTTGACTTGCCGCAGTTGCGAAACCACCTGCCCATCGGGCGTGGAATACGGCAAATTGATTGAAATCGGCCGCGAAGTGGTGGAACAACAATTGCCACGCCAAGGCGCTGACAAATTAAAGCGTCAGGCTTTGTTCAAACTCACCACCTCACCCAAAGCCTTCAATACCGCATACAAGGCCGGACAAATGTTCCGCTCGGTTTTGCCAGCCACTTTGCAAAAAAAGGTCATGGCCAAACAAGTATTGAAGCCGGTAAACGTCAGCAGCCACAGCCGTAAAATGCTGATGCTCGAAGGCTGTGTGCAGCCGTCTATGTCACCCAACATCAACCACGCCACCTTGCGTGTGTTAGACAAATTGGGCATAGAACTGGTGCGTCCCGCGGGTGCCGGCTGTTGCGGTGCCATTCATTTGCACAACCAAATGCACGACGATGGTTTGAATGACATGCGCCGCAATATTGACGCATGGTGGCCAGCAATAGAAGCCGGTGCCGAAGCCATTTTAATCAATGCCTCAGGTTGCGGCAGCACGGTGAAAGAATACGGCTTCCATTTGCAAAACGATGCTCGGTACGCTCAAAAAGCGCAGCGCATCAGCGAATTGGCCAAAGACATCGTGGAAATTCTCATTGGCGAAACCGAAGGCTTAAAAGCCTTGTTCAGCCAAGCACCAAGCGCGGCCACTTTGGCCTACCACCCTCCGTGCTCATTGCAACACGGCCAAAAACTCGGTGGCAAAGTCGAAACGCTGTTGTCAGGTTTGGGCTATCCCGTCTTGCTGCCGAAAGACAGCCATTTGTGCTGTGGTTCTGCCGGCACCTATTCTTTCTTGCAACCTGAGCTTTCAGGCCGCTTATTGCAAAACAAAGTCAACAATCTGGAAGCCTTGCAACCGAAAGCCGTGCTCTCAGGCAATATTGGTTGTATCGCCCACATCGGCAGCGGCACCGACATACCGGTGATGCACTGGATTGAATACTTAGACCAACAATTGGGTCTCTGAGATGAAGCTATTTTGGGCTTTGGTGTTGGTGGCTGTGGGCGCAGCCGTCAGTGCGTGCGCGCCCACACAAACACCCACCCAAAGCGCGGTTTCCACACCACAAGTGGATGAAGGCGCTTACAAAGCCCAATTCGACCAAAATTTTCAGCAATCGTGTTATGCCGGTTTTGAAAACAGCTTTGTCGAACAAAACATTGCTGCCAATGACGCAGATTTACAGGCCGCACAAAACGTGTGTGCCTGCATCGCTTACAACTTAGTCAATAACAACAGCGCCGCACAATTGCAAAGCCTAGAGAGTATGAGCGCCAGTGCCGCGCAAGAAGTCACCCAACCCTTGGTGGATTCTTGCAGCGAGCAAGTGTGGTCACACATGAACGCCGCTTCCGCACCGAACAGTGTCAGTGCGGCCAGTGGCAACTGACAAAAATTGTCAGCGTCATATTTAAATTACATAAGAGCATTTCAGATACGCTGATTATGCCTTCCCTTCCCATCTGTACATAAAGGATGCACATTATGCAAACCAAAGCCATTTTAGGTGAACAAGAAATCCAAGCCATGTTGCAAGCAGCAACTGCCAAAGCCAAAGAAAATCAATGGCAGGTGGCCATCGCCATCGTTGACGACGGCGGTCATTTATTGGGCTTTAGCCGCTTGGACGGTTGCGCACCCGTAGCAGCCCACATTGCCTTGGAAAAAGCCAAATCTGCGGCTTTGGGTCGTCGCGAAACCAAGGGTTACGAAGACATGATTAACGGTGGTCGTACCGCATTTGTATCAGCGCCGCTACAAGGTTTGTTAGAAGGCGGCGTTCCAGTTGTCATAAATGGTCAGGTATGTGGCGCGGTTGGTGTGTCTGGTTTGGCCAAAGAATTGGATGCCGAATTGGCAAAAGCAGCGGTAAACGCTATTATTTAAGATGATATTGACCCAAGTCAAAACGCCATCTCTTTAAGACGGTTTTGATTTGGGTTTATTAACAAAAGGCCGATGCCTACTGGATGATTTAAAGTATCTGTTAAAAACTTTCACTCTATTTACATATACATAAAAAGACAGAATTTATAATTCAGCTCCAACTCTAAGCCAGAAAAATTCCCTGCTCATATGGGTATTTACATGCAAGAAGCCTGCCAAAATCACTGATTTGCATCGAAACATTTTTGCTAAAAAAATGCAAAAAACGGTATCCTAAAGACGCAAAAAATCATCATAATATTACATCCGAATAGCACAGACAGAATGTGGATACCATGTCAGACCACCTCGCTCGTTATCCAGAATACAACCAAATCATCCAAGCGGTTTTGAAAGCGGATGCCTTGTTGTCTGGACAAAAAGAAGTCTTGGAACTGCTAGCAAAAAGAGCGCCACTTTTTCAAGTGTTGCACCGATTGGTATCCATCGTGGAAGAACAATACGATGGCACCTTCTGCTCTATTTTGTTGGTAGACAATGTCAACAAAACATTTAAAGCAGGCGTACGGGTAGAGTACGAAAAAAACTACAGCGAAGAAGAAACCGGCGTTTCCATCTTGCCGCCTTATATGGGACCGTGTTGTATGGCGTCGCATTTGCATGAGCCTGTTTTGGTTGCCGACATTGCCAACGATGCGCGCTGGCAAGCGCCGTGGCGCGATTGGGCCTTGAGCAATGATTTGCAGTCGTGCCGCTCGCAACCGATTTTCTCGTCTACTGGCGAGGTATTGGGCACGTTTGCGATGTACCACAAAAAATACGCTGACCCGACTTCGGCCAATTTGTACCAAATTGAAGTGACCTCGCACATTGCCGGTATTGCGATTGAGCGCAAAATGATTGAGCAAGCAGAATTGCTGAAAATCGAAGAAGAGCGCCGCTTGAATGCGGAATTAACCCAAGCGGTGAAATTGCGCGATGAGTTTTTGTCGATTGCCTCACATGAATTGAGCTCGCCACTGGCCTTGCTCAAAATGCAGACCGAATTGCACAAGGAAATGCTGGAAGAAGGCGAATTGACGCACGACGATATGGTGCAATTGTTTGACAACCATGCCACACGTTTGGACAAGGTCATCGCAGCAGTGCGTACCATGCTCGACTCTTCCAGCGCTTCTGCTGGCAAATTGGAATTGCGTTACCACGATTTTGATTTGGCCGATTTGCTCAAAGATGTGGTGCAACGCCTCAAGCCTTTGGTGGAAAAAGCCGGTACCCACATTAGCTTACAGGCCGATACCTCGATTTATGGGCAATGGGACCAATTCAAAATTGAGCAAGTGTTTACCAATTTGATTACCAACAGCATCAAATATGGTGAGCACAAACCCATCAGTATCCGCTTGACTTCAGACCAAGGCATCGCGCACTTGGAAGTGCAAGACCAAGGCATAGGCATCGCCCCAGAAGACCATGGCAAAATCTTTGAGCGCTATGAGCGCGTGGTGCCAACGGGCAACAAAGCTTCTGGTTTGGGTTTGGGTTTGCACATCGTTAAAGAAATCGTCGTCGCCCACCAAGGCACCATCCATGTGGAAAGTGATATCGGTTCGGGTTCCAAATTCATTGTGGAATTGCCGATACACGCCATGGCGATATAAGTCTGATTATTGTTATATTCATATTAAAAAGCGGCCTGTAAACATTTACAGGCCGCTTTTCTGCGTGTTTTTCTTACATGGCATCATTGGAAATCTTATCTGTTTCTTTTTTACTCTTCAAGAGGGAGCACGCCCACAGGGATTCGAACCCCGGTTGCCACTTTGAAGAAGTGGTGTCCTTGGCCAGCTAGACGATGAGCGCGACAGAAGATGACTGTGTTACAGCGCGCCAAGATAAACCAAAGCCTGTTGGCTGTCAAACACCCTGCCCCTTTCAGAAATATTAAAAATCGGTACAATAGCCAGCACAGGGGAATCAACACAATGAATATTTTAATTTGCAACGATGATGGCTATTTGGCACAAGGGATACGCACCTTAGCCAAAGTCACCGCCGAATTCGCCAATGTGCGTGTGGTCGCACCCGAACGTGACCGCAGCGCCGTCAGCAACTCACTCACACTAGACCGACCTTTGAGCATACGCCAAGCCGACAACGGCTTTTATTATGTCAATGGCACACCCACCGATTGCGTTCACTTAGGTTTGTATGCCATGCCTGATTTTGTACCCGACATGGTGTTCTCAGGCATCAATCACGGCGCCAATATGGGCGACGATACTTTGTATTCTGGCACGGTTGCCGCCGCCACCGAAGCCTACTTGCTTGGCATCCCCGCGGTCGCCTTTTCCTTGCATGATAAATCTGGCCGCTATTTTCACACCGCGGAAAAAGTGCTGTGGCAAGTGGCCGAGTATTTTTCCAAAAACCCACCCACGCAGCCCTTGCTGTGGAATGTGAACATTCCCAAAGTGGAACCGGAAGAACTCAAAGGCTTTAAAGTCACCCGCTTGGGTCGACGCCACCACATGCAATGCATCGTGCCAGCTGAAAACCCGCGTGGCCAACCGGTGTATTGGATAGGTTTACCAGGTGAAGCCGCCGACAATGAAGCCGGTACCGATTTTGCCGCCAGCGCCGAAGGCTATGTCACGGTAACGCCGCTGTCTTTGGACTTAACTGCGTACAATCAAATGGCCGATGTGGGCAAAGCCATACAATCATGGAGTCTGTGATGCCTCGCAGCGGCCATTGGCAAGGCTTTGACTGGCGACGCGAACGCATGGTGCACCGCTTAGAGCACATGGGCATACACAACCCTGCGGTTTTGCATGCCATGGCCAGCATTCCACGCCATTTGTTTGTGGAAGAAGCCTTGCGCTCACGCGCTTACGATGAAACCGCCCTGCCCATCGGTTTGGCCCAAACCATTTCCCAACCGTATACCGTCGCCATCATGACGCAATTGCTGCTGGCTGCCGGCAAAACTGGCCAAGAGAAAGTCTTGGAAATTGGCACTGGCAGCGGCTATCAAACCGCGGTGTTGCAACACATTTATGGCAACAATGTGTACTCAATAGAGCGCATTTTTGAATTGCATCAATTGGCCAAAAAACAATTGCGCAGCGTGGGTGCGAGTTTGGTGCGTTTGGCTTACGACGATGGCTATGCGGGTTTACCGCACGAGGCGCCGTTTGACCGCATCATCGTTACCGCCGCCGCACCCGAATTGCCATTGGCATTATTGCAACAATTAGCGATCGGTGGGCGCATGGTGTTGCCACTGGAAGAAGCCAATGGTGTGCAATACCTGTGGCTGATTGAAAAAACCCCACAAGGCTTTCATGAAACTTGCGTACAAGAAGCCAATTTCGTGCCGCTGATTAATGAGCAAGACGAAGAATTTTAAACCATGTAAAATAGCCGCTGTTTAAATGTCAGCGGCTGTGATTTAGCACTATACTGCTATTGAACCCCCATTCCAACTAACAAAGGTTATGCACAGATGCAACAATCGACGCTATTGAAAACTGGTTTGTTGACCATCGCCATCATGACTGTGGCGGCCTGTAACAATTTCAAACAACCCGCTGCTTCTGTAGAAAATGGCACCAGTTCCGGTACTGGCCAAGTGGTAACCAGCACCATTCCAGATAACAATCCCTATGGCACTGGCCCGATTACCGATAGCACCAATCCTTATACCCCACCTGTTACCTCTACCCCAAGCACGGGCACTTATGTCGGCAATTATGCGCCTGTGGACATCAATGCCATCTACCATACAGTGGCATCGGGTGACACGGTGTACAATATCACCAAACGCTATGGCATCAGCCAAGACCAATTGCGTGGTTGGAACAATATGGCCGACAACAATGTGCGTTTGGGCACGCGTTTGCGCGTGAAGTCGCCTGATTATGTGGCCAGCAACACCAGCAGCACGACCTCGACTTACACACCACCGGTAACCACAGTGGTGACCACACCACCTGTGCAAACGTCGACCACCACCACAACAACAAGCACCACCAGCAGCACTGCCAGTACCAGCAGCTCAGGCACACGCAGCGTCGGTGGCATCACTTGGATGCGCCCAACCACAGGTTCGGTGATTACCCAATTCAACGCCACCAATAAAGGCATTGATATTGCTGGTAACGCAGGCCAACCGGTGTTGGCCGCCGCCGATGGTAAAGTCGTGTACAGCGGCAGCGATTTGCGTGGCTATGGCAATTTGATCATCGTGCAACACAACACCACTTTCTTAACCGCTTACGGCCACAACCAAAGCCTGTTGGTAAAAGAAAATGACACGGTAAAACGCGGTCAAACCATTGCTTATATGGGCAATACCCATACCGATCGCAACAAATTGCATTTTGAATTGCGCCAAAACGGCAAGCCTGTGAATCCGTTGGATTACATTCCTAACTAAACATGTAAGCGGCCTGTAAAGCTTACAGGCCGCTTTTTTGTATTCAATATCGCCTGCGTGCGATATTTTTATTTGAGGCTATTATGTGGTTTAAACAAGTCAGCTTTTTCGTATTACCCCAAGACGCCGCATTGAATTTAGAAGACATGCAAACCAAATTGGAAGAAGCCCGTTTCAAACCTTGCCAAGGCTTGGATTGGAAAAGCGAAGGCTTTGCCCGTGCCGTACCCTTTCGTGAAGACTTGGTATTCAATGCCCAAGACAGCTGGCGCTTGAGCCTGCGCCAAGAAGACAAAGTCTTGCCAGCCAGCGTGATTCGCGAAATCTTGGATGAAAAAGTGGCCGAAATCCAAGCCACCGACGGTCGCAATGTCGGCCGCAAAGAAAAAATGGAATTGAAAGAGCAAATCACCGACGATTTATTGCCGCGTGCATTCACCCGTTCGCGTTACAGCGAAGCGATTATCGATGTGCCCGGCCAATTGTTATTGGTCAACCAAAGCAACAGCAACAAATCAGAAAACTTCGTCAGCCAATTGCGCCAAGCCTTGGGCGGCTTGCCTGCCAGTTTGCCACGCACCGCAGAATCGCCTACTACGTTGATGACCGCTTGGTTAGAGCAAAGCGAAGCGGCGGGCAATTTTGAATTGGACAGCGATTGCGAGCTCAAAGGCGTGGGCGATGTGGCTCCGGTGATTAAAATCAGCAAACAAGACTTGGCCGCCGACGAAGTCAAACAACACTTAGAACATGGTAAAATCTGCACCCAATTGGGTCTGATTTGGAATGAGCAAGTGCGTTTTGTATTGAATGAAGACTTGAGCTTAAAGCGCATTCAGTATTTGGACATGTTGCAAGAAGAAGCTGCGAATCAAGGCGACGACATGGAAAGCCTGATGACGGCCACCCAAATCATCATGACCCAAAACCTGAGTTTGTTAATCCATGAACTAATTGAACACTTGGGCGGCTTACAAGCGGCCTGAAAGAGACACTATGAGCATAAAATCCGACAAATGGATACGCCGCATGAGCGAAGAGCACGGCATGATTTCTCCATTTGAACCCAATCAAATCAAGCAATTAAATGGCGAAAAAATCATTTCTTATGGCACGTCCAGTTATGGTTATGACATACGCTGTGCGCGCGAATTTAAGATTTTCACCAACATCAATTCCACCATTGTTGACCCGAAAAACTTCGACACCCGCAATTTTGTTGAAATCGAAGACGATTACTGCATCATTCCACCGAATTCATTTGCATTGGCGCGCACCGTGGAATATTTCCGCATTCCGCGCAATGTGTTGACCGTGTGTTTGGGCAAATCGACGTATGCCCGCTGCGGCATCATCGTGAACGTGACTCCGTTTGAGCCAGAATGGGAAGGCTATGTGACTTTGGAATTTTCCAATACCACGCCTTTACCGGCAAAAATTTACGCCAACGAAGGCGTGGCGCAAGTTTTGTTTTTTGAGAGCGACGAAGACTGCGAAACCTCGTACAAAGACAGAAATGGCAAGTATATGGGCCAAGTTGGCGTGACGCTTCCTAAGGCTTAACTCTAATTTTATTTACCTGCGTTTGCAATTTAATGCTGTATTTTTGCAGGAAAATAGGTAGAATGGTTTCTGCAAATGTTTCCTCCTGAATATTTTGCATTATTCCCTTATTTTGAATTGATATTCAAACGCTGTATTGGCTATTCCCCTTGCCGTACAGCGTATTTTTTTGGAGGAAAGCATGAGCGTCTATTCCCATACACTCAACAGTTTGACTGGCGAATCCTTGGCTCTGAGCCAATTTCAAGGTCAAGCCTTGTTGTTGTTTAATTCTGCCAGCCACTGCGGCTTTACCCCACAATTGGCTCAATTTGAGTATTTACAAAAGCAATATGCATGCCAAGGTTTGCAGATTATCGGCTTCCCCTGCAATCAATTCAAACAGCAAAAACCTGATTCTAATCAAGAAATTTCTGAGTTTTGCCAAATAAACTACGGTGTTTCATTCTTAATGACTGAAAAAATCGAGGTCAATGGCCCGCATACCCATCCCTTGTGGCGAGAACTCAAAGCCGCCCGCCCCGGCGTTTTGGGCACGCAGCGCATCAAATGGAATTTCACCAAATTTTTGGTTGCTCCAGATGGCAGCATCGTCAAACGCGCCGCGCCTTACACCTCACCCTTAAAATTAATCAACGACATTGAACGCCTCTTAAGCCAAATAAAACCTTGAATCTTGGCCGTGATAAGCGGCCTGTAAACCCTGTGTGCACACCTGGGCAACTAATTCGGCCACAATCAAGCTCAAGCCTCGGTTTTATGGCAAAATAGGCCTTTTATTTGCGGCGAAGATTATGGCAGTTTTGGTATTGCAACACCCTGAGCTTACTCAATTGAATTGGCAAGCATGGGCCGATGTTTTTACACCCCCAACATCACCTTCATCTGTGTGGCGTTTGCCCGTAGCCGATGGTTTTGCCTTGAGCGCAGAACAAGACCAATTCTTGGCACAGCACCAAGTTGATGCGGTAATCATGCCGGATGTGGCGTTTGGCGATTTGGGTTTGATTATCAGCGACATGGATTCCACCCTCATTACCATTGAATGTATAGATGAAATCGCGGCTGGCAATGGTTTGAAAGAACAAGTCGCAGCCATTACCGAGCGCTCTATGGCTGGCGAATTGGATTTTGCGTCCTCTTTGCGCGAACGCGTGGCCTTGCTGCAAGGCTTGCCTGAAACCGAATTGGCTTATGTGTACGACCATGTATTGCAATTGACCCAAGGTGCTGAAACCTTAATTGCGGCCTGTAAACAATATGGCGTGAAATTCATGCTGGTTTCAGGTGGTTTTACCTATTTTACCGAGCGTTTAAAAGCCCAATTGGGTTTGGACTATGCGTATGCCAACGAATTGGAAATCATCGATGGTAAGCTCACCGGCAAACTTACAGGCCGCATGATAGATGCTCAGGCCAAAGCCGATTTGTTGCAGCAACATGCGCAAGAATTGGGCATCCCCTTATCCCAAACCTTGGCCATGGGCGATGGTGCCAACGACATCCCGATGATACAAGCAGCATGCTTTGGTGTGGCCTTCCATGCCAAGCCCAAAACCCGTGCTGTGGCAGACATTTGCATCAACTACGGTGGCTTGGATGCCATCTACCACTGCTTCGCTCATAAATAAATTTTATCATGCGTATTTAGCAACGACTTAATAGTTGACTGAATTAGTCGGAAATAAGATAATGTTCACATATTCAAGCAGGAAAGACGTATGCGACTAACCACTAAAGGGCGATTTGCGGTTTCAGCGATGCTCGATTTGGCCTTACACGACCAAGACGGCGCCGTGAGCCTGACCGCCATCAGTGAGCGCCAACACATCTCCCTCGCTTACTTGGAACAGTTGTTTGTGAAATTGCGCCGTGCCCAATTGGTCAAATCCATCCGCGGCCCTGGTGGTGGTTATGTGTTAAACCACCCCACCGACAGCATCAATATCGCCAATATTGTCAATGCGGTCGAAGACGGTTTGGATGCAACCCAATGCGGCGGCAAAGGCAATTGCCATGGTGATGCACCGTGTATGACCCACAGCTTGTGGGAAAACCTCAACAAAACCATAGACGATTACCTCAGCAACATCTGTTTAGACGATTTAGTAAAACAACAATACGCACCTCAGGAACACACGGTACGTTTTAACGAACCCACCATTAGTTAAAGAGAAAAATCATGGCTGTTCAAATCCCTGTATATTTAGACAATGCTGCCACCACCCGCGTGGACCCGCGTGTCGCTGAAAAAATGATTCCTTATTTGTCAGAAATTTACGGCAATCCAGCCAGCTCTAGCCATGCTTTTGGTTGGGTCGCTGAAGAAGCAGTTGAAACCGCGCGCGGTCACATTGCCGATTTATTGCACGCAGACAGCAAAGAAATCATTTTCACCTCGGGTGCGTCAGAATCAGACAACTTGGCCATCAAAGGTGCAGCCAATTTCTACCAAAGCAAAGGCAAACACCTCATCACGGTGAAAACCGAACACAAAGCCGTGCTCGACACCATGCGTGAATTGGAACGCCAAGGCTTTGAAGTGACTTACTTGGACGTACAAGAAAACGGCTTGATTGACTTGGAAGTGTTGAAAGCCGCTTTGCGCGACGACACCATCTTGGTATCGGTGATGTGGGTCAACAATGAAATCGGTGTGATTCAAGACATCGACGCCATCGGCGAAATCTGTCGCGAACGTGGCATAGTATTCCATGTGGACGCAGCACAAGCGGCCGGTAAAGTTGAAATCGATGTCACCAAAACCAAAGTTGATTTAATCAGCTTGTCAGCCCACAAAATCTACGGTCCTAAAGGCATCGGTGCTTTGTATGTGCGCCGCAAACCACGCATCCGCTTAGAAGCGCAAATGCACGGTGGTGGCCATGAACGCGGTTTCCGCAGCGGCACTTTGGCCTCTCACCAAATCGTGGGCATGGGCGAAGCTTTCCGCATCGCCAAAGAAGAAATGGCTGCTGAAAACGAACGCTTGTTGGGCTTGCGCAACCGCTTCTTAGAATTGATTGATGGCATTGAAGAAGTGTACATCAATGGCGACATGGAACACCGTTATGTCGGCAATCTGAACATCAGCTTCAACTTTGTTGAAGGCGAAAGCCTGATCATGGCAGTGAAAGAATTGGCAGTTTCCAGCGGCTCGGCGTGCACTTCTGCCAGCTTGGAACCTTCTTATGTCTTGCGCGCTTTGGGTCGCAACGATGAATTGGCTCACAGTTCATTGCGCATCACTTTCGGTCGCTTCACCACCATGGAAGAAGTCGAATACGCCGCCAATTTGCTCAAATCCAAAATTGGCAAATTGCGCGATTTGTCCCCATTGTGGGAAATGCACCAAGAAGGCATAGACTTGTCTACCGTGCAATGGGCAGAACACTAATTAACCTCATATTTTAGAGCAGCCCACGCTGCTCCCTAGGAGTACAACATGGCATACAGCGACAAAGTAATTGATCATTACGAAAATCCCCGCAACGTCGGTTCTTTTGACAAAGGTGACGACAGTGTCGGCACTGGCATGGTCGGCGCCCCTGCGTGTGGCGACGTGATGAAATTGCAAATCAAAGTCAGCGACACTGGCGTGATTGAAGATGCAAAATTCAAAACCTATGGCTGTGGCTCTGCCATCGCTTCTTCGTCTTTGATTACCGAATGGGTTAAAGGCAAGACTTTGGACGAAGCTTTGGCAATTAAAAACAGCGAAATCGCTGAAGAATTGGCTTTGCCACCCGTAAAAATTCACTGCTCTATTTTGGCTGAAGATGCCATCAAAGCGGCTGTGAGCGATTACAAAACCAAACACGGCGACAAATAAGACGCCTTACAGGCCGCATGTATCAATTCAGATGCGGCCTGTAAACCCTATCCTGTTTGAAGCAATACCAAGGATGCAACATGATTACCATTACTGAACGTGCCGCAACGCACATCCAAAACTTCTTGAACAACCGTGGCAAAGGCGAAGGCATACGCTTGGGCGTGCGCACCAGTGGTTGCTCGGGCATGGCTTACACTTTGGAATTTGCAGATGGTGCTTTGCCAGAAGACATGGTGTTTGAAGGCTTTGGCGTGAAGGTATTTGTGGACCCGAAAAGCCATGTGTATTTGGACGGCACCGAGCTCGACTACACCAAAGAAGGCTTGCAAGAAGGCTTTAAATTTGCCAATCCCAATGTCAAAGACGAATGTGGTTGTGGCGAAAGCTTTCACGTTTAAGCACAGCTAAGGTTTCAGGACGCCTGTTATGGCCATAGATTATTTTAAAATTTTTGCATTACCCAAATCTTATCCGTTAGATGCGGCAGTACTGGAACAAAGCTACCGCCGTTTATCGACCCAATACCATCCCGATAAAACAGCGCATTTGTCCGCTTTTGAACAAAAGCAAGCGGTGATGCTGTCGGCCACCATCAATGAAGCCTATCGCGTCCTCAAGTCTCCGCTAGACCGCGCTGCCTACTTATTGCAAGAACAAGGCATCAAAGCCGATGCGCCTGAAAACACGCATTTCGCGCCGGCTTTTTTAATGCAGCAAATGCAATGGCGTGAAGACTTAGAAGATGCCGGACATGATGAACAAGCCTTATTGGCATTGAATCGACAAATAGTGGTCGCCCGCGATGCCTTACAGGCCGCATTAAACCAAGACTTTGCTGATGAAAAATGGGAAGAAGCCGCCAATCACGTGCGTGAAGGCCGTTTCATTCACAAATTATTGCAACAAATCAAGCAAGCCTTACCTTAATCCTTTCAGACAGAACACTCTCATGGCTTTATTACAAATCGCCGAACCTGGCATGTCAGCAGCGCCACACCAACACCGTTTGGCTGTGGGCATAGACTTAGGCACCACCAACAGCTTGGTCGCTACCGTACAAAGCGGCAGCGCTCGTTGTTTACCCGATGAACACGGTCGGGTGACTTTGCCCTCGGTGGTGCGTTATGGCCAAGAGGTTGAAGTCGGTTTTGATGCCTTAAAAGCCCAAAAAATCGACCCACTCAATACCATCAGTTCGGCCAAACGCTTAATCGGTCGCCAAATCGGCGACTTGAATCGCAGCCAATGGTCGTACCGCTTCACCGACAACGACAAAATCATCGAATTGCAAACGCGCATGGGCTTAAAAACCCCGATAGAAGTGTCGGCCGAAATCCTCAAAGCCTTAAAAGCCCGCGCTGAAAACAGCTTGGGTGGCAGCTTGACCGGCGCCGTCATCACCGTGCCGGCGTATTTCGACGATGCCCAACGCCAAGCCACCAAAGATGCAGCGCGCTTGGCCGGTTTGAACGTGTTGCGTTTGCTCAATGAGCCTACCGCAGCGGCCATCGCCTATGGTCTCGACAACCGTGCTGAAGGCACGTTTGTGGTGTTTGACTTGGGCGGCGGTACGTTTGACGTGTCAATTTTGCGTTTGGAACAAGGTTTGTTCCAAGTCTTGTCTACCGGCGGCAACAGCGCCTTGGGTGGCGACGATTTCGACCACCGCTTGTATTGCTGGTTGCTTGAGCATGAAAAACTGTCGGCACTGAGCGAACAAGACAGCCAATTGCTGTTGAGCTTGGTGCGCGCGGCCAAACAAGAATTGACCAACAATGCCAGCACCACTTTGCGCGCGGTCTTGTCCGACGGTCGCGAAGTGGAAAGCAACATCACGCGCGAACTGTTCCAGCAATTGACGCAACACTTGGTGATGAAAACCATAGACCCCGTCAAACAAGCGATGCGTGACGCGGATGTCAGCAAAGCCGATATTGGCGGCGTCATCATGGTTGGCGGCGCCACACGCATGCCGCATGTGCAGCAAGCGGTGGCGACTTTCTTTGGTCAAACCCCGTTGAACAATTTGAATCCGGATGAAGTGGTGGCCTTGGGCGCTGCCATCCAAGCCAATGTCCTCGCTGGTAACAAAGCCGACGATGAATGGTTGTTATTGGATGTCACACCTTTGTCTTTGGGCTTGGAAACTTATGGCGGCTTGGTCGAAAAAGTCATTCCGCGCAATTCCACCATCCCAACGGCGATGGCACAAGAATTCACTACCTTTAAAGACGGCCAAACCGCGATGGCCATTCATGTGGTACAAGGCGAACGCGAATTGGTGGCCGATTGCCGCTCACTCGCCCGCTTCACCTTGCGTGGCATTCCGCCTATGGTGGCCGGTGCGGCGCGCATCCGCGTGACCTTCCAAGTCGATGCCGATGGCTTGTTATCCGTGTCGGCACAAGAACAAACCACCGGCGTACAGGCCGCCATTGAAGTAAAACCTTCCTACGGCTTGGACGACACCACCATCACGCAAATGCTCAAAGACTCAATGCAATTCGCGCAAGAAGACATGGCACAGCGTGCGCGCCAAGAAGCGGTGGTGGAAGCAGAAAGCATTATTGCGGCGGTGAGCGGCGCTTTGGAGAGCGATGGTGATTTGCTCAGCACCGCCGAACGCGCCGACATCGATGTGGTATTAAAACGCTTGCAACAGCAAATCGTGCAAGGCGATGCCGCCAGCATCCGCGCCAGTGTGGAAGCCTTAAACCATGCCACCGATGGCTTTGCCGCCGCCCGCATGGACCGCAACATCCAACGCGCCTTAACCGGCCAAAACATTGCCGATATTTAAGAGAAAGCGGCCTGTAAATGCCTTTGACTCCCGACCAAGTGACTGAAATGTTGGCTTTGCCTTATGTGGGCAAAACCGTCATCCAACGCCTGCAAGAAGTGGGCTTGGATGATGTGGCCGTGCTGGCCGACAGCGACAGCACCGAGGTCTTGGAGCTCATCGCCACGCATTTGCGCAGCAGCTGCTGGAAAAACAGCCCACAAGCCAAGCAATCCATCGCCAACATCATTGCTTGGGCAAAACAATACCCATAAGGATTTATATGCCAAAAATTACTGTGTTGCCTCATCCAGTATTGTGCCCCAATGGCGCGGAAATTACCGATGCACCTGTAGGACAAACCATTTGTGACGTGCTTTTAGACCACCATGTAGACATCGACCATGCGTGCGAAAAATCTTGCGCCTGCACCACGTGCCATGTGGTCATCAAACAAGGTTTTAACAGCTTGGAAGACGCCACCGATTTAGAAGAAGATTTACTCGATCAGGCTTGGGGCTTAACCCCAACTTCACGTTTGAGCTGCCAAGCGCGTGTGGCCGATGTGGATTTGGTTGTAGAATTACCGAAATACACCATCAACCACGCCCGCGAACATTAAGCGGCCTGTAAGCAAAGGAACACTCGATGAAATGGACAGACACCTTACGCATCGCCGAAGACTTGGTCGATAGCCATCCAGACATAGATCCCAGCACCATACGCTTTACCCAATTGCGCCAATTGGTGTTGGACTTGCCTGAGTTTGACGACGTGCCAGAACGCTGTGGTGAAAAAATCCTCGAAGCCATCCAACAAGCGTGGATAGACGAGCAAGAGTAAATAAAAACGTGCCCTAAAAGGCACGTTTTTTTGATGCTGCAAATCAGGGCAATCGCCCCAAGCTGCTTTTTAAATCTGCAAGGTATCGACCAAATCGATCAAATAATCAATGTCGGCATTGTCCTCCAGCACATGCCATTTGTGGATGTTGATGTCTTGCAACAAGCGCTGCTGGCCGCTGCCATTGATGAGGTTTAATTCTGATTTCAATCCTGCCACCAAATGTTGGTATTGCGGCGACAGCAACAACACATGGCTCAAACCCTCGACATCGTCTTTCATGGTTTGCACCAACGGTCGCATGCTGTTGCGCAGCGTCGCACTCCAACCCTCATAAATGTCAGTAGGCACAAACGCCAAATCCACTTCCGCATTCATCAATTGCTTGGCCGCCAGCAAATGGCTTTGGGTGCTGGAAAGCACCAATTCCTCATCGTTGACATTGGCCGCCTCCAACAAAATCAAACCCAAATGCTTCACCTCAGGGCTGTCAGCACAGGCGATGCGGTTTTGCCTGCCCTCCATGTCTTCAATGTGTTGGTAAGTGGCATCGTTGCGGCACAACACCACAATTTCGGTGACATCGCTCTCCGGCCTTGCCAAGGCGATAAAGCCTTTTTGCAACACCAAATAACTGCAATCGGAGGCACTGGCAAAAATCATGTCCACCTGCTCTTGCTCCAAGCCGGCGCGCAATTCCCCGAAATTGGCATAAGACGAAATGTCCATGCTCACATCGACCTGCTTTTGCAAATGGCGCAAAAAGATGTGCCACCCCGCCAAAAACTCAGGATGGATGTCGGGCGCAATCGACACGCGCAGGTTTGCCGTCACCATCATGCCACCCCATCGCGTTTAAAAGCCTCGATGCGGGCAATGGTTTCATTAACCTTAGAACGGGCGGGCTTGCGCCGCACCGAGGTGTAAGCCACCACGCGGCCATTGCGAAAATTCGGGTTAACCGATGCATACACCCAGTAATAACGGCCATCTTTGCGCAAGTTTTTCACATAGCCAAACCAAGACTTGCCGCTTTGGATGGTGCCCCACAAATCGCCAAACACGGCACTGGGTATGTCTGGATGGCGCAAAATGCACTGCGGTGCGCCGATTAATTCCTCACGCTCATAACCTGAAATATCAATAAAGGCTTGGTTGGCATGGGTAATGACGCCGTTTAAGTCGGTGCGCGACACGATCATGCGCCCATCGGGATAGGCCACTTCGTCGTCCACGGTGTACAAGCGACGTTGTTGGCCATCAGAAAAATGATGCAAATACTGCTTAGGTTCATGCGTCGTGGCCAAATCGGCTTCCGACATATCCTTCCATATATATGACATGATTTATCTCCTTGGTATGGATTATTTTTGGCTTTATAGCTCTTATCCATTACATTTCTATGTCATTGATTAGAGTAGAACTTTACTCCATTCCACCCATCTCCTCCTCGTGAACATCCCATAGGCGTCACGCTGATAAGAATGACAAATAGTTGATAAATTTTATTAACCTAGCTCAAACATTTGGCATAAAAAAAGACCCAGTGTCTTGAAACATTAGGTCTTTTTGCCATTGTTTGATGCAAATCAGTATTGCGTCATTTGAAATTATTTTGTCGCTTGTGCCAACAAATAATTCACCAACAAAGGTACAGGCCGGCCTGTAGCGCCTTTGCTCGCACCACTGGTCCAAGCCGTGCCGGCCACATCCAAATGTGCCCAAGCATAGTTTTCAGTGAAATAAGACAAGAACGCTGCGGCGGTAATCGTGCCGGCTGGGCGACCGCCAATATTGGCCAAATCGGCAAAATTGCTTTTGAGCAAATCGCGGTAGTCGTCAAACAAGGGCAATTGCCACACACGGTCGTTGACATCGTTGCCTACGGCCACCAAGTTATCGACCAAGTCTTGGTTATTGCCCATCACACCGCTGACTTCATGGCCCAAGGCGATGATGCAAGCCCCGGTCAAGGTCGCCACATCGACCACTGCTTGTGGCTTGAATTGCTCAGCAAATGCCAAGGCATCGCACAAAATCAAACGGCCTTCGGCATCGGTATTCAAAATCTCGATGCTGATGCCATTCATGGCTTTGACGATGTCGCCCGGTTTGGTCGCCGCACCTGAAGGCATGTTTTCACACGTTGGTACGATGGCTTTCAAATTAATCGGCAACTTCATCTCAGCCGCGGCGCAGAAAGACGCAATCACCGAAGCCGCACCAAACATGTCGTATTTCATCTCGTCCATGCCAGCGCCAGGTTTCAATGAAATGCCGCCAGTATCAAAGGTAATGCCTTTGCCGACCAACACATACGGTTGTTCACCCGCATTAGCTGCGCCGTTGTAAGTCAATTCAATCAAGTATGGCGCTTCGATGCTGCCTTTGGCCACCGCCCAGAATGAGCCCATGCCCAAGGCTTGGATGGCCGCAGCATCGTGCAACACGGCAGTGGCGCCAGCGGCTTCAGCGTGCGCTTTTGCTTGTTCGGCCAAGTAAGTAGGTGTGCAAATATTCGGTGCTTGGTTGCCCAAGTCTTTGGCAAAGGCCACCGCTTTGGCCAAGATGCTGGCTTTATTCAATGCGGCCTGTAAATCGCTGCTGCCAACCAATTGTACTTCAGTCAAGCTCACGGCTTTGGCATCGCGTTTGTGTTCGTCAAAACGGTAAGTCGCTTGTGCAAATGCCAACACCAACACATCGACCAAAACTGTCGCCAAAGCCGCATCAATACCGCGCACGTCCACGGCCACGCTGGTGGCTTTTTGTTCCACCACATACTGCGCCACTTTCAAGGCGTGCTTTTCCAATTTGGCACGGCTGGCATCGGCCGTTACTTGCAATACCGCTACTGCGTTCAAAACGCCTGCATTCACATCCAAACCACAGGCGCTGTCTGCTGCAGCGTCCGCATCCAAACCATTTTGCAATGCGCCCAACAGCTTAGCAGCCACCGCCGCTGTTTGATTTTCGCCTTTTACGCTGACCCAAACATAGGCAGCATTCTGTTCAAGCTGATTTTTTTCGCTAATTATGCTAAATTTCATGTCATTTATCTCCAGATTGTGGCGAATTGAATGCCCAAAACGTCAAACACACTGATTGTACCTGACGCGGCCTCCTGAAACCATGCCAGCTAGGCAAAAGCTTATATGATTTATCAACGCAAATTTATCAAAGAACTGTCCTTCACTGCCGTCGGTATTTTCGTGGTGTTGTTGGCGATTTTGCTGTGTACGCAAGTCGTTAACTTACTCGGCCGCGCCGCTGACGGTCGGGTCGCCATCGATGCCGTTGGCACCTTAATCGGTTTTTGGATGCTGGGCTTAACGCCTTTATTACTGATTTTAACCGCCTTCATCAGCCTGCTGACCGTGCTCACGCGCTATTGGCGTGACAGCGAAATGGCGGTCTGGCGCGCCGGTGGCCTGTCTTTAAGCCGTTGGCTGCGACCGGTGGCATGGTTTGTGGTGCCGTTTAGTTTATTGATTGCAGTATTGACCTTGGCAGTATTGCCGTGGGCCGAAAGCCGCAGCCAAGAATACGCGCAAATTTTGAAACAACAGCAAGCCTTGTCCATGGTCGAACAAGGCGTGTTTCGCGCTGTTGGCCGCGACCGTGTTTACTTTATTGAGCGCTTTGACAGCGAGCAAGGCATTGCCAAAAACCTGTTCATCCGCGAGCAAATGCCGGCCGGTAAAAGCGCCATCATCACCGCTCAATCCGGCAATTTCAAATTGGATGACCCGAAAGAGCGCACCTTGACCTTATTGAATGGCCGCCGCTATGTCGGCACCCCTGGTCAAGCCGATTATGAAGTAGTGAGTTTTGACAAGCTGGACTTGTTGGTACAAACCAATATCGACCCAGTGAAACCGAGCGAAGCGCGCCAAGCCATCCCCACCAGCAAATTGTGGAACAGCGACCAGCCACGCCACCAAGCTGAGTTGATGTGGCGTTTGTCCTTGCCTTTGTCTTTATTGTTATTGGGCTTGTTGTCCGTGCCTTTGTCGTATTTCAATCCCCGCGCTGGCCATAGCTACAATTTGGTGTTGGCAGTGGTGCTGTTCTTGATTTACCAAAATGGTCTGACCTTGCTGCGCCGTGCAGTTGAAGACGGCTTGCCATTTTGGCTGGGCTTTTTGCCGATGCATGTGTTGATGTTGTTATTGGGTTGGCTGTTGTTGCGTTACCGCAATCAACCCAGCGGTGCCTTTTGGCCGACATTGAAAGCCGCCTTGAAAGGAAACCGCTCATGAGTTTATTAACCCGCTACCTGCTCAAACGCTTGGGCGCGATGACGGTGTTCAGCCTGATTGCCTTGCTGGCGCTGTATGTGTTTTTCGATGTGTTGCAAGAAAGCGCCGACTTGGGCAAAAACGGCTATGGCGTGGGCAGCATGCTCGCTTATGTCGCCCTGCTCATTCCCGCGCACGTGTATGAATTGCTGCCGCTGGCGGTGCTGATTGGTGGCCTGATTGCCTTGTCTGGCTTGGCCAATAACAGCGAATTGACGGTGATGAAAGCCAGTGGTGTGTCGACCAAACGCTTTGTCAAAACCTTGCTGAGCTTTGGCTTAGTGTTTGCGATTTTGACCGCGGTGTTGGGCGAATGGGTGGCGCCGAAATCGCAGCAATACGCCGAACGTTTGAAAAACCATGTGCAAAAAAACGATGGCCCCGTCGGTCAATCGGGCGTGTGGATTAAGAATGAAGGCCGTTACATCAATTTTGGCGAATTGTTGCCAGACTTGAGCGTGCGCAACCTCACTATCTACAGCCACAATGCCAATTATGAGTTGTCCCAAGCCTTGCACGCTGATTCCGCCCACAATATCGGCGGCAACCAATGGCAGCTCAAACAAGTGGCCATCACCGATTTGAGCGCCAACGCCACCAAAACCCGCACCGAAGCGCAAACCACGCTGACCTTGGAAGTGGACGATGCGGTCTTGCGTGCCTTGCAAGTGGAGCCTGAGCAAATGTCATTGCTGGCCTTGGGCGACTACATCAAACATTTAAAAACCAATAGCCAACAATCTGAGCGCTATGAAATTGCCTGGTGGCGCAAACTCACTTACCCCATCGCCGCCTTGGCGATGGCCTTGATTGCGCTGGCGTTCACACCGCAAGCCACGCGCCGCACCAACACCACCATCAAATTGTTCATCGGTATTTTTGTTGGCGTCGGCTTTCACTTTGCCAACCGCTTCTTCGCCTTCAGCGCGCAGTTATACAATATCGCTCCAGCAATCGCGGCGATTCTGCCGACGCTGTTGTTCTTAATCGGCGCGATTTATTGGATACGCCGACAAGAAAGAAGATAAGTGCGCAGATAACAAGATTCATGTGTTTGCATGACCAAAGCGGCCTGTAATTGTTTACAGGCCGCTTATTTATTCTTAAAGCCACAATCAAACCTCTTATTCTATTTTTGCATCATTTTGTCATCACACTGCTGCGCCACAAAAGCACCATACTGTTTGTTTACGCAGCGTAATCCTGATTCACTGCTTTAACCGACAACGGCGCAGCACAACGATTGCATCGGTGTATGAAAGGTGACACCCCTTTGGAATAAGAAACCGACTGTGCATCCACACCCAGCGTTTGACCATTGAGTTTTTGAAACTGTTGGCAATATGGGCAAATGCCCAATACCAAGGTTGAAATGATGCTATAAACAATCCACACCGCAGCAATGCCAAACAACCAGCCCCAAACCACATTTGGCAGGGGTAAATGCAAGTATTTATGACAAAAAGCTGCAATTCCAAACAAAAAAACATACGGATAAAGCGCTTTGGATAGCAATAAACGCTGTTGAAATTTTTTGGCTGTGGCCAATGCTTCAGCTTTATCAATTTGGGCAGGGTCAAATTGAGCCGTAAACCCTGTTTTATTATTATCCACTTATCACCCCTTATCGTCAGTATTCACATTCCCATGTTTCAAACTAAGCATACTGCATGCCCTACACTCTGGCCACAAAAAAGCGGCCTGTAAACATTTACAGGCCGCTTTTTCAACATCAGCAAGGCTTATTGTGCCAAGGTCGCTACCATCACGGCTTTAATCGTGTGCATGCGGTTTTCGGCTTGGTCGAAGACGATGGAGGCGGCGCTTTCAAACACCTCGTCCGTCACTTCCAAACCGACAATGCCAAACGTTTCTTCTACCCAACGACCAACTTTGGTGTCGGTGTCGTGGAAGGCAGGCAAGCAATGCATGAATTTCACTTGGTCATTGCCGCTGGCGGCCATGATGGCGCTGTTAACTTGGTAGTCTTTCAATAAGGCGATGCGCTCAGCCCATGCCGATTCTGGTTCACCCATAGACACCCACACGTCGGTATGAATGAAATCCACGCCTTTCACAGCGGCCTGTAAGTCTTCGGTAATCAACACGCGTGCACCGCTTTTGGCTGCCAAGGCTTGGCAATGGTCTAGGACTTCGGCGCTCGGTTGCAAGGCTTTGGGCGCGGCAATGCGCACGTCCATACCCATCAAACAACCCAATTCCAACAAGGAATTGCCGGTATTGCAGCGGGCATCGCCAGTGTAAGCAAAAGCGATTTGGTTCAAAGGCTTGTCTGAGTGTTCACGCATGGTGAGCAAATCGGCCAACATTTGCGTGGGATGCCATTCGTCGGTCAAACCGTTGTACACCGGCACACCGGCGTATGCGGCCAATTCTTCGACGATGTCTTGACCGTAGCCGCGGTATTCAATCGCATCATACATGCGACCCAACACGCGCGCGGTGTCTTTGATGCTTTCTTTGTGGCCAATTTGGCTGCCTGAAGGGCCCAAATAGGTGGTGCTCGCACCTTGGTCGGCCGCGCCCACTTCAAATGCGCAGCGGGTACGGGTCGAGGTTTTTTCAAAAATCAAAGCGACGTTTTTGCCGCGCAACAACGGCTCTTCGGTGCCGTTTTTCTTAGCGGCTTTCAATTCGGCGGCCAAAGTCACCAAGTGCGCCACTTGTTCTTGGCTCAAGTCGGCCAATTTCAAAAAGTGTTTGCCATATAAGGATTGCATGTTGTTCTCTTATGCTGTTGCCAATTGTTGCAAAATGCGTTGGTAAATGTGCGATAAAGGCTCAATATCCGCCACATTCACGTGTTCGTCAATTTGGTGAATGCTGGCATTAATCGGACCCAATTCGATTAATTCGCGCGCGATGGCTTTGATGAAACGGCCATCGGAGGTGCCACCGGTGGTAGACAACTCGGCCTGTACGCCGGTTTCGGCCGCAATCGCCGCTTGCGCCACTTCGGTCAAACGACCTGCGCCGGTCAAGAATGGCTGACCTGATAGCGACCACTGCAAATCATAGTTCACGCCGTGCTCATCCAAAATCGCGTGCACACGTTGTTTGAGTTCGTCAGCCGTCACTTCGGTGCTGAAGCGGAAATTGAATTTCACATTCAAACTGCCAGCGATGACATTGGTCGCACCAGTGCCGGCATGGATGTTAGACACTTGAAAACTGGTGGCTGGAAAATACTCATTGCCCTCATCCCACACTTCTTGCGTTAACGCCAGCAAGGCTGGTGCAAACGTGTGCACGGGATTGATGGCCAAATGTGGGTAAGCGATGTGGCCTTGTTTGCCGATGACGGTAAGATTACCGGAGAGCGAACCACGGCGACCATTTTTGATGGTGTCGCCCAATTGTGCCGTGCTGGTGGGTTCACCGACAATGCAGTAATCAATCAGCTCGCCGCGCTCTTTTAATAAATCCACCACTTTGGTGGTGCCATCGTGGGCATCGCCCTCTTCGTCTGAGGTAATCAGCAAGGCGATGCTGGCTGGATAATCTGGTTGCTCAGTCAATAAGCGCTCACACGCGGTCACAAATGCAGCAATCGAGGTCTTCATGTCGGCAGCACCGCGGCCATACAATTTGCCATCGCGCTCTACCGGCACGAATGGATCGGATTGCCATTGTTCTAACGGGCCAGTCGGCACCACATCGGTGTGGCCAGCAAAACAGGTCAACGGTGCGGCGGTGCCACGGCGCAACCAAATATTATCGGTATCCCCAAAACGCAAACGCTCAGCCACAAAGCCGAGCGCAGTCAGTCTGTCGATTAAGATTTGTTGGCAACCTTCATCAAGCGGCGTTACCGATGCTCTGGCCATCAATTGCTTGGTCAATGCCAAGGTGGGATTCGTTGTCATACGCGGTCTATTCTTCAAAAGCAAAAAAGACTGTTTTTACAGTCTGGTTGTCTGTCAGGGTTGTCAGACTTAGCTTACCTGATATCCGCCGATTGTAAAAGTCTATTAAACCCGTTTCTACCGCACTGCAAAATACACTTGGCTCTATCTTCAATAAAGACACAGTTTTGCATCAGATAAAAACCCAAACAGAATAATGATACAGGCCGCTTAAAAAGCT
The DNA here is from genome assembly GCF_001457815.1 of Vitreoscilla massiliensis. Classification (GTDB taxonomy): domain Bacteria; phylum Pseudomonadota; class Gammaproteobacteria; order Burkholderiales; family Neisseriaceae; genus Vitreoscilla; species Vitreoscilla massiliensis. The sequence continues at coordinate 1,242,113 of NZ_LN898221.1, forward strand.
GTGCGATAATAAATGCTTGCCATTCTACTCACCTCACACGGCGACCATGATGCAGTCTTTCTTTCAAAACACTTACTCGCGTTTGTTCCTGATTTTGCTGACCATGGGCAGCTTTTCCTTGGGCATGACCGAGTATTCGATGATAGGCTTCAGCGATGAAATGAGTGCTGATTTGCAATTATCATCGCAGCAAACCAGCCAAGTGATGAGCGCGTATGCACTGGGTGTGTTAATCGGTGCGCCCTTGTTGGCCATCTTGGGCTCCAAACTCAATCGCCACACCTTATTGGCGTATTTGCTGTTTTGGTGTGCCAGCGCCAATTTCTTGACCTCGTTTGCCGAGTCTTACGAGCAATTGCGCTTGCTGCGGGTATTCAATGGTTTTCCGCATGGCATTTATTTCAGCACCGCCGCCTTGTTGATTTATGAAGTCTTTCCCAAACACAAACGCGCCAGTTACATCGGGGTGATGTTTTCCGGCATAGGCATGGCCTTAATCATGGCCGTGCCGTTCAATACTTGGGTGGGAGAGGTGCAAGGTTGGCGCTATATGTACCGCTTCATGGCCTTGGTTGATTTGTTGATTTTGGTATTGCTGCACAATTTAAGCCCTGCCTTGCCTTTGCAACACCAGCGTTCGCTGCGCATGGGTTTGCTCTCCTTTAAAAATCCGGTGGTGTGGTGGATTTTGCTCATTGGCGCTTGTGTCATCAGTGGCAAAGTCAGCGTATTAACGTATGCCGAACACATTGCCTTAGACCTTGCCCATTTGCATGAAAGCCAGTTCCCACTGATTATTTTGTGCGTGGGCTTGGGCATGGCCAGCGGCAGTTTGGTGGGCGGAAAACTCGCAAGCATCCATCTGCACCGTACCTTGTTGGCGGCCATTTGTTGGGTCATTGCGGTGATGGTCATGGTACAGCTCTGTGGGCCACACATGCGCCCAGCGTGTATGTGGCTTTTTACCTGTTGGGAACAATTACGGTATTTATCCCAGCCTTACAAGTATTGATCATAGACCAGACGCAACCTTACGCCACCTTGCCCTCGGCCGCTTATCACTCCGCGCTCAATTGCGGCAATGCCGCTGGGCCTTTGCTCAGCAGCGTGTTGATTGGCGCTGGCTATGGTTATTTGTCCAGTACGTGGGTGGGGTTTGCATTGGCGGTGACGGCTTTGGTGATTTATGTGCTGGGCAAAACGTATTGGCGCCGCATGTGAATCACAAGACAGGTGTTTCTGCGGCTTCGAGACTTTCCGCCTGACTCAAGGCGGAACTGGCAATGCACAAACTCATGATGCAGGTAATCAACAAGGACACGAAAGGCACACCATCCAGCCATTCGATGTCCACCATCAAATACGCGCACATCAACAAAAAGCTGAACACGCAGACGATGTAATTCAAGCCAGCAATCACTTGAAACACGATGTGCACCCCGCGGCGTTTGGCGGAGGCATGCAAAAAGCGACGGCTGCTGTACCAGCCAGTGCCCACGCTCAGCAAGAATGCCGACATCCACACAGAGAACAACATTTTGCGCCTCGTTTTATGGCAAAAACAATGTAAACATTATAGCCATTTCTGTTAAAAAATACAGGCTTAAATGCAAATAGTCAAAATCATTGAGGAATGAAAACGGCCTGTGTTTACAGGCCGCTTGTGTGTTTCAATATGATATACAAATAATATTATTGGCGTTGATAATGCACAAACGCATAACCTATGCCTTTGGCACTGACATGGCTGCTGCGCTCGACTTCTTGCCACAGTGTTGATTCAAGCGCAGGGAAAAATGCATCGCCGTCCACATGCAAATCCACCTCGGTAATGCGCAAGTCGGTGGCCAATGGCATGGCCTCGGCATAGATTTGTGCCCCACCCATGATGATGATTTCAGGGGCTTGGTCACAAGCACGGATGGCGGCCTGTAAATCATGCACCACTTCTGCACCAAGGGACTCATAATCCCCTTGTCGGGTGATCACGATATTGCGGCGATTGGGCAACGGTTTCTTGGGCAAAGATTCCCATGTTTTGCGCCCCATTACCACCGGCTTGCCGCTGGTATAGGCTTTGAAAAATGCAAAATCTTCAGGGATGTGCCACGGCATGTCATTGTTGACGCCTATGCAGCCATTGCGAGCGGTGGCCACCACCAAGGTAATGTGTTGGCTCATACCGCTACCGCCGCTTTGATGTGCGGATCTGGGTCATAGCCGACCAATTCAAAGTCTTCAAAAGTAAAGCCAAACAAATCTTTCACCTCAGGATTGATGTGCATGTGTGGCAAGGCTTTGGGGGTACGTGTGAGTTGCAAACGTGCTTGTTCAAAGTGGTTGCTGTACAAATGCGCATCGCCCAAGGTATGGATGAATTCACCGGTCTGTAAGCCACACACTTGCGCCACCATCATGGTGAGCAAGGCATAGCTGGCTATGTTAAACGGCACGCCCAAGAAGATATCGGCGCTGCGTTGGTATAACTGGCAGCTCAATTTGCCATCGGCCACATAAAATTGGAACATCGCATGGCACGGCGGCAAAGCCATGTCGTCGACCAAAGCGGGATTCCATGCCGACACTATCATGCGGCGTGAATTGGGATTGCGTTTGATTTGTTCCACTACTGCCGCAATTTGGTCGATGTGCCGGCCATCGGGTGCCGGCCAAGAGCGCCATTGGTAGCCATAGACTGGGCCCAAATCACCGTTTTCATCCGCCCATTCATCCCAAATCGACACGCCGTGTTCTTTCAAATACTTGATGTTGGTGTCGCCTTGCAAAAACCACAGCAACTCGTGAATGATGGAGCGCAAATGCAGTTTTTTGGTGGTCAATACCGGAAAGCCCTCACTCAAATCAAAGCGCATTTGGTAGCCAAAAACCGAACGCGTGCCCGTACCGGTGCGGTCGCCTTTGTCATTGCCATGTTCCAACACATGGCGCATTAAATCGTGGTATTGCTGCATTTTAGAAAACCCAATATCTGAATGCCGTCATTGTACCCGATTCACTGTGAACACTAAATCGTCAGCTGTTTGCCACACCACCTGCTGCATGCGGCCTGTAAATTCGCACACAGCGCTTAAATCTTCATAATTCAATCATTTACATAAAATAAATACTCAAAATCAGGGTTGGTACAAGGTTTGCTTTCTATACTTTTGATAGCAAATTAACACAGTGTCTGGAACCATTATGCTCAACCCCAAAACCCCACGCATGCACCAACCGCTGCGTCTGCGCTTGTCCTTACAAGCGCGTTTACAATTTGCCCAATTGCTGTTGTGGCAGGTTTTGGCGTTTATGGCCTTGTTAGCGGTGTTTTTATTGCACCACTGTGATGTGCAAACGCTATTGTTGCAAACGCGTGATTTCACACGCATCAACACCTGGCAGCAATTGTGGCTACACGCCTCACCTGTGGATGTGTTTTGGCATGTGGGCGTATCGGTATTGCTCGTCCTGCTGGGCAAACACATCAGCATCAATTTCCACCGCGCCATTTTACCCACGCATTTGGTGATAGAGGGCAATCAATTATTCTGGCAAACCGCTGGTAACGGCAACCACATGGACATCGTGCCTTTGCAACATGTGGACACGGTGTTATTGCACGGCCATGCTTTGGACGATTTGTTACAGGCCGCAGCCAGTGACATCAGCGTGCATTTGAAACGCCGTTTTCACCCCACTGTCATCATCCGCCAAGAAGATTTCGAGCAAGCCGATGCCTTATTGCAATTGCTGCCTCGTCTGATGATCACCACCCATCCGAAAACCAAATTCCAGTTTTCTCGCCTGCCTTAACTGGCATCTGCGCTGTTTAAAGCCACATGCCAGTAGGCATATCCATGTGGTGAAACAGCGCGGATATGCAACAGTTTTTCAACATGGGCATATGGTCGCCCCGTGGCATTTATGCGACAATAATCACCATTCATTCTTATTGGGCGAACAGCATGTTAGACAGAGAAGGTTATCGCCCCAATGTTGGCATCATCATCGTCAACAACCGCAATCAAGTGTTTTGGGGCAAACGTGTCCGCGAATTCAACTGGCAATTCCCCCAAGGTGGTATCAAACCCGGCGAAAGCCCTGAAGCGGCCATGTACCGTGAATTGATGGAAGAAGTGGGTTTGTCGCCCCAACATGTCAAAATCCTCGGCCGTACCCGCGATTGGTTGCGCTACGATGTGCCCTCTACTTGGGTCAGACGCGAATGGCGCGGCTCTTACCGCGGCCAAAAACAAATCTGGTATTTGCTGCGTTTGACTGGACGCGAGTGTGATGTGTATTTGCGCGCCAACAGCAAACCCGAATTTGATGCATGGCGTTGGCATGATTACTGGGCACCAGTAGATGAAGTGATAGACTTTAAGCGCGATGTGTATTTGGGCGCTTTGCAAGAACTGGCTCGCTTTTTAAGACCCCTTGAAACTTGGGATGCCTTTTTGGAGCGCAAACAAGCCCTACCCGCCGCTGCCAGCAATCACCACGAATAACAGCAATGATGGTTCGCCATCATTGCTTTTTTAACGGGAGTACCATGAACACCAGCATTTTCATTGCAGCCGTATTATTTTCTCTGTTGTATCTGGTATTTTTATTGGGCTTGATGGCTTGGATGGCCAATAAAGCCGCCAAAACCAGCGCCCCTGCCATCAGCCACATTCCGGCCCAAGACAATATCCTTGCTGCGGTACAAGCGTTCGCCCAGAAAAATGGCTATAAAGAGCGGCCTGAATTGAGCAGTGAAGGGGAAAAAGTCTGGCGCAAAGGCATGGGTTTACTCACCAGTTTGACCCAAGTGCATGTTAGTTTACAGGCCGATGGCAGCGCCGAATTGGAAGCCCAAGAAGGCGCCAATTTCTTGGTGAAGATCTTGTTTTTCCCGATTACCGCTGGCACTTTTTTGGGTTTGCCTGTCAGACAGCGCAAAGTCAAAAAGCTCAATGTCTTGTTAAGCCAGTTGCAAGCCCCCTTATTGGAATTTCCCAAAGGCAAGCGCATTAAAGTGAAAAAGTCTTGATGCCACGCTGCTCGCCGTAATGCACTTAAACGCTTGAATTCAGCGCAACTGCCCTGATGTGTAGCACGTTGACACACGACCACCCGATACGCGGTATTTGTGGAAACCACTTAAAAACCGTTACACTAATCACTTATTCAGATGATTTAGCAGCCCATATGTCCGACTTACAGCAATATGATGAATCCAGCGTCACCGTCTTAAAAGGCTTAGAGCCAGTTAAGCAACGCCCCGGTATGTATACCCGTACCGACAACCCTACCCACATTTGTCAGGAAGTCATAGACAACGCGGCCGATGAAGCCTTGGGCGGCTATGCCGATACCATTGCCGTCACCATACACAGCGATGGCTCGATGAGCATCGAAGACAATGGTCGCGGTATTCCTGTCGGTTTGCACCCTAGCGAAAACGTCAGCGTGGTCGAATTGGTGTTTACCCGTTTGCATGCAGGCGGCAAATTCAATAAAAAAGACGGTGGTGCTTACGCGTTCTCTGGCGGCTTACACGGTGTGGGCGTGTCGGTAACCAATGCTTTGTCCACACGTTTGGAAGTGCAAGTCAAACGCGATGGCAAGATTTCGCAAATCGTGTTTTCTGGTGGCGACATCATCGAGCCTTTGGCCGAAATCGGCACTTGCGCCAAAAAAGACACCGGCACCATGGTGCGCGTGTGGCCAGATGCGCAATACTTTGAAGACGCACAATATTCCATTGCCGAAATCGAACGCTTATTGCGCGCCAAAGCAGTGTTATTGCCGGGGGTCAAAGTCAGCCTGACCTTGGCCAACGGTACCGAAAAAGAATGGCATTACCCCAATGGTTTGGAAGGCTATTTGCGCGATTTAATCGAGCAAAACAATGCCGAAATGGCCGTGCCGATTTTCCACACCGCCAATTACATCGGCAAGAAACACGAAGACTTTCAGGCCGGTGAAGGCGCGGCGTTTGCGATTACCTTCTTAGAAGACGGTCACATCAACAATGAAAGCTATGTGAATCTGATTCCAACGCCACTGGGCGGCACGCATGTGGCCGGCCTGAAACAAGCGATGTTTACCGCCGTCAGCAATTTTATTGAGCACCACAGCTTGTTGCCCCGTGGCGTGAAATTGCAATCGGACGATGTGTTTGCCAAATCAGCGTTTGTGCTGTCGGCACGCTTGCTTGACCCACAATTCCAAGGCCAAACCAAAGACAAACTGACCAACCGCGATGCCTTGCGTTTGGTGTCTACCGTGTCGGTGGATGCGATGGAGCTGGCCTTAAACCAAGACACCGAAATCGGCAAACGCATTGCCGAATTGGCGATTAAACAAGCGCAAGCACGCCAACGCTCGGTGAAAAAAATTGAAAAGCGCAAGGGTTCAGGCGTGGCCGTATTGCCGGGCAAGCTCACCGATTGCGAAAGCGAAGACATACGCGAAAACGAGTTGTTTTTGGTCGAAGGGGATTCGGCAGGCGGCTCGGCCAAATTGGCGCGCGACAAGGCCACACAAGCGATTTTGCCTTTGCGCGGCAAGGTGTTGAATTCGTTTGAAACCCATCCCGACCAATTGTTTGCCAACAACGAAATCCACGACATTTCCGTTGCCATTGGTGTTGACCCGCACCAAGTTGGCGACAAAGTCGATTTGTCCGGTTTGCGCTATGGCAAAATCGCCATTTTGTCCGATGCCGACGTCGATGGCGCGCACATTCAAGTGTTGCTGTTGACGCTGTTTTACCGCCATTTCCCAGAATTGATTGCGCATGGCCATATTTATGTGGCACAGCCGCCGCTGTTCCGTGTCGACGTCAATGCCATAGGCAAAAGCAAGCCAGCGCGCAAAATCTACGCGCTAGACCAACAAGAATTGGACGGTATCTTGGACCGCTTGGGCCAAGAAGGCGTGAAAGAAAACGCTTACAGCATCAGCCGTTTCAAAGGCTTGGGCGAGATGAATCCCGACCAACTCAAAGACACCACCATGCATCCCGATACCCGTCGCTTGATGCAGGTTTCCATCCCCGATAACGAGCACGATGACACGCTGGCCATTTTTGTCAAATTGATGGGCAAAGGCGAAGCCGCCAGCCGCCGTGCGTGGATGGAAGCCGAAGGCAACCACGTCGAAGTGGATGTGTAATCTTCTTTTTACAGCAACCTGCTACCCTGTTTACAGGCCGCATCTTGCGCCAGACAACAAGGACTGACATGAACGCTTACCCTTATTTGTTGCAACGCACACGCATCGGTGCGATGAACCTGCCCAATCGTGTCCTGATGGCACCGTTAACGCGCTTGCGTGCCAGCCTGCCCGGTGACATCCCGACCGATTTGATGGCCGAATATTACGCGCAGCGCGCCAGCGCCGGCTTCATCATCACCGAAGCCACACAGATTTCGGCGCAAGCCAAAGGCTACCAAGGCGCGCCCGGTTTGCACAGCGATGCGCAACAGCGCGCATGGGCCAAAGTTACCCAAGCCGTGCACGCACGTGGTGGTCGCATTGGAGTGCAATTGTGGCACACCGGTTTGATTTCGCACCAAAGCCTGCAACCGGATTTGCGCGCACCGATTTCTGCCTCGGCTACCCAAGATTTGCCTACCCGCACCAGCGTGCAAGATACCGCAGGTCAGGTATACCGCGTCGAAACCACGCCTTCGCGTGCGGCCAGCTTGGCCGAGATACAGCAAGTCATTGCCGATTTTGCTGCGGCCACCCGCCGCGCTCGCGCGGCCGGTTTTGACTTTGTCGAAATCCACGGTGCCCATGGCTATTTATTGCACCAATTCTTGGTGGCCGCCGTTAACCAACGCGACGATGCTTACGGCGGCAGCCGCGACAATCGCGCCCGTTTATTATTGGAAGTGGTCGATGCCTGCGTGGCCGCTTGGGATGCCGAGCACATCGGCATCCGCATTTCGCCAATAGGCAAATTCAATGGCATGCCCGGTGAATTCGGTGCCGACGATACCTTGTGGTTGGTGGATGAGCTGAACCAACGCGGCCTGATGTATTTGCACATTTCCGAACCCGATTTTGCTGGCGCCGCCTCATTAAGCGATGCCTACCGCTTGGAAATCCGCCGCCGTTTCGACCGTGCCATCATCGGTGCCGGCCTGTACACGGCTGCCAAGGCCAATCGTTTAATCGAAGCCGGTTTGATTGATGCTGCCGCGTTTGGTCGCGACTTTATCGCCAATCCTGATTTGCCTGAGCGCTTTGCCAACCAAGCCGAATTGAATCCCTACCGCGCCGAATTGGCCTATGGCGGCGGCGCAGCAGGCTATACCGATTACCCATTTTTAGAAGCACAATGCGAAGGAGCAGCGAATGACTGAAACAACAGCCAGTTTATTGCCTTACTTGGGCGTGTTGAAAGTCAGCGGTGAAGACCGTGCCTCATTCCTACATAACCAATTGTCTAACGACGTCAACAATTTGCCCATCGCACAAGCGTGTTACGCCACTTACAACACCCCCAAAGGGCGGGTGTTGGCGAATATGTTGGTGCTCAATACCGGCGACGAATTGTGGCTGATCATGTCGGCCGACTTGATTGAAGCCATCGCCAAGCGTTTGCGCATGTTTGTGCTCCGCAGCAAAGTGACTTTGGCAAACGCCAGCGACAGCTTGGGCGTGGCCAGCAACATCGTTCCTACCGACGAAGACTATGCCTTGCCAGAAGTGCCGCCTTTATTGCTCAATGCCGAATTGAACGATGGCGTTTGGCGCATTGCCTTGCCGCACGAAGGCGTGTTGTGCGTCGGCGATATCTCAGCCCTACCCGCTCACAATGAAAAAGCCGAATTGCAATGGCGCAGCCATGAAATCAACCACGGCTACCCTTGGATACGCGCAGCCAACAGCGAAACCTGCGTGGCACAAATGCTCAACCAACACTTGCTCGGCGGTGTGCATTTTCGCAAAGGCTGCTACCCCGGCCAAGAAATCATCGCCCGCGCGCAATACCGCGGCCAAGTCAAACGCGGCTTGGTGATGTATGGCTCCAACCAATTGGTCGAAGCCGGTGAAAAACTGTTTGACGATGCCGGTGAAGAAGTGGGCGTGGTCATCAATGCCATCCCGCAAGCAATGGGTTCATTGATTTTGGCGGTGGTGAAATACTCGGTCGAAAACGAACGTTTGAACACCGAAAAAGCCGCCGCTTTGGACTTCAAACGCCGTTTTTACACCGTGGCTGAAGAGGCGCAATAAGCATGAGTCTGAAGGCTTGGGCTTTTGCCAAACCGGTGCGCATGCGTCGGTTTATGAATGTGTGGCCACCGTTTTTGTTTGCCGGCATTTATGTGCAGGAGCTGTCAGATGACTACACGTTTTGCCGCGTCAAACTGCGCTCATGGCCGGCCACGCGCAACATCAATGGCAGCCAATTCGGCGGCAATTTGTTCGCCATGACCGACCCCATCTACCCGTTGATGTTATTGGGGGTGTTTGGCAAAGACTATTATGTGTGGGACAAAGAGGCGACCATCGAATTCATCAAACCCGCGTTTCGCGCCGCCTATTTTGAATGCCGCTTAAGTCTGGACACCATCGCCGCCATCAAACAAGCGTGTGCCGATGGCGACAAGCATTTTCCGGTATTGGAAAACCACATTGTCGATGCCCAAGGCAATGTCATCGCCAAGGTCAAACGCACGCTGTACATCCGTTTGAAGCCAGAACACCGGCCACAATAGTGTCCAATCTGTTTACAGGCCGCTTGTGGTATCTAAGCGGCCTGTAACTATCTACACACTTGCCAAGCCACTGCCCATGCTCTTTCAAGCTATACTGTGGTTTTGCCTCCCAGTAGATGGCCATGTCACACCTTCCCCAACTTGATGGCACACTGTATGTGCCCGACTTTATTGCTAAGCCCGATGCCTTGTTGCAGCATTTATTGCAACAAGTAGCGTGGGACACGCGCATGCAAGCGCGCCTCACCGCCAGCTATGGCAAGGCTTACAATTACTCGCAAATGACTTATCCCGAACAAGCGATGTTGCCCGCCTTGGCTGAGCTACTGCCAAGTATTGAACAGACTATTGGCTTTTTACCCAACAATTGCCTGCTCAACCACTATGCCGACGGCAGCGCCCGCATGGGCTACCATGCCGACCAAACCGAGGTATTGGACGGCGACACCGGCATCGTCATCGTGTCTTTGGGTTCTGAACGCAATTTCGTGTTTCGCAACAGCGCCGACCCCAGCATTAAAATCAGCCACACCCTCGCCCACGGCAGCTTGTTCTACATGAATCAGCAAGTTCAAACACAGTGGCAACATGCGATACCCACGTGCAAAACAGATGCCGTGCGTTTGAGTTTGACGTTTCGCTGTTTAAAATAAGAATGCACATGCTTACAGGCCGCTGTTTGCATGCTCATGTAGTCAAACCATGCCAGTGGCGCGTTGCTATCCATAACCAGCCTGTGCAGTGCTTTGCTGATTAAAGAACTGCTTTCAATCAGACTTTAACTGACAGGCTGTATTCATTGCTGATGCAACCTGTAAGCCCAATAAGGGTACTGTTGTATGCCTTCACAACATACTCATTTGCATTTTAAGCTTTATAAATGCTTACAGGCCGCATTAAGCGGCCTGTAAACATACATCCATACCAGTCAACAGACTAAACGAAACCAAAACTGCCTTTGGAGCCATTTTCTTTCAATGCGCATTCCGCTTGCAGCAATTCCAACAGGTGTTGGGCTGACGTAATCGGCGTGATGCGTGCGCACTTGGCCACCACGGCAAAGTCGCCGGGGGTGAGCATGTGTAACTTGCCCACGCTGTATTCCAAGGCCGCAGGGCATTCCAATTGGAAATGAGCGCAATAGGCTTGGAACAAACTCCAACGCTGCTCTAGGCGCAAAAAGCCAAATTCGATTTTGAAATCAAAACGGCGCAGCGCCGCTTGGTCCAAATGCTTCATCAAATTGGTGGTGGCGACAAACACCCCTTGAAACGCCTCCATTTGTGTCAGCATTTCGTTGACCTGTGTCACTTCCCACGATTGGCTGGCTTGGCGTCTGTCCATCAAGAAGCTGTCGACCTCGTCGAAAATCAGCACCGCGTTATCACGCGCCGCTTCTTCAAACGCAGCGGCGATTAATTGCTCGCTCTCGCCCACGTATTTGGACAGCAAATCCGAGCCTTTTTTGTACAGCAAGGGCTTGTCCATTTGCTTGGCCAACCATTTCACATACGCGCTTTTGCCTGTGCCTGGTGGGCCATACAAACACAAACTGCCCACTTGCGACTGGGCAAAACCATCGGCCAATTGCTGCAAATTCTGGCGGCTGTTAATCCACTGAATGTCGTAAACCGCGCCGATGTCGGCTTTGCGGTTCAGGTGCGAACTGATGCCTTGCGCCTTGAGGGTATTGTGCAATAACTGCTTGTACAAGACCGCTTGGTCGCGTTCGCTCAAGGCATCGCCCACTTCTTCGGTGACTTTGTGCGCACGTTCCAACATCGCCGGCACCAAGTCTTCGTGTTCGGCCAATTGTTCGATTTCTGCCTCGGTCAAAAAGCCGTGGGTCAAACGTGCAATCATGTCGCGGCGTTTGGCGCGTGGCGGCGCTTTCATCTCGATGACCATGTCAAAACGGCGTAAAAATGCCCTATCCATCACATCGACACGGTTGGTAATCCACACCGTTGGCACCGCATTTTGCTCCAACATGCGGTTGAGCCAGCCCTTGTTCAATTGGTAGTCTTTTTGGCCATCGTTGAACACATCTTCAACCTCATCAAACAACAGCAACATGTTTTGCTTGGCAAAAATGTGTTGTGCCGCGCGCAGTGCGCTCATGCGCGCCTCGCGGCTGGCAGGGTTGCCCTCATCATCGGCCCACGCCACTTCGATGCATTCCAAACCCAAGTCTTGCGACAAGGCGCGAGTGAATTCGGTTTTACCCGTGCCAGCCACGCCGTACACCAAGATATTGCAGCCTTTGTGCTGTTTGGCCACCACTTTGGGCAGGTAATGCTGCAAAGCCGGCACCAAAGTGCCCAAATGGCTGAAGTCTTGCAGATTCAATTCGGTGGTCGGTGCGGTGTGCACATGGCGCTTGAGCAATTCCACAGGGCTGATGACTTCTTGGCACATCCATTCGGCAAACTGGCTGCTCATCAAATCGATTTTGCTGCGCAGTGGGTATTCGCTTGAGTGGTCTATCTTCAACAAACCGGTGTGAAACAAGGCTTGCTCATGCCCCAAAGCATGGCGCACATCGGCCTCGGTCAATTGCAATACCACCGCCAAACACAACACCACTTGGCGGCTGTTGAGCTCGCCCATGAATTGCGCCGCCTGCGACAACACATTGGTTTGGTACATCATGATGACAAAGGTGAGGATTTTCGCCTCTACCGCGTTCAAACCTAGCAATTGCTGCCATGCCAAGATGTTTTGCTGCAACACTTCGGGCACGCCGTTTTGGTAAACCTCGTCCCATTTAATGGTTTTTTGCCATTTCACAAAATGCTTTTTCATGTGTGCACGCGCCGCTACCGGCTCGTAAGCATCGGCATCACTGAACCACAGATTGGCTTGCAATAAGGTCGCCACCGATTCATCATCGAAACCATGTTCGCCGATGAAATCGGACTGCCCGCCCAGCGGCAACATCATTTGCCATACCCACGCACGCAGCAAATCTGCGGTCTTAGGATCGATTTGATTTTGTTGCAAAATAGAAGGGGTATCGTTTGCGCTCATTGTTTCATTCACAGTATTCATCAAGACTCAGAGGGTGCAAAAAATCAAAGCATCAGTTTGATGCGGCCTGTAAAGCACTGTCAACCTTATCTTGCCACTATTGCACACTCTTTCAATCGCGGCGACAAATGTCCACAGCTTCTTGCAAAGATGACACACCATAAAGTGTCAGTTGAGGGAAATCTTGTTGATGGCGCGGCAAATTGGCTTTGGGCACGATGGCGTGGGTAAAGCCCAATTTTTCCGCTTCTTTAAGACGCTCTTGTCCGCGCGACACCGGTCTGACCTCGCCCGATAAACCGATTTCACCAAAGGCTATCATTTTCTCAGGCAATGGTTTGTTGCGGTAGCTGGACAACATCGCCAATATCACCGCCAAGTCGGCCGCAGGCTCCATGATTTTGACGCCACCGACGGCATTGAGAAACACATCTTGGTCAAAACAGGCAATGCCTGCATGGCGATTGAGCACGGCCAACAACATCGCCAAACGGTTTTGCTCCAGACCGACGGTCAAGCGTTTAGGGGTGAAGCCATGCGCATCGTCGACCAGTGCTTGGATTTCCACCAACAAAGGCCGTGAGCCTTCTTGCGTGACCAACACACACGAGCCGGGCACATCATCGCGGTACGAGGCCAAGAAAATGGCCGATGGATTGGCCACGCCTTTTAAGCCTTTGTCCGTCATTGCAAACACGCCCAATTCATTGGCGGCGCCAAAACGGTTTTTAATCGCGCGTATCATGCGGTAATTGCTGTGGCTGTCGCCTTCAAAATACAACACCGCATCGACCATGTGCTCCAACACCCGTGGGCCGGCTATGGCACCGTCTTTGGTGACGTGGCCGACCAGTAAGATAGTGATGCCTTGCTGCTTGGCCACCCGTGTCAATTGCGCCGCACATTCACGCACTTGCGATACCGAACCGGGTGCCGAGGTGATTTGGTCTGAATACAGTGTTTGTATCGAATCGATGACCGCCACTTTGGGCTGGCGCTCTTTCAGCATTTGCACAATGGCTTCAAGACGGATTTCGGCCAATAAATTGATGTGCTCAGGATGCAGCGACAAGCGCTGAGCGCGCAATGCCACTTGCTGCGCCGACTCCTCGCCCGACACATACAAGCAAGATCGGTCAGCGCCCATTAAGGCCGTTGCCTGCAACAACAATGTCGATTTGCCTATGCCCGGGTCGCCACCCAATAACACCACCGCGCCCTCAACCAAGCCACCGCCCAACACCCGATCCAACTCGGTCAAACCTGTTGTAGAACGTGGCACTTCTTCGGCAGTGACTTCGGCCAAGTTTTGTACCTTGCTGCTGGTTTGGCTCCACGCATCAAAACGGTTGTTGCTGGCGGGCAAGATGGCATTTTCTTGCAAGGTATTCCATTGCCCACAATGCGGACATTGCCCTGCCCATTTTGGGGTAGTACCGCCACATTCACTGCACTGGTATTGGGTTTTGACTTTGGCCATAGACTCTTTTGTAAACGCTATTTGCTTAATACCACCACTTCACCACTGCGTCCTCGTGATGCGCGGCTGGCCCAATACACAAAATCGGGCAGAATTTCGGCAATCTCATGACGCTCAGATTGGCTCTCACCGGGATGGGTTTTCACCCGCTGTGGGCTGTGCACCGGTCCAGGGATTAAAGTATTCACACGCAGATTGTCAAAGCGTTCCAACTCTTGCGCCAACACCTTTCCCAAATAGTTCAGGCCGGCTTTGGAAGCCCCGAAACCGCCCCAATACGCTGCAGGCTCTATGCTGTGGCTCTCGCTGACATAAATAATGCTGGCATCGTCCGATTTTTGCAGCAAAGGCATGCACGCACGGGTTAAGGCCATGGGCGCGACGGTATTGATCCGGTATTGGTTCATCCACTCGTCGACGGTTTGAAATGCAATTGGCGACAAGGTATACATATAGGCCGCGCAGTGCACGATGCCATCGAGTTGGTGTCCCGTCGCTTCGGCGATGGCAAACGCAAATTGATCAAACTCGGCTTCTTTGGCATGTAAAAAATCAAAACACAAGGCATAAGGTTCAATACTGCCTTGGGCCACAATTTGATCGTAAACTTTTTCCAATTTGCCTTGATGGCGGCCTGTAAGCACGACCGTGGCTCCGGCGGCGGCGTAAGCCAAGGCAACGGCGGCGCCCACTCCTTGGGATGCGCCTGTGATGAGGATGGTTTTACCGGCTAAGGCTTGCTTCATGCATTTTTCCAATCGGCCACACACATCGAAGCCGTAGCAAAGCCCGACTGCACGGCACCTTCTAAAGTCGCTGGATAGCGAGGATGACAATAATCACCAGCCAAATACAAACCTTGCTTGTTCAGCGCGGCCATCGGTGGCACAGCACGCTGCACGCACGCTTGTACCGTCGCCCGTTTTTCGGTAATGACCAGACTGTGGGTAGGCAAAGGCATATCGGCCTGTAAGGCCAACACATCTTGATGCACTGCGCTTACCCATTCATCTGGCGTTTTGTGTGCATGGGTTTCAGACACACTGATGACCGCAGCAAGCTCTTGTTTGGCGATGAGCAATTTGTCACGGTTAATCAGCCATTGGCTACAACCATACGCCGTGCCTTGTATCGTGTGCGGCAACGGCAATGGCACGTCATAGCGCAGATAAACCGTGGTGATGGCACTGTAACTTAATTGGTCAAAATGGGTTTTGACCGAAGTCGCATAGTGTTCACCCAAAACATCGACCACATGGTAAGGCGCTGTCGCAATCACCACCCGATCAAAGCTTTCACCTCCCACCACCCAATGGCGGCCATCGGCGGCTTTTTGCAAGGCGGTGATGCGGTTTTGAAAGCGGATGTTTACACCTTGTTGCTGCAAATATCGACATACCGGCTCAACCAACCAAGTGTGCAAGTCTGTCGTTGCCAAACAAAAATCGCTGGCGCGGCGCTTATTCAGCAAACCATCGTCCAAGACCACCGCCAAGGTATGCAAACTCGCCACATCCAGTGGTGTGTTCATGGTGGCCAACACCAATGGTCGCCAAAACTCTGCAATGTGTTTTTCGGGCACTTGGCGGCTGTTTAGCCATGCCAATACATTGGTATCGTGCGTGGGCAACCATTTCTGAGCGCGTTTTAGCGCATAAGCGTCCTGTAACCAACGGCGCTTGTCTGCAAACGTCCAAGATTTGGCAAGCAACATCCCCATTAATGCATGCAGCGGCGCCGGTAAGTGCCGTGTTTTAAAATCCAAACCATCCAATAAATGCCATTGCGACGGCAAACGCACCGTATGTTCTTCGGCATCGACACCACACATGGCGCGCAGGCGAAACACTTGCTCATACGCACCCAGCAACAAATGCTGACCGTTATCGATATGCACAAAGTCACTGTTGCTGTTTTTCAAACCGCGTGCACGCCCACCCGCTTGGCGACTGGCCTCAAACACCGTCACCAGCGCTTGCGAGCTTAACTGCGCGGCTGCCGCCAGCCCTGCCCAGCCTGCACCTATGATGGCAATTTTGGGTTTCATGGTTTAAATCCAAACAACCAAGTTTTTAAAGCAATGCGGAATTTACGCGGTTTGGGGATAGCAATTTTGTATTTCAACACGTTACCGCCACCATCTTTTTCAATTTCGCGCAATAACACATGGTAAATCGCTGCCATGACCAAGCCCACTTTTTGGGCTTTTTTGTCTGCTGCAGGCAGCAAAGCCATCGCCTCTTTGTACACTTGATTGGCCCTATCGATTTGAAACTGCATCAACTGGCTGAAAGCAGGTGTCACCTTACAGGCCATTAAATCGGCGGCAGGCACATTGAATTTTTGCAAGTCTTCTATTGGCAAATAAATTCGCTCTTGACGCACATCTTCACCGACATCGCGAATGATGTTGGTCAATTGCAAGGCCAAACCCATTTTATCGGCATATTCCAAGGTTTGTGTTTGCGTAAATCCCAAGATACGCACAATCAAACGCCCCACCACACCAGCAACACGATGACAATAAGTCTGCAACTCACGGTAGTTGTTATAGCGAGCTTGTTGCAAATCCATTTGCATACCATCGAGTATTGCCACAAATTCTTCTTGTGGCAATTGGTAGGTATCTTTAATAGTGGCAATGGCTTGGTGCACTGGATGTTCAGGCACAGCGCCTTCAATATAGACTTTAGCCAAATCTTGACGCCACCAATTTAAGGTTTGCAAGGCAACACTGCCATCGGTACATTCATCCACAATGTCATCGGCTTCACGACAAAATGCATAGACGATGGTCAAGGCATCTTTTTTGGCGGGTTCAAGAAATTTAAAACTGACTAAAAAATTAGAGCCGCTCGCGGCGGCTTTTTGCTGACAGTAGGCCAACGAATCCAAAACACGCTCCAATCATCCATTCTCTGTAATTCTAACGTGTTTTGGCAACATTAGCCTCAATTACACCAACTATATTTACATTTTCTCGCAGCCCGTGCGTGAGGTAACACTGTTAGCATCAGGGCATTTAAACGCATTACCGCTTTGATCCACATACAAGCCTTTTTTACTGGTATTAATCGGCGTGATATTGAAAAAATACTGCCCAGAACTTGTACCTGCAACTACATTAAAACCATAGTACTGATTCAGCCCATTTTCATTAATCATACCTTGAGCTTTAGAGTCTGTTAAAACATTTTGCACATTGACGACTATGGCTGCACTGTTAACACCTAAACTACCATCTCGTAATTTAATCCTTTGTACCTCTTGCTGTACTTGCGTTATAACAGCTCTAGCCTGAGTTAGGCGTGTTTTTTCAACATAATTTTGATACAACG
The DNA here is from genome assembly GCF_001457815.1 of Vitreoscilla massiliensis. GTDB lineage: Bacteria > Pseudomonadota > Gammaproteobacteria > Burkholderiales > Neisseriaceae > Vitreoscilla > Vitreoscilla massiliensis. The sequence goes on from NZ_LN898221.1 coordinate 1,259,686, forward strand.
GCAATGCAATAGCAGCTATAATCCCTATGATAATGACTACAATCATCAGTTCAGAAAGTGAAAAACCCTTATTTTTAATGCCACTTCCTCCCATAATTAACCTCCCCCAAACTAAACTACAGTATCAATTAATTTTATTTTCAACGCGAATAACAGATTGTAATGTTACTTGAGTGTTTGCATTTCGCCCCCATGCTCTCGCCGTCACTCGGTAGAGAGTGGTATCACCATCTTCAGCCAAACCTAAAAATTCAACAATATATCGAGGCTTCTTGGACACATCACTTCCTGCAACATTATATTCACGGCCATTGGTCTCTAAATACAACTTTCCAGTACCTGCATCTTTTCGTTCCCATGCGGGAATCTCCTCAATATGTGTACCTGCATTTAGATCTGTTGCAGCTGCAGCTGGCTCTTCAATGGCTGGCGAGCATTTACCATCTTCACAATCTGTTTTAAAAACTGAACCAATGAGAGTATCAAAAAAGTTTTTTGATTGTGGATTACCTGACAAAATCTCAGTTTTAATGGTGTTATCACCAAGTACATCATTTTTATGAATGTCAGTAAATGTATCTGCCTCAGCTGATTTTAATGTATCTTCAGCCAAACTGAATGCAAATTTTCGGTCTGCATCATTGGTACTTAATCTCATTTCTGAATTTAGAACTTGCCCCCCAACCAAAACCAAAATTGCGATAATGGCCATTAATACCAACACCATGTAAAGAGTAAATCCCTTTTGTTTTATCGATTGGCGCATGTATTGCCTCCTCGCATGGTTGCATCCATTACAATTGGTTCTAAATCTGTTGCATTTGTTGCAGTATCAGCTGTAGCATCTACAGCATCAATCTGAAAAGCACTTGGTGTTAGTGTCAATCTCACACCGGTTGGAGGATAAACTGCCCCGCCATCTTCCTTGAATGAATCTGTTCCAGTCACATACATTTCTGTACCAGCATTATTAGTAGAAGCTGCACATTTTGTGACATAAACGTAATTCGCTTCCATTTTACTGATATTGCGTGCCATTAGTTGGGGCGCAGACCAAGATCCATCATTTAACAACTCAAATCGGTATAATGAAGTGGCTTGAGTATCTCCAGGAATATTTCCAACAGCATAAACAACTGTTTGCAAATTACTTATGGTTGCTTGAACACCATACTGAACTTTCAATGGATCCGTAATAGCACCACCCGCAATTTCTTTAAATATCACCCCTGTTTTATAAAATGGGATATTTATTTGACTGGTAGCAGCTCCAGAATTTGCAATCGTAACCTCTTGACCAGAAACACTTAATTGATTTCTGTGCAAAATATCCACTCTGCCACAACTTGCTAAAACCACTCTAGCATCTGCAACAGTAGAATGAGAAAAATTACTAGCATTCTCTACCGTGAACTTACTTAATGAGTTGGTACCCACCAAGGTGGATGTCGACAATGATTGAGTGTTGACTCCATAGTTAAATATAATCATTTGTGAATCATTTTGAGGTACAAACGTACTATTGATATTTTGAATTACATTTCCAAATATGCCTCCTGCATCAGCAGCATTTAATATTCTTGATGAATAAACACGCTCAGCTACGGATACTGGATTTAAATCAAAATAGCTAGCATCATTATTAAAAGACAATTTAGTCGATTGATGATCCTCACTCAGTCCTGTTGAAGCAATATTTACCAAATTTGCACATCCAAATGTACCTGCATTACGAGCATCACGAATCAACATATTTCCAGCTAAGCGTAGCTCTTGTTGACGATTGACACGTGCTGTAGCGGTTTCATTAACTCTTTGGGTAGCCACATATGCGCCACCTATTGCAAGTAATACAATCAATCCCAAAATTGCGGCAACAATAAATTCTATTAATGTAAATCCAGTTTGGCGGGTTACATGAGAATATGCACCTAATCTTGATAGACTTGTTTTTTTTATCATTGGATTTGCTCACTAAATTATTCTCTATTGACCTAAAGTGGCTTGATAGCCATATAAAACAGCATTGTCTTTCAGTTTCAAACCTGAGTTTTGATATTTTTCAATATCTTCAACTTCTTGTGTCCACATGACTTTAATGACAGTATTCTCCCCACTCCCACCACATTCAATTGCAGTTCCTGCTGTATTTAATTGAGGCACTTTTGCTGAATCTGCAGAAGTTTCTTTACACATTTTCCAGTCGACAATTGCAGCGTTTGGAATTTGACTGATGCGTTTTACAAATGTACACAACTGTGCCGCTGCAATGGTATCTTTATCGATCCCAGTTGAAATATTCGTTACGTTTCCAGAAATCATAGACTGATCTTGATTACAAGAAGCCCCTGCCGCTTTAATAACACTGTAACTGTTTGTGTAACTTTCAAAACTTCGGGTCATCATTTCATCCCCTGAACTTAACGTTGATAACGTCAAATTTGGGTTCATCATCATACCTTCTAACAAAGTATCAGTTGCTTGTGCAACTATCGTTTGATTTTCCGCTTCACGCGCCGTCATTACAGTCTTAACTTGCATGGATACTAAAGCTAATAGGCCAAAACCCAACACGAAAACTGATACCAAAACTTCTAACAATGTTGAACCTTTTTGTTCTGTCTTGATAACATAACGTTGTTTCATATTCATTCCATTTCTATTATCTGAACCAGTTAAAATATCAAGACTCAAACTTGCATAACTTCGCAATTTTATTCCCAGAATTTTCTTTCTTAGCCTTTACACCGCAATTAATTACACGCCCTACTGGATCAAGTAACCCAACACTAGAAATCGTACTGTTATCCATGGATATCACACTCATTTGAAGAAAATTGCTGCCAATCAAAAATTCATCATCTGTACTACTTCCAACTCGCACTCCTACCTGGCCGTTAGGATAAAATTGTACAACGGGATTAGAACTTAAAGATGTACCTGAAACTGTGTTAGGCATTGCTTCGACATTGATAGTAACAACGGACTTCTGATTGCTATTTGGACTTTGAGTGACACGAATATTGATGTCTTTACCAGCTGTATAAGAATGATCACCATCCACATCACCAAATAGAAAAAGCCCTTCACTCCAATTCGCACCACAACCATTAGTTGTTAGTTGACCTGCCGAACTAAGATTTGCACCGCAGGCAACAACAGGAATATTCTGCCGAATCGCTTCATTTCGAGCAAAAGTTAAAGTGTTCATATATTTATTAACTGAACTTTTTACCTGTTGCTTTTCTATGAATGTTCCCATTGCAGGTAATGCGATAGCAGCCATGATTGCCATAACCGCAATGGTCACCATCAACTCAATTAACGTAAAACCAGTTTCTTTTCTCATCGCCTAACCTTATCGGGCATTTTACAGTGAGGATTCTTTACAATTACTTGCAGTATAGAGACATGCATTTCAATACTGAATTCATACCAGACCAATGGCACCTAGTCTAGATAAACGTTTTGCTATTAGGATATTTATTCATCATCAAATCCACCTTCAGGGATAGCGGCATTGTCAAACTTGGCAAACTGACCCAAGAATGTCAAATGCACTTTTCCTGTCGGGCCATTACGGTGTTTGGCGATAATGGCCTCAGCCAAACCTTTAAACTGTGTGTCTGGATTGTAATATTCGTCGCGGTACATAAAAATAATGATGTCTGCATCTTGCTCAATCGCGCCAGACTCTCGCAAGTCTGACATCATTGGGCGCTTATCGGTCCGTTGTTCTACTGAGCGAGACAATTGCGATAAAGCAATCACCGGCACACTCAACTCTTTGGCCAAACCTTTCAATGAGCGCGAAATTTCGCCCAATTCAGAAGCCCTATTGTCACTGCTGCGGCCTGAACCCGACATCAATTGCAAATAGTCGATGACAATCAAACCCAATTTGCCACCGTATTGGCGCGCCAAACGTCGCGCCCTAGCGCGCAATTCCAGCGCCGTTAAACCAGGGGTTTCATCTATGTACATCGGTGCGTCGGACAATTTCACTACGGCTTCATTGAGTTTGTTCCAATGTTCGTCACCCAATTGGCCTGTACGCAAGACATGTTGATCCAAGCGTCCTACCGATCCCAACATACGCATTACCAATTGCGTACCGCCCATCTCCATCGAGAATACCGCCACAGGCAAATGCTCATTAACAGCCACATGTTCGGCGATATTCATCGAAAATGCGGTTTTACCCATAGAAGGACGGCCAGCCACAATAATCAAGTCTCCCACTTGTAGACCCGACGTACGTTTATCTAAATCAATAAAACCGGTAGAAGTGCCTGTTACCTCATCAGGATTGTCGCGTGAATACAGCATATCGATGCGTTCAACCACTTCTTTGAGCAAATTAGGCATTTTTAAGAAGCCTTGCTGACCACGACTGTTGCTCTCAGCAATTTGAAACACTTGGTTTTCAGCTTCATCCAACAATTGACTGGCTTCACGACCTTGCGGGTTACGCGCCATTTCAGCAATTTCGGTTCCGACCTTGGCCAATTGGCGCCTGACCGAACGCTCGCGCACGATTTCCGCATAACGGCGGATGTTGGCCGCAGAAGGTGTGTTTTGCGCCAAACTGATTAAATACGGTAAACCACCGACAGCAGCCAATTCATCTTGTTGCTGCAATTGCTCTTGTACTGTCACCACGTCGGCAGGACGCGATAACTCTATCAATCTGGCAATGGCACGAAACACATAGCGGTGTTCTTGGCGGTAAAAATCTTCTTCGGTCAAAATGTCCGCAATGCGGTCATAAGCACTGTTTTCCAGCAATAAGCCACCCAAAACAGACTGTTCTGCTTCCACTGAGTGCGGCGGCAAGGATACGGCCATGACTTCATCATGAACAGCATCGTAATCGGGTGAATCAAAAGACTCAGACATGGTAATCCCCAAACAAATATACCAACATTTTAACATTGTTTGGTAAGCGCTTAAATCGAATAAACTTTGAACCTTAAGTTCTAAGCCCAGTCTGCTCGCATGGCTTACTTTATAGGTGAAAAAGCAGTAGAATAGGTAAGCAACATAATAGTTAATATGTTTAATTGATTAATGATGGATGATACGGAGTCACTCATGGAACACAAATTACCAGTTTTGCCATATGCTTTAGATGCTTTGGAACCACACTTGTCTAAAGAAACTTTGGAATACCACTACGGTAAACACCATCAAACCTACATCACCAACTTGAACAACCAAATCAAAGGCACTGAATTCGAAGAATTGTCTTTGGAAGAAATCGTGAAAAAATCTTCAGGTGGCATGTTCAACAACGCCGCACAAACTTGGAACCACACCTTCTACTGGTTGGGCTTCACTCCTAAAGGCGAAGGCAAACCTGCTGGTGATTTGGCTGCTGCCATCGATGCCAAATGGGGTTCTTTCGAGAAGTTCCAAGAAGCGTTTAATACCGTTGCTGCCGGCACTTTCGGCTCAGGTTGGGCTTGGTTGGTAAAAACCCCAGCTGGCGAATTGGACTTGGTATCTACCAGCAATGCCGCTACCCCATTGACCACTGACAACACTGCTTTGTTGACTTGTGACGTGTGGGAACACGCTTACTACATCGACTACCGCAACAGCCGTCCTAACTACTTAAAAGGCTTCTGGGAAATCGTTAACTGGGCTGAAGTAGCAAAACGCTTTGCTGCTTAATTCTGATTTATCAGATTAAAGCCTAAGTAATGATAGCGGCCTGTAAAGTTTACAGGCCGCTTTATTGTTTCTGTCTTAAGCATTTTCTTTTGTTTGTTCTGTACCTTCCGACCCTGCTCACACCCGCGCAAAAAACATGCTGACTTGCAATAGATAGTCATATTGGCTTTGGGATATCGCACACGCGCATGCGCAATCTAACCTTCACATAGCAAAACTACGGTCATTCATATTCTCCTGCCACCCACTCACCTGAACCTATGATGGCCAAACAGCAAAACGCCAATAAGCCCCAACCACAAACCAGGCTGACTCGTCTGCGTGTATGGTATTTGTTTGGAGGTCTGGTATTTCTCACCTTGGCGTTTGAAAAACTCAGCCATGCACAGAAAAAACACACTCGTGGCCACCATGAGTAAATACATCAGCAGTGATATTTGCATATGAGCCCCTCCTCTTATTCGCGCACACGAATGAGTGCGTTACCGCCTTTTAGATGACATCACATCACAAGACGCTGCTAGCTTTTTCTGTGTGTATTGCGCTTACTGCTCATAATAGACTCAACACCGATACTGACAATCTATTGCTAAATCCATTATGCAGGCTCAGGCTTCAAAGCCCTATCACCTTCCTGCTTGCTTACCAAGACAAGGCACTTATCATGACTGTGCAATCGCCTCTTATAGAGAACAAAATAAGAATAAGCGCTCCAGCAGACAACAAATAAGCTTGGTATGCGCGCACATGCGTGTGCCCATCTGCATCTTGCCAGCGCAGACTTAGCTGACAAGCACACAGGCTCTAGAGACCTATCATTTTAGCCATCGCATTTAGGGTATTAATCGCAATGAAAGCCATATAAATAAAGCGGCCTGTAAATGCTTACAGGCCGCTTCTTAATTTAATACGGTAATTGCTTAAGACTCAGAAGTGAGTTTTTGAGAACCAAGGACTTCTTTGAACTGGGTTTTCAGATAATTGATAAAGCCCATCAAGGTACCGTCGTTTTGGTTTTTCGCCAGCACATTCTTCATTTGATCATGCAACTCTGGCTGATCAGCCGCTTCACCAATTTTGTCCACCGCCACCAACACCGGTGCAGGCAAACCAGTTAGCAAGGTATAGCCGGGTTTGCCATTCACAGGGCTGACCGCAATCAATTCACGATACGCTTCTGGTGGCATGGTTTGCTGTGCTTGTTGTGGTGTTAACTCAGCCGCAGCCGACCATTTCAAGTCTACCGTTTCGCCTTTTTGCAATTTGGCCAAGGCATCTTTGGCTGCCGCCGCCGCCAATTTACCGCCTTCGGTCATCAATACCGCCTCTTTAACGCTTTCTTTTGCCTGTTCCAGCGTTAATTGGGTTTCAGGTCGCACTTCTTTGACTTGCACCACCCAATAGGTATTTTGGCCCACATCAATGGGCTCAGATACTTTTTTGTCTTTGATGGTTTTGGCATCAAACAACACTTTTTGCAAAGCTTCTGGCATTTGTGCCGACTTGGCTTGCGCTTCACTCACCCAATCACCCACAGGTTGCAGTTTCAGGCCGGTTTCTTTCGCCACAGCCGCAATGTCACTACCATGTTTCACTGCCGCGTCTACCAATTGCTTTTTCTTGGCATCGACAGCGGTTTTGATTTTTTCTTGCTGCAAAGTGTGGATGATGTCGGCTTTTTGGCTGTCAAAACCTTGGCTCACTTCCAACACTTTTAAAATGTGGTAACCGAATTGGGTTTCAACCAAATCGCTGACCTCACCTTGTTTCAAGGCAAAAGCTGCGTCTTCAAATGGTTTCACCATGGTGCCATCTTTGGCAAAGAAGCCCAAATCACCACCGTTTGGCGCAGAACCAGGGTCTTGTGAATACTGTTTGGCCAAGGCCGCAAAATCAGCAGGCTTGGCTTTCACTTTCGCCAATACCTCAGCCGCTTTGGCTTTGGCAGCCGCTTTGGCCTTATCATCCGCACCTTGTGGGAAAGCCACTAAGATGTGCGCCACATGGCGTTTGGCCGGTAAAGTGGCTTGATTTTTATCGAAGTAAGCCTTGGCTTCGGCATCGCTGACTTGAATTTGTTTGATGACATCATTGCCATTTAACACGATAAAGTCGAATTTCAAGCCTTGAGGCTGTTTGAAATTGGCCTTATGGGCATCGTAATATGCTTGCAAAGCCTTGTCTGAGGTGTCTACTTTGTCAAAAAATTGGTTTTGACTGAAGGTAAACGTGCGCACTGTGCGTGGCGCTTCAAACAAATGGATGGCTTGTTTGATTTGACTGTCCGCGATGATTTGGCTGGACTGAATCAAATTGAACATCGCTTGCAAGGTGAAATCGCTGCGCAAATTGTCCAAGAACGGCTCTTCTTTCAGATTGTTCTTGGCCAAGTAATCCTTGTACAAACTCTCTTTGAACACACCGTTTTCTTGGAAAGCGGTTTGTTGCATGATGATTTTTTTCAATTGCTCATCAGACACCACCACGCCCATGCGCTTCGCACCCTCAAGCAAATACGCTTGTTGGGTTAAGGCAGTGAGGATGTCTTTTTGCACTTGGTCGGTAATCTCACCATCACGCTGTTTGGCAATTTCACGTAATTTTTCCAAAGTGACCGGTTGATCACCTACTTTGACCAGATAACTGTCGCTTGCAACCGCGCCAGAACCCGCAACCACACCGCCAGCAACCACAAAAGTTAAGCCAATCACACCCAAAACGATTTTGGAAGCGGTGGAATATTTTTGAACAAAATCAAACATGATGGTATTCGTACCTTACAATAAGAAAAAAAAGGTGAACCAATTGTTCACCTTTTCATTAACGGCTATATGCCATTATAAAGCGTCTTTCAAAGCCTTACCAGCGCGGAATTTTGGTGATTTCGCAGCTGCAATGGTGATTTCCTCACCAGTTTTAGGATTGCGGCCTTTACGCTCAGCGCGTTCACCCACATAAAAGGTGCCAAAGCCTACCAAAGTAACGGTATCACCACTTTTTAAAGCTTCGGTAACGGCTGCAACCATACCGTCCAAAGCCTTGCCAGCAGCTGCTTTAGAAATATCCGCACTTTGTGCGATTGCATCAATGAGTTCAGACTTATTCACAATGAAAGTCCCTTTCTGTGGTTTATTCGTTGATAGAAATTATCGCTCTAAGCTTAAGCAATTCAATCCATACACGCTTTATAACAAGCCTAAAAACAGCATGTCAAGTGAGTGAGTGGTATTGCCGCTATTTTTACCACTGTTTTACCCACTCGCACACTATTGTTTGACAAAACTTAGTGCTTGGTCGCTTTACTGCGCGTTTTTGCAACAGATTTCTCTTTTGCAACCGGCAATTCCGCCGCCACTTCTTCACTGCCTTCTTCCCATATTTTCGGGGTTTCAGCCAAGCCCAAAGCCAATACTTCGTCTATCCATTGTACCGGATGGATGGTCAATTCTTGTTTCACATTGTCGGGAATTTCTTCCAAATCTTTGACGTTGTCTTTCGGAATCAACACATGTTTGATGCCACCACGCAAAGCCGCCAACAACTTCTCTTTCAGGCCGCCAATAGGCAATACTTCACCGCGCAAGGTAATCTCACCGGTCATGGCCACATCGGCACGCACAGGGATGCCTGTCAGCGCCGATACCATCGCCAACGTCATGGCAATGCCGGCACTAGGGCCGTCTTTCGGCGTCGCACCTTCAGGTACGTGCACGTGCATATCGTGCTTCTCATAAAAGTCTGGTGCAATGCCTACTGAAGCCGCACGCGTGCGCACCACGCTCATCGCCGCCGTAATCGACTCCAACATCACATCACCGAGTTTACCGGTGCGGATGATGTTGCCCTTGCCTTTTAAGGCTGTTGCTTCGACAGTCAACAATTCGCCACCGACTTCCGTCCATGCCAAACCTGTTACTTGACCAATGCGGTTCTCCGATTCGGCCACGCCGAAATCAAAGCGGCGCACACCCAAATAATCGTGCAAATTGGCCGCACTCACCACAATGGCAGCAGCAGTATCGGCTTTCACCTTGGCTTTGGCGGCTTTGGTTTTGGCCTTGTCTTCCGCCAATACCTGCTCCATCACCACTTTACGGGCAATGCGGGCGATTTCGCGATTGAGCGAACGCACACCAGCTTCACGCGTGTAATAGCGCACAATGTCGCGCACTGCCGATTCTTCAATCACCACTTCGTTTTCTTTGACACCATTGGCTTTGATTTGCTTAGGCACCAAATACTGCATGGCAATATTCACTTTTTCGTCTTCGGTATAGCCCGACAAACGGATGATTTCCATGCGGTCTAACAAGGCCGAAGGAATGTCCAAAGTGTTGGAAGTGGCAATGAACATCACGTCCGACAAATCGTATTCGACTTCCGCATAATGGTCGACAAAACTGTGGTTTTGCTCAGGGTCCAAGACCTCAAGCAAGGCACTGGCTGGGTCGCCACGGAAGTCTTGGCCCATTTTGTCGATCTCATCGAGCAAGAACAATGGGTTTTTCACACCGACTTTGGTCATGTTTTGCAGGATTTTGCCCGGCATAGAACCAATATAGGTACGGCGGTGACCGCGGATTTCGCTTTCATCGCGCACACCACCCAAGGCCATGCGCACGTATTGGCGGCCTGTAGCCTTGGCAATCGACTCACCCAACGAGGTTTTACCCACACCTGGAGGGCCTACCAAGCACAAAATCGGGCCTTTAATGCGGTCAACGCGTTTTTGTACCGCCAAAAATTCCAACACCCGCTCTTTGACTTTTTCCAAGCCATAGTGGTCGGCATTCAAGACCAATTCCGCTTTGGCGATGTCTTTGCTGACGCGGCTTTTTTTCTTCCACGGCAAATCCACCAAGGTGTCGATGTAATTGCGCACCACCGTTGATTCGGCCGACATCGGCGGCATCATTTGCAGCTTTTTGAATTCGGCCAAGGCTTTTTCCTCGGCTTCTTTGCTCATGCCTGCGGTTTTGATTTTTTGTTCCAGCGCTTCCAATTCGCCGCGCTCATCGCCTTCGCCCAGTTCTTTTTGAATCGCTTTCACTTGCTCATTCAAATAATACTCGCGCTGCGATTTTTCCATCTGGCGTTTCACACGACCACGGATGCGTTTTTCCACTTGCAAGATGTCCAACTCAGCTTCGAGTTGTTGCAACAAGGCGTCCAAACGCTCAGACACATTCAACATGCCCAGCAATTCTTGGCGCTGTTCCAATTTGATTTGCAAATGCGCAGCCACCGTGTCTACCAAACGGCTGGTGTCTTCAATGCCATTGACGGTATTGATGACTTCCGATGGGATTTTTTTATTCAGTTTGCTCAATTGCTCAAATTGCGACAATAAGGCACGGCGCATTGCTTCGGTGTCGACAGGGTCGTCTTGAAACTCTTGCACACGCTCAACGCTGGCGACGAAATAGTCTTGCTCACTATCGTTTAAAGACACCACTTGCGCGCGTTCTACGCCTTCGACCAAGACTTTGACCGTGCCATCAGGCAGTTTCAACATTTGCAACACATTGGCGATGGTGCCCATTTGGTGCAAATCTTTGGCCCTAGGATCTTCGTCGCTCGGGTTTAACTGCGCCAACAAGAAGACTGGTTCATCCTTATCCATTGCCGCTTCCAAAGCCGCAATCGACTTGTCCCGTCCCACAAACAACGGAATCACCATGAATGGGTATACCACCACATCGCGCAGTGGCAGCATGGGCAGGGTTTGTTTATTTTTTGCAGCAGAAGATCGTCCAGTCATACTGTCTCATCTTTCTATACAGGGTTTATACATTGTTTTGCAAATGGGTATCATTGGATAAAATTCAAGCCCTGATGGTGCAATACACCCATATGCCTTGGAAGTGTTTGCTTTTGCTGTCTATTCTGTTACAGGCCACATGGAGCCGAATTTTTGTCGCTTCGCCAACAATACTTGTTGATACCGCTTGAGCGCTGCCCAACCTTGCTCGCGCTCATCCTGAGCATACAACAACACACCTTGTAACAAATCCGCAATCGGCGCACCCAAGGCAAACATCACCGAATCGTATGCCAAATACGCAGGCGCTGGGCGCTTCCAATACCAGCGTTGCTGCAGCTCATGCGCCAATCGCAGCGCCGCCATCATCGCCTCATCGCCATGAGCAATCAATTGCAATAAGGTGTCTACACTGTCTCTGCTGGCAAACCACGGCAAAAACACCTGTTCAAAGTCAGCCAACAATCCAGATACGGCCTGTAAATCATACAATTTCATCTCACCGACCCCGACAGGACGCAAAAGACCATCAGACACAGGCTCCACCTCTTGAATCGGCACATAATCGCCCAAACCATCGTCCACCTCATCCTCATCCCAACTGTGATGCTGCTGCAAAAATGCACACACATCCGCCACCTCAGCATCGTCATGCGCTTGTTCGGCCAACCATGCCCACAAGCAGCGCAAATCCACGCCCACACCAAGCGACACATGCCATTGCTGCTCAAATTCGGTCAACAATAAAGACTGTTTCACCCCCGCCACCGCCGCCGTGCGCACCAAATAAAAATTTTTTGTCACAGGATGCACACGATAAGCATGGTCACGATGCTCCGTCACCAATACCTGCTGCCCTCGCACCGGATAAACCTGAAAGCCGTATTGTTCGGCCAAAGCGGTAACACTGTCTGCGCTGTTCATGCGTCTCCCTGTCTATTAATAGCCGTATACTTATTTATGTGTAGGACTTGTTTTTTGGGTTTACAGGCCGCTTCATATGAAGCATGCGGCCTGTAATGCTGTTTCACCATCAAACTAATGGTGCAAATGGAATGAGATGCTCTGCCTCCAGTTTGGCCTTAAATTCATCGGCGTAGCGATGGGCAAACTTCTCTTTTTCAGCTGTGGGAATTTGACAATATTGCTCATAACGCTCTTCTTCTTGCTGCATCGCCAGTTCATATGCAGCGTCATCCTCAGGGTATTCTGATGGCCCCACCACTTGCAAATACTGCACATAATGGCCTAACTCGTGTGGCAATGTGCGGTATAACTGTGTGGCACGGGCATACTTAGCTGTCATGTTCGCACGCAAACCGCGTTTGTCTGCTGTGAATTCATGGCCATCGGCAATCAGACGCTGCATTTCCACTTGGTCATCAAGCACCAATTTTCGGCGCCAGCGGATGCTAGAATTTAAATCAACCGCTTCTAAAATGATGGCAGGGAAATACGCGCCCTCAAACTCATAAGAATAAAGCAACCTGCCCCACACAGGTTCTAAAATGACTTCTTTGCGCTTGGGCTGTCTGAAGATGACCCATTTCAACTCACCATAGTCGCTGGCAGGAAGGTGGGACAAGATATACACCACATCGGCGACCGAACACACATGACAAAATCCTGCCGTGGTTTCCTCAAGCACAAACACAAACTCATGCCCATTGATGGTGTGCTTTTCTTTGCGATATTTGCCCAAACGCTCATAAAAAGCACGGCTGTCACTGCTGCTCTTACACCAATCATGGATGGTCAAGCGATTGTTTTGCCCGTGGCCTTGCTTCTTGGTACCAATATTGCGATTGCGTCTGACAGGATTGCCCATACTCATCTCCTCAACTCAAGCTTTACAGGCCGCATTCAGATACTTGGTGGCCGGCTTGTTGCCGCATATGTTGATACTGCAACAAAGCGGCTCGTCCTTGCACCCTATGACCATTGCAATACCACAACAGCCCTTGCAATAACTGCGCCAGCGCTGAGTCCAAGGCAAACATCATTGATTCATAATCGGTGTTAGCTAACGGCTGTTGCTGCCAAAACCAGCGCCGCTTTGATGCAAAACGGCGTGTCAACTCTGCCACCATCGCGGTATCACCTTGTTGAATCAGAGTTATCAAAGCAGCGACCTGTTGACGCTGTGCAAACCAAGGCACAAAGACATGTTCAAAGTCGGCCAATAAGTCTGTTGCGGCCTGTAAGCTGTACAATTTCTTGGCCCCCACTCCAATCGGGCGCAGACCACCATCAGGCAATGGTTCTACCGATTGAATGTGCAAAAACATGCCCAAACCATCGTCCACATATTCATCACCGTCTTCATTCATCGCTTCATCTGCGTCGTCCCAACCATATTCTTGCCGCAACAGCGACCACAACTCAATATCTTCAGCATACTCATGCGCTAAATTCTGCTGTGCCAACACCCGCCACTAGGCATGCACATCAAAGCCTGTGCCCAGCGACACCTGCCAGCGTTGTTCAAACTCGCTCAAGATGATTTTCTGTTTTAAGCCCACAGTGGCGGCATCACGCACCCAATAATGACTGCCGCGCACGGGGAAATATTCAAATCCATACTGCTGCGCCAACTTACCCACACTGTCCAAAGCATTCATGCATACCATCCTCACTGATGTTTACAGGCCGCTTATCCATCATATAAGTGAGTTGTATTGCGTGCCAGCCTAAAAATCAAACAAAAAACGCCACTGTCAGACACAGTGGCGTTTTGATTTATCAAGCAAAACTTAGCTGGCGGCTTTTTTGCTGCTGGCTTTGCGTTTGGGTTTGGTTTCACCATCGTAAACCAACTCAGGTTTGGCAGCGTCGTCGATAACAGCTTGGTTCACGATGACTTTTTTCAAGCCCTCGTGTTTCAAGTCGGGCAACAAATACATGGTTTCGAGCAAGACCGATTCCATGATGGAACGCAAACCGCGTGCGCCGGTTTTGCGCGCCAAGGCCAATTTGGCAATCGAGCGCAAAGCCGATGGCAAGAATTCCAATTCCACCCCTTCCATGCCAAACAACACTTGGTATTGTTTCACCAAGGCATTTTTCGGCTCGGTCAAGATTTCTATCATCGCCGCTTCGTCCAATTCGTTCAAAGTGGTGATGACAGGCAAACGACCGATTAACTCAGGGATTAAACCGAATTTAATCAAATCTTCAGGCTCAACGTTTTTAAACAATTCGCCTACCGATTTGCTTTCGTCTTTGCTGACCACTTCGGCGCCAAAACCAATGCCACCTTTTTCAGAGCGACGGCGGATGATTTTGTCCAAACCATCAAACGCACCGCCACACACAAACAAGATATTGGTGGTATCGACTTCGATAAACTCTTGATTAGGATGTTTGCGGCCACCTTGTGGCGGCACAGACGCAACTGTACCTTCCACCAGTTTCAGCAAGGCTTGCTGCACGCCCTCACCCGACACATCGCGGGTAATCGATGGGTTTTCGCTTTTGCGCGCAATCTTGTCGATTTCATCGATGTAAACAATGCCGCGTTGGGCTTTTTCCACATCGAAATCGCATTTGCTGAGCAATTTGGTGATGATTTGTTCCACGTCTTCACCGACATAACCGGCTTCGGTCAAAGTGGTGGCATCGGCCATCACAAACGGCACGTTGAGTTTGCGAGCCAAAGTTTGCGCGAGCAAGGTTTTACCCGAACCAGTCGGCCCTACCAACAAGATATTGCTTTTCGACAATTCCACTTCGTCTTGTTTGGCATGCGGGTAACGCAAGCGTTTGTAATGGTTGTACACTGCCACTGCCAATGATTTCTTGGCCGCATCTTGACCGATGACGTGATCGTTCAGGCTCACCACCATTTGCGCTGGCGTAGGCAAATCCTCGTCTGACCATTCGGTCACGGTGCTGGCATCATCGTCGCTAGACTGTTCAAACAACACGCTACAGGCCGCCACGCACTCGTTACAAATGCAACCTTGCTGACCTTCAATCAGATTGCGAACTTCGTTTTCGTTCTTACCGCAAAACGAGCATTCTTTTAATTTATCACTCATGCTTTTACGCTATCTCGGCTGTTAATCACTTGATCGATCAAACCATATTTATGGGCATCGTCTGCAGACATAAAGTTATCACGGTCGGTGTCTTTTTCCAATTGCGCCAAACGCTTGCCGGTGTGTTCAGCCATCAATTCATTCAATTTTTGCTTGATTTTCATCAGCTCTTTGGCATGAATTTCGATGTCTGAAGCCTGACCTGACAAACCACCCAATAAGGGTTGATGGATCATAATGCGGCTGTTAGGCAAGGCAAAGCGTTTGCCTTTGGTACCGGCAGACAATAAAAAAGCACCCATACTGGCCGCTTGGCCCAAGCACAAGGTCGAAACATCGGGTTTGATGAAATTCATGGTGTCGTAAATCGACAAACCTGCGGTCACAGAACCACCAGGAGAATTGATGTACAGGTAGATGTCTTTGTCTGGATTTTCACTTTCCAAAAACAACATTTGCGCCACCACCAAGTTGGCGCTCTCATCGGTGACAGGGCCTACCATGAAAATAATGCGTTCTTTTAACAAGCGCGAATAAATATCGTAAGCGCGTTCGCCACGACCGCTTTGTTCCACCACCATAGGCACTAAGCCCAAAGACTCAATAGTCGGTTGCATCAGGTCTCACCTCTTGTCACGATAGTCAAAAAAAGCACCAAAACAACACCTGCTGTTTTGGTGCTTATGTATTGTTACTGATTAAGCAGCAGTATTGCCCATTACTTCGTCAAAAGACAAGACTTTGTCAGTCACTTTGGCTTTACCCAAAACGAATTCTACGACTTTGGCTTCGGTCGCCAAGGCCGCTGGACCTTGTTGACGTTCAGCATCACCCATATACCATTCAATCACTTCCGCTGGATCTTCGTAGCTTTCAGCAAATTCGGCCACGATGTCACGGATGTCGTCGTTGGTAGGTTGCAACTGTTGTTCTTCTACCAATTGCGCCAAGATCAAGCCCAATTTCACGCGACGGGTTGCTTGTTCAGTGAACATGTCAGCAGGCAATTCTGGCAATTGTTTGGCATCGAAACCTTGGTTGATGAAGTTTTGACGCGCGTCTTGCATCATGCGGCCAGTTTCTTCTTGTACCAACGCAGCAGGCACATCAAATTCGGTCACGGCCAACAAAGCGTCCATTACCGCAGCTTTGTTTTTCTCAGCCACGCGACGGTTTACTTCGCGAGACACGTTTTTCTTCACTTCGTCGCGCATTTTGGCCACGTCGCCGTCAACGATGCCCAATTGTTTGGCAAATTCTTCGTTTACTTCTGGCAAAGTCGCTTCAGAAACATTGCGCACGGTGATGGTGAATACGGCAGTTTTACCGGCCACTTCTTTACCGTGGTAGTCTTCTGGGAAGCTCACTTCTACGTCTTTGCTTTCGCCTTCTTTCAAGCCTTCAACACCAGCTTCAAATTCTGGCAACATTTGACCTTGACCCAATACGAATGGGTAGTTTTCAGCAGAACCGCCATCGAAAGCCACGCCGTCAATTTTGCCAGCGAAATCGATGATGACACGGTCTTCTTTTTGCGCCGCACGTTCAACATGGTTGTAACGGGTGCGTTGACCGCGCAAAATTTCGATGGTTTTGTCAACTTCAGCATCGCTCACTTCGGTAGTGGCTTTTTCCACTTCTTGAGCAGACAAATCGCCCACTTTTACTTCTGGGAACACTTCAAATTGAGCATCAATTTTGAAGGTGTTTTCGTCGTCTTGGTTTTCCACTTCGTTAAAACGTGGCAAGCCAGCAACGCGCAATTTTTGAGCTTCAACCACTTCGTAGAAAGCTTTAACCACAGCGTCGTTCAACACTTCGTTGCGGATGTCAGCACCGTACATGGCATCAACCATTTTCAAAGGCGCTTTACCTGGACGGAAGCCTTGTACTTTTGCTTTGCGTTGGGTTTGAGACAATTTTTTGTCTACTGCAGCACGGATGCCTTCCCATGGCAAAGCCAAAGTGATTTTGCGGTTCAAGCCTTCCAAGTTTTCTACTGTTACGTCCATACCCATTAACCTTATCTGTTATTTAAATTAATCTTAACCACGCCCGCATCGGTTTACAGGACGCATATCAAAGCTCGCCCAGCCGTTATTTCTGCCAAAATGCCAAAAAACAGCTAGGACAAATAGTCCGCTAGTTTAGCATAATCGTATCAAATTGAAACCCGTCTACGCATTTTGCAAACACATCGCACGGCTGATTTCATGCCAATGCCCATCTGGCCGCAGTTGCAATTGTGCCCACCACACACTGTTCTCACTGCCGTCTTGACTGTGCGGCAGTGTCGCCTCAAGCGGCAAACGCAGCGGCGACAACAAGCGCTTCGATGGCACCGGCGCATAGCGACAGCCTTCTATGTGTGGCCACGCCGCTTGGTTTTCAAGGTAATCACCACGCCACGCATGCACATTAATCGGCGCAGCGACGGTATCGCCTTGCCAAAACCCCATGCCGCGCACAATCGATGCGGCCTGTAAATCCGCTTGCTGTATCTGATGTAGCTCACACCAAGCGGCAAACAAACCATGTTCATGCAAAGCCAATTGCTGCGTGAGTTTGGCGGCTTTGCTGGCCAAAGTGTCTTTGGCTTGTATGCCGCGCAAACCCTCGGGTGTGGCGCTGACATGGGCATAGTATTTACAGGTTAATTCCAAGTGGTACAGCCTATCGTTGATGCGCGTCACATAATCCAACGCGCCCACAGTCGGCGTTTGCGCCGTGGCTTGTAACACGATGTTCTGACCTAATAATTGGCAATGCGGCGCGTGCGCAAACCAAAACGCCAACAAATGCTCGGCATAAAAGCCCAAGCGGTGCGATTGCGGTTGGGCGGCCTGTAAATACTGGTATAAAGCCGCAGGCTGAGCATCCAAAGCGAGCAAATAGCGAAAGCCGCTGTCGCCTATCAGTTCGCGCCGCGACAATTCACAACCGCTGTGCCACAACGATGGCGCGGTGAGCAAACTGGCCAAATCGCGCACGGCGTCGCTTTTCAATTCCCACCACAAGGCATCCAATGAGTAATTCATGTCTTACAGGCCGCTTTCTCAGTCGTGTTTGACCTGTTTTTCAACGTTGTGAAAAAAGCCACGCAAGATGTCGATTTCTTCTCGCTCCAATTGGGCGCGGTCAAACACCGCTTGCATGCGGCGCATCAAGCGCTCAGGCGGACGACGATCGAAGAAACCCACTCTGTCCATAGCGGCCTGTAAATGGCCAACCATGCCAGTGACTTGCGCATGGGTGGCGTATTCGTGCTCGGGGCGCAAATAGTCCATGCTGACATCGACATGGCTGAACAATTCATAACACACCACTTGCACCGCTTGCGCCAGATTCAATGAGAAGTAATTTGGATTACCATTGATGGTCATGAGGCGGTTACACGCCATCACTTCTTCGATGCTGAGGCCAAACGTCTCATTGCCAAACACCAACGCCACTTTTTCACCACGACGCGCGGCGTCGATTAAGCTCGGGCACAGTTCGCGCGGCGTGTGCATGGTGGCGGTGAGTTCGCGTTTGCGGCTGGTCAAGGCGCAGCTCATGGTGGTATCGGCCAAGGCTTCTTGTAAAGTCGCGACGATGCGCGCATTTTCCAACACATCTTTGGCGCCGGAAGCCAAGACAAAGCTTTCTTCTGGCAACACAAAATCGGCGGCGGCTTCAGGGTTAAACACCGGCACAGACGGCGTCATCGGCGTTTCAATCAGATTCGGAGCCACCAACACCAATTGGGTCAAACCCATGGTCTTCATCGCCCGTGCGGCCGAGCCTATGTTGGCTGGATGCGAAGTGCGCGCCAGCACCACGGTAATATTCTGTAAAAAATCAGGTAATTGGGGTTTTTCCATGTCGTTTGCTTCTTGGGGTTGGGCGCGAATTCGTTTATAATGCGCGCCAAATTATAGTATTTCGATCTTTAACAGCTTTTTCTTTGCCGCCTCGTCGCACCCGCGACGAAAGAGGCTATTGTAACGCTACACCCGATTATTTTGGAACTCACAACATGACCCCATTTTTGAACACGGCCTTGAAAGCCGCTCGCCGCGCTGCCAGTATGATGACCCGCGCTTCTAACAATTTAGATGCCGTGGTTTACGACAGCAAAGCGTTTAACGACTTTGTTTCAGAAGTCGACAAAGAATCCGAACGCATCATCTTAGAAGTGTTGTCAGAAGCCTATCCGCACCACCGCATCACCACCGAAGAATCGGGCAGCCACGGCAAAGCAAAAGCTGAATACGAGTGGATCATCGACCCATTGGATGGCACCACCAACTTCTTGCATGGCCACGGTCAGTACGCCATCTCCATCGCATTCTTGCACAAAGGCTTGGTTGAAGAAGCCTTGGTCTTCGCCCCAGAACGCAATGAGTTGTTCACCGCTTCTAAAGGCAAAGGCGCTTTACTCAACGACCGCCGCATCCGTGTTTCCAAACGCAAAGAAATGAATGAGTGCTTAATCGGCACTGGCTTCCCTGTGGTAGACCAATCGATGATGGACCAATACTTGGCCATCTTGAAAGACTTCTTGGGCAAAACCGCTGGCGCACGCCGCGAAGGCTCTGCAGCATTGGATTTGTGCAATGTGGCCGCTGGCCGTTTGGACGGTTTCTTTGAATTCAATTTGAAACCTTGGGACATCGCTGCCGGTTCTTTGATTGTGCAAGAAGCGGGCGGCATCGTGACCGACTTTGAAGGTGAACAAACTTGGTTACAAACTGGCAATATTGTTGCCGCTCCTCCTAAAGTATTGGCACAAATGTTACAAGTCATCGAATCACACAAATAATCATTGCTGATTAAATCCCAATAGCGGCCTGTAAATTGTTTACAGGCCGCATTTTTATGTCCACACACCTTGTGGATAAATCTCCATCTGCGTGCACTGCAACAGCATTGCCTAATATTTCAGCAAGCGCAATTTTTCTTTGTAAGTTCAAGGCTTGAGACAGTTATCAACACCCTTATGCACACTAACTGTGCATGGTTGGCTGTTGATAAGTGCGCGCATCGGCGTCAATGCGCCAGTTTTAACCACAATAATGGCAAGGATTGCCACAATTGCAGCAGCGCCATCGCCGCCAACATCATCAACACCACTTTTTGAAACAACACCGGCGACAAACGCTGTTGCCATTTAAACCCAACCAACCACAACAGCAAGGCCACCACACACACCGCCAGCATCATGTCGGCGTCTTGCCAAGTAAACAGCCATTGCCCACCGACCACTAAGCCAGCCAGTTGACACAGCTTGGACAAAATAAAACACAGATTGGCCACTTGTATGGTTTCGCGGCGGTCTTTTTTCATCGCCAATAAGGCAATCATCAAAATCGGAGCCATCGCATTGGTGGCGCTGCCAACCACGCCAGCCAAGAAACCCAAGCTGTTAAACTGCCATGCCGGCATCGCTGGCGTGTTCAAGCTCGCTGGTTTCAACCATGCCCGCCCCACATACCAAATCATCACCACTGCCAACAGCAATTGCAGCCACAAAGCCTCAACCAGCAACAGCACATACACGCCGAGCAAACTGCCCAACGTCGCCAATATCGCAAACAGCGCATAACGCTTGAACAGCGTTGTCATGCTCACACCTTGCAGCAAACTCACCCCATTGAGCAATAAAGACGGTAAAATCGTCCACGCCACCGCGGTTTGAAACGGCATAAACAGCGTCAGCAACATCGTCATTAACATCGGAAACGCAAAACCGCTCAAGCCTTGCAACAAAGCCGAAACCGCCACTATGGCCAATAAGGCCCAAGACAACACATCCATACCACCCCTCATCTGATTCATGCCAGTTTAACCAAAACGCATGTCAGTCACCACCTTACAGGCCGCTTATGAATGTTTTATTTGTGTGCAGTAAAAACCAATGGCGCAGCCCCACTGCCGAGAAAATCTTTGCCGATTATGCGGGTGTGCGCACGCGTTCGGCCGGTACCAGCAGCAGTGCCCGCCATCGCCTGAATCGGCGTGATTTGGATTGGGCCGAGATGGTGATGGTGATGGAAGAGCGGCACAAAACCATCATCAAACAGCAATTCTCCGATTTAGGGCACAAAAAAATCATCGTGCTCGATATCGCCGATGATTACGCGTTTATGGATGAGGAATTGATTGCGCTGCTGCAAGCGAGTGTCACGCCGTATTTGCCATAAACAGCAACATGCTCAAGACAACACAATGCGGCCTGTAAACCCATTGCTTTATTCATGCACAAGGTTTACAGGCCGCCTCTTATTGCTGGTAATGCCGTGTCTGTGTTTATTTCAACACTTAATTTATTTCAAAACAAAGGTAATTTTCAAATTAACACGGTATTCCACCACTTTGCCGTCTTTCACCACCACTTTTTGCTCGTTAACCCACGCGCCTTCGATGTTGTCTATGGTTTTGCTGGCTTTGGCGATGCCGGAAGTCACGGCATCATCGAAGCTTTTCTTGCTGCTGGAACTGATTTCAATGATTTTGGCTATGCTCATAGTGCGCTCCTTGGTTGGTAGACAGATGCGTTAAAAACGCCGCCATTAGACAGATGCACACAGGATAAAAGTTCAATGACATATTCAGACTGCGCATTTAAAAACAAATATTTACACTCCATCCGCATACAGCTATGCTCTTCAACACCATCACAACCCCACCCGCCAGCATGCAAACTGTGTTTGGATCGAACGGCGCCAACTTAAGCCTACTTTGCTGTTGTTGGCTTATGTTGCGCAATACACGTTAAATACATGGGATGAAGACGCCATCCATATGGGTTTAAGCGCTACCGATACTTGGCAAGAACGGTATTATGATGATGTCTTCACAGGTATTCACACGCTGCGTTTGGCATTTGCACAGGATGAAAAAGACAGCACCGATTTGGTTTTTATCCGCATTGAATATGCAGCGCAGTTAAAGGCGCCGATTGATGTGGTGGTTTATGCTGCCCAAACACTGCTCTGACAGCCATCAAATTAAAATATTCTTAAACTTACAGGCCGCTTCTGTACTGATGCCTATCCTAGGCCAACGGCTTAATCAAGGTTTACCTGTCGGTGTTCACACCATTCGCCCGTTCCATGATACAAAGCAGTATTGCACTGGAAACCCGCCTCGCCATGAAATTCAATCCCAAGCGCCCTTTTTGGCAGCAATTTTTGCTGTTTTTACTGCCTTTGATCGCCACCAATATTTTGCAATCGCTGTCGGGCACCATCAACACCATTTTTGTCGGTCAAATGATGGGCGTGAACGCGATTGCGGCCATTTCGGTGTTTTTCCCGATTTTGTTTTGCCTGCTGGCCTTTATCATCGGTTTATCGGCTGGCGCCACCGTGTTGGTCGGTCAGGCTTGGGGCAAGGGTGAAAACGAGCAAGTGCAAGCAATTACCGGTGCGACTTTGTTCATGACCTTAATCGGCGGCGTCGTCATCGCCGCATTCGGCGTGTATTTCGCGCAAGACATCTTGCTCGGTCTGGACACTGACCCCAGCCTCATTCCACTGGCCTTGCCGTATGTGCAAACCATGCTCGCTGGTAGCCCGATCTTGTTTGTCTACATCATTTACACCTCGATTTTGCGCGGCGTGGGCGACAGCAAAACGCCGCTATTGGCCTTAGGGCTCACCAGCGGCATAGGCTTGATCGTGACGCCAGCGCTGATTAAGGGCTGGTTGGGCTTGCCGCAACTGGGCATCTTGGCGCCAGCGGTAGCAACGATATTGGGCTATGTGTTGGTGTTGTTGTTTTTAACCGTCTACCTCAATCGCCGCCGCCACATTTTGCGCATTAACCGCCATTTGTGCGCACGCATACGCTATTCGCCGACTTTATCGCCGCTCATCCTCAAGCTGGGCGTGCCCACGGGCATACAAATGGTCACCAATTCACTAGCAGGTTTGGTCATCATCGGCTTGGTCAACGGCTTCGGCCCGCAAGCCACCGCGGCTTATGGCGCGGTCAACCAAGTCAACAATTATGTGCAGTTTCCGGCGATGTCGATTGCGATTGCGGCGTCGATTTTTGCCGCCCAAGCCATAGGCTCGGGACAAATGCAGCGCTTGGCCAAAGTCACCTTAACCGCCTTGAGCATGAACCTCTACCTCACCGGCGGTTTAATCGTGTTGGCGTATTTGTTTTCTGAAAACTTGATGGCCTTGTTCATTACCGATGCGGCGGTGGTGGAGCTGGGCGGCGAATTGCTGCACATCATTTTGTGGAGCGTGTTGTTTTTTGGCGCGGCAGGCATTTTTGCCGGCATCATGCGCGCCAGCGGCACTGTGATGATACCCACCCTCATCAATATGGTCGCCATCTTGGGCATAGAATTGCCGGCCGCGTATTGGTTTAGCCACATTTGGGGCTTGCACGGCATTTGGATGGCGTATGCCTTGGCATTTGTGTGTTTGTGCATCATGCAAGGCCAGTATTACCACTGGGTATGGAAGAAAAAATCCATCCAAGCTTTGGTGTAAGATACCGCAGTATTTCGGTTTAACCCGTTGCGTGTTTAATGGCTAAGGAGTCTTACCATGTCAGAACCCATTTATCCGAGCGAAACCCGTTTTTGTGCGGTCTGTCAGCAAGATACGACGCACACCCTCCATGGCGTTTACATCCAAACGCCGAATTTTCTGCGTTTACCAGCCTTGGATTGCGCGCGTTGCAGCGTGTGCAGCCATTACCAAATCGATGCCGATGGCCACACTGTCTACACACAAGCGCCCACACCGTAAACACTGTTACAGGCCGCATTGTCTGAGCCAAACACACGAAAAGCCAAGATGCGGCCTGTAAACCCTACACACATTATTTGCAGACACTTGCAGCCAGTTCCGTCCAAGCCACACTGTGGCCAAGACTTGAATACTGCCTTTGAACGACACAAGTAAGGAGTTTTGTATGGGATTTTTCTCCAAATTGTTTGGCCAAAGCGCTGGCCATAAGCAGCTATCGAAACGCGAATTCACCGAACAATTGGCGCAAGAAGTTCAGCAAACCGTGCCAGATGCGCGCGTGGAAGTCAAAGATGCCGATGACGACGCCGAAATCAGCATCCACATTACATACCCGAATGCCGAAAGCAATATTGTCTATCCCGACAATTTGTACGCCAGTTACAGCCAAGGCCGTGCTGACTATGAGTCGTACAAGCAAAACATCCTCAACAATATTTACGACTATTATTACGGCGAAGAAGAAACCGCTACCTTGATGCCCAACATCAAGCACATAGACTGGGTGGCCGAGGTGGAACGGGTGACCGCCACGCAAGGCAAAGACGATGCACCACCACAACGCTTGGTCACCTTCCCGTTCGCAGGGGATTTGGTCACAGTATTGGCGCTGGATTACCCCAATAAAATGGGCTATGTGTTTGAAGCCGACTTGGCTGAGCACACGCCCGATGGCAGCAAAGACACGGCTTTGCACATGGCTTTGGAGAATTTGCGCGCTTATAGTGAGCATGTCAGCGTCGAAACGGTGGACGACACTTGGCACCGTGTCAGCTTAGATCAAACCTATGACGCCAGTTTGGCCTTAATATTGGACACGATTTTGCCGCAATTAGCATTATCGGCCGAGCCGGTATTGGCCTTGATTGCCCGCGACCAATTCATCGTCGTCGATGGCAATGCCAGCCGTGACCTAGAAGTATTACAACAATTTGCGGCCGAACAAGTCAAGCAAGTGCCACATGCCTTATCGGCGCACCTGTACCGCTATCGCGATGGCCGCATCAGTGTGTACGAGGCATTGCAATAAGGCCCATCTTCGCCTAAGGTAAGACCTCCACACCATAGGAGTCACCCATGAAATTGCGCTACCCTTTTGCAGCCGCCGTGTTGGGTCTGGTGATATGGGCAGCTTGGCCAGATGCCGCACCGACACCGGCGGCAACCACCGCCCCCAGTGTCAGCCCCGATCATGGCCGCGATGTCATCATTTTGCCCAATCCGCTGCATCCTGCTGCGTCCGATGCCCAAACCCAAGCGGCGCGAGCTTCGCCGCCACTGGTGGCCGCCGCGCGCAGCCAAATCGGCAAGACGCTGCATTACGACCCGGCTTACACCGAAATCGCCTACCCCAATGGCGATGTGCCCTTAATCAAGGGCGTGTGTACCGATGTGGTGATACGGGCGCTGCGCAGTTTGGACATAGACTTGCAGCAATTGATACACGAAGACATGCGCACCGCGTTTAGCGCCTATCCGCAATTGTGGGGACTCAGCCAAGCCGATGCCAATATCGACCACCGCCGCGTGCCCAACATCCGCCGCTATTTTGAACGCCAAGGCTATCAAGTCGATAATGGCGTGTTTCAAGCCGGCGACATCATCACTTGGGATTTGGGTCAAGGTTTGGTACACATCGGCATCGCCTCAGACCGAAGCAATGCCAAGGGCGAGCCGCTGATCATTCACAACATCGGCCGTGGCACCCAAGAAGAAGACATCTTGCACCGCTATGCCATCACCGGCCACTATCGTCTTCCTGCCACTGCAGCGCATCTGCTCGCTTAAGCTTAAGCAACACTTGCAAACCGCCACCGGCCACATTGTGCAAACTCAACTCGGCCTGATGCAAATCGGCAATGCGTTTGACGATGCTCAGCCCCAAACCATAGCCTTGTTTGACTTGGTCGGCGCGAAAAAAACTGTCGGTCAATTGCCCCAATAATTCTGGCGCCACTCCCAGCCCATTGTCGCTCACTTGCACCACCCAATCCTCGCCCTCAGCCAACACCGCCACTTTGATTACAGGCCGTTCTCCAGCATATTTGCGTGCGTTTTCGAGCAGGTTTTTCAACGCAATTTGCAGCAAAGGCGCTGAAGCCACGCAATACGCAGCGCAGGGCAGCTGCCACTCGGTTTCGATATCATCGTACCACTCAAATTCTTGTTGCAAAGGCACACACACATGCGCCACCACATCCAAGCGCTCCATACCCAACAAGCCAGCGCGGCTTTGCTGACTGGCGCGCGCCAATTGCAGCAATTGGTCGGTCAATTGCATCAAATCATCGATGCGCCGTATCAATAAGGTCATGGTTTCGGGAGATTCAGAGGTCAACAGTTCCAAATGCATGCGTATGCCTGCCAGCGGCGTGCGCAATTCGTGCGCCACATCGGCGGTAAAACGACGCTCATGCTCTAGACCTAAGGCGATGCGCTGCAACAAGCGATTGGTGCTGTCGACGATGGTGATCACTTCGGCACTGGCGTTTTTTTCCAACGGCAAGACGGCCAAATCATGGGTGGAACGCTGGTTTACCCCTTGCGCCAAATGCTCTAAAGGCTCAGTCAGGCGGCGTATCAAGAAATACAAGAACCCGACCGACACCCCCACACAAAAAAGCGCTGGCAACACAAATGCCAGCACCGATTCCATTTTTTCATGCTCAATTTTGGCTTCGATTTCGGCATCGCTTAAGTCGGCCTGTACCAAGATGGCCACTTGTTCTTGGCTTTCGTGCCACAGCCACAAAGCGGTAATGGTTTGCGTGAGCACCAAGACCGTGACCACCACCAATAACAAGCGTACTTTTAAGCTGCGTGTAAACATGCGGACACCAAGCGATAGCCTTGCCCACGCACGGTTTCGATTGCCCCTGCTGGCAATTTTTGGCGCAAATGGTGCACATACACTTCCAAGGTATTGGAGCCCAATTGGTCGCTCCAAGTGTAGACATCGCTGAGCAACAGTTCGCGCGCAACAATTTGGTCTATGCGCAGCAGCAAGCGGTTCAGCAGTGCGTATTCCCGCCCGGCCAATTTCAAATCCACACCGGCCCAATACACAGTTTTTTGTCCCAAATCCAAACTTAAGTTACCGCTTTGCAGCAAATTCAAGCTGCGCCCCTCACTGCGGCGCAATACCGAACGCATGCGCGCCAGCAATTCGCTGATGGCAAACGGTTTGACCAAATAATCATCGGCGCCCGCATCCAGTCCTGCCACGCGGTCTTGCACCTCATCGCGAGCGGTTAAAATAATGATGGGCACGCTGTTTTGCTGCGCGCGCAGGTGTTGCAATACTTCCAAACCATTGCCATCGGGCAAACCCAAATCCAATAAAATTAACGCATACTCGGTGGCATCCACCCATTGTTTGGCCTCGCGCACCGTGGCCGTGGCCTCGCAAAACCAACCATCACGGCGCAATGCTTCTTTGATGCCACTTTGCAATAAAGCATCGTCTTCTACCAACAAAACCTTCATCTTCCGTCCTTATGCCTTGCCTTGTGAACACGCATTCAATACATCCAGTTTGCCACTATACGCTTGCGTGTGCACGTTTAGGCCGCCCAATACCGTGTGGAACAAATTGTCTTGCGATACCGCTTGGCTTTTGGCCATGTTTTGCAAACAGCTGGGGTTTACCGCATGTTGTTGGTAAAACTGCGGATTGGCCCAGAACAGCATTTGGATATGGGTTTGCTCTGTCGGCGCAATCGCATACGGTGTGCCATGCAAATACAATCCTTTTTCACCCAAAGACTCACCATGGTCAGACAGGTATATCATCGCCGTGTTCACATCTTGTTGCTGCTTCAAGGTTTCGATCAAGCTGTTTAATACCGCATCGGTGTATACAACAGTATTGTCATAGACGTTGTTCAAGGCTTCTTGGCTGCAAGTATTGATTTCATTGGTGTTACAGGCCGGCTTAAACACCTCATATTGCTTAGGATAACGCTGATAATAAGCCGGACCATGGCTGCCATTCATGTGCAAGACCAAGAATTGGTCGGCCTGTAACGGCTGCTGCAAACGCTGCTGCAACGCACCTACCAATTGCTCGTCGTAACACAAGCCTTCGGGGCAATCTTGTTTCAATTGCTGTGTTGGCACCCGACCACACGTTTCTTGGCAACCGGAATTGTTGTCTACCCACTCGACTTTCACACCAGCGCGTTGAGTGATGTCGAGCAAATTGTCGCGCATAGGTGCATTGTCGATGTTGATGTCTTGACGACTCAAATCTGAAAACATGCACGGCACCGAATAGGCGGTGGCCGTACCGCAAGACTGGGCATTTTGAAAGCTGATGACGCCTTGTTGCTTGCTCAATAAAGGATTGGTATTGCGCGCATAGCCATTGAGCGAGAAGCGGTCACCGCGACCGGTTTCACCGACCACCACCACAAACAGCGTGGGCTTGTTCACCGTTGCAGGTTTGACTTGTTTGGCATCCATGCCCACATGCACATACACTTGGTGGGCATCGCGGTATTGGTGTTGCGCATAACCGACGCTGGCGGTAATGAAGTTAAACGGCACCAGCATTTTCACCACTTGCTTGTTATTGCGGAAAAAGCTGGCGTAGTTTTTGTAAATCGGCAAACTGGCAGCCAAACCCAAGGCCACACCCAATAGCGCAAACAACAGATGAAAACTCAGATTGCGCCACCATTTTTGTATTGGTCGACGTCCCACGCCCCACACATACAACATGGCCGGCAATAAAAACACCACCATCCACAGCAACAGCTTCAAAGACAGCAAATCTTTTGCCTCATGCACATCGGTGCGCATCACATTGGTGAGCATGTGCCGGTCTATGTAAACCTGATAATTGAAAGAAAAATACGCGCAGGCAATGCTGATGACAAACAACAGCGTCAACAGCGGTTTGGCAAATCGTCCCCAGCAAAACAGCAACAACACCGCCGTGGTCACCCCCAATACCAACAGCATTTGCGACAGCATAAACACCGCATCCATCAAGCTGGTAAGGTGCAATAATTGGTAAGTGCGCAGCCAATACGGGCTGTTAATCCAAAACGTCAACAAGGCCGCCGCACCAAACACATAGCCTATTTCAGGCAGGCTGTGCTTGAGCACGACTTTACCGGCAGCCTTGTTCGGCACGGTTTCCAAGGTTTCAACCAGACGCATAGCAATCTTTCTTAGACAGTATGCATACAGTTTAAAAAGCCAAGATTAATAAAACCTTAAGTCGCTGTCTTCCCTGAAAAAACCCTATAAGTAAACCCTATTAACAAAACCACATAACAAAGCGGCCTGTAATCGTTTACAGGCCGCTTATTCAGAACACACTCAGGCTGTCAGTTCTTATCGCCAGCCATCGCTTTGTACAACACCGCACCGATGACGGCACCGACGATAGGCGCCACCCAGAACAACCACAATTGCCCCAATGCCCAACCACCTTGGAACAAAGCCACGCCAGTAGAACGGGCGGGATTGACCGAAGTATTGGTCACCGGAATGCTGATTAAGTGAATTAAGGTCAAAGCCAAACCGATGGCAATCGGTGCGAAACCCGCCGGCGCACGTTTGTCGGTTGAGCCCAAGATGATGATTAAGAAGAAGGCGGTCAACACCACTTCAATGACCAAAGCGGCCATCATGCTGTAGCCGTTAGGCGAATGTTCACCAAACCCATTACTGGCGAAACCCGAAGCCGTGGCATCAAAGCCGGCTTTGCCCGAAGCGATGATGTACAACACCGCACCGGCCGCAATCGCGCCTATCACTTGTGAGGCGATGTAAGGCAATAAGTCTTTGCCATCAAAGCGCCCACCCACAAACAAGCCGACCGATACCGCAGGATTGAAATGCCCACCTGAAATATGTCCCACGGCGTAAGCCATGGTCAACACGGTTAAACCAAACGCCAGCGAAACCCCGGCGAAACCTATGCCCAATTCAGGGTAGGCCGCAGCCAATACGGCTGAACCACAGCCACCAAAAACCAACCAGAATGTGCCGAAAAATTCAGCCAAATACTTATTCATGTTTATGGACTCCCATAGTGTGATGAAAACGCCACAGTAGCAACCGTATTGCCCAGCCCGAACCTGCAACTGTTAACATCGGCATCAAGTTGTCACCAGACTGACAAACGACTGCAAAAAAACGGGTTACATGACATCAAAACACTCAAGCATTGCGGCCAAGCCCACCCATACAGATGGGCCATAAACTATTCGGCGGTCACTATCGGACGGCTGTTGTCGCTGGTCCACTCACTCCACGAACCCACATACAAACGGCCATCGCCCAAACCGGCGTGTTTTTGCGCCAATAAATTGACACATGCGGTCACGCCACTGCCGCATTGGTGGATCAAAGGCTTGCCATGCGCCACCGCTTGCCACAGTTTTTGTAAAGCTTGTGCGTCCAAAAACTGTTGCTGTGCATCCAAATTCAGTTGGAAAAACAAATTGGCTGCACGCGGGATGTGGCCTGAAACCTTGTCCAATGGATGCGGTTCGCCTTCAAAACGCTCGCTGCTGCGCGCATCCACCACCAATGCTTCTTGGGTTTGAATGTTGGCCATCACTTCGTCTGCACTGACCACTTGCAACAGGCTCTCGCCCGCTTGCCAGTCTGTCGCCGCAGGTTTTTCCGGCACTTCGGTACTCATCACACCACCGGCGCGCAACCATGCAGGCAAGCCCCCATTCAACACCGCCACCGCCTCATGGCCCAACCAGCGCAGCAATGCCCACGCACGCGCGGCAAACATGGTTGAACCTTGATCGTAAATCACCACTTGTGTGTCAGATGTCAGCCCATGGTTACGCAACCAGTGTGCCAAATGTTTGCGCTCAGGCAACGGATGTCGGCCATTGTGACCGCTCAGCACACCAGACAATTCCCTATCCAGATGCAGATAATGCGCACCGACGATGTGGCCTAGGTCATAAACCTGTTGTCCAAATGTGGCATCATTCAAATCAAAGCGCACATCCAACAGCAATACCTTGCCATTGCCTTGTAACAATTGTTGTAATTCTGAAGCGCTGATCAGTGTGGTATACATATGCTGCTCCTTTATGCAGATGCAATGTAGAACCACGCTAGCGCAAGCCCAGTCTTTTGTCCAGTGGCGGCTGGGCGAATTTGCCCTTGTTTGCGACTTATGGCTACAATCGCCACAAGCTCGGAGGAAACACCATGATTGCGATTATTGGCGGCAGCGGCTTGACCCGTCTGCCAGAAATGAATTTAAGTCGTCGCCAAATTGTGCGCACGCCTTATGGCTTACCCAGCTCCACTTTGCTGTTTGGCAACATCGGCAAACTGGAAGTGGTGTTTTTGGCGCGGCATGGCTTTGGCCACACCATCGCGCCACACAAAATCAACTACCGCGCCAATGTGTGGGCTTTGCACCATGTCGGCGCACGCTCCATCATCTCGGCGGCAGCGGTGTACAGCATGAACGAGGCCTTGCGCCCTGGCAATTTGGTGTTGCCATCGGACATCCTCGACTACAGTTACGACCGCGAACACACGTTTTACCAAGGTGAACACCAACAAGTATTGCACACGGCATTTGACGAACCTTACGACAGCGGCCTGAAAAAAATGATTGCACAATCGGCAAGCCAATTGGCGCAATTGGAATTGAAAAAAGAAGCGGTCTACGCCTGTTTGCAAGGCCCGCGCTTCCCCAGCAAGGCCGAAGTGCGCCGCCTCAGCCGCGATGGCGCCGATGTGTTTGGCATGACCGGTATGCCCGAAGCGATATTGGCCAAGGAATTGGGCATGCGCTATGTGCACTTATGCGGCATCATCGGCTGGGCGCCAGGAATGGAAGACACTTGCGCCACGTGCAGCCGCGCCCCAGGCGAGGAAACCGAATACCAAGCCATCGCCCACATCCGCGCCTTATTGGCGGCTTTGAGTTAAACCATTGCCTTTTTGTGGGTTTTACCATGTTTACAGGCCGCATTAAGCGGCCTGTAAACACATCTGATGCTGATTTAAAGCAATTTTTGTTTGAATCGGTAGGAATGAGCAGAATTATCAAATTATCGTTTAAAAATGATTTGAACTGATGACACCAAGCCAAATTTGCAAGTATGCTCGAATTGACAAGTTTAAATTGACCAAGCTTCCTCACAATAAACACATCTCAATAGGTGGTTTATGTTTCAAAAACTGCTTAAGCATATTCAATATTACTTTTTTACGCCCCACCAAGGTGTTCCACCTTGGTGGGTGAACTTAACTGTATTTTATATCGCTTTCTTTTTAATTTTTATGGTTTGGGCACCCATTAAAGTGAACACGGCAGAACCCATGAAGTTTTCTATGGAAAACAAGGATGATGTTTTTATTGTAGAAATGACTGGATACAGTTATATCAATATGAAGTCATTTTCAGACTGGATGAAGATGGAGTTTAATGGTCAAGCATATTGGTGTAACAACATATTGGTAAATAGAACTGCAAATACAAAACAAATTAGAAATCATCTTAAGCATCAAAGAACTAGGATTGATAATATTGAGATTTTAGTTATCAATAAAAAATATTGCCTTGTAACAAGTATCAATGAGTACAAAAATTCAAGTTCATTAAATGAGAAACAGATTCAAACCATGTTGAAAAGAATTGGCCCCGTTTCTACCTATTTTTTGTACAAGTTAATTACATTTATTCTATTAGGATTTTATTTATATTGGATTTACAGTAAAGCCGCGAAATCAAAGACACAATCATAAGAGAATCATTGAGATGGTCATCTGGTGATTGCAAAATGGCATACGCTGCAAGCAGTTAATGGCACAGCTATGCAGCTCACACAAGCAGTGGCATGGTTTCAGTAAACACACAGATTCGGCGATTTTGTCATGCACACATCACAATATGGGCAATAACATGGCCAACATCACTTGCACAAATGGATACGCTTTACGGCCATGCGCTACAAACATCCCTATCCATCCTTGCCCCTCCACAAACTTACAGGCCGCATTAAGCGGCCTGTAAGCTGGGTCAGATTCGGATTCAACTCAGTTTAAATCAGCTTTTTATTGCGCTGACACGCGCGTATCAGCAGCGTTTCCAATGAAGTGCCGCTGGGTGGGTAGACCATTTTGGCGCGGTGGTTTTCCCATTCTTTGATGACGCCGCCGGTGACATCGCGGGTGATGTCGCGCACGTATTTGAGCTTGCCTTGTTTGCAATCGGCCTCAAACATGGCCACGGTGGTACAGGTGTCCATGCGGTATTTGCTGACGCATTGCACGATGTCGGTTTTCACCAAGAATTGTGCCGGATGGCCGGCCTGAAAATGCGCGGTGTCCATAAACGTCTTTTGGCCAAACGCATCTTTGGCAATCAATTGCCATTTGCCGCTGTCTTTGGGGTCGCCAATGGCGGCCTGTACCGCCAAGCTACACCCCAACACCAGCAAGCCCAAGCAGATTGAGGTTTTCATTTACAGCTCAACCACCTCAAAACTGTGGCTCACCTCTGCGGCTTTGCCCAACATAATCGACGCCGAGCAGTATTTGTCTGCTGATAAACTCACCGCCTTGCCTATCGCTTCTTCGCTCAGATTGCGACCGCTGACGATGAAATGGATGTGAATTTTGGTGAACACACGCGGTGTGCTGTCGGCACGCTCGGCTTCCACCCGCGCTTTGCAATCGACGATGTCTTGGCGCTGTTTTTGCGCAATGCTGACCACGTCTATGCTGGAGCAACCTGCCATGCCCATTAACAGCATTTCCATTGGACTGGCACCGCGTTTTTCACCTTGGGTGCTGCTGCCGTCCATCACCACGGTGTGGCCCATGGCATTGCTGGCGACGAAGCAATTGCCGTCTACCCATTGTGAGGTAATGATCATGATACTGTCTTTCTGTAATAAATAGGTTAAGCCAAAGGCTCGGCGCTGACCAAGATGCCGTCTTCATCGCTGTACAAATAAGCACCGGGGGCGAAGTCAACGCCACCGAAGCTCACCAACACATCGACCTCACCAGCACCGTCTTTGGCGCTTTTGCGCGGGTTGGTGCCCAAAGCCTTGAGGCCGAATTCCATGCGGTTAATCACCACGCTGTCACGAATCACGCCATAGATGATGACACCGGCCCAATTGTTTTTACAGGCCGCTGCGGCAATTTGGTCGCCCATTAAGGCACTGGCCAAAGAACCGCCGCCGTCTACCACCAGCACTGCGCCCTTGCCTTCGCTGTTGGCCAATTGCTTTACCAAACCGTTGTCCCGAAAACACTTGACGGTGCGGATGCGGCCTGAAAAGCGTTGGTGTTTGCCAAAGCGTCGAAATTGCACCTCGCACGAAGGCGTATCGGGATGCAAATCAATCAAATCAGCGGTTTGTATGGCTTGGTACAAAGGCATGGCGGTTTCCTTTTTTGCAGTGGTTTAAGCCGTTCCGAACAAGCATGTAGGGCAGCGCAACGGATGCGTCGCAAGTTTGCATCAAGCGGCGCCCAAAGTAAAGGCGTCCTTGAATCAGGACGCCCATTGTAAATCATGGCATTACACTGTTTGCGAATAACGCGGCAGCGGCGAGGTTTCGGCTTGGCGCTGGCGCAAATACTGGTCAAACACCATCGCAATATTGCGGATTAAGAAGCGGCCTTTGGCGGTGACATTGAGGCCGTGTTTGTTGATTTCCAACAGCCCTTGCTGTTGTTGCAACAGCAATTCTGGCCACTCACGTCCAAAATACTCTTTGAATTGGATGCCGTATTGTTCTTCAAATGGCGCGAACAACAGGCTGAATTGGCACATCAAGGTTTGGATCAAATTGCGGCGCAGTAAATCGTCTTGCTTGAGCAGCAAGCCGCGCATCACCGGCAATTCGCCGCGGTCTATGCGCGCATAATACTCGGGCAAGTCTTTTTCATTTTGGACGTAGCTGACACCGACTTTGCCGATGCTGGACACACCTATGCCGATTAAATCGCAATCGCCGTGGGTAGAATAGCCTTGGAAATTGCGCTGCAAACGCCCTTGCTCCAAAGCTTGTGCCAATTCATCATCTGGCTTGGCAAAATGGTCCATGCCGATGAACACATAGCCTTGCTCGGTCAACCACTCCACTGCCCATTGCAAGATGTCCAATTTTTCCGTGCTCGAAGGCAAATCTTCGCTGGCAATGCGGCGTTGCGGTTTGAACAAATGTGGCATGTGCGCATAGTGGTACAAGGCCAAACGGTCGGGATTCAGCGCCAATACCTGTTCTAGCGTGGTTTGCATGCTGGCCAAGCTCTGATGCGGCAAGCCGTATATCACATCGACGCTGATGGATTGAAAGCCAGCATCGCGCGCCGCCGCCATCACTGCAGCGGTTTCTTCTATGCTTTGGATGCGGTTCACCGCGGCCTGTACTTTGGGATCGAAGTCTTGTATGCCCACGCTCATGCGGTTAAAACCGAGTTCACGCAAACGATACACCGTGTCGGTGCTGACTTTGCGCGGGTCGATTTCGATGGAGTATTCGCCGCGCGGACTGAACTGAAAATGGCGCTTGATGTGTGCAAACACCTGCGCCAATTGTTCGTCATTCAGAAAAGTGGGGGTACCGCCGCCAAAATGCAATTGCGCCAATTGGTGTTGGCCTTGCAAATACGGGGCAATCAAATCCAGTTCACGCCCCAAATAGGCGATGTATTCATCGGCGCGGGCGGTGTCTTTGGTGATGATTTTGTTGCAACCGCAATAATAGCAAATGGTATTGCAAAACGGCACATGCACGTACAAAGACAAAGGCCGATTGAGCGCGCCGACATTGCGTTGCTGCAAGGCATTTTGGTATTGCTTGGCATCAAAGCCTGTATGAAAGCGATCCGCAGTCGGATAGGAAGTGTATCTTGGACCATTCTTGGCCAAGGTTTCTACCAAATGCCGATCAAAGTCGACTTG
This sequence comes from Vitreoscilla massiliensis, assembly GCF_001457815.1. GTDB lineage: Bacteria > Pseudomonadota > Gammaproteobacteria > Burkholderiales > Neisseriaceae > Vitreoscilla > Vitreoscilla massiliensis. Next base: position 1,295,842 of record NZ_LN898221.1, read on the forward strand.
CCGCTGTGGAATGTGCACTTTAGTAGCCTGTTCAGTTTTGTCATTGTAAACAAATTAATAATTACGCGGATTTTGCCACTTCCTAGCTGACCAAGACTTGATTTAAATCAATACATGATGTTATATGAGTAAGAATTGCGTTTTTTGATTCACATCATGTACTTAGTGAAGTAGAATAGCCATGGTAACTCATCACTCATTAGAATGTTAATTCGGATATTGCATTAAGTTTAAATTACACGCAATGAAACACCGAAGATGAGATGCCTCTTTATTCATCATTATAAAAAGTCTCTGCATGCAACTGAAAACTTTGTGCTCGACCTGTTCTTTGCGCGAACTGTGTTTACCTGTTGGGTTAAATCCTGAAGAAATCACACAATTGGATGCTGTGGTTCGCCAAAGTCGCCGCATCAAACGCGGTGAATATTTATTCCGTGCCGGTGAAGCTTTCACCTCTTTGTTTGCAATCCGCATTGGTTTCTTCAAAACCGTGATTGCCAGCCAAGATGGTCGTGATCAGGTGACGGGTTTCTCTATGTCTGGTGAATTGATTGGTTTGGATGGCATATCTTCTGGCTTGCATACTTGTGATGCCGTGGCCTTGGAAGACAGCGAAGTGTGCGAATTGCCGTTTGATCGCATGGAAGACCTAACCCAAGAAATCCCTTCTTTGCAAACGCATTTTTACCGCTTGATGAGCCGTGAAATCGTGCGTGACCAAGGCGTGATGCTGTTATTGGGCAATATGAAATCGGAAGAACGCATTGCCGCTTTCTTGCTGAACCTGTCGCAACGTCTGCAAAAACGGGGCTTTGCCGCGACGGATTTTATCTTGCGCATGTCGCGTGAGGAAATCGGCAGTTATTTGGGTTTGAAGCTGGAAACGGTCAGCCGCAATTTGTCGAAATTCCACCAAAGCGGTTTGATTGCGGTAGACCACAAACACATCCGCATTAACGACATCCAAAAATTAAAAGACATGGTCTCAGGCTGTAGCCATCAGGCACACTGATGGGGTTTTGATTTAACACGACAGCGCCCTGTTTACAGGACGCTGCTGTGTTAAATACGGTACGGTGTCACGGTATAACCACGTTCTCTGAGCAACACGATCAAACCACTGCCGCCAAACAAGTGCGCCGTTCCTACCGCCACCAATGTTGGCTCGGCCTGTAAATGCGCTTCTATCTTCGGCATCCACGCCACATTGCGCTGTTGTAACAAATCACCAAACAACCATTGCTTCCAAAACTGTCTGTCCTGCTTGGGATAATGCTTGACCGCATCATCGGCATCCAAAATCTTCGCTACCAACGCCTTGCTGTTGCCGCTGTGATATTGCTGCAGCATTTGCACCTGCTCTTGTTGTGCAATCTGCGCATAGTCTAAATCGGCGTCTATCGCACGTAATAAACGCGCAGTGGGAATGCGTTTGAACAGGTACAAAGGTTCTAAGGTTTCCAAAGCGACAATCTTGCGTTTCCGAGATTTAGCGGCCTGTAACAACAACACGTCTATGCCCGTATTCATGCTGTAACCGGGCATATTGTAATCGGTGGCCATCGCCATCCATGCCATCCACGGCGCCATGTCATCATCGGCCTGTAACATCAAGCTGCTGCCATTGCGGCGAAACGCGGCATTGATTCTCTTGACCCTGTCCATGCCTATGCTGTGTTTAAGCGGTGCATCGCCCACAATCAAAGCCGCCATTTGGCGCTGCAAACGCTGTCCTTGCGCCCCACTCCAATCGTCTTCATTCGATTCCACCAGCAGTGTTTTTTGCGTGGCCACTATGCGCGCATACGCAGGAGGCAAGACCGCGCCTTGTTTGCCCAAATGCACAGTGCCGATTAAATACGATACCGGTTGGCCTTGTTTGTGTACCTTCCACACAAAACCGCCATCGGTATCACCCGCCCACGCGCTGTTCAGCAACAGCCAACTCACACACCACAACAGCCACAACATTTGCGCCATGCACAATTTTACCCAAGCACATCTTGGCAATAGGCTCAAAACCTCATTAAGATGGCCGTTGTGCTGTAACAGACCATTTCCGACATGAATATTTTTCATTTTTCACCTTGACAAACCGACACTCAAACCCATATGGGATACATGAGAAAACCCGATACAGGAGTGTGCAATGCGTTTTGAACAGTTGACCCAGCGTTTTCAGCAAGCCTTACAGGACGCCCAAAGTTTGGCGATGCGCAATGATAACGGCTATCTGGAAGCGGTGCATGTCTTAAAAGTATTACTCGATGATTTTGATGGCGGCAGCCAGTCCTTATTGCAACAAGCGCACGTCGATGTGGCGCGTTTGCAAGGCGAAGTGCAAACCATGATACACGGCCTGCCCAAAGTGACCGGCCAAGGCGGCGAAATTCTACCCAGCCGCGAATTGCAAAATACCCTGAATTTAATGGACAAAGCAGCGGCCAAACGCGGCGATACCTTTATTGCCAGCGAATTGTTTTTTGTCGCTTTGTTACAAGAAAACGGTGCCACTGGCAAATTATTGAAACAAGCTGGCGCTTCCGAAGCCAGCCTGAACAATGCCATTGATGCCATACGTGGAGGACAAAGCGTGGACAACGCCAATGCAGAAGACCAACGAGAAGCCTTAAAAAAATACACCTTGGATTTGACCCAACGCGCACGCGAGGGCAAGCTCGACCCAGTGATAGGCCGCGATGACGAAATACGCCGCGCCATCCAAGTGTTGCAACGCCGTACCAAAAACAACCCCGTGCTCATCGGTGAACCGGGTGTGGGTAAAACCGCCATTGTGGAAGGCTTGGCGCAGCGCATCGTCAATGAAGAAGTGCCTGAGTCTTTAAAAGGCAAACGCTTATTGGTATTGGATTTGGCCAGTTTGATTGCCGGTGCGAAATTCCGCGGTGAGTTTGAAGAACGCTTGAAAGCGGTGTTGAACGATTTATCCAAAGACGATGGCCAAACCATCATTTTCATCGACGAAATCCATACCTTGGTCGGCGCAGGCAAGGCCGATGGTGCAATGGACGCCGGCAATATGCTCAAACCGGCATTGGCGCGTGGCGAGTTGCACTGCATAGGCGCGACCACTTTGGACGAATACCGCCAATACATTGAAAAAGATGCGGCCTTAGAGCGCCGTTTCCAAAAAGTGATGGTGAATGAGCCCAGTGTGGAATCGACGATTGCGATTTTGCGCGGCCTGAAAGAGCGTTATGAAATCCACCACAAAGTGGAGATCACCGACCCTGCCATCGTCGCTGCAGCCGAATTGTCGGCGCGCTACATCACCGACCGTTTCTTGCCTGACAAAGCAATCGACTTGATTGATGAAGCCGCCTCGCTGATTAAAATGGAAAGCGAATCCATGCCCGAAAGCATGGACAAACTCAATCGCCGCATCATCCAATTGAAGATTGAAGAAGCGGCCTTGAAAAAAGAAAGCGACGACGCGTCGAAAAAACGCTTGGAATTGATGCAAGAAGAATTGCTCGATTTGCAAAAGCAATTCTCCGATTTGGAAGAAGTGTGGAAAGCCGAAAAAGCCGTGTCACAAGGCTCGGCTGGCATCAAAGAGCAAATCGACCAAATCAAAATCAAGATGGCGCAATTGCAACGCGAAGGCAAATGGGAAGACTTGGCCAAACTGCAATACGAACAATTGCCTAAGCTTGAAGCGCAGTTACAGGCCGCTGAAACCCACCCTGCGGCCGAGAGTGGCAATAAATTATTGCGCACCGAAGTGGGCGCAGAAGAAATTGCCGAAATCGTCAGCCGCATGACCGGCATTCCGGTGGCGAAAATGATGCAAGGCGAGAAAGAAAAACTGCTGAACATGGAAGGCGTGTTGCACCAACGTGTGGTTGGTCAAGACGAAGCCGTGACAGCTGTGGCCAATGCCATCCGCCGTTCACGCTCTGGTTTGTCCGACCCGAACAAGCCTTATGGCAGCTTCTTGTTCTTGGGCCCGACTGGCGTGGGCAAAACCGAGTTGTGCAAAACCTTGGCCGGCTTCTTGTTCGACAGCGAAGACCATTTAATCCGCATCGACATGTCGGAATACATGGAGAAACATTCGGTATCGCGCTTAATCGGTGCGCCTCCGGGCTATGTCGGCTATGAAGAAGGCGGTTATTTGACCGAACAAGTGCGCCGCAAACCTTACAGCGTGGTACTTTTGGATGAAGTGGAAAAAGCCCATCCGGATGTGTTCAACATCTTGTTGCAAGTGTTGGACGATGGCCGTTTGACCGATGGTCAAGGCCGCACCGTGGACTTTAAAAACACCGTGATTGTGATGACGTCTAACATCGGCAGCATGCACATCCAAACCTTGGGCGAAACCGCTTCTTACCAAGACATCAAAGACGCGGTGATGGAAGACGTGAAAATCCATTTCCGTCCGGAATTGATTAACCGCATTGATGAGGTGGTGGTGTTCCACAGCTTGGGTCAGGCGCAAATCCGTTCCATTGCCAACATCCAGCTCAAAGGCTTGCGCAAACGCTTGGAAGGTTTGGACTTGCATTTGCAAATTGATGACGCGGCTTTGGATGTGTTGGCCGAAGTGGGCTTTGACCCAGTATACGGTGCACGCCCATTGAAACGTGCCATCCAAGCGCAAATTGAAAACCCATTGGCGCAAAAATTGTTGGCGGGCGTGTACGCACCTGAGTCCACCATCATGATTACCGCCAAAGACGGACAATTGGCATTTGAATAAAGTTTTAAACATAAAGCTGTGAATATGTTGTAATGCTTGCTGCAAAAGCGGCCTGTAAGTTTACAGGCCGCTTTTTTTATATCCAGATACCATTCACTATGTCTCTTGATATCCAGTAATCACCGTATTGAATCACTGTCTTTCATGGTCAAAAAAAAGCAGCCCTAAGGCTGCAAAAAAGGCAAAATCAAATCATCAAACCCAAGGCATAGGCGCTGACATCAAGTTCGTGGATGGTGATTACCGTCACTCGTACCATAAATATGGAGTTGGCAATGCTTGAGTAATACTATTTAAGAGCGTCATTTCATGATTTTAAGCACGACGTGTGGTTTTGATGAAATACGGCATTGTATGCCCCTCTGTTGCATCAATACATACCACTACCATCAACACAGCTTTAAGCAGCAAGAAACCCATCTACCAACTGATGCCAAGCAGTGACAGACAAAAAAAACGGCACCACTTATTAAAGTGATGCCCTCAAACGCTTAAGGTAAGCAATGAAACTGGTTTATGCGACTTTTTGAGAATTGCGGCTCCCCTTCTCTTGTAGCCATTGTTTGCGCAAATGTTGTGCTGCACGGCTCCATACCACGTAGCGCCCTGCATCGGCCCACTCGGCGTCCTCTAACTCGATGCCTTCTGGGAGGCTTTCGCGTTTGATTTGTGCCAAGACTTCCTCCAATTGATTCCCTATTTGTTCTGCTTCGTTCAAAAACACTTTTTCACTTTGCATGTGCTCATGCACATCTACCAACTTCTGCACATCGTCTAAGGCGATGTAATCGACCACGTCTGCCAATTGCTCGGTATTGAAATCCAAGGCTTGCGATTTCTCTGACACTTGCAATTGGTAATGCCCTGCTTCTTGTACCAAGCGGCCTGAAGCATGTGCCAACAACAGGTGTTGGCGTATCAATTCGCGATTGCGGTTGATGCTGTTTTTTTGCATCACCGTGATAGCCGCATTGCTGCCATCGATGTGCAAGTGCAGCAAGGCCTCATCGCTGTGATTGAACTGGCGGTATGCATGCAAAAATGCCGGCAGCTCTACCCATTCGTCCAAATAACAGGTGCTGGCATAAATGAATTGCGCGCCATTCACGCCTTGCAGCGGAATGACTTTGGCTTTGGGCAGGCTTTGCTGCGCCGAATGTGCCAACCACGAAGTCACCAATTCATGTTGCTGTATGTGCTCGGCACAAGCCAAGCAGGCGCTTTCATTGACCGTGTATTGCGTGGTCAACACATGCCCCAAAGGCTGTATCAGTTTGTGGAATTGCTTGGTCAAATTGCTCAACGCGTATTTGCCCAAATACTGCACTTGTTGCTGATCCAGCTCGGTAATGCGCTGCTCCAAGATGTTTTCCATCACCTCAGGCTCGTTGTGCAAAATGGTCTTGGCCACTTGCGCCGCCGCCACACGCACATCGTCTTGCCATTTGCCCGCTTGGATAAAGGCCACCAATTGGTCAAACCCGCTTTGTTTGCCCAAGCTTTGGGCACACTTGGCATTCACCGCCGGTGCCACATCGCGTGCCGCATTGCGGGTAGCGTTAACCAAGGCTTGCAAACTGGCTTTGTTCGGTTGCAACAAATAGCGGTAATGCATCGCCTGCACCACTTGCTCCAGCCAATTACTTTGTTGGCTGTCCAAGGTTTGGTTCAGATTTTTCTGAATTTGCGTGGCCTGTAACAACCAAGCTTCAGAAGCGTTATACAGTTTTTGTTGCAAATCCAATAAATACGGCTGCATCGCCAAAATCATTTTTTCGGCAAACAAATTGGCTTTGTACTTACAGCGCTCGATGAACAAGCGGCTCATGTGATCGGCCACGGTATCCAAGCTGTATTCTTTTGCCAACAAGCCGCGTTCTTTTTTATTCGCACGCTGCCATTGGCCTGACAAATCCTCCCACCAAGTGGCACAAGCCTTAATCGCATCAATGTTGTTTTCTTGCTGTAGCAAGAAATCTTGGTGCCATTGCACATAATGGATGATGATGCCTTCAACAGCGGCCTGTAAATCACTCAAACTGCTGTGACCTTGCTGCCAAGCGTGCCACATCTGGGTTTCCACAAACGCCACATGCGCTTCGGCCATTTGATTCAAGCGCGCATCGCTGTTTTCATAAAACAGCTCCGCCCCCACTTTGCGAAATTGCTTGTCGTAAATCGCGCGCAATTGGCTGGCGATGCTTTCTGCCTGTTCAAACCAATCGCCGCTGCTTTTTTGTTGCAATACCGTGGCGCTGTGTTGTTGCCAATCGATGTCGATATTGCTCCACACACCGATGTGCTCGCCGCAACTGTCTTCGTCCAATGTCAATTGCGTTTGCGTTAACACGCAGCCCATGGCCGTCAATTCCGCTATTTCCATGCTAATGGCTTGCGCAGGCGCCACGGTATTGGTCAATGAAGCCAATAATTTGGACTCACATTGCTCTACCAATAAGGTTTCCAAGGCTTCGATATCGAAGTCTAACGACGCTTGTAACATCGAAGCAAAGCGCGGCAACATCTTCGCGCTTTTGGCATTGCTCGGTTTCAAAATCTTTTGGTACTCTTGCGTCAGCGTTTGGCGCAAAGTGCCGTAATCATTGTGTCCGACATTGGACAAGGTCAATAAGGCATCAACAAATTGCAAGAATGTAGTGTCGTTTTGCACTTGCGGGCATTGCTGCAAATACGCGACCGCCCACAAGGGCTCGCCGCAAGGATAGTCTTCACCGCTATTGATGTCGCTCGGTGTCCAACGCCCTTGGCTGAGCTGACTCAATTCGGTTACCGCTGCACCGATTACCGCCGCTTCTTCTATGGCCAAGTTTTGCATTTGTGGCAATAAAAACACTGGGTAGAAACTTGCCAGTGGATAGCGCTCTTTTAAACCAAACAAACAGTCTATCCACACCGCACTGGCAAACGAATCGGCCATGTCAATTAAGATGATGATGTTGTGCGCTTCCACATTCGCTTCGCGCAAACTGCTGACGATGCTGCTCCACACCCAATCTTGGTGTTGCGAAAACAACAAACGCGCATAACGGCGCGATACATCAAAACCAGAAAACGGTGTTTTTTGCTCAAAAGCACCGGTGCGATTCAAAAATGGCAGCAGTTGTTTGAGCAATTGCCGCCGCATGTCTATGCAATGCGGCTGACCCAAAAACATGCTGTCAGTCAGGTTTTCTTGTGTCTTACTGCTGCATATCCGCACGGCGGCGTATTTCGACCCTGTCGTTGCGGGCACATAAGCATCGACATTGGCTGATGTTTTGAACAAATCACCCAAGCCTATGATCAGTTTTTGCTCGGCATCCATGTGCGCTCTCCGCTTCAGAAGCTGATGTGACCCAGCCCTACCCACTTGTTTTTATATAAAGTACTTATTTGAACGACAAATTTACCAGCATAGTCTTCATAACCATCAAAATAAATTAAAGTAAAAAACTTTAAAGTATCAATTCAGTTAACAATTAGTTGCATTAATCGAAATCTACTTTAAATAAGTTATCCACTCCAATTGATTTTTAAAATCATTCTAATCACTTCAATAAATAACAATTTTGGAAATAATATATTGCGGATATTGCAACTGTATACTAAGATTTATTGACTTAAAAAACTAATTTTTAAGCTTAACGAATTTAGAATAAATGCACATATTTATTTTTTCCGTTAAGCTAAGTATCAAAAATATAGGCGTTTTTCTGAAAACCACCGCTGTCATTGATATTGTTACCATTGAAATTACCACATATGTCATGAACATTAATATTGCACAGTGAGGCGACATCATGCAGCAAAAAAAATCGAATGAGATGTTGCAAACCTTGAAGCAACAACGGGTGTTATTGGCTATCTCCGTCTTCACCATTGTCACCGTATTGCTATTGATAAACAATTATCAGTTACTGCCCAGTAGTAATGAATCGGGTCGTTACGCGCAATTATTGGGCATCGCTTTGGCTTTGTTTGTTGGCATCATCGCTTATTTCAACATCACCCAGTCCAAACGCAAACAAGCGCAGCTGTTGGACACGCAACAACAAACTCACGCCATCTTAAAATCGGTTGGCAGCGGCTTATTCTTAATCAATACCGACTTAAAAATCAGCAATGAATATTCCAAACAATTAGAGAGCATTTTGGGGCAACACGATTTGGCGCAAAAAAGTTTGTTGCAAATTTTGTCACAACTGGTGTCAGAACCCGAATTATTGGTGATACAAGGCTTTTTAAAACAGCTGTTCGACAGCAAGGTCAACGAAAAACTGATACAGGAATTGAACCCGCTCAACCAAATCGATGTGCGCATCGTCAATACCCAAGGCAAACGCAGCAACCGCTGTTTGGATTTTCAATTCACGCGCATTTATGAGCACAAACAAATTGTGTCGGTATTGGTGAATGTGACCGACATCACCCGTTCGGTACAGCAACAACAGCAAACTGTGTTTCGCTCCGATTTACAGGCCAACTTATTGCTCGCCATCATGCATGCCGACCGCGATGAGGTGGCGCAATTCAGCAAACAAACCAAGCTGCAATTGGAAACCATACACGAGGTCTTGTCGCAAGAAAGCGGCTCAACCAAATCGCAAAAACTCAAAATCGAACCGCTGACCCAACACATACACCAATTGCGTTGCAATGCCAATCAGCTCAATTTGCAAATGTTGGTGTATTTAAGCGATGAGTTTGAACAGCATTTGCTGTATTTGAAACAACAAAACTACCTCAATCACGACGACTTCTTGCCTTTGGACATCACCTTAGACCAAATGGATCATGTGTTACAAACCATCAATCAAGTCCACACCCGTTTGCAACAAGCCGAAGTCCCTGTTACCGCCGCACCGACCGTCAGTATCGCCTCGCCGGAAACCACCTTACAGCGTTGGCAACTCGATGTGCAGCAATTGGCCAAGCGCCAACACAAAAACATCCACCTGATTTGTACCAATGCCTCGTTTCAAAACCTGCCGATACAGTGGGTAGACAAAATCCAAGATTTGACTTGGCATTTGATCAGCAATGCGGTGGTGCATGGCATAGAAAACGCGGATGAGCGCGAAGCCATGGCCAAAACCGAGCACGGCCAAGTCACGGTATCGCTGCTGGACATGGGACAAGAATACCGCTTGAGCATAGAAGACGATGGCAAAGGCATAGACTATGAAGCGGTACAAGCACATGCCGCTGATTTGGGTTGGTGCCAAGACGAATTGGGCGCACCGATTAACAAAGTACAAATGCTGCAATACCTGTTTCAGGCCGAGTTCTCTACCCTAGGACAAATGAGCAGCGATGCTGGCGACGGCATGGGTTTGTATTGGGTGCAAACTTGGGTAGATGAAATGCGCGGCCACATAGATGTGGTGACACAGCCACACCAATTCACCCGCTTCATCATCACCATACCCAAACCAACCAATGCCGCAGCGCTGTCAGACCAAGATGAGATGGAGCCAAACTCCGCTGCCAGCGATGCCGATGATGAGGAGCATTACATTGTTTGAACACAAAATCATATTTACCGGCCCAGTGGGTGCGGGTAAAACCACGCTGATTAAGGCTTTCAGTGGCACCGAACCGGTCTTAACCGAAGTGCGCGCCTCCGATGAAGTCTCTGAATTGAAAGAACAAACCACTGTTGCCATGGATTACGGTTCGGTGGTTTTGGATGAAGAAACCAAAGTGCACATGTACGGCACACCGGGGCAAAAACGCTTTGATTTCATGTGGGACATCTTAAGCCGTGGCAGCATGGGTTTGGCCATCTTGGTCAATGCCAAAGCACCCAAACCTTTGGACGATTTGCGCTTTTATCTGGATGCGTTCAAAGGTTTGATTGTTGAGCAAGATTTGCCGGTGGTGGTGGGCATAAACCAAGTCAATAAAGACCAACCCGAACCCAGCCGCGCCGAATTCAAGGCCGTGGCCGAAGAGTTTCGCCTAGGCATCCCCGTATTGATGATAGACGCACGCGAAGAAAAAGACGTGCGCCGCATGGTGATGACCTTATTGTTCAGTTAAGTTTCACACGCCCGACTACACACACCAAGGGCTAGCGGTCTGCAACCACCCACACAGGTTACAGGCCGCTTTTTTATGCCTGCCATCACCTCAAGCCTGATAAAACGCTTGCCTTACTTCAACCAACACCTGCAATACCGCCGCACTGTCAGGCACCTCTGGCAAACGGCACACCGCATACGCTTGTTCCACCTGTTGCATCAAGCGCTCAGCCCGTGTCAGCAAATCCGCATACGCAAATTCACCGGCCTTAATCGCCAACAATTCATCGCGATTGTCGCGCCATACCCGCACCTCACCATAAAGCGCAATGTCCAACGCCGTGTACAACAAGCGAAACGTGTGCATCATGTTTTTGCTGTCATATTCGGCGCCATGGGCAACATTGGTCTGATAGCGCACCTCGTTGCGCTCCGCCACCCAGCGCCAATACGCTTGGTATTCGCGCAAATAACTGCTGTAACCGTCTTGATTGAAACTCAAATACGCGCGCATGGGCACATGTTCAGGCACCGAACTCAAGCGCAGCGACGTTGATTCAGCCGCGGCCACACCGTGAAAACCCAAGCTGCCGTCTTCATCCACAAACAGCGCGTACACATCGTGGGCATGATTGAGTTTGACCAAGCCAATATGTGCGGCCTGTAAACCTTGCTGTTGCAACCATTGCAGCAAAGGCACAGTAGCAGCGGCCTGTAACACATGGCAAAAATCCAACAGCGTTTTCTTCTCCGCCGCCATCGGATTGACGATTTTCTTGTTCAAGCCGCGCGCTTTTTTAATCTGACCATAGGCATAGCCGGCAAATGTGTGCAGACATTGCTTGGACAACAGCCATTCAGGCCGCAATGCCTCCAGCAGTGGATGGCGGTATAACAAAGCGTGGGCAGGAGTATGGAGCAATTCCAATAAATTGGGGTTGCTGGCCAGCAGCAAAGACACGAATTTGCGCCATTCGTAATACACTATGTCATTGCTGGGATTGTTCAATTGCTCTGGCGGATTGAGCGCGTAAAAGTCGCACTCAGGCAACACAAACACGCCTTTGATGTCGGTGTCCGACTCGGGCGTGTCCAAACCATACGCGCGCGAACCCGACAGCGCTCGCAGCAACAAATGTTGTGTGCTGTGTTCCAGCTCAGACACATTCAGCATCGCGCCCTACCCAATTGCGGAAAAAAGCATTGATGTCAGCGCCATCGGCAATATCGCGCTCAGGCAACACCACCTCGGTTTGCTGCCACAAATTCGCTATCAATTGTTGCAAAGCCGCATCAGGCGTGAACACATGTGCTTCGGCTTGCTCATTTTTAAACATCACCAAATCCCACACCCGCTGCTGGGTGTCGCTGTCTTGCCCTTGCAGCAACTCGTCCAAAGTCATCGGCGGGATGGTTTGCCGCTGCGCCACCCACAAAGCCGCCAACAATGGCCGCAACACATAAAACCATTTTTTCAAACGGATAGCATCATCGTCCTGAAACGCCGCACTGGCGGTTTTGGCAATGCCACGGTAATGGTATAAGGCATTTTTAGGCTGAAAATACGCTTGCGCCAAGTCCCAAATCTGCGCATGAAATTCCAAATCGCCCTCGTAAATTTGCGGCGATTGCAACCATTCCAACACCACCGCATTCGAGCCGCGCAACAAGCGCAGCGTCTTGCGCAAGTCCCATGCACCCACATCAAACCAGTCGTCTTCTATCCATTCAAAGCCTTCTTCGGCCGCATCCACTTGCAAATATTGCTCAGGCGCTTGCACATACACCGCGCGCACATCGTAATCACTGTCGGGCGAAGCAAAGCCCCAGGCGCGGCTGCCGCTTTCTATCGCCCACAAAATCTGAATGTGGCGTTCGCGGGCGATGTGGCGCAATTTGGTTTGTATCACGGCTTGCATGGTCTGTCCTTGTATTGAAGCCCCATCATAACAGATGCGGCCTGTAAAACACTTGACCTGTGTTTACAGGCCGCATGTCACTGCTTGTGACACCTAATCTGTGCTGTCGCTTTGCCAATCAGGTAACGGATTTGCTATGCTGGCACACACCGTCAGAGCCAATGAAAGCCCGCCATGCCATGGAATCCGCAGGTATACGACCAATTCAAAGCCGAGCGGCAGCAGCCGTTTTTTGATTTAATCGCCCACATACGACCACAAGCGCAGATGCGCATTGTCGACTTGGGCTGTGGCACCGGAGAGTTAACGCTGGCGCTGGCCGAGCGTTTCGAGGATGCAGAAGTCATCGGCATAGACAATTCGGCCGAAATGTTGCAACAAGCACCAACCCACGCACGCGTACAATTTCGCCAGCAAACCATCCAAGACTATGTCGCCAACGGCGAGAGCGCCGATGTGTTGGTGGCCAATGCTTCGTTGCAATGGCTGGATGGGCACACGATTCTGTGGCCACAATTGATACACAAGTTGCGACCGCAAGGACAATTGGCGGTGCAAATGCCCAACCAAGCGCACAACCGCTTGAACCAATTACTGGGCTTGTTGGCACAACAAGCGCCGTATGCCGACTTATTACAAGGCTGGCACCGCCCAAGCTCAGTATTGGAATTGGACGATTACGCCCAAATACTGTTTGGCGCCCAAGCCCAAACGATGACCTTATACCAAAAAGTCTACCCACAAATCGCCGCCAGCAGCGAGGACTTGTACCAATTCATCGCCGGCTCCGCCCTTATCCCGTATTTGGAACACTTGCCTACCAGCGCCCATGCGGCGTTTATCGCCGCCTTCAAACACAGCATAGAACAAGCGTTTCCACACATGCCCGCTTTATACGCATTCAAACGCGTCTTGATGCACGCGCAGTTTGCTTAAACCACACAAAAGCGGCCTGTAAAGCCATAGTGAATGGTTTACAGGCCGCTTTTGTAAGAGAGTGAGCTGAGTTATAAATAGATGCCATAAACAAACTTACAGGCCGCTTATAAGAAGTGCGCTTGGTTCCAATTGATGCCTTGAACAAGACAGCGCTGTTGATGCCCATCTCATTGCCCCGCGCTTAAGGCACAGAATGGGATTAAAACAAGTCCGCACACGCGCTGGCCGAACAGATGCCGTAGCAGTCTAGGCACAATCACTGAAATTGGCGCAGCGCTGACGCGTTCAAACGGCTCAGTGGCACGGCATCGCATTCTCCGCACCACAGTGGATTGTGGGATTGCCATTGCCAATGTGCGCGGTTTTGACGCAATACGGCGATTCGCTGCGGTGTTCACGCGCTATGATTCCCCCCTGTCCACGCCCAGATTCAGCCACATTGTTATCTTCGCCACCACTCCAACGGCCTTGTCCCGCATGCGTGTCATGCATAAAAAAACACCACCTTGCTGAACAAGATGGTGTTTTTATCATTGCATAAGGCTTAAGCGTTGCCTTCAACCGCTTGGCCTTGTGATTGGTACATGGCTTCGAAGTTAATCGGCGCCAACATCACTGGTGGGAAGCCAGCGCGGGTTACCGTGGTTGAAATCGCTTCACGAGCATAAGGGAACAAGATGTTAGGACAAGCGACGCCCAACAACAAGTTGATGTCTTCTTCGTCGATGTTGGCAATGCGGAAAATACCGCTTTGTGTCACTTCAGACAAGAACATGGTTTTGTCTTCGTTTTCCAATTTGGCGGTCACGGTCACGGTCACGCTCACATTGTAAAAACCTTCTTCAATCAATTCACCGCGGGTGGCAACTTTCATTTCCACTTCGGGTGATTCATTGGTCAAAAAGACTTGCGGTGCGTGTGGCACTTCCAAAGACAAATCTTTTACGTAAATTTTTTCAATGCTGAACACAGGTTGGGTTTCAACTGCTTGGTTTTCTTCTGCCATTTGGTTTTCCATCTAAGTTACAAATTATTCGCCAGCGAGCAAAGGGTCCAGCTTACTGGCGCGATTGAGCGCATTCAAATCATCGAAACCACCTACATGGGTGTCACCGATGAAGATTTGAGGCACGGTACGTCGGCCTGTAATGTCCATCATGTGTTCACGCATTTTCGGATCGGTGTCTATGCGAATTTCTTCCACTTCGTTGACGCCTTTTTGCTTGAGCAAATTTTTTGCCATGGTGCAAAATGGGCACTGGGCGGTAGTATACATAATCACTTTTTGCATCGCATCTGTCCCGTTAACAAAACGTGATTCCAAGATAGGGGCAAACGGCACAAATTGCAAGGGCAGTGCCCAGACTAATGTGGCATGGCCATGATTTTGGTCACCACATTGTCCATTTGCGTTAAGGTTTGCGGCGTGTCTTTGCCATTGACCATCACCACGATGGCCAGCGTTTGCCCCGCGTCGTCCACGCCATAACCTGCCAAGGCATGCACATTGTCGAGCGTGCCGGTTTTCAAATGCAAGCGGCCTGTAAGCGGCTTAAAGCGTTTGCGCAGCGTGCCATCGACGCCGGCAATGGGCAAACTGTTCCAAAATGGCTCACGGTAAGGGCTGTGATAAGCTTTATTGAGCAAGCTGCCCATCATGCGCGCGCTGACGCGTTCGCGCCGTGACAAGCCCGAACCATTTTCCAATACCAATTGGCCATCGTTAATGCCATCGCTGTTCATTTGCTGCTGCAATTGCTGCAGCGCTTGCGTAGCCTCTACCTTATTGCCGGTGTCCGACAGCATCACCAAGCTGCGGGCGATGACGTTATTGGAATACTTGTTCATGGTTTCCACCACCTTGGCCACAGGTTCAGACTGGTGTTTGGCCAAGATGCGCCCCGCCGCAATCGGCGTGGTACTGACACGGTACGAATCGGCACCCATGCCGCCCATGCCGCGCCACAAGCCACTGAACGCCCGATACACAAACTCATCGCCGACCACGCCTTTGCTGTACATGGTTTGATCGGTACAGGCCGCATTGATGCTGCCTTTGAGCAAAATGGTGCTGCCCAACCACTGACTTTGCACTCGATTTTTCAATAGGCCGCAGTTTTTTTGGCCATTCCAGCGCAATTGGCTGTCGTCGACATTGACGCCGGCCAATTGCGGAAACAATTTCCAGCGCTCTTGCTCTTGATTGGTGAATTGCAGCCACACCACATGGTAGTCGAGCATGTGCGTATCGGGGTCGACGGTAAACGCGGCGTCGCTGTCATCGTGAAACGCCTCAGCCGTGGGCACGCTTTGCCACAGGCTTTTGTCCAATACCAACTGCCCTTGGATGTGGCGCACGCCCGCCGCTTGCAATTGCTGCATCATTTCTTGCAGCGCATTGTGGTCTAACGTTGGGTCGCCGCTGCCGCGCCAAACCAAATCGCCTTGCAACACGCCGTTTTCAATCTTGGCCTTGCTGTGCCAATAAGTGCGGATGCGGTAATCGGGACTTAAACGATTGAGGCTGTACCAAGCGGTGAGCAGCTTCATCGTCGAAGCCGGATTCATCGCCGCATCGGCGCGGTGCTCCGCTATGGTGCGGCCTGTGTCCATGTTTTGCACAAACACCGCCACCTCATTGTCTTTCAGGCCGCTTAAATCCAGCGCCAGTGCGGTCGGTGAACATACCACCGCCAGTGCAGCCAGAGTAAGACTGAATAGCGGCTTTGGTTGATGGTGAAACAAATGAATTAATTTTTTATTCAACATATTCAATGGATTGTTTATTTGTTTCATGAAATGAGACCTTGACACATTGTTGTCATGCAGCATTTGTCGTTATGATGAAAACACAAGAGCTAAAAGCCAAGTTATCACAATTACATAAAAAAGACTGTTTTTCTTGAGAGAGGGCCATTCAACACACCCATTAGGAGGTTGTATGCCCCAAGAAGCAATGTTTTTCAACGAGGTCGATGCGCTGCGCAGCCATCCCTCTCACTTCCAAGCCATGCACCGCTGGCTGGAAACCAACAGCCATTTCAAGCTGATGACGCTGAATCAGCAGGCTTTGTCTGCGTTTCACCGCAAAGGCGTCACCTTCACCGTTTACAGCGATGCCAAAAACACCGAACGGGTGATTCCGTTTGACATCATTCCGCGCATCATTACCCAACAAGATTGGGAGATACTGGAAAGCGGCTGTACCCAGCGCATCAAGGCTTTGAATGCGTTTATTCACGACATTTACCACCAACAAAACATCATTGCTGCTGGCATCATACCAGCAGAACAAATCCTCGTGAACGACTGCTTTGAGCCGTGGATGGTCGACATCGACTTGCCACAACCCATCTACACCCACGTCAGTGGCATAGACTTGGTGCGCAATGAAGATGGGCAGTTTTATGTGTTGGAAGACAATTTGCGCACCCCTTCCGGCATCTCGTATTTGCTCGAAAGCCGCCAAATCAGCGAACACTTATTGCCTGAGCTGTTCGAGGAATTCGACATCGCGCCCGTGCACCATTACCCCAGCATGTTGTTGCAAAGCCTGATTGAGTGCAGTGGCAAACCGAATCCGAAGTGGTGGTCTTGACCCCTGGTCGTTACAACAGCGCTTATTACGAACACACGTTTTTGGCGCGCAAAATGGGCGTGCCTTTGGCCAACAGCTACGATTTGTTCGTCGAAGACAATAAGGTTTACATCAAAACCATAGGCGGACGCGAACAAGTGGACATCGTGTATCGGCGCTTGGACGATGCCTTTCTTGACCCATTGGCCTTTCGCCCCGATTCGATTTTGGGCGTTCCCGGCTTGATGAGTGCTTACCGCGCCGGCAATGTGATGATTGCCAATGCCCCCGGCACCGGCGTGGCCGATGACAAGTCAATTTACCCGTATGTGGACGAGATGATTCGATTTTACCTGCAAGAAGAACCAATCTTGCGCAACGTTCCCACTTGGCAATGCCGCAAAAAAGACGATTTCGACTATGTGATGACACATTTAGACGAATTGGTGGTGAAAGAAACCCAAGGCTCAGGTGGCTATGGCATGTTGATTGGCCCCAAAGCCACCCGCGAGGAAATCGAAGCCTACCGTTTGCGCATCATCGCCGACCCTGCAGGCTTTATCGCCCAACCCACTTTGTCTTTGTCCACCTGCCCCAGTTGCGTGGAAGAAGGCATTGCCCCACGCCATGTGGATTTGCGCCCGTTTGTGCTCACCAGTCCGGAACAAGTGCGCATTGTGCCGGGCGGTTTGACCCGCGTGGCTTTGCGTGAAGGCTCGTTGGTGGTCAATTCGTCGCAAGGCGGTGGTGTCAAAGACACTTGGGTCTTGCGCAATGGAGGTTTGTCATGAATTTACTGCTTTCCAATGCCTACCATTTGTACTGGCTGGGCCGTTACATGCAACGCACCACTTGTTTGAACGAACGCAGCCACAACAATCACCCATCGGCACTGTTTCCGATGTTGCGCCATGTCGGCTTTCAAAATCCGATTAACCAACACAATTTTACCCACCACATCAATACCGAGGTGATCCCCGAATATCTGGCCTTGATTAACGACAATTTCCAAGCGGTGCGCGGGGTGATTGAAGACGAGGCGTTTGAATTGTTCCAATTGATGAATCGCCTTAACCAGTCGGGCAGTTTGCAATCGGCCTGTTTCCAAATTCGTGCCTGCGATGCCGCCATGCACGCACATGCGGCACCGGTGTCGACGTTTTGGCTGCTGGGTCATGCGGTGGAAACCATAGACGAGCGTTTGCGCTATGGCGACATTCAAGACCAAGACTTGCGCATTTTTGCCGATGCAGTGACGCGTTTGCCGACCTTCAGCGCTTGGGAAGCCTTGAAACAGCCGGCACAGGCATTGGTGTATTTGGCCAGCAGCCAGAAGTTTTACCAACTGACCGCACAATTGGAAACCTTATTTGAGGACGGGCTATGAACATCACCATCCACCACAACACCACTTATTTTTACGAGCATTTCAGCAAGAAAAGCATCCAGCTCATCCGCATGACACCGCAAAATTTGGCGCACCAACGGGTGGTTTTTTGGCAATTGAACCTGCCCAATACCAGCAGCCGTGGCTTTGATGGTTTTAACAATGTCTGCAATTTGCTCACCTTACAACAGCCGCACCAAGAGTTGTCGGTATTGGCACAAGGCGAGGTGCACATCGACAATGGCACCGAATACCAAATTGACGACAGCTTGCCGGCGCTGATGTATTTGCGCCAAACCGAATTGACGGAACCTGATGCCGCCATTTTGGCTTTTTGCCAAGGTTTACAGGCCGCCTCTGTGGCCGATTTACAAGCTTTAAGCGCGGCGATTTTAGTGCACATGCCGTATCAAACCGGCATCACCCATGTCGGCAGCAGCGCCGCCGAAGCGTTTGCCTTACAGGCCGGTGTGTGCCAAGACCACACCCATGTGTTTTTGTCGTGTTGCCGCGTGTTGGGCATCCCCGCGCGCTATGTGTCGGGCTATATTTACACCAATTCCACCGACCATTTGGCCAGCCATGCTTGGGCTGAGGCGTATGTCGACGGCAAATGGTATGTGTTTGATGTGTCTAATCAACATTACGCCATCCAAGGCCATGTGCAATTGGCAGTGGGACGAGACTATAACGATGCCGCGCCGATACGCGGTGTGCGCCAAGGCGGCGGCTTAGAAAGAATGGAATTCACTGTACATGTGTCCACAATTGACCAATAATTTGGCTTCAACTGCTTCATTACCCAACCCATAGAGCCCGAGCATGACTTACTGTGTTGCCCTCAATTTGCAAGAAGGCATGATATTTGCCAGCGACACCCGCACCAATGCGGGTGTTGACCATGTATCGACGTTTAAAAAAATGTTTCGCTTTGCCACTGAAGGCGAGCGGGTCATCTTCATCATGACTTCCGGCAATTTGGCCACCTCGCAAGCGGTCATCGAATTATTGCAACAAGACATACAATACAATGTGGAAAAAAACCTGCTCAACGTGCCAACCTTGTTCGATGCGGCGCAATTGGTCGGTCGCTGTGCCAGCCAAATCGCCCACGATTCGCAGCAAATTGGCCATACCCAAGACACGATGTTTGGCAGCAATTTCCTCATTGGCGGCCAAATTCGAGGGCAAGCGCCCAAATTGTATTCGATATACAACGAAGGCAATTTCATCACCGCCACCCAAGACACACCATTTTTCCAAATCGGTGAAAGCAAATACGGCAAACCCATACTCGACCGCGCCGTGTCGTATACCACTTCGATAGACGACGCCTTGCGTGCAGTATTGGTGTCGTTCGATTCCACCATACGCTCGAATTTATCGGTGGGTTTCCCGATAGATTTGGTGGTGTATCCGAAAGACAGCTTGAGCATGCCACAAGGCATACGCATTGAGCGCGACGATGCTTACATGAGCACCATACGCGCACAGTGGTCACATGGTTTGATACATTTATTGCAGCAATTCGATTCTCCACCAACGGATTACCTGCGTTAAGCACACGCATATCAAACCAGCGGCCTGTAAACCCCATATCCGAGTTTACAGGCCGCTTTTATGGCTTTGGGCACACGCTCACGAGCTTTTAAGCATCTTGCACATCCATGTCCAAACTGTAGCGCCATGCGCTTTGGTGTGGCAACAGCGCCGTCAACTCGGCCTGAAACAAACGCCCAGCCTTGTGCAGCGCTTGGCGCGACGGCGATTGCACAAACACTTGCGCCCGCTCGCGCCCGTTCAAACGCGCCATCAACATTGGCACCGGCCCAAACACGCTCACGTCGTCCGGCAATTCCAAACCATCCAATACTTGTTGCAATAATTGTTGCGCCTCATGCATCTGCGGCGCATCCACGCGCACCGCCAACATATGGCTGAACGGTGGAAATTCGTATAGCTGGCGCGAAGCCAATTCTTGCTCGGCAAAGCTGATGTAATCGTGTTGTTGCAAAGCGGCGAACAAGGGATGGTCGGGCAATTGCGTTTGCAGCAACACCTTGCCTTTTTGTTCGGCGCGACCGGCGCGGCCCGACACTTGCAGCAATTGCGCAAACAAATGCTCGGGCGCACGAAAATCGCTGGAGTACAAAGCGCCATCGGCATTCAAAATCACCACCAAATTGAGGCGGGCAAAATCATGGCCTTTGGCCAGCATTTGCGTGCCGATGAGCACATCCACCGCATCGGCCTGTACTTGTTCATATAACTGTTGCCAATCCTGCTTGCCACTGGTGGTGTCCCTGTCCACGCGCACAATGTTCGCGTGTGGCATTAAGGCATTCAGCGCCTCTTCCACCCGCTGCGTGCCCTGACCCAACGGGGTTAAATCGCTGTTATGGCATTCGGGGCAAAACACCGGCACCGCCTCGCGCAAATCGCAATGGTGGCAGCGCAATTGGCGTTGGCGTTGGTGCCACACCATTTTGGCCGAGCAATTGGGGCAGTCAAATGTGTGGCCACACGCGGTACAAGCCAATACAGGTGCAAAGCCACGGCGATTCAAATACACCAAAGACATGCCGCCTCGCTGCCAATTCTTCAACAGCGCTTGCCGCACCGGCTCGCACATGCCCTCTTCCAGCGGCAGTTGGCGCACGTCTATGATGTGGATTTTCGGCAACACCGCTTGCGCGTTCGCACGCTCAGGCAAACTGAGCAATTGATAGCGGCCTGTAGCGGCATTGTGCCAACTCTCCAAACTCGGGGTGGCGCTGCCCAATACTATCGGACAGGCCGCTTGCTTGGCGCGCCACAGCGCCACATCGCGCGCATGGTAGCGCAATTCATTTTGCTGTTTGAACGAGCCATCGTGTTCTTCATCGACCACAATCAAGCCCAGATTTGGCATCGGTGTGAGCACACTCAAGCGCGTGCCGATGATGAGTTTGGCCTCGCCGGTCATCGCACGGATGAAATCATGGCTGCGCGCACCAGCCGCCGTTTGGCTGTGCAAGACCGCTGGCTCATGGCCAAAAAAGCGGCTGTTGATGCGCGCAAGCAATTGTGGCGTCAGATTGATTTCTGGCAACAGCATCAACACTTGCTGACCGCGCGCGAGCACCTCGGCCATGGCAGCAAAATACACCTCGGTCTTGCCGCTGCCGGTAATGCCGTGCAGCAAAAATGCTTGAAACTCGCCCAGTTTGGCGCTTATCGCCGCATGCGCTGTTTGCTGTGCGGCATTGAGGACAAAATCGCTGTGAAAGCCGAGTTCGCTCGGCTCAGTGTGGATGTCTAACCACTGCTGCGCCGCGTATTCTTGCAAGATTTTGCCCGCTTGCGGATGGATTTGTTTCAGCTCGGCCAAACCCAACAGCTGTTGCTGCAAGCCTTGCCACAGCGCGTGTTTTTTGTAATGGCGCGCCGCGGGTTCGGGCGCGTGTTGTTTGCCCAATTCATTAAAGCGATACCAGCGCTTGGGCTCGGACAGACTCAAGGCCTCGCTGTTGCGCAAGCCTTGCGGCAAGGCGGTAAACACCGTCGCACCTATCGGATACAGATAATAACGGCTGCAAAACGCCATCATCGCCCGCCATGCCTCGCTTAGCGGCGGCGTGTCGTGTAACACTTCCACTATGGGCAAGACTTTGTTGGCGTCGAAATCCAATTCGTCGGTGTGCGCCCACACCACGGCGACGCAGCGCTTGCCGCGGAAGGTCACCAGCACACGTGTGCCCAAAGGCAGTGGCTCGGGATGGGAATAGGTGAACAAACGTTCTAAGGGCACGTTCAGTGCCAATTGATGCCAATACATGACTTACAGGCCGCCTTTATAACAATGGGCTCATCAAACGCACGGTGTTTTCCAATAAGGTGCGCCACACCGAACGCTGTTGCCAACGGGTGGCATCGATGTAAATGCAATCGCGCAAATACGCTTGCTGTTGCAAAGACAGGGCGTGGATTTCGGCCTTGCTGTACAAAGCCATGGTCAATTCCAAATTCAAATAAAAACTGCGCATGTCCATGTTCACCGTGCCAAACAAGGCAAATTCGCCATCGACCACCACGCTCTTGGTGTGCAACAAACCGCCGGTAAACAAGGCGATTTTCACCTCGCTTTGCAACAACAGCCGATACGACGCTTGCGAAGCATAGCGCACCAAAAACGAATCCACTTTTTGCGGCACGATTAAAGTCACGCTGACGCCGCGTCGCGCCGTGGCGGTCAAGGCCAGCATCAAGGCTTCATCGGGCACGAAATACGGCGTGGTCAATACGATTTCGCGCTGCGCTTGGTGCAAAGCGCAAATCAAGGTGTCGTAAAACACATAGTGATTTTGGTCGGGCGATGAGGGGATGGTTTGCAACACCGAACAGGCTGAGGCGGCCTGTAAACCGACAGATTCGACATAAGGCCAGCGCTCGCGCCACAAAGCTTGAATGTCGGCAAAGTTTTGCCGATTCTCTACCGCCACATCGGCATAAAACATCGCCAGCAATTGTATCACCACCGGCCCTTGCACCCGCAGCATCACATCCACCCACTGCCCCACGCCCGCACCTTGCTTAAACACTTTCGGGTCGACCAAATTGTAACTGCCGGTATAGGCAATGTGTTCGTCTACCACCAACAGCTTGCGGTGGTTGCGCAAATCGCTGCGCACCAAGATGGCTTTAATCAGCCCGATGGACAAGGATTGGTGTATCAACACACCTTGTTTTTTCAGGCGCTCGCACCACGGCGTGGAGAAAAACTGTGCACTGCCGACGCTGTCGGCCAAAATCTCACAGCGCACGCCGCGCTGCGCCGCTTGCTCCAAGGCAAGGAACAGGTTTTCCACCTCACCTTTGACATCAATGATGTAAAACATCAACACCACCGCGCGCTCGGCGCGTTCAATATCGTCTATCATCGCCGCAATCATGGCGTCGGTATCGTTTAAGAACTGACACTGATGGCCGCTTAAGGCTTGAAAACCAGTGCTGTGGTGCGCCAATACCGCCAGCGATTGCCATTTGTCCGACAAACCCACATCGCTGGGCACGTTGCGAAAATTCGGGGCGGTAAATTCATTGTAGAAATTGACGATTTCTTGCTTGCGCCGCTCGCGCGTGCGCCCCAATTTGGGCTCGCCGATGATGAGGTAGGCAATCAGCCCTATCAGCGGCGCCACAAACAAAATGCCCAACCATGCCAAGGCCACCCCGTGATTCTTTTGGTGGTAGAGCACACGCAAGGCGCAACTGAGCGTCAATACCGTGTGTACCAGTACCAAAGTTTCCGAGGTGGTGATGGGGCTCATTATTGGCGCAATCCTTTGTACGAGAATTCAAATTGGCTGTGGTCTTGGTCGGGCAAAGTCACCTTCACCACGCCATCGTTGCGAAACGCATTCACGGCGCTGTCGCTCAGCGGCGTCATCCAATAGTTGTCACTGGCTTTGGCCGGCAAGGAATAGCGGTTATCGACATCAAACGCCAATTGGATGCGACACTCGCCCGAACAAGACACAGGGCCATCGGCATACATCACCAATTGCGCTTGCTCACCTTGCGGCAAGAACACCACCAGCTTCATCTCTTTGAACACGCTGCTGTCCGACAGCAATTTCTTGCTCGTCAGCATGTATTCTGGCCCGTGAGCCTCCTCATTGTCCACCGAGATGCTCGATTGGTGCCAATCTTTCACCCGTACTTGCACATCGGCATCGTTGCTGCTGCCATCGACCATGCGTTCTTGCGCCTTGGCTTGCTGCTGCGCGTGGCGGATTTGCGCTTCTTCGTTTTTGGCCTGCGCGTCTTTGCGCACCCATTGCAAACCAACCATGCCCGCACCCAAGATGGCCACAATAATCAATACCGGTATCCAAAACGGCGTGTCCGATTTCAAGGCCGAGCGTGCACGCGCACGCGTGGCCGCATTGATGCCCATTTTTTTGTCATACGCCTTGCGCATTTTCGGATCGATGAGAAAATTGCGCGCTTGGCTGAGAATTTTTTCATCCACATCGCCACGTTGGCGTGCCAAACGGATTGCTTTTTCAATGTCCATGGACGTGGCATTGGTGGGCACGCCCAATACTTCATAAAAATCCAACATGTTTTCCCCTGACTTTATCGTGTGTTTGTGGTGTGCAGTAACGGCGCCGCATTGTAACTGTGCGAATAAGCGCCAGCCATGGTGTCTGGTGCTTGCCAAGCACCTTGCAAGCGAGCACCCGAGTGTAACCAAAAAAGCGGCCTGTAAGAGTTTACAGGCCGCTTTTTAAGACATTTATTTAAACTGCGTGGTAAGGTTTAGACAATCGGTGCACCGCATCAATCAACACCTTGGCATGTTCGGGATTGGTGTGTTGGTTAATGCCATGGCCCAAATTGAACACATGGCCATTGCCTGCGCCAAACTCGGCCAAAATGCGCGCCACTTCTTGCTCTATCGACTCTGGTGTGCCAAACAAAGCCATGGGGTCGAAATTGCCTTGCAAGGTCACTTTGTCGCCCACACGTTGACGAGCGGCCTGTAAGTCTACCGTCCAATCCAAACCCAAGGCATCAACACCGATATCGGCCATCGCTTCCAACCACAAACCGCCACCTTTGGTGAACGCAATCACCGGCACTTGGCGACCTTCGGCCTCACGCTGCAAGCCAGCAACGATTTTTTGCATGTAGCGCAACGAGAATTCACGGTAAGCAACATGGCTGAGCGCGCCGCCCCAAGTGTCGAAAATCTGCACCGCTTGCGCGCCTGCGGCGATTTGCGCATTCAAATACACAATCACCGAATCGGCCAACACATCCAAAATGGTGTGCAACAAATCAGGGCGTTGGTACATCATGGTTTTGATGGTACGGAATTCCTTGCTGCTGCCGCCTTCTATCATGTAACAAGCCAAGGTAAACGGACTGCCTGAAAAGCCGATTAACGGTACACGGCCATTCAAAGCCTTGCGTATGCTGGACACCGCATCGGTGACATAGCGCAATTTGTCCATGTCCACCAATTGCAAAGCGGCCACATCGGCCTCAGTGCGCACAGGACGCTCAAATTTCGGCCCTTCGCCTTCGGCAAAATACAAACCCAAGCCCATGGCATCGGGGATGGTCAAGATGTCGGAAAACAAAATCGCCGCATCCAAATCAAAGCGTTCCAACGGCTGTATCGTCACTTCTGTGGCCAATTCGGTGTTTTTGCACAAAGACAAAAAATCGCCGGCTTGGGCACGCGTGGCACGGTATTCAGGCAGGTAACGCCCCGCTTGGCGCATCATCCACACAGGTGTGTAATCCACATCTTGTTTCAATAAAGCACGTAAAAACACATCGTTTTGCAATTCGGTCATGGGAGGGCCGTCACTAAAATCAATCAAATGCGTTATTATAGGCTAAGATGAAAACAATTACCCTGAGTTAGCGCAAGTCGCGGCAAATATGCTATAAACCATTGCATTTGAGTAGGCAATCTAAGTCTGTTTCACCACCTGAGCCCTTAAAAGGAGTAAGCATGTCTGAATCTGAACAAAACCCGCAAAGCCCAGCCCCTAGCGAAGAAACGGCAGCCGTTCAGGCCACCGCCGCCCCCACTCACAGTCCCATCAAACCATCGTCTGGCGGCACCGACTTGCGCCAATACACGATGATTATTTACATTTTGTACATGGTGGCCATTTTGGTGGGCATTACCTCCATCGTCGGCGTCATCATGGCGTATGTGAAGCGTGCCGATTTTGCCGGCACCGAATACGAAGACCACATCACCTATTTAATCCGCACGTTCTGGATCAGTTTGATTGGTTATGTGATAGGCGCGGTATTGTCGGTAATAGGCATCGGCCTCATCATCATCATCGCCGTAGGCATTTGGTATATCTACCGTTCCATTGCCGGCTTCATCAAATTCAACGACAACAAACCCATCAATGCTTTGGGTTGGATGTAATATGATGAATTGATTTGAAAACACACAAAAGCGGCCTGTAAACGATTTACAGGCCGCTTTTTAATAGGGTCAAACCATGTTTAAGCTGTTTTGGCTTTGCCCACACCGAGTTTTTGCATCGCCCACATCACATAGCCTGACAGGCTGTAGGCCAAGAAGAACAAGAACAAAATCAGTGATGGCTCCCAGAACAGCAGCAAAATCACCGCCACAATGATGAGCATGGTGAAGAACGGCACTTTGCGGCGCACACCCAATTCCTTGAAGCTCCAGAATTTGATTTGTACTATCATCGACAAGCCGGCAAACAGCGTCAACACCAAGCACACATATTTGATGCCCGGAATATAAGCAAACTCATGGTATACCCACACCAAGCCGGCAATCAAAGCGGCAGCGGTAGGACTGGGCACGCCGATGAACCAGCGTTTGTCAACTTTGCCAATTAAGGTATTGAACAAGGCCAAGCGCAAGCCGGCGCAAGCGCAGTAAATAAACGCCACCGCCAAACCCAAATGGCCAAAATCAAACAACTGCCATTTGTACGCCACCAAAGCCGGTGCCACACCAAAGCTCACCATATCGGCCAAACTGTCCATTTGTTCGCCAAACGCGCTTTGGCTGTTGGTCATGCGCGCCACACGGCCGTCCATGCCGTCCAAAATCATCGAGGCAAAAATGTAAAACGCGGCTTTTTCAAACTCATTGTGCACGGTGGCCAAAATAATCGCTTGAAACGCGCAAAACAAGGCCGCGATGGTAAACGCATTGGGCAACAAATAAATCGCATTGTCGCGCAAGCGCTTTTGTTTGTATTCGTCTTGTGTTGCGACCGCGTCAGAATGGGCATCTGCCCCAGTTTCTGCCACTTGCTTGTCGTCTTGCTCCATACTGCTCGTCCTTATAAAGATTGTGCTTGTTCCGCCATCCACTGGCGCAAATCTGCCAAGCCCTCGCCATTATGCACCGATATGTGCATCGCCACCACGCCGCCTTGCGCATTGAGCACCGCACCTGCGGGCAAGGCCGCCTCTGCTGGCAGCAAGTCGATTTTGTTCAATACCAATAAGCATGGGATGTTTTCGGCACTGATTTGGTTCAACACCTCGTTGACATCGTCGATTTGGCGCGACCACTCCGCATGCGAACGGTCAACCACATGCAACAGCACATCGGCCTCGGCGGTTTCTTCCAAAGTGGCGGCAAACGCTTCCACCAATTCGTGCGGCAAATCGCGCACAAAACCGACGGTATCGGTGAGCACCACATTGGCATTCGGCCCCAAATACAAGCGCCGTGCGGTGGTGTCCAGCGTGGCAAACAATTGGTCTTTGGCCAACACATCGGCCTTGGTCAGACGGTTGAAGACGCTGGATTTGCCGGCATTGGTATAGCCGACCAGTGCGAAAGTCGGTGTGCCATTGCGATTACGACTTTTGCGTTGGGTCTGACGCTGTTTTTTCACCTGTTGTAACTCGCGTTTCAAGCGGGTGATTTTGTTGCCGATTAAGCGGCGGTCGGTTTCCAACTGCGTCTCGCCCGGCCCTTTCATGCCTATGCCGCCTTTTTGGCTTTGCAAATGCGCATAGCCGCGCACCAAGCGACTGGACAAGTGGGTTAACTGCGCCAACTCCACTTGCAATTTGCCCTCTTGCGTGCGCGCACGTTGGGCAAAAATGTCCAAAATCAAACCGACGCGGTCGATGACGCGACATTGGCACACTTTTTCCAAATTGCGCTCTTGCGTTGGCGTCAATGGGTGGTTCACCACCAACAAATCCGCTTCGGTTTGGACGATGATGTCGGCGATTTCTTCGGCCTTGCCGCTGCCGATGTACAAGGCGGGCGATGGTTTGTCTTTTTGACAGGTGACGGTTTCCACCAATTCACCGCCGGTGGCGCATATCAACTCTTTGGCTTCGGCCACAGCGGCCTGAAAGTCGTTTTGGCGCACAACACGGTTGCCGGCGAAATCGGTTAAATCCACTGCCAAAAGCACGATGCGCTCTGGGCGCACCGTGCTGTTATCCATTTGGTATTGAGTCATTGTGGGTTTTCAGGCCGCTTAATCAGCGTTTTGAGCTGGCAAATGTGCCAAGATGGTAGTGGAAGCAGACACTTTTTCGCCTATGGTCACTTGCGCTTGCGCGTCTACCGGCAAATACAAGTCCACACGCGAACCGAAGCGAATAAAGCCATAGCGTTGGCCGCGGTACAAATGGTCGCCCACTTTGGTGTAACACAAGATGCGACGCGCCACCAAACCCGCCACTTGCACAAAGGTGATGTCGCGACCGCTATCGGTTTTCATCAATACCGCATTGCGCTCGTTTTCCAAACTGGCTTTGTCCAAATCGGCATTGACAAAAGAGCCGGCAAAATACTCGACGCGCTCTACCGTGCCTTCAATCGGTGCGCGATTGGAATGCACATTGAACACATTCATGAACACGCTGATTTTCAAGGCTTCGCATTGGCGGTAAGGGTCTTGGGTTTTTTCAATCACCACGATGCGGCCGTCAGCAGGGCTGGTGATGGCATTGGCATCGTTCGGGGTTTCGCGCGCTGGGTCACGGAAAAACTGCACCACAAACGCGGTAATCAACCAAAATGGCAACGACCATGCGCCAAACATGCAGGTAATCAACAGACTCGCCACCACGGTGACGATGATAAATGGCCAGCCTTCTCGGGCTAAAATCGGGTGCGGATAATGTGCTTTGGCCACTGTGGCTCCTTGGGTACGCGGAAAGTTAAGTTCGCCATTATAACCGCATTCATTCGACTGCTGCCAATTATGCAAAACAGGTTTACAGGCCGCATTTGCCTGCCCAAACCCAAAGCCAGACAGATGCGGCCTGTAAGTTTGCTCTTGCCTTGCCTGCGTGTGGATTCAATTACTTGCCGTCAACACCCGCGCCAATACCGCAAACACACGCTCATCCAAACACTGCGCCACATTAAAACGCAGACTGTCGCCGGCATTTTGCGACAAACTAAACGCATTACCCGGCGCCAACACCAGCCCTTGTTGCAAACACGCTTGCGCCACTTGCGCCGCATCACAGCCCGCTGGCAAACGACACCACACAAAAATACCCGCAGACGGCAACAGCCACGGCTCTATGCCCAAGGCTTGCAGTTTGGGCACCACGATTTGCATCGCCTGCGCCAAGCGCACGCGCATCGCCTCCACGTGTTTGCGGTAGCCACTGTCGGTGAGCGCGTGCCACACCAATTCTTGCGCCAAACGCCCACCGGCAAACGTGGTGGCAATTTTCAAATCCACCAAAGCCTCTAACCATTCGGGTTTGGCGGCGATGTAACCGACACGCACCGACGCCGACAGGGTTTTGGAGAAGCTGCCGATGTGGATGACGCGTTCCAAACCATCAAACACACTCAAGCGCGCCGCCGCTGTCAATTCAAAATCGGCAAAAATATCGTCCTCAACCACCACCAAATCGCTGCCATCAATCAATTTGAGCAGGCGGTGCGCCACCACCGGCGACAAGGTCGCGCCGGTCGGATTGTGTATGCCTGCATTGGTGACGTACAAACGCGGTTGATGCTCAAGCAAAGCGGCCTGAAACGCCTGCAAATCTGGCCCATGTTCGGTATAAGGTACACCAACCACCTTGACCCGATGCGCCTTGAGCAAGGCATGAAAATTGAAATAGCACGGGTCGTCCACCAAGACGGTATCGCCGGCTTGTAAAAACAAGCGGCAAATCAAGTCTATCGCCTGCGTGCCCGATTCGGTCAACACAATTTGCTCAGGCGTGGCTTCCAAACCCATCGCCGCCATGCGTCTGGCCAACAGCAAACGCAGTGGCGGCAAACCCAAAGGCGTCGCGTATTCGCTCAAACTGTCGACCTCAGCACGCGCCACCGTCCGCAAAGCGCGGCGCATGCCGTCTTCAAACAACCATTGCGGTGGCAACCAGCCACAGCCTGGGCGCAACATCTGCGCATCGCCTTCTAAGGCTTGGCGCGAAATCCACAACGGGTCTATGGCACGGTCTTGCGGTGCACCGGCTTGGCGCAAATCCAGTGGGGCAACACTGCCTTGCACATAATAACCCGAGCCCGCTTTGGCCAAAATCAGCCCCTCGGCCACCAAGCGCTCATACGCTTCCACCACCGTCGACACCGACACCTTCAATAATTGTGCTTGCGCCCGCACCGACGGCAAACGCGCACCGGTGACCAAGCTGCGTTGGTGTATTTGGGTGCGCACATGCGCCATCACTTGGGCGATGCGGCCTGTAGTTGTGTTCATCGTTGACTCGCTGGTGTGATTGGAAAGCATGACTGCAATTGTATGGGTCAAACACCAATACAGTTCTTTAAAATTGTATTGGATTGTAGCTGTTTTGGCGTGGCTGAGCATGATTTACTGTGAACACACACAACACAGGAACACATGATGAAACAACACACTCTGGGCTGGCTCAATGGCATGGTTGGCGTGGCCATTTTTTCAGGCTCTTTGCCCGCCACCCGCGTGGCAGTACAGCAATTGTCACCGTGGTTTGTCACCGGCGCTCGCGCTTGCATCGCCGCCGCGCTGGGCGCGCTGTTATTGCAGCTCTTGCAACAAGCACGACCACAAGCACGGCAATGGGCATCTTTGGGCATGGTCGCCATCGGCGTGGTCTTAGGCTTTCCCTTATTAACCGCCTTGGCCTTACAACACGCCTCCTCGGCGCACACCATTGTGTTCATAGGCTTGCTGCCTTTGTGCACGGCGATGTTTGCGGTATGGCGCGGCGGCGAACGCCCATCGCTGTGGTTTTGGCTGTTTGCCGTGGTCGGCGGTGCCAGCGTTGCGGCCTATGCCTTGATGAACAGCGACGGCGCGCCGTGGTACAGCGATGCCTTGATGGTGGCCGCCATCATTGTGTGCGGCATGGGTTATGCCGAGGGGGCTAAGTTGTCACATGCGCTCGGTGGTTGGCAGGTCATTTCATGGGCATTATTGCTGTCTGTGCCCATCATGTTGCCATTGGCGCTGTGGTCGTGGCCCGATGAGGTGAGCGCCATCAACGCCAACACGTGGTGGGGCTTGGCCTATGTGTCTTTGTTCAGCATGTTGATTGGCTTTGTATTTTGGTACAAAGGCTTGGCGCAAGGCGGCATCGCTGCGGTGGGACAATTGCAATTGTTGCAACCGTTTATGGGCTTGGCCTTGGCGGCGCTGCTGCTAGGGGAAACGGTGAACTTCGGCATGGTTGTGGTGACTTTATTTGCAGTGGTGTGTGTGGCAGGGGCGAAACGCACGGCGTGATTGATAACATCGTCCTACCTCACAGCATCAATAATAAGCGGCCTGTAAGCCTTACAGGCCGCTTATTTCTTGTTTATACACATCATTTATCTGAGCGACTCAACACCCACCCAGCAAACACTACCACAAGCAGCACCCGCCACTACTGCCCCACAAAAACCTTGCCGCACAGGTATGGCTCTTGCTACACCTAGCAACATCTGAACCTCACGACATCACGACCATGTGGACTTACCGTTGTTGGCAATTGCTGTGGGCTTGGGGCTGTGTTGGCGCTTGCTACACACTGGCTTCGCTGTGGCCTACGGCGTCGCCTTGGGTGTTAAGCCCGTCGGCGCTAGACCAAGCCATCCGTTTACAGCCACTGTGGATGCCTGTGTATCTGTCGTTTTTCGCGTTCATTCCGTATGGTTTTATGCAACTGGAGCGCAGCGCCTTGCCCACTTTGCGCGTGGCATTTCAATGTTGTGGTGTGTTGTCGGCGCTGGTGTTCATTGCCTTTCCCACTTCCTTGGCCTACCCCAGCAGCATCGCACTTGAAACTCATAGCGGCCTGTTTTGGGCATGGTGGCACCAAATGGACACACCGCAAAACTGCCTGCCCTCGCTGCACGCCAGTTTGACCACCATGGTGGCCTTAGCCTGGCTCAAATCGCCACAAGCGGCCTGTAAGCCGCGTTGGGCAATACTTTTATGGTATGGCTGCATCTTGTTCAGCATCTTGGCGTGCAAACGTCATTTCGCCATTGATGTCGCCGCCGGCATGGCGCTGGGCACACTCTGCTATATTGGCGCTGCCTATTTGCACGGCACACGCCCACTCTCTTACAAGGTGAAAACATGAATTATCTTGCCATCGCCTTATTGTTGATGCTCATCATGGTGGTGCTGGAATTGGCCTACATCCAGTGGGTGAAACGCCAAAGCGCGCCGTGGCTGGACATGGTGTTCAATCTTAATTCTGGCCATGTGTTGCTGTGGCTGTTTCGCGGCGTTGAGTTGTGGGTGTATGGGCTGGTGTTTCATTATGCTAATTGGCATGTGGTCGATGCTGTGCCGCTGTGGGCGCAGTGGCTGTTGGCTTTTGTGGCGTGGGATTTCGGTTTTTACTGTCTGCATTATTGCCACCACAAATCGCGTTTGCTGTGGGCAATACACTTGGTGCACCACACCGGCCAAGACTTCAACCTATCGTTGGGCATACGCAATTCGTGGTATTCGTCTTTGAGTTCCATCCCGTTTTTTGCGTGGATGGCGGTGCTCGGTTTCACGCCCACGCAGTTTCTCATCGTGTCGGTGGCGCATTACGCCATCCAGTTTTACAACCACAACAGCCTCTATACCCAACCTACCCTGCTCGATACAATTCTGGTCACCCCTTACAGCCACCGTGTGCACCACGCGCAGCAAGCGCCGTATTTGAACCGCAATTTTGGCAGTTGCTTCAATGTGTGGGACAGACTGTTTGGCACTTTTCAAACCCCACAAGCCGATGTGCCCATGTCGTATGGCGCCAGTTTTCCGCACACCCACGACCCGTATGTCGCCAACCAATGGCCGCTGCGGCGCTTATTGGGGCTGCGCCCGCCGCTGCGCCAATTGTTGGGACAACAAGCCACTTCGCCCTTATTGGTGGCCAGTGCCGGCATCGCGCTGTTTCTGACCGTGATTTACTATGTGTTGTTTGAATACCGTTGGCAACACTTACAAACCGCGGTGTGGGTGGTGGCGCTGACCATCGCCACCATCGCCATTGGTCGTTACAGCGATGGCCACCGCAGCCAAGCCAAAGTCTGGTGCGGCATGGCGCTGGGGTTGGCGGCATGGGTGGCGTGGCAAGGCTATTCGGATTGGCGCTGGCTGCTGGTAGGCGTATTGTTGGCGCAAGTGCTCTTGTCGCTGCGGGTATTGCGCCTCAATACTTACCGCTATTGAAACGCTGTGTATTGTCTTTTGTGGCCTGTAAACATAATAAGCAGCCTGTAAATCGTTTACAGGCCGCTTATTGATTGCTTTAGGCTTACAAAGACAAGGCTTGAAACTCAGCCACAAACTCAGGGTGTCGGCAAATCGCCGAAATCACCGCAACACCGTCGGCACCGGCGGCAAACACCGCCGGCGCGCGCTCTAAATTGATGCCACCAATGGCAACGATGGGCAGCTGTGGAAACGCTGCGCGCGCCTCTTCCAACCAACTCAAACCAGTGGGTGCGTTGGCATCGGCTTTGGAAACGGTTGGATAAATCGGCCCCAAGCCGACATAATCCGCACCCGCTGCTTCAGCACTGTGCACTTCAGCCACGCTGTGCGCCGACACGCCCAAGATTTTGTCGCCAATGCGCGCGCGCATGGCGGTGATGTCGCCATCGTCTTGGCCGATGTGCACGCCTTCGGCATCCAGTTTCAGCGCCAAATCGACATCGTCGTTCACCAAAAATGGCACGCCGTACTGCCGACACAAGGCCAAACAATCGCGCGCGAATTGCTCATACGTTGCTGTTTGCCCATACAAACTGCCTGCGCCTTTTTCGCGCCATTGAAACAAGGTAATGCCGTCTTGCAAGGCGGTGCGCAAGATGTTCAATGCGGCCTGTACATCCCCATCAACATCTTGGCTGCCCATGATGAAATACAGCTTCAATTGTTCACGCCCAAACACAGTCCACCTCGCATTCGCCCTTGAATTGTTGGTAAGCAAAATGGTTGGTCGGGCCGTGGCCATGGCCCAAATGCAAATCGTGCACAATGCCCAAGTGAATAAAGCGCTTGGCCTCAACCATCGCCTCAGGCAAGGCCAAGCCTTGCGCCACAAATGCGGTCAAAGCAGCCGAGAAAGTACAACCGGTGCCGTGGGTATTCGGCGTGTCTATGCGCGGCATTGCCATGCTGAAACGGCGGCCATCGGCCAAAAACACATAATCGCGCGCCATTTCTTCTTGGCTGTGGCCGCCCTTCATCACCACATTTTTTACCCCCAAATCCAGCAACACTTGCGCTGCCGCCACCATATCGTCGGCATGGTTGATTTTCAGGCCGCTTAAGACTTCGGCTTCGGGAATATTCGGCGTGATGACCGTGGCCAAAGGCAATAATTGCGTGCGCATCGCCGCCACCGCTTGTTGTTGCAGCAAAGACGCGCCGCCTTTGGCGATCATCACTGGGTCGACCACCAACACGCCGCGATAGTCTTGCAAACGCTTGGCCAATACCTCGATGATGTCGGCCGAAAACAACATGCCAGTCTTGATGGCTTTGACTTCAAAATCGGCCAATACCGCATCCACTTGTGCCAACACAAATTCTGGTGGTGCCGCGTGTACGCCGGTCACGCCCAAAGTGTTTTGCGCGGTTAAGGCGGTAATCGCCGAGGTGCCAAAAGTGTTTAATTCTTGAAAAGTCTTTAAGTCGGCCTGTATGCCGGCGCCGCCGCCCGAATCCGAGCCAGCGATGGTCATGGTCACATTCATGCGGCAACTCCCACAGATACTTGCTGTAAGGCATTTAAAAAGCCGATTTGAAAATCGCCGACTTGCGTGCTCTGTGCCGCGGCGATTTCGGCCACGCGTTTGTAGTCTTGCAACACCGCTACTGTGGCGGTGTAAGCATCGTCGCTGCCGACCAAACCTGCCGCCACCACCGCACTCAACAGGCAGCCCGTTCCTGTTACCAACGGTGTCAGCGCCGAGCCGCCGCTGATTTCGCTCACGCGCTCGCCATCGGTCACAATGTCGGTTTCCCCTGTGACCGCCACCACCACGCCATAGCGTTGCGCCACTTGCTTGGCGACTTCGACCACGGCCAAATCGCCGTCGCCGCTGTCAACGCCTTTTTGCTGCCACGGCACTTCAGCCACCGCTGCCAATTCGCCAACATTGCAGCGCAATACCGTGTGTTTGACCTCGCGCATCAACTCGCGCACGGTTTGGCGGCGAAACTCGGTCGCGCCGGCGCCGACCGGGTCAAACACCACTGGCGTGCCCAAGGCATTGGCGGCTTTACCGGCGGCCAGCATGGCTTTGACCGACTCCGAATTCAGCGTGCCCATATTGATGGACAAGGCGCCAGCAATGGCGACCATTTGCGCCACTTCTTCGGGCGCATCGGCCATCACCGGAGACGCGCCGATGGCGAGC
Organism: Vitreoscilla massiliensis; assembly: GCF_001457815.1. Lineage (GTDB taxonomy): Bacteria > Pseudomonadota > Gammaproteobacteria > Burkholderiales > Neisseriaceae > Vitreoscilla > Vitreoscilla massiliensis. Next base: position 1,331,784 of record NZ_LN898221.1, read on the forward strand.
AAGCCATTGGCTTTGAAATTGGCCACGACAATATTGGAAATGCAATGCACCAATGGTGCATGACGGCGGATGTGGTTCAAACTCATGTTGGTTACCTTTTCAAAAAGACAAAAAACCAACACCGTGCAAAGTGATGAATCATGTGGCCTGTAAGCCTGAAACAGCTTACAAATGGGACACTTGCTCCCTACGCCGGTCTTAACCGACAGGTTCAAAGGGTCAGACGTACCGTCTTTCTCAACGCGTTAAGTGCGTTCCCCTGCAACGATGTGATGGGCGAAACTATATCACTGTGGCGCAAACTTGTCAGTGTCGAGTATGATGTCAGGGCATGCTTGGAATACGTGCATACCATAACCTGATACCACGATTACACCAGAATAATATCAATATGATGCTGAATTTATATGCAGTATTGGGTGTGTCAGAAATCGCGACCGTGGCCGCCATAGCCGAAGCGATAGACGCAGCCGAACAACAAGGGGACTTATCAAGTAAGGTGTTGCAATCGGCACGCTTTTACTTGTTACAGGCCGATAAACGCACCGAATACAATCGGGCTTTGTCGCGCGCCAAACAAAAAGGCACGGCCACCACCGATTGGCAAGCGGCCTTGGCCGAAAGCGAACGCAAACAATCGCTGCCCGCCACCACCGCCCAGCGCTCACAACACGTCGCCGTGTACCAACAACCGGTTGCCTTGGCCAGCGGCGGCAACAGCACGCTCGCTTATGCCGAAGCGCCGGTACACAAAATGGGCAAACGCCATTGGCTGGGTTTGCTGTTGTGCCTGTTAATCACCGGCGTGTTGGTAGCGGTCTTGTGGCAAATGGCGCAAGTGCAATTGCATCAAAACGAACAAATCACCGCCTTGCAAAAAATGACGGCCGAGCGCCGCCTGCCTGAAGATTGGCCGACATGGGAGCAGCTGGAGGGCGAAACCTTCTTAAGCGCCAAAGAGCAAGCCAATACCAAGCTCACCATTTACAAAAATGCCACCCAAGACTTGCCAGTAATGCTGTTGCCGTCGAATAAACGCATAGACTGCGGCGAACGCGGCAACCAAAACTGCGCCGTCACCTTTATCTTCGATGGCAACAACCCGCGCACGTTTGATGCCCAAATCGTTGGCTCCAGCTTGGTATTCAACGACATGAAGCAATTGCCCATCTTGATGCACGAATTGAGCGGTGCCAGCAGCATTGCGGCCAGCTTTCCCAAAGCCAAAGACATGATCAGCCTCACTTTCGAGCGCGCCAATCCTGCCAGCGCCAGTGAGCCGAAAAACAGCGCCAAGAGCAAACACAAGGGCTAAACCATGTTAGATTTGCAATTTTTAGGCACCTCCGCCGGCATTCCCACCAAAAGCCGCAATGTCACCGCCTTGGCCGTAGGCCAAACCGCCAATAAGCCGTGGCTGCTCATCGATTGTGGTGAAGCAACACAACAGCAATTGCTGCACACGCATTGGTCGGCCAATACCTTAAGCGCGATATGCATCACCCATGTGCACGGCGACCATTGTTATGGCTTGCCGGGCATGCTCGCCAGTGCCGGCCTGAACAAACGCACCCAACCTTTGACCATCATCGCACCGCTGCCTTTGTGGCAATGGCTGGAGCACACCATCGCGCTGACCGATTTGTTTTTGTCGTTTGAATTGCAATTTGTCGATGTCACCACTTTGCTGGAGGAGCGCTTTTATGTCGATGATTTTGAAATTTCGGCCGTGGCCTTAAGCCACCGCGTGCCCAGTTATGCCTATAAAATCCGCCACCGCCGCGAAGTGCGCCAACTCGACCGCGATGCTTTGTTTGCGCACGGCTTGCCGGCAGGGCCGCTGTGGGGCATGTTGCAAAACGGCCAAGACGTGTATTACGAAGGCCGCAACTACCCCGCCTCGCTGTATTTGGAACAACACGAACAGCGTGTGTGTGCCTTAATTGGCGGCGACAATGACAGCCCAAGTTTGTTACAGGCCGCTTGTGACGGTGTGCAAGTGCTGGTGCATGAAGCGACGTACACGCAAGACATCGCCGACAAAGTGGGCGCGTTTCCGATGCACAGCTCAGCCAAACAAACTGCCGAATTTGCCTACCAAGCGGCGATACCGAATTTGGTCTTGACCCATTTCAGCGCCCGTTATGGCGATGCACAAGCCTTAGAGCCTTTATTGGCCGAAGCCAAGCGCTATTACCATGGCCATGTACACTTGGCTGAAGACTTTGCGCAATACCGTTTGCTGCCCAGCGGCGAATTCCAACCCTTAACAACGAGAGACGCATGAGCCAGTCCCCGATGATCAATTTGTATGCCTTGCTCAATGTCGCTCCCTATGTTGATGCCGCCAAGATTGAAGCTGCCATTAGCAACAGCCGCCAAACGGGCAGCATCAATGCCGCCATTTTGGACAAGGCCGAACAATGGCTGCTCAATCCCGTCATACGCAGCCGCTACGATGCGCAATTAAAACAGCAACAGCCTGAATTTTTCATGGCCACGCCGGCCACCGATGCATGGCAATTGGACGATGGTGAAGACGAAGTCAGATTGGGGGTGTTGCAAAAGAAAAACCACGATGGCGTCAGCATGGAGCCGGTGTCACAACTGGACAATTTGGTCTACATCCGCGAGCAGCAACGCTATAACGCTTTGACCAAAACCATTATTTACGGCGGCATTACCATGGTGGTGGTGGGCATCATCTTGGCGATTGCTTGGCCCATGCTCAAAAAAACCGTGTTTGCCACCAGCGATTGGGAAAAACACCAATACTTGCAGGAATTTGTGCAAAAAGGCTGGCAAGAAGACACCGACATGGGCGAGGTGTATTTGGAATCGGATGAATACACCTCACGTTTGGCGGTGAAATATGTCGACAACGACGCGGTAGCAGTATTGACCAATACCTCGTGCGACATGTCGAAAAAAGGCTTGTGCAACATCAACATTACCATAGATGGCGAACGCTTGAACAACGATACCGATGTGGGTGTGGGTTTGATGGACGATGTGCCGTTGGCCACGCGTGCCGACCGTGACAAAACCTTAAAACGCTTACAGGCCGCTCGCAAAATTGAAGTCAGCTACATGAGCCAAGGCCAACCGATTACACAGACGTTTAAACTGCCTTAAAACCACACCGTTGCGTAAAATACAAACCGCAGCGGTGTGGTCATACTCACTTCTTACTCATTGAACGCAATTTGCTCGGATGTCATTCGGGCAATCAAGGTATACACCGGCATGTGGTGTTGCCAGATGTGGTGAAACGCCAGCGCTTTTTGTTTCAAGTCCTCATCGTCCATGTGGGTGCCAAAACGTGAGGAGTTGTGGAAACACGGCAAATCAATCACCACCCCCTCAAAGCCAGCTTCTTGCGCTCTTAACACTGCCTCTGTTCCGTAGAAATGAAACCCCAGCTCGGGTGACATCACAGGCAACAAACGGTCTTTGCGAAACACCAACACCAATTCGTCCAATGAGTCACAGCGCTCAGGCAACCGTGCCGGTGGCGCATACGTCTTGAGTCGGTCTATGCACAAGCCCAAATGGCTGATATGGTCGGCGTCCACTTTGCGTATGCCCGCCACACCCACTACTGCCACGGGTTTGCCCAGTTGCTCCTCAGCCTCGTGCCAAGCATATTGCACTTGCGCAAGCCAACCTGCCGGCAAATACACATCTTGGTGCACCAACACAATGTAATTGTGCTCGGCATGCACTTTCGCATGCTCCCACGCTTGCGCCATGTTTTGTGCGCCTGTCATCGGCAATAATTGGTGGCCTTGGTCATTGCTGGCCAACTCCGGCGAAGCGGCGATATTGTTGCTGTATTGCAAGGCATTGTTCATCGCTACCGCTACCGTACACGGCAAGGTGTCGACTTGGTCTTGCCAAGTCTGTGCACGAGTGAGGTTGGCATGTTGTATCTTGGCGGAAACAATGTATTGAAACGCCTCAAACACGATTTTGGCATGTTCCGGTGCGGTGCCCAAATAGCCCAATACCGGTTGCAAACTGGCAAAAAATCCCGCATCCATTTCGCCATTGAAAATGGCTTGTTTGACCTCAGGCACATAGCCCGCGTCCAAAAACATCTTGAACATATTCGGCAGCGTCATCAAATTGACATGGGTTTTGTCCAATAAACCCGCGCCGTGGTATTGGAAATTTTGCGTCAACATTTGTTGTAACACTGAAAAGTGCTGCAGATTGGGGATACAGGCGATGACTTGACCATCGGGTTTCAAATACGGCAACAGCTTTCTGAGCACCGCCGTGGCCTCGGTCAGGTGTTCCAACACATCGCCACAAACGATACAATCAAACGATTGCAACGCAATGCTGTCGGGCAAATCATTATTTTGAATGTCGAAAGCATACACTTCATCCAAACGCGTTTTCGCGACTTCCGCGATTTCCGGCACATACTCGACGCCGACGATGTAACGGTCAGGATTTTGCTCTTTTAAGGCCGCGCCAAACTTGCCACCGGCACAGCCGATTTCCAAGATGCGCAGTGCCGTTGCCGGTACTTGATGAAACAATGCCACGTTGATGCTTTGGTAATAATTGCCCGGCTTTTCCATTGAATTCCCTTGTATTATTGTTGTGTGCTGAAATACCGCTTTGCAGCAAAAAGCATAGCATTAATGCTGTCGATTTGACGACAAAGATTTGCTTAACAGCTGCTGTAATTCTTGCGCCGCCTCATGCCGATTGGCGGCGGCTTTGCTTTCTTTCACGCCATTTAAGGCCGACCATTCGGCATGGCTGCGGGCACGGCGCAAAGGGCTGGGCAAATTGCTGTTCGGCCAAATCACCGCAGCGGCCTGTAAATCCAAGGCTTGCTGCGCCGCATGGCCGCGTTGCATTAAGGCCAAAATCAAGCCTTGCGCACGCGTCGCCAGCAAGGTAATGGTGGCGGGGTCTATGTGTATGGTTTTGACACCACTGAGCCGGTCCGACAAACTGCCCATGTTCGACAACACCCCACCGATGACGCCGCCTATGGCCGCACCCATGCCACCGGACAAACCAGCGGTGGCCGCATCCACGCCCAAACCGATTAACGCGCCCACCGCCGCACCGGTACTGGTGCGCAAGCCAAATTGCTTGAGCAATTCGGGGTCAAACGGGTCTTGGCTAAACGCCTTGGGCATCCAATCGGCCGGTAAATCCGCTTGTTGGTAAAAACGAAACGCTTGCAACACATCTTGTTGAAAATGGCGCTCGCGCTGACGCACCTTGTTTTGCATTTGTGCCAATACCGGCTCAACCGGGTCTTCGTCTTTAACGGTTTCCACCAAGGCCGCCACTTCCAGCAAGAAATGCGCCATCAAACGCCACGCCGCGTCTTGCAAACCTTGCCATTCCAAGGTGCGCACGGTTTGCAGCTGTTCCAACACCGCTTTGCGATTGAGCAAGGTATCCAATTGCCGCCACAAACGCATCTCGCCATCAAAATCAAACGCCACCGTGTCAAACTGGCTGTGCACATGCAAACCGCGCCGCGCCAGCATCTCATGCCACGCTGCCGCATCGCCTTGGACGCTGAAATTAAACACCGGCATCACCGGCTTGGCGCACCACGACAACACCGTCAATTCGTCTTTGTATTTGGCCAACACCGGCTCGCGCGCATCGATGACATACAGGCTGACATCGCTGCCCAACACTTGCCGCAATACCTTGGCCTCTTGGCTAAACACATCTTGTGCCACATCGGCCTGTAACAATTGCTGGATGCGCTCTATGCCATCGTGGCGGCTGGACGTGTGTTGTTCTAACCAGTCCAATACGCCTCCTGCATCTTCCAAACCGGGGGTGTCAAACAAACGCAACAACACCTGCTCGCGGCTGCTGATTTCCGCCGCTTCGACATGACGCGTGGTCGCCGGCGCGTTTTTGACTTCGCCAAAACCCTCGTCACGCAGCAAAGTGCGCAGCAGCGAGGTTTTGCCAGTATTGGTGTGCCCCACCACCGCGATGTTCAAGGCCTCATTCTTCATCACTTGCACCATTCCATTGCCATTCTATCGCCTGTTCATTCAAGGCTTGCTGCCACAAGCGCAAGCGTTCGCCGTCTTCGTTTTCGCCCCACAAACACACCAACAAACCGCCTTTGGCCGCATCGGCATAAGCATCGAAGCGGCGCATGCTGCCGCGTTCGGGCAAACTGTTCACGCGCACCGCCAAATGCAAGCGCACAGGAGCGGCCTGTAAGTGTTGCAACAAGGCTTCTTGCTCACTGCGGCTGTCGATGATGCCCAAGTCTTGCGCATTTACAGGCCGCATTTGCAGCAAACTCGCGCTGTCAGGCAGGCTTTCCCACGCGGCGAACACAATGCTTGCTGTCGCTAACGGAGCATGGCTGCGTTCGCGCTTGGCGTCGGCGCGGTAATCGCTGCCACTGTCGACAATTTGGGTTTGCCACAAGCGGCGCAAGCGCTGGTAATACGGCAGCTCCAGCGGCAACTGCGGCCTGTAAGCCCGCACGCGCCAGCGGCACAACAGCCACGCCAACAAACGCGGCACAATGCCATACACCAATAAAGACGACCACAGCAAATTCGCCCACTGGCGTGAAAATGCCACATCGCCAACGCTTTGACTGGCGGCAACGGTGTGCGCATCGGGCACGTTCAGACCCAATACATGTGGCAGCCATGCCAGTGCCGCCACCACGGTGTTCAAACTGCCTTGGTCTAGCAGCGTCGATTGCCAGCTGAACGTGTATTGGCGCACCAACAACATCATCACCACGCCCAATAACAAGCCGCCCAAACTCGCCAACCACATGCTGTGGCTGATGGCACCGACCAACCACTTCATGGACGGCTGTGCCAAGTGTTCACGCAACAAGGCCAATAAGGCTTGTTGTTCGGGCTTGCGCTGCACGCCCCAACCCAAACCGGCCTGTAACCACGTTGGCAAGCGCACTTGCGGCTTCAACAAATACACGAGCCACCACAAGAACACCAAGGCATTCACGCCCAACACACTGACCAACACATAAAAGAAATTCAGCGCCGGCGTTTGCATCAAACCGACGGCGGTGAAAATGCCCACCACCAACCACAGCACCCACAACACTTGCTTGAGTAACAGCGCCCGACTGACATAGTTTTGCAACAGCGTGTGCACATGCTGGTCGCTGTCTATGCGCTGCGCCCGCAGCCACAGCTTGCTGTCAAAATCAGCAGCGCTGTGTTTTAACTCGGTATTGATGCGCGCAGGGTCGCTGGCAAACACATGGTGTTGCTCCTCCAAGCGGCGCACCAATTCTATGTAGGCATAACGAAATGGAATCACAATAAGCCTAGGTGGTAACAGATTTGGCATTGTATCGGGGGAAATTGGATTTAGACAATGTTTACAGGCCGCTGCAAGCGGCCTGTAACTAATGCTTTACTTAAAAGCGATAAGAAGTATTCAAATACAGCGAGGTTTGCGCATTCGGCGCATCGCCCACTTGCGCCAACACACCCGCGCCCACTTGCCACTGCGGCGTGACATTGCCATTCACACCCAGCTCCAACACGCCGCTGTTTTTGGCATCGCCGGTTTTCACGGGCAACACAAAATGCATTTTGTCGACGCTGTTCAAACGCGCACCGACCACATCGTCAACGTCTTTGAACTCATGTTGCCACTGCGCCGAGCCATACACGTGCCAAGCATCGTTCAGCGCCACTTGTGCTTGGTAGCCCAAACTCGATTGGATGGAAATGTGCTCTTGCTCGTCAAAACTCATGGCGGTAGAGAGTTTGCCATCTTCTTTGAGCGATTTCACCGTCGCTTTTTGCGCACTCACCCCAATCATCGGTCCATGGGTGACGCGGCCTTGTTGCCAATTCAAACCGGCACTGATTTTGCCGCCGTATTGGTCACCATCGGCGCTGCTGTTGTGCACGCGTTCGGCCACACCCAATTGCACACGGCGGTGGCTGTCGACATCCAAATTGGCATAATACACTTGGCCGTTCAGCCACAGGTTTTGCTGCTGCCAACGCCCGTACAGGCCGCCTGCCAAGCGTTGCTGTTCATAGCCACTGCCTGCCGCCAACTTGCCATCTAAGTTGTCATAAGCCAAAAACGCACCGGCCGTCCAAGCACCAATGCGCTTGTCCACGCCCAACATCCATGCGCTGCCGGTGCCATCCAATTCCGTGCCCAAAGCATCGCCACTGCCCAACACCGCCGCGCCTTGTCCCCACACCGCCACACCGCTGTCTTGTACCTCAGCCACATTGTGCAAGCGGCGATCGATTCTTTGCATTTGTGCCACACCGGCTTGATTGGCCGCCGGTGCCAACACCACCACTTGTTGCGGCGCGGTCAAGACCGCCGCAGCATAATCGGCCAAGACCGTGTGCCCAGCCGTGGTTGGATGCACGCCATCGGCAAACAAATACGTCTTATCGGCATTGGGCTCGAGCAAATTGGCAGGGCCGCATTGCAAAGACGACACCGCACCACACGCCGGCGTGGTGACGTTTTTCAAACCAAAGCTGGCGGGATTGGCCGCCGCTTCATGCAGCAAACCAGCCACATCCAACGGAATCACATTGGCTTTGGTATTGGCCAATTGACCGTACAAAGCCTGATTGTAAGCCGTGCCCAATTGCGTGCCCGCAGCGGCATTGCCTGCAAACGCTGGCGTCATGCCCAAATCGGGAATGTTGGGCACCAAGATGTAGCGCGCGCCGGCTTGCGATAAGGCGCTGACCACAGTGACGTGTTCAATAATCGCTGAAGTAATCGTGGCCTGTGCCGGCGCACCAGCGGTAATGGCGAACAAATCATTGGCGCCGCCCCACACCGTGTACAAAGCATCGCTGTCCAAGCGATTGCCTTCTACCGCACGCAATTGCTGCAATTGTGTGCGCAAAGACGGAATCGGCACAGTGACGCCACCAACGGTGGTGCTGCTGTCCACACCGACGCGCGCACCGCCTACGGCATAATTCGTCCCTTGTTTGCTACTCGGGTCGGCAGACGTGCCCAGTTTGTCAGCCAATTGTTGCGACCACACTGCACCCGGATTGGTGGTAAAGCGTTGGCCCATGAATTGACCGCTGTCGGTCAAGCTGTCGCCCAAGAAATAGGTATTGGAAAACGGTCCTGCATGCGCCGCAGCGCTGAAGCCCAACAAAGCGACCCATGCCGCCAATTGCGTTTTTTTCATTATTTCTCCTTATTGGTATTGTTGCTTGCTCCTGCCAACTTGAGCATAGCAGAAACAGGCCTACTTCGAGCGGCCTGTAAGCTTGCTTTCATACAAACAACATATTTACAACACCCGTTTACAAGCGCAGCGCATCGGTTTATGTTGTCGCCATGAACACAGCCCCACTGAACATCGCCATCATCGGCAGCGGCATGGCCGGCCTGACCGCCGCCTATGTCTTAGGCCAACACGGCCACCGCGTCAGCATATTTGAAAGCCAAGCCAAAAACGGCTTGGCCGCCCACAGCACCGCTTTTGGCGGCGGCATGATAGACGCGCCACTGCGGGTGATGAACCCACAATTGTGGTCGCACACCTTGGCCTTGGCCGCGCACGTGGGCTTAAACCTGTACCGCGTGCGCACCGACATGGCGTGCAGCTGGACCCAACACGGCCACATCGGTGCCACTTGGTTCAGCAGCCGTCGCCATCCGCGCGTGAATTTTCCGCTGCTCGGTAATTGGCGCCACATGGCCGCGGTGCCGCAATTGGCTTGGGGGATATACCAACTCAAGCAAGCGCTGACGCGAGTGCATGAGCTGGATAAAGACATCAGTTTGCACGCTTGGCTACAGCGCCACCCGATGCCATCCTTATTGTGGCAAGGCTGTGTGGTACCGGTATTGCTCACCGTCTGCACTTGCGATGTCGCCACCTTGCTGCAATGGCCTGCCCGCCCCTTGCTGTGTTTTGTCGATTTGTTATTGCAAGATGCCGGCCTGTACCGTCTGCACGGCGGCACGCAAGCCTTGGCCAGTGCCTTGCAACAAGACACGCTGCTATACAGCCACCATGCCGTCACCGCGGTATACCAACAAGCGCAGCAAGTGTGGCTGCGCGATGCCAGCGAGCACAGCCATTGTTTTGACCACGTCATCGTTGCCACCCCAACGCAAGCGTGCGGCTTTCTGGACAACGCCCAATACGCCACCGAAAAACGCCTAATGCTGCAATTGCCGTACAGCAGCGGCGACTTGGTCAGCCACACCGACACCAGCGCCATGCCCCAACATCGCCGCGATTGGTCGCCGCTGCACTACAGCATGAGCCGCGATTTTCAAAACCACAGTTTCAGCGTGTGGCTCAATCCTATTGAAGCGAGTTTGGACAATGATGCCACACCCGTATTCCAAACGTGGAACAGCTTAACGCCGCTGCAAGACTCCGCCATCGTGCAACACACGCGCTTGAACCGCTCTGTCTGCACCGTCGATTCATTGCGCAGTGTCCAAGCTTTGCAAGACTTACAGGCCGCTTCCAGTAACACAAGACGCTTGTGGCTGTGCGGCTCGTGGAGTTGTGACGGCTTGCCGGTATTGGAGTCGGCAGTGACTTCGACCTTGAGCGTGTGTGCACATTTGGGTGCAAACCTCGATTTGCGCCTAGGCAGCGCCCAAGTGGTGACGGTGTCACCATGAGCAACCGCCGCGACCGCATTAACAGCGCCCTGTTGGGCGATGCGCGCGCACAAGCTTGGAGCAATTTAGGCTATTGGCAAGAGGGTCACAGCGATTACCCAACGGCAGCCAAAGCTTTGGCGCTGCAATTGGCCGAACAAATAGGCTTACAGGCCGCGGATGCGGTTTTGGATGTGGCCTGTGGTTATGGTGCTTCCTTGAATCTGTGGCATGAATGGGGGCTGCGCGAGATTGTGGGTTTGGAACAGCAAACGGCGTGTGTGGCGGCATGGCAAGACGATGCGCGCTTTCAGTGCCTGCATGGGCGCATACAAGACAGTGAGGCGCTGGTGCAGGGGCGGCGCTTTGATGCCCTTATCGCCATTGATGCGGCGTATCAGTGGGAGTTATCAGCATGGCTGACGCAAGCGCATGCTTTATTACACAACAACGGCCGCTTAGGCTTTCATTTTTTGCTGTTGGCAAACGATTTTGCCCAGCGTCCTCGTGCACAACAAGCGTGGACACGGCGATTGTTGCAACTGGTCGGTGTGCAGACTTTGCTCAATCAAGCGCAATTACAGGCCGCCTTGCAAACGCCTACAGCGCATTGGCAAGATGTGTGCATCACCGACCTCAGCCACCAAGTCTTGGCCGGTTTCGGCCGCTATGCACAGTCCTTGCCCTGTACACCATTGGGTTTCGATGGCTTCAAAATCCATGCCACTGGCTGGCTGTGTCGCCATTTATACCGACAGCGCAGCGTGCGCTATGTCAGCGTGAGCCTGCGCAAGGCCTGAAACTGCGTGCCTGCAACACCTCAATACTACATGACTATCAACAAGCGGCCTGTAAACCGTTACAGGCCGCATCAATTGCTGGTTTCACATCAGCTTAAGGTTTTGCCCACACTGACCTTCCCTTGCAACAGTGCTGCCACGCTCAGTAATACACATACTCAGCGATGGCAGCACCGTGGTAACGATCGAAAAAACCAGGGCTGGTCACGCCGATTTCCATGCGGTAAACCACTTTGCCCTGTTTTTTCCATAAAACTCGATACTCTTCACGGTATTGGCTCAAGTCATGATCGTATACCAGCGTTTCCGTAGGCGAGATATCGATGTATTTATTCTTATACTGCGGCAACTCTGCCAACACATATGGCTGCACCGATGCGGGCAATTTCTTTTTCATCTCTTTTAAATGGTATTCATACGCAGCCGGCATGCTGGTGTTTGAATACCAACACACATAGCGCACATATTCGTTCTTGTACACCGGCTCTTTGCAGTGTTTGCTCATCAGCGCCCAAGCACTGGGGCTGAGCAGACACAGTGACACCACCATCCATTGCATGCGCATACACCCTCCTTTCCAGCGCCACCATACTCAGCGCGGCAGCAATTGCAATAAGCGTCCATTGCTGCCGTCTTCCAGCAGCCAGATTTCACCGTTTGCCCCTTGCGACAATGCGCGCATGCGCTCGCCCATATCGTAACGCCCCACTTCTTGCGCGTGCTCACCATCCAAAGCCACGCGGATTAAGGCTTGTGACGACAGGCCGCTGATAAGCATTTGCCCTTGCCAAGCCGGAAATTGTTGTCCACTGTACATCAACATACTCGAAGGCGATATCACCGGCGTCCACGTGATTTTCGGCGCGATGAATTCAGGACGGGTGTCGTGATCGGGAATGACACGGCCGCTGTAATGGTCGCCATTGGAAACGATGGGATAGCCATAATTGCCGCCTTTTTGTATCAGATTCAATTCATCCCCGCCTTTGGGCCCCATTTCGTGCGCCCACAAACGGCCGTCGCTGTCCCAGCCCATGCCCAACACATTGCGGTGGCCTAGCGACCACACTTGCGCCGCCACCCCGCCTTGGCTGACAAACGGATTGTCATTAGGCACGCTGCCATCGTCGTTCAAACGCACGATTTTGCCCAAATTGCTGCTCATGTCTTGTGCCGGCGTGAATTTTTGCCGCTCGCTCGACGAAATCCACAGCTTGCCATCGCGGCCAAACAGCAATCTGTGGCCGTAATGGCCGTCACCCGTTACCTTCGGCACTTGTCGCCACAACACTTGCAGGCCGCTTAAACGCGCGCCTTGTCCATCCACATCCAATCGTGCCCGCGCCACCGCCGCACCTTGCTCATGTGCGTCACCCGCTTCGGCATAACTCAAATAAATGAAATGATTGTTGGCAAAATCCGGATGCAAAGCGACATCGCCCAAACCGCCTTGGCCCGCATCTACCACTGCCGGTACGCCGCTGATGGCGGTTTTTTGCCCGCTTTGCGGCTGCACCAACCACAGCTGTCCTGCTTTTTCAGTCACCAATAAGCGCCCATCGGGCAAAGCCGCCAAAGCCCACGGCCGCTTGAACGCCATCACTGTTCGCACCGTGAACGGCGCTTGGGTTTCCACTGCCACCACATTGCTGGCAGGACGCTCAGTACGAGCCACACTGTCGGCAGAACAGGCCGCAAGCGCAGCCCAAACCATCAACCACATCGCTGTTTGTTTGCCTTTTTGCATAGACCATCCCCTCCATATCATCTGATACACGGCAGTGTAATGGAAATGCGGCCTGTAAATGCTTACAGGCCGCTGTTTTAATGTGTTTTTTCATTTTGATTGCTGTGTACCGCTGGCTTGCCAATGAAACAACGGCCCGGTGACCAACAGCACGCACACCATGCGCGCTACTTGAACGGTGGTCACAATCGGCACGCCCAGTTGCAACACTTTGGCGGTAATCGTCATTTCGGTGATACCACCCGGCGCCAAGCTGAGAATTAAGGTGGGCACCGACACTGGCAATACCCAACTGAGCGCATACGCCACCAGCACAGACGCCGTCAAGGCGATGGCATTGCACACCCCCACCACTGCCAAAAATTGCGGCGCGCGTTTGAAAAAATCGGGGCCGAATTTACAGCCCAAAGACCAGCCTATGAACATCTGGCTGAGGTTTTGAATTTCAGGCGGGATGGCCGATAAGTGGATGCCATTCAAGGTCAGAAGCGCTGCCGCCAACAATGGCCCCAATACCCAAGGGTTAATCCAATTTCGCCATTGAAACCACAAGGCGCTGCTGACGGTCAGCGCCACCAAAGCCAGCAAGCCCCAAGCATCAAACACGGTATTTTTGGTGAATTGACTGGCATCACTGCCGTGTATGCCCAAGTATTGAAACGCAAATGGGATGCTCACCACCACCATCAACACGCGCAAACTGTGCGCCGATGCGACCTTGTCCACTTCGGCACCATAGCGTTCGGCCAAGGTCGACATTTCACTGGCACCGCCTACCGAAGAAGAAAACCATGCGGTCTTAAAACCCACACCGCCAAAACGCACCAACATGCGCGAACCAAACCAATCTTGCCATAAGGCAAACGCAATCGCCGCCACGATTAACCACACCGTGTCTTGCAATACCGTGACAATGGCCGGCATAAAATACAAACCCAAACTGCAGCCTATGCACCATTGCCCAGCTTTGCGACACCAAACGGGACAATACAGATACAGGCCGCTATAACGACACACGGCAGTCAATAACAACGGCCCCATCAACCATGGCAAAGGCAGGTGCAACAGCAAGGCCAGTTGCGCGCCAAGCATGGCAATGATGACGCTGCTGGCCAAAGATTTGAACTGCATGATGTGCCTTCTGTGAGCGAATTCAAAAAAACAGCCAGTAAGCTCGCTTATCTGGCTGTGACAAGAACAACAGACTAGAAGCAGCTACGATTTATTCCATTACTTGGGTTTTGCGTTTGTTGCGCAAGGTGCGGTATATCGGCAACACGATCATCAAGGCCGCCAAAGCCCACAAAGTCAATACGATGGGTCCTTGGAACAAGATGTTGATGTCACCATGCGAAATCGACAGCGCGCGGCGCAAATTCGACTCCATCATTTCTCCCAACACATAGCCCAAAATCAAGGCCGACAGCGGGAAATTCAGTTTGCGCATGCAATAACCCAAGATGCCCAAAGCCACCATCAATACCAAGTCAAAAGTATTGCTGTGAATGGCGTACACGCCGACAAAACTGACGGTAGCTATGGCCGGTATCAAGATGTAATTGGGGGTATTGAGCATTTTGGCAAACAAGCCCACCAATGGAATGTTCAAGATTAACAAAATCACATTACCGATGAACAAAGAAGCAATCAAACCCCACACAATGTCAGGCTGCTCAGTGAACAATTGTGGCCCTGGGGTGATGTTGTACAAAGTCAAGGCGCCCATCATCACCGCGGTGGTGCCCGAACCCGGCACACCCAGCGTCAACATCGGAATGAACGAGCCACAAGCAGAGGCATTGTTGGCCGCTTCAGGCGCAGCAATACCGCGCAAATCGCCTTCGCCAAACTTGCCGTCTTTACCCGCCAGTTTGCGCTCGGTGGTGTACGTCAAGGCACTGGCAATGGTTGCGCCCGCCCCCGGTAACACGCCGATGATGAAACCCATCACGGAGGCACGGATGGTGCTGACCATGGTGAACATCATTTCTTTGAAATTGAACAAAGTGCGTTTGCCTTGTGACATCACTTGCTGACCGGCATGGGTGTGTTCCAACATGATGAGGATTTCACTGATGCTGAAAAAACCGATTACAATGGTGGTGAATTGAATGCCGTCACTGAGATTGACCGAATCAAAGGTAAAACGGTACACCCCAGTCACCGCATCCACACCGACCATCGCCAAACCCAAACCCATCAACGCTGACACACCGGTTTTCACAGGTTGATCGCTGACCAAACCGCTCAAACAGGTCAGGGCAAACACCATCAGCACAAAATACTCAGCTGGGCCAAACGCAATCGCCCATTTCGCCAACATCGGCGCAAACAACACCACGCCCACTGTGGCAATCATGCTGCCCACGAAAGAGCTCCATGCCGATATCGACAAAGCGATGCCTGCCTTGCCCTGCTTGGCCAACGGATAGCCATCGAGGGTGGACATGATGGCCGCCGCATCTCCCGGTACGTTAATCAAAATCGCCGAAATGCGCCCGCCGTATTCACAACCCAAATACACCGCCGCCAACAATATCAGCGCACTTTCTGGCGCCAAACCCATGGCATAGGCAAATGGCAATAAAATCGCCACGCCATTGATGGGCCCCAAACCGGGCAACATGCCGACTATGGTGCCGATAAACGCACCAATCAAGGCAATCAACAGATTCTCAGGCAACATCGCCACCTGAAAACCGTGCATTAAATAGTTAAATACATCCATAACGGTTTTCCTTATTCAAATGTAATGCGCCTATAAGCCCATCGGCAACGGAACGTCTAAGAAACGGTCGAACAACACATACGAAGCCACACCCATCACCACACCGGCAATGATGCATTTCGTGTACGACCCACCAAACAAACGCCCCACCACAATGGCCATTAAGGCCGTTGAAACAGGAAAACCGATCATTTCAAACAACACTGCATACGCCATCATGGTCGCCATACAAATGGCGATTTTTTTACCCAACTCAGGGCTGAGGCCCAAATCGTCCTTATCAGCCAATTTGGCCGGCCTGAACACCAAGTAAATGCAGCACAATGCAAACAAAGACAAAATCAAAATCGGATATGGACGCGGGCCTATCGGATCATAGGCGATGGGCGCGGTATAGCCCCAAGCCAATACCAACAGTCCCAATGCCGCCAGTGCCAAGATTGCACTGAAGATACGCAATACCATGGGGATGTCCTTCACAAAAAAGTGGCTCACCGCCAGCGGCAAACCACTTAAATCAGGGGGGAATTATTTGCTTTGTAAATTGAACTCTTTAGACAAAGTCCGCATTTGCTTGGTTTGCTTGGTCACGTATTGGGTCAGCTCTTCTCCGGTTAAAGAGAAAGGCAACAAATCCCGTTGGCCACGCAATTGTTCAAATTTGGGATCTTTCATCATGGTTTCAAAAGATTTTTTCCACCAGTTGTAAGATTCATCGCTGACTTTAGGTCCCATGTAATAGCCACGTATCACCGGCCATTCAATGTCATAACCTTGCTCTTTCGCCGTAGGCACATCGGCAAACTTGCCCGGCAAGCGCTCAGGCGAGAATACCGCCAACACACGCACTTTCTTCGATTCCACATAGGGGCCCATTTCGGCAATACCGGCACTCACGACTTGAATGTGATTGCCCATCACCGAAGTCACCGCCTCACCGCCGCCTTCTAAGGCCACATACGTCATGTTTTTCGGGTCTATGCCGGCGGCTTTGGCCAACATTGCCGTTTGCATCCAGTCTTGGCCACCGACACTGCCACCGGCACCAAAACTTACCTTGGCCGGATCGGTTTTCAGCGCTTTGACCAAGTCTTCGAGGGTTTTGAATGGAGAATCGGCATTGACGGCCACCATGCCATAGTCGGTGCCGACACCGGCCAGCCAGCGCACGTCTTTTTCAGAGTATTGACCGAATTTGCCTTGCGCCAAATTCAACAAAGAGCCAGTTGAAAATGCCACGATGGCATCGTTATTGGCAGGATCGTTGGCCACAATTTTGTTATACGCCACCGCACCCACACCACCAGGCATGTAAGTCACACGCATCGGTTCACCAAATTTATTGATGTCTTTCAATGCTTGTTGTGCCAATTTACACGTCAAATCAAAACCACCGCCCGGTTTGGCTGGGGCGATGCATTCAGGCCGCTTGGGAGCACCTGCTTCGGTTTTGCCTTTATTACATCCGACTAATGCCGTGGCCATCACCACCACAGCCAAGCACTGATATGATTTACTCATCTGGTCTCCAATCAAAGACATATTTTGAATTTTTCTGTGCGTGTCTTATTGGGCTGGCAAGCCGCCGCACCCAAAACAATTCCAATTTTCGTTAATGTTTTTTAAGTTGCGAAAATCCACTTTTGGAATTGTTAGTGGTTAGACCAGATGCAAACAGAGGAGAGTGTGTGAGAATAATTTCATTGTTTTTTTAAATTAAAAGCTCAGTCATATTAAAATAAATATTTATACTCAAAATGAATCAAAATATTCAGTTCAATTGAAATCAATGCTCAAAACCCATAGTGACTGATATTTTTTACAGGCCGCACAATTTCAAACTCAGATATTAATAAATTGACGCATTGCCACAATTACCGCTGTATTTGAGCTATTGACTGCGCTTTTTCTGCCCCAAACCATGTAAATTTACACTTTATGGTGGAACTCAAACCCGCACACTGGCTGAAAAATTTTTTACAAATGGCTTACAGGCCGCCTTTTGGAGCTGAAAAAATGCCGTTAACTGGCTGCATATTTTTTCAAACTTCCTGTGATGAAGCGTTTCAAAATGCCATACATGTGTATTTTGCTGTGGATACCGATGAGCATTTCAGTCACCCAATCTCGCCTCTAACCGTGAGACGTTACCACCATAGTCGGCATTGCGACTGTTCATTTGAATAGCTGCCCACTGCTGCCACAGCACAGTCATCTGTAAGAGTGTCCTGCCTCTCATCAACCACACTGTAGGCCATACCCTTGATTGACTGAGTACAAAAAAGCGGCCTGTAAACATTTACAGGCCGCTTGGGATGGTTTGCTGACTTAATAAAATCGCTTACGCCACTTTTATCGCATCGCTGCGATTCAATAAGGTCAATAAGTCTACCAAACCTTGCTTCATCTCACGACGGTCAACGATTTGGTCGATGGCGCCTTTTTCCAGCAGAAATTCGGCACGTTGGAAGCCTTCTGGCAAGGTTTCGCGCACAGTTTGTTCAATCACGCGCGGACCTGCAAAACCAATCAAGGCATTCGGCTCGGCCAACACCACATCGCCCAAGAAGGCGAAACTGGCCGACACACCGCCCATGGTAGGGTCGGTTAAAACCGAGATGTATGGCAATTTTTTATCCGCGAGCAAATGCAAAGCCGCTGAGGTTTTGGTCATTTGCATCAAAGAATTCAAGCCTTCTTGCATGCGCGCGCCACCGGAAGCAGCCACACAAATAAAGGCACAATTCAAGCGCACGGCTTCGCGCACGCCGCGCACAAAGCGCTCGCCCACCACCGAGCCCATAGAGCCACCGATGAATTTGAATTCAAACGCGGCAATCACCACCGGCAAACCGCCCATTTTGCCACTCATCACCACCATGGCATCGTCTTCGCCAGTAGCTTTGCGCGCCGCAGTCAATTTGTCTGGATACTTTTTACTGTCTTTAAACTTCAAGATGTCGACAGGTTTGACGCTGGCGCCGATTTCTTGGCGGCCGTCTGCGTCCAACATGATGTTCAAGCGTTCGCGCGCACTGATGGCATGGTGGTGGCCACATTTTGGGCACACTTGCATGTTTTGTTGCAAATCAGTGGCATACAATACCGCTGCACACGATGGACATTTCACCCACAAACCTTCAGGCACAGACGAACGGTTGCTGTTGTCTTTGCTTTTGATTTTGGGTGGTAAAATTTTGTCTAACCAACTCACGTCAGTCCCCTTATACCGCTGTTTGCACAGCTTGGTTCAATTCTTTAACAATTGCTGCTACTGCAGTCGTCTCTTGTTTGGGATGGTCTTCAATCGCTTGGACCAAACGGCTACCCACAATCACTGCATCGGCCACGGCAGCAACGGCGCGGGCACTGTCGGCATCACGGATACCAAAGCCCACACCGACTGGCAATGGCACATATTGTTTGATGAGGGCAACTTGCTTCGCTACCGCGGCCACATCCAAGTTGGCGGCACCGGTCACCCCGTTCAAAGAGACGTAGTATACAAAACCACTGGCCTCCTGAGCAATTGCTTGTATGCGTTCTGGCGGCGTTACCGGCGAAATCAAGAAAATACAGTCGATGCCAGCGGGTTTTAAGTGTTGATTTAACGCTGAAATTTCTTCAATCGGGCAATCGACGGTTAACACGCCATCCACGCCCGCAGCCGCAGCCGCTTGCGCAAATTCGGCATAACCCATGCGGTGTATGGGATTCAAATAGCCCATTAACATCACCGGTGTGGTGGTATTGGTCTGTCTGAATTCACTCACCACTTGCAACACATTGCGCAAGGAAATGCCGCGCTCCACCGCACGGGTAGCCGCACGTTGAATGACCACACCATCGGCCGATGGATCGGAAAATGGCACGCCCAATTCAATGATGTCGGCACCGTTGTCCACCAAGGTGTGCATCAATTGCAAAGTCGTACCCAAGTCTGGATCGCCCGCTGTGATGTAAGGTATCAAGGCTTTTTTTTGATTTAAGGCAGCAAATACTGCACTGATTCTGCTCATGTCGTCTCTCTTTACAGGCCGCTTAATCGATCACAATGTTGCGCAAAGTCGCAACCGTATTGATGTCTTTGTCACCACGACCAGACAGATTCACCAAGATGACTTGGTCTTTGCTCATTTTTGGCGCTTCGCGTACTGCCCAAGCCACGGCATGGCTGCTTTCCAAAGCAGGGATGATGCCCTCTTTGCTGCACAACAAATCAAATGCCGCCATCGCTTCGTCGTCGTCGACCACATCGTAAGTGACTTGACCGCTGTCTTTTAAATAACTGTGCTCAGGGCCCACACCAGGGTAATCCAAACCCGCGGAAATCGAATGTGTGGCCAATACTTGGCCGTTTTCGTCTTGCATCAAATAGCTGCGGAAGCCATGCAATACGCCCGGTGTGCCCGCGTTCAAAGGCGCCGCATGTTCACCTGTGGCCAAACCGCGACCAGCCGGTTCTATGCCCACCAATTTCACTTGTGGCTCAGACAAATACGGATGGAATAAACCGATGGCATTGGAACCACCGCCGACACAGGCCACGGCCACATCGGGTTGTCGACCAATTAATGCTGGCATTTGCACCTTGGCTTCTTCACCAATCACGCATTGGAAATCGCGCACGATTTGCGGATATGGATGCGGGCCAGCGGCCGTACCCAAAATGTAAAACGTGGTATCCACATTCGACACCCAATCGCGCATGGCTTCGTTCAACGCGTCTTTCAAGGTTTTGGAACCGCTATCTACTGGTACCACGGTTGCGCCCAATAATTTCATCCGAAACACATTTGGCATTTGGCGCTTGATGTCTTCGCTGCCCATGTAAACCACGCATTCCATGCCAAACAGCGCTGCCACAGTGGCACTGGCCACGCCGTGTTGACCGGCACCGGTTTCGGCAATCACGCGTTTTTTGCCCATGCGCTTGGCCAATAAGGCCTGACCCAAGGCATTGTTGACCTTGTGTGCACCAGTATGGTTCAAGTCTTCGCGTTTCAAATAAATTTGGGCGCCGCCCACATGTTCGCTCAAGCGTTTGGCGTAATAGCAAGGGCTGGGACGGCCAACATAGTGACTCAGATAGTAATCCAGCTCTTTTTGAAATTCAGGGTCGGCTTGGGCTGCTGCGTAAGCCTGTTTTAATTCTTGCAGTGCAGGAATAAGGGTTTCCGCGGCAAACACGCCACCATATTCGCCAAACCAACCGCGTTCATTGGGTAAATTCTGTTCCTGCACGTTTTGCTCCTTGTATGAATTCACGCATTTTTGCTGCGTCTTTAATGCCTTTTGCGGCTTCTACCCCACTGGAAACATCCACCGCCAGTGCTCGGGTTTGTGTCACCGCGTCAGCGATATTAGCGGGGTGTAAGCCACCCGACAAGACCCAAGCCTGTTTTAAATCACTGGGCAACATTCGCCAATCAAATGTTTCGCCCGTACCGCCATAGCTGCCAGCGACATGCGCATCAAACAATAAGGCACGAGCATCGGGGTAATCCAATGCGGCCTGTACGATGTCGGCAGCGCTGTTGACGCGCACGGCTTTGATGTACGGGCGCTTGAATTGGCGGCAATAGTCAGCGCTTTCATCGCCATGAAACTGCAAGATGTCTAGCGGCACTTGCGCCAACACTTGTTCGACTTCTGCGGCACTGGCATTGACGAACAAACCGACAATGCTGGTAAACGCCGGAATGTGCGCGGCAATCGCCGCCGCTTGCTCGATACTGACAAAACGTGGGCTTTGGGCATAAAACACCAAGCCTAAAGCATCAGCGCCCAAAGCCACCGCTTGTTTGGCATCTTCCTCACGGGTAATACCGCAAATTTTGACTCGCGTCATGTTGTTTGTCCCCACAACCAAGCCGGTATGGTGGCACGAGGCACACCAAAATGCTCGGGATAATCGACACCGGTTAAATACAAACCATCGGGCATGAAGGTCGGCGGCGCCAAAGTGCGGTCTTTGGCCGCCAATAAGGCGGCGAAATCCGCCACACTGAGCTTGCCATAACCAACATACACCAAAGCGCCGACCAAATTGCGCACCATGTGGTGCAAAAACGCATTGGCCTGAAAATCAAAACACACCATGCTGTCATGGCTGTGAATGTTGACGCTGTACATGGTTTTAATCGGTGATTTGGCCTGACACTCAGATGCCCGAAAGCTGGAAAAATCATGTTCCCCCACCAAGCATACCGCCGCTTGCTGCATTGCAGCAACACTCAAATCGCGAAATGCCCAACCGACTTTACCGGCCAAGATGACTGGACGCACCGCTTCATTGCACAACACATAACGGTAAGAGCGGCGATAGGCATCAAAACGGGCACTGAATTCGGGTGACACCTCATAAGCGGCCTGTACGGCCACACTGCTGGGCAAATGGGCATTGATGCCACGCACCCACGCCGACAAAGGCCGTGTGGCAGTGGTGTCAAAATGCACCACTTGCGCCGTGGCGTGCACGCCGGTATCGGTGCGACCGGCAACAATGGTGGCGACCGGATGCAGGGCGATTTTGGCCAAGGCGTGTTCTAAAACGGTTTGTACGGTGGGAACACCAGCGGGTTGCACTTGCCAGCCATTAAAAGCGCTGCCGTCATAGTGCAAAATCAGGGCGATACGGGTAGTAGACATGGGTTTATTTTACCTGAAAGCAACGGCATGGTCTGTAGCAAGCCCACAAATGATGGTGCATGCCTTATAATGGCTGCGATAAAGTTTAAGGATAACCACCATGTCTGAGCACAGTACGCACGTCAATGTCGACCCCAGTGAAATCGATAAATTCAGCCAATTGGCGCACAAATGGTGGGATGAAGAAAGCGAATTCAAACCACTGCACAAAATCAACCCTTTGCGTTTGCAATACATTGATGGTTATGCCCAATTGAATGGCAAACAAGTGGTCGATGTCGGTTGCGGTGGCGGCATTTTGACCGAAGCCTTGACCAAAAGTGGCGCTACTACTTTAGGTGTAGATTTGGCGGAAAAATCGCTGAAAATCGCGCAGTTGCACGCTCTGGAAACCGAATTACAAAACGTGTCTTACCGCTGTGTCAGCGTCGAAGACTTGGCGGCAGAACAAGCCGGACAATACGATGTGGTCACCTGCATGGAAATGATGGAACACGTGCCCGACCCTGCCAGCGTCATCCGCTCGTGTGCGCAATTGGCCAAAGACGATGGCTGGGTGTTTTTCTCTACCATCAATCGCAACCCGAAAGCCTATGCCCAAACCATCTTGGCAGCCGAATACATCATGGGCTTGTTACCACGCGGCACCCACGATTACAAAAAATTTGTCACCCCTGCCGAAATGGCGCGCATGTGTCGCCAAGCTGGGCTGGAAATCGTCAATTTCACCGGTTTTACCTACAACCCACTGAGCAATGTCTACAGTTTGTGCGACAGCATAGACGTCAATTACATGGCAGCATGTCGCAAAACAGCATTGGTTTTATAAAACACCTACCGTTAGGATAAAAAAGCGGCCTGTAAACGATTACAGGCCGCTTTTTCATTATTCTAAATCAATACACGCATGCTTATTGCTTCAAAAATCTGCACTATTGGTATATCTTACACTAAAGACACTTAACTCTATTTATCAAATAAGTAATACCTGCTAGCAAGTGGTGCTGAAGGAGACTGACATGATTTTAATCGCAGCCATGTTGTTGTGTGCATGGATACAAACCCACAATGACAACACTTCGGCTTGGGTGTATGCCGCAGTTCTGGCCTTGGGCAATGCCGCCTTCGCCATCTTCACCGGTGGGGATTTGGTCGCCAATGCCATTTTTGCTGGCATCTTGTTTTTGTATTTGTGGCTGTATTATTTCTTATTGGATTATTTCTCAGAAAGTGTGATTGGATGGTGGGCCATCTTATTGCTGGGCGCTGCCGGCATGTACTTGGCACCACTGGCGTTGATGTCGCTCATCAGCAAATTCGTGCAATAATGCTTGCTTAAAATAAAAACAGCCTGCATAAACAGGCTGTTTTTATTTTGTCTGACTCAGACAAACCAAGTCGTGCGTAAAACAAACGCTGAATTAATCCAATTTCGATGCCAACAATTGAATGGCATATTGCACCGCTTGTGCTCTGATTTGGTCACGCTCACCATTAAACAATTTGGATTCTGCCCAAATGCGTTTCTTACTGGCCAAACCAAACCACACCAAACCCACGGGTTTGTCTTCGCTACCGCCGCTTGGTCCAGCGATGCCGCTGATGCTTAAGGCGTAATCGGCCTTGCTGGAAATCAACGCACCCAGCGCCATTTCACGCACCACTTCTTCACTGACAGCACCGTAATGCGCCAAAGTGGTGGGATTCACATTCAGCAATTGTTGTTTGGCCTCATTGCTGTAAGTGACAAACCCCATGTCAAACCAAGCCGAGCTGCCTGGTAAACGGGTCAGATTGGCCGCCAACAAGCCACCGGTGCACGACTCGGCACAGGTGACTTTGAGGTTTTGACTGGCCAAATTAGTGGCCAAGTTCTGCAGTTGTTGTTGAAACATGATGCTCCCGAAAATATGAGATTAAGGCCAAGGTCGACGCATCGTGCTGCGCGTCTCCCTGTCCTGCTAATTCTGGTTCTATGGTTTTGGCCAACACTTTGCCGTATTCCACACCCCATTGGTCAAATGAATTGATGTCCCAAATCACCCCTTGCACAAACACCTTGTGTTCGTACATGGCTATGAGCATGCCCAAGCTGTGCGGCGTGATGGCATCGACCAAGACAGACGTGGTCGGCTGATTGCCGGCAAACACTTTTTGCGCCGCCAATTGCGTGTCTTTGCCGGCCTGTAACAATTCTGTTTCCGCCTCCAACAAGGTTTTGCCGCGCATCAAGGCTTCGGTTTGGGCAAACGCATTCGCCACCAATACCTGATGTTGCTTGCCCAATGGGTAATGGCTGTTCATCGGCACGATAAAATCGCTGGGAATCAAACGCGAACCTTGGTGCAGCATTTGAAAATAAGCGTGTTGGCAATTCACCCCTTGGCTGCCCCAAATAATCGGGCCAGTCGCACATTCCACTGGCAAGTCTTGCTGGGTCACATTCTTGCCATTGCTTTCCATATCAAGCTGTTGCAAGTATTCGGTGAGTGCGCGCATGCCGTAATCATATGGTATCACCGCATGACTGTGGGCATCAAAGAAATTGTTATACCACACCCCGATCAAGGCCAATAACACCGGTACATTGTGCCGCCACGGTTGCTGCAAAAAATGCTCATCCATGGCACGAGCGCCCGCCAAAAACTGCATAAAGCCAGCGCGCCCTATCGCACACATCACCGGCAAACCGATGGTAGACCACACCGAATAACGGCCACCGACCCAGTCAAACATCTTAAACACATGGCGATTGTCGATGCCAAACGCAGATGTGGCCTGTAAATTGGTGGAAATGGCGACAAAATGCGGCGCGATGGCGTCTAAATCCCAACCGGTTTGCGCCAATAACCACTGCTTGGCCGCTTCGGCATTGAGCAAGGTTTCTGGCGTGGTAAACGATTTACTGGCGATGATGAACAAAGTGGTTTCGGCACGCAAATCCTGCAAGGTTTGCGCCAGATGCGCACCATCAACGTTAGACACAAAGCGCACTTGCACGCCAGCATCGGCATAGCTTTGCAAGGCTTCCACCACCATTTTCGGCCCCAAATCCGAACCACCAATGCCAATGTTCACCACATGGCGGATGCGTTCACCACTGTGACCGACATGCTCGCCACTGCGCACACGTTCGGCAAAGGCCAAAGCCTCATCCAAAGCGGCATAGGCTTGCGCCACCACATTGACACCATCCACTTCGATGACTGCCTCGCGTGGCTGTCGCAGCGCCGTGTGCAATACCGCACGGTGTTCGCTGAGGTTGATTTTGTCGCCCGCAAACATGCGCTCGCGCCACTGTGCCAAATCGGCTGCATCGGCCAACTCGGTCAACAATTGCAAGGTCTCATCGGTGATGCGGTTTTTACTGAAATCGACCAACATGCCATCCAAACGCTCATGCATGCGCGCAAAACGCCCATGGTCTTGTTCAAACCAATGGCGCATGTGCGCGTCGGCAATGTGCTCATGGTGCACCAATAAATGCGCCCATGCGGGGGTTTGGGTGATGTCGAATCCCGGCATGCTAGTCCTTTAAGCGCAAAAAATGGTCGCGGTAATGGCGCATTTCTTCAATGCTTTCTTCAATGTCGGCCAAAGCTTGGTGCGCGCCTTTTTTGACCACGCCTTTGGCCACTTCTGGGTGCCAGCGTTTGGCCAATTCTTTTAAGGTCGACACATCCAAATTGCGGTAATGGAAATAGGCTTCCAATTTTGGCATGTATTTCTGCATAAAGCGGCGGTCTTGGTGTACCGAGTTGCCACACATCGGTGAGGCTTTTTCAGGCACGTATTCGGCCATAAACGCCAGCAATTGCGCCTCAACATCGGCCTCGCTCAATGTCGATGCTTTCACACGCTCGACCAAACCGGTGCGCGTGTGCGTGGCAGTATTCCATTCGTCCATCGCGGCCAATAAGGCATCGCTTTGGTGTACCACCAATACTGGTGATTGCGCCAAGATGTTCAAATTGGTGTCGGTGACGATCATCGCGGCCTCGATAATCCGTTCTTTATCGGCATCCAAACCGGTCATTTCCAAATCCAACCACACCAAATTACTTGCGTCCATCATGTTTTTTCCTTATTTAAGTGGGCTATTTTGCCGCAGCCACACCGTCATATCAAGCAATGCGCATGCGCGTAAGTAATCATGCGATAATGCGCTCACTCTTATTTTTGTGTGGCCACCCATGCTTACAGGCTATTTTTTACTGTTTTTTGTCGTCAGTGTCTTGATTCAATTGTATTTGTCGATACGCCAAAGTTTGGCGGTGCGCAGCCACCGCAGCTTCGTACCTGAAGCTTTTGTGTCACAAGTGAGTTTGGCTGAGCACCAAAAAGCCGCCGACTACACTTTAGCCAAACAACGTTTACACCGTTATGAAATCCTGTTTCAGGCCGCTGTCTTGTTGCTGTGGACTTTGGCAGGCGGCCTGAACGTCATCGCCGCCATTGCGATCAAATGGCTGCCAAACACACCGGTGTTGCAAGGTGTGGTGTTAATCGGCTTGTTCACCCTCATCAGCGGCTGTTTGAGTTTGCCGTTCTCGCTCTACCGCACCTTCAAACTCGAAAGCCGCTTTGGCTTTAACCGCAGCACACTTGCCACGTTCATCGCCGACCAAGCCAAAGGCGTGTTTTTGGCCGCCATCATCGGCGCACCTTTGCTGTATCTGATTGTGTATTTGATGGGCGCAATGGGCAACACATGGTGGTTATATGTGTGGTTGGTGTGGGCAGGGTTTTCGCTGCTATTGATGTGGGCGTTTCCCAAATGGATTGCGCCTTTGTTCAATAAGTTTGAACCCATGCCCGAAGGCGGCCTGAAAACCCGCATCGAAGCCTTGCTCAGCCGCACTGGCTTTCACAGCAATGGCTTGTTTGTGATGGACGGCTCCAAACGCTCCGGCCATGGCAATGCCTATTTCACCGGTTTGGGACAGCAAAAACGCATTGTGTTTTTTGATACCTTATTGAAAGACTTGAACGACGGACAGGTCGAAGCTGTGCTGGCGCATGAATTGGGCCATTTCAAACACGGCCATGTGTTCAAACAAATCGCCATCAGTTTGGGACTGGGCTTATTGGTGTTGTATGTGTTGGGCGCTTTGCTGCAAATGCCTGATTTTGCTTTTTTCCAACAATTGGGCGTGCACTACCCCAGCCATGCCATGGCTTTATTGCTGTTTTTATTGGTGTTACCGGTGTTCACCTTCCCGTTTTCGCCTTTGTCCAGCATCATGTCGCGCAAAAATGAATACGAGGCCGACCGCTTTGCCGCGCGCAACAGCGATGCCCACGATTTAATCACCGCTTTGACCAAACTCTACCGCAGCAATGCCAGTACCCTCACCCCAGATGCTTGGTACTCACGCTTTTACGACTCACACCCCAATGCCAGCGAACGCATCGCGGCCTTGAACCAAGCAGGAAAACGCTGATGCAAACAGCACAAATCATCACCAGTTACGGTCGCCACTACATCGTGCGCGACGAACAAGGACAAACCTTTCAAGCCACCACCCGCAGCAAGCGCGTGGACTATGCTTGTGGCGACCGCGTCCACATCAAATCCATCAATGCTGAGCAAGTGGTCATCGAAGACTTTCTTGAGCGCAGCAGCTTGCTTTATCGCCAAGACGCGTTCAAAAGCAAACTCATCGCCGCCAATGTCACGCAATTGCTGATCGTGGTGGCCGCCGAACCGTCACCGAATGAAACCTTGGTACAACGCGCCTTGCTCGCCGCCGAAGCGGCGCACATCCAAGCCCACATCGTGCTCAACAAAGCCGATTTGGACGGCACGGCCAAATGGCGGCCTGTATTCCAATTCTATGCCGACTTGGGCTATGGCTTTAGCAGCCTCAGTGCCTTAGAAGGCGCGGAGGCATTGCATCCGATTTTACAAGGCCACAGCAATATCTTCTTAGGCCAATCCGGCATGGGCAAATCCACGTTGACCAATGCCATCTTGGGCGAAAACATCGCCCGCACCGGCGACATCTCGACTGCCTTGGATTCGGGCAAACACACCACCACCCATGCCCAACTGTATCAACTCGATGCCGACACCCAACTCATAGACTCACCCGGCTTACAAGCGTTTGGCTTGCACCATTTGGAGCGCGCCGATTTGCTGCATTACTTCCCCGATTTGCACCATTTAATCGGTCAATGCCGCTTTCACAATTGTACTCACCGCAATGAACCCAATTGCGCCGTCAAAAACGCCGCCGAAACCGGTGATATCGCGCCGCACCGTTTGCAATTCTTGCAAACCATTACCGACGAATTATCACGTTAAGCTGCTAACCATCATGATAAAAGCGGCCTGTAAAACAATTACAGGCCGCTTTTACATGTAAGTGCACATCTCATTGTGATACTTAAGCTGTGGTATGGATATATGCTCTTAACCACCCATTTAGCCAGCACAATCAGGCTATTTCCCTGTTCAGTGCACACCAGCTGCCCAGCAACACTGCCACTGCATCTGTCCTGCCACCTCATCAACTCCCACATACACTAGAGCGCTTGCACCCCATGCAAGCGCTCTAGTAGTTCCGTTTAAAACACAGTATTGACCATACCAGCGCTGATATAGCCCATGTATTACCCACACACTCATCCCAAGCATTCATATGCCATACCCATTAACACCCATACAAAAGCGGCCTGTAAACATTTACAGGCCGCTTCACTTGCTTTTAAGCTACAAAGTACTTATTGAGCTGGCGCCACTGGCGCTTCAGGAATCTCCAAGCCATTGGCTTTGAACAAGGCTTTCAATTGTTCTTCTACTTTGGCGTTTTTCGCTTCAGCAGCCAATTGGTCTTTGATTTGTTCAAATGCAGGCGCTTCTTTGCTGGCACGTTCGTCAGCCACACGGAACAAGTAGAACTTGCCTTCCAAGGCTACAGGCTCAGCCGTAATTTGACCTTTCACCAAGCCACGAATCTCGGCAGGGAATGAACCCATTTGTGCAGCAGGCCACCAATTGCCTTCCAAGTTTTGTTTTTGCTCAGGCAAAGACTTAGCCAAATCAGCAAAATTCGCGCCTTTTAACAACAATTGCTGCGCTTTTACCGCATCTTCTTTGCTGTTGAATTCAGCAAATTGCAATTTCAATTCGCGCGTCATTTCGCGGTATTTGGCTTGCAAATCGGCTTCACTGATGACGATGGTGTTTTTCAATTGTTCCACATAGGCTTCGGCATACACTTGCGATTCCAAGTTTTTCAACATCGCTTGAACTTCAGGTTTTTTGTCCAAACCTTGTTTCAACGCTTCTTGTTTCAAAATTTCTTGGCGTTGCAAAATTTGTTTCGCTTGCTCTTTGATTTGACCCAATTGTGCCGCTGGAATGGCTTGGCCTTGGTTCATTTGTTCAAACTGTTTGACCATGGCATCAACACGGGCATCTTCTACTGCAGGCACAGCAGCAACTGCCACACCCACCATGCATGCCATCACCATGGCAGCAATGCTTGCTTTTTTCATATCTTACAACCTTCTTTATTGTTTAATGTCTGCGTTTTGATACAACTGGCCAATGGCGTTGTTGATGCGCTCGTTGTTCAATTGATTCAAGATGGCAGGCTTCATTTTAGCAAATTCAGGCACATCCACGGCACGCTTGTCATCCACTTTGAATACCGCCCAGACGTTTTGCGCAGAAACTGCTTGCGAATACTGGCCTTTTTTCAATTTTGCGACTGCACCATAAACCAAAGGCGCTGACTCTTGCAAATCTTTCAATGGCATATAACGTGGGTTTACACCGCCGGTTTGTTTGGCCGCGCCATCAATGCTTTTGGCTTTGGCCACATCTGCAAAGCTTTGGCCTTTTTTCAAATCGGCCGTCACTGCTTTGGCATCAGCTTCATTGGCCACAAAGATTTCTGACAATTTCACTTCGTCCGTACCTTTGTAACGGGCTTGGTAATCATTGTAGAATTTTTGCGCATCGGCTTCAGTGGCTGGATTTTGGCTGACCACGTGGTACATATAGGTATCACTCAACAAATCGCGCTCGTAAGTGGCAAATTGTTGTTTGAAATTGGCTTGCTTGTCCGCACCTTGTTGTTTGGCAGCGGCGCGGGATTTTTCCAACGCGTCTTTATACGCAGCCGATTTTTCCAATTGCAGTTTTTTCGCTTCTTGGTTCACCAAAGTTTGCGTCACCATGCGGTTTAACAAACCAGCGCGCAATTGTTGGCTGTCTTGCACTTGGCCTTTGCTTTGTTCAGTAATCAATTGCACTTGCGTATCGATGGCTGAGCTGTCGATTTTTTCGCCATTCACAGTCACCAAAGTTTGAGCGTACGCAGATGTGGCAAAAGCCGCCATCAAGATGGCAGCTGTTAAAGTTGTTTTCATGCGAAATCTTTCTGTTGTGATTCAGACCATTCTTGTGGGCTTAAAGCCTTGATGCTCAAAGCGTGTATCTGCACGGGAAACAAGTCTTGTACCAAGGCATTGACCATGCGTTGGCGCGCCAAGCGATTCACACCATCAAACACAGTGCTGACGATGAACAAGGCATAATGACCGCCGCCTTTGTTGCCAGCATGGCCGATGTGATGGTGGCTCTCGTCTTCGCACACGCACACGCTCGGTTGCAGACTTTGCATGCGCGCTTCAATTTCAGCAACCAAACTCATAATGGCAAGGTGATGCGAAACGGTTTGATCAACACTTCTTCATACACACCTTCTAAGGCGAATGGGTCTTGGCCAGCCCAAGCTTCGGCCGCGTCCAAGCTGTCAAATTCAGCCACGATCAAGCTACCAGACACCCCTTCTTGCTCTGGATATGGGGTAGGACCTGCCAATACCAAACGGCCTTCCGCATTCATTTTTTCCAAGCGAGCCAAGTGGGCAGGACGATGTTGTTGGCGCAAAGCCGTGCTATCGTCTACATCAGTCGCTAAAATCATGTACAACATGTGTTTGTCCTTATCTTAATCGTGCTTATCGGCTTGATTGCTGGCGCGCATCTCAATCCAAGTCCTCATGCACCGCCGCAAAAATTCGATGTTACAGCACTTGCCTTGATAGATAAAGAGTCTCAGCCTCGCACAGGCGCTCTTAAGCCCGTCCTGCTTGATAGCAGCAAAAGCAGATTTTCAAAACCGCATCGTTTGTGAATATCTGGCACTGTTGCAAACATGCCAAAGCTTCCGCTGTCTTTGGCACTTTTTTGTATGGTTTTGTAGCGCATGGCGAGCGCAAAAACAGCGACTCTTGTGTACCGTCAATGCGGCCTGTAAAGTTTTTACCTAAAATAGCGGCGCAGTCAGAGCCAGCACTGCCATACTGAAACTGTGGTATTTTAGAAACAGAAACTGCTCTATGTTGTAGCAATCACAATACAATACGCACGCAATCCATCAAGGATTACCCGTTTCGCGTACAGTTAATGTTAAGCTAACATACCAATAATAAATATACGTTAAAATGACGCCGAGATTTGTGGTCGAACTTGTGCGTCTTGGTTTGGATTTACACACTATATTAATGTATAGATACAACGACTGAGGGATTATGTCTAAATCGAATATGAATTTAAAACTGGTAACAGGTTTGTTGGTGGCCAGCGGCTCTACGGTTGCGGTCGCGTCCATGAACAATCTGGATGTGCAATCCAATCTGGGGGAACAATTCTCTGGATCTATTGTGGTTACCGGTCCGACAGCGCAGGAGATTTTAAAATCTCCTTCTTCCATCAGCGTTTCAGGTGCACCTGTTTCTGCTCGCGTGAGCAAACAAGGTTCTGCCGCCGTCATTCATTTGCGCTCCAGTGTGCCGATTAATGACCCCGTCTTGCGCTTGAAAGTACAGGCCGGCTCAGAAAGCCGCCAGTATTCGGCCATCATAGACCCGAAAAATACGGTGCACCAAAGTGCACAAGTCAACCCAGCCAAAGCCATCCCTCACCCACCGGCATTGGCCAGCAACAACCAAGCAGCGACCAAACCCACTGCAACACCAAGCAACAAAGCCGCCGCGCCCAAACCCGCGCAGCGCACCATCCAAAACAACCGCCCGCATACGCCTACTGTGGCAGCGCCTGGCAACATCGCCATTGCTGAGCAATACAAAGTTCAGGCCAAAGACAATATTTTTGAGATTGCCCGCCGCTACCAACCAGATGGTTTGAGCACTGCCCAAACCGTGCAAGCCTTGATGCGCGCCAATCCGCAAGCATTCCGCAATCACAATCCAAACTTGCTCTACGGCGATGCAACCTTAAAAATCCCGTCTGCCGATGCCATGCACCAACTGGCCAAAGGCCGCTCGGCCAAAACCGTGGCCGCAGCAGCCACTGCAGCAACAGCCGCCGTGGCAACGGGCAGCACCACCACAACCGCACCAACGACCAACGCCGAAACGCCTGCTGATGTGGCTGCGATTGAAAAACAGTTGGCCGAATTGGAACAGCAAAAAGCCCAATTGGAAAAACAATTGGCACAAGCACAACAAGCCAGTGCCACAGCTGAAGCCACTCCACCTGCTGTGGCCGCTTCTACGCCTGTGGCTGCCAGCACGCCAGCTACCGTAACCGCATCCGCTCCTGTGGTTGCCCAACCTAAAGTAGCGCCACCACCAGCACCGATTCCTGTGCCTGAAGAAAAAGGCATCATGGACTTGCTGATAGACTACTTGCCATACTTGGCTGCTGGTTTGGTGGCCTTGTTGTTATTGGCGATGTTGATTGTGCGCTCACGCAAAAAAGCCGCAGCAGAAAGTTTTGCCGAAATCGATGATGGCAATGACGATGCGGTTGAAATCTTCAATTTTGACGATGCGCCTTTGGACACACCCAAAGCGACCTTGGCTGACGCTGATGATGCCAACAACCAATTGACTGCGGCTGAATTGGCTGCCTTGGATTCTTTCAATCCACAAGAAGAAAAAGCCTTCCACCAATCCACAGCCAAACCAACGGCTGCGCCTAAAGCCGATGGATTAAGCAAAGGCGCAACTGCCTTAGTGGGCGGCGCTGCGGTTGCCGCCGCGGCGCATGCGGCCAGCGACGACTTCATGCCCAGCGATGAAGAATTGGCACAATATGCACAACCCAATGCCACTGCTGCACCTGCTGCCGATGATTTCAATTTGGATGACTTGGACGCCTTGCTCAAACAAGGTGAAGTGGAAAGCGAAGCCATTGTTAGCACCGCCGCCGCGCCTGCTGAGACCAATGAAGACTTTAATTTTGACTTTGATGTTAATGAGCTGGCACAGAATAACAATCTGAACCTCACCAGTCCTGCGTTCGACTTCCCTGATTTTGAAACTGTGGCGGAAGCACCAGTAGCGACCCATTTGCCACAGGTTGAAGATGTTAACTTCAACGATTTTGAAGCCGAAGTGATTGCGACACCAGCGCCTAGCAGCGAATTCAATTTGGATTTGGGCGCTGTGGCCTTGGGTGCTGCCGGTGTGGCTGCTGCCAGCCACCTCAGCCAAGATGAGCCGCAAGCTGCGGTCAATGAAGGCCTGACCTTAAGCCAAGATGACATCAATGCCATCAATTTCGATGACTTTGCCCCAGCCAGCATGGACATCAGCAATACCACTGCTGCCGATGCGGCCTTGGACATCGATGCCTTGTTCCAAGCAGAAACCGAAACCAGCGAACCGCAACATGAGGTGGTGAGCAAGTTCAACAGCATTTCTATGGACAGCGGCCATGAATTGGCATTTGACGACAATTTTGATTTGAACTTTGATGAGTTGTTGAGCGTAGACGACACTGCCAGCACCAGCAGCACGGTAGTTGACGACACCCCAGCCTACACACCAGAAGAAATCACCTTTGATACCGTGCTAGAAACGCCAGTAGTAGAAGCCGCGCCAGTGGTGGCTGCTGTGGTAGAAGAAAGCAAGCCAGCACAAGCGTGGGCAGGTACGGGTAATTTTGGTAACCGCATAGTGGAAGAAACTGCCGTGGTGGCAGCACCAGCCGAAGCTGCGGCTGAACAAGCATTTGATTTGGACTTCACCACTACCGACAGCACGCCGGTAGTTGAAGCAAGCCCTGCCGCGAGCGAAGAAGTGGCCTTCGCCACTGACGACATCATGTCTTTTGACTTGGATGCCTTAAGCACCGAAGCGGCTCAAACGGATGCTGTCGCAGCTGTAGCCAGCACTGAAACCCAAGCCGATGCCTTAAGCTTTGACTTGAATGATTTGAACTTGGATGCACCTGTAGTTGAAACCACAGTTGCTGCGGTTGAAACCCAAGCCGACGATTTGAGCTTTGACTTGAGCGACTTGAACTTGGATGTGCCTGCAGCAGAAACCGCTGCCGTTGCCATCGAAGACAAAGCCGACGACTTGAGTTTTGATTTGGATGCCTTAAGCCTAGACACTACCGTGACTGAGCCAGCCATCCAACCTGCACCAACAGCCACACCAGACAGCACCCACAATTTCGACTTTAGCTTGGATGATGTCAGTGCCGACTTGAACACTGCTACCAGCAGTGTCGTAGAGGCTCCTGCAGCAGCAGACAGCAACTTCTCATTGGACGAATTCAACTTGGATGAATTCGCCTCAGTAGAAACCCCTGCTGCCGTCAATGCATTGGCCGAAACACCAGCCGTACCTGAAATTGACTTCAGCTTGGACAACTTGAGTTTGGATGCTGCACCTGAGATGGCTGCTGCGGAAGTTGCGGAAGTGGCTGCACCGGTTGCAGCAGTGACTGAAGTGGCCGCAACTGTGCCTGATGACAATTTGGTCTTGCAAACCTTGCAACACACCCAAGACGCGAAATTGGATTTGGCGCAGATGTACATTGAAATCGGTGACAAAGATGCCGCAGCTAACATCTTGGTAGACTTGATGGAAAATGGCAGCAACGATGCCGCTGAACGTGCCCAGAAACTGTATCAAGCCTTGTAAACACATTTACAGGCCGCATTAACAACAAAACCGCTCTTTCGAGCGGTTTTTTATTGGTTGGGCTGCACAATATTATCGCTATCAAGCCGCCACGATTTTGCGTTGCCATGCTTCGGCATTGGCCAAAATTTCCGCCTGATCCAAACGCGTCAACACACGGTTTTGCACCACTGCCTCGCCGTTCACCCACACATGCGACACCTGATTGCGATCGGCCGCATACACCAAGTGTGAAATCGGATCGAACACAGGTTGAGTGGCAATCGCTGACAAATCCACTGCAATCATGTCGGCTTGTTTGCCCGCTTCCAAGGAGCCGATTTTATCGCCCAAATGCAAGGCTTTGGCACCATTGATGGTGGCCATTTTCAACACATCATAGGCTTTGACATCGGTTGGGTTTTGGCTAAAGCCTTTGGCAATCAAAGCCCCCAAACGCATGTCGGCAAACATGTCCAATTTGTTATTGGAAGCAGCGCCATCGGTGCCCAAACCAACATTCACACCGGCATCGAGCATGGCCTGTATCGGCGCACAGCCCGAAGCCAGTTTCATATTAGAAGCCGGATTGTGAGCGACGCTGATGCCACGCTCTGCCGCCAAAGCCACTTCTTCGACATTGGTGTGCACCATGTGCGCGGCAATCAAACGTGGGTTTAACACCCCCAAACCATCCAAACGTGCCAATGGGCGCTTGCCATGTTCCGACACCGAGCTTTCCACTTCAAACGCGGTTTCGTGGATGTGGCAATGAATCAACCAATCGTGTTTGTCGGCCAAGTCCACCACGGTGCGGAAGGTATCGTCGGACACGGTATACGGCGCATGCGGTGCCCACACAAACTGTACCAATTCCTCACCGGTAAACTCTTGCGCTTCGGCCAATGATTTTTCAATGTATTGCGCCGAGTTTTGCGCATAATTGGTGGGGAATTCCAAAATACTGCAACCGACAAACGTGCGCATGCCTGCTTTCAGGCCAGCACGGGCTACGGCACCATGGTAGAAATACATGTCGTTAATGGTGGTGGTGCCACCCAGCAACATCTCAGCCATCGCCAACACCGAACCATCGTGTACAAACGCATCACTGACGTGTTTGCCTTCGGCTGGCCAAATGTGGTTATTAAGCCAATCCATCAAAGCCAAGTCATCGGCCAAACCGCGCAATAAAGTCATGGCACTGTGACCATGCAAATTCACCAAACCGGGCATCAACACATGTTGGGGCAGATGCAAGGTTTCATCGGCGACGATGG
This sequence comes from Vitreoscilla massiliensis, assembly GCF_001457815.1. Classification (GTDB taxonomy): domain Bacteria; phylum Pseudomonadota; class Gammaproteobacteria; order Burkholderiales; family Neisseriaceae; genus Vitreoscilla; species Vitreoscilla massiliensis. Next base: position 1,368,518 of record NZ_LN898221.1, read on the forward strand.
TTTGGGCTTGTTCGGCAGTCACAATCGCCTCAATGTGCGCATCTTTTAACACCAACACATGGTCGCGCAACACCAATGGCTCATCCGCCATGGGCAAAATCCAACCTGCATGAATAAGAGTGGTACGGCTCATACTGCTTCCCTTTTAAAATAAGGCATCAAACTGTTGTTTGTGCACCAAAACAAAATGTTCATAATCTTCACGCGGTCTGTGGCCTTGCCACAGAATTTGCCAACCGCCCGCCACTTGCGCATCATCGGCCTTCAATTGCAGCAAGCGATAATGACAGGCTTGCGCGTCTTCCATATTGATGTTCACGCTGCTGTACGCCTGCCATGCCAATACGCCCGCCTTATTGTCTTTGGCATTGATGTAGAGGCAATCGCTGCCGTTTTGCAAACGCTGCAAGGTATTGGGATGTAAGGCAGCTTCAAACTGCGTCACTACCGGCCTGTAACTTTTGGCCGCATCCAACCATGGCAAAAACAGCGTCATCAACAGGCTCCACCCCAAAGTCATGCCCGCTGCCCAGTTGGTCACCGCTTGGCGACCGCGCACATGTTTGCGCGTTACCGCCCACAGCCACAACAAAGTAAACAACAAGGCGATGGTGATGGGGAAATAATCAAAATCAGGATGATAATACGGGCTGAAATACGCCGAACGCTCGGCCAATTTGGCCGGCCAGCCAAAATTCATCGCCGCAAAACCCAACCACAAGAAAATGGCCAAAGCGCCAAACAACATCACCCCGAACCAATTCAAAAACGACACCGCCCCGCGGCGCAAAGAATCCAATTGTGCCGCACCCAATACCGCCAACGGCAACAGCAAAATCAAGGCATTTTCGGTATAGGTTTCACGCATCAAACCCAACCACAACACCCCGATTAACAACCACACCCCACACACTTGCCAAACGCGGTGGTCGACCTTGTCGCGTTTCATAAACGTCCACACCGCCAAAGGCCACGCCGGAAACACATACCACAAAGCCACTTCAAAATAATAGCCAAATTCATGCCCAAGAACGCTGTGGTTCCATCCGCCAAAGCCACCAAACGCATAGTGTTGCCACCACACGGCAAACGCCGCTGGATTGGATTGGTACATCGCATACGGCCACACACACAATACCGGTACCGCCATCAGCAAGGCCATAACCAAGATCATCGCATAGCGGCGGCTGCGCCAGCGCGCAAATACCAACATGCTGATGGCGATGATGATGACCAGAAACAACTCACTCAAACTGGAAGAAAGAAACACCCACACCCAGCCCAAAGCCAAGCCAAAGCCCGCCCAAGCCGTGTGGTCATTGGCACGCGTCATCGCATACAAACTCATGGCAAAACCAGCAAACGTGATTGCCCAAGCATCCATGCGGTGCCCCGCCAACATCAAGCCCACGCAGCCTATCAGGATTAACACCACACTGCGGCCATGACGCCGACCCAATAAATGCCTGCCCGCACCACCTGCACAAGCCAAGCCTATGCTCATGAAAATCACCGTAGTCAAACGGATGGCGGTAAATTCACTCATCAACCACGGTGATAAAGCGGCCTGTAACACACTGCCCACCCACACATACAGCGGTGGCTGCTCCACATACACTTGCCCTGCCACTTCCGGCACCCATACATTGCCACCAGCGAGCAACGACTGAATCGCCGCATGCAAAACCGGTTCATTGGGCTTCCACAAATCATGGTCTATGATGCCGGGCCACAACCACACAAAGGCCAACAACAACAGCAACCACGGCTTTTCTGTCGGTTTATTGGCAGGTCTGCGCTCGGGAGGGATATAAGTTAACATCTAACATTCCGCATAAGAATCGCCGCTCAGTGTAGCACTTTCGGCACTGTTTCCAAACTGAGCATGAAATACTGGCAATAAAAAAGACAGCCTAAGCTGTCTTTTTGGCAAAGTAACGAATTAACGTTTGAACATATTGCCGAATTTTTGGTTGAAGCGGTCAACGCGACCTGCAGTGTCAACGATTTTTTGTTTGCCAGTGTAGAATGGATGGCATTCAGAGCAAACCTCGATGTTGAACGCTTCTTTGTCCATAGTAGATTTGGTTACAAAAGCATTGCCGCAAGAGCAAGTTACTTTAACGTCATGGTAGTTAGGTTGGATATCAGCTTTCATGTGCTTTCCTTGGGTGGGCGGGCATAGGGATTGTGCCTATGCTGCATTAAACGAATCAGAGATTATAGTCAAGATATGCGACCAAATCAAGATTTTTCAACCCGCTGCTGTCGATTCTGACACCCATTCCCACAGTTTTGCTGGCACGCCTTTGGAATTTTGATTGAAACCAAAAAAGCGCGTGTCACCGCCGGCATTGTAAACCGCCAATACCTTACCGGTTTTGCTGTTCACCGCAATTGCCGCACTGCTGGCGCCCGCACCACGCGGATCATAACCACTGCCGACCAACCAATCACCTTGGCGCTCCATTCGTCCCGACACCGTCAACGATTCTTTGATGCCGCCGTAAGACTTGCCGGTCAATTGTTGGAAACGTGCTTTCCAAGGAGCGGCCTGAAACACATCATAAGGCAGCTTGCCATCCGGTTTGGCCATGCCGGCATTGGAAATTGGCCGAGTGCCACATTGGCGCTTAATCGCCGCCTCAACACCGACAACGCCCACTTCTTGCGAATCCACCGTACGGCCTACCCGCTCAGCGCACTGATCCCATTGCTGCGGCGTTTGCGCCTCGGCCCAAGAAGCCGCACCCAATACCAACAAAGCACCCAAATACACTTTCTTCATATCTGTCTCCTTGTTTACAGGCCGCCTCTTGAGCTTCACATCGAAGACTTATTGACGTCTCCAAGTGGTCACACCTGCTGCATCTTCTAAAATGATTCCTGCTGCGGTCAATTCATCACGGATGCGATCCGATTCGGCCCAATTTTTGGCCACACGTGCCGCTTGGCGCTCGGCAATCAACGCATCGATGGCCTCATTGCTCAAGCCATCATCGCCACCTGCGCCGCCTTGCAAGAATGCCACAGGGTCACGCTCTAACAAACCCAAAACATTGGCCAAGGCTTTTAACACACCTGCAAGGTGCGCATCATTAGACTTGTTCACTTCGGCGGCCAATTCAAACAAAACCGCCATCGCTTCCACCGTGCCAAAGTCATCGTTCATGGCCGCAAAGAAGCGTTGCGTGTATTCATTGCTGTTGGCGTTGATGCTGACGGCTTCGGCGGCGGTGTTTTTCAACGTCGTGTACAAACGGGTTAACGCGCCTTTGGCATCGTCTAAATGCGCATCTGAGTAATTCAATGGGCTGCGGTAATGGGCGCGCAAAATAAAGAAGCGCACCACTTCGGCATCGTATTGTTGCAAGACTTCGCGGATGGTGAAAAAGTTGCCCAAAGATTTGGACATTTTCTCGTTGTCAACGCGGATAAAGCCATTGTGCAACCAGTATTTCACATGGCTTTGCGTGTGTTTTCCGGCCAAATCATCGTGGCTGTGGTCGCACACACCTGTGGCACCGCAGCTTTGCGCGATTTCGTTTTCATGGTGTGGGAATTGCAAATCAGCACCGCCGCCATGAATGTCAAACACGCGACCAAACATCTCTTCGCCCATGGCCGAACATTCGATGTGCCAACCTGGACGACCATTGCCCCAAGGGCTTTCCCATGCAGGCTCGCCCGCTTTGGCCGCTTTCCACAACACAAAATCCAATGGGTCGCGTTTAAAGCTGTCGACTTCCACCCGCTCACCAGCGCGCAAATCGTTCAAAGACTTGCCGGACAATTGGCCATAAGCCGGGAATTCACGCACGGCATAATACACATCGCCATTGTCGGCAGGGTAAGCCTTGCCATTGGCAATCAAGCGCTCAATCATCGCAATCATTTGCGCGATGTGTTCGGTCGCTTTGGGCTCGATATCGGGTTTTTGTACCCCCAACGCCGCCGCATCTTCGTCCATCGCTTGAATGAAACGTGCGGTCAATTCGCCTATGGTTTCGCCATTTTGCGCCGCACGGGCAATGATTTTGTCGTCGATGTCGGTGATGTTGCGCACATAAGTCAATGGATAGCCCGATTGGCGCAACCAACGTGCCACCATATCAAACACCACCATCACCCGCGCATGGCCCAAGTGACAGTAGTCATACACCGTCATCCCACACACATACATGCGCACGTGATTGGGATCGAGTGGATTGAACTGTTCTTTTTGACGGGTTAAGGTGTTGTATACGGTTAACATAGCTGTATGCTTACATTCTTGTGTTCATGAAGAAATCCGATTATACGGTATTTGTTCGCCGCACAAACCACAGAAGCATTCTAATTGTGCGATTTTGCATACAAATGCGGCCTGTAAACTGATTTACAGGCCGCATTTACCTTGTTTTAACAAGGTGTTAAACAATAATGTCGATGTTCATTAACGCTTATTCAAAAAGCTGCCGGCCAATTTGAACAAATCGCCCGCGCCCAATTGGCCGTCGCCATCTTGGTCTAACATACTGGTCAACAAACTGCCGCCCAAACCACCTTGTTGTTGTGATTGGGCTTGTTCTTGTTGCAATACCTGACCCAAGCCACCCGCATCCAAGCCATTGCCTTGGACTTTATTGGCCAAAAACGACATCACAATCGGTGCCAAAATCGCCAACAATTGGCCGGCATTGCCGCCGCCCAAACCAGAGGCTTGACCCAAATTACTTTCGGCTTGTTGTTGTTGACCGCCAAAAATATGACCCAAGATGGCTGCACCGGCATTTTGGCCTTGGCCGCCGCCCAATACTGAGCCCAACACGCTACCGAGCAAGTCACCCCCGCCAAAGCCTTGCGCCTGTGCTGGCGCGTGGTCACGCATCAATGCACCAAACAAAGCATCTGCACCGCCGCTTTGACTGGCATTATTGCCCATCATGCCCAATAACATAGGCAAGGCTGCGCCAACCGCACTTTCGGTTTGCTGTTGGTCTGCGCCCAATTGTGAAGCAATTTGCGCCATAGGCGCGCCTTGTAACTGAGACAACAATTGTTCTACCAACGATGTTTGTGCATTCATGCTGCTTACTCCTGATTGAGGATGTTTATTCGGGTTTTAAGACATTGCGGTCAGTGGTATCGGCAACGGATGTTGCTGCAACCTCATCAGCTGCTAGCAGTTTTGTTGCCAATTCTTTGTTGCGTTGAATGTAGCGATGGATGGCGTAAACCAAATCGGCCGTACCTTGGCGGTTAATCGCTGAAATTTCAAACACGCGCGGGGTCTCCACATCGAATTCAAATTCATCGTCAGGTTTTGGATGATTCCAACCCACCGCAGCCAAGAATGCCGCCACGCGCTCGGCGCGTTCTTCTTCTGGCAACACATCCAATTTGTTCAACACAAACCAACGTGGCTTATCGTATAAGGCTTCGTCATATTTGCGCAACTCCTCAGCTAGAGCCAAAGCTTCAGCCGCAGGGTCTACGCCCTCATCGAACGGTGCCAAGTCCACCACATGCAATAACAAACCCGTGCGCGACAAATGGCGTAAGAAACGATGGCCCAAGCCAGCGCCTTCGGCCGCACCTTCAATCAAACCCGGAATGTCGGCCATCACAAAGCTGTGGTTTTCATCCATGCGCACCACACCCAAATTCGGGTGCAAAGTGGTAAACGGATAATCGGCCACTTTTGGACGCGCTGCCGACACCGCACTGATTAAGGTCGATTTACCCGCGTTCGGCATGCCGAGCAAGCCCACATCCGCCAATACTTTCAACTCCAAGTGCAATAAGCGGTTTTCACCGTCTTCACCTGGCGTGCATTGGCGCGGCGCACGGTTGGTAGACGATTTAAAGTGGATATTGCCCAAACCGCCTTTGCCGCCTTTGGCCAAAATCACTTCTTGACCGTGTGCGGTCAAGTCGGCAACGATTTCATCGGTGTCGATGTCACGAATCAAAGTGCCCACCGGCATGTGCAAGACGATGTCGTCAGCACCGCGGCCATAGCGGTCGGCACCGTGGCCTTTTTCACCGTTTTTGGCCATGTATTTTTTCACAAAGCGGAATTCGACCAAGGTATTGATGTTTTCATCGGCAATCGCAATCACGCTGCCGCCTTTGCCACCATCACCACCATCAGGACCACCACGCGGTACAAATTTTTCACGGCGAAAGCTCGATGCGCCATTGCCGCCCTTGCCCGCCACCACTTCAATCTTGGCTTCGTCAATAAACTTCATGTTTAAACCTTTATTTGTCTGTATTCTTATCAGCTTGTGCAAAACCGATTAAGCGGCCTGTAAGGCATGTGTTTCGGCTTACAGGCCGCTTAATCAGTCTTGAAGCAAATTATAAATAAAAAAAGCCCCATCATGCGATAGGGCTTTCTTCACGAACTAACGAATTATTCTGCTTCGCCAGTGTAAGGCACTACGTTCACAGTTTTACGGTTCAAAGCACCTTTGGTGGTGAATTCAACATAACCGTCAACTTTAGCGAACAAAGTGTGGTCTTTACCCATGCCCACATTGTTACCAGCGTGGAAACGAGTACCACGTTGACGCACAATGATAGAACCAGCTGGAATCAATTCGCTACCGTAGGCTTTAACGCCCAAGCGTTTAGCTTCTGAATCGCGACCGTTTTTTGAGCTACCGCCTGCTTTTTTGGTTGCCATTTAATTTTACTCCTAAGATTAAGCGATTGCGTCGATGCGAATTTCAGTGAAATTCTGACGATGACCTTGGCGTTTTTGGTAGTGTTTACGACGACGCATTTTGAAAATGCGTACTTTGTCGTGACGACCATGAGAAACCACTGTAGCAGTGACTTTAGCACCTGCAACCAATGGAGCACCAATTTGAACATTGTCACCGTCCGCAACCATCAATACTTCTTCAAGTACGATTTGGCTGTCGAGTTCGGCTGGTATCTGTTCTACTTTTAATTTTTCACCTACGGTAACTTTATACTGTTTACCGCCGGTTTTTATGACCGCGTACATACTCAACTCCAGATTAATAAACATTTGCCAACACGGCAAAAAGAATCCAAGATTGTACGGCACTTTTATCACTGCGTCAAAAATAAAACGCAAATCAATTGATTAAGCGGCCTGTAAAGCTGAATTTGCAGTCAATTTAACCCAATTTAAAACCAAATACCTTTACTCTAAGCGTCCCAAACACCGCAAAACTGTACAGCACGGGCAACAATGATATAATCAACGCCGTTGTTTTGACCCCTCACTATCAAAAGCCGCCAATATGTTAGAAACAGTGCCTTATTTTCAAAGCCATTTAGAAGATGATTTAGCCCGTGTCAACGTGGTCATCAACAAAGCTGTGATGTCAGATGTGGCATTGATTTCACAAATTGGCCAATACATCATCAGTGCCGGTGGCAAGCGCTTGCGCCCCATCATGACCATTTTGTCCGGCAAGGTATTGGGTTACGACCATGAGCAACTGTACTCATTGGCCGCCATGGTGGAATTCATCCACACCTCAACCTTATTGCACGATGATGTGGTAGACGAAAGCGACAAACGCCGTGGTCGCGCCACTGCCAACAATATGTTTGGCAATGCCGCCGCCGTATTGGTCGGTGACTTTTTGTACACGCGCGCGTTTCAATTGATGGTGCACACCAAAGACATGCGCATCTTGGAAGTGATGGCAGACGCCACCAACATCATCGCCGAAGGCGAAGTGATGCAGTTGATGAACATCGGCAATACCGACATCAGCGAAGCCGAGTATCTGCAAGTCATCCAATACAAAACCGCCAAATTGTTTGAAGCGGCCGCCCAAGTCGGCGCTTTGCTCGCAAAGGCCACACCTGAGCAAGAGCAAGCGTTAAAAGACTACGGCATGTATGTCGGTACAGCGTTCCAAATCATCGACGATATTTTGGACTACTCCGGCGATCCTGAACAAATCGGTAAAAACGTCGGCGACGACTTGGCCGAGGGCAAACCGACCTTGCCATTAATCTACTTGATGCGCCAAGGTTCAGAACAGGCGGCAACAGACGTGCGCCATGCCTTAGAACACGCCGACCGCGAATACTTTGATGCCATTTACGCCCATGTGCAAAATTCCGATGCCTTGGCCTATTGCCATCAAGAAGCCGAGAAAGCCGTCGCCAATGCCGTGGCATGTTTGGAAAACTTGCCCGACAACGAGGTGCGCTTCGCCATGCGTGAATTGGCCGAGCAATCAATTGCCCGTTTGAATTAATCCAAGCGGCCTGTAAACTTAAAACAGCGCATTGAAACGCGTTTTTAAGTTTACAGGCCGCATATTACTGTACACAGCAGTATTCATGGCCATACCAAAGCCGTATGCCCATACATCTTTCACTTACCTCGCCATAGTTCAACGGATAGAACGTATGCCTCCTAAGCGTAAAATACAGGTTCGATTCCTGTTGGCGAGGCCAAAGCCAAATTTCAACACCATTCAAACCCATCCAAATATAATAATTATCTTTATAAAACAATAAAATATATTCAAAAAACTGTCCAACCCCTCCTAACAACTCCTCATTAAAGCCCATAAAAATGTTGCTACCAATGTTGCTACTGGGATAAAAATTCAGCCATAATACCTAGATAGCAATTATTAAATTCGCACTTAAATGAAAATGTCTATACTTATCAAGTATATAAATTAAAATTGAGTAGCAACAAAAGGTGAGCATATGGCATTAACTGATAGAGAAATCAAATCCTTAAAGCATCAAGGTAAAAGCAAAATCCGTGAATACATCTCTGATGGTCATGGTCTGTATTTAACGATAAGCACCACCAATCACAAATCATGGATTTGGAAATATCGCTTTCAAGGTAAGCAAAAAAATCTAACCATAGGCACTTACCCTGAAGTAAGTTTGGCTGATGCAAGATATTTGGCACAAGAGGCACGGCAAACACTCAATAAAGGTGTAGATCCAAGTTTACAGAAAAAAATAATTAATAATGATAACAATTTAGATTTTCAAGCAATTGCAGAGCAATGGTTTGATACTCACAAGCCAAAATGGACTCCCAAATATGCAAGACAAGTGATTCGACGTCTTGAAACGCACGTTTTCCCACATATTGGCAAACTGAACATAGCCACCATTACCGCTAAAGACATTTTAACTACCATGCGTAAAATGGAGAGTAAAGACATTGGTGAAACCACAACCAAGACTTTACAACACGTGCGGTCAGTATTTGATTTTGCAGTCATTGAAACTCACATCAATAGCAATCCGGCCAATCGCCTAGCCAATAACTTGAAACCAGTGAAAACCTCCAACTTACCAGCATTACCACAACATCAAATTCAGCCCTTTTTTAAGGCTTTAATGACGACGGGCTCCAGTAAAATAACTAAGAATGCCTTACTACTGATTATGCTAACGGCAGTACGCATGGGTTCTTTACGTACATCCAAATGGGTCGATTTTGATATTGAGAACAAGTTATGGAATATACCAGCGGAAAACATGAAACAAAACCGCCCTTTTACAGTGACATTATCAACATGGGCTTGCGATATTTTACGTGATTTACAATCTCTACATAACAATTCCGAATATGTGTTTCCAGCGTCAAAAAAAGGCGGGGGTCAACATCCTTATATGAGTGAAAATACTGTAGGTAAACTGATATCTAGCATGGGTTTTGATGGCACTCAGGCTAATAAGCCCAAAGTGGTACCACATGGTTTTCGCAGTTTATTTACCGATGTGTGTAATGAACAAGGCATGAATCCAGATGCCATCGAACGCGCACTGGACCACCTAGAGAAAAACACCACGCGTCGAGCTTATTTACGCAGTGATTTTATGGAAGAGCGATTTAAAATCGCAGAATGGTATTCAGAATGGCTGCAGGAGTACTATATGGCAGCCAAACAAGAAGTATTGAATGAGATTCGGGCCACTACCGAACAAGCCAAGTACGCAGAGTTGATTTTTAAAGAAAATAACTGAACACAAACTCGCACAAGCAGCTCTCAGATGAATACATAAAAATAACAAACTCAGGCTCTCAGCAATGCATCATCCGCCATACAACTAAAGAAACGTAGAACTCTCTCATTAGATGTTTCTACTGAAAGAGTGATTTATTTGGCAGCGATGAATATCTCGAAAAAATGAACAACGCTGACTCAAAATTAGAGGTTAGCAATTAGTTGGCTTACGGCACTCTTAGTTGAGTACTTACGCAGCCATCATGAATGAAAGTAACTTACACAAAATCAAATATGGGTTCAAAGCCCAATAAAATACTTTACGAATAAATTATTTTATTGGGCTATATTTACAAAGCTAATCTAACGTCAAGAATCAATTGAATTTGGAAGTTCTATTTTCAATCGCCGAATAAAATTAACAATTGTAGGCACTGACACCTTTGTACCCTTTAACTGAAGATACCTTTGTATTTCCATATAAGTCACATCTTCAACTACCAACTTAATAATATCTTCCTTATGTGCATCAAGTCGTTGCTTTTTTTTCCGACGTTTTGCAGTTTGTAAAAACTCTTCTAACTGAATTGTCATATAACCTCCATTTCTATTAATTAACAATCCCGTAGCCATTAACTTCAATCTCTACCCGTCTATTGGGTTGTAAGCATGCAATTAACTTATTTCTTTCAAGGCTAGGTGAACATTGCTTTACTGGCTGCTGTTCACCAATTCCTATTGCCTTGATTTTGTCAGGATGAACTCCTTTTATAATTAAATAATGTTTAATTGAATTTGCACGCTCTTGCGAAAGAAGCAAGTTATATACTTCAGAACCCAAGAAATCTGTATGACCTAAAATAATGATAGTATTCAACTCTTTTAATTCATGAAGCTGTTTTATAAAGATATCTAATTCCTCTTGTCCTTTAACACTTAAATCTTTCAATCCAGCTTTATTAAACTCGAATAATGCATCTGTATTCAAAGTAAACTTTTGAGCTCTCATGATTGGCTTACTTTCTGGTTTACCTCCTGGAGGACAAACACCACTTTTAGGATTTACTGCCTTCCAATAAAATGTTTGTGCAGTGCTTTTCTTATCAAAAAGTACCTTAAACTGACATGTTGTTACATCATTCTCACCTTGGCCAGGAGTATGAAAATGAAATAAATAATTCCACTCTCTGACATATACAAAACCTTCACTATAGTGCGGTCTTCCAAGTAAATAATACAACTGGTGCTTGGTTAAACCTGATTTAACTTGCTCTAAACTTGATGGATCAGGAAATATCCCCAAACTCATATTTAAAGTAGATTCGCTAGCTTTTGGCCATACCAACGTTTTGGCAGCACCATCTTTTTCTGATTTTGTATAACTAGTACAAGCAGTTAAGCCAAGTAAAATATTAATCAATACAACAATGCTACTTATATAAAACTTGTTCATATTTAATTCCTTTATTTGATATACGTTATTTTTTAAAATCACATATATCAGCGCCATCTATAACCAACGCCAGCACCAACACTATAGTTTTTCTGTGAATTTGCAGTTCCTGAGGCCTTAATAATCCAGTTACCCCCATCAGAAATTGCTGAAACACCTAGTGCGTAACCAACTTCTCCTTCATAAATACCCGTAGCAATTGCTGCCACTCGAGAACCTGGCTCATATGCTTGCGGTAGATTTGCTATAGCAACAGCGGCTGCAATACCAGCATTTGCATTGTCTTCAACTGTATTGATTCTATTTTCTAATTTACCTGCAACTTGGTTTAACTGACCAACATTTACAGCATCGGTGACTTCAGAACCGGCACCTACGTTATGGATAGTATTTCCACCCATATCAATATTAGCGTCTTCTTTCACAGTAATATTATTATTCACAACAACACTATCAGCCTCAACAGTCCCAATTTTGATATTGTCCGAAAGGCTAACTTGCACACCATTGGAGGTTGTGACTGTTTTAATGTTACCGTCTCCTGTAATTGTGACAGTATCGCCTAGCTTCTTATTCACAGTACTACCTGAATCAGCACTGAAATTCAGACCTTTATCCAAAGTTTGATTAATATTAGTAATATCTGCTGTGTTTTGGGTCACCTTGTTGTTTGTTTCAAAAAGCTGGCTACCATTCACTGCCTCAGTACTGTTTTGACTAATTTCACCTTCACCAACGCCAGCAATAATCGTATTCCCTTTATTGTCAACTTTACTTTGGTCAATTGTTACAGACCCTACAGTAACTTGTTTAAAATTAACTTTATCAGCGGTAGCAACCTCATAAATCGTTTGGCCATCTTTACCAATACTGCTTTTCACTACCATATTATTGCCAGCAGTAACTTCTGTTTTAGATGCAGCAACATTGTGATTGATGTCACTTACCACAGTTTGCAGATCACCTACATTCACCGCATTGTTTAAATCCTTACCTGATACATCTGTAAGCTTATTTCCTCCTAATCCACTTGCAACCCCAGTAATTTGCTTATCACCCGCATCAATGCCATTTTTTGTAATGCTAGGACCATTAACAATGGTGATGCCATCTTTACTGATTGTGGTATCTCCCAGTATTACTTTACCGTTATCGCCATCAATAGTTACAGCATTATTGCCTGTACCCAATGTCACTTTACTTGCTAAGTCAACGGAAACATTATTACCATTATTAGTTATAATTAAATTGTTATCTCCGTTACTAAAATCAACAATATCACCGGGCTTCACATTACTGCTACTTGCGGAACCATTTGTTGTTAAATTCCACCCCTTATTAGCTGTATTATTTACATCTGTTAATTGATCCATATTGACGGCATCTTTACCATCTTTACCAGCAGTAACATTCGTAATACGTCCATCATCAGTGAAACTCACTCCATCTTTACCATTTACACCAACGAAGGTTAAACCTTGCTTACCATCAATTCCATTTTTACCAACAATGGACATTCCTGCACTTCCATCACTAGCAATAAAGTTTATAGAGGCATCTTTACCGTCTTTACCATTAATGACTAATCCTGAAAACTCAGGTCTATCCGCCATCTGTATTTGAATTCCATTACTATTCGAAATAGTTTGCAAATTTTGCGAACTGTAAGCACCGTTGACTGCACTGGAAGTATCCCAAGATAGTGTCTGCGACAGACTCACAGCATTAGCCCCTACAATCCCCAACGTTTCTCCCAGTTTTTTGGCTATCGATGTACCATGATTACCTGCAAAATAGATTGGTGAATTTGCCAAATCATCAATTGAATTATCAACATAGTTTTTATTCACAATGTGATCACCATCGGTAATGTCACCTGTGTAATACACATCACCTGCATTGTTCACAGTGAAGTTATTACCTAACTTGGTTTCACCTGTGGCATACAAGTTAGTGGTATTCACATTGGTGAAAGTCACATCATCTGCTGTCGCAACTTCAATACCACCATTTACTGCAGTGAGTTTGATATTACTACCAGTAACGAAATTGGCTGTGTTGTCAGCTTTATTGATGGTCTTAACATCCGAACCATCAATTTGTGTGACCACTGATTGCAATGCAGTGTCTGCATTCACCAAACTGTCTTTGGTATCTTGGCTTAAATCAACTACGTAGTCGGTTACATTGCTTGCATCTTTATTAGCTGCTGTAACACTCACAGCTGTAGAGCCTGCGCTGACTTTAGCGCCATCGGCATTGACGGTATAAATGGTTTGTCCATTGGTACCCGTAGATGAATCTACGCTGGCAACATTGGTACCTTTAATTACCTCTGTTTTAGCGGCTGCTGATGTTTGATCAACATAGTTTTTATTCACAATGTGATCACCATCGGTAATGTCACCTGTGTAATACACATCACCTGCATTGTTCACAGTGAAGTTATTACCTAACTTGGTTTCACCTGTGGCATACAAGTTAGTGGTATTCACATTGGTGAAAGTCACATCATCTGCTGTCGCAACTTCAATACCACCATTTACTGCAGTGAGTTTGATATTACTACCAGTAACGAAATTGGCTGTGTTGTCAGCTTTATTGATGGTCTTAACATCCGAACCATCAATTTGTGTGACCACTGATTGCAATGCAGTGTCTGCATTCACCAAACTGTCTTTGGTATCTTGGCTTAAATCAACTACGTAGTCGGTTACATTGCTTGCATCTTTATTAGCTGCTGTAACACTCACAGCTGTAGAGCCTGCGCTGACTTTAGCGCCATCGGCATTGACGGTATAAATGGTTTGTCCATTGGTACCCGTAGATGAATCTACGCTGGCAACATTGGTACCTTTAATTACCTCTGTTTTAGCGGCTGCTGATGTTTGATCAACATAGTTTTTATTCACAATGTGATCACCATCGGTAATGTCACCTGTGTAATACACATCACCTGCATTGTTCACAGTGAAGTTATTACCTAACTTGGTTTCACCTGTGGCATACAAGTTAGTGGTATTCACATTGGTGAAAGTCACATCATCTGCTGTCGCAACTTCAATACCACCATTTACTGCAGTGAGTTTGATATTACTACCAGTAACGAAATTGGCTGTGTTGTCAGCTTTATTGATGGTCTTAACATCCGAACCATCAATTTGTGTGACCACTGATTGCAATGCAGTGTCTGCATTCACCAAACTGTCTTTGGTATCTTGGCTTAAATCAACTACGTAGTCGGTTACATTGCTTGCATCTTTATTAGCTGCTGTAACACTCACAGCTGTAGAGCCTGCGCTGACTTTAGCGCCATCGGCATTGACGGTATAAATGGTTTGTCCATTGGTACCCGTAGATGAATCTACGCTGGCAACATTGGTACCTTTAATTACCTCTGTTTTAGCGGCTGCTGATGTTTGATCAACATAGTTTTTATTCACAATGTGATCACCATCGGTAATGTCACCTGTGTAATACACATCACCTGCATTGTTCACAGTGAAGTTATTACCTAACTTGGTTTCACCTGTGGCATACAAGTTAGTGGTATTCACATTGGTGAAAGTCACATCATCTGCTGTCGCAACTTCAATACCACCATTTACTGCAGTGAGTTTGATATTACTACCAGTAACGAAATTGGCTGTGTTGTCAGCTTTATTGATGGTCTTAACATCCGAACCATCAATTTGTGTGACCACTGATTGCAATGCAGTGTCTGCATTCACCAAACTGTCTTTGGTATCTTGGCTTAAATCAACTACGTAGTCGGTTACATTGCTTGCATCTTTATTAGCTGCTGTAACACTCACAGCTGTAGAGCCTGCGCTGACTTTAGCGCCATCGGCATTGACGGTATAAATGGTTTGTCCATTGGTACCCGTAGATGAATCTACGCTGGCAACATTGGTACCTTTAATTACCTCTGTTTTAGCGGCTGCTGATGTTTGATCAACATAGTTTTTATTCACAATGTGATCACCATCGGTAATGTCACCTGTGTAATACACATCACCTGCATTGTTCACAGTGAAGTTATTACCTAACTTGGTTTCACCTGTGGCATACAAGTTAGTGGTATTCACATTGGTGAAAGTCACATCATCTGCTGTCGCAACTTCAATACCACCATTTACTGCAGTGAGTTTGATATTACTACCAGTAACGAAATTGGCTGTGTTGTCAGCTTTATTGATGGTCTTAACATCCGAACCATCAATTTGTGTGACCACTGATTGCAATGCAGTGTCTGCATTCACCAAACTGTCTTTGGTATCTTGGCTTAAATCAACTACGTAGTCGGTTACATTGCTTGCATCTTTATTAGCTGCTGTAACACTCACAGCTGTAGAGCCTGCGCTGACTTTAGCGCCATCGGCATTGACGGTATAAATGGTTTGTCCATTGGTACCCGTAGATGAATCTACGCTGGCAACATTGGTACCTTTAATTACCTCTGTTTTAGCGGCTGCTGATGTTTGATCAACATAGTTTTTATTCACAATGTGATCACCATCGGTAATGTCACCTGTGTAATACACATCACCTGCATTGTTCACAGTGAAGTTATTACCTAACTTGGTTTCACCTGTGGCATACAAGTTAGTGGTATTCACATTGGTGAAAGTCACATCATCTGCTGTCGCAACTTCAATACCACCATTTACTGCAGTGAGTTTGATATTACTACCAGTAACGAAATTGGCTGTGTTGTCAGCTTTATTGATGGTCTTAACATCCGAACCATCAATTTGTGTGACCACTGATTGCAATGCAGTGTCTGCATTCACCAAACTGTCTTTGGTATCTTGGCTTAAATCAACTACGTAGTCGGTTACATTGCTTGCATCTTTATTAGCTGCTGTAACACTCACAGCTGTAGAGCCTGCGCTGACTTTAGCGCCATCGGCATTGACGGTATAAATGGTTTGTCCATTGGTACCCGTAGATGAATCTACGCTGGCAACATTGGTACCTTTAATTACCTCTGTTTTAGCGGCTGCTGATGTTTGATCAACATAGTTTTTATTCACAATGTGATCACCATCGGTAATGTCACCTGTGTAATACACATCACCTGCATTGTTCACAGTGAAGTTATTACCTAACTTGGTTTCACCTGTGGCATACAAGTTAGTGGTATTCACATTGGTGAAAGTCACATCATCTGCTGTCGCAACTTCAATACCACCATTTACTGCAGTGAGTTTGATATTACTACCAGTAACGAAATTGGCTGTGTTGTCAGCTTTATTGATGGTCTTAACATCCGAACCATCAATTTGTGTGACCACTGATTGCAATGCAGTGTCTGCATTCACCAAACTGTCTTTGGTATCTTGGCTTAAATCAACTACGTAGTCGGTTACATTGCTTGCATCTTTATTAGCTGCTGTAACACTCACAGCTGTAGAGCCTGCGCTGACTTTAGCGCCATCGGCATTGACGGTATAAATGGTTTGTCCATTGGTACCCGTAGATGAATCTACGCTGGCAACATTGGTACCTTTAATTACCTCTGTTTTAGCGGCTGCTGATGTTTGATCAACATAGTTTTTATTCACAATGTGATCACCATCGGTAATGTCACCTGTGTAATACACATCACCTGCATTGTTCACAGTGAAGTTATTACCTAACTTGGTTTCACCTGTGGCATACAAGTTAGTGGTATTCACATTGGTGAAAGTCACATCATCTGCTGTCGCAACTTCAATACCACCATTTACTGCAGTGAGTTTGATATTACTACCAGTAACGAAATTGGCTGTGTTGTCAGCTTTATTGATGGTCTTAACATCCGAACCATCAATTTGTGTGACCACTGATTGCAATGCAGTGTCTGCATTCACCAAACTGTCTTTGGTATCTTGGCTTAAATCAACTACGTAGTCGGTTACATTGCTTGCATCTTTATTAGCTGCTGTAACACTCACAGCTGTAGAGCCTGCGCTGACTTTAGCGCCATCGGCATTGACGGTATAAATGGTTTGTCCATTGGTACCCGTAGATGAATCTACGCTGGCAACATTGGTACCTTTAATTACCTCTGTTTTAGCGGCTGCTGATGTTTGATCAACATAGTTTTTATTCACAATGTGATCACCATCGGTAATGTCACCTGTGTAATACACATCACCTGCATTGTTCACAGTGAAGTTATTACCTAACTTGGTTTCACCTGTGGCATACAAGTTAGTGGTATTCACATTGGTGAAAGTCACATCATCTGCTGTCGCAACTTCAATACCACCATTTACTGCAGTGAGTTTGATATTACTACCAGTAACGAAATTGGCTGTGTTGTCAGCTTTATTGATGGTCTTAACATCCGAACCATCAATTTGTGTGACCACTGATTGCAATGCAGTGTCTGCATTCACCAAACTGTCTTTGGTATCTTGGCTTAAATCAACTACGTAGTCGGTTACATTGCTTGCATCTTTATTAGCTGCTGTAACACTCACAGCTGTAGAGCCTGCGCTGACTTTAGCGCCATCGGCATTGACGGTATAAATGGTTTGTCCATTGGTACCCGTAGATGAATCTACGCTGGCAACATTGGTACCTTTAATTACCTCTGTTTTAGCGGCTGCTGATGTTTGATCAACATAGTTTTTATTCACAATGTGATCACCATCGGTAATGTCACCTGTGTAATACACATCACCTGCATTGTTCACAGTGAAGTTATTACCTAACTTGGTTTCACCTGTGGCATACAAGTTAGTGGTATTCACATTGGTGAAAGTCACATCATCTGCTGTCGCAACTTCAATACCACCATTTACTGCAGTGAGTTTGATATTACTACCAGTAACGAAATTGGCTGTGTTGTCAGCTTTATTGATGGTCTTAACATCCGAACCATCAATTTGTGTGACCACTGATTGCAATGCAGTGTCTGCATTCACCAAACTGTCTTTGGTATCTTGGCTTAAATCAACTACGTAGTCGGTTACATTGCTTGCATCTTTATTAGCTGCTGTAACACTCACAGCTGTAGAGCCTGCGCTGACTTTAGCGCCATCGGCATTGACGGTATAAATGGTTTGTCCATTGGTACCCGTAGATGAATCTACGCTGGCAACATTGGTACCTTTAATTACCTCTGTTTTAGCGGCTGCTGATGTTTGATCAACATAGTTTTTATTCACAATGTGATCACCATCGGTAATGTCACCTGTGTAATACACATCACCTGCATTGTTCACAGTGAAGTTATTACCTAACTTGGTTTCACCTGTGGCATACAAGTTAGTGGTATTCACATTGGTGAAAGTCACATCATCTGCTGTCGCAACTTCAATACCACCATTTACTGCAGTGAGTTTGATATTACTACCAGTAACGAAATTGGCTGTGTTGTCAGCTTTATTGATGGTCTTAACATCCGAACCATCAATTTGTGTGACCACTGATTGCAATGCAGTGTCTGCATTCACCAAACTGTCTTTGGTATCTTGGCTTAAATCAACTACGTAGTCGGTTACATTGCTTGCATCTTTATTAGCTGCTGTAACACTCACAGCTGTAGAGCCTGCGCTGACTTTAGCGCCATCGGCATTGACGGTATAAATGGTTTGTCCATTGGTACCCGTAGATGAATCTACGCTGGCAACATTGGTACCTTTAATTACCTCTGTTTTAGCGGCTGCTGATGTTTGATCAACATAGTTTTTATTCACAATGTGATCACCATCGGTAATGTCACCTGTGTAATACACATCACCTGCATTGTTCACAGTGAAGTTATTACCTAACTTGGTTTCACCTGTGGCATACAAGTTAGTGGTATTCACATTGGTGAAAGTCACATCATCTGCTGTCGCAACTTCAATACCACCATTTACTGCAGTGAGTTTGATATTACTACCAGTAACGAAATTGGCTGTGTTGTCAGCTTTATTGATGGTCTTAACATCCGAACCATCAATTTGTGTGACCACTGATTGCAATGCAGTGTCTGCATTCACCAAACTGTCTTTGGTATCTTGGCTTAAATCAACTACGTAGTCGGTTACATTGCTTGCATCTTTATTAGCTGCTGTAACACTCACAGCTGTAGAGCCTGCGCTGACTTTAGCGCCATCGGCATTGACGGTATAAATGGTTTGTCCATTGGTACCCGTAGATGAATCTACGCTGGCAACATTGGTACCTTTAATTACCTCTGTTTTAGCGGCTGCTGATGTTTGATCAACATAGTTTTTATTCACAATGTGATCACCATCGGTAATGTCACCTGTGTAATACACATCACCTGCATTGTTCACAGTGAAGTTATTACCTAACTTGGTTTCACCTGTGGCATACAAGTTAGTGGTATTCACATTGGTGAAAGTCACATCATCTGCTGTCGCAACTTCAATACCACCATTTACTGCAGTGAGTTTGATATTACTACCAGTAACGAAATTGGCTGTGTTGTCAGCTTTATTGATGGTCTTAACATCCGAACCATCAATTTGTGTGACCACTGATTGCAATGCAGTGTCTGCATTCACCAAACTGTCTTTGGTATCTTGGCTTAAATCAACTACGTAGTCGGTTACATTGCTTGCATCTTTATTAGCTGCTGTAACACTCACAGCTGTAGAGCCTGCGCTGACTTTAGCGCCATCGGCATTGACGGTATAAATGGTTTGTCCATTGGTACCCGTAGATGAATCTACGCTGGCAACATTGGTACCTTTAATTACCTCTGTTTTAGCGGCTGCTGATGTTTGATCAACATAGTTTTTATTCACAATGTGATCACCATCGGTAATGTCACCTGTGTAATACACATCACCTGCATTGTTCACAGTGAAGTTATTACCTAACTTGGTTTCACCTGTGGCATACAAGTTAGTGGTATTCACATTGGTGAAAGTCACATCATCTGCTGTCGCAACTTCAATACCACCATTTACTGCAGTGAGTTTGATATTACTACCAGTAACGAAATTGGCTGTGTTGTCAGCTTTATTGATGGTCTTAACATCCGAACCATCAATTTGTGTGACCACTGATTGCAATGCAGTGTCTGCATTCACCAAACTGTCTTTGGTATCTTGGCTTAAATCAACTACGTAGTCGGTTACATTGCTTGCATCTTTATTAGCTGCTGTAACACTCACAGCTGTAGAGCCTGCGCTGACTTTAGCGCCATCGGCATTGACGGTATAAATGGTTTGTCCATTGGTACCCGTAGATGAATCTACGCTGGCAACATTGGTACCTTTAATTACCTCTGTTTTAGCGGCTGCTGATGTTTGATCAACATAGTTTTTATTCACAATGTGATCACCATCGGTAATGTCACCTGTGTAATACACATCACCTGCATTGTTCACAGTGAAGTTATTACCTAACTTGGTTTCACCTGTGGCATACAAGTTAGTGGTATTCACATTGGTGAAAGTCACATCATCTGCTGTCGCAACTTCAATACCACCATTTACTGCAGTGAGTTTGATATTACTACCAGTAACGAAATTGGCTGTGTTGTCAGCTTTATTGATGGTCTTAACATCCGAACCATCAATTTGTGTGACCACTGATTGCAATGCAGTGTCTGCATTCACCAAACTGTCTTTGGTATCTTGGCTTAAATCAACTACGTAGTCGGTTACATTGCTTGCATCTTTATTAGCTGCTGTAACACTCACAGCTGTAGAGCCTGCGCTGACTTTAGCGCCATCGGCATTGACGGTATAAATGGTTTGTCCATTGGTACCCGTAGATGAATCTACGCTGGCAACATTGGTACCTTTAATTACCTCTGTTTTAGCGGCTGCTGATGTTTGATCAACATAGTTTTTATTCACAATGTGATCACCATCGGTAATGTCACCTGTGTAATACACATCACCTGCATTGTTCACAGTGAAGTTATTACCTAACTTGGTTTCACCTGTGGCATACAAGTTAGTGGTATTCACATTGGTGAAAGTCACATCATCTGCTGTCGCAACTTCAATACCACCATTTACTGCAGTGAGTTTGATATTACTACCAGTAACGAAATTGGCTGTGTTGTCAGCTTTATTGATGGTCTTAACATCCGAACCATCAATTTGTGTGACCACTGATTGCAATGCAGTGTCTGCATTCACCAAACTGTCTTTGGTATCTTGGCTTAAATCAACTACGTAGTCGGTTACATTGCTTGCATCTTTATTAGCTGCTGTAACACTCACAGCTGTAGAGCCTGCGCTGACTTTAGCGCCATCGGCATTGACGGTATAAATGGTTTGACCATTGGTACCCGTAGATGAATCTACGCTGGCAACATTGGTACCTTTAATTACCTCTGTTTTAGCGGCTGCTGATGTTTGATCAACATAGTTTTTATTCACAATGTGATCACCATCGGTAATGTCACCTGTGTAATACACATCACCTGCATTGTTCACAGTGAAGTTATTACCTAACTTGGTTTCACCTGTGGCATACAAGTTAGTGGTATTCACATTGGTGAAAGTCACATCATCTGCTGTTGCAACAATATATTTAGTACTTCCATCATTATTTACATTTGGCGTTACTTTAATATTACTACCTTCAATAACTTCAGTTTTAACTGAAGCTATTGCTTCATGAACAGTATTTTTACCAGTTCCGCCAATATCACTCATGGAAATATCGCCATCCAGATTTAACTCTGCATCTCCACCCAATATATTTGCCACACTGTTAGCAACATTGCCTAAAGCTAAATTAGTTGCATATAACTGGCTACCATTGATTGCATCAGTGCTTAACGCCGAAATATTTCCAGAACCTACATTTTTAATTTGTCGCTCTTGGCCAATCGAACCAACTGAAACTTGTTTTCCACTATCTGAAACCTGACCGGCAAATGCGCCATAGGAAATGCCATTTAAACTAGTTGATACAACTTTTGTAGCATTGGTTGTTGTAGTTGAGTACGCTCCAAGAGCAATTGCATTACTCTTAGAAACTTCAGCGAAACGTCCCAAAGCAACTGCATCCTCAGCCCAATTAAGAACTTTTGAAGAGTTTCCTATTGCAACTGCACCTTTGCTACCATAATGAGTATATGAATCTGATCCAATTGCTATCGCACCATCTACTTTTAAAGTACCAGGTTGATCAGCAACTGCATTTGCACCCAGAGCTATACCATAAGCATAGCCCGTTGCTCCAGTGCCAATAGCAATAGCATCCGTGTCCGCTCCTGACCCCCCTTGGGCGCCAGTACCTATAACAATATCATTAATTTGATTAGCTTTTGTGTGTGCACCCAATGCAATTGAATTAGCACTTGTAGCTAAAGATGCAGATCCAATTGCGATTGCATCTTCACCATTAGCTATAGTACGACTACTTCCCCAACCCAATGTACCAATAGATCCAATTGCAATTGCACGAGATCCACTGGCTTGCGCAGATGCCCCTACAGCCACAGAACCATCCGAAGTTGCCGCAGTAGCAGTACCAATAGCAACTGATACCGTTCCAATAGCCGCACTTTCTCGCCCAAAAGCTAAGCTAGAAATTCCTGTTGCCGTTGTTCTATTTCCTATTGCAGTTCCTGAATTAGAACTATAGCTATATGGGCCTATTGCAATCCCTCCCCCATATCCGATACTACCAGACACAGTTTGAGCATTGGCACCAATCGCTATAGAAGAACGATCATTTGCATTTGCACTATAACCAATAGCAGTAGAGCCATTCCCATATAACGTCCCACTTTTCCAAAATGCATAAGGATTATTCCAATAATTCAATCCCAAATTAGTATCATTTGCTATAGCATCTTGTCCTAGTTGGATACCGGCTCCAGAACCTGTGACTGTAACCGTTTGTGCAGCGAATGATTGCTCTGACAAAAGTAAGCTAATTAAACTGAATGCAACCAATTTTACCGTCTTACTCTTTTTTTTACTTTTACCCAACTCTGATACAGCTACCCAACTTTTTGTAGTTTCATTCCAAACACTTTTATAAACTTTATTCATTGATCTAACCCTGCTAAAAATTTAAGTTAAACTCTAATACCAATCTGTTATGCGAGTTGAATAAAATTTTAGCAACAGTTATAAAGAACTCTCAAATATTCATAATAAAGTTTTATATGTAAACAATTTATTTATTACAAACCCCCCCACTTAAACTACCAAATTTAATTACAACATACTGATTTATAAATAATTTTAAAAAAATATAGTATAAGGAAATTTCAAATAAATTATTATTAATATATTTATAATTAGTAAGATACCAAATATTGCCTAATAAATATCGAAATATAATTTCAATATTCATAATTATTAACTTACGATGCTTTAATTTATTTTACTAATAGTGTAGAAACTATCATAAAAAATATTAGCTTCCGTCTATATAACCAAAAGGACTAATGCCACCAAGATTTCTCTATATATTTTTATTTTTAACAAAATCATAAAGATAGAATATTTACAACATACAACACTTTCTATATTTTCATTTATATAAATATATTAATAAAAAAATATAGCCTATTTTTTTGTTATCTTTTTTACAACATACTTTAACTTTAAATATTGAGCAAATACATTAAAACCATTTAATTACATATAGTTAATTAATAACTCTAATTGTATTTAATATGTTTTATCTTCAGTATTAGTTCTACAAATTTCAATACCAAATTAAAATCTTGTTAATACATACTATTTATTGAAGGCTTTAAATAGTGTTTAAGATCAGCATGAAAGCTGAAGCTGGCCATAAGTTTAATGAAATGCTTTATTGTTAGTCCCCCTACCATTGTTAATTCCCCTTTTCATTGGTCTTTCTGGTTCGACAAAACAAGCAGTGATGTATTCAACTTATTTTTATAATGAGGTTACCTTCAAACCATATTGCATGGAGCTTTTCGAACATAAGGCTTACAGAACTATTCTCTTGATTATTGCTCAACCCAACCAAAGACAAAAAATGGCGTCCTGTACATTACAGGACGCCTTTTAAAACCCTTTTTTCCATACATGGTCTCACTCTACGATAAAATTCAGACTGTTCAGCTGTCAAATATGGTTTAAAAGTGTGCCACTGTTATGGTCTAAAAGTGGTCCACTTTAAGAGCGGTTTTTGAACCGGTAAGACTCATTTCCCGTCTCAAATATTTCACAGTGATGTACCAATCTGTCTAACAAAGCTGCCGTCATTTTTTCATCAGCAAACAGATTGACCCACTCACTGAAAGCCAAGTTGGTGGTAATCATTAAGCTGGTTTGTTCATGCAGTTGACTGATTAAATGAAACAGCAAAGCCCCTCCTTTTTGACTGAAGGGTAAATAACCCAACTCATCCAGAATCACCAAATCATAACGATTTTGCTGTGCTGTCAGTTTCAGTTCACCACTGTTCTTGTCTTGTTCTAATTTATTGACCAGATCCAACACATTCCAGAATCTGACTTTGTATCCCATCGTAGCGGCCTGTATCCCCAGCGAGGTGGCAATGTGGGTTTTGCCTGTACCTGGCCCTCCCACCAAGACCACATTGCGCTTTTGTTCGATGTAGTGACCATCGTTCAGCAGCTCAATTGTGGGTTGATGCAGAGGACTTTGTTCGAAGTCGAAATCCGTGAGTGATTTGCTCTGTGGGAATTTGGCCTGAGCAATGCGGTATTGAATGCTGCGAGTGTGTCTGGCCAATTGTTCTACATTCAAGAGCCGGCTTAAGATATCCAGTGTAGAGCGCTTTCAGCGAATGCCATCTACCATGATTTCATCCCAATTCTCCATCATGGCATTGAGTTTTAATTGGCCAAGCAGCACCATCAACTCATCCCTTTGCATAAGACCCTTTCGTTAATAAACTGTCGTATTGCTGGCAATTAACGCTGGTGCGCAAAGTACCTGGTTTGCGTTCCAGTAAGTCCAAATAGTGCAAGGGCTGGTAACTGATGCCGCTGCGTTGAAAGCTGCGTGTGTATTCTGCAAGCAATTGCGATCTATTGGTTAAACGGATGGTGTGGGCAGTAATGGCTTTGCCCACACAAGCAACAGGTACACAGTATTGGTGGTCATCAATGCGCACCAATGATTGACTGTTGACCCGCAACACCTCCAGTCTCAAACCCAAATAACGCCGGTAAGTGTTCAGTGCCAAACGCACTTGCTGGAATGCTTGAGATAAATTTAATCCCGTCATTTCTGGATGTTTGCTGCCCTCCATCAACCTTAAACACTGTTACTTAAATAGGTATTGAGTTCATGCAGTGAGTGAAAGGCCAACATGGATTGATTTCGATTTTGAAACTAAATTATGGAACATTCCTGCAGAACACATGAAGCAAAATCGGCCATTCACAATAACTCTACCGATCTAGGCTTGTGAAATCTTACTTGATTTACAATCATTAAATGGTCAGTCTGAATTTGTATTTCCTGCTTCTAAGAAAGGCGGGTCGATTCAAGATTATTCACTTCGATATAGGCACCGTTAGCACTCTAATAAGCTCTGGGACGACCACTTAAACCACATTTAGGTTAGTATTGAGAAATGAAGAATGTGCGAATGTTTTTACCTGTAGCATCTGTAAAAGCCTTATTGGCTTGATTACAGTCATTCTTAGCCAAGTAAGCCAATGCATACTTCACATTATTAATCTTATCAGCCTCGCTGTAATGCACCATTCCAGCTTTACATTTCTAAATTTCACACTGCCATTTAGGCCAACTTTAAACAAAAAAAATATTGGTAATGTACAAATGGACATACGCAACAGTAGTTGCGTATGTCTATTTGTTCGTAAAAGCAGCCAGTGTCTAAAACATCAACCTACATGTAGAAACTACCGTGTATGGTCTTTTCACATGCTCACTGGTTTAAATTACTGATCGTATTCTTTAGCTGCAATGGCTTCTAATTTGCGAGTATAAGCACGACAACCCTGTGAACGGCTTTTTTCACACATGCGCTCCAGCTTATTGCATGGAGTTACATCTAATCCGTAACAAATTTGTGCGGATTGTGCAGTGGCAGACAGGACTTTAGGCACAGTAACATTGTATTCACGTTTCATCATGTTTCTGAATGCGGCAGTGGTTTCTACCGATTCTGCAAAAACCAATGCATTACATGCCAATAAAATGCTGGTTAAAATAAGTTTTTTCATAGCTACTCTTTTCATTAAATTAAAGATAAAAGTTGAGGTGTTAAGCCAGCCTACTGGCTACTTGCTTGTACCAAGCAGGGGTAATCTCTGAAACTACCAAGCACAAACCTTAAAATCGCTTCCTACCCAACAGGCTTTTTGATTTTGTGAGCGCGTTGCTTCACCCCAGCGTGAATTATGACCACCTGAAAGTGAGCCTCGTACTTCTGCATGATTGCGCTCAGTGATATAAACACTGACATCCATAATGTTTCTAAACAGTGGCTTGTTCGGGCTCTGGCTCATCAAAGTAAAAGACCCTCCAGCACTGGGAATAAACGTACATTTTCCTTTAAATGCAGTTCGCCCGTTTTCATCAATCTGACATGTGGCGGATTTAGGTGCAGCAACCACCATATTGCTGTGTGCCAAGATACTGATACCCATTAAAAGCACCGCTATTTTTGTTTTCAATTTCATTTCCCTTTGCTGATGAGCTCTCGGTTAAAGACAGAATAAAGTCAGCAGTGGACAGGATGTGTTCACTGCGGTTATTAAATATGTGGCTTTTTATGTTGCGGATGTAAACTATGTACTGTGATATGGGTGGCTACATTACATGTCGGTAATGTAACCATCATTGCTAGGGCTGCAATTGCGCTCAAACCCAGCTAAATCGATTCCTGCTTTCATGCGGTTGGTTTCTTTGTTGGGATTGACGGGGTAATCCACTAGCTTGATGTCCAAATTGATGACATCACCTATGTTGGCATTCAATGTCCCACAATTGGCTTCTTTCAAATAATGGACATAAACCCCTGTCTCAATGTCTTGCAGTTGGAAATACCATGGCCCAGACCCCAGCGGCGATTTAACGTGCAAGATTTTAAAATCACGGGGCTTAAAAGTTGAGTAGCTTAATTGATCGTAAAGCGGTTTGAAGCCTTCGTTTACCTCAACGTATTTGAGTGAGTCAGGCAACATGATGTCTTGCTGTTCGAGTTTCCTGGCAAAATCTTCACCACAAGCACTCAGCCCAATTGCCATTAGAATGGCTAAAAAATATTTCTTCATGATAAAAATCTTTCTGAAAGAGTTAAAAGTAAAGTGCGACCACAGCTGTCTTAATGCTTAAGTCAGCCGCAGTGCTTGCTTTAAATAGAGATATTGAAATGTCAGAATTAAGCTGGCTCACCAAAGCGGTTCTCACCCTCACTGCTGGTCAAGCTGAACAACACGATTAAGGCGATGGTGCCAAAGATGGGAATAAGACCCAATAACAGCCACCAGCCTGATTTATCAGTGTCGTGTAAGCGTCTGGCACTGACCGCCAATTGAGGGATGACCATGCCCAATGCAAAAATCACAAAAGGCAGAGCCAATAACAGGCCGAGGTTGTCAGAGATGGCAAAACCCAAGGTGTAGAGCAATTGCAGCGCAAATGAAATCAACACACTGAACAACATCACGGCCCAAAACTCTTTGCGAGATGCCCGACCATTGAACAACAGGTATTTGTGTTTCACGGCACTGATGGCCAAATCCAATAAAGATGGCTCTTTGTTAACTATGGCTTTAAACGGCTTGGCTTTGATAGTGGGTGTCGCAGCTTGAATTTGTGGCACGGTTTGCGCCAACAAATAGACACCTTTGGCATATTGACCAGCCGCTTCAAAATCCACCACCACATCACGCAGCGGGAAGCTTTGCTCTTGCCATTCGCTGGTAACAAGCAAATAGCGTTGTCCATCGTCTCCTAAAATCAAACCGCCGCCTTTTTGGATGGAGAAATCCAAAACTTTTCCTTTCATATGCATTTCCCTTAGCGAGTAAATCGGTATTCGCACAAACAATGTGCTCAAAGTGTGGGCATTGAGCCCAACGATTCAAGATGAAAATCCACCTAATAGGACTATATAAGTTGAATTACACCTTTTAAGGTTGTTCATGTCAATGAGTTTGTACGCAACCATTGAGGTTGATTAAAAGTGGTGTGTGACATGGACAAAGTAAGCATCAAACAAAAATTGGGTAAGTCGATTGCCAAGGCACGCATTGCCCAAGACATGACTCAAGAAGCGGTGGCTGAGAAACTGGGCATAGGCAATGAGGCGATGTCACGCATAGAGCGTGGTATTGTCGAGCCGTCGATTACCCGTATTTTTGAATTGGCCGAGATTTTGAAGTGCGATGTGCAAACCTTGTTGGGAGAGGCTACCCCCAATTTGAATGACAAGGTATTGGAGTTGTCGCAAAAGATGGAGCAACTCAATACCCAAGAACAAGGCTTTGTGCACCTGCAAAGCCTGCAACTGATTGAACAATTACAACGCTACAAATAAACCAAGCCACCTGAACGTGGCTTGGTTCTATGCCCACATGGCTTCATGTTGGTAATGTTCATCTTCTTGGTGATGTGACAGACCATACAAGCATGCCTTGGCATTGTGGTATTGGTACACGCAAACTACCTCTGGCCACCGCGCCATCAAGGCTTGGTAGACTTTTACAGGCGGTGACCATATCGTGCTGAAGTTAAGTTGCAATGAGGTTTCGGTTTCCTCCTTATGGGTTAATACACCATTACTGGCTGTACTCCAGTGTTGGGTACGCCAACGCTTGAGCTGCTGCACAAACACATGATTGCGTTTGGCCAGTTGCAGGGTTTGCGGTGGTGGTAACAGCAGACTGAAATCCAGTACAGGCTTGGTTGAGGTAGGTTCAAGCAGTAATGACTGCTTGATTGCAGCGATGCTCTCAGCATTGCCCATCAGCAATAACACATTGTGACACTGATGTTTCATGGTGCAGCCTCCTGTGTTTTGGGCAATAACTTCTGTTTCAGACTGGTGGTGGATTGCACTTCAATACCTGACGGTGGTTCTTGATTGGTAGTAGGATAAAACTCTTCCACCACTTCCAAGCCTTCATCTTCGGTGACTTCGAATTCACCATTGGCAAAGCCCAGTTTGGCCGCATGGTCTAGGGCTTGTTGGTCAAAGCCAGCTTGTTGTCGGTTAAGATTGGTTTCTGTGGCCATGGCAATGGACTGAGCCAAACTGTGTTCAGGCCGTGTGGTGATATCCACATAGAAGATGGCTTGCCGAAAAGATTGTGTGGTGGATTTACCGCGGATGCGCAGTGCCAACGGTAAACTGGCCAATTGATTGTTAGACACGGCACTGAAATAATGCAAACGGCTGAGTAAGGTACGGATGCTGTTGTAACCTGTGGTGCGAAACACAAAAGTGCCCAACTCGTCTTCGTCACCTATCAATACATTCAAACGACCATACGGTTTGCAATAGCCTGCTTGGCCATATTCACAAGCCATAGGGCTAGGACAAGCCAATGATTCCATGCCTTTGGCTGTCATGCGTTTACAGGTTTCACCATTGCCCACGCACACAGGCCGACCTGTTTTGTGGTCAAACATGGAATACTGAGCACGAAAGTTTAAATCAGGGTCATTGAACAGCAAGCGAATGGGGATGATGCGTAACTTACTGCTGTCTTCTCCTTGCCGCAATTCTGTGTCCAATGGATGTTTCACCCACTGGCCTTTGCTTTGCACTTGGGTGGTGATGGTGAATTCATCGTCTTTCTCGGGCATGCGTTTGCCGTTCTTCTCAACCACTTTACCGATGGAGATGCGCCCCAATACGGGAGGGGTAATGGCGAGTCCTTTGATCATGGTATGACTCCTTAAATAAAAATATTCCCCCAATGGCAAACAGCCCCACTGCAAAGTGAGGCTGTTGGTTTGAGGGGTATGGAACAGTGTTGCTGGGAATGCCCTTACTTAATGCAGCAGAAATGAACATGCATGCGGTAAGATATGAGTGATTAATGGTTGCTTAATCTATCAATTTCAGAATGGTGTTGCTGCTTGGGTGTTCCAAAGCAAAGTCACGCAAGGCATGGAAACTGGTGATCACTTTGTGCAATTCGTCTGAATCGGTCTGTAAATTAAAAGACAAGTCTGACAAGGTCATCAAACTAACCACAATCGAAGCGGTTTCCGCATCCACTGTGGCACTGCTGCCATTGGGGCTGTTCACTGTGATGGTATTGTCGTCATCCAGTGCCATCACAAAGCCACCCTTACTGAGGTGGTAAAACTCCCAATAACCACCGTCGTATGGCTCCAAAAATTGCTTGGCAAGGTAAAACAGGCAGTTTTGAAATACCGCATGGGCTCTGCCCAAATAGTGAGGTAGGAAATACAGCCTTTGGCCGATTGCACACTGGGTTTTGTTGATGGGTGTGGTTGCAAGAACATTGGTATTGGTGCTTACTTGGCTTAGGGTTTCTTTATTGGTTTGAATATCGGACATGGTTTTTCCTTGGGGTGGGTTAAGAATGGGTGTAACGGGATAGAGGGTGTAGAGACATCAGCAGTACAACGCTTTAATGCCTCACAAACAAAACAGCCACCTTCGGGTGGCTGTGTGTCAGGTGATGCTAATTAATGAGAAGGACTTGGTTTGAATTGAATTCTTTTGAATCATGTGTAAGAGTTAAGCCAGTACCGTAAACCGTCTGCTGCCTGCTCTAGTAGTGAAGTATGGAGCCACCAAGTCTGGATGTTCTTGGCTCAGTGTTTTGCTGTCCAATACCTTGGCATCAGCGGTTTTCTTCCACGCAACCGAGCCGTTGCGAAACTGGGCATGGCTGTGTTCGGCCATGGTTTGTTGGATGCGTTGCTTTAACAGGCTTTCTTTGGCTTTGTAATCGTCCAAATGATTGCGTATGGTCAGCAACTCATCAAACACCGCATTCATATCGGCATCGTAAGTCAAATCCAGAATGTGGCCATTGTCGTGTTGAAACAAGGCTTGTAAGGCCTGGGCAGCAGAATCACTGCCATCGGCTGCGGGAGGAATGTTGTTTTCTACATGCCACCAGAACTGTGCTTCCAATTCAATCAGCTGGGCAATCAAGGCTTCATCTCGATACACACGATGTATCTGCAAATCTTGCCCTGCTATCAATACCGCGACATCGGCAGCTTGTTTGCCTGTCACTGCCAATTGGTGCATCACCTGTACCAATACATATTCAGGCACACTGTCTTTCCATGCCTTGGCACCATAAGCGCCTGCGGTTTTGCATTCCAAGATTTGTACATCGGATTGGCCTATGACCTCACGGTCGATATTGGCCAACATAAAAGGATGCTCAGGGTGTTGCAGGATGGCATTGACCTTACGTACCTTATTGCCTGTGCGTTTGCTGTAATGGGTGGCTACTATCGGCTCCAATACTGTGCCCCAATAAGTGGGGTGGGTATCATCGCTGGGATTAATCTGATTCAAGCTCTGTTCAGGTTGGGTTTTTTCTATCCATAGAGCCAAACGGGATTGATAAGGGTTTAAGCCCAAAGCAGTGGCTGCATCAGAACTGCCCAAGCCTGAGCGTCGGGCTTCTAGCCATTCATCACGGCTCAAGTCTTTGGTCTTAACCAAACGCAGTGGTGATTTGGCTTTGGCGATGTGATGGGTATTGTTACGGGTTTTCGGGAGGTTCATCTTCATTCCTTTCAGACATAAAAAATCCCCCAGCGGCCACAGCCACCAGGGGAGCAAGTCATTCAAGATAAGGGAATAATACAGTATTTAAGATAAAGGTCTAAGCCACCAATTGCAAGGCTTGTTCCAAGGCTTTTTGTTTCATTTGTGCGCCATTGCCAAACCAAGCAGAGTCTACGCGGTTTTCAGAAGAGCGGGCTTGGCGTTCATGGTCCACAAATTCGGTCACCGCACAGAGCAAACCCCAAGCCGTGTCTTTGGCTGCGGTCAATTCGGCACCTCGGCCTTGACCGTTATACATGGCCTGTAACTTCTTATAGGCACGCTCATTGGGAATGATGTTGTCTGCTGGACCATTCACCAATTTCAAATGGGATTTGTGGCCAAGGGCTGGAACCACATCTGTTGAATTACTGCTTAATAAGGTTTCAAAGTAACGGTTGGCTTCTTTGACATTGACCTTGCGTTCAGACAAGACTTTCATCTCGTACATGAATTGATCCCACTGTGAGACCGCAATGCCCAGCCGTTGTTTGACCGCATCGGCATCGAAGTTAGAGCGGTGAGACACTTTAACCGCTTGCTCAGACCCACTTACTGCAATCGATAAAGTGTTGTTACACACCACACGCACCGTCGTGGGCATCGCTACCGTAGCCAAGCTGCCATCACAAGAAGTGGCCAATAACACATAGCCATTGATCACATCAGTGCCTTTCAAGACCGTGGCCTTGCCTGTGCGTGCCAATGCCCAAAACTTGCGCCCACCCTTGAGCACACCTGCGGTTTCCAATTCAAAACCTGCATACTCGGTTAAGTCACGGTAAAACTCCAATACCTCCATGGGCTGTACCACTTGGTAGCGGTTAGAAACCACTGACAAAGCTGTGTTGGTATCGCTGCGGTACAAGACTTTTTGCTCAGGGGATGAGCCAAACATGGAGACGTGACTGGGGGCATCAATGGCAAAGTGCACAGGTGACTCTTTGATTTGCCAATCCATGCCAGCGGCCTGAGCCCATACTTCTATTGCTTGTTTCTTAGGTAGTTGCTCACCTAAGCCATGCCAAGGGGTTTGGCCTGTGTAGGCCATGGTTTCAATTAAATGTGCCATAGTTCGCTCCTAGTCCCAATATCTGCGTTGTTTGAATTCATGCCCACAAGCCATACACACGCAGTTGTTTAACAAATGCTCATCAATGACCATGCCGATTTCACCACCCACCAACGAGCCAGTCTTGGCAAACGTGATGTATTGGTAAACCTGCTGTGGCAATTTGGGTATCGGTAATTTGTTTCCAAAGAAAGGAAACAACATACCAACAGCGATACCTCCCACCGCCCCTAAGACTTGGCCAACGGTTTGAGCGGTTTTTCTTTGTTGAATATGGTGTAAGCCACATTCAGGACAACAGTGATAGTCCATGTTTCACCTCACGAAAAAGCCCAAGACATTGCTTGGGCGGGTTAATGACACATGGATGGTATGTGTTTGAAATTATCTATAATCAATTCTCATTCATTCACATCGGCCTTCAATACAGTCTGGGCCTGCCTGCATTGTGATTAATACTGCCTTTTAGCTGCCCTCTAAAGAAAGTGCGAGGAGTACGTTGCCCAGATGGGAATTGGCTCAGTGTCATTTCATCGAATTTACAAAAGTAAGCTGCCACATCATTCAATACCCTGCGCTTGTCTATTTCATGGTATTCCACCATACCAATGCCTGTTTGTTCATACTGCCTGGCATGACAGTTAAAGTAGTAAGCCAATTGTTGTCCCACTATGGTATTGACCCAATAGTCTCCAATTCGAATTGCTTTGTGGGAAGCATTAATAACTTTATTCCCATCAAAAAAGAACATGGCATGTAAATGCCAACCTTTCTGCTCACCATATTCCAGTTTCATTAGATAAGTTAGCATATGGTTGAATATGCTGTTACTACGACTGTAGTTTCTGAGTTTGGCAATATAGTCTTTGATATGAGACTGCTGTAGTTGGTGCGCATAGGCATCGTTAAAGCATAAATCCAATCTGACCACCAATACCTTGGAGTAGTTGGTAAACAGGTCATCAAGCAATTGATGGACTTCTCTGAGATTGCGTTGGTTGTATGCGTATTCTGAAACAAAGGTTTGATTTTGGTACATTGTGATTTCCTGATATTGATTGCATCTCGCACTTTCATCAGGGAAGGGTTTAATACTGGCTGGCTGAATGGATTTAATATTTGGCTATAATTAATTGAATACTTATAAATTATATTTAAATCCTAAATTACGATTGCCAGTCAAAGGCCGTAAATAACCCATGGTGAATGATAAAAATGATGGAGATTTAAACAATAAATAATAGATTTGAGCTACATAGTTAAGATAAGTATGGAATTCGATGCCCCAAAACAAATGACCCCAATCTTTTAAAATTGAGGTCATTTATTGGAGTTCGATGCAAATAGGCAAGATATTAGGAAGTTAAATTCTGATTTGGATTTCTTTTGCTCATTACCCAAGCATCAATCTCAGATTCTATCCAGCGGTTTATACCACCCATGTTTTTAAGGGGTTTAGGGAAATCAGGTTTATAGCGTTTTGACTTAGGATTCATCCAATCGTAAATGGTCGATTTACCAGCTGAAATCTTTTGGGCAACTTCGCGTATGTTTAATAAGTTGATGTCTGATGCCATGATTTGAACTCCATTTGAAATATAAAGATGGAAGTGAATGTGCAATTTGATACTGCTGACAACTCACTCTCATACATGGCTATTGCTGAGAAATTTTATATATAAATAAAATCTCATTATTCAAATCTCTCATTTATATGTCTGAATATTTCAATTCAAAATGAAATTTATCAACTATCTTAATAACTTCACCATTTCATTCCACTGAGTACTTTTAAGTAAATATGTGTGTTTTGGACTAGATACTCTTATGCATCTTCTATCCAAATTTTAAATACAAAAAATTCATCAATGAGAGTGCTGAATAAACCGTCAATGCTAAGTTTTAAATATGATAAGCAAAATAAAGAATCAAAAAATAATTATATATACTATATTTAAAGATAATTTATTACAGACATTATGATAAATATCTTTATTTATCATAATGATAATTTTTTAAGTATGCTTATATATATACATAAATATGATTTAAATATATAAATAATGCCGATAAAATATTATTTATATAAATAAAAAATATTATTTAAATAAGGATTAAATATGTTGATAAATTTAAATAAAAGTCCAGACTCAGAAGTATTATTTTGCATTTTGGGATCTAAGTTGAAAGACAATATTAAAATTTTTGATTATGCAAATTTACCAATTAATGAATTAAAGCAAATAATTGAAACTAAGCTCATAAGAAATCAACCAGTAATTAGCAAAAATGACTTGACACCAGATGAAAAGATAGCTGTAACTTGGTCGAATTATATAAAGCAATTTAAAGGTTTTACGACCAATTGGAATGTATTTTGGGAATCATCAGAACGCATGACATTTTTTGTATGGTTATGCATTAAACGAAAAGGGTATTACGACAATAGCGGTAGATATATTAGGCCTTATTTGGATATCTTTAATTTCCCAAATGACCTACACAATATTAATCAACGCAAAGATTATATAAGAAGATACTTGATTTTGATGTCATTTATTGAAGATATTCAATATATTTTAAATGAACTTAAACGTGACTGGGAACGAATAGCTGCATTAGGTGTAGATATTGGAAATATTAAAACAATTGATTCGGATTTAGAAATTTGGTTATGGGAAAAATTTCAACTCATTAAAATGAGATGGTTTAGGCCTTCTCATAATTTAACAAATATCAAAAATCTCCCAAACGTTCAGGGATATGCAGTAGCTAGTGATAATAAAAATCATTTATATAATTCTGTTTCACGTCCTCTTGATCGAAAAGAAATGCTAAATGTAATACAAGGAGAAATTGACCTAGCTTGTCTAGATGATTATACAAATAAAACAATTAAACAGAAGCTAAGTATGGCTTATAGTAATAAAATATTCCAATTGAAAAAAAAGATGCTTTCACCATTGAATACCCATTTAGATGAAAAAACATTTAAACAATTGAAACAACTTCAAATGCTTTATGGATTTAACAAAGCTGATATGCTGACTTACCTGATTTCAGAAAGTTACAATTTAAATAATAAAGGCAAAACTAAAAATTGATTCCAGCTTAAATGCGTGATATTAACTAGGAGCTACTCTCATTTGTCTTTTCCGAGCGTGTAATGCTCCTCCACCTGAGTAGCCCTAGTTTTTAAATGAATTCAATTTACATATCCCTACCAATAAAAGCATACAAAATTAGCGAGCTAAAATGTTGCTACAGATGATGCTACTAACATAAATAGTATCAATAAAAAATTATAAATTACAAACAATTAGACAATATTTACAACACCTGTTGGCGAGGCTTAAAGTCCCATTGCAATACCATTCCAAACTGTAATACCTTCCTCAAAAAACACCACCATCCATCATCAATCTGTATTCCTTTCAGACAGCACTGTTGCGGTGATGGCATCGCGGTGGCTTATGCACGCTGTTTTCTGCTGCATACCTCACTGTGCCAATCGACAATGGGCGCATTTTGGGTTCAAATACCATGGGCATTTGAGCACCCACCAAGACACTGTTGTGGCCTACAAAACCACCATTGCACACCTCTCTTTACATCAACAAGACTTGTTACCATGCGCCAGCGTACCGACACCTTAGACACGACCATAGCCTACATCGAAATTTTACGCATCATCCCCAAAACCCGTTACATCAGTGCACAAGACATTGCTGAGCATTTAAAACATTTGGGTTTTGAGCGTGACATACGCTCCATCCAACGCATCATGAACAAACTGTGTGAGCATTTTGAAATTGAATGCAATATGCAGAGCAAGCCTTATGGTTATCGTTGGAAAGCCTATGCCAAGGGTTTGGAAGTCCCCATCTTGAATGCCAAAGAATCATTGATGCTTAATTTGGCTGAAAAGCAACTGAAGTATTTATTGCCAGCCAATATCTTAAAGAGCTTGGAGCCCATCTTTTATCAGGCAAGAATCAAGCTGCAAGCATTTGATGCGTCCAACCACGCAGAACAAGAATGGGTGAATAAAGTGGTGGTGGCTCCCACCAGCCAAGTATTGTTGCCGGCCAAAGTGGATGAAACGATTTTAGACGAGGTCAGTGCCGCCTTATTTGCCAACCGTTGGCTAGATGTGGCGTACCGAAACCAAACCGGTGTCAGTCTTTGCAAACGGGTCATGCCACTGGCCTTGGTACAGCAAGGCCCCACCCTGTATTTGGTGGTGCAATTTGAAGGCTATGAAGACATACGCCACTTGGCCTTACACCGCTTTTTGTCTGCCACCATGACCCACTTTTCTTTTGAACGGCCCGCAGATTTTAATTTACAACATTACCAATCCGAAGGCCGTTTTGGCTTTGGTACGGGCAAGAAGATTACCTTGCGCTTCAAGATAGGCCATACGTCTGGCTTTCATTTAACCGAAACACCGTTATCCACTGACCAACAGATTCTCGAAGCAAGCCAAGAGCATTACCACATTCAGGCCACGGTCTACGACAGTGAAATGTTGGATTGGTGGTTGGCCAAATTTGGCGACGATGTTTGGGAGCTAGAAAAAATTCCTGTCGACCAATAAGATCAATGCACAGAGCCGTTTGCACCTTGCAGGCGTTTGTATGCGACACAACTTGTCGCATACTACGCTTTTAATGTCACAGCCAGCGAAGACAGCGACAGCTGCATGCATCAAGCTGCACAACCCAGAACCCAACCCTTGAGTCGAGAAAGACATGAGTCTACACCCAACGCCAGACATTGCGACCATACTGCCCATACAACAAGTATTGGATTTAAAGCCCCGAATTCCCGACTACCAACGGCCATACAAATGGCAAGCACAACATGTGTCCCAATTATTTCATGACCTCTTGCTGCATTTTGAACAAGGAAAGCAATACCGCATCGGCACCGTGGTCTTGCACCAACACCCACATGGTCAAATTCATGACATTGTAGATGGGCAGCAGCGTCTCATTACTTTGTCTTTATTGCTGCACGCACTGGGAAACGATAACAGTCATTTATTGCATGAAAAATTGGGTCACAGCATCAGCCATAACAACCTCATGCAAAACCACCAATTTATTCAGTATCTGCTCAGTGACTGTGCGCAAATTGATAAAAAGCGCTTTGCCCAATACATCTTGGGCAAAGACGAGGACAATAATGTGGGCTGCGACATGGTCTGCGTCACCTTAAACAATTTGGATCAAGCCTTCCAATTTTTTGACAGCCAAAATGCCCGCGGCAAGCCATTAGAAGCTTACGATTTGCTCAAAGCCTATCACTTGCGTGCCATGCAAAACCGGCCTGTAAACACGGTGCACCAATGTGTGGCCAATTGGGAAAGTGCGGCACAGGCGGATGAACACAGCCCCAATTTGTACAAAATCATCAATTTGGTTTTGTTCAGGTTGCGGCGTTGGCACCAGCAACAAAGCGGCGACCAATTCACCAGCCAAGAACTGGATACCTTCAAAGGCATTGCTGAAACGGCTGAATATCCCTATTTGCACAACACCATCGCCGCGCGCACCATGTTGCAAGCGGCTAGCCACAATCCCATGATGTTCCATCCCCGCTTTTTACAGGCCGGTTTTCAAGCCCAGCAAGCATTGATTAATGGCGAATGGTTTTTTCACTATATTGAGCATTACCGCCAACTGTATGCAGAATTGTTTCATCCTCAAACAGGACTGTTGGCGCACATACGCACACTGGGACAAGTGGCTTTCGACACCAATCTCATCGATTATTTAAATACTTACAAGAACAATTGGCGTGCGGGGGATCAGTATTTGCGTGAACTGTTTGAATGCACCGTGCTTGCGTATGTTGATAAGTTTGGCGCCACCCAATTGGAGCCTTTTCTGTATAAAGCCTTTGTTTGGGTCTACCAAAAACGTTTGCAATGGCAGCGCATCACTTTTAATACCATCGATCAAGTCGCACTAGATCGTGGCAGTCTGTTGCTCTGTATAGCGCAAGCATTGCAGCCCAAAGCCGTGATGCAATTTATGAATCAACCCTTATCTGACATGCGCTTTGACAATGTGGATGACAAAATGAAAGAATTATTGGGAGTAAGCGATGCAAAATAATCAACAATCCATACAAACCCTGTCGGTTGACTCCTTACTGAATCACGATCAATACATCATCCCCATCTATCAGCGCAATTATGCGTGGGGCAATGATGAAATTGAAGCCTTAATCAATGACATCAACCATGCCATGGCGCGCGATGCTCAGAGCCAGTATTACATAGGCAGCTTGGTGGTGTTTAAGCGCGATGATGGGCAATTTGAAGTCATCGATGGGCAACAGCGCTTAACCACTCTCGGCATTTTAAGTGCCTATTTGCAGCAATTGGATCATTTACAGGCCGATATCAAAGCCTTGCTTCCACTTGAACGCAATACGGGCTTTGAATACCGTGCCGATTCTGAGCATGCTTTCAATCATCTTTTTTCGACAACGGCAGATTTGCCCAGCAATTTCCAAGCCGCCATCCAAGCCTTTAAAAAGCATTGGCCTGAGAATGATGAGCAAAGCCAAGAGCGGGCCCGTTTTTTGCTGCACAAAGTGCACATCATTCGCACAGAAGTACCACCGCAAACAGATTTAAACCATTATTTTGAAATCATGAATACCCGTGGCGAACAGTTGGCCAAACATGAGGTGCTCAAAGCCCGCTTAATGAGCCGCCTTGCCGCCCAAGACTGTAGCAGCCATGAACAATCTGCTTTTGCCGCCATCTGGGATGCCTGCTCAGACATGAACCGTTATATGGTGTTGGGCTTTCCGAGTGACAGCAGAAAAAATATCTTTGGCGATGCTTGGCAGCGCTTGCCACAGGATTTTGATGCCATCAGCACAGCATTGACCCAGCAAGATGAGCATACAGAGCGTAAATCCATACTGGAAGTGATACAGGGCAAGCACATCAATCAGGTGTCAGCCGCAACAGAGGCTTCAGGACGATTTAATCCTGTCATTGATTTTCCCAACCTGTTGATGCACGTATTCAAAATTTTCAACCACGACGCGCACTTGGATATAGATGCACGCGCTATTGCCTTGGATGAAAAAACCTTATTGGAAAGTTTTGCGGTCTTGGTACAAAAAGATGCCGATGAGATTAAGCGTTTTGCCATGGCATTGTGTCAATGTCGTTTCCTTTTTGACAAATACATCATCAAAGCCGACACATCCAAACAGCAAGATGACCATTGGTCTTTGGCCACCATCAAGCCTTACAATAAACACTCCTACCAATACCACAATGCGTTTGCAGACAATAAGCGGGTCGAGCTGTTGCTGTCCATGTTCCATGTTTCACACCCATCGCGCATTTACAAAAACTGGCTGTACGCAGTTTTAAAATGGTTGTATGACTCGCCTGCCCGTACCCACCTGAATACCGAGCTGGATGCTGAGTCTTACATCGCCTTTTTAGAAGACTTAAGTGACCGCTATTATTTTGGCCATTACGGCGCAGGCACCGACTTTTTTGATTTAATCAATCAAGCAAGCTTTGTTCGGCCTACTTATCCATCTGATGAAGTCATGTCCGAAAAATTGCAAAATATGCTTAACAGCGGTGGCACCGCCATTCCCAATTTCATCTTCAACCGCTTGGATTATTTATTGTGGCAAAAAGAGGGACAAGATTTCAGATTCACGTTCAGAAATTCGGTTGAGCATTTTTATCCTCAAAATCCACCAGATGAAATATTTAAGTTGGCAGACGATGAAGACTTACACTGTTTGGGAAATCTCTGCCTGATTTCTCAAAGCCATAACTCTCGCTTTAGCAATAATATGCCCAAGGCCAAGAAAGCAAACTTTATCAACACGGAGCACAACAGCCTTAAATTGCAAATCATGATGCAAGAGGCCGACACTTGGGATAAGGCCAGCATACGAAATCACCATCAAGCAATGATCAATGTGCTGAATCAGCCATAACCCCATCGCCAAACACACATGCCATATTGAATTCAATATGGCATTGCTCATTTGTAGCGACACAGAATGTCGTATGCAGCCGCCATAATGGTCATGGTCTCAGGCTCAGCGCCTCCATCAACCATGACTTAAAAGGACGACACCATGACGCAAGCAAAATTCTCTGCAGACATACACGATACCGAAGCGCAACTGTTTGTGGCCTTGGAGTTTGAAGCCTTGAACATGGAAATCATCAGCATAAAACAATTGCAACAGCATTTTTCCTTGGGATACAACCAAGCAGCACGTTTTATGGCGTATCTGGCGAGCTCACCAATGTTTGAGGAAACCACGGTATTGGCGGCCAAACCAGAGTACCAAGACATTGAAATTGCCTTTCAGTATCTGGATTTGGATGCCCAAAAAAATACCCTGTCTGACTACAAGCAAGCCGTATTAGAAAGAAAAAATAGGATTGAAGAGCTGCAACTTCATTTCAGGCAACTCATGGAGGCAAGAAGATTAGAACGGAACGCGGCCAAAAAAGCTTAGACCCTTTTTCTCATATGTGTTGCAGTGCTTTTGGCAGATAAGGGCTGAGCTGGCAACTCACCCTATCCTCACCCAATCTCCACATCAGGACGGTGTAGGGAATATGCGGCCTGTAACACCTTTTATTCAATACCATTATTTAATGAAGGAAGACGATGTTACAACTGGCTTATTTTCAAATGGCAGGCAGTGGCAAAACCAAAAACCAAGATGCCTTATTTAATGGTGAAAACATGTGTCACGCCATTTTGCATAAGACCCGTTTGCTAGAGCCTCACCAGCTGCCTGTTCGCATTGCGGTTGCCGATGGGGTGTTTAACAGCCCTGCCGCACATTTGGCCAGCCGCTTTTGGATCAAGGCTTTTGCCCAATATGGCGATGAGCAAGGCCGGTTTTTGCGCCGGCATCATGGTCAATTTTGCGATGCGATGGCGGCACAGTATTTTGGTTCTGCCACCACGTTTGTGTCGGCCACCGTCTCTGCCCAGCAAATCTGCCATATTTGTAATGTCGGCGACAGCCGTGCCTACCGCATTGCCGCCTCCGGCGCATGGCAGCAAATCAGCCATGACCACACCGTGTTGGCTGATTTAATCGAACAAGGCGAAGCACTGCCCCAGCAAGAGTATGCCGAAATCTACCATGGCCTCGCCCACTGCTTGATTGCCGACAGTGACGAAGCCAATTTTAAAATCCATACCATGTCGTTCACCTTACAGGCCGGTGAAACCGTCTTGCTGTGTTCAGATGGCTTGTCCGATGCGCTGAGCCATGCCCAACTTGAACACATTTGGGGCGCCCATCACAGCCTTAGCGACAAACTGGAAGCACTGCGCAAAGCCATCAAAAAGCAAGGCTTTTATGATGATTGTTCCGTCGTTTGCGCCACATATCATGCCCCTCAAGACTGAACAGCCTCAGTGTTACCCATGCTCAATAGCCTTATTGTAGTAAGCTGCTGTTAAACCCTGTGACACACTGCCAGCACCAAAAAAACAGAGCCTCCCGATGGGAGGCTCTTAAAATACATTGCTCATTCACATTGCCGGCCACTGACATCAGCCCCATCAGTTACAGGCCGCATGCTAGGGGTTTAAGCCTGTAATTGGCTGCTGATGCCAACGCGGTTCCAAGTGTTCATGATAATGGCCAACCACTCTATGGCCGCGATTTGTTCCTCGGTATACAGCGTCAACGCATGTGCATACGCATGCTCAAACAGTGCGGGATTTTGAATGTGTGTTACCGCTTCGGCCAGCGCAAAGCCGGCTTTTTCGGCTTCGGAATACACGCCGGTTTCTTCCCAAGCCGAGGTCAAGGCGATGCGTTCTAGGTTTTCACCACATTTGGCCGCATCTTGTGCATGCATCTTCACGCAAAAAGCGCAGCCATTCAGCTGTGACACACGCAAGCGCAGTAAATGGCTGTAGCCGCTTGCCAAGCCCGCTGCCTCAAACAGTTTGTTGATTTCTGCATCCATGGCTGCCAATTTTTTATACGGCGTCGCATCCGGTTTTGCCAACACAATTCGTTTCATCGCTGTGACTTTCATCTTGATTGAGAAAGTCACATCGTATAAGTTAACGGTATCAAAAACGGAAACCTTTAACATGAAAAAAATCATTCTGTTGCATCAAATGGAGGTTTTCATCAAACATACAGGCCGCTTTACGCTGGCGCAATTGATGCAAGAGTTTCACATCTCTCGCAGCACCGCCTTGCGTTATATCTCGTCTTTAGAGGAATTGGGCGTGCCCATTTATTCTGAGCAAGG
The DNA here is from genome assembly GCF_001457815.1 of Vitreoscilla massiliensis. Classification (GTDB taxonomy): domain Bacteria; phylum Pseudomonadota; class Gammaproteobacteria; order Burkholderiales; family Neisseriaceae; genus Vitreoscilla; species Vitreoscilla massiliensis. The sequence continues at coordinate 1,411,990 of NZ_LN898221.1, forward strand.
CCGCTATGGAGGCTATGTCATCGCCGACAGTTACCGCATTGACCCAGTGCGCTTTAGCGAAGAGGAAATCCATGCCATTTTGTTTGCCTTAGATGGCTTGGAAGTATTGAAAAGCAGCCCGTTCAAAAGCCATTTCTCCAACATCAGCACCAAGCTGATGCAGGTTTTGTCCAAGCAAAGCTACCAAACCTACGAGCGCATGCAAAAACACTTACAAATTCGCAACACCACCCAAATTTACCATGCCAAGCATCTGGAACAGCTGTTGCAAGCCATCTTGCAGCGAGTATTTTTGCGCATACACATGAATAAGCAAACCCATGTCATTAAGCCTTTGGCCTTGTGGTTTCAATCTGGCAAATGGTTATTGGCGGTCTTTGACATAGGCATCCATGATTTGCGCGTATTCAGGTGCGATTTAATCGACAAAGTTGCAGTCACACAAGTGCCCGAAGCGGTATTACAGGCTTTGCCCGATTTTCAGCCCATCCATTTGGGCAATTTCAATGAGTTAAGGCAAGAGCCACAGCAAGCGTATTTTGCCATCACCATCCGCAAAGAGGGCATGCCCTTGTTTTACAGCAAATCGTTTCCACAAATGGTTTTAAGCGAATTGGAAGATTGTGCGGTGATTACAGGCCGCTATAATGCAGAAGAAATGGATTATCTGCTGGATTACTGCAATCGCTTTTACCACTATTTGATCAATATTGAGCCCGCATCCTTAAAGCAGCAGCTCATCGACTTAACCAAAACCCATTTACAGCATTTGGAAGCTTAGTTCCACCCTATGCCCGTAACTGCGTGCCTGAGTACACCATTACGCGGCTTGCTCTTGCCCCACTGCGTGATAAGCGCGATTGAAATACACCAAGCTGGGATGGATATGGTTTTGTTGTATCGCGAGCACACGGCAAATCACAATGGCGTGGGTGCCGACTTCCTCTACTTGTTCAATCTGACAATCAAAACTCACCAAGGCATCGTCGAGTATCGGTGCGCCTGTTTCCAGTTCTGACCACTCGCCATGACTAAAGCGCTCTTCGGGGCTGATTTTGGCGGCAAACGCCTTGGAAATGTGCTCGTGTTGCGCGCTCAATACATTCACAGACAGGGTTTTATTGTGCATAAAATGCGCGTGTGAGCCAGATTGCGTATTCATACATACCAATAAGGTCGGGGGATTGTCGCTCACACTGCACACTGCCGAGGCAGTGAATCCAAAGCGGCCTGTAAGCCCTGCTGTGGTCACCACACTGACGGCACTGGTCAGCAAAGACATGGCATTTCGATGTGTGCTGGCTTCTATCATAAGAGGCTTTCTATTGTTTATTTTTTTGATGTTTGCATGCCTTAAACCTTTTCTCATGCGGCTAAGCTTTAGGCATTTGCACAAGAGATATGGCGATTTTTCGGTGCAATAAGGACAGCCACCGCTGCAATGAATTCACCTCATCACAGCGGCAGCCCTTAAGCCATACAGCAACAATGGCGATTACGCCGTCAATTCTTGGCGAATGATGGCAGCGCCGTCACTCAAAGCTTTGAGCTTGCCGCGTGCCACTTGGCGCGGCAACGGTGCCATACCGCAATTGGTCGACGGGTACAGCTTGTCGGCATCGACAAACTGCAAGGCTTTGCGCAAGGTATTGGCCACTTCCTCGGCGGTTTCTACTGTGTGGCTGGCGACATCAATGGCGCCTACCATCACTTTTTTGCCGCGGATTAACTCGATTAAATCCATAGGCACGCGCGAGTTTTGGCATTCCAACGACACGATGTCAATTTTAGACTGTTGCAATTTCGGAAAGGCTTCTTCGTATTGGCGCCATTCCGAACCCAGTGTTTTTTTCCAATCGGTATTGGCTTTGATGCCGTAACCGTAGCAAATGTGCACCGCGGTTTCGCACTTCAAGCCTTCAATCGCCCGCTCTAATGTGGCCACACCCCAATCGTTGACCTCATCGAAAAACACATTGAATGCTGGCTCATCAAATTGGATGATGTCGACACCGGCCGCTTCCAATTCTTTGGCTTCTTGATTGAGGATTTTGGCAAATTCCCACGCCAATTTTTCGCGGCTTTTGTAATGACCATCGTACAAAGTGTCGATCATGGTCATCGGCCCAGGCAGCGCCCATTTGATTGGCTGCTGGGTTTGGCTGCGCAAAAATTTGGCATCTTCCACAAACACCGGCTGTTTGCGCGCCACATCGCCCACCACCGTCGGCACGCTTGCATCATAGCGATTGCGGATGCGCACTGTTTCTCTGTGCTCAAAATCCACTCCTTCTAGGTGTTCGATAAACGTGGTGACAAAATGTTGGCGGGTTTGTTCGCCATCGCTGACAATGTCTATGCCCGCATATTGCTGCTCTTGCAAAGACAGGCGCAGCGCATCTTGTTTCGCGTCCAGCAATTCCTCACCGGCCAATTTCCAAGGTGACCACAGTTTTTCAGGTTCCGCCAACCAAGAAGGTTTTGGCAAGCTACCAGCAGTGGAAGTGGGTAACAGTATTTTCATCATGTGTCGTCTTTATGTGTGTGTTTATGCCGTGGCATATTGCTTAGTGGTGTAGTTTTTCGCCCATTGTTCCAACGTGTGTTGGTAAGGCTTGATGAACTGTTCCTCAGTAAACTTGCCCTGTTTCACCGCCAATTGGCTGCGCTCTTCGCGGTCATACACGATTTGGGTGAGCGAATAATCCTGATACTCCAAGCTTGGTTGGTAGCATTTGCCTGCCACCGAATTGGCATTGTAGATTTCAGGCCGGTAGATTTTTTGGAAGGTTTCCATGGTGCTGATGGCGCTGATGAGTTCCAGATTGCTGTAATCGCTGAGCAAGTCGCCAGCAAAATAAAATGCCAATGGCGCCACACTGTTGGCAGGCATGAAATAGCGCACTTTTAAGCCCATTTTGCTGAAATACTCATCGGTCAAGGAATAGGCATCTTGCTGATATTCAACCCCCAAAACCGGATGTTGGTTGTCGGTTTGGTGGTAAGTCTTGCTGGTGGACACGCTCAGGCAAATCACCGGCGCTTTGCTGAACTGCGCTTGATACGCGTCAGAATGCACCAAAGATTGAAACAATTTGCCATGCAAATCACCAAAATTATCGGGCACACTGAACACGGCTTGCTGTTTGCTGTGTTCCAACAACAACACGCTGAAATCGTAATCGCGCACATACGATGAGAAACTGTTGCCAACCAAGCCATCAATGCGTTTGTCGTTGTTGTGGTGATCAACAATGGTGGTTTTCAACATTTCGATGACTGGAAATGCATCGCCTTTGCCGTCTATGTCCATATCGGCAGAAATGATTTCGACTTCCACCGAATAGCGGTCGCCCTTAGGATTGTCCCAATGTGCCAAATCATTGAAGCGGTTGTTCATCATGCGCAAGGTATTGCGCAAATTCTCTTGGCGGCTCTCACCCCGCGCCAAATTGGCAAAATTGGTGGTCAGACGGGTGCTGTCTGCTGGATGGTAGTTTTCGTCAAAACAAATGCGCTTAATGGCAAATGTGAACGCGGTATTCATTGTCATTGGGTGCCCTAATTCTTCTCAAATCAAATCTCATTTAATTTGCACAGCGAAGCTTGCTGTTCATCCGCTTGGATGTGACCAAGCTTTGCTGTGCAAATGCATAAGATAGGTTTGTACCGAAGTTAAGCCATGAATGAAAATGATTTAATTTCATTTAAGCATGAGTGAGATTCATGTGAGAGTGTAGTCGTTTGGAATAGCAGGCATTAATCGCTGACAGTGGCGACAAGAAAGCGGCTAAGCGTTTTCATCTCCAGCAGAAAAAGCAGTAAACGAGGGGGCAAACAATGTGTAGGGAAACCTGTGTTGGCAAACCAAGGCGGCAAAACACCGAAGAAACACTTTGCAATGGCGCATCAATGGGACAGCTTGGATAATGTTGTGCTCTGTCCAATGATAATGTTAGCGCTGCGCTTCTTTTTTAATCGCTTGGATGATGCGGTCCAAACTGGACAAAAATGCCGAACGGTCGCGCGCTGCAAACGGCGCAGGCCCGCCGCTGACTTGTCCCATCTCTCTTAATTCGCGCATCAATTCACGCATGGCCAGAGCATGACCTATCATGTCATCGCTAAACACTTCGCCACGCACATTCAATGCCCGCGCCTGTTTCTTCAAACAGCGATCGGCCAAAGGAATGTCGGCGGTAATGCAAATGTCGTCTTTTTCAATGCGCTCGGCAATCCAGTTGTCCGCTTCATCCAAGCCTGAAGCAACCACCACCTGTTCAAACAAGGGGTTCAGAGGCACGTTGATGTAATGATTGGCCACCACTTTGACCGGCAATTGGTAGCGCTTGGCCACTTTGTACACTTCCTCTTTCACGGGGCAGCCATCGGCATCTATGTAAATCACCAACATGTTTAGTCTGTATCCTTAACATTCATAAGCGGCGCTGTGTGATTCACCACAGCGGCCTGACATTTCATTTAAGCCTTACGGCATTTTAATATCGCTACTGCTAACGCCTCACATCAACACCATGCCAAAACGCTGTAACACACTCGCCCAAATGACAAAAATCACCACCGTCAAAGCGCAACACGCAATGAGCGTTGGCCAAAAGCCCCAAGATGGGTATACCAAGGGAAACACTAGAAACATCGGCAGCGTCGGCACCACATACCAAAATGTGTACCACGCATGGTTGGCAATCTTTTGCGCGCTTTGCCCTTCTAACTTCATCCAAATCAATACCAACACCGTTACCAACGGCAAAGCAGCAATCAAGCCACCCAAACGGTCGCTGCGTTTGGCCACTTCAGAAATCAACACCACCATCGCCGCCGTGAGCGCATATTTGGAAATCAGTCAAAGCATGGAAAACTCTTTTCAAGCGAAAATAAAGGGAAAGACCCATTTGGCCGCATCTACTTGTTTTATCAAGACATGGCGGCTGCCACTCATGATACGCTTTTTTTCTGAGCCTTGAATCAACACACACTGAGTACTGGATACCCAATAGATAACAGCAACGCTGCCTTACCCACGCCATGCATCAAGGCCGCGAACATGGTGTGCTAATACTGCTGCATCTCTATCGAGCCATGTATTTCCACATCGGTAAACGCACAACCAGTTGTCCTACTCATCATTCCCCACCACCACCCGACGAACCCGAATCACAAGCAGCGCTGTCAGAAGCGGATGCGCCATCACAATGAGACGAGTAAGTATGGGATGCATCGCTGTGGTGATGGTTGGAATGCGGATTGGCAGTCGTGTGTTGCTCATGACTGGCCGTGTGAGTGGTATGGGTGTGTTTGTGATGTGGGTGGTTTTTGTGCAGCCACCAACGCAACAGCCAAGTCATCATGGTGTCACTCCTTATGCACGCGGTGTTCACATTCTGTGTTGAATCTTGCTGAGTCCTAGCTACAAAGACATCTGCAGCATCCATATCAGGCCATGCTAACACGCCAACCATGGTTTGAAACCATTAACCAGTGCCAAAACTCATGACAAGACATACAAGCGGCCTGTAAACCATTGTGAAGGTTTACAGGCCGCTTTTAAATGCCGATTAATACGGATTGTAACTGTACTGCGTAATCGCTTCGATTTCTTCCAATGGCAACATGCCGACCAATTCTGCTTCCAAATAGTCCAAACAGACTTTGACTTTGGACGATTGGGTCAAGCGCGCGGGGTAAACGCCGAAGATGTCGGCGCGTTCCCAAAAGTCTGGCAACACGTGCAGCAACTCGCCTTGTTTCAAATAATCGAGCACGTCCCACAAGGAATGCATCATGATGCCGTGGCCTTGCAGCGTCCACAGTTTGATGATTTCGCTGTTATTGGAAGACAGGTGTGGGCGCAATTTAATCGTGTGTTCTTTGTTGCGGTTTTCCAGTTTCCAAGTACCGAGCGGGTAATCGGTTTCTTTGATGAACAGGCATTGGTGGTTGTGCAAATCCTCCAAGCCTGTGGGTTCACCCTTGCGCTGTAGGTAGCTCGGTGCGGCGCACAAGATGCGTATGCTCGGCGCCAAACGTCGGGCGATGACATTCGGGTCCAAATCATTGCCGACGCGGATGTCCAAGTCGATATTGCTTCTGAGCAGGTTTTGGCGTGTGTCCAAAGTGTTCATTTGCAGCTTGAGTTTGGGATGTTCTTCCAACAATTGCGATAACAGCGGCGCAATGTATTGCCTCCCCAAACTAAAGCCACAGGTGATGTGCAAATTGCCGGCCAACATGTCTTTCTTGCTCGACAAGGCTTCGGTCATGTATTCCAAGTCCACCAAGATGCGGCGCGATTGCTCGTAAATGTATTTGCCGTCTTCGGTGAGGCTGAGGTTGCGGGTGCTGCGGTTAAGCAATTTGCAATCTAAGGTTTTTTCTAAAATTTGAATGCGTTTGCTGATGAATGCAGGCGACACGCCCAATTCTGAGGCGGCACCGACAAAGCTGTGGCTTTCAACAACCACACAAAAAACGTCGAGATCAGAAATCTGCGGCTTATTCTTCACGATTCGTGTCCTTTGTATTCATGTTTCTCTTAATTATCTTGAATCCATTTCGCGGTATTCTCTGTTTGCGCTAACGAAGTGGGTATTCAAAATACTTACATTGACTATAAATACAATAAAGGACGCTACGAACCCATGAACAAAGTCTACAAGATTGCCGCTATTCCCGGTGATGGTATTGGGATAGAAGTGTTACCAGAGGGCTTGAAAGTCTTACAGGCCGCTGCAGACAAACACCAGATTGCTTTAGAAATCACACAATTCGATTGGGCGAGTTGTGATTATTATCTTGAGCACGGCACCATGCTACCCGATAACTGGTTTGAGGTGTTGAAAAACTTCGACGCCATTTATTTCGGTGCGGTGGGTTGGCCAGACAAAGTGCCAGACCACATTTCGCTGTGGGGCTCGCTGCTGCAGTTCCGCCGTCGTTTCGACCAATATGTGAATTTGCGCCCTGTGCGCTTGTTGCCTGGTGTGCCTTGCCCATTGGCCGGTCGCGAACCGGGCGACATTGATTTTTATGTGGTACGCGAAAACACCGAAGGCGAGTACACCTCGGTGGGCGGGCGCATGTTTGAAGGCACGGAACGCGAATTCGTGTTGCAAGAATCGGTGTTCACCCGCCATGGTTCCGACCGCATCTTGAAATACGCATTTGAAATGGCGAACAACCGCGACAAGAAAAAAATCACTGTTGCCACCAAATCCAATGGCGTGGCCGTGAGCATGCCGTATTGGGACGAACGCGCCGAAGCAATGGCCGCGCAATACCCTGAGGTGGCGATGGACAAGCAACACATCGACATCTTGTGCGCACGTTTCGTGTTGCAACCAAACCGCTTTGATGTGGTGGTGGCAAGCAATTTGTTCGGCGACATCTTGTCCGATTTGGGCCCTGCTTGCACCGGCACCATCGGTTTGGCTGCATCAGCCAATTTGAATCCAGAACGCAACTTCCCCTCTTTATTTGAACCGGTACACGGCTCAGCACCGGATATTTTCGGCAAAAACATTGCCAATCCGATTGCGATGATTTGGTCGGGCGCAATGATGTTGGAGTTTCTAGGTGAGCAAGATGAACGCGCCCAAACAGCGGCGGCAGACATCATGCAAGCCATCGAAAAACTGTTACTTTCAGGTCCAAAAACACCTGATATGGGCGGCAGTGCTTCCACCCAAGAAGTGGGCAGCACCATCGCGCAATACCTGCAGAGCAGCTAAAAGCGGCCTGTAAAAAAACAACAATAACAATTTAATCTACAAATCCAGAATCAGAGGATCACGCATGAACACGAAAGCGACTTACATCGATAAGCCGCTGGCTATCCTTAGCCTAGCGGTGGTGTTTACATCTGTGGCAGGTTTGGCAATTTATTCCAAGGAATCGATTGCCATGGCAGAGAAAGCACTGTTTTGGGTGACAACGGCTTTTTCCGCGCCGGTGTTGATTTTTACATTTTTATCAGTGGTGTTTTGCCTGTCTTTGGCTTTTAGCAAATACGGCAAAATCAAATTGGGCGAAGGCAAACCTGAATACTCTACGCCAACATGGATATTCATGTTTATCTTGTCGGGCATGGGCTCGTCCGCCTTGTATTGGGGCTTTTTGGACTGGGCGTATTACTACCAAACCCCCGGTTTAAATCTGGCACCGAGCTCACCTGAAGCCTTGAAATTCAGTGTTGCCTATTCCTTTTTCCACTATGGTCCCAGCGCTTGGAGCATTTATGCCTTGGCCGCCATTTCCATGTGTTACCACTACCATGTGCGCAAAAACAAAGGCTTGAGTTTGGCTGCGATGGTGGAGGCAGTGACTGGTTACAAAGCCACCGGTGTGGTCGGTCGTGCCGTGGACTTGTTGTTCATGTTGTGCATGTTTGGCGCCTTGACCATTTCTTTGGTGTTAACAGCCGTCACCTTCACCAACATCTTGTCGCTGCTTACCGGCATACCGAACACATTTGCCACCAAAGTGGTCATCATCTTGCTGGTGTCCATCGTCTTTGCCTTGAGTTCTTACATCGGCATGGATCATGGCATGAAACGCTTGAGCCAATTTGTGTGTTACGGCGTGGTCTTGTTTGCGGTGTATGTGCTGGTGTTTGGCCCGACCCAATTCATCATGAACAACACCATTAACAGCTTGGGTTTGATGACCACCAATTTTGTCGACATGAGCTTGTTTGCCGACCCGTTTGGCGATGGCAAGTTCACGCGTGAGTGGACGGTGTTTTACTGGTTGTGGTGGATTTCTTACGCTCCAGGTGTGGCCTTGTTCGTGACCCGCGTGTCCAAAGGTCGCAGCATCCGTGAAGTGATTTTGGCAGTAATCATCGCTGGCTGTATCGGCATGTGGTTTGTGTATGGCGTGTTTGAAAACTTCAGCGTACACGGTTTCATCAACCAAATCGTCAACGTGCCGGAGATACTCAGCAAACAAGGGGGTGAAGTCGCCATCGGCCAATTATTGGGCACCTTGCCTATGGGCACACTGATGATGTGGATTTTCTTAATCATCATGGTGGTGTTCTTGGCAGCGCACATGGATGCAGTTGGTTATGCGGTATCGGCCACGTGCACCCGCGGTTTGGAAGAAGGCCAAGACCCATCGCCAAATACCCGTTTGTTCTGGTGTGTGATGCTGACTTTGGTGCCGATTGCGATGATTTTCTCGAAAGCACCGCTAGACACCATGAAAGCCGCCACCGTGATTACCGCCGTACCGTTTATCGCCATCATCTTGGTGCAAACCTATGGCTTGGTGAAATGGTTGCAACAAGACTATGGCCATGTGCCTGCACACAAAATCGATGAAGCCAATGTGGCCGAAGCCGAGCGTTTACAGGCCGCTGCAACAGCTGATGTGACTCCCAATGCCGTGGTCACTGATTTGAATGTAGCAAAAGCAACGTCAAATGGAGAAACGTCATGAGACCCGCACACACGGCCTATCAGTTTGACGATGATATGGCTTACTTTGTGCACTGGTACAGCGTGTTCAAACCAGCGGACGACGACATTGATTCCAAACGTGCCACTTATGAAGCTTGGTGTCACAGCTATACCCCGCCCATCGATGAAGACATAGACGTCATCGATACCGCAACCGCCAACGGTGTGGCCTTGCGCTTGTACAAGCCGCAACGCCCTGCCCCAGAGCAAGGTTGGCCGTGGGTGGTGTATTTGCACGGCGGCATGTGGACGTATGGCAGCTTGGACTCGCATGAATACATCACCGCGCCTTTGTGCAAAGACTTGAACGCCATCGTGATTGCGGTGGACTACAGTCTGGCGCCTGAGGCAGCCTATCCCGCCGCCCAGCAAGACTGCATCGCCGCCATCGAGCATGTGTTGGCACAAGCGGCGGCATGGCAGTTGAACGCCAATGCCGGCATGTTGATGGGTGACGATGCCGGTGCGGTGTTGGCCTTGGAAATCGCCCGCAGTCACAAGCGGCCTGAAATCCAAGCGGTGGTGGCAATCAACCCGAATTTGGTGTTGGAAAGCAGCGCTGAAGAACACCCAATTTTAAGCCAAGCGTCCATCCGCTATTTTTGGCAACACTACGCCGGTACGGTCGATTTGCACGTACCGGAAGCATCAGCCTTGCAAGAGCATGTGCCGACGGTGTTTTTTGTGCCCGAGTACGATGCGGCCAAGACGGCGGTGGCGCGCTATGCCGCCAACTTACAACAAGCCGGCAACACCGTTGCTGTCATAGAAGGTATCGGCATGGTGCATGGCTGCTTGAAAGCCATGCGCATCAGCCCCGCGGTCAAGTCTGTGTACCAGCAATTGATAGCGGCCTGTAAACCTTATTTGTCTTAACCCATTGCAATACCGAACAACCATAACAAGGAGAAATACCATGGAATTCATCGCCAAACTGCCAGCAGATTTCTGCGAAAAACCTGAAGTGGCTTACACCTTGCCCAAGGCGTATTACACCAGCGACACCGTGTTTGAACATGAAAAAGAAGAGATTTTCTACAAAACATGGTTGTGCATGGCCCATGCCGGCGAAGTGGCCAAACCCAACGATTACATCACCCGCCAAATCATCGGCGAAAACATCTTGATTGTGCGCGGTAAAGATGGCGTGTTGCGCGCGTTTTACAATGTGTGCCCACACCGCGGCCATGAATTGTTGCAAGGCAGCGGCAAAGCCAAAAACGTGATTACCTGCCCTTACCACGCTTGGACCTTCAAATTGGACGGCAATTTGGCCTTGGCGCGCAACTGCGAGCATGTGGCCGAATTCGACAAAGAGCGTGCCAACTTGGTGCCGGTGAAAGTGGAAGAATACGCCGGCTTCATCTTCATCAATATGGACCCGAACGCCACTTGCGTGGAAGACCAATTGGGCGGTTTTGCCAAGAAATTGGCCGAAACCACCAGCATCGTCAAAGATTTGAAAATGGCGGCGCGTTTTGTCACCGAAACCCCAGCCAACTGGAAAATCGTCGTCGACAACTACATGGAATGCTACCACTGCGGCCCGGCTCACCCAGGCTTCTCTGACTCGGTACAAGTGGACAAATACTGGCACACCATGCACGGCAATTGGACTTTGCAATTTGGCTATGCGCGCTCGTCTGAAAAATCGTTCAAGCTCGATCCATCGGTCACCGATGCGTCATTCAGCGGCTTCTGGACCTGGCCATGCACCATGTTCAATGTGAACCCAGGTGGCGACAAAATGACGGTGATTTACGAATTCCCGAAAGACGCCAACACCACTGTGCAACACTACGAGATTTTCTTCTTGAACGAAGAATTGACCGAAGAACAGCAAAACTTGATTGAATGGTACCGCACCGTGTTCCGCCCAGAAGATTTGGGTTTGGTAGAAAGCGTGCAACGCGGCCTGAAATCACGTGGCTACCGTGGCCAAGGTCGCATCATGACCGACGATACCTTGTCTGGCATCAGTGAGCATGGCATCGCTTACTTCCACCACTTGTGTTCTAAGTATTACCAACAAGATTTGCCAGTGGCGAAAGAAAACAAAGTCATCCCGATTGCCGCCGCGCAAGCGTGATGTTTTGAGGACACAGGCATGGCTCGCGCCATGCCTTTCTTATCAGAGTAGCGCATTATGAATACCTCTTTATTGTTACAGGCCGCTTACATCAATGGTGAGTGGATTGCTGCAGACGACAGCGTTGCCGTCGACAACCCTGCCACTGGCGCCATCATCGGCAGCGTGCCGAATTTAGGCGCTGTTGCCACCGAACAAGCGGTGACAGCCGCCCATGCCGCATTGGCACCGTGGCAAGCACTGACGGCGCAACAGCGTGCCGATATATTGTTGCGCTGGTATCAATTGATGTTGGAGCACGCCGACGATTTGGCGGCGTTGATGACGCTGGAGCAAGGCAAGCCGCTGGCCGAAGCCTTGGGCGAAGTCAAGTATGCCGCTTCGTTTATGCAATGGTTTGCCGAAGAAGGCAAGCGTTTGTACGGCGATGTGATCCCGTCACCGTCACCCGACAAACAATTGTTGGTCAGCAAAGAAGCCATAGGCGTGGTCGCGGCGATTACACCGTGGAATTTCCCGTTGGCAATGATTACGCGCAAAGCCGCACCGGCTTTGGCCGCAGGTTGCACCATGGTATTGAAACCGGCCAATGAAACGCCGTTTTCCGCCTTGGCTTTGGCCAAGCTGGCCGAACAAGCCGGCATTCCAGCAGGTGTGCTCAATGTGGTCACTGGCGATGCGGTTGCCATCGGTTCGGTGCTCACCTCGCATCCCGAAGTGCGCAAACTGACGTTTACCGGCTCTACCCCTGTTGGCCGCTTATTGATGCAGCAATGCGCCGCCACGGTGAAAAAAATGTCGCTGGAACTCGGTGGCAATGCGCCGTTTATCGTGTTTGACGATGCCGATTTGGACAAAGCCGTACAAGGCGCGGTGTTTGCCAAATTCCGCAATGCCGGCCAAACCTGTGTCTGCGCCAACCGCTTTTACATCCACCGTTCGGTCTATGCCGAATTTGCGCAAAAATTTGCCGCCGCCGTGGCGCAATTGCAAGTGGGCAATGGCATGGACGCGGGCGTGAACATCGGGCCTTTAATCAATCAAAAAGCCGTGAGCAAGGTCGAAACCTTGTTGCAAGACGCACTAGACAAAGGCGCACAAGTCTTAACTGGCGGCAAAGCGCATGCGCTCGGTGGCAATTTCTTTGAGCCGACCGTATTGAGCAATGTGAACGCCGACATGGCCTTGGTCAGCGATGAAATCTTTGGCCCAGTTGCACCGTTGATTGCATTTGATGATGAAGCCGAGGCCATCGTCGCCGCTAACAACACCATTTACGGCTTGGCCGCCTATGTGTACAGCGAAAACCTGTCGCGCATCATGCGCGTGAGCCGCCAATTGGAATATGGCATGGTCGGCATCAACACCAGCGCCATCTCCAACGAGGTCGTGCCCTTCGGTGGCGTCAAGCAATCGGGTTTGGGACGCGAAGGCTCGAAATACGGCATAGAAGACTTTATTGAAACCAAATACCTGTGTGTGGCGGTTTGATACACACACTACATGCAACAGCAAATGGCTACAAAGCCATCACTTAAGAATCAGCAGTCCGCAAGAAGAGGAAATACCATGGCCAATCACTACACCATGATGGACGTTGTCGTGAGCGACATCCAACAATTGACGCCGTTAATCAAACAATTCACGTTTCAAAAAGCCGATGGTGGCGACTTTCCGGCCTTTACTGGCGGCAGCCACATCATTGTGCAAATGAGCGACAAATTGTCGAATGCCTATTCCCTCATGAGTTCGCCGGCGCAATTGTCCGAATACAAAATCTGTGTGCGCAAAGACGTGGACGGCAAAGGCGGCTCGGTACACATGCACGATGCCGTACAAGTGGGCGACCACATCCACATCACCGAACCTAAGAATTTGTTTGCCTTATCCGAACGCGGCGAGCGCCATATTTTGATTGCTGGCGGCATCGGTATCACCCCGTTCATCCCACAATTGGAAGAATTGGCGGCGCGCGGCGTCGATTACGAATTGCATTATGCGTTTCGCGCACCTGAGCACGGCGCATTGTGGGGCGATTTACAGGCCGGCTCGCATCAGTCCAACTGCCACAGCTATGTCAACAGCGACGGCAAAGACTTGGATGTGGAAGCCTTGGTACAAGCACAGCCTTTGGGCACGCATGTGTATGTGTGCGGCCCCAAAGCCTTGATCGACGCCACCATCGCGGCCTGTAACCGTGCCCGTTTTCGCGATGAACACATCCATTGGGAACAATTCGCCTCGACCATGCCCACTGATGGCGCTGGCTTTGAAGTGGTGTTGGCGCAAACTGGCCAGACCATTACCGTAGCGCCAGACGAATCCATTTTGCAAGCAGTGGAAAAAATTGGCATCAGCGTCGATTGCCTGTGCCGCGAAGGCGCGTGTGGCACCTGTGAAACCGCGATTTTGGCCGGTGAAGCCGAGCATTACGACCAATATTTGGACGACGATGAAAAAGCCAGCCAGAAAACCATCATGATATGCGTGTCGCGCGCCAAAGGCAGCAGCATTACTTTGGATTTGTAAGACGGTGACAAGCGCATTGTGCTGATTAAGCGTTTGCATACGCAGTAAACATGCAAACCCACTACAAGCGGCCTGTAAACCTATTACGGATTTACAGGCCGCTTTTCTATATGAGAAGCCTTTAACCATTAGGATTTATGCGTCTCTCGACCAAGGCAAGTATTACCTTGGTTTAGTAAAACCCTGCCTAGCCCATTGTGCGGATGGAAATCTGAATTCTCGGTTCATATAAACATCGTTTATAAGCGGCCTGTAAACCTTTTTAAAAGCTTACAGGCCGCTTATTTCTCCATTTATGCCATGTTTGTTTATCAACCAAGTGTTAATTAACACCTCACATAGTATGCACCTTCTTGCTGGCCTCACCCCTCACACCACCACAACGGCACAATAAAAAAGCAGAAACCTAAGTTTCTGCTTTACTGATATGCGGTCTGATAACTCGAATCAATCCTGAGCTAAACCGGCGCTGTCGACACACAAATCATCCAAACGCAATTGGGCTGGGATAAAGCCATGTTCGGCGGCTTTGGAATAACACTGTTTGGCGTGTTCAATATTGGCGGCCAAACCTTGGTAACCCGATTGGTACATCAAGCCCAACACAAATTGCGCGGCGGGGTCGAATTTTTTGGCACGTGCTTGCATGGTGCGCACATCGATTTGCGATTCTTCCACATACTGTGGGTTCAAATCCCACATCGCCGCCCAGTTGTAATACGCGGCCAATGAGGTGGCTTCACAATTAAGCAAACGTTCAAAGTATTCATACGCACGTTCAGTGTTTTGCGCGATGCCATTGCGACCGATGGCATAGTCTATTGCGACGGCAAACTGGCTTTGCGGTGTGCACGCCACACTCACCGGTGCCATCACAGCGGCCTGTAAATTCATGTCTTTCACCGCCAACCATTCATCCTCGTCCACATCGTAAGCATCCAAGTCTTGCGCGGCCAATACCTCTATGCCTTGCATAAACAAATGGGGGTGGCTGTGTTCGAGCGGAATGTGCGCAAATTCAAACGTCACACCGGCGTCAGCATCGACACTGATTTTGCACTGCGTCCACACCTTGCCTTGCAACAAATCGTTTTGTTTCAACTGTTGCAACAAATCCAAGGTTTCGTCTAACACGCTGTCGCTCAACACATCGGCGGTCACGCGCTGCTCGTTTTGATGCAATGCCGAAATGGCGCTGAACGAATACTGAGGATACACATGTGCATATAACTCAAAAGCCTTAACACTGCGTGGCAATGCACTGCGGATATTGGTCGCGATGGTTTGGAATAAGTTTGCCATGTCATTCACCTCTAAATAAACGGTTAGCTTTAGTGCTTAAACGGTAGTTCAGTGGCGGGATATTTAGAGCTTAATTACAGGCTTAATGCCTGTTACCCGCCTGCCGAAGTCTTTGTTTTTATAATGCAAACTGCATGCCAAACCCATTTACCGAGGCCAACTATATTAGTGTTATTAACTTAGCAAACAAGATGAAAAACAGATTCAAGCAATGGTATCGCACTTTCATAACTTGAAATTGCCGCAATAGTGAGTTTCAAGACAGACTATTCTAGAGTAATGCATTCCAACTAATTTAGTTGCAATACACTAAACAATGCATAGCAAACTTTTCGTTATATAGATGGGCAGATATGCTGCTTATGCCCTGTTGCAGGCAAGCATTTCGCTTGCACATATACCAAGATTAGTGCACCCGCTGCAATGGCCGCGCCCACATATGATACGGCGGCATATCCCCAATGCATGCTGATGGCCAAACCACCGGCAGCCGCGCCCAACGCATTGCCCAAATTGAACGCACCAATGTTCACCGACGATGCCAAACCGGGCGCCTCATGTGCCACCGCCATCACCCGCATTTGCACCGGTGGCACGATGGCAAACGTGGCAACACCCCACAACAACAGCGCCAGTGCCGCACCGACTTGCGTCTGTGCCAACCACGGCAACAGCAACATCACCACCATCAACATCAGCAAAAAGCCCACCACGGTTTTTTCCACCGACACATCGGCGAATTTGCCGCCCAAATGGTTGCCTATGGAAAAGCCGACTCCGATTAACACCAACATGGCGGTGATAAAGCCGGCGCTGGCGTGGGTCAAGTCGGCCAAGACTGGCGCAATATAGGTATATAAGGTAAACATCGCGCCCGCGCCCAATACCGTTGTCAACAAAGCCAATACAACGGGCAAACGGGTCAAGGCTTTCAATTCGGCACGCACATTCGGTTTGGCTGCCGCCGTACCCGCTGGCAAGGCGCGGTATAAGGCGATGATGGTGATGACACCAAGCAGCGCAATCGCGGCAAAGGCGCTGCGCCAGCCAATGTGTTGTCCTAACCAAGTCGCCAACGGCACACCACCAATATTGGCGATGGTCAAACCCATGAACATGCTGGCGACGGCGCTGGCTTGCTTATCGGGCGCGACCACGCTGGCTGCCACCACCGAGCCTATGCCAAAGAAAGCGCCGTGATTCAAACTGGTGATTAAGCGAGCCACCATCAAGCTGGCATACGAAGGCGACAACGCCGCCACCACATTGCCGACGGTGAAAATCGCCATCAACAGCATCAAAGCCTTGCGTTTGCCAAAGCGGCCAAACCACAGCGTCATCAATGGTGCGCCCAACATCACGCCCAAGGCATAGCCGCTAATCAACATACCGGCGCTGGGGATGCTCACGCCCAAATCGCTGGCCATATTCGGCAGCAAACCCATAGGTGAAAATTCGGTAGTGCCGATGGCAAACGCGCCTATGGCCAAAGCCCATAAGGGCAGATTGAGTTTCATGTTGTATTCCTGTGAGGTATGTGGTGGGATGTTAACGACTGTGGTTTATCTGATGGCCGCGCCTGAGCTGGCTACTGGTCGCCGATTCAAACAGACAAATGGATACAGCCAGCAAGGATACGCAGTTTGTTATTGCCAAAAAATACCGAATCACTCAAAATATTTTTGCGTATGAATCACGAATGACTGCCATGAAATCCAGCTTAGAAGAATTGCACGCCTTCATCACCGTGGTCGACACCGGCTCGATTGTGGCGGCGGCAGACAAATTGCAGCAAACCGCATCGGGCGTCAGCCGCTCGCTCAACCGCTTGGAGGGCAAGCTGGGTGTGACCTTACTCGAGCGCACCACCCGCAAAATGAAGCTCACCCAAGAAGGCATGCTGTTTGTCGACAAGGTCAGGCGCATCCTCGCCGACTTAAACCATGCCGAAGACTTGTTATTGCAATCGGACAGCGACACCGCCGGCTTAATCCGCTTGGATTCGGCCACACCGTTTGTGCTGCATGTGTTGGTGCCGCTGATGCACGAATTCCGAGCGATGTATCCGAATATTGAAATCGAATTGCAAAGCAACGACCAAGTGATAGACTTGTTGCAACACAAAACCGACATTGCTTTTCGCTTTGGCACCCTCAGCGATTCCAGTTTGCATTCCAAACTGGTGTGCACCAGCCGCCTTTATATCGTGGCCAGCCCCGACTATCTGGCCGAACATGGCACACCCATCACAGCACAAGACTTACTCAGCCACGCGACTTTAGGCTTTACCAAACCTGCGCACCTGAACACTTGGCCGCTGGCCATAGATGGCAAACGCATCACTGTGAAACCGGTGCTCAAAGCCTCCAATGGCGAAACCGTGCGCCAATTGGTGTTACAAGGGCATGGCATCGCCTGTTTGTCCGAATTCATGGTGTGGCGAGACATACAGGCCGGCCGTTTGGTCGCCTTGTTTGAAAACGAGATAGAAACCCACATCCAACACATCCACGCGGTGTATTACCAACAAGAACACCTGCCCAAACGCATGCGCTTGTTCATCGACTTTTTGGTGGAGAAGCTACAAGGCGGACATTTGATGTCGGCACCCACACCTTAAAAAGAACAGGGTCGCAACAACCCAATACAAGCGGCCTGTAAACAATAAAAACGTTTACAGGCCGCTTATTGATGTTGATAGCGGCTATAACAAATCAAGCAAGGTGATGTTGATGGTGCTTATGCTCTTGTGCAGCGAGCCTGATGTTTGCCACAATCTAACCCATACGATGGGTTTCCCTTCTAGCCAGCGATTACCACGATGATTTACGCCAATGAATTGCCTAACCAAGCCGTGCATGTGTATGCCGGTGAGTATGCCGCCAACAGTGTTGAGGATTGGCATGAGCATGCGTGTTTTCAATTGATATATGCGATTTCAGGCTTGCTGCGGGTGCGCACGCGTGCAGCGGTGTGGATGCTGCCGTCAACCTATGCGGTGTGGTTGCCGCCGCACACGCCGCACCGCTTGGAAATGCTCAGCGATGTGGCGGCGCGCAGCGTGTTTGTGCAGCCGTTGGCGCGCGCCGATTTGATTCCGCATCCGCAAACCTCGCAAGTGTCACCCTTGCTGCGTGAACTGATCATACGCGCCGCCACCTTTGAGGCCATAAAACCCCACTCCATGCAAGAGCGCGTGTGCGAGCTGATTTTGGACGAATTGCGTGCCTTAAAACAAGAAGCGCTGTATGTGCCTTTGCCGCAAGAAGGCAAGCTTAAAGCCGTGTGCGATGTGTTGCTGGACAGGCTGCATTTCCCGTGGCAATTGGCCGATGTGGCGCAATTGGCTGGTGTGAACGAGCGCAGCATCAGCCGCTATTTTCGCCAAGAAACCGGCTTAAGCTTCCAAGAATGGCTGCGCCGCCAGCGCTTGCTGACGGCTTTGTCTTACTTGGTGCAAGGCATGAGCGTGATGGACACTGCCATCGCCGTCGGTTACGACAATGCCAGCGCCTTCGCCACCATGTTCAAATCCTATATGCAGCAAACGCCATCCGAATACCAAGCCGAATTCAAACTGCCGCTTTAAGCGCTGGCGCTTGCAAAACCACCGCATTCAATACCGCTTGCAGCGCCGCCTTGCTCGCATCTTGTTCTATGGCCACCGCATACACAGGCGCGCCGCCATCGAATTGACAGCCCACATAGGCCACGGCTTGGCTGTGGGTGTTCTGCCCCAAGCTGTGCTCATCGTAATGCAACACGCTCACGTCTTGCTCACGCCACGTTGACAAAGCATGCACCCACGCCGCGATCATGCCTTTACCCTTGCCTACCAAGCTTTCCAAACCGTGCTCTGTGTGCACACGCGCTTGTAGCACGCCGCTTTCGGCATCGTACACATAGTCTTGTACGCGCCAAGTTGGTACAGCGTGCAAACCATATTGCTGACGGAACAACTGCCAAATCGCGGCTATGCTGATTTCTTGGCCGTGTTGCTCGGTGTGCGCTTGCACACACTGGCTGAAGTGTTTTTGCACATAGGCAGGCAAGATTAAGCCGTGGTTTTGCTGCAAAATCCACGCGGCGCCGCTCTTGCCCGATTGGCTGTTCACACGGATGACCGCCTCGTAAGTGGCGCCCACATCTTGTGGATCTAGCGGCAAATACGGCACTTGCCACAGGTTTACAGGCCGCATCTCGCGCCAAGCAAAGCCTTTTTTAATCGCGTCTTGGTGCGAACCTGAGAATGCGGTAAACACCAATTCACCGGCATATGGATGGCGCGGATGCACGGGCAAAGCCGTCATTTTCTCCGCCATTGCCACCGCTTTGCGCATATTGGAAAAATCCAATTGCGGATGTATGCCTTGGCTGTACAGATTCAGCGCCAATGTCACCAAATCGACATTTCCGGTGCGCTCGCCATTGCCAAACAAACAGCCTTCCACCCGCGTTGCCCCTGCCAACATGGCCAACTCCGCCGCTGCCACACCAGTGCCACGGTCGTTGTGCGGATGCAAGCTGATGGTGGTGTGCGCATCAATGGCCAAGGCATCTATCATGGCTTCGATTTGGTCGGCATACACATTCGGCGTATTCACTTCCACCGTCGCAGGCAAATTCAAAATCAATGGCCTGGCGGCACTTGCTTGCCACACCTCCTGCACCGCTTGGCAAATAGCGATGCTGAAATCCAATTCGGTCATGCAAAACGTCTCTGGCGAATATTGCAGCGTCCACTGGGTTTCGGGATGGGCATCACACCACGTCTTGATTTGCGTCACCGCCGCCACGGCCAAAGCGATGACTTCGTGTTTATCCATGCCAAACACCTGCTCGCGAAACACCGGCGCGGTGGCATTGTACACATGCACTATCGCTTGCTTCGCCCCCAGTAGCGATTGCAATGTGCGTTCTATCAATTCAGGCCGCGCTTGGGTGATGACTTGGATGGACACATCATCTGGGATGTGTTGGCCTTCAATCAAATAGCGCACAAAATCATAATCGGTGCTGGAAGCGGCTGGAAACGCCACTTCAATCTCCTTGAAACCGATTTCCACCAAATATTGAAAATACTCCGCCTTGCTCGCCCCATCCATGGGCTGAGCCAAGGCCTGATTGCCATCGCGCAAATCGGTGGAACACCAGCGCGGTGCTTGGCTGAGTACCTGATTTGGCCAACGGCGCTGCGGACGCTCAAGCACGGGATAAGGCGCGTATTTGTGTTCGGGATGGGTGTGCATCATGGTGAGTCTCTCCTGGTTAACTGATGCACTCAGTGTAAACAAGGCGCATGGGCACTGCTGTTGCGAAGCAGACAGCCATGCTTGTGCACAAGACACAAGCGGCCTGTAAAAGGTTTACAGGCCGCTTCAATATTGCCATAACAGATTAATCAAACAGAGTTGAGCAGCCTAGGATTTAGAAAATCTCACGCCACGACAAGCGTTTATAACCAATGAAGCTCGGCGTCGTCGGCTCTTTCGGTATTTTCAAGCCCACATAAGTCAGCGTGCCATCTTTGCGTTTGACTTGCAGATACGGAATGCCATCCACCACGATGATGACCACATCACCCATCGCCCCATACGGCATCGCATACGCACCTTTCGTGCCCACAAACATATCGTCTATACCCTTGCCGGTGCTGTAATCCAGTCCATACGTCATGCCACTGGAGTCTATCGGCTCACAAGTGGCCACCGAGCTGACCCCGTCGATATAGGTATTGAACAACACCGCCGTTTCATACACCGCTGGGTTGTAAACCACTTGCTCGTATTGCAATACCGTGCCCACTCTTTCAGAACGCAAATCGCGATACCAACCATGACTGGGACTGCCTTTACAGGCCGCCACATCGGCCCAACACACCTCGTTTTGGCTGAGCAAATTGCTGCTGTCCATGGTTTGCTTGGTCAAGTTTGCACGGCTGGGCAGAGTGGTACTGGTCAAAACACGGTATTGCACCCGGCTTTTGCTGTTCCACTGGCCCAATTGGCTGTCCCAAATGCCATACAGGCTTTGCGTGGCCTTCATGTACTCATCTTGCTTGGCCAAATAGCCAGCGGCACGCTTGCCCGTACCAAAATTAAGCATCACCCGTTTGTCGCGGTTGCCGTGCGTGACCACTATCTTGCTGCTGATGGGTTGATTGGCTTGGGTTTGAAACAACTTACGTATCGAGGTAGACGCTTGCCACTCAGATACGGTCTTGGCGCTGACATCAAAACGCCACACATTGCCATAGGTATCGCCGGCGTAAATAAAGTCGGTGATGTTGTCGCCGTCCAAATCCACCGGTGTGACTTCGGCGATACCATTGGGCAATTTGGCCGTGCCGGTTTTGGTATTCAAAAATTCAAACTTGATTTTACCGCTGTCACTGTCCACCAGCATCAAATAAATGCCCGCTTCGCCAGTGGCGGTTTTGCTGCAATTGCCATTGGCGGCATCTTGGTCTTCACACCAACCATTGCCAAACACAAAACCCCATTGCCCATTGTGCAAACGCACGGCTTCAGGTTTGCCATAAGTATTGCCCAAATACTGCCACACACTGTCTTTGCTGTCGTAAGACCATTCACCCAACACATGTTCAGAGGCATTGCCCGCATGAAAATCAGGGCGCGTTACGTCTAAGGCATACACGGTAGCGCCACCATTGCCCAAACCCGACACCAACCAAGTGTGCCACTGATTTTGATAAAACACATCACCGCTGCCGATGGCAGAGTCATGGTAGTAATTGTGCGCATAACGGGTATTGCTCAGATTCAGGCCTTCTTGCGTTTGCCCATGCACGCGCTTTAATACCGCATTGGGCATAAACGCCAACACCTCGCGCCCATCATTGGGTTTGGCGGCATCGTTACCGATAAAGCGCTTGCCCGTGGCATCGTAGGCTCCGGCTCTGAAACCGTGCACAAAACCATCGTTGGCACCAATATAAGCCACATTCAACCTGTCATTATTTTCCTTGGTAAACTGTTGGTAAGTCTGGGCACCATTTTTGTTTTCGGCCAATTTCAGCTCAGGATAAAGCTGGTCACGCCATGTGTTTTGGTATTGCTGGTTCTTTTTGGGCGGGCCGATTACCGCCGCACCAGCATGCACAATGTCGCCCAAGATGCCTTTGCGTTCGCGAAATACGGTGCTGGCGCTGCCGACGGTTTTGCCTTCATAAGTGCGCACGCCTTGCAAATATGCCACCCGCTCTTCACCCAAATTGTCGCCCGTATCGAGTATTTTTTGCGTTTCTTTGTCCAATTGGCTCCATTTAAACGCAATGCCATCACCATTCTTGCTGGTCCACAACACGCGGTTGGCAGGCGATAATGGGCTGACATCGCTGTCGGTGGCCGCACACGCACCGCCCAGCAAACCACAAGCACCATCCCAATTGGCCTTGCTGCTGGCGACCAAGCCGCCTTGAGCGGTTTTGGTTAAGGTAGTGGCGGTAAAATTGCCTATCCAGTAATTGGAATTGTAATAAGCGCTGAATACCTGAGTGTCGGTTCTGAATTCCCCATCTGGGGTATTGGAAGGCGAAGTGCCTATGGACAAATTGGCCGGTGCGGCTTTAAAACACGTCACCTCATGGTTATTGGTGGAACCACCGGTGGCACCGGCAAAGGCAAAGCGAAAAGAACTGGGCAATTTGCCATTGCTGCTGATGATGTTTTTGTCGATTAACAGCGGTTGGTAAGCACCACCATTGTAGCTCCACCAAAAGCTTAACAAGCCTTCAGAGGTGATTTTCAAACGGTAATTGATTGGTATCGCCTGACTGCGGTTATTGGCTTTGGAGCCTATCGGCATATTAGACGGCAATTTGACATAGTCTATGACTTTGTAATTGTCGACTTGCAAACTTGCCAAGGTATGCGTTTTGCCGCTGCCACTGACCCTGCCATCTTTACACAAGGACACACTGCGGTTTTCACCTATCGAATTCAAAGGAAAGAATGACCTGTCTAAGGTATTCAAATACTCCAGATTGATGTCGCCCTTGCCTCTGATGCCGATATAGCCTGCATTGGTATTGCCGAATGGGCCATTGCCACTGTTGTCATTGCGATTTAAGAAATTGCCCCATTCATCTATGCCCACACCCAAATACGCCCCACGCATGCCGCTGCCGCGCTCATTGTAACCTGTGGCCGGGCAGCTATAACCGAGTGCCCCACCCAAGCCACCCAACGTAATCGGCGCAGCACCATCAATCAAGGCAAACGACATGCCATCCGCACCAGTGCCGCCATAGGTATAAGTGGTAAACGAAATCTCGACGCCCTCATCGGTGGCAAAGGTAAAATCAGACACAATGCCACCAGATTGGTATAAATCCGCCGGGGTTAAACGCAAAGCCCCGTTGCCGGTAGTGTCATTGCGCGATGAACAGCGCGGCGGTTTGCCCGCTTGGGTAATTGAGCCTGTGCCTTTGCCATCCCCCGCCGTCAGACAGGCTTGATTGGGGCGGCGCGCAAACGCGGCCGAGGATGAAGAACTGTGTAAACCACCAATTTTCGGAAAAATCCAATTGTGGCTGGTGGTGGCACCGCGAAAGTCCTCGGAAATGACTTTGGCAAATACCTGATTGCCCAAAAGCAAAGGCAAACACAATAAGCCTTTACATACAACAAACTGTGTGGATTTCTTTAACATCACTCCCCCAAGCCATAAACAAAGTCTTTATTTATGTGTTTGCTGGTTTCATGAGCCATCCTCAATTAGCCATCCCATATGCCCGCACAAAACCAACCCACGCTGCGTGCATGGATACTAACAGCGCTGTTTTTTGAGCGAAAATTCAACCCCCCCTCTCATGACCTAGAGCAAAAAATTAAGAGTTTGATTCTATATTTATGTACAACTCCCCCAAGCTGTGCGCACAATAAAGCGGCCTGTAAATCGTTTACAGGCCGCTTTTACTGCATTTCAATGCCAAATATTTAAGATATTTAAGCGATGGCAGGTTCCAAATAACTGCTTACCGCCGC
Source organism: Vitreoscilla massiliensis (assembly GCF_001457815.1). GTDB lineage: Bacteria > Pseudomonadota > Gammaproteobacteria > Burkholderiales > Neisseriaceae > Vitreoscilla > Vitreoscilla massiliensis. Next base: position 1,436,397 of record NZ_LN898221.1, read on the forward strand.
CGTGTTTTTAAAATACACCGCCTCGCCATCGCTCTCACCATCAAAAATCACCAAAGTATTGGGCATAAACACCAACACATCACCGACCTCAGCCACGTATTTGTGATTGTTGGCATCGCGCACCACCATCTTGCCTTTGGTGACGATTTTGACTTCGATAAAATCGAAATGCGCCTCATAGCTGACCGAGGGTTGCAGGGCAAAATAACCCAAAGTCAGCGGCGTGTTCTGCGCCGCCGCCAATGGCACATCCAAAATTTGCCCTTGCAAAGCCGGCATATTTTTCAATTCCGACAATTCATTCATGCGCAACGCACCGGCTTTCAACAAATGAATGCCTGCTGTCAATGTTGTTTGAGATGACATGTTTACCCTTATCTTTCAGTGATTTAAAAAAGATGGCATGGCCACACAAACATGGTAAGCGTTTTACCAAATGGCTAACTGTCTGATTGCCACAAAAACCACTCTGAATGCGACATTGCCTAGTGTTCATCTACAAAAATAAAGCGGCCTGTAAGATAACAAACCGATTTACAGGCCGCTTTAAGTATTGATGATGTATTTGTGTTGTTACAGCAAGCACGTATGAGTATGTGAGTTGTTGGGTCTGGTCAGTTGTGGATTATTTACTGCTTATATTTGTGATTTCAGTGATGCTTACATGCCGCTTGTACCTAGTATGTTGCTAGGAATTCTGCTGTATTGTGTGGTCTGCGTCTGAAATGAATAAAGCCCTGATGCATTGCATCAGGGCTTTAGAATGGGGAGTTTGGCGGTGACCTACTTTCACATGGGTAATCCACACTATCATCGGCGCTAAATCGTTTCACGGTCCTGTTCGGGATGGGAAGGCGTGGGACCAACTTGCTATGGCCGCCAAACAAAAAGGGTATTAGAAAGCCGTTTTGTGAAGCGTCTTTGGACTGTTTTCACAAGGTTCGCTTTTTGTAAGTCGCGTATTATGCGCCTTACGTAAACTTAAATCAACAGGTAATGAATTGTATGCTTATTGTAGTAAGCTTCATCATTCGAAGTTCTTCAAATGATAGAGTCAAGCCTCACGAGCAATTAGTATGAGTTAGCTTCAAGCGTTACCGCTCTTCCACACCTCACCTATCAACGTCCTGGTCTCGAACGACTCTTTAGTGTGGTTAAACCACAAGGGAAGTCTCATCTTCAGGCGAGTTTCACGCTTAGATGCTTTCAGCGTTTATCTCTTCCGAACTTAGCTACCCGGCTATGCCACTGGCGTGACAACCGGTACACCAGAGGTTCGTCCACTCCGGTCCTCTCGTACTAGGAGCAGCCCCCGTCAAACTTCCAACGCCCACTGCAGATAGGGACCAAACTGTCTCACGACGTTTTAAACCCAGCTCACGTACCACTTTAAATGGCGAACAGCCATACCCTTGGGACCGACTACAGCCCCAGGATGTGATGAGCCGACATCGAGGTGCCAAACTCCGCCGTCGATATGAACTCTTGGGCGGAATCAGCCTGTTATCCCCGGAGTACCTTTTATCCGTTGAGCGATGGCCCTTCCATACAGAACCACCGGATCACTATGTCCTGCTTTCGCACCTGCTCGACTTGTGGGTCTCGCAGTTAAGCTACCTTTTGCCATTGCACTATCAGTCCGATTTCCGACCGGACCTAGGTAACCTTCGAACTCCTCCGTTACTCTTTGGGAGGAGACCGCCCCAGTCAAACTGCCTACCATGCACGGTCCCCGATCCGGATAACGGATCTGGGTTAGAACCTCAAAGTCACCAGGGTGGTATTTCAAGGACGGCTCCACAGAAACTAGCGTCTCTGCTTCAAAGCCTCCCACCTATCCTACACAAGTGACTTCAAAGTCCAATGCAAAGCTACAGTAAAGGTTCACGGGGTCTTTCCGTCTAGCAGCGGGTAGATTGCATCTTCACAACCACTTCAACTTCGCTGAGTCTCGGGAGGAGACAGTGTGGCCATCGTTACGCCATTCGTGCGGGTCGGAACTTACCCGACAAGGAATTTCGCTACCTTAGGACCGTTATAGTTACGGCCGCCGTTTACTGGGGCTTCGATCCGATGCTTGCACATCTTCAATTAACCTTCCAGCACCGGGCAGGCGTCACACCCTATACGTCCACTTTCGTGTTAGCAGAGTGCTGTGTTTTTAATAAACAGTCGCAGCCACCTATTCTCTGCGGCCCCACATCGCTTACGGAGTAAATCCTTAACGTTATGGGGCATACCTTCTCCCGAAGTTACGGTATCAATTTGCCGAGTTCCTTCTCCCGAGTTCTCTCAAGCGCCTTAGAATTCTCATCCTGCCCACCTGTGTCGGTTTGCGGTACGGTTCGATTTAAGCTGAAGCTTAGTGGCTTTTCCTGGAAGCGTGGTATTGGTCACTTCAGTTCCGTAGAACCTCGTTATCACTTCTCGGTGTTAATGAATTCCCGGATTTGCCTAAGAATTCCACCTACCGGCTTGAACAAACTATTCCAACAGTTTGCTGACCTAACCTTCTCCGTCCCCACATCGCACTTAAATCAAGTACAGGAATATTAACCTGTTTCCCATCGACTACGCATCTCTGCCTCGCCTTAGGGGCCGACTCACCCTACGCCGATGAACGTTGCGTAGGAAACCTTGGGCTTTCGGCGAGGGGGCTTTTCACCCCCTTTATCGCTACTCATGTCAACATTCGCACTTCTGATACCTCCAGCATGCTTCACAACACACCTTCGCAGGCCTACAGAACGCTCCCCTACCACATACGCTTACGCGCACATCCGCAGCTTCGGTTATAGATTTGAGCCCCGTTACATCTTCCGCGCAAGACGACTCGACTAGTGAGCTATTACGCTTTCTTTAAATGATGGCTGCTTCTAAGCCAACATCCTAGCTGTCTGGGCCTTCTCACTTCGTTTACCACTTAATCTATCATTTGGGACCTTAGCTGGCGGTCTGGGTTGTTTCCCTCTTGACACCGGACGTTAGCACCCGATGTCTGTCTCCCGAGGAATCACTTGATGGTATTCTTAGTTTGCCATGGGTTGGTAAGTTGCAATAACCCCCTAGCCATAACAGTGCTTTACCCCCATCAGTGTACCTCGAGGCACTACCTAAATAGTTTTCGGGGAGAACCAGCTATCTCCGAGTTTGTTTAGCCTTTCACCCCTATCCACAGCTCATCCCCTAATTTTGCAACATTAGTGGGTTCGGACCTCCATTACCTGTTACGGCAACTTCATCCTGGCCATGGATAGATCACTCGGTTTCGGGTCTACGCCCAGCAACTAATCGCCCTATTAAGACTCGATTTCTCTACGCCTCCCCTATTCGGTTAAGCTCGCTACTGAACGTAAGTCGTTGACCCATTATACAAAAGGTACGCAGTCACGGAACAAGTCCGCTCCCACTGTTTGTATGCATCAGGTTTCAGGTTCTATTTCACTCCCCTCCCGGGGTTCTTTTCGCCTTTCCCTCACGGTACTGGTTCACTATCGGTCGATGATGAGTATTTAGCCTTGGAGGATGGTCCCCCCATATTCAGACAGGATTTCTCGTGTCCCGCCCTACTTGTCGTTAGCTTAGTACCTTAATTGAGATTTCGAATACGCGACTATCACGCTCTATGGTCATACTTTCCAGAATGTTCTTCTATCTCGACTAATATCACTAACAGGCTTTTCCGTGTTCGCTCGCCACTACTTACGGAATCTCGGTTGATTTCTTTTCCTCTGGGTACTTAGATGGTTCAGTTCTCCAGGTTCGCTTCTCTAGACCTATGTATTCAGTCTAGGATACTCAATAAATTGAGTGGGTTTCCCCATTCGGACATCGCGGGATCAAAGCTTTATTGCCAGCTCCCCCACGCTTTTCGCAGGCTTACACGTCCTTCTTCGCCTATCATCGCCAAGGCATCCACCTGATGCACTTATTCACTTGACTCTATCATTTCAAGAACCTCTGACTTTGTTTAACTGGACAGTTGACGTGTCTTCCTTAAACTTGATTCTCTCTTACAATAAAGCTTACTACTTGGTTGTTACGATTAACGCCTTTTGAATTCGTTAATCGCAGATACAATCATCACCCAAATTACTGTGTTATTTAAGCGGCCTGTAAAGGCTGACTTACGTCTTGCTTAAACAACAACATTGTCTTTTGTTTGTTGATTTCGGCTTTCTAATTTTTTAAAGATCAATGCGTTGCTTTTTATGTGTTTCGCTTTGTACTGCTTATCCGCTCACACGCTTCGCAAATCAAAGACGACTAGTATACCATTTCCTTATTAACAAGGAAACAAATAACAGCCGCAGCTGTTAATCTTCTTTGATTTGCAAAGTTACTACAGCAGTCAGTGGTGGAGGCAAACGGGATCGAACCGATGACCCCCTGCTTGCAAAGCAGGTGCTCTACCAACTGAGCTATGCCCCCTCTGATGTATTGATACTTCGTTGCTCAGTCGCTCACATACATAAGTATGCTTCGCTTCTTCTCGCCTCGTCTGAATACATCATACTCAGCTAACTCCGTACCAACCACAACCATCACCTATAAGTCTTACTTAATAAGTGGTGGGTCTGGGAGGACTTGAACCTCCGACCCCACGCTTATCAAGCGTGTGCTCTAACCAGCTGAGCTACAAACCCAGGTCGTTGCTGTTTCTTCTTGCATCTTCATTTCAGTTTACCGATAAGTGTGAATGCGTCAAGCCTCTTCTATCTCTAGAAAGGAGGTGATCCAGCCGCAGGTTCCCCTACGGCTACCTTGTTACGACTTCACCCCAGTCATGAAGCATACCGTGGTAAGCGGACTCCTTACGGTTATCCTACCTACTTCTGGTATCCCCCACTCCCATGGTGTGACGGGCGGTGTGTACAAGACCCGGGAACGTATTCACCGCAGTATGCTGACCTGCGATTACTAGCGATTCCGACTTCACGCACTCGAGTTGCAGAGTGCGATCCGGACTACGATCGGCTTTATGAGATTGGCTCCACCTCGCGGCTTGGCTACCCTCTGTACCGACCATTGTATGACGTGTGAAGCCCTGGTCATAAGGGCCATGAGGACTTGACGTCATCCCCACCTTCCTCCGGTTTGTCACCGGCAGTCTCATTAGAGTGCTCAACTGAATGGTAGCAACTAATGACAAGGGTTGCGCTCGTTGCGGGACTTAACCCAACATCTCACGACACGAGCTGACGACAGCCATGCAGCACCTGTGTTACGGTTCCCGAAGGCACTCCTCCGTCTCTGGAGGATTCCGCACATGTCAAGACCAGGTAAGGTTCTTCGCGTTGCATCGAATTAATCCACATCATCCACCGCTTGTGCGGGTCCCCGTCAATTCCTTTGAGTTTTAATCTTGCGACCGTACTCCCCAGGCGGTCAATTTCACGCGTTAGCTACGCTACCAAGAGCTTTTAATCTCCCAACAGCTAATTGACATCGTTTAGGGCGTGGACTACCAGGGTATCTAATCCTGTTTGCTACCCACGCTTTCGAGCATGAGCGTCAGTGTTATCCCAGGGGGCTGCCTTCGCCATCGGTATTCCTCCACATCTCTACGCATTTCACTGCTACACGTGGAATTCTACCCCCCTCTGACACACTCTAGTTATCCAGTTTCAAATGCACGTCCCAAGTTGAGCTCGGGGCTTTCACACCTGACTTAAATAACCGCCTGCGCTCGCTTTACGCCCAGTAATTCCGATTAACGCTTGCACCCTACGTATTACCGCGGCTGCTGGCACGTAGTTAGCCGGTGCTTATTCTTTAGGTACCGTCATGACTCATTGGTATTATCAACAAGCTTTTCTTCCCTAACAAAAGTACTTTACAACCCGAAGGCCTTCTTCATACACGCGGCATGGCTGGATCAGGGTTCCCCCCATTGTCCAAAATTCCCCACTGCTGCCTCCCGTAGGAGTCTGGGCCGTGTCTCAGTCCCAGTGTGGCGGATCATCCTCTCAGACCCGCTACTGATCGTCGCCTTGGTAGGCTTTTACCCCACCAACTAGCTAATCAGACATCGGCCGCTCAAATAACGCAAGGTCCGAAGATCCCCTGCTTTCCCCCTTAGGGCGTATGCGGTATTAGCCACTCTTTCGAGTAGTTATCCCCCATTACTTGGTACGTTCCGATGTATTACTCACCCGTTCGCCACTCGCCATCAGGTGCAAGCACCCATGCTGCCGTTCGACTTGCATGTGTAAAGCATGCCGCCAGCGTTCAATCTGAGCCAGGATCAAACTCTTATGTTTAATCTCTAAGCTAATATAACTTCTGGTCTGCTTCTCAAAAGAAAAGAACGAGAAATGATCCC